>DATAZL010000062.1:0-29992 GCA_036272055.1 Polyangiaceae bacterium | reverse complement strand
CGTTCCCCCCTCACCCAAAGTGGGGGGGAACGAAACGCCAGTCCACCACTCATCTGCCAGGCCCGTCGAAGACGATGCGGCCGCCGACGACGAAGTGGGCGTCGAGGGCTTTTGCTCCGATGTTCCCGGGGCTCTCGGCGAAGAACGTCCCGAGCGACAGCTCGACGATGGGGCCGAAGCCGAAGTTCGACGCGGGGTACCAGTCGCCACCGAGTGCGAGCCGGAACCAGTCCACGCCGGTGTACGAGACGGGGCCGTCCGACGTGTGCCGGAAGCCGACGCCGCCGCTCACCCACGGGTCGAACGACAACCCCTGAGCGAGGTGGTAGCGAACGAAGGGACCGGCTGCGATCGTCGCGACGCTGTCGTGTGACGCGGCGCCGCGTGCCGATGGCAAGCCGACGTCCACGTAGGCGCCGAGCATCACCGTGCGGCTGATACCGTAGGCGACGTCCCCGCCGACGGAGAACCCGGGCCCCATGGTGCGGCTCTGGGGAACGCCGTTCTGGAGATTGCCGAACGGCAGCACCATCGCCGCGTCGAGCCCGACGTTGAAGTGACCACCCAGGGTGTCACGTGCCGGCGGGACGGGAGCCTCTTCCGGCTCCGGCTCGGCCTTCACCGGTTCCTTGAGGCGAGGGGGCGGGCCGCCGGAAGGCGGCTCGGCCGGCTTGGTCGGCTGTGCCTCCGGCGAGGTGGGCTCGTCGGAACCCGACGGCGCGGGCGCCGTCCCCGGCGTCGCGGGAGTCGCTGGAGCGGTCGGCTCGGCGGAGCCGGACGGCGCGGGCGGGGGTGAGTCCGGTGCCGCGGACGCGGAGGGGGCCCCGGCCGGTGCTTCCGCATCTGCCGGCCCTTTCCCGTCCGCGGGTGGCGCGTCCGCTGGTGCAGCCGCGCTCGACGAGGAGGCGGGCCGCGGGTGAGGTCCCTTCGCCGCCGCGGTCACCGTGAACGAAAGCGCGGCGAGCGACGCGAGGGCGCGGGCTGGACTCGAAAGACGCATGGCGCGCCTTGTTACCACACGTCGTCCCTGCCGAAAGCCCCGCAACTGGCCGGTGGAACCGACCGAGGGGTCCCTCGGACGCACATGGAGGAAGATCCCGCTTCTCGGCCGCCACCTGCCTCGGATGGGCCCACTCTGGAGCTCGCCCGGGAGGCCCAGCGCGGTCCGTGGGTCGTCGAGATCGGGTCGCCCACCCACGGGGCCGTCCTCTCTCTCGAGCCGGGCGCGGCGCTGACCCTCGGCAGCGGGAGTCGCGTCGACGCCGTGGTCGAAGACCGAACGGTGAGCGCCGTGCACGCGCGCCTCTCTGCGACGGCCTCCGGCATCCTCGTCGAGGACCTCGCGTCGCGGAACGGCGTCTACGTCGGCTCGGCGCGAGTGCCCGTGGCCCGTCTCGCGAGCCGCCTCGCGAGCTTCGTGATCGGCCGGACGACGGTCACGGTGCGTGAAGTCGGTGAGCGCACCGCGAGCGTCCCGAACGACGACCCCATTCCCGGCCTGGTCGGTAGCTCGCTGCCCATGCGGCGTCTGTCGGCCGAGGTTCGAAGGAGCGCGGGGCTCCGCGCAGCGGTGCTTCTCCAGGGAGAGTCCGGCTCGGGCAAGGACGTCGTCGCGCGCGCCATCCATCAGCTCAGCCGGCGCACCGGGCAGTACGTGCCGCTGAACGTCGGCGCGATCCCCGAGTCACTCGCGGACGCAGAGCTCTTCGGGCACGCGCGCGGTGCGTTCACCGGAGCGGTGATGGCCCGCTCCGGCGCGTTCGAGCAGGCGAACCGCGGCACGCTCTTCCTCGACGAGATCGCCGAGCTCGCGCCGAGCATCCAGGTGAAGCTCCTGCGCGTCGTCGAGGAGCGTCAGGTGCGCGCCATCGGGAGCCCGCAGCTCACCGACGTGGACGTGCGGGTCGTCTCGGCGAGCTGGGCCGAGCTCGAGGAGCGGGTGGCCGAGGGGTCGTTCCGCGAGGATCTGTTCCACCGCGTCTCGACGTTCGTCATTCGCCTGCCGCCTCTCCGGAATCGAAAGAGCGACATCCCAGCGCTGTCGACCGGCCTCCTCGCGCGCATCCGCGACGAGGTGGGGCCGAAGCAGCTCGGGAGCGCCGCGCTCGCGCGGCTCGTCGCGCACTCGTGGCCGGGCAACGTGCGCGAGCTCGCGAGCGTCCTCTATCGCGCCGCGGTCACGAGTGACGACGAGCACATCGAGGCGAGCCACGTCGAGGCGAGCCTCTTCGGCCCTTCGAGGACCCGGCCGCGCGCGCTGTCCGAAGCCGAAGCGTCGCTCCTCCTGCGTGAGCACAGCGGTAACGTCAGTGCCGCTGCGCGCACCGCGGGCGTCGCGCGGAGCACCTTCCGCTCCTGGCTGGAGAAAGAATGACGACCGGGCGGCGCGCGCGAGTGTTCCGCGCCCGGCGCCCGGGCATCGAGCGCCAGAGCGTCCAGTTCGCTGGTCAGAAAGTGCCGAACACGCCGACGCCGGCCTGGCCCGCTGCGGCATACGGGATCACGCGTGCACGAGGATCGCTTCCGCCGGCCGTCTTCGCCGGCTCGGACCGCCGATCGGCGAAGTAGTAGACGACGGTGCCGACAAGAGCGGCCGCACCCACGACGGTGCTGGCGATGGCGACGGTGCGCATCGTGTCGCCCGAGCTCACCCGCGAGCTATATCGTGCACAGGCGGTGGCGTACTCGTCGGCGCGCCCCTGGAGCACGCTCGATGCGTTGGCGTTCAGGCTGCACGGCGTGGCGCCCTTCTTGAACCTGCTCTGATCCGAGGGCCCGCTCGACGTGTCCGTCCAGTACGACAGGATCGTCGACTCGAGATTGTTCGCGTTCGAGTAGTCGTTGCTCGCGATCAGCGCGGTCGTGATGCCGACACCGACGCCGACGACACCGACGCCGCTGAGAATCCACGCGCTCGGGGTCTCGGCGAACCAGGCCCCGATACTCTGCGAGCCGCCGGTGTCATGCCCGGGCGGCGACGTCTCCGGAACCGGCTCGGTCTTCGGGGGAGCCGGCTCCTCCGTCGCGGGCGCCGTCGTGTCGTTCGCCTCGGGCATGTCGTTCGGCGCCTCGGCGCCCGCCGGCGCGCCGGCCGCGGCCATGTTGCCGCGCACCGTGATCGCCACCGTGACGGCCTGCGCCGCCGAGAGGGCGATCGACTTTGCCGACTTTCGATCTCCGGAGCGCGCCTCGATCGTGTGGGTGCCCGGCATCAGATAGAGTGGGTCGGTGAGCGGCGCGACGCCCTTGTCGGCGCCGTCGACCACGACCTGTGCGCCTGCGGGATCCACGGTGAGCGACACCTCGCCCACGCGCGACTTCGCGATCGTGAAGCCGGCGTTCGTCTCCTGGCGCTCGGCGTCGGTCGCCGAGGTATTGATCCGGAGATATTGCGAGAAGTGGGTCGCCGCGTCGTCGGGATGCCCCGACCTGAGCTCGCTCTGCGCGAGGTTCAGGAGCACCGAAGGATGCGGCTTCAGCGCGTACGCCTGGAGGAACGCGAGGCGCGCCTTCTCGAACTGGTGCTGATCGTAGAACTGGACGCCTTCGCGGAACCGCTGGCGGGCCATCTCGATGGTGGCGTCGTCTTCGGCGCGTGCAGGTCGGGGATTCGCGAGCGAGAGGGCAACGCCGAGGGCGCAAAGGAGCCGGGCGGCGTGGCGGGACATCATGCAAAGCCTCGTGTGGACTGAAGGAAGCGCGCCACTCGAGCGGGACGCTACCCTGACTAGAACGGAGTCTGCCGCACTATAGCCCCACCGCCCTGAACCTGGGGAGAGACCGACGAGTGACTCGCTTCGGTATGCACATGATGCGGAGGCGTGGCGACATGCGCGGGCCGCGCAGGCCGCTTCGCTTCTTCCGCTACGCGTTGCGGCGTACGAGTCTTGCTCGCTTCTACGGGTTTACTCGGTGTTTGCTCGGGTAGAGCAGCGAGGCGCACGCCAGCGGTCGGAGCTGCCGCAGGAGCGGCGTTTTCCCCTGTGGCTGCCGCAGCCGCCGGCTCGTCGGTGGCCGCTGCCGCGGCGGTCGGCGATACGCCGTTTCGCCCCTCTTCTGCACCCTTGGCGCTCGGAGCTGGCGCGAGCGCCGTTCGCTCGGTGTCGACGGTGCCGGTCGCGCGCGCGGGTTCGCGGCTCTGCGACGACTCCAGGTGCGTCGTGGCGTCGTCCGACTTGAAAAAGACGGTGCGCACGACGACCGCCACGACCAGCACCGCCGCGACGGCGACGATGCCCGTCACCAGCCCGGTCTTGCGCTTCCGCGGAACTGGGATGTCGAAATCGGGATCCATCGTGCGCGCGGCGAGCGCGACACGCGTCGCATTCCGGAAGCGATCACGATCGTCGTCCTTCGGCGCCGCTTCCATACCGAGTGCGCTCGTCTCCGCGACGACGTGCAGGGCCGGCTTCGACGCCGGTGGCCCGGCGAGGCCGAGCGGCGTCGTCGTGGCCGAGGGCGGGGGCGGCGGCAACGAGACCTCGACCGCCGGCGGAGGCGCGAGTCCCATCATCGTCCGATTCGACATGGCGAGTGGACGGGGCGGCGCGTAGTCGCTGCGCCGGACCGGGAGCTCCGTCGAGTTCGGGTCGATGTCGGGCGAGCTTCCCATGGGCGCCGCGATCGCGACCATCGCGGGTGTCGGCTCCGACGCGGGCGCTACGGCGGCAGGTTCAGCGGGCGCAGCGGGCGCGGCGGCGACAGGTTCCGCGGGCGCGGCCGGGGCGGCTTCCGGGACGTCCTCCCAGAGTGGCGTGAACTGGCTCGCGAGACGCTCCGCGTCATCGAGTGACAGCGGGGGCTTCGAGTTGGCGGCCTCGTCGTTTCCAGGCATTGCTTCGGCCTCTCACAGAGGCAGGGGCTCCAAAGAGGTCAGGCTAGCACTCGCCCGGAGCGCCGTGCAAACACGCCAGCCGGGTTTTGCCGTCGTTTCTGCTGCACTCGCGGCAAGCTCGCCCACGCAGCGCGGTTCGCATTAAACCTTGAGCTCGTGGGATTGCTCCGAGCCTCGAGCATCATGTCTTCTGCGCTCGCGGCGCTGGTCGCCGCGTGTTCGGGGCCCACGCCGCCGCCGGGAGGCTTGCCGCTCGCGGCCAGCATTTCCGTCGGGCGGCCGGAGCGCGTGAGTGCGTTGCCCGGTCGCGCGGAGGTCGTCGCTCGCGCCGACGAGCTGGCCGTGTCGTCAGCAAAGCTCGGCGGCGCAGAGGGCGCGAAGCTCGCCGTCCAGGCTGCGGAGCTCCGGCGCCGCATCTGGCGCGTCGAAGGACGGAGCGCCGACGGGCTCGAGTCCGCCGAGCTCTTCCGTACGGCGGCGCGCACCAGTTCGCCCGCAGGCTGCGACGCGTCGGTGGAGCTCGCGCTCCTCGAGGGCGAGATGAGCGCGGATCCGACCACCGAGTATGCCGCTCTCTACCGCACGCGGGCCCATCACCGCACCGACGCTTGCGGGCGGCGCGCCGGCGCGCTGCTCGGGACACTCGCCGCGTTCGCGCCGTCGTCCGACGTGCTCGAGAAGCTCGATCGCGACGCGCCCGCCCCCGAGGCGAACGCCGCGTTGTCGTCGAAGCCGGCAATCGTCGAGCCGCCGGTGTCTCTCGAGAAGACGGCCGAGCCCGCCCAGATCACGCGGGTGGAGCTCTATGGTGGAAAAGAAGCGTCGCGCGTCGTGGTCTTCGTCACCCGACCGACGCTGTTCGAGGTGGGCGATCTCGCGGCGGATGCCCAGCACGCTCCGCGCATCTTCATCGACATCAAGAACACCGTGCTCAAGGCGAAGCACGCCTACGACGGCGAGGGACTCATCGAGCGCGTCCGGCTCGGCGAGAAGGGCTCGCTCTCCCGCGTGGTGCTCGACATGAAGTCGAAGGCCGTGTCGCGCGTCTTCTACCTGCCCGAGCCCTTCCGGCTGATCGTCGACGTGTCGAGCGACGTCGCGCCCAGTCTCGCCGAGAAGTCTGGACCACGTCACGTCCGCCGCGTCGTGCTCGACCCCGGCCACGGCGGTCACGACCCGGGCGCCATGGGCGCGAGCGGCCTCCGGGAGAAGGACGTCGTGCTCGACATCGCGCACCGGGCGGCGCCTCTCGTCGCGCGCGAGCTCGGCATCGCCACGCTGCTCACGCGCGATTCCGACGTGTACGTACCGCTCGACGAGCGCGTCGCGCACGCGAACGCGTTCTCTGCCGACCTGTTCGTCTCGATCCACTGCAACGCGAGCGAGACGTCGGGCAGCCGCGGCGTCATGACGTTCGTCCTCGACGCCTCGCGCGACGATCTCGCGATGCGGGTCGCGGCGCGCGAGAACGCGGCGTCCGCGGAGGCGAGCGCGGAGCTCGCGAACGCGATGAGCCACGTGCTCGACGCGGCGAGCCTCGCGCGCTCGAATCACTTCGCCGAGCTCCTGCAGCGCGCGGCAGTCGCGTCGCTGTCGCCGAGGTACACCGACGTCGTCGATCAGGGCGTGAAGAGCGCCGGCTTCTACGTGCTCGCCGGCGCGCGCATGCCCGCGGTGCTCTTCGAGACGTCATTCATCTCGAACCTCTCCGAGGAGCGCCGGCTCGACTCGCCCGAGTACCGCCAGAAGATGGCCGACGCGGTCGTGAACGCGGTGCGCGCATACCGGGACGGGATCTGACCGCGTCCGCGGCGACGACCGCGGGGCGTCCGAGACCTCCACGACGGCGCGACGACCGGGACGAGCTGCCGCCCATCGCGATGGCGAACCGGTGACGCTGCGCGCCGAACCGGGAAGGCGGGTCGGACGGAGGCGGTGGGCCTGCCCGAGCCCGAAAGCAGCAAAACAGCCGCGAGAATCGACCCTCCCACACGCCTGCTCTGGTGCCGTAGCCGCCAGCGGCGTTCTGTTTGCCGTGGCCTTTTGCCGCTGTAACTCGGATTGACTCGCGCCCGGCCGGTTCTTATGTTGCCGGGCTCCCTTCGGGGAGACCCTCAAAGGGGTGCCCGCTTGAGTATGAACAAAACCCACCTGAAGAAGTTCAAGAAGCTGCTCGAGACCAAGCGCGAAGAGATCGTGAAGAAGGCGCAGCAGACGCTCGAGCAGGACATGGCGCTCGACGCGGATGATCTGCCCGACGAGATGGATCTCGCATCGAGCGAATATCTGCAGGCGTTCACGTTCCGGTTGCGCGGTCGCGAGAAGACCTTCCTCGACAAGATCTCGAAAGCGCTCGAGCGCATCGAGGACGGATCGTTCGGCACGTGCGAAGAGTGCGGCGAACTGATCTCCGTGAAGCGCCTGGAAGCGCGCCCCGAGACGACGCTCTGCATCCGCTGCAAAGAGGATCAGGAGCGCGTAGAACGAGATTTCGGTTAGTCGGGGGGCCCCTTCGTGATTTTTTTCGCCCTAGGTCCGTTCGTCGAGGGTGGCACCTTCGTGATTTTTCGCCCCCACTTGGGTGAGGGCGAAAAATCACTTCGGGCCTTGGCCGCACGTGTGACGAACGTTCATTGACTAGCTTCTGTGGGTCGCGCGACTCTCGCCGCGCTCCTGGCTACCTGTGGGGGAGGGACGCGCGCGTGGGCGCGACGTCGCGCGAACGCCTCGCAGGGCGCGCATAGATTGAGGGAATGAGCGGCGACGTCGTCGCGCCGGAAAGATGAGGCGCGCGAACTTCGTCGCACCGGGAGAAGCAGAGGGCGCGGACTTCGTCGCCGGGAGAAGCAGAGGGCGCGGACTTCGTCGCCGAGAGAGGGGGAGAGGAGGGGGCTCCCTGGCGGCGGGAAGTACCGGCGGCGCGAAGGGAAGCGCTAGCGCTTTGCTCGGGCGGCTTTTTTGGGGGCGGGGGTGGGGGCTCGGGCTAGGGGGCGGTGGCGTTCGAGGACGGCGGCCAGGTGTTTGCCGGTGTGGCTTCTGGTGTTGCCGGCGACGGTTTCGGGGGGGCCCGCTACCACTACTTCGCCGCCGCGCTCGCCGCCTTCGGGGCCCATGTCGATGACCCAGTCGGCGCACGCTACGAGCTCGAGGTTGTGCTCGATGATCAGGATCGAGTTGCCGGCGTCGCGGAGGCCGAAGAGGGCGGCGGTCAGCATCTCGATGTCGGAGAAGTGAAGTCCGGTGGTCGGTTCGTCGAGGACGTAGAGGGTGCGGCCGGTGGCCTTGCGGGCGAGCTCTGTCGCGAGCTTCACGCGCTGCGCTTCGCCGCCCGAGAGGGTGGTGGCGGGCTGGCCGAGCTGGACGTAGCCGAGGCCCACCTGGCGGAGCGCGTTCAGTCGCTGCGCGATGCGCGGGATGGACTCGAACGCCGCGGACGCTTGCTCGACGGTCTGATCGAGGGCGTCGGCGATCGATAGGCCGCGGTAGCGGATCTCGAGGGTCTCGCGGTTGTAACGGCGGCCGCCGCAGGTCTCGCACTGGACGTAGACGTCGGGGAGAAAGTGCATCTCGACGCGGAGCACGCCGTCGCCCTGGCACGCCTCGCAGCGGCCGCCCTTCACGTTGAACGAGAAGCGACCAGGCTTGTAGCCACGTGCGCGCGCCTCGGGGAGACCGGCGTAGAGATCGCGCAGATACGTGAAGATGCCGGTGTACGTTGCGGGATTCGACCGCGGCGTCCGCCCGATGGGCGCCTGATCGATGCTGATCACCTTGTCGATGTGATTGAGGCCCTCGATGCCGTCGCAGGGACCGACCCAGCCCGTCGCTCCGTAGAGCTCGGCGCGGGTCGCGCTGAGCAGGGTGTCGACGATGAGGCTCGACTTGCCGGACCCGCTGACGCCGGTCACCGCCGTGATGACGCCGAGCGGGATGTCGACGGTGACGTCCTTCAGGTTGTGCGCGCGGGCGCGCACGATCCGGAGCTTCTCTTTGCCGGGCTTCTTGCGCACCGACGGTACCGGGAGCTGCTTCTGCCCCGAGAGATACGGCCCGGTCACCGACGTCGGCGAGCGGATGATGTCCTCGGGCGAGCCCTCGGCGACGATGGTGCCGCCGAGCGCGCCCGCGCCGGGGCCCATGTCGACGACGTAGTCCGCCTCGAGGATCGCGTCGCGGTCGTGCTCGACGACGAGCACGCTGTTGCCCTTGTCGACGAGGCGTCGCAAGGCGACGAGGAGCCGCTCGTTGTCGCGGGCGTGAAGGCCGACGCTCGGCTCGTCGAGCACGTAGAGAACGCCGACCAGCGCGGCGCCGATCTGCGTCGCGAGCCGGATGCGCTGCCCCTCTCCGCCGGAGAGCGTCTGTGCGGCGCGGTCGAGCGACAGATAGTCGAGCCCGACGTCGATGAGGAACCCGAGCCGCTCCGTCACCGCCTTCACGAGCGGCTCGGCGATGGTGCGATTGCGCGGCGCGATCGCGTCGGTCGACATCAGCTCGTCGAGGAACTTGCGGAGCTTCTGGAGCGGGAGGCGAGACAGCTCGGCGATGTCCGTGCCGGCGACCTTCACCGCCAGCGCCTCGCTGCGCAGACGGCTACCGCCGCAGGTCTCGCAGGTCTGGGTGACGACGAAGCGGCCCAGATCTTCGGGGCCGATCGCGCCGTCGGCGACCTCGTCGTCGTCGTCGTTCGCGTCGGCCTCACCGGTCTCGAGCATCCGCTCGAGGCGCGGGATGACGCCTTCGTAGCTCGCGCCGGCCTTCTTCTTTTTCTTCTCGCCGGCGGCGGTGCCGTAGAGGAGCGCCTGACGGAGCTCCTCCGGGATTTCCTGGAATGGCACGTCGGGGTTCAACCCGAGGCTCTTCACCACGCGATCCACCTCGGTGGCGGTCGCGACGGAGCCGCGGCGACCGAACGCCGCGACGGCACCCTCACGAAGCGTGCGCCGTGGATCGGGCACGATGCGATCCGGATCGATGCGCGAGCGCGTGCCGAGGCCGTCGCACGTCGGGCACGCGCCGTGCGGGCTGTTGAACGAGAAGAGCCGCGGCTCGAGCGGCGGAAGGGTGATGCCGTACTCCCAGCTCACGAGCCGTTCGCTCATGACCATGGGCTCGCTGCCGTCCTGCCAGTCGACGAGGATCGTTCCGTCACCGAGCTTCAGCGCGAGCTCGACCGAGTCGGTGACGCGGCCCTTCACGCCGTCGCGCACGACGATGCGATCGACGACCACGTCGAGGTCGTGCGACTTGGCTCGCTCGAGCTCGACCTCCTCGCCGAGATCGACCATGCGGCCGTCGATGCGTACGCGAACGAAGCCCTCGCGACGCAGGCGCTCGAGCTCGCTCCGGAGCTCGCCTTTTCGTCCGCGCGTGACGGGTGCGAGAAGCGAGAGCCGCGACTCGGGACCACGGTCGAGGATCGTGTCGACGATCTCCTGCACCGTGTACGCGCGCAACACCTTGCCCGATTTCGGGCAATGGGGCGTGCCGGCGCGCGCGTACAGGAGCCGCAGATAGTCGGCGATCTCGGTGACGGTGCCGACCGTCGAGCGGGGGCTCTTGCCGAGCGCGCGCTGCTCGATCGCGATCGCGGGCGACAGGCCCTCGATGCTCTCGACGCGCGGCTTCGGAAGCTGATCGAGGAACTGCCGCGCGTAGGCGGAGAGCGACTCGACGTAGCGCCGCTGCCCCTCGGCGTAGATGGTATCGAAGGCGAGCGAGGATTTCCCGGAACCGCTAGGTCCGGTGATCACAACGAGCTGATTGCGCGGCAGCTCGCAGCTGACGTTCTTCAGGTTGTGCTGGCTTGCGCCTTTGACGACCAGCCGCTGCATGGACGGCTGGCTAAGCTAGCGTCTTCCTGCTCGGAGCACCAACCATCGTGACGAACACGGTCCCGCATTCGTCCTCGGACCTTCCCGTCGGCGGACCTTTCGAAGCCACACGAGGCCGGCCTCCAGCTGACTGCAGGTGACTGCACTTCACGAACTCGAGGCGCGTCGATGAAAGAACTAGTAGAAGACCCGGGTAAGCATGCACCCGGCGACCGGCAATCCGCGACCGAGCCACGCGCTCGGTGAGCGCTTTGGAGAAGCCGGAGCTTTCGCGTGATGGGCCAGCCAGTCGGGTAGCGAACGATGACGATCGGCAGGGTGCTCACGTTCGGCGTGATCCTCGCGGTGTCACTCGCGCTCTCGTCCTTCATCGTCGGGCGGCACCCGCGGCGCATGGCGACGGCGTCGCGTCGCGCGCCGCCACCGCGGCTCCGGGTCCATCCGCCGGCCACGCCGCCCGTGCCGGCCAGCAGCGCGCCACCTCCGCAAGTCGATACGTATGTGATGGAGGACCCCCTTTCCGCATCCGCGTGCCCGGACGGAATGGTGCTCGTCGAGGGAACCACCTGCGCCGAGACGCACCGAAAGTGTCTCGCGCGCCACCCGGGGAGCGATGCGTGTCGCTCGTTCGAGTCCGCAACCTGCCGGCGCGGCTTGCCGCTCCGGTTCTGCGTCGACCGGTACGAATATCCGAACCAAGAGGGAATGCTCCCCGCGGCGGTGGTCACCTTCGAGCAAGCGCGTTCGGCCTGCACCGAGGAAGGCAAGCGGCTCTGCACCGAGATGGAGTGGTCGTTCGCCTGCGAGGGGCCGAAGGGGTTCGCCTTCTCGTACGGCGACGAGGAACTCTCCGACGCCTGTAACGTCGGTCGGCCCGCTCCCCGGCTGGCCACCGACGCACTCTGGGAAGCGAAGGACGTCGCCGCGGTGGTCGAGGCGCACGACGCGCGGGTCCCGTCGGGTGACAGAAAGGGCTGCGTCGGACCCTTCGGCGCGCGCGATCTGATCGGCAACGTCGAGGAATGGGTGAAGAGCGACGACCCCGGCTACGAGCGCGCCCTGCGCGGCGGTCGCTACACCGGGTCCCCCACCTGCCAGACCGTCCGCCAGATCAAGCAGCCTAGTTTCCGGGAGTTGCAAACCGGATTTCGCTGCTGTCGCGACCCGTTGCGAGCGCCGCGAAGCGCCTTACCCTGAGAAGCTCGATTCTGGTGGACCCCGACCGTTGCCCCCGGGAGGGCGTTCGACTAGGTTTTCGCCCGTGGAGATCGCAAGTTACAGCCTTCCGGTCCACGCGGGCCCATAGCTCAATCGGTCAGAGCCCCCGGCTCATAACCGGGTTGTTCCTGGTTCGAACCCAGGTGGGCCCACTGGCCGTCGCTTGAGCAACTTCGACCTGGCTTGTGGCAAGGAGCCCAAATCACCCGTGAAGATAGCATCGCAAGTTGAGGCACTAGAAAAGCTGGCGGAGTTGGACGCGGAGCTCTCGGGGCTCGACGGCATCCTCGCTCAAGAGAAAGAGGCGCTCGATAAGCGCCGAGGCCAGCTGAAGCAGCTCGAGGACAAGCTCGGCGTCTCGCGCTCCAGCATCGGCGAGATGGAGAAGACGAGGAACGAGCTTCTCACCGAGGCGCGCCAGATGAGCGCGCAGATGGAGCGCTCTCGCGAGAAGCTGTCGCGGTGCCGCACCGAGCGCGAAGTGAACGCCGCTCAGCGCGAGGTGGAGGAGCTCCGGAAGCTCTACAAGGACCGGGAGGTCGAGGTCGAGAAGCTCTCCGGCCTGGCGGAGCAAGCGCGGCTCGAGAGCGACAACACGACGAAGGAGCGAGACGGCATCGCGGCCGAGCTCGGCTCGACGGAGGGCGACGTGACGACGAAGCTCGGGGAGCTCGAGCGCGACGTGGCCGGCAAGCGCAAGGTGCGCGTCGGTCTGGTCGAGAAGGTGTCGCCCGTCCTTTATCGCCGCTACGAGACGATCCGGAAGCGCAAGGGCAGCTCGATCGCGTTCGTCAGCGACGGCACCTGCAGCCAGTGTCACATCCGCATCCCGCCCATGATGTTCCAGAAGATGATGCGCGGGGACGAGTTCGATCAGTGCCCGAGCTGCGCTCGCATCATTTACTACCGCCCTCCGGGCTCAGATTCCGCCGAGAGTCAGTCGAGTAGCCCGTGAAGGGTAAAGCTTTCCGCGGAGCTCGGTGAGAGGCGACGGTCGATGAAGGCATGTCGCGTCTGCGGACGCCTCTACCCCGACGAAGCCGGATTCTGCCCGATAGAGGGCCAGGAGCTCTACAGCGCGACGCAGGTGCCGATCGCGTCGGACGACGCTGATCCGCGCATCGGGGCACTCTTGTGTCAGCGCTACCAGATCCGGCGAGTCGTGGCGGACGGCGGCATGGGCCGTGTTTACGAGGCGCTCGACATGGTCGAGCAGCGCAGCGTCGCGGTGAAGGTCCTGCACCCCGAGGTGTCGCGCGACGGCGTCGCCGTCGAGCGGTTCAAGCGGGAGTTCGAGGTCTCGAAGGAGCTCCCTCACGAGCACATCGTCGAGGTCACGGATTTTCAGGCGACGGGCGACGGCTCGTACGCCCTCGTCATGGAGTTCCTCTACGGGGAAGAGCTCCGCGCGACGCTGAAGCGGCAGAAGGTCGTCAAGCCGTCGCGCATCGTTCGCATGCTGAGCCAGGTCGCGATCGGCCTCGACGCCGCCCACGCGAAGAAGCTCGTGCACCGCGATCTGAAGCCCGACAACCTGTTCCTCTGCCAGACGACGATCGGCGACATCGTAAAGATCCTCGACTTCGGCTCCGTGAAGGACAAGACGACGGGCGCGAAGAAGCTCACCGTCATGGGCACCACGATCGGTTCGCCGTTCTACATGGCGCCCGAGCAAGCGCAGGGGCTCGACACCCTCGATCAGCGCGCGGACGTGTGGGCGCTCGCTGCCATCGCATACGAGTGCATCGCGGGCAGCGTTCCCTTCAAGGGCAACAGCGGTCCCGCCATCTTGCTCGAGATCCTCACGAAGGAGCCGCAGCCGCCGAGCGTCGTCGGCAAGGGCCAGAAATTCCCCATCCCCGCGAGCGTCGATCGCGCGATCCTCGCCGCGATGAAGAAGACGGCGAGCCTGCGCACGCCGTCGGTCGGTGCGCTCGCCGATCAGGTCGGTCACGCCTACGGCCTCGAGGGCGATCACCTGAAATGGTCGACCACGCCCGAGGAGCAGCTCGAGGCTTTCATCGCGTCGAAGATGGAGAGCCTGATGCACGCGCCCGAGCCGGAGAAGAAGCCGCAGGACGGCGTCGCCGACTCGTTCTTCGGCGAGGGCGACAGCCTCGGCGCAGGGATGGACGGCGCGTTCGCCGCCGCAGCTGCGCCGGCCGCGCCGATGGCGACGCTGTCCGAGCCGGCGATGGCAATGCCGGCACCCGTGGGTGGCTCGTACGCGACGGCGCCGATGTCGGCGCGGGGGACGATGCCCGACATGTCGATGCCCGCCGGCGTGCCCGGGTCGCGCTTCGGCTGGTGGCTCGTGCCCGTCGTGGTGGTCGTCGCGGTCCTCGCGGGCGTCCTCATCGCATGGCTCATGTAGCGATTCGCGGCGGCGTGCTCCGTGCGCTCGCCGCCGCGTCGCTCACCGTCGCGTGTCATCACGCCGAGCCCCCGCCACCAGCAGCAGAGGCGCCGGCAGAGGAGTCGTCCGCGCGACCGGCGCCGGCGTCGGAGCTCCACACCGCCGTGTTCGATCTCGTGATGAAGCCGGGAGGGCCGGTGGTCGCCGGGCAGCCGGCCACCGTCGTGATCGCGGTCGACGCCAGGGGCGGCTACCACGTCAACGACAGGTATCCGTACAAGTTCAAGCCGTCGGAGGCGACGGGCCTGACCTACGCGTCGCCTGCATTCAGCACCGAGGCAACGAAGCTCGAGGAAAAGCGCGCGACGATGACGGTGAGCTTCACGCCCGACGGCAAGGGTGACCGGACCGTCGCCGGAAAGTTCGCGTTCTCGCTGTGCAGCGCCGACCAGTGCCTCATCGAGAAGCGGGATCTCGCGCTCAGCGTCGCCGTGAATTGACCCGAACGCACGGGGTTCGCGCCGGGCGTGGTAGCCTTGCTCCATGTCCGACCGCGGAACTCTGGCCCGTCTCGATGGCATTGCCCGTCAGGTTCAGCGTGAGTTCGGCGAAGAGCGGCGAGTACTATCCTTCACCGAGTATCTCGACCTGGTGGGTAGCGATCCCCCGCGGCAATGTCGCGATGCAGCGCGCTATCTGCGCGACACGTTCGATCACTACGGCCGCAGCATCCTGAAACGCCCCTGGGGCGAGGTCACTCGCTTCAAGCTGTTCGACCTCGGCTGGCTCGACAAGGCCGTCGCGCGGCGGACCGCGCTCGTCGGTCAAGAGCGCGTCCAGGAGGAGCTCTACCGGACGCTGTCGAACTTCGTGCAAGAGGGGCGCTCGAACCGCATGCCGCTCCTCCACGGCCCGAACGGCTCGGCGAAGAGCACCGTCGCGTCGTGCATCATGGCCGCACTCGAGCATTACTCGACGCTCGACGAAGGCGCGCTCTATCGCTTCCACTGGGTCTTCCCGACGAAGAGCACGGTGAAGGGGTCGATCGGCTTCTCCGAGCGCAGGGTGGGGCGTTCGTCGAAGGACGGCACCTACGCGCACCTCCCCGACGAGGAGGTCGATGCGCGGCTCTTCATCGAGGTCCGCGATCACCCGATGTTCCTCATCCCCGAGAAGCAGCGCTACGGCCTGCTCGAGTCGCTCTACGCCGACGCGAAGCTCGAGTTCCGTCCGAGTGACTGGGTGCTCCGCGGGCGGCTCTCGCACAAGAACCGTCAGGTGTTCGACGCGCTCCTCGCGAGCTACGACGGCTCCCTCGACGAGGTGCTCCGTCACGTCCAGGTCGAGCGCTACTTCATCTCCAAGCGCTACCGACTCGGCGCGGTCACCGTCGGCCCTCAGCTCTCGGTCGACGCCGGGGAGCGCCAGCTCACCGCCGACAAGAACCTCGCCTCGCTCCCGCCGTCGCTCCAGTCGGTGACGCTCTTCGAGGCCTTCGGCGAGCTCGTCGAGGCCGCCGGCGGTCTCCTCGAGTTCTCCGACCTTCTGAAGCGCCCGCTCGACGCCTTCAAGTATCTGCAGCTCACCATCGAGACGGGGGAAGTGCCGCTCCGCTCTCAGACCGTCCAGGTGAACACCGTCATGATCGGCAGCGCGAACGAGGGGCAGCTCGCCGCGTTCCGCGAGCACCCGGAGTTCGAGAGCTTCCGTGGACGGCTCGAGCTCATTCGCACCCCGTACCTCCTCAAGTGGAGCGACGAGCAGGCGATCTACGACGCGCAGATCGCACCCCAGGCCCGCGTCCACGTCGCGCCCCACGCGACGACGATCGCGGCGATGTTCGCCGTCCTGTCGCGCCTCCGCCGGCCGAACCCCGAGCGTTACGAGCGCCCCCTCGTCGATCTCGTGCGGGATCTCTCGGCGTTCGACAAGCTCGATCTGTACGACAGCGGTCGCGTCCCCGAGCGGCTGGACGACGATAGCGCCAAGCGGCTCCGCGCCTCGGTCGCCATCCTGTACGACGAGAGCGTCTCCTATCCGATCTACGAGGGCAGCATCGGCGCGAGCCCGCGCGAGATGCGCACCGTGCTCCTCGATGCGGCGCAAGACGCGCGCTACACGTGCCTGTCGCCGTTCGCGGTGCTCGACCAGCTCGACAAGCTGTGCACCAAGGAGGCCGAGTACATCTGGCTCCAGCAAGATTCGCAGCCGGGCGCGTACCACGACCACGTCGCGTTCCGGAAAACGCTGCGCACGCGCCTCCTCGACCTGATGCAGGACGAGTTCCGAGTCGCGAGCGCCCTCGTGAACGAGGACAGCTACCGTGAGCTCTTCTCCCGGTACATCCAGCACGTCGGCTACTGGACGAAGGGGGAGAAGCTCCGGAATCCGATGACCGGCGCGGTCGAGGACCCCGACGAGCGCCTCATGGAAGAGGTCGAGACGCGGCTCGGCTATCCCGATCGCCCCGAGGACACCCGCCGGTCGCTCGTGAATCAGATCGCGGGCTGGGTCATCGAACATCCCGACGAGCCCATCGACAACGCCCACGTGTTTGCCGCGCAGATGAAGCGGCTTCGTGACGCCGTGTTCAACGAGAAACGCGTCGCGATCGCCAAGCTCGCGCGCGACCTCGTAGTTCTCCTCCGGAGCGAGGGGACCGGGCTCAAAGAGGCGCGACGAACCGAGGTTCGCGCGCTCCTCGAGCGATTGCAGACTCGTTTCGGCTACGAAGAGAGCTCTGCCGGCGACGCCGCCGCCGCGCTCATTCGCGAGCGCTTCGCGGACGCCCTCGGCTAGAGTCCTTGCATGGAGACCGAGTCGCGGGCGCGCCCTCTCGGTCCCCTCGCGCTCCTCGCTCTCGGCATCAACGGCATCGTCGGCGTCGGGATCTTCTTCGCGCCGTCGTCGGTGGCGGCCGAGCTGCCCGGCACGGCCGGCGTGTGGATCTATCTCGCGACGGCCGCTGTGATGTTTCCCATCGCCTTCGGCTTCGGCGCGCTCGGCGGCCGCTTCGACGTGGACGGGGGCCCGTACGTCTGGGCGCGAGCGGCGTTCGGGACGCGATTCGCTTTCTTCGTCGGATGGGTCACCTACGTCTCGTCGCTCCTCAGCGTCGCGGCGGTCGTCTCCGGGCTCGCGCATCACGCCGGCCCGCTCTTCGGCGTCGAGGGCGATCTGGGGATCCGCGTCCTCGCCGGCGCGTGCACGCTCGCGCTCGGCGTCGTTGCCGCCACGGGGCTCCGGCTGAGCAGCTACGTCTGGAGCGGCGTGACGGTGCTGAAGCTCGTGCCGCTCGTCGTGCTCGTCGCAGTCGGTGTGTTCGCGTACGGCGCGACCCCGGCCGCGCCGTTCACGCCCCACCCCGTGACGGCGCACGCCGTCGAGCGCGCAGTGCTGGTCGTGGTCTTCGCGAGCCAGGGGTTCGAGATAGTGCCGCTCCTCGCCGGCAGTGTACGGCGCTCGTCGTTCTCGGTGCCGTTCGCGACGGTCGCGTCGCTGGGGTTCGCGACGCTCCTCTACGCCGTGCTTCACGTGCTCGTCGCGCACGCCGTTCCGGCGCTCGAGTCGAGTCACGCGCCGCTGGCCGACGCGGCGCGCATCTACGGCGGCTCCGCGACGTTTGCCCTCGTCGCCGCGGGCGCGAACGTCTCCGCGCTCGGCATCGCGTTCGGCATGCTCAACACGACCCCGCGCTACCTCTCCGCGCTCTCGGAGACCGACGCCCTCGGTCCGTGGATCGGCGAGCTCGACGCGCGCCTCGTGCCCCAGCGCGCGCTCTGGATCACGACGGCCGTCGTCGTCGTCATCGTGTCGTTCCTCGGCAAGCTCACCGAGCTGTTCGTCCTGTCGAGCCTCGCCGTGCTCGCTCAGTACGCGGTGACGCTCGCGTCGCTCGCCGTCCTCTCGGTGCGAGAGCAGCACGGCCTCCGGCGCATCCACCTGTGGCCCGTCCCGCTGTCCGTCATCGGTATCGCCCTCGCCGCGCAGGGCGCCGAGCCGGTCGAGATCGTCGTGGCCGCGGTCGTCGTGTTCACGGGGGAGCTCCTTCGCCGGTACGCGAATCGTTCCCGCGACGGCTGAGCGGCCTCACGGCCCGTCGGACCCGTGGTTCTCGAGGACGGGTCGATGCTACGTTCGGAAACATGAAGACAGCGGCGATAGTCGGCGAGCCGGAGCTGGAAGGCGATAGCGTGCTCCTCAGGGTCGCGGTGGACGACACCGTGGAGTCGGACACCGGCGGCGTGTTTCTCTGCAAGATGAAGGACTACGGCAGCATCGCGGTGGAGAGCTTCCCGCCCGGCCAGACGACGAGCGCGAGCGGCGCCGATCGCGTCGAGGCCGCCGCTGCGGCGATGCGCTACGCGCTCGACAACAGCGCCCAGTTCGACGTCCTGTTCGCGAAGCTACGCGAGGGCTGAGCATGCTCATCGACACCCATTGCCACCTCGACGGCGCGAACATGAAGGACGGCCCCGACGCCGCCCTCGAGCGAGCGCGTTCGGCAGGCGTGGGTGCGTTCGTCGCGATCGGCGTGGGCTCGCTCGACGCGGCGCGCGAGATGCTCGCGCTGTCCGAGCGACGGCCCGACGTGTCGTGCACGGTCGGCGTGCACCCGCACGACGCGACGACGCTCGACGAGCCGCTCTTCGACGCGCTCGCCGCCCTCGCTGAAAAGACGACCGTCGTCGGCATCGGCGAGATCGGGCTCGACTACCACTACGACCATTCGCCGCGAGAGGTGCAGGCCGCGACGTTCCGGCGCTTCATCGCGCTCGCGCGGCAGGTGAAGAAGCCGATCGTCGTCCACACCCGGAGCGCGCCGGCCGACACCCTCGACGTCCTCGAGACGGAGGGCGCGCGCGACGTGGGCGGCGTGATCCACTGCTTCAGCGAGGACCGCGAGTTCGCGCGCCGCGCGTTCGACCTCGGGTTCGACGTGTCGTTCTCCGGCATCGTGACGTTCAAGAACGCGACGAGCATCCACGAGGTCGCGTCGTTTTCGCCCGACGACCGCATCCTCGTCGAGACGGACAGTCCGTATCTCGCGCCGGTTCCGCGGCGCGGGAAGCTCAACGAGCCGGCCTACATCGTCCACACCGCTCGACGTATCGCCGAGCTCAGGGGTACGACCTTCGAGCACATCGAGCAGATCACCACGGAAAACGCCCTGCGGCGCTTCGGGCCGATGCTCGACGCCCGCTCGCGATCAGGTCAAAGTTAGAGCGCCGAGATGAGCGAAACGGAGGGCGCACCGCGGAAACACAAGGTCGCGCCTTCCGCTGCGCTCATCGCCTCGGTCGCGCTCCACGCGGTGATCATCGCGGTCAGCGCGCATTACATCAGCTCGCTCACCTCGCCCGAGAAGCCGCCGATCTTCGTCGATCTGGCGCTCGCGGAGGGCGAGCCTCACGTCGCTCCGTTGCCCCCCGGTCTCCCCGGTGCTCGCAAACCGGATCTCCACGCCGAGGAGCCGGAGCCGTCGGCGCTCGCCGGCACGCCGCGTGAGCCACGTCCCGACACGCGCGTCACCGGGCGCGGCGGCAGCCGCGAAGCGACGGAGAAGGCGCTCCATCTCTCCGACAGCGTGGACGGCCTCACCCTGGAGACGGATCCGACGTTACTCGTGCCGTCGAGCCAGCTCTCGCGCCTCGACACCGGTGCCGAGCGGCTCTCACGCGAGGATCGGCGCACCACGCCGAACCCGATGGAGCTGACGTTCATCGCCGTCGGGACCGGTGCGCGTCTCTCTCGCATCACACCGTCGCCGACCGATCCGTCGGTGGGCGGCGTCGGCGCGATCCCGACGGTTGCCGGCTTCGAGCGCGGCGCGGATCCGCCGACCGAAGACGGACAGCGCCCACAGGTGCTCGGTGCCGCCGTCGCGGGTTCCGTCAAGATCGCAGCAGAGGGCGTCGAGCACGGCAGCGACGAACCCGATTTCCGTCGCAGTGCCTCCGTCGCGGTCGCGCATCCCGCGGTGCGCCTCGGGCGCGCGTCGATCCAGACGACCGCGCACGGCAGGCCCGCCGACACCGTGGACAGCGCCGAAGAAGTCGCGAGCCTCGTGCAGTCGCTCATCACCGCGAGCACCGCGGGCGGCCCGCTCGGCCAGGGTCCGGGCGGCTCTTCGGGCCCCGGTGATCCCGGCAGCGACGGCATGAACGGCATCGGCACGAAGTCGCGCGCCTCCGGCGAAGGCGGCAGTGACGGCGCCGCGACGCTCGGCATCCAGAGCTACGCGCAGGCGCTGACCCGCAAGGTGTACCCGTACTGGGAGGACGCGCTCCCGATGTGGGCGCGCGCCGAGGGACGTGGCGGCGTCGCCGTCATCGGCGTCACCATCTCGTCGGACGGTGCAGTGCACGACATCGCCGTCGTTCGCGGCAGCGGCATCCCCGAGTTCGATCACGAGGTCGCGCGCGCACTCGCGGCGGCTTCACCGTACGGCCCGCTGCCGCGTGCGGTTCGTCGTACCGGGCTCACGCTTCACATCGCGTTCGACGCGATGAACCCGGCGGTGGGTCGCGCAGGGCCTGGACCCGGTAAGCGCTAGAGTCTCGTGGTGCCGAAGGAGGGACTTGAACCCCCGACCCGGCGCTTATGAAACGCCTGCTCTAACCACCTGAGCTACCTCGGCGGGCTTGGGGGCCGCGAATATGGCGAGCCGCCATTTGTCTGTCAAGCAGGCGAGGGGCCTCGCGGCCCCGCGAAATCAGTCCTTGCCGAACAGATCCTGGATGCGCGAGTCGAGCGCGACCGAGATCTTGTAGAGGCTCGAGATCGAGGGGCTCGATTCGGCGCGCTCGATCTGGGAAAGGAGCGAGATGCTGAGGCCGGTGCGCCGGCTCATCTGCTTCAGCGTGAGCTCCTTCTCCTTGCGGAGCGTCCGGATCGTGTCGCCGATGATCTTGTGAAGCTGCTCTTCCGGTGTCCTCGCGAGACCCTTCTTGCGCATCACGCGCGAGAGCACTTCGCGAAACTCGTCGGCGTTGAACGGCTTCTTGATGTAGTCGACCGCGTCGAGCTTCATCGACGCGACGGCGGAATCGAGGTTCGGATGCGCCGTGAAGATGACCACGGCGATGTCCTTGTCGATGCCGCGTATCCGTCGCAAGACCTCGATGCCGTCGAGCTTCGGCATCATCAGATCGAGGATTATGACGTGGTATTCGCCGGTGCGAACCTCGTCCTCGACGAGCGTCGGATCGCTCGTCGTCTTGACGTGAAATCCATCGTTTTCGAGAAGCGTCTGCATGTAGTCGCAGATCTGCTTGTCGTCATCGACGATCAGGATCCGCACGGCGGGCAGTTCGATCGGCACGGCGTCCTCTTCTCCTGGCTGCATCCGGCGCGGGCCGGAGGCTGCTCTTCAAATTGCACTGAGACTATAAGCTACCTCTGATTACAGTGCGACCAAAATGGCATCGGCGTTTCGCGGGACGGTCAAATCGGCCAGAGGGCCGGCTTCATGTCCCGTGTCGCCTTCGGGGAGCCTATCTCAAGCATTTGTATTTATTGCCCTTGCAGCCGTGTACTGGAAATTGACGGCATCAGTTCAGCGCGCTTCTCGACGCGCGCGGCCAAGAAAAATCCCCCTGATCGAGCGAACAAGAGACTAGTCGGTGCCCGACGTCCTGGGCGGTGTCAGCGGAATGTGGTCCACGGATGGCATTCGCTGAACCAAGCCGCTCACGCAGATTCGTTTCGAGCGCCGTCGAGTGATGGCTGGTCTTCGTGGTGAGGCGCATCTCCACCAAGCTGTCCTCGACGGTCACGACTCACGTCGATGCGGACGTGAAATGCGGGGACCGTTCGCACGCCGTCCCCCTGTGCGTCTGTCGCCATCGAGCAGCCTGCGTTGCATCGGCGCGTGAAGAGGCTGTCGGCAAGGGTTACTGCGCGCTCGCGCGCTTCACCGTCACGCGAGTCTTCTGTAGTGGCGCGACGCGCGTTTGGCGCGCGATGGGCCGTCGTTTTCGCGGGGCGGTTCTTATTGACAGTGGAAAGGGAGACGGGTACTCGTGGCGGGCGTTTGCCATCGAGGGAACACCGGGGAAAGCTCGCCCAGCGACTCGATCCGCCAGCACAGTCCATGAGAATCGGCAGGCCGTTTGCGGGGATCTTGGCGTTCGCGGGGCTGCTCGTGTCAGCCCTGCCGGCGCACGCGCACCCACCGGCTGACGACTTTCTGAACCTTCAGAAGCCGGGGCCGCACCTCACCCTGATGCCGTTCATCGGCCCCGGGTTCAGAGCGATCTACGACCATCGCTTCGAGCTCGAGAAAGAGGTGACGGAGCTCCGGACGCAGGTCATCGGCACCGTCACCGTCCCCTTCGCCGAGGTCAGCGCGAACGTCGACATCCGTCTCTTCCTGATGCAGTTCGGCGGGACCATCGGGTACCACGACGAGTGGCATCTCCTGCAGTTCACCCCCGACCCGAAGACGGGGCGCGATCGTGCCGGTCAAGCGGTAAACGATCTGCCGGCGACGCAGGACACCACGCCGACGTTCACCGATCTCACGCGCACCGCACGCGCCATCAAAGATCAGAACTCCGACGTCCAGTCCAAGGGCTGGGCGTTCTACGAGGGCCGCTGGGGCTTCCTCTGGCCGGCGTACAACTTCGTCGGCGTGTCGAACCTGGCGTTCCGGCACGACGGCCGTCCCGACGTCTCCTACGACTGGGAGAACGGCACCGTGATGAACGGCGGCTGGAACCTTCGCTGGGAGGCCTATGGCCTCTTCCGTGCGCGCAACGTCGGGTTCATCGGTCCCGCTCTCAGATTGATGTACGTGCCTCGTAACCGCATCCGCGGGAACGTCACGACCTCCGAGGGTCTCATCGTCCCCGACGGCGCCGCCTGCGTCGCGTCGGAGGGCTTCGGCGCCGGCTGCGTCGCGACTCACGAGGTCGAGGTGCAGTACGGCATCCTCGCCGGCTTCCGTCCCAACTGGGTCAGCAGCAACGACACCTTTCTACTCCGCGTTTACACGACGCTCGGGCAGAACAATCAGCTCTTCGGGACGCAGGTGTTCCGGCAGCCGCTGCAATTGCTGTTCGCGTACATGGTCGACTTCGCCCTGTAAAAGGCCCGAACGATGAGAACCGAGCACGCACGCAGACTGGCCGCCGCCGCCCTCACGGGTGCCGCGTGCCTCTCCGTGTCGTCGGGAGCCTTCGCGAGCAACCCGCTCGAATATCCGGACAACGGCAGCGCGTCGTTCTCTCGCGGCGGCGCGTGGCTAGGCGTCGCCAACGAGCCGATCGCCGCGCACTACAACCCCGCCGCACTCGCGACGCAGGGCAGCGGCTTCAGCATCGAGCAGCAGCTCAACTTCGATCACGTCTGCTACGACCGCCGCGGCCCGGGGAACAACCCGCACGTCGGCCCGAACGATCAGTCGCTCGGCCCGAACGGGACCCCGCTCCTTCAGTATCTCCCGGTGTGCAACTCGCGCGGCGGCTTCCCATCGACGATCCCGTCGATCTCCGTCGCCTGGCGCGCGAGCGACAAGCTCGGCTTCGGTCTGGCCGTCGTGCCACCGGCGACGTACGGCACGCCTCGCAACGCCTTCCCGCTCGAAACGACCGGGTTCAACACCCGCACCAACACGACCCAGCTGTTGCCGGCTCCGTACCGGTACATGCAGACCGACAACCTCTCGACGATCATCTTTCCGACCGCCAGCGTCGGCTGGGAAGTCATACGTCATCTGCGCCTCGGCGTCGGTTTCATCTCCGGCATCGGCGTCATCGACGTCACGCAGGTCGGTGGGACGAACAACCGAAGCCCGACGTACGAGGTTGGTGATCATCAGCAAGATGATGGCCTCGCGCGCATCGTCACGAAGGATCTTTTTGTCCCCGGCGCGGTAGCGTCGATTCACTGGTCGATCCTTCCCCAGCTCGACATCTCGGTCTGGGGTCGCTGGATGGACGCGATTCGTACCCATTCCGCAGACTTCACCTTGACCGCGCAGATCTTCAACCAGGGCAGCGGCGCGGTTCAACCCACCTGCACCGGATTGCCGTCGTCGTGTCAGACGGCGACGGTCAACGTCTACAAGGGCGCGACAAACGCGCTCACCCTGTTCGAGTACAAGATCCCACCCGAGCTTCGCGCTGGTGTCCGCTTCCACCAGCCGCGCACCAAGTCGCGCCTGACCTGGGAGCAGGGCCGTGAAGTCCGCGATCCGTTGCACGACGACTTGTTCGACGTCGAGCTCGACGGCAGCTACGACATGAACAGCAAGGCGAACACCGTCGTCACCCGGTTCAAGTCGCTGAACGGTACCGGCTCGGTTCCCGTCATCCCGACTGGCGTCGAGCTACCGCCGAACGCGGACCGCCCCACCGGCTTCAAGGACTCGTTCGGTCTTCGCGTAGGCGGCCAGTGGAACGCGGTGCGGGACAAGTTCGCGGTCCGCGCCGGCGCCTGGTACGAGTCGCAGTCGATCGATCCGGCGTACATGCAGGTCTTCCCCGTCGGGGCGGAGCGCTGGGGTTTCGGTGGCGGCATCGTCCTCCGCCAGGACTTCATCGACATCTCCCTCGGCTACCAGCGGCACCTCTCCGCCGGCCAGAACAACAACGGCGACGGCAAGCTACTGATCCCCGTCGGCACCGGCTACTCGCAGCCGCCGTTCAACACGGCGAACAACATCCCCGGTCGCACCGAGTTCCGCAGCATCCACGCCATCAACGGCGGCCACATCACCGAGAGCGCGAACGCCTTCACGCTCGGCGGCACCGTTCACTTCTAGTCACGAAGCCACGCGGTTCGGCGGCGTCGGTGCGCAGCCGACGCGCATGTGAGTACGCCTGAGCTCGTACGGCGCCTCGTCTGCGCACGGCCTGCGGTCCACGCCGTGACGCACGCGAGCGCCGCGTCCACCTGCCTCTCGCGCGAGCGTGAGTGCTGCGTCCGCCCTGGCGATTGCGTTTGCGCCCGCGGGCCCACTTGCAGAAAAGAAAAAGGCCGACGGCTTCGTAGCCGTCGGCCTTGCTCAGACGCCCGGGGGCGTCAGTTCCGGATCAGAGTGGCGAGCAGTGGTCGCTCTTGATCTTGAACGCCTGGAAGGCGTGGAACGAGACGCTCTTGTAAGAGTCGTGGCAGGCGTCGGATGCCATGCTGTTGCTCGCGGCGCACCAGTCGCCCTTCGGGAGACCCTTCATGGCATCAGACGGATTCCAGGCAGCCGCCTTGCGGCAGCGTGCCTCGGTGTCCGTTGCCCAGCCGGCGTCCTGCGAGACCTGCCGCGTCGGGTAGCTGACGCAGAGGGTCTGTCCGAGCACCTTGGAGTAGACCTGCTCGAGCTCGGTGATGAGGAAGTAACCCTGGACGTGCGCGTCGCCCTCCCCTGGCGTGGTGTCGTAGATGCCGCCCCAGGACGGCTTCGTCGCTTCCATCCCGACCTCGGCGCAGGTCGTGGGATCGGCGTTGCCGGGCAGGTACTTGCCGATGCAGTTCGGGGCCTTCGGGTCGTTCGCGCGGTAGGTGATCTCCGCCTCGCGGATCGGCACCACGATATACGTCGTCGGCAGTGCGCCGGCCGTCGCCGGGGCGTCGTAGATGATCTGGTACGACACCGGCGAGTAGCCGTGCGAGGTGCCGGTGGTGGTGTCGTAATAGAACACGCCGGTGTAGCCCGCCATGCCGAGGTCGCCGGTCGGCGCCAGGCGCGCGAGGAGAGCCTTACGGTCGTTGGCGACGTTGAAGTCGGTGTCGACGCGCTTGGCCTTGGTCGGCGCGACCTTCCAGGGCTGGGGCATCGGCGGTGTGAGGCCCGGCGGGTAGTCGCCGCTCGGGCTCATCATCGATGCCGGCAAGGAGAAGTCGAAGTTCTTCTCGCTGCCGATGTCGGAGACGTCCTTCCAGCCGGCGCTGCTGGTCGCGGAGGTGTCGGCGCCCATGCCGATGTCGACGAAGCAAAGGCCGTCACTGAGGGCGGTCTGGGTCGTCGTGAACTTGGTGTAGCCGAGGGTCGAGATGCCCGTGGTCAGATCGAGATCGACGGCCTGCATGTAGCCGGTTCCGCCGCCCGGCGTGTTGCACGCGGCTTCGGGAAGCTGGGTGTACGTGTTCAGCGTGCCGAGGACGAGTGGGATCACGTTGCCGGCGGGCGTGAGAATGTCGAGCCACGTCTGCCGCATCTGCATGTGATCGGCGGTGTTCTGGATGCGCGCCATGCAGGCCGCACCCGGCGCGGTCGCGCCAGCGGATGTCGAGTAACAGGAAGCGTCGGTCGGGCAGCACGCGCCGGTGCACGTGTCGCTGACCGTCGTCGCTCCTGCGGAGCCACCGTTGCTCGAGCCGCCTGCCGTGGACGTGGCCCCGGTACCGGATCCACCGGTGCCCGTCGCGCCGCCACCACCTGTTGCAGAGACGGGCGGACCGCCGCCGCCGACCGAGCTGTCACCACACGCTGCAACGCCGAACGCCGCGCACGCTGCGGCGGTGGCGATAAGAATACCTGTTCCGAATCGAATCATCTGATGCCTCCTGAGATCACGTGGACCGCCGAGGGAGCCCCGGTCGGTAAGGACTGCTGCCCGAGGGTCAGCCAGTCCACTCTATCGCCCGAGCGGGTGCTCCGCCCGTCCCTCGCGGCTTTTCAAGCCGCTTCAACTAACAGCGACGAGCCGCTCGAGTCAACGTGACCGGTTCGTCATACCCCATTCTCGAATCATGGACTCGCACACGCCGCCGCACTGCATCACACGCGTTGACAGTAATACTCACGCGGGTAACATGACGCCTGCGTCAAGTTTCTCGCGGCACACCAATGCTGAGCAAAACGAATCGAAGCGACTCGCGAGTGGCAAAGCACAAGCCGGCGGCGCGCAGCAAGCAGGCCGACGCGCCGGTGAACGGCAAGCGAGAGCGAAACAAGGCGCAAAACCGGGCCGAGATCCTCAACGCGGCCCGCGGCGTGTTCACCGAGCTCGGATACGACGCGGCGACCGTGCGCGACGTGATCCGTCGTACGCGCCTCGGTTCGGGCACCTTCTACAACTACTTCCCGGACAAGGAGTCGGTCTTTCGCGCTCTCCTTCAGCAGAGCGAAGAGCGGCGTCTGGAGTGGCTCGCGAAGGTCGAGCGCGGAGGAGGTTACGAGGAATATCTCCGCGATAGCTTGCGCGCGTACTTCGAGTTCGTGGTGACCGATCGCACGACGTTCGACCTTCTCCAGCGCAATGCCGCCACGATCCGGTCGTTCGCCCGGGACCCGTTGATCGTCGACGAGCACGCGCGCCTCGCCGGCGTCCTCGAGCACGAGATGCGTAGCGGCGTTCTCCCCACCGCGAACGCCGAATACCTGGCGAGCAGCATGATCGGCATGTGCTTCGAGATCGCCGTGCTGATGGTGAAGCGCGACCCCGTCGACATCGATTCGGCGACCGAGTTCGTGACGAATTTGTTCCTCGGATTCTTCGAGCGCGCGCGGCGCGAAGGCGGCCGGCGAGAACGCCGCGCGGCGTCAGCGGACTGAGGCGGGGCGAAGCGAATCAGTCGAATTGAGGTCGCGCGGCCAGCTTTTCGACCTCGGCGAAGAACGTCGGATCCGTCACGAGCTTCTGCACGATGGCCCAGAGTCGTGGATCGGATAGCGCGTCCAATCCGTTCGGCGCAGCCACGGCCTTGGGGCGGCGGATGGCTTCGGGTCCTGCCTTGCGGGCGGCCTCGAGATTCACGACGTGGCGCTTGGTGGGGAAGAGATCGCCGGCTTCCCACTCGATGACCGTCTTCACATCGACGCCGACGAACGTCGCGAGCTCGCCGAGGGAGCAGCCGAGGTCGTCGCGGAGCTTCTTGATCTCGTCGGGGCTCATGGCGACGCGACTTTAACACGCAACCTGGGTGCTGCTCGCGCCGAGGGGCGAGGGCATGGTTCGGGTTCGTGCGGGCGTGCTCGCGAGCGTCGCGGCGGTCGTTCTCGGCGCAGGCTGTCACGCGCCGGCACTGCCGCCTGGACGCGCCACGCCGGTCGTCACCGTCGAGCCCGCGCCGCGCGCGGACGGCATTGCCTCCGTGTTCCGGCTCCACGTAGCCGGGCTCGACGCGGATCCCGGCGCGCTCGTGCTCTTCCGCGGCGCGCTCGACTCGTATCATGCGGCGCGGCTCCGGTCGGCGGCGCTGCCGTCGACTCTCGACGAGCTGCGGGTACCAGGCACGGTGTGGAGTGCGTCGCCGCTGCCCGATGGAGGAATCAGCGCCGCGGAGCTCGTGCTCGCGCCGTCGGAGCGACTCGACGCCGGGGAGACGTACACGTTCGGCGCGCTCGGGTTCGGAGTGCTGTCGACCTTCGTCGTGACGGCGCAGGCAGAGGACTACGCGGACCGCGTGTGGCCGCCGCACGCCGCACTCGGCGGGGGCAAGCGCTGGGTATTCTGCGGCGACGGCGCGATGCCACCTCCGGGCAGCAGGGTCACGTCGGAACCCGTCGCGCTCACGTGGAGCGTCGGGGCCGGCGCCGATTCACAGGGCACCGCCTCCGACCGATGTATCCAGCTCGACGCCGACGAGGAGCCGTCGCTCGGGTTGGGCTCCCAGGCGTCGAGTGACGGCGGCGTGGCGACGCTCGACGTCGGCGGTCCGTCCACGTCGTTTGTCGTCCCGCCGCCTGCGATCACCGGGCTCGCCCTCGATCCGGCGCCGATCAGCCTCGGCGCGCCGCCGGAGCCGCCCGCCGCGGCGCCGTGCGACCCGACGACGGTGGCGCTCGGTCCGGCATGCGCCCGCGTCCTCGACGACCGCGTCTTCGTCGGGAACGCCGCCGCGTCGCTGTTCTGGGTGTTCTCCGCTCCGACCACCATGATGGTCGCTGAAGCGCCCGGGCAGGAGTTCATGCTCGGCGCCTTGACGCCGGGGACCCCCGTCGAGGTGACGGGCACGGTGACCGACCTCGCCGGCAACGAGACGGCGTTCGCCACCCGCATCACGACGCGCGCTGCGATGCCGCACCTCGTGCTCGACGAGGTGCTCGCGAACCCCGACGGCGTCGAGAAGACGAGCGAATGGGTGGAGCTCGTGAACGACGGCGCAGCCGACGTCGATCTCGACGGATGGACGCTCCAGGACAGCGGTTCGGTGCGCACGCTGCCCCACGCCGTGATCCCCGCCGGCGCGTACGTGCTCGTCGTGCCCGCCGGTTACGATCCGACGTCGGTGCTCGACGTGCCGCCGGTGGAGGGCACGCTCCTCGTGCGCGTCGACGAGCTCGGCACTGCCGGCCTCTCGAACCAGGGCGAGACACTCACCCTGCGCGACCCGAGCGGTACGGTCGCCTCGGTGTTTCCCGCGCTCGCCGCGTCGAAGCCCGGCGTCAGCATGGCGCGCCGCAAGCCGACCTCCGCCGACGACGACCCGACGGCCTTCGGCGCGAGCGCGCCCCCCGGCGCGTCTCCCGGCGCGCCCAACGTCCTGGTTTATTAAGGGGGGCCAAGGCCCCCCGCTTTTAATTACGGGGGGCCTTGGCCCCCCGCAGCTTCGCCTTTGGCGAACTGCTCCCCCCGCCGCTTCGCGGGCTCGCTGCGCTCGCGAGAGATTAGGCAGTGACGGGATGACGGAATTGACGGCGTGGGATTGGTTGTGAGGGGGGCCTTGGCCCCCCGCAGCTTCGCCTTTGGCGAACTGCTCCCCCCGCCGCTTCGCGGGCTCGCTGTGCTCGCTTTGCTCGCGAGAGATTAGGCAGTGACGGGATGACGGAATTGACGGCGTGGGATTGGTTGTGAGGGGGGCCAT
>DATAZL010000061.1:0-60306 GCA_036272055.1 Polyangiaceae bacterium | reverse complement strand
CTTGAAGCAACCGTAGAGATCGTAGAGCCCGAAGTCGTTCCGCGCGCAGCACACGTTGCCGGCGCCGCAGTCCTCGGGCCCGTCGCAGGGGACGGCCACGACGCTCCGGCAGAGCTTCTCGGGGTCGTACTCGCAGCGCATGCCGGCGTCCGAGGTGTCCACGACGATGCAGCCGAGGGGGCCGAATCTGTCGTACGCGCCGCAACGGCCGAGTGGACCGCAGCACCCCTGAGTCACTGCGCCGTTCGGCATGGTCACCGATGGACACGCCGTGTCGACCCCGCCGGGTTGCGACGGGAGGGAGCATCGATTGCCGAGCAGCGGCACGCGAAGACCGCACTCACCCGACGGCAGGCAGCACGGGATCTCGCCGAGCACGTCACCGCCGGCCGGCTCGGGGCATACCGCACCGCCGCAGCTCACGCTCGCGTCGGGAGCGGGCCCGCCGTCGAGGAAGCGAGGTGGCCGACGGTTCAGCGCACCCCCTTCGAGCTCGAGCGGCGCGGGCTTGGTCTTGCAACCCGGTGCCGCGAGGACCACGAGCAGCGCGAGGACGGCGCGAAGCCTAGTCAGCGTCGGTGCCAGCCTCTGCTCTGCCCGGCGCGCCGGCCTCGGCGAGCGTGGCCGCGGCGTCCCCGTCACCGTCATCGGGTGCGCCGCGCAGGATCCACTGACGGATCTGCTCTATCTCGCGGGGATCGAGCATGCCGCTCGTCACGTACATGAGCGGCATCTTCTTGCCGCATGGAGGAGTGGTGATCTTCAGATAGAGAAGGCTCTGCTCCGGCTTGCCGGGAAGGACGTGGAACAGGCCCGTGGACTGGCAGTCCACCCCCGCGGCCTTGAAGTTGACCAGCGTCGAGTACCCGAGCGCCTTCGTCTCGAGGTCCATGAAGAGGCCGGAGCCGCCGTGACAGAACTCGAACGCGCAGCTCGGCTTGAGGACCTCGTCGTAGATCGCGGCGTAGGTCGGGGCGTACGTGTGCACGACCGGTGGTACCGAGGGCCTGCCCGAGTCGACGCGCGTCATCGGCGCGTGAGCGTCTGGAACGGTGACGGGCGGCCGCGGCGTGCTCGCGTCGGGACGCGGTTCGGGACGGGCGGTCGTTTGCGACGAGCATGCGGCGTTGGATGCGAACGCGAGCGCGACGAGCGCGCGACGAGAGCTTCTCATCATCGCGTCACGCACGGCACGACGTTGTGTGAAGGGCTGACGCATCGCGCTAGCTCACTGAGCAACCTCGACGGCTATTTGTTGCCGCAGAAGAGTGTTTGCGCAAATCCTTAAATCGTTGATTTTGCTCTGTACCGAACGGTTGCTCCGCGCGCTTCGTTATGGTACTGCCTTCGCCGCAACATGAAGCGCGGTCAACGACTCATTACACTTGTCGCCATCGCCGGGGGTCTCGCTCTTTCCGTGAACGCTTGCTCGTCGGACGCGTCGCCGACTGCAAACGCCAACGGGTCGGGAGACGAAGCGGACGGTGGTGGCGGAGACATCTACAAGACGGTCGGCGTGGCGCCCCCAGCTGCTTCGGCGGACGGCACGGCAACGCCGGTTCCTTACCGCTACGACCAGGTTAAGTCGCCGTACGACGACGGCGACGCGGCAGCGTGCAAGGCGTTCAGCTCGGACGACCTTCCCGCCGGTTTCAAGACCGACGAGCGCTCGTGCCTCTGCGACAGCTGTTTCATGATTCAGCGCGAATGCGATGCGCTCATCGGTTGCCAGCAGATCATGAACTGCATCCTCTCGATCGGATGCACGGATTCGAACAGCTGCTACCTCGCTCCGCAGAAGACGGCGCTCGACCCCGACGCGAAGGGCTGTGTCGACGTGATCGACAAGTGGGGTAACTCGGGCGTCTCCACGGCGCTCTCGAATCAGATCGGCGATTGTGGAAAAATGAACGGCTGCCTCATGGCGCCGGCGGCTCAGTAAAAGGACATCGGAAGTCACATGGCAAAGACCAAGTTTCCCTGGTTAAAGCTGCGCAAGAAGACCGAGCCCGAGCTGCCGCTGGAGCCGCCGGTTTGGATGGGCAATCACTCGAACGGCGAGTACTTCCATCCGCAGACCAAGAAGGAAGCGGCGATGCGCACGGAGGTCCTCCGCAGGGCCGACGATCGCGCGCGCAAGCTCGGCATCGATCGCCGCGAGTTCCTCGCGAGCTCTGCTGGCATGTTCACGACGATGGCAGTCATCAATCAGATGGGCTGCAACAGTACGAGCGACGGCCCCGCGGCGAAGCAGAGCGTCGACGGCAACGACGGCGGTAACCTCTTCAACTTCGGTGACGGCCCCTACGTCGTTCCGAAGGGCGCCGACTGTGACCCCGGCACCGAGATCGTCCTCGGTGACAAGGAGTTCATCTTCGACGTCCAGACGCACAGTTTCGACGACGGCGAGTGGCGTACCCGCAACACGGTGTACCCGATCTTCCTCGGTCTCATCGCGAGCTGCACCGACGAGACGGACAAGCTCAACTGCATGGATCAGAAGCACTACGGCGAGCTCATGTTCGTCAACAGTGACACGACCATGACGGTGATCACCTCGTGGCCGGCCGCGACCTGCTTCCCCGAGCGCGATCTGCTCAAGAACTCCGCGATCGCGTGCGGCCTCCCGCTGTCGAACGACGGCATGAAGCAGCTCCGCGACTCGCTGAACGCGCTCGCCAAGTCGGAGCGTGTCATCAATCAGGTGCAGGTCATGCCGAACGACATGATCGAGCACCAGATCGAGGGCATGTACGCGGCGATGGAGGACAAGGACTGGCGCTGCGGTTCGTGGAAGTGTTACCCGGCGTGGCGCTCCGACACCTACGTGTCGAAGGAAGGCTACGCGGAGGGGTACTACCTCAGCGATCCGGTCGGTCGCGCGTTCATCGAGGCGGGCCTCAAGCTCGGCGTGCCGAACTTCGCCGTGCACAAGGGTCTGCCGATTCCGGGCTTCGACGTCGAGCACAACCAGCCGAAGGAAATCGGCCAGGTCTCGATGGATTACCCGGAGGCGAACTTCGTCATCTATCACTCGGCGATCCACGCGGGCACCGGTGGCACGTCGCTCGCAGCGCTCGCGCCGACGCCGACCGAGAACGTCCCCTACGACGCGAGCGATGCGAATCCGCTCGGCGTGAATCAGCTCATCCGCTCGCTCATCGAGGCGGGGGCCATCGACGATCCGGACAGCCCCGGAACCAAAACGTCCACGCACAAGCTCAACGTGTTCGCCGAGATGGGCAGCGCGTGGAGCAACGTGATGAAGGACCCGATTCAGTCGCAGCACTACATCGGCAAGCTCCTCAAGTACCTCGGCGAGGACAACATCGTGTGGGGCACCGACTGCATCCTCGGCGGCAGCCCGCAGGCGCAGATCGAGCTCTTCCGGAGCTTCTCGATCACGGCCGAGTACCAGGACAAGTACGGCTATCCCGAGCTCACTGCCGACATGAAGAAGAAGATCTTCGGGCTGAACGCCGCGAAGATTTATCACATCGATCCCACCGCCACGCGCTGCAAGCTCGATCAGAGCCAGTTCAGCATGTACAAGCGCGAGCTCGACGACACCGTCGGCGAGCGCCGCTGGACCGTGCAGGGGCCCCTCGGCCCGAAGACGCGCCGCGAGTTCTTCGAGATGGCCATGAAGGCGAAGGAACGCCGCGTTCCTGGCTGATGTTCCCCGGCTCTCCGGACGAAATTAGGCTGTAAAGCGGCTCTCCCGGTGGTCGCTGGGCGCGGACTCAGTCGCGTCCAGCGAGACCGGGGCTCCATCCGCACGCGAAACACGGTACGAGGCATCCGTGGCGAAGAACTGGGCCGGGTGGCTCTTCGGGCTATCGTTAGCGTTGTTGGTCACGACCGGTGCGAAGGCGGACGAGCTGTCCGCCGACGCGGCGTCGACCTTCGAGCTCTCCACGTTCATGACGGCGCTCGAGCTGCCGACGGCGCTCGAGTTTTTGCCCGACGGCCGAACCGTCGTGACCGAGAAGATGGGGCGCGTCGTCGTGCGCCTACCCAACGGCGACCACGTCGTCGCCGGCAACCTGAACGTCGACTCGAAGACGGAGAAGGGGCTTCTCAACGTCATCGCGCATCCGCGATTCGCCGAGAATCATCTCCTCATTTTCTTCTATTCGTCGGCGGGCGCGCCCGACAACGACAAGCAGAAGATCAGCCTCATCCGTCTCGGTGACGACAATCACCTCGAGCTGTCGTCGGAGCAGGTGCTCGTCAAAGGCCTCCGTGGCCCCGACGACCACGAGATGGGCGGCGGTCTCGCCATCGACTCGACGGGGAACCTGCTCGTCGGCGTCGGCGACACCGGTTGCCGCGCGAAGAAGCTCCCCGAGCCGCCCTTCACGCCGACGAACTACTTCGCGACCTGCCTCACCAACGGCAACGGCAAGATCCTCCGCATCGGCCTCGACGGCTCGATCCCGAAGGACAACCCGCTCACCGCGGTGGACTCTGCGACGTCGTGCGGCAATGCCTGCGGCGACGACGCGTTCAAGTTGCCGAAGGCCGAGCCGCGCAAGGACATCTGGACCTGGGGCCTCAGAAATCCTTGGAGAATCTGGGTCGATCCGCAAACCGGCAACGTCTGGACGGCGGACGTCGGCGATATCGCGCACGAAGAGATCGACGTGATCCCGAAAGAGGGCGGCCATCACTATGGCTGGCCCTTCCGCGAAGGCCCGGCGGGCCATCCGGTGGCGGAGTGTCGCCGCGTGACGCCCGATCGCGGCGACTGCGTGGACCCCGCGTATTACTGCCGCCACGATGACGTCCCGGGAGACGCGGACAGCGGCTGCAAGTCGATCAACGGCGGTCTCATCGTCGACGACTGCCGCTGGCCGGACGGCTACCGCGGCCGTTACTTCTTCGGCGACAACGCCAACGGCAAGCTCTGGTCGCTCGAGCCGAACGTCGCCCGCGACGGGATCGTCGCCGGGAGCCGGAAGGACGTCGGCAAGGCGGACGGCTTCGTCGTCGACATGGATCTCGGCAGCGACGCTTCGCTCTACGTCACCGTGATGCGGATCCCGCCGGAAGAGAGCAAGGTCATCCGCATCACGCCGAAGGTGCAGCGCGCGTGTGAAGGCGGCTCACCCGGTGGCGGCAAGGGGAACGGCTCTGCTGCGGCAGGGTCGTCGTCGGCTGCGGCGGCGGGATCCGGTACGCCGTCAGCGTCCTCGTCGGCGTCGCCCTCGGCGATGTCGTCCGCGACGGGGACGGGTCACTACACGCAGGTCAGCTCGTCGTCGTCATCGTCGTCGTCCGGAGACTCGTACGGTGGCGGTTCACGGCGTTCGCGGCGCAAGCTCGCCTTCGCCATCATCGCGGCGTTCGCGCTCCTCGTGGCCGCCGGCCTGGTACTCACCGGACGTAAGTAGTTCCGCATCGACGCCTTCGTCGTCCCTGAGGCATCAAAGAAGCGGACCTGCGCGAGCGCAGCGAGCCCGCGAAGCGGCGGGGGGAGCAGTTCGCCGAAGGCGAAGCTGCGGGGGGCCAAGGCCCCCCTTACCTAACAACCGGCACGTGCTCGCGCACGAAGGCGCCGATCTCGTCGATGGCGGCTGAGCCCTGAGGCACCATGAATGCGAAGAGCTGCCAGACGTGGATCATGTCCTCCCAGACGCGGAAGGTCACGTCGACGTTCGCCTCGCGAGCGCGCTCGACGATGCGTCGTGAGTCGTCCAGCAGCGCCTCTGCGGAGCCGACCTGGACGAGCATCGGCGGCAAGCGCCGCAGATCGGCGTAGAGCGGCGCGGCAAGTGGGTTACGCACGTTCTCGTCGTCCACGAAACGCTTCCGGTATTGCATGAGGGCGCGCCGGGAGATGTAGTCGTAGCGGTCGTTCTGATCGACGCTCGCACCGAGTCCCTCGAGGTCGACCCACGGCGAGAGACACACCGCAACGGCCGGAAGCGGATAACCCGAGTCGCGGAGCTTCACGAGGAGCGCGAGCGTCAGTCCGCCGCCCGCGGAATCCCCTGCGACGACCAGCCGGCGCGGATCGACGCCCTGCTGCAGTAGAAAGAGATACGCGGCAACGGCGTCCTCGAGCTGCGCGGGGAAGCGATGCTCTGGCGCGAGACGGTATTCGACGGCGAGGGCGCTCGCGCGGCACGTCCGTGCGATGCGGGCGATCAGATCGCGATGGGTGTCGATCGACCCGAGCCCGTATCCGCCGCCGTGGAGGTAGAGGATGGTTGGGCCGTTCGCCGCGTCTTCCCGGCGAAACCACTCGGCGGGCACTCCGCCGGCCGACACCTTCTCGAACGTGGTTTCCTGGTAGAGGGGCGACGAAGGCAAGCCGAGCAGGACGCTCCGCGTCGAACGCCGCTGCGCCTCGAGGGGCAGGCGCGTGATGCGCAGCGAGCCCTGGTGAAAGAGCTCTGCGAGCGCCTCGAACGTGGGATCCCACGAGGGCCGGAGCGGCCCCGACACCTTGCGGCGTAACGTCACCGCGGCACGTACGCCACCCACGAGGCGGAAGAACGGTGACACGGGTAGCCTTCTAGCAAATTCCAGCTAAGAATCGCTGAGGATGCGAGCGCGCGATGGGCGCTCGCCGTCTCTCAGATGCTCCATACCCAGCGATTTACCGTGTCCTACGAGTACCCCGTCTTCTTCGGGAGGGGCGTATTTTCCGTGGACAATCCGGCGCTTTCGAACGCGCTCGCGCGTCGGGAGCCGGCGCGCCGGCACCGGGCGGCGTTCGTCGTCGAGGAGCGCGTCGCGGCGTGCTGGCCAGACCTCGTGGGCAGCATCGCGCGCTACGCCGAGCGACATGCTGCGACCATGCAGCTGGCCGCACCACCGCTCGTCGTCGCCGGCGGTGAAGAGTGCAAGAACGACGCGAAGGCGCCGCTCGCGCTCGCCGCGTGGCTCGACGAGCTCCGCATCGACCGGCAATCGTTCGTCGTCGTGGTGGGCGGCGGCGCGCTCCAGGACATGGCCGGCTACGCCGCAGCCACCTTTCACCGTGGCGTGCGCGTCGTGCGCATCCCGACGACCGTGCTCTCGCAGAACGACTCCGGCGTGGGCGTGAAGAACGGCGTGAACGCCCTCGGGAAGAAGAACCTGTTCGGCTCGTTCGCGGCCCCGTTCGCGGTGCTGAACGACCTCGACTTGCTCGAGACACTCGAGCCGCGCGACAAGGCCGCCGGCATGGCCGAGGCCGTGAAGGTCGCGCTCATCAAGGACGCGGCCTTCTTCGGCTTCCTCGCCCAGCGCGCCGACGCACTCGGCCGCTTCGAGAAGGGGCCCGTCGCGGAGCTCGTCGAGCGCTGCGCGCTTCTTCATCTCGATCACATCGCGCGCTCCGGCGATCCGTTCGAGCTCGGGAGCTCGCGTCCGCTCGATTTCGGGCACTGGGCGGCGCACAAGCTCGAGAGCATGTCGAGCTACGCGCTCCGTCATGGGGAGGCCGTCGCCATCGGCATCGCGCTCGATACGCGCTACTCGGTGGAGGTCGGGCTCCTCGGGGAAGCCGACGGCGAGCGCGTGGTGTCGGTGCTCGAGCGGCTCCGCCTGCCGACGTTCGACCGGCTGCTCGACGCGCGCGACGCGAGCGGGCGCCGTATCGTGCTCCGCGGCATCGACGAGTTCCGGGAGCACCTCGGCGGCGAGCTCACGCTGATGATGCTCGAGGCGCTCGGGACCGGACACGAGGTGCGCTCGCTCGACGAGGCGAAGCTCGTCCGCGCGATCGAGTGGCTCGGCGCGCGCGCGGCCCGCGCCGGCACGCCGTCACGCTCGCTCCTCGACGTCGACGACGCGCCGCGCGCGGTCGCGGCCGCGGGATCCTGAGGCCCACGGATGCAGATCGCGTCACCGGGACGCCCGCACCTCACGTACTGCACGAACATCCACGCGGGTGAGTCGCTCGCCGAGGTGAGCGCCGCGGTCGGCGGGCACGTCGTCGCCGTGAAGCGGGCGCTGTCGCCCGACGCGCCGTTCGGCGTGGGCCTGCGTCTCGCAGCGCGCGCGTCGTCGGAGCTCGGCGCGCCGGGCGCCCTGGCGGCGTTCCAGACGATGCTCCGCGACCAGGGCCTCTACGTGTTCACGATCAACGGCTTTCCCTTCGGCACCTTCCACGGAGCCCGCGTGAAAGAGGCCGTGTACCGCCCGGACTGGCTCGAGCCGGAGCGTGTCGCGTACAGCGACCGGCTCGCGTGGCAGCTCGCCGCGCTCCTGCCGGACGGCGTCCCGGGGAGCATCAGCACCGTGCCCGGCGCGTTCAAGCCGCGACTCGAAGCCGGCGGCGAACGACGTATCGCGGAGCTCGTGCTCGAGCACGCCGCGACGCTGTTCCGCGTCCGCGAGGAGACGGGGAAGCTCGTCGAGCTCTGCCTCGAGCCGGAACCGTGCTGCTTCCTGGAGACGACCGACGAGGCCGTACGCTTCTTCGAGGAGCGGCTATTCGCACGCGACGCCGTACAGCGATTCGGCACTCTGATCGGGCTCGACGCGAGCGCGGCGGAGACGTTCCTACGGCGTCATCTCGGCGTCTGTCTCGACGCCTGCCACCTGGCGGTCGAGTTCGAGGACGCGGGCGCCGCAGTGGCGCGCCTCGACGCGAGCGGCGTGCGCATCGGAAAGGTGCAGGTCACCGACGCCCTCGCGGTCCGTCTCTCCGGCGACCCGCGAGAAGACGAAGCGACGTTCTCGCTCCTCGAGCGGTTCGCCGACGACGTGTACCTGCACCAGGTCGTCGAACGCAAAGGGACGGAGCTCGTGCGACACCTCGACTTGCCGGACGCGCTTCGCGTCGCGCGCGCCGCCGGACGCTGCGAACCGTCGGAGTGGCGGATCCATTTCCATGTGCCGGTGTTCGCCGAGCGGCTCGGCGCGCTCGGGAGCACCCAGCCGTTCCTGCGTGACCTGCTCGCGCTCGTTTCGCGGCGGCCGGTGAGCGCGCACCTCGAGGTGGAGACGTACACCTGGGACGTCCTGCCGCCTGAGCACCGCGCCATGGACGTGAACCAGGGCATCGTCCGGGAGCTCGCGTGGACCCTCGAGCGCCTCGGCGTCGCCGGCGGAGGCGTGTCGTGAACGCCGTCGCCACGACCCGTCCGCGGCTCTACCTGAAGCTCGGACGCGTCTCGAACCTGCCGACGGTATGGACGAACGTCGTCGCGGGCGTTGCGCTCGCCGGCGGGTCGTTCGATCGCCTCGCGGGGATCCGGCTCGCCGTCGCGCTGTCGCTCTTCTACGTCGGCGGCATGTTCCTGAACGACGCCTTCGATCGCGAGATCGACGCGCGGGAGCGCCCCGAGCGCCCCATCCCGTCGGGTCAGATCGACGTCAAGGAGGTGCTCACCGTGGGCTTCACGCTCCTCGTCGTGGGCGTCGGCGCGGTCGCGCTCATCGCGTCCACCGTGGGCGCCTCGCCGATCGAGGCGGCGCTGTCCGGCGCGGTCCTCGGCGGGCTCATCCTGCTCTACGACACCTGGCACAAGCAGAACCCCTTCTCGCCCATCGTGATGGGGCTCTGCCGGAGCGGCGTCTATGTGACCGCGGGGCTCGCCGCGAACGGCGTGCTGTCGCACGGGCTGATCACCGGCGCTCTCGCGGGCGGCGCTTACGTCGTCGGGCTCACCTTCGTCGCTCGGCAAGAGAACCGGAAGAGCTTCCGTGCCGGGGCAACCCTTGCGCTCCTCGCGTCTCCCGCGATCCTCGCGGCCGCACATCCGTCCAGGGGAGTAGTCGCATTCGTGGCGCTCGCTGCCGCCGTCGTCTGGGCGGCTCTGGCGGTCGTTCCCCTGTTCCGGAAGGGTCCGGTCAACGTCGGGCAATCGGTGGTACGGCTCATCGCCGGCATCTCGCTCGTCGACGGCTTGCTCCTCGCGATGGCCGGCCGGCCCGAGCTAGCGGCGCTCGGCGCCGTCGGCCTCGGCACGACGCTCGTGCTCCAGCGCTGGGTCCGCGGTACCTGACGGCGCGCCCCGGAGCTCAGGCGCGTCCGAAGACGTGGCCGAGGACGAGGTTCTTCACGTCGATCGCGCGCACGCGGTCCGGGACGAGATCCGGTTCGGTCGAGATGAACACCGGGCCCTTCGCCGGATCGTCCGTGACCCTGCCGTGCGAGCCCTTCACGAGCGTCGCGTCGAGGGGGATGACGTCCATCAGCGTGCGGAAGCCGAGCTTCGAGCGCGCGATCTTCATGCCCACTTTCAGCATCGGCGCGCTGATCGCCGGGTCGATAAAGAGCTCCACCGGGTCGTAGCCGGGCTTCCGGTGGATATCGACGCAGCGGGCGTAGTCGGGCGCGACGTCGTCGTCGAGCCAGTAGTAATAGGTGAACCAGCGATCGGGCGCGGAGATCGCGACGAGCTCGCCGGAGCGCGGATGGTTCAATCCGATGTCGCCCTTGTCGTCGAGCACCTGCTCGATGCCGGGAACGCGGGCGAGGAGCTGCCGCACTTCCTCGACGCGGTGCGGGTCCTTCACGTACACGTGCGCGACCTGGTGATCGGCGACGGCGAAGGCGTCGGAGAGCCCCGGTTCGAGGAGCTCCCTGCCGAGCTCCTGACGCACCTGGATGAGACCCGCCTCGCGGAGCACGCGGTTGATGTGGATCGGGCCCTTCACGTCGACGATGCCGTACTCCGAGAGCACGATGACGCGCGCGCCGTCGCGACGCGCATGATCGGCTATCTCGCCGACGAGCGCGTCGACCTCGCGGAGATCTTTCTTGATCAGCGGGTTCGACGGGCCGAGCTTCTGCAGGCAGTAATCGAGGTGCGGCAGGTAGACGAGTGACAGCGTCGGCTTCCGCGTCTCGTAGACGTGCACCGCGGAGCGCGCGATCCACTCGCTCGAGACGACGCTCGCGCGCGGTCCCCAGAAGTTGAACAGCGGGAACGTCCCGAGGAGACCGGTCAGCTCGTCACGGAGATCGAGCGGGTCGGTCCACACGTCGGGGAGCTTCCGCCCGTCGGCGGGGTACATCGGCCGCGGCGTCACTGCCCAGTCGGCCGTGTCGTACATGTTGTACCACCAGAAGAGCTTCGCGCAGGTGAAGCTCGGGTCGCGCTTTCGGCCCGCCTCCCAGATGCGCTCGCCGTCGTAGAGCCGCGCCGACTGACGCCACAGCCACACCTCCGACAGATCGCGGAAGTACCAGCCGTTCCCGACGATGCCGTGCTCGCGCGGCAGGGTGCCCGTCATGAGCGACGCCTGCACCGAGCAGGTCACGGCCGGCGTCACGGTTTCCATCGTGCGAAAGCCGCCGGCAGCGGCGAGCGACGCGATATACGGCGTCGATTCGCCAATCAGCTCCTCGGTGAGGCCCACGACCAGAATGACGACGGTGCGGTGCATGATGCCCCGCGGAGGGTCACACGAGCCCCGGGAAGAGTGAAGCGACGTTTGCGATCGCGGAGCGGGCCTGCTCTCCTCGTAGAAATGGCAGTCCTCAGCGAGCAAGAAGGGCCGGTCACCGTCATCCTGCTGGGTCGTCCGGAGCGGCGTAACGCCGTCGATCGGGCCACCGCGGCGGCGCTCCTCGCCGCCTATCGGCGCTTCGACGAAGACGACGAGTCGCGTGTGCTCGTCATCGCCGGTGGTGAAGAGGCGTTCTGCTCGGGAGCGGATCTCAAGGCGCTCGACAACGACGTCGACGCCCCGGGCGGTCCGATGGGGTTCACGCGCCTCCGCGCGAAGAAGCCGGTCATCGCCGCGATCGAGGGCTGGTGCGTCGCGGGCGGGCTCGAGATCGCGCTCTTCTGCGATCTTCGCGTGGCGGGAAACAAGGCGCGCTTCGGGTGCCTCGAGCGTCGCTTCGGCGTCCCGCTGATCGACGGCGGAACGCAGCGCCTGCCGCGCGTCGTCGGGCTTGGGCGCGCGCTCGATCTGATCCTCACCGGGCGCGTCATCGACGCCGACGAAGCCGAGGAGATCGGGCTCGTCAATCGCGTCGTCCCAGCCGGTCACGCACGCCGCGCCGCGATCGAGCTCGCGACGGAGATCGCGGGTTTTCCCTGGCCGACGTTGCTGGCCGATCGCGACTCGCTCTACGACGGAATCGGACGGCCGCTCGAAGACGGTCTCGAGCTCGAAGCCGCGCGCGGCAAGGCCGTGCTCCATGTCGGTGCCGAGGGTGCCCAGCGATTCGCGCGCGGCACCGGACGACACGGGAAAAGTGTATAGCCCTCACCACAGATCAACTCCTTTGAGTTGAGGAATCGCCAGTCCGATCGACCCAAGGACCGAGCCTCGTAGTGGTCAATTGAGCGTCAAATGTGTTGACGTTCGACGGCGTCCAGCGATATTGACCGGAAGTCGCAGGGTAGATCAGATTGGGGCTCTTCCGGCCTTCGAAGGGAATTGCTGATACATGGAACATCGAGGAAGCATCAGGATCTGTGTGCTCGCATTTGCATTTTCATTGGTCGCACAACCGTCGAATGCCCAGACGGCAGGGACCGTAGTCCGATACTCCCGGAACTCCGGAGGTCTGGACACTAGCTTCAACGGCACCGGAACGATGGCGATCACCACCGTAGCGGACTTCAACAAAGCTGTAGCAATTGACGGTCAAGGAAGGGTCACAATTGCCGCTGAATTTCTGTCCGGCGGCCACTATCATTTGTTGGTGTCTCGATACAATCAGAACGGCGCCGCGGATACCTCGTTCGGATATTTTGGGGTGACCACGTTTTCATTTGACAGCAATTCAGACGAATTGGCGAACGATATCGGCATCGATTCGTCGGGAAGAATCTACGTACTAGCCAGTAGCTCTCAGAATTACGTAGTGCGATTTAACTCTGCTGGAGCAGTCGACACGAGCTACAACGGTACCGGCTTTCAACGTCCTTTCACCACGCTTCTGCCCAATCCACGCATGTTTGTTAGAAGCGATGGGACGACTGCATTCGTCGCGTCAACCGGATTCGATGGGGAGAATTCCGTGGTGATTTCTTCGTTTGGCTCAGTCGGTCCCCGGTTCATTGGAAGTTTCACGGGCAATGGTGCTCATGAAGAGCCGTTGGGTATTACTCTCGACAACCAATCGAGGACGATCATAGTCGGGCGCGCTGCAAATGGATATTTTGGGATTATGCGTCTGACAACGTTTGGGACACTGGATAAATCATACAACGCCGCTGGCGTGGGCGGCGCTGTACCAGGCGTGGTCTTGCGCAATTTTGGTTATGCGCAGCAGGCAGGGAGCGATGTTGCCGTAGACCCCGCAGGACAAATAGTGTCAGTCGGTCGACCAGAATCAGTTTATGATTTCTCCGCGCGGTTCCTGCTACTCGTCACGACGTCGTCGGGCACCGTCGTAAATGCTTCGAACCTTGCTCGTGGCAATACAAATACGCAACCCGGGGTATATGTTCCGTGGAAGCTTGCGATTGTCGGTGGAACCTATTTTGTCGCCGGCGCTAGCGCGGTCGGAAATACGTTGCAGAGGCAAATGGCGATCTTCAAATTGTCTAGTGCAACATTTGATTTTGATACGGGGTTCGCGAATAATGGCTTCGCCCACACTTCGTTCAGTGGATACAACGATTGCTTCGGGCTGGCGTTGGCTATTGATCCCAGTACGAACAACCCAGTCGTAGTTGGGGGCGCGAGAAATATGTAGATTGCGATAGTCGAGGGTCCCCATCGCTTCGTAGGCTTCTCGGATCGGAAGCGGTGATCCATGGCCCGGGGCAAGCGTTACGGCAGCCATGAAGACGCGCCTCCGAGATGGATTCGGCGCTCGGGCGGCGAATGGCGCACTGCCACCGAGATGACGTTGTTCCCTCCTGCTTGCGCCGAGAACGTCGCAACGCACCTTATAGATGCTCGCCGCTCGCTTTGTTCTTGTTCAAAGCACGAGTCAACGCCCGCGGCGAGCGTTAAATTACCGCGGCGATCCCATCTCTCATGCGACAAACGCTACTTTATGAACAACCAAGCGTGCGCGAAGATCGACGCTAAGTCATCCATGGCTCAGAGCAATGAGGATCGCGCTCATCGGCTGTTGACTTCGAGGATCGTCGATGACGGAATGGCCCAATAGATATAGAACGGCTGATTGATCACACGGACTGTTTTCCAGGAGTTTGCCCAGTCCGTCCAAGAAGCGGTTGAGGCATTCCATAACTGCAAAATGTCCGAATGGCACGAATCGTTAAAGCAGTTGCCAGACGGTAGCACAGGAGCGTCGGGCCACGCACACACGTCCCCGGGGGCCTCCCACACCGCATTGTATTCGCTCCCTATCAGCTGATGCCAGCCGCCAGGAAGTGCTCCGTATATTGCTTGGGTATCCCAAACTCCTTGGCAACTCGATTGATCACCGGGCATCGGGTTCGATGTGCCGTCGAAGTAATACTCTTTGCCTCCGGTCGTTGCGGTCGACCAGCTGAATTGAGTAGTCCATGCAGCGCAATGCGCGGTGCGATATTGTGTCGTGCCCGGTTCGGTTGAAGTGACGTCACCCCGAAACGACGGCGAGATGTTAGTGACAGAATAATCAGGCGGATCGCTCAAACAGCTGCTCGTATCGCCAGTGAGAGCATTGGAAACCGTTCCGATATCTTCGGATGCACCATTGTCTGCGTGGTCACTCGGAAGATCCGCCGAAGCCCCACACGCGCCGCATAACGATATCGCAATAAGCGCTGTAATTCCCGCCGAAATCATTGCATTCGAATCGTTCATGCCGAGCTTCCTTTCGCCGACCGTTGTGCCAGAGGGTTGATTCAACCTTGCTCGAATAAAGTTGCTCACAACCTATGATTCGATTTTGGAGTTATGGGACCGTATGCCTTTCGTTTACACGATCGACTTCTGTGCCATCGCCGCCCCGCTTGTCTCGCTTCGTGAAAAAGTGCCGGGGCAGCGCGAATCGAGGCTTACGCAAAGGCTGGATGACCCCAACACTCCAACGACTTGGCAAGCAGTCTGTGCGACGTGCTTTGATACGCGCCCAATCCATTCGGTCTCCGGCCGATGTAGACGTCGAGCGCGACGTGGAGATTGCGCGCGCGACGTCTTACTTGCTGTCGACCTCGAGCGTCGTTACGGCAGGTATTGGCCAATATATGTAAAAGGGTTGATTGATGACCCGGACGGTTGTCCATGTCGACGCCCAATCTTGCCAGGAGCCAGAGCTGTTCCAGAGCTGCAAGATAGAATTGGTACAGCCGCCTGAGCACTGGCTAGGCATCATTGGCGTGTTAGGCCATAAACAGTGGTAGCCGTCCCACGTCGCATAATAATTGCCTGCCTGAAGAGTGGTCCAGCCCGAACCAAAGGGCGCGTGTATTTCTCGCGACACCCAAACGCCCTGACAATTCGTTTGGTCCCCAGGCATTGGATTGGATGTGCCCAGGAAGTAGTATTCCTTTGGCGCAGTCGTCGTGGAGGCCCAGCTAAATTGCGATACCCAGGCGCTGCAGTGCGTGGGCCGCGTATTGGGGACGGGCTCGGCGGACGAGATATCGCCGCGGTACCCGGGTGTAATATTCCAATATGAGTCCGCCGGCGGGGCCGAAAGACACGTACTTACGTCACCGCTGAGCCGACTCGTGACCTGTGCAACTTCGTCAGGCTGTGCCTTGTCTAGTGGGCTGCCTTCTCCGTCCGACGGAGCTCCACATGCCACTGCCCCAAGACCTACACCCCCCACAAGTAACCGAGCGCCCGCTTTTTTCCACGGCATCGAAGTCCTCCCGTTTACGACGCTATCAATTGAGACTATGCCTGTCAAGACGAACAAGCGACGCTCGATACGCATGTGTTGAGCGTTCGAGGAGCATCTCGGATGGAAAAGTTGAGCGCTAGAAATGCAGGCTGGGCAGCGATGCTGATGCTTACTCCGGTTGTTGCCGCGCTCGTGTTCCTGTTGCGCAAGCACGATCAGGTTGCGACCGGTGAGCCGGTTCTAGTGCGGGCGGTCGCATCTTCCGCAGCCGAAGCGCCGTTGCTCATTACTCATGGAGTCGATAGGCAAGCTACAGCTCGAAACCAGTCGGATCTGCCCTCTACGGCGCCCGCAAGTTCGAGCATCTCGTTCGGCGCCCACTTCGACGATAGCGAAGCTGCCGCTACGTTGAGGCGCTGGAGAAGTGAAGCTCGCGATCCGTCGAGATCGGATTTCGTCGAACGCGGCATCACGAACCTGTTCGAAGAGGCGGAGGCTCCAGATGTTCTCGACAATGTCGAGTGTCGTCAAACGCTCTGCATGCTTTCGTTCAATGCTGGAGTGCTCGACCACTCGCGAAACGGAGGCAAGGCGCTCGCTGGAAAGCTGGGAGATGGGGTCGTGGTGGTGAAGAGCAGCGCGCAAGGAATCGTCGTGCTCATTCCTCGCGATACCGTGACGCTCTAGTTCTGGTCAGCGCTGAGGCTCGTCTCGGTTTGCCCGAAGCCGGTACACGCCCGGGCTGATGACATGGGCGGCGATGCCGGGCTGCGTTATGTCAAGCCCCGCCAAACTTCAACTTTCTCCGGCTATTCTGTGACCGAGACGACACTAGTTCGTAAGCGTTCCTGAAAGGTGGCGAGAGCATGCTCCGGAATTCCGTTTGCGCTGTTTTTTGCTGTGTTGTTGGAATATGTGGCTGCGGGAGCAGCGACGGAAGCGGGGGGCCCGCGCCGACGGGGAGCGCAGATCAGAGCAGCAGCCAGGACGTCTGCGCGTCGGACAAGACCGCGATGGACTGGGCCGGCCTGAAGAGCACCGGCGGTGGCTATGCCGTGGCGATCAGCTCCGACCCGCCAGTGCCCACTCTCGGCGATCACAGCACGTGGACTCTCAACGTCACTGACGGTACCGGCGCCCCCGTAACTGCTGGAACAACGGTGAAGGTCACCTGCGTGATGACCCATTCCGGATCCATTCCCTCGCACGGTTGTCCGGCCACGATTGGCGTCAAGGAGATGGGGAACGGCGTCTACTCAGCGTATCCCGTCATCTTTAACATGCAGGGCCACTGGCACATGGATATCGACGTGGCCGGGCAGGACGTCCCCTTCGAACTCTGCGTCGAATGACCCTTCGGGTCGCTGCGCGCGGTTCGTCACGCCATATTGATCGCGCCGTTCTCGTGAGGCATTAGCGTTTCTCGAACGGGATTCAAGGGCCGGACGAGGGCGCCGGGGAAGAGGTCGAGAGCGGAGGCGGGGTCGTTCCGAACAAGGGCGCCGTGCTTTGCGTGCAGATGTGGTTATTCTTCGCGTAGCCATCCGGTGAGAGCGCCTTCGCTGTCGTCCACTCGAAGGTGATCGGCGACGCCGTCCCACCATCTGCGCCCGAGCCGCCCACGAGCTGAACAGGGATTCTCGGCATTTTCGAGCGCAGAGAAGCGTCGAGAAATCCCGACGCGATCATATCGTCGAGCACGTCCAGCCCGATGGGCTCCACCCACAAGGTGAGGGTGACTCGATCGGGCTGAAGTGCACCATTGAACGGCGAGTGACTGAGCTGATTCTGATTGACGTTAGCCGTCGTTGAAACGGGGATCGTCTGGTGGTTGAGGCTCGCCACATCCCAGAACATGTGGGCAGCAGTTTGTCCGTCGGCCTTCAACGCCTTGTCGTACAGGAGCCAGGTACCAGGAACGGTTGTGGCCGCGACTCCTTGCGGTACGACGCCCGAAGACATCAGTTCCTGGCCGCCTCGATAAGCGTGAAGCTCTACCCAGCTACGTCGATCTTGACTCGCTCCGCTGGGGAAATTGTGGCCAGCGCTAAGATTTTCGAGCGTGACTTCGATTGTGCCACTGGCGCCGTTCGGAAAGTCCGCACAAATCTCGATGCGAAATTCGATCGACAGCTTGTCGTTGACCGCAGCAAGTTGAGTCGCGCGAGTCTGGTCGTCGTCCGTAAGAGAAATGTCGATGGCCGGAAAGTCGTGCATGTGCCGAGCGTCTCGGGTCGGCATGGTCGGGTGCGGAAGGGGCGGATTGGCGATGGGCACTCGCTGGACGCGCCCCATGTGACAGCCGCCGCCGCTCGTGCAATTCAGCTTCACGAGGCTGGTCGGATCGGCGAACACGGAGCTCTGCCATTCGGTGAACGTTTGCTCGAGAGGCACGTCCTGAGCGCTCCCCGAAAAGTGACCGGGCACGACGATGTCGTGGCAGCTACCGCAGAGGGTGGAGCTCTGGAACGCCGTCACGGCCGCATTATCGTCGTAGATTGGGGCGTATTCGGAATTGTGTCCCTTGTACTTCAGCGGATTCGCGATCGCGGCGCGCATGGTCTGGTCGTTCGCAAGGACGAGGGGATTGTCGTGCGTGCCCTTTACTTCGGTCACGTTGTGACAGAAGTAACAGGTCACGCCCTGTAGCTTCTCCGGGACGCTATCGAGATCCGTGCCGTTCATCGTTGCGCCCTCGGCGAGGGCCATGGGCGCGTGGCACTTGACGCAGAAGTCGCCGAGCGCGCCGTTCGTCTCTTTCTGGCCGCGCGCGTTCATCGCACGGAAGACGGGGTCCTTCGACGCGTAGGCGTGCATGCTGCCGGACCACTCCGTGAAGTGCTGCTGGTGGCACTGGTTGCACGTCTGCGGGTCGAGCAGCTTGTCGCGCGTGAACGCGGTGGTGTCGGTGCCCGCGGCGAGCCCGCCGTCACTGCACGCTGCAGCGCACCCCGCGACGATCGGAATCATCCATCCGGCGATCGTGCCTCGAGTCAGCGTCAGCGTTCGCGCCCTCATCGCTTTGCTCCCATCGCGATCCACTGGATGATCGAGCATACCTCACCATTCCGTAGCTCCGCCGGGGGCGGCGGCATCGAGTACGTCTTGTCCTTCGACTCTAGCCGTACGAGGACTTTACCGCACGTCACGTCACCTGGCGTGATGCGCGGGTCGAGCGTCGAGCTCGTCGCGAGAATGTTCGTGTACGCCTTGTCGATCTCGTCGAGCGCCATACCGCCGGTCGGCTGCGAACCGCTGTGACAGCCGGGAGCCGCGCAGGTGGTTGACAGGGTGTTCTTGAACACGTTGTCGAAGGTCGGCTCGTAGAGCGGCGTGCAGCTCGTGTCCGCGGCCTTGGCGAGGCACTTGGGCTCGTCGTTTCCGCTGCCGGTGCCGGCGTTGCTACTGCCGCAGGCACCGGCGACGAGTCCCACGGAAACAGCGACGAGCACGCAGACGCCCGAGTAAAAACGCATCTAAGTTCACGACTTCGTAGAGGTCATGCCGAGCGCCGTCAAGGCTCGCTCGCGCCGCACGTCCGCCTACGAGGACGTATCAGAGTGCAGGTTCCGGGGAGCAGTGGTCGGCGTAAAGTTCCCGCGCAGTCCCACGCCAGAGCGCGTCAACGCACGCGTGTATGGGTTCTCCTTCACACTCGTCGCGACCAGCGCCCGAGTCGAAACCGATCTGGCGGCCGGTACCCCGGAACGGCTCATACCCTTTCAGCTCTGGTGCGGTTTCTCGTGAGAGCTCGACGTCACGCGGAGCGGGACGCTGCGCGCTTTCGGCAGTGGATTCGCGCTCGCCCACGCGGCGACGGCGGCGCGCTCCGCGTCGTCGAGACCTAGCGCGCCGGCGACAGTGTCGTCGAGCGCCTCGCGATGTTCGGGGCCAATACCGGCGTTTTCCCGCCCGAGCCGCTCGCCGACTGCGTGCAGCGCGTCGCGCGTCGTCGCATCGTCGATCGCGGGGAGGGCGCGGAGATGCCCGATCTTGAGCTGCGGCATGCCCTGCCGTGCGTCGCGGTGACGCGTGTAGTGGAAGAAGCGCACGACGCTCGAGTTGAGATACGCCGCGAGCGCGGGGGCCGTCCATCCCCCTCCCGGAAAGCCGGCCAGGATCGAATTACGGAACGGTTCGCCGTCCGACAGGCTCGCGATGGGGTAGCGCGCCGTCTGACGGATGAGAACGCCGACCGACCGGAACGCCGCGGCGTCGCGCAGCCGCCCGCGCAGGCCCTCGGGTGCGAGAAAGGTGCGCGGCGCCGAGGTCCGGAACTCGGAGATGTCCGACCCTTCGCGGATCGGCAAGACGAACGGCGGCGTCGGTCGCTCGAGCTTGCGGAGGTGAGCGAGATCGTCGCCGGTCGTCTGGAAGCCGCGCTCGCCGAAGAGCTCGCCGGGGAGCTTCGGCAGCGCGTCGAGCCGTTCGAGCAACCGGGTCACGACCGCGTCGATGTCCGACCGCTTGAGTGGCCAGATGCCGTTTTTCCTGGGCTCCCTCCGCGTCCCATCGCGTCGGCGGGTCGAGGTGAGCGCCATGCACGGCTGGAAGACGCCGGCGAACGCGCCGTCCCCGAAGTCGACGAGCTCCGCGTCCACGTCACAGAGCGCGTCGTGGGCGTCGCGCGTCGGCGCATAGCCGGCGAGGTCGGCGACCGACGTCGGGAGCACGAGTCCGACGCGTCCGCCCGGCGCGACGAGCTCCGCTGCGCGGCGCACGAAGAGCCCATGGAGCGTGCGGTAACCGTGGAACGCGGGGTTCGTCTCCTCGTAGTGGCGCGACAGCGCCGGCTCGAGCGGCTGCGCGGCGCGGCCGACGTAAGCGACCCACGGCGGATTGCCGACGCACGCGTCGAACCCCTTCGCCCCGCCGACGAAGACCTCCGGAAAGTGCTCCACCCAATCGAAGGACGGAAATCTCGCGATGCCGTCGAGGGACGGAAACAGCTCGGTGCTCCTCGGCGTCGAGTCGATGCGCCCGATGAGCGCATCGCCGACCTTCAGACGATGCGAGAGGTCGACGGGCGCGTCGCCGACCGCGGGACGGTGCGAGAGATCGGGAGGCGCGTCGCCGTCGCTCGCGAGCGCGGCGAGTCGTGCGCGCGCGAGATCCGTCGCGACGGCGTCGCGATCCACGCCGTAGAGGCAACCGCCGACGACGGCTCGGAGGGCCGCGCGCGCCGGATTGTCGCCCGCGTCGTGGCCTTCTCGCGCCCACGCCGCTTCGAGCGCCGGCGCGAGGCGGCGCGCGGCGCGCTCGAGGAACGCGCCGGTACCCATCGCCGGATCGCAGACGCGGAGCGCGAGGATGCGTGCGCTCGACGCGCCCTCGACGAGCGGCGCGAAGGTGCGCGCGAGCACTGCGTCGGCCAGCGTCTCCGGCGTGTAGTGCGAGCCGGAGCGCCGGCGATCGAGGCTCGCGTCGACGACCAGCGCGCCCTTCGCGGCCGTGCTCTGGCCCCGCTGAGCGAGCGGCGCCAGCGCGTCGAGCATCGACGGTTCGTCCGCGGCGCGGGCGAGCGCCGGGGCGAGTCGAGCGACGGCGCCCTTGGGAATGCCCATGGAGCGCTGCACCCACTTCGAGCGAAGCGCCGCGGGCTCGGCGAGCACCGCGCACGCTTCCACCCACGCGCCGTCGGGAGCGAGCGCGAGCGCGTCGCCGGTGAGCCGGCGAATCCGGAGCGAGAGGAGCTCCTCGTAGGTCGTGCCGATGCGTACGTGCTCCACGCGGCCGTCGGGAGCGGCGAGCGCGCCGAGGAGCGCGTCGAGGGCCGGAGAGTCGAGCCACCCGGTCAGGCACGCGGGCTCGACGAGCCCGGACGGCGGAGCACCGACGAGGAACGGAGAGGCGACGCCGGCCTGGCGGAGCCACTGCTCGGTCGTCTCGAGAGACGCGGCCAGCGTCGCCGCCGTCAAGCGACCGGGCGCGAGCGTCGACGCCAGCGCGACCCTGAGCACCAGACCGAAGAGTGCCGTCTCGACGGCCTCCGCATCACCGTCCAGAGCCGTGCGCACGCCCGGAGCGCTCGAGCGAGCAGCCCGGTCGAGCAGAGCCTCGAGCGCGCGCCGGACCTTCGGCGAGCCGGCCGTCTCAGCCCTGCTTTTTGCCACCACTCGGGGTGGTGAAGAACAAAATCGCCGGGATCGTCCCGATGAGCAGGATGATGGTGCCGACGATCGCGGCGAGATTGACGAGTCCGTTGTCGAGGGTCATGGCGTCGGGCCGGAAGGGTACAGCCCGGACCCTACTTCGTGAAGGGAAAAGCCGGGCATCGCCGCGGGCTCGTTTCCGGGGAAAGTGTTATAAGCAACGCGAGTCGCCACCGGGCGACGGAGGCGTTTCAGATGATCGATGAAATCCTGAGCGAGCTCCGGCAGGGGCTGGAAAAGGCGCACGTTGCGCTGAAGCGAGATCTCGCCAAGCTCCGAACGGGCCGCGCGCATTCCTCGATGCTCGAGGGCATCCGGGTCGACTACTACGGCACGCCCACGCCCCTCGGGCAGCTGGCGACGGTCAACGTCCCCGAGCCGCGGCTGATCACGGTGAAACCCTGGGACAAGTCCCAGGTGAAGGCCGTCGAGAAGGCCATCAAAGAGAGCGACATCGGGTTCAACCCCTCGGTGGACGGCGATCTGATCCGCATCCCCGTTCCGCCCCTCAGTGAGGAGCGGCGCAAGGACCTGGTCAAGATAGCGCGCAAGAACGCCGAGGAATGCCGGGTCGTCATCCGCAAGACCCGTCACGAGGCCCTCGACCTGCTCTCCGAACTCAAGAAGGAGGGCGCCGCGAGCGAGGACGACGTCGAGCGAGGGAAGAAAAAGGCCGAAGAGATCGTCGCCGAGGGTGTCCAGGGCGTCGAGACCATCGTCCACGCCAAAGAAAAGGATATCCTCGAGATTTAGGGCCTATCGCCCCCGGGTCTCGCCCGGATCGAGGGAATGAAGTTGCCGAGTAGACGAACCGTTCCGAGGGTAGCGTCGAAGAAAGTCCTGTCCCGGAGGCCGGAGAGGCTCCGCGGCCGTTGTTGTTCGGGGTGTAGCGTGGGCGCTATGATAGCGTTTTGATGCGGATGCGCGCCGTAGCACACGGGATCAGCGACGTCGGGCTGCAACGGGAGCACAACGAGGACAGCTTCGCCGTGCTGACGGATCACGCCCTCTGTATCGTCGCGGACGGTATGGGCGGGCATCGCGCCGGCGACGTCGCGAGCCGTCTCGCGACCGAAGCCATCGGCGAGTTCTTCAAGAAGACCGCCAACGACGACGCGACGTGGCCGTTCCACTTCGATCCGAACCTGTCGGACGAAGAGAACCGTCTGCTCACGTCGATCCGTCTCGCGAACCGTCAGATCTACGAGCACAGCACTCGCTCTCAGGATCTGCGCGGCATGGGAACGACGGTCGTCGGCGCCCTGTATTCGGGCCGGAAGAACCGCATGTACCTCGGGCACGTCGGCGACAGCCGCGCGTACCGGGTGCGCGCCGGCGAGATCCAGCAGATGACGCGCGATCACTCGCTGGTGAACGACTACCTCGCCGCGATGCCCGACATGACCGACGAGCAGCGCAGCGAGCTGCCGAAGAACGTCATCACGCGCGCGCTCGGAATGCAGGACAACGTCGAGGTCGATCTGCAGAGTGACGAGTGTCACCCGGGCGACGTGTACATCCTCTGCTCCGACGGCCTGAGCGGCATGATCACCGACGACGAGATCCGCGACGTCGTGAAGGCGAACGCGAGAAATCTCGAGGACGTGTGCCGCGTGCTGATCTCGATGGCGAACGAGCACGGCGGCGAGGACAACATCACCGCCGTAGTGATCCGCGTCGAGGAAGAGGGCGAGCGCCCCATCGAGCTCTCGAAGACGCTGCCACTCGTGACCCGCCCTCAGATGGGTAGCGCGTCGGACGAAGACACACCGCCCGCGTCCGCCGTAGCGCCGCCCCCGCCGTCACGCCCCTGACGCGGAACTACGCGAGCGAAGCGAGCCCGCGAAGGCGGCGGGGGGAGCAGTTCGCCGAAGGCGAAGCTGAGGGGGGCCAAGGCCCCCCTTTGTTTAGTAGCGGAGCGTCGTGAGACGCTCCGTCCCCTCAGGTACCGGTGCAGTTCTCGAACAGGAAGATGCCGTTCATGTTGCAGCCGGTGTCGCCGATGTTGTGCGTGTCCCGGAAGTTCATGCACGAGAAGTTTCCCCAGATCTTGCCCTTGCCCACGACGCCCTTCGGCGGCGCAATCGTCACAGTGCACGCCGGGTCCTGTCCGCCGCCGAATTGGGAGTTCGTCTGCGAGATGTTGACCATGCCTCCGGTCGCCGAAACGGTGCCAGTCACGCTGAAGGAGATCGTCGGTGCCATGACCGCGTCGCCGTCGTAGTTGAGCGACAGCGACACCGTGTAGCCGTCTCCCTGCGGAGCGACGATGCAGCTCACGTTCGCGCCGCGATCACGATCGACGACGACGTAGTCGTCCGGCTTGCAACCCGCCGAGAGATCGCAGTTCAGCTCCTGGAGTACGCCGGTCGAGTTGCTCGCCGGGATTGAGAGCTGCGGGTTCGTCGTCGTGCACTGGAGGCCGGGTGACGGATTGGTAGCGAACGTCAGCGCTGCCTGCGCTGGGGGAGCCGGCGGATCGCTGCACCCGTGGGACATGCAGAGCACAAAGGGCAGCGGCAACGCGGCGAGACGAGCAAACTTCATCGAAGCGACCTCCGTTAAGCCTCGTATCTACCGCACTCGCGCGATGGCGGTCGAGCAAAGCCCGAGTACTCGGTAAGAGTACATTGCGAACGAATTGATTCAGTCTGAGAAGCCGGGGTGAGTGACGGGTTTCGAACCCGCGACAACAGGAGCCACAATCCTGTGCTCTACCAACTGAGCTACACCCACCGTGGGGGCGAGGGATCTAGCTCACCTCGGGTACCTCCCGCAACCCGCTCGCGTCCCCGGCGTCCTCCGGCAGCGACGGCGAGGCCCGCGCAGCCCACTTTCAGGCTCGATCCGACTCTCGCCGCGTCGTACGCGCCTGCTCTGCGAGGCGAACGTCGGCGTCGTGGCGCGCTTCCAGGGCGAGGGAAGGGGGGGCGGGCACGGCGTTCCCTTCGAGCGCGGCGACGGTCGCGTCGAGGGAATCGCGGAGCGCCGTCAGGTCGTAGCCGCCCTCGAGCACGACCCCGACTTTGCCGGCGAAGCCCCCGGGCATCGCGGCCGTCAAACGGCGGGTCATCTGCGAATACCCCGCTGCGGTCAGACGCATCTGGGCGAGCGGGTCGAGCTCGTGCGCGTCGTAGCCGGCGCTGATGAGGAGCAGATCCGGCGCGAACTCGGCGATGGCGGGGCCGACGACGCGGTCCATGGCGGCGATGTAGGCGGCGTCGCCCGCGCCGGGTGACAGCGGCACGTTCACGGTCGCGCCGACGCCGTCGCCCGTGCCGACCTCGCCGCGAGCGCCGGTGCCGGGATAGAGAGGCCACTGGTGCAGCGAGACGTAGAGCACCGACGGGTCGGCGTAGAACATCTCCTGGGTCCCGTTACCGTGGTGAACGTCCCAATCGACGATCGCGACGCGCTCACACCCGCTGGCGCGCGCGTGAGCGGCCGCCACTGCGACGTTGTTGAGGAGACAGAACCCCATCGCCGTCCCTGGACGCGCGTGGTGCCCCGGCGGCCGAACGAGCGCAATTCCGTAAGCGGTCTTGCCGGCGAGGAGCGCGTCCACCATCTCGACCGACCCGCCCGCACCGCGAAGCGCGGCTGCGTAAGAAGCCGGCGCATAATAAGTGTCCGCGTCGAGGTACCCGCGTCGGCCGGCGATGCGTGAGAGCTCCTCGACGTAGCGCGGCTCGTGCACGCGTCCGAGCTCGTCGTTCGTGGCGTCTCTCGGCGCGAGCGGGGTGATTCGCTCGGTCGGAACAGCCGAGAAGAGCCCGCTCCGAGCCGCGTCGAGGCGTTCGGGACGCTCTGGATGGCCAGCGTGCCCAGCGTGGTCCGGCGCGCGGTGCTCCATAAAGAGCGCGTCCCATACGACGGCAATGGTGTTTTCCATCGTGTTTCGCTAACCTAGCGCACTCTACCTTCGCCAGGCGGGCGCGACTCCCAGGCTATCGATAGGGCGTGACTCGAACGCCCTCGGGCACGTCCGGTGGGAAGGGGGCACAACAATGCGCTGGAAGATCATCATCGTCAATTCGGGCATCGTCGCGATCGTGGCTCTGCTCACGTTCGTGCTCCTTTATACGAGCCTCCACGGGATGGTCGCCGATCCCGCGGCCCGTAAATCGGAGGTCGAGCACGCGATCCGGGGTGCGAACGCGCAGCTCGAGCTCGACGGTCTCCTCCTCGAGCGATGGCTCGCCGAGCAGGCAGCCAGGCCCGAGGTGCGTGGGGTCTTCTCCGGCGGGACGGAGCGCGCTCGTAGCGATAGCGCCACCACCCAGGCCGACAAGGTCCGGGAGCTCGCGTCGTCGAACCCGATGTTCGCCCGCATTCCGCCGGCGCTGGTGCTCTTCGTCGACGCTCAGGGCGTGGCCCTCGGTCGTAACGGCTCGGCGCTGATGCGCGGCGACAAGATCGCCGACGTCTATCCCACCCTGGGCGAGGCGCTGAAGGCCGGTCACACCACCAGCGACGTCTGGCTGAACCGCGAACGGCAGGAGCAATTGCTCGCGAGCTACGCTCCCGTGCGCGGGGACGACGGCGCGACCATCGGTGCCGTCATCATCGGCACGCCGCTCAACGACGAGCGCCTCAGCCGCACGAGTGATCTCACGAGCGGTCAAGCGCTGGTCTTCGGCATGAAGGGCCTGGGCGACAAGATCGAGCTCATCGCGAAGAGCGAGCAGGCGTCTCCCGACGTGCTCGGCATCGCGCAGTCGGGCGCAGTGCTCGACGCCGCCGGCGCCTCCCTCGGTAGCGGCAACCTGACGATCGTCAGCGGCGCCTCGAAGGACTACCTCGCCGCGACCGCGCCGGTGAACGGCTATGGCGCCGGGAACAATGCCGTGCTCGTCGCCCTGGTGCCCGCCTCGCTCGTCTCGAGCATCGGCGGCGTGCTCTGGCCGGTGTTCGCGGTCGCGGGCCTCGGTATTCTCCTCGTTTTCGCCGGTGGCACCGTCCTCGGCAACTACATCTCGACGCCCATCTCCGAGGTCGAAGAGGGGCTCTTGCAGATCATCAACGGCAAGACCGATCTGCGTTTCCAGCTCGAGCACGACGACCTCGGCGGTCTGATTTCGCGCATCAATTCCCTGCTGAATGCGCTGACCGGCGTCCCCGAAACGGACGAAGAGGGTCGCACCTCGACCGCGCCGGAACAGCCTTACCAGGAGTAACCGCGGTCTTTCCGACCGCGGCTCCCGCGGTATTTCCACGGTGCCGGGCGTCGCCCTCGCACCGTGAGGCCCGAACCGTTTCGTGTCCTGCAGCCAAGAGGCGCAAAAGCGTTCGCGAAACCGGCGGCGAACGGTGCTATCCCTTTCGCCGCGAGCGGTCCGGGACCGCATGACGAGAAACGAGCGAAGCCTTGGGCCTTTTCGATTTTCTGGGAAAGAAGAAGCAAGACGACGGCGCGCCTGCCGCAAAGAAGGGGCCGAAGGACGTGCCGCGTCTGACGCGACTCGCCGGCGACAAGATGGCGCAGAACTACGATCGCCAGGAAGCGATCGACGAGCTCGCGAAGGCCGGGACCGCCGAGGCGGCCGAGGGACTGCTCCGCCGCTTCACCTTCACGATGGAGCCCTCGATCACCGATCAGGACGAGAAGGAGTCTGCCGCGGAGGGCATCGTCGCCGCGGGCGAGGCGGCTATCGAACCCATCCGTCGCTACTGCGCGCGCGCCGAGAGCCTCACCTGGCCGCTCAAGATCCTGCGCCGCGTGGTCCCCGCCGACAAGATCGCGGAGGAGCTGCTCGCGCTACTCGACGAGTTCGACGTCGAGTACATGCGAAATCCCGAGCCGAAGATCCAGCTCATCTCGGTGCTCGAGGAGTACCCGGGTGAACCGGTCCGCGTCGCGGTCGAACCGTTCTTGACCGACGTGAACGAGACCGTGCGCTTCCACGCCGCGGTGACCGTCTTCGCGATGAACGACGGACGCAGCGTTCCCGCTCTCGTGAAGGCGCTCCCCGAAGAGGAGTCGCTTCGCGTGAAGAATCGCATCGCGACCGGCCTCGTCGACAAGGGGTGGCCCGTGTCCAAGGACCTCGCGGAGGCGTGCCGCGCAGCTTTGCCCCCCGGATTCACGCTCGACGGCGAACGCGTGCGTCGCCTCTGAGCCACGACACACGCCAGAGCGCCGGAAAACGCCACAAAAACGCTGCGGCGCTCTGCCCGCGAGGGAAGAGCGCCGCCAGATGCGAAACGGCGCTGCGAGCAGCGCCGTCGTCACGTCACTCGCTGACCTTGTGCTTCGTCGGGAAGAAGAAGCCCCACGACACGGTGAGCATGTTGTTGAACTTGAACTCGCGGTCCGCCGAGTTGATCTGATAATCCGGGAACTTCTTGTCGGGGCCGCCACCGTGGTTGTCGAAGCCGCCGGTGTTACGAGCGAACGGCATGCCGCGGTACTCGAAGCCGAAGGCGTTCCACGGGTTCACGAAGAAGCTGAAGCCGAGACCGAACGTCGGCGCGATCGCGACGCGGCTCGCCATCTTGAAAGACGAGGTGCAGTCCGACGCAGTCGTCGGCTTGCAGTCCCCGCGCTCCTTCACGCCGACGAAGGCGGGACCGGCGAAGAAGTAGAGATCCGTATCCGAGAAGATGCTCTGGAAGAGGGCGATCTTCCCCCGGAACGGGACGACGGTGAGCTGCGGCGCGAGCACCCAGTCCATCGTGCCGAGTTGCTTCGTCAGATCGGGGCCGATGTTCGTCGCGGTGAGGCGCGTGTTGACGCCCTGAGGGTCGTTCGTGCGGCGAGCGTGATTGATCGACTGGATGTTGTCGGACAGGCCCGTCGAGATCTTGATGAAGCCACCTGCGCCCCAGACGCCGATGGCGAGCCAGTCGGTGAGGTTGTAGTTGAGGCGCGCGCCGATGAAGATCTGCCGCTGATACTCGTCGAGCAGGGTGAAGGACGCCGTTGGCGCGATCTCGAAGCGGCCCTGGCGATAGAGCTTCAGCTTACGCACTGCGGGAGCGCCTGCGAGAGGCCCGGTCAGAAGGATCTCCTGTGCCTTCGCGTTCTGGGTCCCGGCGAGCAGGGTCATGCCTGCCGCCAAGCCGGCAAACGCCGTGCGCCGAATCCTGCTCATGATCTTGCTGGTCATGCCCATCGTTCCGTGTCCTCGGCGTTGGTCGGTCATTTCGGCAGCCGGTAGTCGAAGGAGAACGGAATGAACACCGACACGCCCACCTGGGCCTGCACGTTGTTCGTCAGCCGCGAGCTCTTGTCGTACCAAGTGTCGGGGTTGGTTGGGGCCGTCGCCGAGACCGTCGTCGACTCGATCTTGTCGGCGAAGATGTAGTCACGCACCTCGAGATCCGCCGCGAACCAGCGGTTGAAGAAGATGCGGAGACCGATGCCAGCGTTGAACGCGAGCTTCGGGTCGAAGCTGAATGAGCGATTGTCCGAGTCGATCGTCGGAATCGGGCGCGTGCTGAGCGCGCCGACGCCGCCGACGACGTAGGCGTCGTACTGGAAGATGAAGTCCGCAAAGCCAGAGAACTTTCCGGCAATGGGAACGTAGGTGAAGTTGAACGCCGCACCCCACTGGTACTCGGTGAGGGGCACCGCGACGCGCGCGGCTCGACGGGTCTCGAAGTTGAACGAGCTGTCGGCGTTGAACGGCTGGTAGTACGTGCCGTTCACGCCGATCGCGAGGACCTGCGTGATCCAGTAGTTGAGGCCCACGCCGGGACCCGGGTGAGACACGAACTGATCGTTCAGCGTCAGGGACCAGTACGGCTGGAGCTCGAAGCGACGAACGCGGAGCGCGAACACCTGCTCCACGGCGTAGACCTGCTCCTTGATGTCGCGAGCGGCCTCCTTGTCGAAGTCGAGCTTCGGACATGCCTCGGGATCGACCTTGCAGATCCCTTCGAGGTCGCCGGCCTTCTCTGCCTCCGACGGGGCTTCGCCCTCGTCGGCTTCGCCTTCACCTTCGGCAGCGGCGCCTTCTTCACCACCTGCTGCGTCGCCTTCTGCAGCGCCCGCTGCTTCACCCGAAGCATCGCCTTCCGCGGGTGCGGGAGGTGGAGCTTCAGGGGCAGCCTTGTCCCCCGTGTTGTCGGCTGCTTTTTCGTCGGCGCTAGGCGCCGCCGCCGCCTTCTTGCCTTTACCCTTGCCCGCGGCTTGTGCGCCGAGGGGGTGAAGGCAGAGTGCTGCAGCGACCAGAAGCGCAATGCGGACCTTCTTCATACTTCTTCCGCTTTCCCCTGGGGATTGCCTACTCCGGCGCAGACAGTGTAACTCTTCAGACCGAGTGTAACTTGGCAGAACTAAAGGAAAAAATGGCCAATCTGAATTACCGCGCGACTATATCACGCCAAATTTGAGGCGATCAACAACCAAAACCGCAGCGCTCAGCGTCATTCGTAGAAGATTGGTCGTCTGCGCTACGCAGCGTTCGCTTCGGTGTCTTTACCGAGAAGCGCTTCGACGAAATCGGCGGGTGAGAACTCGTGCAAATCGTCCGGTCGCTCGCCGAGACCTACGAAGCGAACGGGGAGTGCGAGCTCGTCAGCGATGCCGAGCACGACGCCGCCCTTGGCCGTTCCGTCGAGTTTGGTGAGCACGATGCCGGTGAGCTCGAGAGCAGACTTGAACTCGGCCGCCTGCGCGAGCGCATTCTGCCCGTTCGTCGCGTCGATGACGAGAAGCGTTTCGTGTGGCGCACCATCGAGCGCTTTGCCCGCGGTGCGTGCGATTTTCTGCATCTCGGACATTAGGTTCGCCTTCGTGTGGAGGCGCCCGGCGGTGTCGGCGAGCACGACGTCCGCGCCAGTCGCTTGCGCGCGCTGGATTGCCTCGAAGACCACACTGCCAGGATCGGCCCCGTCCTTACCACGGATCACTTCACAGCCGATCCTATTTCCCCACACTGTGAGCTGCTGCACTGCGGCAGCGCGGAAGGTGTCTCCTGCGGCCAGCACGCATTTGACGCCCTCGTCCTTCAGACGGGTCGCAAGCTTGCCGATCGTGGTCGTTTTCCCTGCGCCGTTGACGCCGACGAAGAGCACCACGGTCGGCTTGGTGCGGAGCTCGAGCGCACGCGCTTTCCCTCCCACTTCAAGAATACGCCGTGCCTCTTCTCGGAGTGCGGCCCACACCTTCTGTTGATCGACGTGCTCGCCCTTGCCGAGCGTCTCCCGGACGCGCTCGAGGATCGTCGCCGTCGTCTTCACTCCGACGTCGGAGGCGAGGAGCACCTCTTCGATGGAGGTGGCGATGTTCTCGTCTATCTCGGACTTGCCGCCGAAGAGGCCCTTCAGCTTTCCGAAGAAGCCGCCCGCTTCGCGTGAACGCGAGAGCCCACGCCGCAGCGTGTCGACGTCTGCCCGGCGCGAAAAGAGTGGGCGCGCAGTGATCGGCTTCGGTGGCGGTATCGAGACGCGCCCGGAACGCGACGGAGGCGGTGGTGCAGCCGACGTCCGCGGCGCGGACGGTTGCTCCCTCTCCTTGTTCTCGACCGCGGTCGGTGAGGACGGCGCCGTGCCCGGCGTTGCCGCCGCGGGCTTCTTATTTTCGATCGCGGGAGCAGGCTTTGGCGGCTCCGAGCGCGTGGGCGCTTGAGCCGGCTCTGCCTTCCGCAAGAAGAGGAAGTAGATAGCCGCGAGTGCGATGACCGCAATGAGGACGTACAGCATGCGAACGAGCGCCGTTCGAGAACGGAGGCACGGACTATTCAACGCGGGCTCTCGCGCGTCAACGCTCGTCGCGGGTTCCGGCGAGCGGCGGCTCACGCGCCAGGAGCTCGCTCTCGCGCCGCTCGTCGGGTGACGTGGGGCCATAAGCCGCCTCGGCGACGGCCGCGGCCCACCCCTCGACGTCGGGTTGTGCGTGACGACGTGCGGCCTCGGCCAGCTCGAGCGGCGTGGGCTCCTTTCCGCGGCCCCACGGACGAGGGGAGGCGGTCGCCCAGGCGACGAGCCTGTCCAGCAGGGTGCGACGCCTCGAAACGAGGCAGATGGACAGCGTTCCATCGGCGGGTGCCGGGCCACTCAGGGTGGTGTGATGAGGCGCCGTCACGACGAGCCGCGCTCCGTCGTTGCGTGCGGCTTCCACGTGGAGCAGCGAGAAGGCGCCGTCGTCGCCGGTCGTCTGATGAGCAGCGACCCCTTCGCCGTCGAAGACCGGTACGACGATGCTCACGCGGGCACCGGCGATCGCGACGCCGTCGTGGGCATCGACGACGTGTCCCTTCCATCCGGAACGCGACACGTCGGTCGAGATGAGCTCCACCAGAGCACGTCCCGCGGGCGCTTCGCTCCGCGGCGTGGTGCGCGTCTCGCGCCGGCTGGGGCGGAGCCACGCGCGAACGACCCAGTATGCGATTGCTGCGACGCCGAGGAGCCATGGCGTACCCGCCCACGGACTCGCGGTGGGCACCGGCACCTCGACGAGCAACGGCGGCTCCGCCACGAAACCGTCACTCGCCGGGATGTACCGGAGCATCACCTGCGCGGGCTTGCCGCGCGGCGCGCCGAACGTGGCGATCACGCGCGCGGCGCCGCCCGATACCTTCGCCATGCCGACCGAGTTGCCCCCGGCAACCGCCTCGACCCAGCCTTCTCCGACCGCACCGAGGGCGGAGCCGACACCGACCGCGAGCTCGACGCCGTCGGACGGATCGGCGGGCCGCGGCGCGGCGGCTAGCGACAGATGCGTCGTCGCGCGGCGCGTGAGCAGCACCGTGTCCGTCGCCGCCGCGAGCTGGCTCGTCCCCGCGAAGCGCACCGTGAGCTTGCCGGAGCCGGGCGCGCCGAGCACACGTGTCTCGACGTCGAAACGAGCAGTGCTCCCGAGCTGCACGTCGGTGACTCCGACCTCGAGCTCCTTCTCGCCGCTGCCCGTGCCCTGATGCGAAAGGAGCAGGCGGACCGGATCTCCGGTGCCACCGCTTGCGACCTCCCGGGTGGTCACCCACACGACGAACGAGGGTGAATCGAGGGAAGCGACGAGCTCTCGCGACTCGAACGAGAGCGAGATGCGGCGCTTCCCCGTCTCGCTCGGGATCTTCGCGGTCGCGGCGGAGTGAAAGCCGTCCCCGTCGTAGCGGAGCTCTCTGCCTTCCACGCCGGCGTCGGCGGGGAGCCGCACGCAGAAGAAGCCGAGAGAATCCGTACGCACGGACACCGCGCCGTTCGCGACGCGCGGCGCGTCGAACGGACGACACGAGGTCGGTCGAGTCGCGGCGTCGCTCGCGAGCGGAAGGGTGACGTAAGCGTCGGCGATGGCGTGACCCGCGTCGTCGCGGAGCGCCCCGGAGACCTCGACGCTGGTCGGCGCGCGAACGAGCCCGAGGTTTACGAGCTCGGTGTCGGCGCGGATCCGCAGCGCCTCCCTGCCGTGCGCCGTCACCGTCGAGCCGAGGAGCGCGACGGCGCACGTCGAGCCGACGAACCGGGCGACGCCGCGACTTCGCTTCTCCGGTCTGGACGCGAAGGTGGGCGTCATGCGGCGCCAAGCCTACCCGTACGTATCGCGAGCGTCTCGGTTCCGATGGAGGCGAAAAGCGGCGATCCGGAAGTTCCTGTGCGGCAATGCGCACGTTAAGTTCCGCGCCCGCGCCGTCGTTTAGACGTTCGAGGGACGTGGGCGAGCAATTGCCAGTACTGGATGAAACGCCCGATGAAGGAACGGGAGACGTGCCTCGTCTCAGCTTGACAACGTGTGCAGTCGAACGGAAGGTGTAGTGCTCGCCGTGTCGTTTCTCCCTTCCCGCCCGGGGGCGGCGACGTTTGCCCTCGCACTACTCGCATCCGTGGCGCTGGGGCTGTTCGACGCGCCGAACGCGAGCGCGGCTGATCCTCCTCCGCGCGTCGACCGCATGGCGTCCGAGCTCCGGAACAACGAGGATTTCCGGGTACGAACGCAGGCCGCGCTCGCGCTCGGCGCGTCGAAGGACAAGCGCGCCGTGGCCGCGCTCTGTGACGGTCTCGACGACACGAGCACCACTGTGCGAGCCGCAGCAGGCGCCGCCCTCGGGAAGCTCGCGCTCGGCGGGACCGATTGCCTGAAAGCGCGCCTCCAGACCGAGACGAACCCGTCGGTGAAGTCCGTCCTCGCGAAGGCGATCGACGCCGTGAAGGCGGGGCAGAAACCCACCGTCACCATCGAGACGAAGTACTACGTCGCCGTCGGACCCACGACCGACAAGACGGGCCGCATCGGTACGGAGGTCGACGACATGATCCACAAGGCCGTCGAGCAGGCCGCCGGCGATCTCGACGGTTTCGTCGTCGCCCCGCGAACCGAGACGCCGACCGAGGGCAAAGAAGTGGTCGCCAAATGGAAGAAGCTGAAGGCGTTCTTCCTGTGGCCCAAGGTGCAGCCGCCCGACTATTCCGGGGGGAACCTCACCGTTCGCTTCGAGGTCTCCGTCTTCACCTATCCCGGCAAGGCGATGAAGGGGACCATCCCGCTGAAGCTCACGATGCCCGACGTCAGGCCGGGCGATAAGGACACCGAGAACGACCTCATCACGCGAGCGGCGAGCTCCGCGCTCGAACGTTTCGCGGACAACGCCGAGAGGTTCGCCCAATGACGGCGACGGCGACGGCGTGCGCTGATGTGTGCGCCGGTCGGTGTGAGGCGTGCTCGAACGCGGCTCATCGCGATGCCGATGTTATCGAAGCCAGAAAAGGCCGTAACCGAGCTTGCGTGTACGCCCGCCGCGCTCGTACGCTTGTGAGAATCGCTGATTTGGGGGGCGTGCGCCCAGGTCGGGCAGGAGTGCCTCGTTAAAATGCCGATCTCAGAAGCTTCGACCAGTCTTTCGGCAGGGCCCCCCACCGGGCGTCACCAGCGAAAGCTCCGGAACTACCTCCTGGATGCGCACTTCCAGCTCAAGTACGCGGGCTTTCTCGTGGCGATCGCGTTCGTGCTGAGCTCGTCGCTCGGGCTCATCCTCTGGCGCACGAGTGACGCCGTGATCGCGCAGAGTCGCGAGTCCGTCGTCGTCGGGGAGCAGGTCGTCGATCGCGGAAGAGACCTCGTCAAGGAGAGCAAGAAGGTCAACGCCGTCGTTCAGATGAACATCGTTCGCGATCCCGCGTACGCGGACAACCCGGCGCTCCTCGCCGCGTTTCAGTCCGACGCGAAGGAGAACGACGACAAGATGAACAGCCAGCAAGCGCAGCTCGAAGATCAGGAGCGGCGCTTGAAGGGGCAGTCGAGCAAGCTCGAGGCGCAGCAGCGGACGATCGGGCGCGCGCTGGTCGCGGTGCTCGCGCTTCTCGTCGTGGGCGTCGGTCTCGCCGGCATCGTCGTCACCCACCGCGTCGCGGGCCCCATCTACAAGATGAAGACGCAGCTCCGCGCTCTGCGAAAAGGCAACTACGAGGTGCCCCTGCCGCTCCGCAAAGGGGACGAGCTCGTCGACTTCTTCGAGGAGTTCCGGCGCATGGTCGGTGAGCTTCGACGAAGGCAAGAAGAAGAGATCGCGCTCCTCGATCGCGCGATCCTGAACCTGCGCGAGAAGACGCCGGAGGACGAGCTCACAGAGCTCAACGGTCTCCGCACGCACATGCGCGGTTCGCTCGACTGACGATACGGCGCGTCGCTCCCACGCGTCGCGCCTCGCTCGTTCCTCGCTCGGTCGAACGCAGCTCGCCGTCAGAAGGCGGCCTTCACGTATTCGACGATCGCCTGGCCGTTCGCGAGCGTCACGCTGGCGGCATCGATCCGGAGGCGATCGACGCTCGGGTCGTGCAAATAGCGTCGGTTCCAGAGACGCTCCGCGGCCCGGCGGATGCGGAGGCGCTTCGCCGTGCCGAGGCTACCGAACCCGCGAGTCCACGCGCCCGGTCCCCGAGCACGCACCTCGACGACCAGGACGACGCGACCCTCGCGCGCAACGATGTCGAGCTCGAGGCGCCCGAGTCGGAGATTCGTCGCGACGATCTGCGCGCCCGCTTCCTCGAGGTAGCGGACGACCGCCTCTTCCGCCCACTTCCCGAGCGCTCGCGACTCTGCGGCACGTGCCGCAGAGTCGACGGAGGCGTTCAGATCCCGTCCGGGTGCTTCTCGGTTCCGCAGCCGGCGGGGCGGGCCTGCATCGTGGCAGCGTTCGTCAGCGAGCAGGTCGGGTTGTTCTCTTCGGTGGTCGGGTTGTTCACCTGCGTCCCGTCCTTGATGCAGTACGACCCGACCAGGTGCGCGCCGCCGCCGCTTACGAAGGCATTGACCAGGGGCTGGCAAAGGTATCCGCTCGGGCAGCTGCAGTACGACGCGTTCGAGTCGTCGCCCGCGCACCGGCACGAGCAATACACGGCACTATCGGGCGACCTGTCGATGAGTTGCGGGGTAACGGGCACCGTGACCGCGTTGGTCCCGTCTTCTTTGGTGCCGGGCAGGTAGCACTTGTCGTCGGCAGCGATGTTCGGATCAGCCATCGGGCCCTTGGTGGGGTCGACGGTCGCCAAACCGGGCTGGCCGAAGGGGCAGCTCACGCGGCCCTGGAAGTTCGCCACGAGACACACGCGCGTCTCGCATTGGAACGACCGGCTCTCGACGTTGACCTCGGTGACCTGATAGCCGCTGAAGTTCTTGTTGTACTCGTCCTCAGGGATGCACGGATCGCCGACGCCGCCGGACTGGCAAGCCGAGCTGACGATGCCCGAGAGCGCGGTGAGAAGCAGCAGTACGTGTGAGGAGAGACGGCTCAAGCGGGCCTCGTCGTGGGTTAGCGCGTTTTCAGCCGGCAAAACCGGTGTTGCGACCGGGTTAAGCTAGCCTTTCGTCTTCAATTCCGTCAACGTCAAAACGCCCAAGGGAGCGCGGGGGCTCGTGTCTATCACGACTCACACGCCTCGAGTGGATTCGTTTCGATCATCGCGGCGACCGTCTCGCCGCATCCGCCCTCCGGTCTGAGCAAGACGCCACTGCCTACATCGGCGCTTTTCATCCGTTGAGCCTGTGCTTTCGCTGAACGATTCGCACTGCGTCACCACTCGATCTCAACGACTTCAAGTACCGTCCGAAGTTAACGTCCCTGTCGAAGTCGAGAGCTGGCGAGTGTCACCGAGTCTCTCGCTCACCTCGGTTTCGGTCTCGTCACTCAGCTTGGTGTGCGTCGCATGCGAGTTCGGCTCACTCACGTCACGCGCGTGGTCACGCTCCTTCATGAGACGTGTCGTGTTGGCGACACGTTTCAACTTTTCATCGGCGCGCGAACACTGCGCAACGCGGCGTGAGACGACGTGGAGCGAACCGCCATGGCTCGGGCGGCTGTCCTTGACAAGTAAAGCGCCAACTATCTAACATCCCGCCTGCCGCGAGTAGGTATCTGTTGGTTCTGATTGGCTTTTTAGGATCTCGCTACCTGCTCGTTGGGACACGAGGTGCGGTTCATCGCCGCTGCGGCCGCTCGGTGAAGGAGAAAACTCATGTTGCGTAAGCGCCTTGTCGGAGCATTGCTCGTCGCTGTCACCGCCGTTGGGGGAACCACGGTGGCACCGCGCCATGCACGTGCCCAAGAGGTCATCGACCTGGACGCGGATTCCGACGCGCCAAAGGGCAAGGGAAAGAAGGCCGGAGCGTCCGGCAAGAAGAAGGGCGCCGTCGATATCGATCTCGACGAAGGCAGCGACAAGGGTGGCGGCACCGCCGCCGCAGGACAGATGACGGAGGAGGCTGCCGCTGCGAAGCGCCTCTTCGACAAGGATCGCTACTCCGAAGCCGCGGTCGCGCTCTACCGCGTCGTCGCCGGGCAAACGGGGGACGATCCCGGCAATCAGCAGCTGGCGCAGTATTACCTCGCCGTCTCGCTCTACAAGCTGAAGTTCTACCAGGCGAGCTACGCGCTCTTCAGTCTCATCTCGATGACGAAGGCGCATCTCAAGTTCAACGAGACGCTGCTCTGGCTCGCCAAGCTCGCGACGCAGCTGCCCGAGCCCGCCGACATCATCGAGCGAGTCGGCAAGTACAGCGACGAAGAGGTCGCGCGCTTCAACAACGCGCAGCAGAAGCCGCTCTACTGGCAGCTCAACTACATGCTCGGCCGTTACAAGTACCGTAACCGCCAGTACGAGGACGCGGTTCGCCTCTTCACCAAGGTCGAGACCGACAGCCCGTACTACGTCCAGGCCCAGTTCTTCTCGGGCATCAGCTACGTGCAGCTCCGCAAGTCGGTGCCTGCGATCAAGTCGTTCCAGCGCGTCGAGAAGGCGATCGACGACGGCGCCGAGGGCATCGACGACGAGGAGCGCATGCGCGACCTCGCGTATCTGTCGATGGCCCGCACGTACTACTCGTCGTCGATCAAGCTCGATGCCGAGACGAACGCGCCGAACGTCAACAGCGAGAAGCTCTCCGCCGCCGTCAAGTACTGGAACCAGGTCGACGAGGGCAGTGAGTACTGGCTCGACGCGCTCTTCGAGGAGTCGTGGGCGTACTTCATGGCCGGCGACTATCCGCGCGCGCTCGGCAACATCCACACGATCGAGGCGCCGTACTTCCCCGGCTCGTTCTATCCCGAAGCGCAGATTCTCAAGGCCGTCATCTACTTCTCGAACTGCAACTACGAAGCGGCCACCACCGTGGTCGCACGCTTCAAGAAGAAGTACGAGCCGCTGCGCAAGGAGCTCGAGAAGGTGCTCGCGCACTTCAAGAGCGGCAACCCGGAGGACTCGTACAAGTTCCTCCTGTCGGTGCGAGACGGCACTGCCGAGCTCGACCCGAGCATCAAGGGCATCGTCGAGACGGCGATGAGCGATCGCCTGCTCCTCCGCAACATCGAGTACGTGAAACTTCTCGACTCCGAGATGAATCACTTCACCAAGGCGCCCTCCGCGTTCCAGACGTCGGGCCTCGGTCAGCAGGTGCGTGACGCTCTGAAGCTCGCGCGCGACATCGCGGTCAAGAACGCGGGCAAGCTCGCGAAGTCCCGCTACGACCGCAACCTGGACGACCTGGACGAGCATCTCCGCAACGGCCAGAAGATCCTCATCGACATCACGGCCGCCCAGAGAAACCTCCTCGACGAGAAGCTTCAGCAGGGTCAGGTCAGCAAGGTCGAGTCGAAGATCTTCGGCGTCGTGAAGCCCGACGAAGAACATCTGCTCTGGCCGTTCCAGGGTGAGTACTGGCGCGACGAGCTTGGCTACTACCGCCAGGTCGTCCAGTCCGCGTGCGGGAGATGATGAAGATGAGTTGCAAGCGTACCTTTCCGTTCCTGGCCGTAATCGGCGCACTCCTCGTCGCTCCGCTCGCGAGCGCCGCGGACGCTGCCGATACGTCGCCGCCGAAGGCCGTCGACAAGCTGTCGGCGGAGTGCGTCTCGCCCGACGCCTACAAGGCGCTCGAGACGTGCCCCGGTGGTCCGAAGCAGTTCGACATCCACCAGAAGCGCGGCGCCGCGTTCAAGAGCGCGCCGCCTCCGGTCGAGAAGAAGGACAAGAAGGACGACCTCAAGCCGCAGAATCCGAGCGAGGCGATGGCAGCCGGGCAGCGCGACGAGCGCACGACGCGCCTCAAGGCGCGCGCCCGTAAGCTGCTCATCACCGAGATCACCGGTCTCGAGGGCCTCTACGGCACGACCCGCAAGAAGTCGCCCGATCGCCCGCAGCTCGTGCGCCGCCTCGCAGAAGGCTACGTCGAGCTCGAGAGCGCCGCGAACCGCGACAAGATCCAGGGCGAGATCGACGCCGACGACGCGAAGAAGGCGAAGAACAAGGCCAAGTACGACAAGAGCCGCGGTGAGGCGGGGAAGGCCAAGAAGGTCCTCGATTCGGCACGTCAGAACGCCATCAAGTTCTACAACGTGATGAAGAAGGACTACCCGAACTACTCGAAGATCGACGAGGTGCTCTACTACCTCGCGTACGAGTACGAGCAGTCGGGCGACCTCGACAACGCGCGCAAGGTCTACTTCGAGCTGATCCAGAAGGCGCCGAAGTCGAAGTACATCCCGAACGCCTACCTCGCGTTCGGCGAGCTCTTCTTCCAGGAAGCCATGGGCGACCCGTCGAAGTGGGCGCTCTCGTCGGAGGCGTACAAGCAGGTGCTCAAGTACCCGCCGCCCGACAACAAGGTGTGGGGCTACGCGCACTACAAGCTCGGTTACGTCTACTGGAACACCGGGGACTACGCGAAGGCGATCCAGGAGTTCAAGGAGACGATCGAGTTCGGCGACAAGTACTCGGATCAGCCGAACGCCGCGCAGCTGCAGAAGGCCGCGCGCAAGGACATGATCCCGGTCTACGCGATCTCCGGCAAGCCCGACAAAGCCTACAACTTCTTCAAGCCGCTCAGCGGCGACAAGGGCGGCACCGACGAGAAGACGCTCGACATGCTGAACGACCTCGGCGCCTCGTATCTCGATACGGGCCACTACGAGGACGCGGTGGTGCTCTATCACGACCTGATGAGCCGGGATAAGGGCGACCGGTTCTGCAGCTACCAGACCAAGGTGAGCCAGGCCGTCCAGGCGATGAAGACGTCAGACAAGATGACGATCATCAAGGAATTCGACAACCAGATCCGCATCCGGAAGCAGTTCCTGCTCGAGAAGCACACCGACAAGTCGAAGGACCAGTGCTCGAACGACACCGCCGAGCTCCTCGCCGAGACGGGCATGAGCTGGCACCTCGAGGCGGTCGGCACCGGCGGCGTCCGCGGCACCGGCAGCCAGGACACGATGGACAAGGCCGCGCTCCTCTACAAGCGCGTGGTCGAGAACTTCAAGGCCGACGACTTCGGCAAGTTCCAGTTCCCTCGCATCGTCAAGGAAGACTGGCCGACGCTCTACAAGATCAAGTACGCGATGGCCGACTTGCTCTACTTCCAGCAGAAGTGGGAGCAGTGCGGTCCCGCGTTCGACGCGGTCGTCGACGAGAACCCGACCGGCTCCGAGGCCCCCGAAGCCGCCTACGCGTCCGTCCTCTGCTACCAGAAGATGTACGACCAGGTTCACAAGGGGAACGAGGACAAGAAGGGTCGCGGCCTCGGTCCGACCGGCGCCGACGAGAAGGATCGCCAGGCCAAGAAGGGTGAGTGGGACAAGTACAAGCCCCAGCCCTTCACCGACATGCAGAAGGGCATGATCCAGGCGTTCAACCGGTACGTTTGCTACATCAAGCCGTCGGACACCGACAAAGAAGCGCAGGCCCAGTACGTCGAGGTCAAGTACGCGCGAGCGCGCACGTACTTCGAAGCCCAGCACTGGGAGGAGGCGGCGATCGCGTTCCGCGACGTGGCGATCAATAACCACGACAACGACGCCGCGACGTTCGCCGCGAACCTCTACCTCGAGGCCATCAACGTGCTCGGCGCCCGCTCGGAGCCGCCGCGTCCCACCTGCTTCGAGGACATGGAGAAGGACGTTCCCGTCTTTAGCAGCCTCTTCTGCGGTGGCAGCAAGGCTACCGACAACAAGGAGCAGTGCGATCTGCTCGCGCGCATCCAGTGCGACATCCGTCGCCTCCACGCGCAGAAGATCGTCGAGCTCGCCGACGGCATGGCCGACAAGGGCCAGGACGGCGCGCTCGAGAAGTACAAGGAAGGCGGCGACGCCTACATCGAGCTGTGGCGCACCTACGGTGAGAACCAGCTCGGTAACGGTGAGACGTCCCAGTGCGGGAAGATGGACGAAGTCCTCTACAACGGCGCACAGGCGTATCAGGCCGCACGTCTCCTCGCGAAGGCGATCAACGTCCGGCGAATCCTGCTGAACCCCAAGTACAAGCTCAACGAGACCGAGGTCGCGAAGAAGTCGATTTACCAGATCGGCACGAACTACCAGGCCATCGCCGTCTACGACGTCGCGGCTGCGCAGTTCGAGCAGTACGCCGAGGCGACGCATTACCAGGGTGAGTTCGCCGACAAGGCTTTGAACGACGCCGTGGTGTTGCGACTCGGTCTAGGCCAGGCCGACGAAGCGATCACCGACGCCCAGAACTTCAACAAATACTACGGCGCCAAGAAGCCGGAGCTGACGGCGCAGATCGCGTTCGCCATCGCCGACCACTACGCCCAGAAAGAAGACTGGGAGAACGCGCGAAAGCGCCTCTCGGGCGGGATGAGCCTCATCGACAAGAACGCGACGGCGGACGTGCAGGTCATGGCCCACACGCTCCTCGCGCGCTCCGAGATCAAGCTCAACCACGGCGCCAACGCGGGCAAGGAATACTCGAAGGTCGTCTCGCTGTGGAAGGACCCGCAGAAAGCCGTCGCGGCGATCCAGGGCATCCCCGGTGAGGACGACGCGGGCAAGCAGCGTCGCATCGGTCGCGCGCTGACCGCCGTCGGCGAGGCGTTCTTCTACTTCGCCGAGCAGAAGCGGGCGAAGGTCGATGCGGTGAAGTTCCCCGAGTACAAGGGGAAGGGCACCCTCGAAGAAGTGAAGAAGCACATCCAGACCAAGGTGAAGGACTGGATCTTGAAGAAGCGCCCGCTCATCGACGAGGCATCGGCCGAGTACAAGAAGGTCGTCGACCTTCAGCCGGTTCCGCCGCCGCAGTGGGTCATCGCCGCGGGTTCGCGCGTGGGAAGCATGTGGGGCACCTTCGTGAAGGAGTTCCGAGCAGCGCCGATCCCCGACACCATCAAGAAGGACACCGAGCTTCGTAACGCCTACTACGCCTCTCTCGACGAGGCGTCGGAGCCGCAGAAGCAGACGGCACGTGGCGCCTTCAAGACGTGCCTCGACTACTCGGTGCAGTACCAGTACTTCGACGAGTTCAGCCGGTCCTGCGAGGAGTGGCTCGCGACGAACTACAAGTCGGAGTTCCACCTCATCGACGAGTTCCGTGGAGCCCCGACGCGCGTGAACAGCGCGCTGAAGGAGCGGCCCTATCCGCTGCAGATCAGCGGCGAGCCGTACATCATCGCGACGCAGCAGCAGAAGGCCGAGCGCCCGGTGAAGAAGGAATCCGACGACACGTCGAAGGACGAGAAGAAGGGCAAGAAGAAGTGACGAGCGGCGGGCCCCGGCGGATCACTTCCGTGGGGCCCGCGCCCGTAGCCCTTGCCGCCATCGAGAAGGAGTTCGAGATATGAAGCGCGTTTTTTCGGGTGCAGTTCTGGTTTCGCTGCTCGTAGAGCTCACGGGTTGTGGCGGGGGCGCTACCGCCGCTGCCGGGGACAAGGCCGTGCTCTCGTCCGCCGATCGGAGCGGGTTCAAGACGAGCAGTGGCGACATGGTCCACAAGGAAGCTGCGAAGAGCTTCGACGACGCCATCAAGTCGTTCGTGGCGCACGACAAGGCCTTCGATTGGAACGAGGCGACGTGCAAGGACGTCGCGGGCATGTTCACGAAGGCGTCCGACGTGCAGCAGTCGGCGACGAACCACGCCTTCCCCTCGGCGCTCTACAACGCGGGTCTCTCGTTCCAGCGCTGTGAGCTCCAGACCGAGGCGGTGCAGCAGTTCCAGGCCGCGCTCTCCGCCGACAAGGGCTTCCACCGCGCCGCGACGCAGCTTGCGCTCTACGAATACCAGAAGACTCAGAACCTCGATTCGACCATCGACAAGCTGAACCAGATCATCCGCGACGCGAAGTTCCAGAACGCGGACGCGCTGGTCGGCGTCGCTGCGCTCCAGATGGAGCGTCAGAGCGACTCGGCCGATTCCGACGGCAAGAACGATCTCGAGCGCGCGGTGAAGAACATCCAGCGTGCGCTCGCGATCGACGACACGTTCATGCCGGCCTTCAACCAGCTCGCGATTTACTACCTCGAGCAGGCCAAGGCGAAGGCGGGCAAGAAGAGCGGCCGCAAGGCGGGCCTCGTCGTCTCCGGCGGCGCCGGCAAGGGCGTCGATCAGCAGATGCTCGACCTCGCCGCGCTCGTCGCCGCGCAAGGCGTGCAGAAGAACCCGAAGTACGCGTCGATCTACAACACCGCGGGTCTCATCCAGGTCGAGCAGCGCAACTACAACGGCGCCGTGAAGAGCTTCAAGAAGGCGCGCGAGCTAGATCCGAAGTTCTTCGAAGCGCACATGAACTACGGCGCGGTGAACCTGTCGTTCCGCGGCTTCAAGGAAGCCGACGCAGCCTACCGCGACGCGCTCAAGCTGAAGCCGAAGGAGTACGAAGCTCATCTCGGTCTGGCGCTCGCCCTCCGCGGCGCGATCGACGACTCGAACTTCGACAAGAACGTCGCCGATGCGCAGTCCGAGCTCGACCAGTGCAAGAAGCTCGATGCCGATCGCCCCGAGGCCTATTACAACGAGGCGATTCTCACGCAGGAGTATCGCGCCAAGGGTGCGCAAGAGGCCGCGGTGCCGATGCTCAAGAAGGCGGCGGACGAGTACAAGACCTTCATCAGCAAGGCGAGCGGCGATCAGTTCGCCGCAGCCGTGAAGCGCGCGAAGGAACGCTCGGAAGACATCTCCGATACCGTCAAGTTCATCGAAGAGGGTGAAGCCGCCCGCAAGGCCGACGAAGAGGCGCAGAAAGCCGCAGCCGCACAGGCAAAGACGAGCGGTCCCGCGGCTGCGACCGATGCAGCCCCGAAGCCGGGGGCAGATGGCGCACCGCCGCCGGCAGCCGCTGACACGGCGGCTCCGGCGGCTCCCGCAAAAGGTCCTGCCAAGAAGTAGGTACGGATGGGCGCTCGCTTCGAGCACGCGCCCATCTGACCGCTCTCGGTGCTCGGCGTACCAGCGTACGCCTGCGCTCCTCACCCGGTCATCTGGGCACGCGGTCTTCGCGATCGCCCATCCGGGTTACCTGACGCGTGCAGAGCAGAGCGGAGGCTGCCTTTAAGGGAGGTCGGCGTAGTTCGTACGCCTGCGCGGGTGGGCTTGGTCGAGAGGGTGGGTGGGGAGCCCTGACGTTGTTGGCGTCGGCGTGCGGGGCGCTCGGCGCGGACGTCAGCGCGGTGGGCGGCGTTCTGGTGGCGTTTCGATGCGGGCCATGGATGTTTCGCGTTGAGGGTTGATTGCTGCTCGGAACCGAAATATGCGGTTGGGTGGTACGTTGGAGATCGGCAATGGGCGCGATGGCGAGAGAGCTCGCTTCGTTCGTCAGCGAATCGCCTTCGACATGATTTGTTCGGGAACCTTTGGTCCGGACTCGATGTCGATCAGCGGACCGAACATGGCGAGCGAGGAAGCCCCTTCGGTGTTGACGAACAGGCCCGGCGCTGAGTACACTATGACTGTAATTTCGCGGAAAATTCCGTGGAGGCTACAATGAAACGAACACTTCGGGTCGGTTTGGTCGGGATTGCGATGGCATCTGCCGTTCTTGCGTCGAGCGCACTCGCGTTCGCCCAGGACAAGGGTGGGGACGAGAAGAGCGATGGCTACGGCTACTCGTTCGACGACGATCCCCTGAGCGCCGGTGGCTTCGGCCCCAACGATGCGACGATTCGCGTTCGTCCGCGCGCTGCACGTACGACGCTCATCCGTCCGCGCACGTCGTTCGTGCCCGAGATGCTGAAGTCGGTAGAGAACCTCTGAGACCCTTTCGCGTTCGCCGGGCGCATCGAGCGCAAGAAGCGGCGGGCGCATTTTTGCGCGAGATTCATCGAGGAAGCTGAAGAAGCATGGCCAAAGCCGTTCTACACTTTGCGATCTACCGTGGTGATGCCTTCGAGCGACGCGAGGCGATCGCTCAGGACATCGTCAAGGTCGGTAAAGATCCGAAGAGTCATCTGCGCATCGACGACGATGCGGCGTCGCGTATGCACGCCGTCATCGAAGTCGGCGGCCCCGAAGACATCACCCTCATCGATCTCGGGAACGATCCCGGGACGATGGTGAACGGCGCTCGCGTCAACAAGTGCAAGCTCCACGTCGGAGATCGCATCGAGATCGGCGACACGCTGATCATGCTCGAGGCCGCAGAAGACGCGGCGGAGCAGCCTGTCGCCGCAGCCCCCGCGCCGCAGATGCCGCGCGGCGCGGTCGCGTCGAATCCGTTCGCAGCGGCCGGCGGTAGCTCGAATCCGTTCGCAGCGGCGACCAGCCCGTTCGCGCAGGCGCCTTCGAACCCGTTCGGCAGCGCTCCGCAGAATCCCTTCGGTGGCGGCGCCGGCCGTTACGGCTCGCAGCCTCCGCCCCAGCAGGCATACGCCAGCTACGGCCACGACGAAGTGCCGGACGACGCGCCCGAGGGCAGCTACACGTACTCGCTCATAAAGAGCGGTCCCGACGTCTCGCCTGACGAGGTCGAGCTCGCCCACGTCCAGGCCGTCGAGGTGATGGTGCTCTGGGGCAGCAACGTGCTGCACGTCTCGCACCTCGCGCCGCCGAGGAACTTCTACGTCGGTGAAGAGCTCGGGAAGAATTTCTCGACGGACTTCTTCATCCCTTCGGAGAAACTCGGCACGACCCGCATGCCGGTGGTCCTCGCGGACAGCGGCTCGATCAACGTCGTGCTCCCCCCGGGCGCGACGGGCACCATCGAGATCCCCGGTCAGCCGAAGATGTCGGTGGACGAGGCTCGGCAGCGCGCTCAGGCGTGCGCGGAGATGGCCGGCGCGCAGCAGATCTCGATCGGCAGCGGCGGTCGCGCGCGCATCGAGCTGAACGACTTCGTCTTCCAGATCGCGGCGGTCAACGCCGGCAAGCCGATCAAGCACGGCGTCGGCGCAGGCATCGACTGGAACGTCGCGCTCTACTTCGGTGCGTCGTTCCTCGGCGTCGGCGGCTTCATCGCCGCGATGGCGTTCTTCGTCCCGCCGCTCGGTCTGACCGACGACGAGGACGTCGACAAGAACGCCCTCTACCTGATGCAGCAGTTCCTCGACGCAGCCGCCGAGCGCGAGCTCGAGGAAAAGGAGACCGAGCAGGTCACCGAGCAGGACGCCGACAACAAAGAGGGCGGCACCGGCACCCGAGCCAAGGGCGAAGAAGGCTCGATGGGTAAGCAGGACAGCAAGGCGACCAACAAGCGCTACGCCGTCCAGGGCCCGTCGGACAACGCCGATCCGCACATCGCTCGCCAGGCCGCCCTGCGCGAGGCGATGGAGTTCGGCATGATCGGCCTCCTCAACACCGGCGCGGCCGGCGATCCGAACGCCCCGACGGCTCCCTGGGGCCGTGACACGTCGCTCGGTACCGACTCGGTCAGCGCGATGGGCAACATGTTCGGCGACGAGATCGGCGACGCCTACGGCGCCGGCGGCCTCGGCCTGTCGGGCATCGGTGAAGGTGGCGGCGGTCGCGGCGAGGGCATCGGCCTCGGCTCCATCGGCACCCTCGGCCACGGCGCAGGCACCGGCACCGGCCAGGGCTTCGGCTCCGGTCACGGCCGTCTCGGTGGCTCGCACGCCACCAAGGCACCGAAGGTCCGCATGGGCCAGACGACCGTCAGCGGTCGCCTCCCGCCGGAAGTCATCCAGCGCATCGTCCGTCAGAACTACGGCCGCTTCCGTCTCTGCTACGAGCAGGGCCTCTCGCGTAACCCGAACCTCGAAGGGCGCGTGCAGGTCCGGTTCGTCATCGGACGTGACGGCTCGGTGTCGAACGTGTCGAACGGTGGATCCGACATTCCGGATTCGGCGGTCGTACAATGTGTGATTCGGAACTACTACGGTCTCAGCTTCCCTCAGCCCGAGGGCGGCATCGTGACGGTCGTCTATCCGATCATGTTCTCGCCGGGCTGAGAGCGCGGCGGTCGCCATCGTCGTGATGGCAGAGTGACGGGGAGAGTGTGCGCGGACGTCGGTTCGCGCACATTCCGTTCGTGGGCCCGAGGGCCGCTCGGTGACTCGCCTTGCCGCTGCCGGCGGTGCGCGAACGACGGGCGTCCGCGGGCCGCGATTCTCCGTGACACGACGCGAAAGGCCGCGTCGCGCGCGTCGCGCAGCCACGGCGCGCCGTCGTGCGCGAGGCGGCGTGGCCGGCGGCGGCGTGGCCCGCGAAGCGAGCTCGACCTCCGTTCGGCGTGCGCGATGTGGGTGTTGTGCGCGTGCTCGGTTCGTGGGCGCGCCGTCGTGCGCGCTCCTCGTCGTTCTCGTGCGCTCACGTGATCACAGGTGTCACGAGCGCCGCTCGGGACACCACGAAAGCCTCGGAAACTTGGCTGAATCGTGGGCGTCGAACGGCTTTACTTCAGCGTGACGGCTCCGTATGCTCGGCTCCCTTGTCTCGTCTGGCGCCTCCAAAATATCGGACAAGGAAGGGTGTGCTCGAGATGACGAACGAGAGCGTTAAGTGGGTCACTTCTCTGGCCTTGGGCCTCTGCCTCACGGCTACTTCAGCGTGCAGCCGCGACAACATCGAAGCCATCAATCTGGCTAACGTCGGGGACAAATCCCTGAAGGTGAACGTCGAAGGCGCGATCGAGAAGTACGAGGAGGCGACCCGGCTCGACCCGACGAACCACCTCATCTTCTGGAAGCTCGCGAACGCGTATCAGAAGAAAGAGGACTGGGATAAAATGGCGTCGACGCTCGCGCGCGCGCAGCAGATCGCGCCCGACTTCGCCAACTACGCTTACAAGCATGGCCTCGCTCTGATGCAGAAGGCCGCTGCCGGAAACGCGGACGCTTACGAAGAAGCGAAGCAGCCGCTCCAGCAGTGCATCCAGACCGATCCGAACTTCGCGGAGTGCTACCACGAGCTCGGGACGGCGAATCTCTGGACGGACAACGAGCAGCAGGCGCTCGACAACTGGACGAAGGCCATCGAGCACGACCCGACGGTTTCGTACTTCTACCCGCCGCTCGCCGATACGCTCATTGCGTTCAAGCTGTACGACCAGGCGGCCGCCGTCCTCAAAGAGGGCACGCGCATCATCCAGCCGACCGACGACGAGGCGAAGAAGAACCTGTACTACATGTACGTCCTTCTCTCGATGGTCAGCCAGGCGAAGGGGGACCAGGCCACGCAGGTTTCCGCCCTCGAGAAGGCGAACGACGTCGCAGGCGACAAGAACCCCGAGATTGGCTTCAATCTCGGCAGTACCTACGCCGTCATGAAGCCTCCGCAAAAAGAGAAGGCCGTGCGCCTCCTGAACTCCTTCTCGAAGCGCGTCTGCAAGGGCGCGCAGGCGGCCGAGAAGTTCAAGGACCAGTGCGCGACCGCGAACGACCTGATCCAGAAGCTCGGCGGAACCCAGTAACAGGGGCACCTCGAGAGGTGCCTCATGTGCTTGCCATGAACCAGGCCCCCCGTTCCGAAATTTTCTTTCGGCGCGGGGGCTCGCCCGTGGGATTCTAAGGTTTTCGAGGAAGCATGAATTTAGACGAGCGTCTCAACGTGCTCGAAAGGAACCACGATTGGAGTGGTCTCCAGGAAACGCTCGAGCAGGGCATCGCGGGCTCCGACAACGCTGCTGTTCAGGCGGAGTATCACCTCCGCCTCGGTCGCCTCCTGCGCGAGCGGTTCATGCAGGGGGTGAAGGCGCTCAAGCACTTCCAGGACGCGTTCAAGCTGAACGCCGCTCTCCTCGAAGCCCTCGCCGAGGCTCGTCAGGTTTACTGGGAGCTCGGCAAGCTCAACATGGTGCAGAAGCTCCTCGAGCTTCAGCTGAAGAGCAGTGACGTCTCTGCGAGCGCGATCCTTCTGACGCAGCTCGGGAGTCTCCTGTCCGATCTGGGAGACGATGCGAAAGCGACCGAGGCGTACTCGCGCGCCATGCAGGCGGCGAACGGACGTCCCACGAACGCAGCGGAGTTGCTGCGCGACGTGCAGGTCGGCGAATCGGACTGGCAGAACCAGGTTGCGGGTCTCATCCGGACCGCGCGCGACGCGAAGACGGGCGCCGACAGGTCCGATGCGTTCTTGCGCGCATCGCGCATCGCGCGTCGCCACGCGCCGGGTGAGGTCGAGAATCTGCTCATGCAGGCCTACGCGGCCGAACCGACCAACGTAGTGGTCGCATGCCTTCTTGAAGACTTGCTCGCGCGCGCCGGCCGCACCGACGCGATCCTCGATCAGCAGCGCTCCATCCTGTCGAAGCTCGAGAACGCGCTCGAGCGTTCGCGCGTCGCATTCACGTTCGGCACCCGCTGGGCGATGCGCCATCAGAACCACGAGCTCGGCGCCGAGTTCATCGAGCAGGCGCTCGAGGCCGACCCCACCAACGAGGCCGCGTTCGCGTACCTGCGCGAGATCTACGGCACGATGGGTGGCGACTGGGCCCGCGTCGTGAGCCTCGCCGATCAGCTCTCCGGCATCGTGCCCGAGCGTGCGAGCAAGGCGTTCTTGCTCGCGAGCGCCGGCACGCTCGCGTGGCACAAGATGGGTGATCTCATCCGTGCCCGCACCTACTTCGAGCGCCTCGCAGAGGTCGCTCCCGATCACACCGCCCTGAAGGCCTTCGAGCTTCAGATCGGCCAGACTCTCGGAAAGAGCGGCGGTACCCCCGCCGCGGCCGCGCCCCCCGTGCGCGCGGCGGAAAGTGCTCCTGTGGAAGCGTCACCGTCCGTCGAACCGCCGGCGCCCGAATCCGAGCCGGCGCTCGAGCCCGAGTCCGAGGCTGTCGTTGCGCACGCGCAGCACGCGCAGGAAGAAGAGGCGGCGCCGACCACGCCGCGTGACGGCGCGCGCGCCACCGAGCTCCGTCAGCAGCTCGCGCAGCAAGAAGCCGCCAATCGTCACCACGAGCTCGTGAAGACGCTCGTCTCCCTGGGTGACGAGGTGGGCGATCCGGAAGAGCGCGTTCGCTACTACGAGCGCGCCGCCGAGCTCTACGTCAGCAAGTTCATGAATCAGGCGGAGGCCGTGAAGGTCTTCGAGAAGATCATCGAGGTGTCGCCCGGCCACCCCCAGGCCGTCGAGTACCTCATCCAGATGTACGAGAAGCGGCGCGACTGGGAGAAGCTCATCTCCCTCCGCAAGGGCCAGGCAGAGCAGCTGCCGCACGGGCCCGCCCGCGTCGCAGCACTGAAAGAGCTCGCGAACCTCGCCACCGAGAAGGTGCGCAAGCCCGAGGCGTGCATCGATCTCTGGGCAGAGGTCGTCGAGAACGATCCCGAAGACATCGACGCGCTGAATGCTCTCTCGCAGCTCTACGAGCGCGCGCGCGATTACGAGAAGCTCGCAGACGTCCTCTATCGTCTCGCCGAGGCGACCGGGGACATCCCGAAGAAGATCGAGCTCCTGAACAAGCTCGGCCAGATCGCCGGCGATCGTCTGAAGGACGAAGAGCGCGCCGTCGAGGCGTACCGGATGCTCCTCACCCTGCAGCCCGACGATCGGCGCGCGCAGGAGCAGCTCAAGAAGCGGTACGTGACGCTCGGGCGCTGGGACGATCTCGAGGTCTTCTACGCCGAGAGCGGCAAGTGGGACGAGTTCATCCGCGTCCTCGAGAGCAACGAGAGCCGCGCCGAAAACGACGAGCAGCGCATCGGCATGCTCATGAAGATCGCCGAGCTCTGGATGACCCAGAAGGGCAAGCCGGACCGCGCGGCACGCGCCTACGAGAAGATCCTCGGCTACGACGCGAACCACCTCGACGCGGCAGAGCGGCTCATCCCGATCTACGCGAGCATGAACAACCCGAAGGGCCTCGCCGGCGCCATCGAGGTGAAGCTCGCTCACACGAGCGATCCGAACGAGCGGCTCGACCTGCTCCGTCAGGTCGCCGCGCTCTACGAGACGCGCATCAAGGACACTGGCAAGGCGTTCGAGCGCTACGTCGCCGCGTTCCAGCTCGCTCCCGGGGACGAGCAGTGTCAGGCCGACGTCGAGCGCGTCGCCGAGGCGACTCGCCGTTACGACGATCTCATCGCCGCGTATCGCGAAGCGATCCGTGGAGCCGACGACGGCGGCGATCTGCCGACGGCGTCTGCCCTCCGTCTCCGTCTAGGTCGCGTCCTCGTCGAAGAAGTGAACCAGGTGGACGACGCGCTGATCGAGTACCGCGCCGTCTACGAGGCAGAGCCCGAGAACGGCGTCGCCCTCGGCGCGCTCGAGCAGCTCTACCGGCAGACCGAGCGCTGGAAGGACCTGCTCGAGGTCTACGAGAAGCGGCGCGAGCTCGCCTACGAGCCCACCGACAGGAAGCCCGTTCTCTACGAGATCGCGCAGCTCTACGAGAACCAGATCGGCGACAACACGAAGGCCGTCGCAAGCTACCAGGCCGTCCTCGAGGACGATCCGGTCGATGCCCACGCGCTCGCGGCGCTCGACTCGCTCTACCAGAAGACGAAAGACTGGGAGGCGTACGCCGAGATCCTTCGCCGGCGCATCGAGCTCGACGTCAACGAGGGAGAGCTCATCGATCTGAAGTTCCGCCTCGCCAAGGCGGAAGAAGAGCATCTGTCGCGCCCCGCCGTCGCGCTCGAGAACTACAGGGAGATCCTGTTCCTCGACGCCGACCACGAGGGCGCGCGCGCGTCGCTCGAAGGAATGCTCGAGAACGCCGAGCTCCGCGGTGAGGCCGCGAGCATCCTCGAGAACATCTACGAAGTGCGCGAGGACTGGGAGAAGCTCGTCCGCTCGCTCGAGATCCTCGTTCTGTCGAGCGGAGACGCCTCGCGCAAGGTGGAGCTTCTCCGGAAGATCGCGTCCACCGCGTCGACGCGGATCGGTGATCAGGGTCGCGCTTTCGACGCGCAAGCCCGCGCCGTACGCGAAGATCCGTCCATCCGTGAATCTCGTGAAGAGCTCGAGGGTCTCGCCGAGGTCGCCGAGGCCTGGGACAAGCTCGTCGCGCTCTACAACGAGGTCGCGGCCGGCCTCGACGACGCCGGGCTCGCCCGCGAGTACTGGCTCCGGCTAGCCGGCATCGAGGAGCGGCTCGGCCGCGTCGCCGAAGCCGCCGAGAGCTATTCGAAGATCCTCGGACTCGATCCGACGGACGCCGAAGCGCTCGCCGCCATGGACGCGCTCTACCGGCGCACCGGGCGCTGGGAAGATCTCATCGGCGTGTATCGCAAGCGCATCGAGCTCGCGGAGACCGGCGCCGAGCGCGAGGGCCTCTACGCGCAGATGGCCGGCGTCTACGAAGAGAAGCTCGGTAAGCCGGACGAGGCGACTGCCGCGTACCGCGAGGTGCTCACCCTCGACCCGACGAGTCAGCTCGCCCTCGGGGCCCTCGAGTCGCTCTTCACGCGGCAGCGCATGTGGAGCGAGCTCGCCGAGAACCTCGAGACGAGGCTAGGCCTCGCCGAGAGCGAAGAGGAGCAGATCCGTCTCATGCTCCGCCTCGCGTCGCTGCGCGAGAAGGAGATGGGCTATCCGGACAACGCCATCGAGGGGTATCGCCAGGTGCTCGAGCGTGATCCGTCGAACGCCGAGGCGCTCGAGGCGCTCGAACGCCTCGGGAAGGCGCCCGCGCACGAGCTCGCGATCAGCGAGATCCTCGAGCCGCTCTACCGCGGGCACGGCGATTACCAGAAGCTCATCGGCGTCTACGAGGTCCAGGTCCGTCGCGCCGACGACGCGAATCGCAAGGTGGAGCTCCTTCACGGCATCGCACAGCTCCACGAGGACGCGGCCGGTGACGCCAACGCCGCCTTCGAGACCCACGCGCGCGCCCTCGCGTCGGACCCCGGCAACGAGACGACTCAGGAGTCGCTCGATCGTCTGGCTCGCGCGACGAACCGTTTCCCCGATCTCGCTCGCGTCTTCGAGAACCTCGCCGCGCAGCAATCGGAGCCCGAGCTCGGCAGCCGCCTCTACACGTTCGCCGCGCGGGTCGTCGAGAACGACGTCGGGGACGTCGAGCGCGCCATCGAGCTCTACCGTCGTGTGCTCAGTATCGACCCCACGAACCTCGGCGCCGCCGAGGCGCTCCAGACGCTCTTCCAGTCGACCGAGCGCTTCTCGGACATGTCGCTCATCCTCCAGCGCAAGGCGGAGATCCTCGCCGACCTCGAGGAGCAGAAGGCCGCCCTCTACCAGGCCGCGACCCTCGAAGAAGAGGTGCTCGAGCGTCCCGAGAACGCGATCTCCGTCTATCAGCAGGTGCTGCACCTCGATCCGGAAGATCTGCGTAGCGTCGATGCGCTCATCAACCTGTACCTGAAGGCGCAGCGCTGGCAGGACCTGCTCGAGGTCTACTCGAAGAAGGCGGATCTGGTCGCCGACCCGGAAGAGAAGAAGCTCATCTATTACGAGGTCGGTGCCGTCTACGAGCGCGAGCTCGGCAACGTGCAGCACTCGATCGACGTCTACCAGAAGGTCCTCGAGCTCGATCCCGACGATCTCACGGCGCTCGGCCGGCTCGACGTCCTCTACCAAACCGCGGAAAACTGGGCCGATCTGCTCAACGTGCTCATGCACGAGGCGGAGCTCACCGCCGACCCCGCGGAGGCGATCAGCTTCCAGTACCGGATCGCGGAGCTCTTCGAGAAGCACCTCGAAGACGTGCCGCGCGCCGTCGAGCTCTACCGCGATATCCTCGGTGTGCAGCCGGATCACGCGCCGACCCTGTCGGCCCTCGAAGGCGTGAAGGGCGGCGGCAAGGAGCCGCTCGCCGCGGCCGCCGTGCTCGAGCCTGTCTACGAGTCGATGGGCGAGTGGGAGAAGCTCGTCAGCGTGCTCGAGGTGCAGGTCGCCGCGACTCAAGATCCGTTTGCGCGCGTCGATCTGCTCCACCGCATCGCCGCGCTCTACGAGGACAGCCTCGGAGATCCCGGCAAGGCGTTCGACACGCACGCGCGCGCCGTCGCGGAGGACACCGCGAACGAGGAGTCGCTCGGCGCCCTCGAGCGGCTCGCCATCGCCACCGAGCGCTGGTCCGCCGTCGCGAAGCTCTACGACGCGCAGCTCGACAAGCTCGCCGATCAGCCGGAGCGCTTCGTCGAGCTCGGGCTCCGCGTCGCGCAGGTCTACGAGGTGCAGCTCGAGAGCGTCGACAACGCCGTCGCGCGCTACCGTCGAGTGCTCGAGGTCGACCCCGAGAACCAGAGCGCCGTGCGCTCACTCGACCGGCTCTTCTCCCAGACCGAGCGCTGGAGCGAGCTCGCCGACATCCTCGCCAAGGAAGCCGACATCGGGCAGAGCCCCGACGAGATCCTCGAGTTCAAGTACCGGCTCGGCAGCGTCTATCAGCTACGCCTGAACGACGTCGACAAGGCGATCCAGGCCTACAGCGAGGTCATCAGCGCAGCCCCCGAGCACGCCGAGGCGCTCCAGGCGCTCGAGGGTCTCTTCGAGTCGGGCGTCAATCAGCTCGCGATCGGTCAGATCCTCGAGCCGCTCTATCAGTCCGCCGGTGAGTGGGAAAAGCTCATCCAGGTCCACGAGGCGCAGCTCGCGAGCATCACCGATCCCGACGAGCGGATTCAGATGTACTACCGCATCGCGGAGGACGCAGAAGAGCGTCTGAGTGATCCGGTCCAGGCGTTCCGCGTCTACGTCCGCGCGCTCCGCGAGCGCCCGCTCGACGAAAAGGCGGGGGAAGAGATCGAGCGCCTCGCCGGCATGATCGACGGCGGCTGGGAAGAGCTCGCGAACGCCTATGCCGACGTGATGAGCCTCGACGGCCTCGACGCGCCGACGCTCTCGTCGATCGGCCGGCGCCTCGCGCGGGTCTTCGAGGAAGAGCTCCAGGACGTCCAGAAGGCGGAGGAGTCGTATCGCTTCGTGCTCGCCGTCGCGCCGAAAGAGCCGGAGGCTCTGGCGAACCTCGATCGCATCTACACCGCGACCGAGCAGCACAACGAGCTCTCCGGCATCCTCGAGCAGCGCGCAGAGATCGCGCAAGAGGACCACGAGAAGGTAGAGCTCTACGGTCGCCTCGGCCAGGTGCTCGAAGAGCGGCTCTCGCGGACGGACGACGCGGTCGTCGCTTACAAGAAGGTCTTCGACCAGCTCGAGCCGAACCACCAGGACTCGATCACCGCGCTCGCCCGCATCTACGAATCGAAAGAGGCGTGGACGGAGCTCAAGCAGGTGTATGCGCGCCAGCTCGACAACGCCGCCGGCGACGTCGAAGAGGCGGAGATTCGCGCGAAGCTCGCGCACCTCGCCGCCGATTGCCTGGGCAATTCCGAGGAGGCGATCGACGGATGGAAGCGCGTCCTCGATCTCCGCGGTGAAGATCCCGAGGCGCTCCTCGCGCTCTCGAACCTCTACGAGTCGCAGGGTCGCTGGGCGGAGCTCTCCGACGTCCTCGAGCGGCACTTCGACATCGCGTCGTCGGACGAAGATCGCGTCAGCGCCCTCACGCGGCGCGCGCGTCTCTTCACCGAGAAGCTGAACCGCGACGACGAGGCGCTCGACACGTGGCACCGCGTCCTCGACATCGACTTCGCGAACGTCACCGCCCTGCGCTCCGTCGCGGACGTGTGGCGGCGTCGTCAGGATCCGACCGAGCTCGTCGGCGCGCTCCACGCGACCGTCGACAGGGCAGGCGCCCTGGTCGAGCCGGAGGAGCTCAAGGCCGTCTTCCGTGAGCTCGGCAAGACGTACGGCACCGTTCTCGAGCAGCCCTACGAGGCCGCCGAGGCGTGGCGAAAGCTGCTCGAGGTCGACCCTGGTGACTTCGAGGCGATGGACGAGCTCGAGAAGCTCTACCGCGCCGAGGATCGCTGGCCCGACGTGGTCGGCGTCAAGATGCAGCGCGCCGACGCGCTCGCCGAGCCCGAAGAGAAGATCCGCGAGCTCCTCGAGGTCACGGACATCTGGCAGCACAAGGTCGAGGACTACGACCAGGCGACGCCGGCGTTCGAGAAGATCCTCGAGATCGAGCCGACGCACGAGCTCGCGTTCAACGAGCTCGACAAGCTTCATCGCACCGCCGGGCGCTGGGAAGCGCTCGTCGAGATGTACCTGAACCGTCTCGAGACGCTCGAGGATACCGCGAAGAGAGGCGAGCTCCTCCGTCGCATCGCCTCCGTCTTCGAGCTGCAGCTCGGGGACAACAACCAGGCCTTCGACGCCCTAGTGAACGCCTTCAGCGAGGACTACGGCGACGACGCGACGTCCGCGTATCTCGAGCGGATGGCGCAATCGACGGGGCGGTGGCCCGAGCTCATCAACACCGCCAACGCCTGGCTCGGCGAGACCGAAGAGCCGAAGCAGAAGATCCAGCTCTGCCTGCGTCTCGGCAAGTGGTACGGCGAAGACCTCGGCCGCGCCGAGTACGCGCAGCCGTACTACGCGCAGGTCATGCAGCTCGACCCGAACAACGTGAAGGTCGTTCGGCAGATGGCGAGCATCTATCGCATCGGTGCCCAGTGGCAGAAGATGGGTGAGACGCTCACGCGCGCCCTCGACATCGCCGTCACGAACGAGGACCGCCGCGTCATCCTCTACGACCTCGGCGAGCTCCTCGAGCGGCAGATGAGCCAGCTCGATCAGGGCATGGCGTATTACAAGCGCTCCCTCGAGGTCGATCCGCTGTTTTTGCCGGCCCTCGAGGCCCTCGAGCGCCTCTACGCCGAGCGCGGGCAGACGCAGGATCTCATCCAGATCCTGACGAGCAAGGCGAAGGCGCTCACCGACTCCGAGCAGATCGTCCAGACGAACCTGCGGATGGGCGATCTCTACGAGAAGCAGCTCAAGGATCTCGAGCGCGCCGGCCAGGTCTACCGGGACGTGCTGTCGCTCGACGGGTCGAACCTCATCGCTCTCCGCGGCCTCGAGCGAGTGAGCGAGAGCCTGCAGCGCTGGAGCGACCTCGTCGACGTCCTCGAGCGCCAGCTCGACGTCGTCGGCAGCGAGCGCGAGCGCGTCGAGGTGCTCCTCAAGCTCGCGACCATCCAGGAGGAGCAGTTCCTCAAGGCGGACGTCGCGGCGCAGCGCCTCGAGCAGGTGCTCGAGATAGATCACAACGAGAAGCGCGCGTACGTCGCCCTCGAGCGTTGCTACCGGCGCCTGAAGCAGTGGCAAGATCTCATCGGCGCCTACGAGCGTCACATCAGCGACGCCGCCGGCCAGGCCGAGAAGCCCGAGCTCTACCGCTACATCGCCCAGGTGTACGCCGACGAGATCGGCGACGCCGATCAGGCGATCACCGCGTACCAGAACATCGTCGACATCGACGACACGAACATCGAAGCGCTCGAGCAGCTCGCGAAGCTCTACGAGAAGCAGGGCGACACCGCGGCCTCGATCGACGCGATGATCAAGGTCGCCGATCTGACGAGCGACGGCACGCAGCGCGTCGAGATGTACTACCGCATCGGTAAGTCGCTCGACGAGAAGCTCGGCGATCGCGTGCAGGCTCAGGAGCGCTTCGAGATGGCGCTCGATCTGAACCCGTCGCATCTGCCGTCCCGCGCGGCGCTTCGCACCATCGCGATCGACGAGCAGGACTGGGATCGCGCCGCGACGCACCTCGATCAAGAGCAGCAGCACACCGAGCAGCCGCGTGCACGCGCGCGCCTCCTCGTCGAGCTCGGCAAGGTCAGGGACGAGCAGCTCGGCGAGCACGACCTCGCCGTGCAGGCCTACGAGCTCGCCATCCAGGCCGACCCCGATTGCGAGGAAGCGGCTCTCCCGCTCGTCGAAGAGTACGTCGCGAACGAGCGCTGGAAAGAAGCGGAGCCGCTCGCCGAGATGCTCGTCCGGAAGAGCAAGGGACGCGAGAAGACCGAGCAGCACACGCTGAACCGCCTCCTCGGCAAGATCCACGGTGCCCTCGGCAACGACGAGAAGGCGATGAAGGCCTACCAGGCCGCTCACGCCCTCGACGTCACCGACCAGGAGACCGTGCGCGGCATCGCCGAGGTCTCGTTCCGTCTGAAGGACTGGCCGAGCGCGCTCACCAACTACCAGAAGGTCCTGACGTCCCTCGGGGAGGACGAGGCCGAAGAACGCACCGACGTCTACTACCGGCTCGGGTGCATCAAGCGCGAGCAGGGCCAGACCAAGCAGGCGATCAACAACTTCGAGAAGGCGCTGGCGCTCAACACCGAGCATCGCCCGACCCTCGAGGCGCTCGTCGACCTCTACGGCAAGAGCAACGACTGGAAGCAGGTCGCGGCGTACAAGCGCCAGATCCTCGACGGCGTCATGGACGAGGAGCAGCGGTTCGTGCTGCTCGTCGAGATCGGCGACGTCTGGGGCGACAAGGAGAAGAGCGCTCCGAAGGCCATCGAGGCGTTCGAAGAGGCGCTCGAATACAAGCCGACCAACCACGTCCTTCTGCACAAGCTCCTGCAGCTCTATCAGTCGGCCGGCGACTGGCAGAAGATGGTCGACACCCTCCAGTCCATCAGCGACCTCGAGTCCGCGCCGGAGCGCAAGGCGCGGTACTACTACACGATGGCCCAGCTTTACCGCGACAAGCTGGAAGACCCGGAGCGCGCCGTCGAGCTCTTCAACGAGTCACTCGATCAGAACCCGACGTTCCTCGAGGCGTTCGAGCGCATCAACAAGATCCTCACCACCGACAGGAACTGGAAGCAGCTCGAACGCAACTACCGCAAGATGATTCACCGCATCGCGGGGAAGGGGAATGCGGACCTCGAGTTCCAGCTCTGGCATCAGCTCGGGCTCATCTACCGTGACCGTATCGGAGAGACCGAGACCGCCGTCGAGGCGTTCAAGATGGCGTCTTCTCTCCGACCAGAAGACTTGACGGAGCGTCAGATCCTCTCCGAGCTCTACGAGTCGACGGAGCGGTTCGACGAGGCGATCAAGGAGCAGCGGGCGATCCTCGATCGCGACGCGCTCCAGGTCGATCCGTACCGGTCACTCTACCGGCTCTACCTGCACAAGCAGACCTACGACGAGGCGTGGTGCGTGGCCTCGGCCATGGCGTTCATGCACAAGGCCGACGCCGAAGAGATGCGCTTCTTCGACGACTACAAGCCGCAGGGCATGCTCGCGGTTCGAGGACGCCTCACCAACGAACACTGGGTGAAGTACCTCTTCCACGCCGACGAGAACCTCTACGTCTCGAAGATCTTCGAGATGATCGCGTCGGCGGCGCTCCAGGCGAAGATCGCGCAGCTCCGGATGCAGAACAAGCTCCCGGTCCTGAACGCGAAGTTCAAGCAAGACCCGGCGAGCTCCACCGTGACGTTCGCGAAGACGTTCGGCTGGGCCGCCCAGGTTCTCGGCATCGCGAGCCCCGAGCTCTACGTGCGCAACGACGTGCCGGGTTCGGTCGTCGCGGTGCCGGCGCTGCCGCCAGCGTCGGTGGCCGGGCAGACCGTGCTCAGCGGCTTCGCGCCGCAGGAGCTCGCGTTCCTCTGCGGCAAGCACCTCGCGAACTACCGGGGTGAGCACTACATCCGGACGCTGTTCCCCACCCAGGCCGAGCTCACGATCATGCTCTTCGCCGGAGCCATGATCGCGCAGCCGAGCACGCCGATGCCGCCCGACATCGCCAAGCAGGTGGAGACCACGGCGCGCGAGCTCGCGAAGTACATGGAGCCCGTCCAGATGGAGGGCCTCAGGACGGTCGTGAAGCGCTTCCTCGAGGAAGGTGCGAAGGCGAACATCCGTCGCTGGAGCCACGCGGTCGAGCTCACCGCTTGCCGCGCCGGCCTCCTCGTCTCGGGAGATCTCGAGATCGCGAAGAAGATCCTCGCCGCCGAGCCGACCCTCCCCGGCGATCTCACCGCCGCCGAGAAGATGAAGGACCTCCTCGTCTTCAGCGTCAGCGAGCAATACGCCGCCCTGAGAAAAGCCCTAGGCGTGGCCATCGCCACCGAAGGCTGACCGCTTTCCCCAAGTCGCGGCGCACTCAAGTGC
>DATAZL010000060.1:0-77440 GCA_036272055.1 Polyangiaceae bacterium | reverse complement strand
ACCAGGCGCATGATGGCGCCGACGCCGCCGCACGCGATCGCTCGCGAACGGTCCGCCAGCTCGTAGACGATCCCGCTGGCTCGCAGCTCCGGTCGGCCTTGCTGGCACGGCTCGCAGCCGCCGATCAGCGGCTCGAGCCGTGTGTGGATCTTCCGCTTCTCTCGGTCGAGTCGTCGACGTATGCTTCGCTTCACCTGAAAAGGTCTCCCGGGGTTTCGTGTGCTGGTTTCGCAACCTCACGAACACCCGGGTTTTCGGATGGATTCCCGATCACGATCAGACGCGCAGCTTTTTCTGCGCTGGATCAGGGACTAGCGCTGCGCCCACGTGGGCGCTCTCGTCCTCAGCGCGCGCTGCGCCCACGTGGGCGCTCTCGTCGTTGGCAGTGTGCGCCCCTGCCGGCCTGTACACGCTCCACGAGGGCGTTCATGGCGGGCTGTGCGCAATCGAACGGCTCTGGCGGTGATGGCGCACCCGACGGCGCTGGAGAAAAGGGCGCCGGTGGCGAGTCGGCTTTCAACGAGCGACGTCTTCGCCCACTCCTACAAGGTCGTCGTTCCGACGGCTGGCGAGCGCGCAGACCTTTTCGAATTCGACAGGTCCGTCGACAGCTCGGCCCCCGTGCTGATCGCCCAGATGGCATGTGAGAGGAGGTCGTCGTGGTGCGGGGCCGATTGTCGACGGGAACCTCAATTCGTCGTAACGAGGGCTCTTAGTTCGACTCGATCATCGGTGCATTCGACGACGAGCGTCGTGTTGCCGGCGGCCTTGCCGGTCAGGGCGTAGCTGCCGCGCTCCGCCTCGTCCACGCTCAGCACGTCGGAATCTCGTGACGTGAGCGCCGCATCGCAGGTCTCCTCGACGTCTCCAGGCCCGATGATTATCGGGCGCGCTGCGATCGAGGTGCCAACCCGCAGGGACACCGAGGTCGCATCGATCGATGCCTGGCCTGGTAGTGGGGCGAGCAGCGTCCAGCGGACGTAGGGTCTGTCGTCGAGATCGTCTCCGCACGCGGTCACGGTGGACAGCGCGATCGCGCAAGTTAGACGAACCGCAACCTTCATGGCACGACTCGCACGGTGAAGGTCGAATCGAGCTCGCCGGTCGTCATCTTCACCTTGGCGTCGCCCAGGGTGAGGCCGCCAATGGTGGCGCAACGGCCTTCTGCGTCGACGTGTATTTCGAGCTGAGCGTCGCCGGAAGCGGCGAACGTGCCGGAGAGGAGACCGCTCAACACCGTTCCCGAATCACCCAGCGGCATCACACACACCGTTGGCGCGAGCGATGAGCCGCGCGAAATCGTCACGCCGGAGGTCCCGATGGTGGTGCCAGCACAGTCGAAGGGGTCGAAGACGTAAGAGGCGTCCTCGATCACGTTGAAGGAACGGGCGCAGGTCTCCGACCCGAGCGAGACGACGGACTTCAGCGCCAAGGTGATGGTGTCGATGAGTTCGCCGTCGACCGAATCGCGTGCTTCGACGGTGGCAGGTCCGGGGAGAATTGCGCGAAATTGCGTCGCATCTCCTTCCGGAGCCTGCTCGGTGACGGTCTGTAACCGGTCGTCATTGGCGCTCGAGAGCACGATGCCGGAGTCGCCGTCATCGAACATGAGCTCGAACACAGAACCCACTGCGATTCCGTCGGGCAACGGATCACTGTATCCGCAGTGGTTCGCGGGATCGCAATAGACGAACCCACCGGCGCGCAGTGCGCCCGGAGTGCCGTCAGGCTCGATCGGCGGCCCGCACCCAACGACGAAGAGCGCGGTGGCCTGAAGCAATCTCGAGAGGGTCGCTTTCATTGCCGTCCTCCCTCGTTTCCCAACGAGCCGTCGGTCGCCAAGTTGGCGTCCAGCAAACTGCTCGCGTCACTGCTTGCGTCGTTCGGGGCTCCCGCTTCGTAGCTCGCTTCGGCGTCGTCACTCGCGTCGCCCGCGTCGCCGGCGGCGGCCGTACCAGCATCCGCAACCCCAGCATCGCTCGTCTCACTGGGAATGCACATGCAACGCCTTCCAGCGGCGCATGCCCGCGGCGCACCGCGGTCGTCCCGACTCACCGACGCGAAGGCGGTCATCGACACGCAGAGCGAACCCGAGGTGCAATCCCTGTCGGCTTCGCAGCTTTCGTGGCACGCGCCCTGGTCGCAGATTTCGCGGCCAATGCATTCCGCGTCGTCGTGACAACCCGAGGTGCACGCGAACGTCGTGACTGGGAGACTGAGGGCGGTGTCGGTCGTCGTCTTCTGCGCGCAGAAGGCGTGCGGCGGACAGTCGGCGTTCGAGCGGCACCCCGACTCGCACGACGAGAACTCGCAGACCCGTCCCTCCTTGCAGTCCGCGTCGATCTCGCATTGGGGCGACGGAGAGCACTGCTTCGGACCCCCCTCGTCCGTCGACCCGCACGACAGCCCTCGGCCGCAGTCTCGGTCGTAGCGACAGCCGAGCTTGCAGGAAAACTCGACCGTGCAGACTTCACCCCGACCACACGCATCGTCGGATCTGCACTCGACCGGCTGACATCTCGAACCATCGCAGACTGCGTTCAACCCGCAATCCGCGTCGGTCGAACAACGATGCTCGTCGTCATCGATCAAGTCACACGCACACGCGCTGGCCAGGATGGAACCCAGAAGCGCACCGCACGCAGCGCGGAGAACCCTGCTCAGCGAACTCACGCGCGCCTTCGAGCAAGAAGCGGACCGACCGATCGCAGACGCGCTTTTTGCTGCTCGATCGCATCGCCGTCACGACATTTGGATCAGGGTGATGACGGAAGGCCCGGCGGGCATCAACCGCTGGCATGCGGAAACGCGATCCCGGCTGCGAGAGACGGATCGGGCTCCGGCGATCCTCGCGTGGTGCCAACGGGAATGACGCCGGCCCAGTATGGAAGCGCGTGGTCCGCCGGATCGTCGACGGGCGGCCCGGTGCGGACCTTTGCTGAAGCCTCTTCGATCCGGAGCCGAACAACGGACGTTGCGGCGAGCTCCGCGTCGTTCGGCGCGCGGCAGTGTGCGCTTCTGCCGGCCTGTACACGATCCACGAGGGCGTTCAGGGCTGCGCGCGCCTCTGAGCGATCGGACACGAGCTCGGCCGTTCCGAGGACGACGACCGAGCGATAGTTCAGCGAATGATGCATCGCGGAGCGCGCGAGCACGATGCCGTCCACGAGCGTCGCGGTGACGCATGCCGGGAGGCCGTCGCGAAGGGCGCCGAGCATGCGATTGGCGACGGCGCCGTGCAGATAGAGCCATTCGCCGACGCGCACGTGGAGGGTGGGGATGACATAGGGTTGGCCTTCGAGCGCGAAGCCGACGTGGCAAACGAGTGCCTCGTCGAGGATCGCGTGGATCACGCCGGCGTCGTACGAGGCGCGGTTCGCGCGCCGCCTGGCCCTGGTGCGTTCGGTGAGCATGGGCGAAGCGTGACGCGATAGTGGTCTATTCAAAAGTACCAGTTATTGTAATCTTGATGGACCAGTGTCACGCAGCGGCTTGGCCATCGCACTCGACCCGTCCGACACCCGGCCCGTCTTCGCGCAGATCGCGGACGGCATCGCTCGGGCGATCCGCAGCGGCCGGCTCTCTCCCGGCGACAGGCTACCGGGATCGCGCTCGCTCGCGACGGGGCTCGAAGTCCATCGCAACACGGTGCTCGCCGCGTACTCGGAGCTGTTTGCGCAGGGCTTCATCGGCGGTGAGCCCGGTCGCGGCACGTTCGTGTCCACCTCTCTTCCAGAGCTCGGCGGGCGTCGCTCCACGAGCAGAGCGACGGGTATTGCCGAGCGGCCCGGCTTTGCGCTCTCCGCCCGGCGTGTTTCGCCGTACGAGCGCCCGGAGCTGCCGCGCGGAACGCTGTCCATCGCCGACGGCGTGCCGGATCTTCGCCTCACGCCGGTGAAGGAGCTCGCTCGTGCCTACCGGCGTGCCGTCCTGGGGCCGGAGCGCGCGGTGCTCGGATATGGGTTCGAGCGGGGGCACCCGCGTCTGCGCGTCGAGCTCGCACACCTGTTGAAGCGCGAGCGCGGTCTCTCTGCAACGGCCGACGACGTGCTCGTCACTCGCGGTAGCCAGATGGCGCTCTATCTCGCGGCGCAAGCCGTCGTCACTCCCGGCAGCGCCGTCGCGGTCGAAAGCTTCGGCTATGCGCCGGCGTGGCAAGCATTCCGCGCCGCTGGCGCAGAGCTCGTCCCGGTTCGTGTGGACGCACACGGACTCGTCGTCGAGGAGCTCGCGGCCGTCGTCCGGCGCCACCCGATCAGCGCCGTGTACGTGACGCCTCATCATCAATATCCGACGCTCGCCGTGCTCTCGGCGGATCGCCGGATCGCGCTGCTGGAGCTCGCCGAGAAGCACCGCTTCGCCGTCATCGAGGACGATTACGACAACGAGATCCACTTCCACGGTCGCCCGGTGCTTCCGCTCGCCAGTACCGACCGCGCGGGCGTCGTCATGTACGTGGGGACGCTCTCGAAGATCCTCGCGCCCGCGCTCCGTCTCGGATACGTCGTCGCGCCGCGGCTCGTGCAGGACCGCATGGCGCAGCTCCGGCTCTTCATCGACCGCCAGGGAGATACGGCAATGGAGGTTGCCATTGCCGAGCTGCTCGAGGACGGCGTCGTGCAGCGTCACGCGCGCCGCATGCGTCGAGTGTATCTGGGTCGTCGCGACGCTCTCGTCGAAGCTCTCGGTCGTCGCCTCGGAGACGTGCTCTCGGTCGAATCACCCGCGGGAGGGCTCGCCCTCTGGGCCGCAGTGTCACCCGACGTCGACGTGCATGCGTGGGCCGACCGGGCCCTCGGCAAAGGCGTGCACTTCCGCTCCTCGAAGTCGTTCGCATTCGACGGCCGTCCCCGCCCGTTTCTCCGCGCCTCGTACGCCTCCTTGAACGAGCGAGAACTCGACGAAGCCGCCAAGCGCATGCGAGCGGCCTTGTAAGGGCGCGTCTTCAGCCCTTTGGATCGCGCACGACACGCATGTCGTGGAGGGCGATGAAACCGAGCCACCGAACGCAGCGCGGGTGCCCGAACCCTTTTCTCGATTGATGACCGTGATCGTGCGCCAGCGGCTCGCACCACGAACGCGTCTTGGTCTCCGTGGAACCCGATGGACACCTTCGTGCTCATTCCGGGGTGCCGAGTTTCAGCTCGGCTGACGCTTCACTGCAACGCGAGCAGGTGCTGACGGAAGAATGCGGATTGGTCCGCGACGCTCTGCGCGAAGGGCTCACCGAGATACACGTCGAAGTGACCGACGGGGTAACGCTTCACGGTGGCGCGGGCACCGGCTCGTCGTGCTGCGGCCTCTGCCGCGGATGGCGGAGCAAGGCTGTCCTTCTCGCAGATCTGGATGAGGATGGGGCACTTCAGCGCGGCCGCTGCGAGGCCTGGGCGGTACGAACCGATCTGGACGCAGATGCGTGCCGCGATCGCGTTGACGAAGTCCGGCGGTGAGATTGCTCGGTATCCCGGCTCCGATTCCGGAGTGCTCATCGCGGCGATGTTCCCGGGCGCAGCGACGAGAGGAATCGTGTGGGGCGCGCCACCGATGAGCATCTGGACGAGGTCCCGGATACCGTGAAAAGTCATGCGTAGCGCTTGCAATGGGCCCGCAGACTTCACGACGGCGAACAACGCCGCGCGGCCATCCATCATCGGACACTGCGACGACACCGCCGCCACGCGGCCGTCGCTCACTGCCGCGCGTACCACGTGACCGCCGCTGAAGGAGGAGCCCCACAGGCCGATGCGTGACGGATCGACGCCGGATAGCGCCCGCGCGCAATCGATGGCGGCTTGCCAGTCGTCGAGCTGCGCCGGCGCCGACACCACTTGCCGCGGCTCACCGCCGCTTCCGCCGAAGCCTCGGTAGTCGAATACGAGCACCGCGAAGCCCTCGTGCCGAAAGCGCTCCGCGTACGGTGCGAGCGTCGCCTCGCGCGTGCCGCCGAGGCCGTGCGCCATGACGATACAGGGCACCAGGCCCGCCGCGTTTGCCGGGCGATACGACCAGGCGCGACAGGTGTCCTTGCCACTCTGAAACTCGACGTTCGCGCGGGGAACCGCAACTCCGTCCATTCTCGCTCCCTAGCAGACGTGGCAGCGGGTCGCGCCGAAAACTACAATCCCCACGCCGCGTGCAGGCGAGCGAGCCCGGGCGCGTTGACGACGGAGAGCGTGAGCGTCGAGCCCGACGTGCCGAGCTTCGTCATCGAATATCCGTCTCCGTTACGCAGGCCCGGCCAGTAAGAGCTCCCCATCGCGTTCTTCCGCATGATGTTCGACAGAGTCGCAACGTACGAGAGCGCGTTGTCCTCGTCCGTCATCGTCGCGTCGTAGTTCGTGCCGGTATTCATCGTGTCGCCCCATTCGCCGACGATGGTCCGGCTGGCGTAGCTGCCGAGAGATGCGTTAACGGCATCGGTCCACTGCTTCGTCGTGGTCCAGGTCGTGTGCTGGAAGCCGTAGATGTGAAACTCGAGCAAGCAGCCGTCGAAGCGCTTGTCTGAACCCACGGGCACGACGTTGTCGTCGTATCCGGTCCCCGCGACGATGACACGGCCACGCTGGACGTCGGGGAAGTACCCGAGCCACTTTGCCGCTTCGTCGTTCCACGAACCTCCGAACCCATACGGCTCGTTGTGAATGTCGAAGTAGACGCGGTCGTTCGTGGCGTAAGCGGATACGACCGTTTGCCACATGTTCGTCGGGCTTCCCGTTGTGATGGGCCCAGTACGCGATCATCACATTCATCACCGCGGCAGTCGCTCTGTCGACCACGGCCTTGTATGCGTTCCACCAGGTGCCGGAGACGGTTGGCTCGTTGATCGGGATCCGGATGGTGTTCGCCTCGAGCTTCGTATGAAACTGAGAGACGATCTGGTCGGTCTTCGCTGCGACGGTCGCATACGTGTCGGCGTTCGTGTCGAGTCCCGAAAGCTGCAGCAACCCATCGATGTAGTTGTCTCTCGCGTCGGCCCAGTTCATGCCGTGAAACGTACCGGCCCCCTCTATGCCGGCGGCCGCGTCGCTGCCCACGCGCCCGCTCGGTGGTCCAGCGTCGGCGGCACCGCCCGCCGCTGTTGCTCCTGAGTTCGAGGTAGCGCCGCCAGCTCCTGATATCGTGCCTCCGGCACCGGGTGTCGTCCCTCCTGCGCCGGGCAACGTCCCGCCGGAGCTCGTTGCTGACCCGCCAGCTCCGGATATCGTCCCTCCGGAGCCCGGCGACGCCCCCGCGCCACCCGTGGAAGCGCCGCCACCGCCGCCGGCGGAGACAGCGTCCGATGAACCAGCGAAGCCACCGGTTCCGCCCGTGTTCGTGCCGCTCTGCGAGCCACATGCGACGACGAACAGAGCCGTCAGTACTTCAGCGACGCGGCTCACGACGCGTATGGATTCTTCCATGTCGAGGCGAGTCGCTCCTCGTACCGAGTCGTACGAGCGATCACGAGGGTCCGCGTGTGGATTTTTCGCGCGTCGCTACAGCGACGCGTTCATCACGACGAACCACCTGCACTCGTCGTCGATGACGCGAGCGAGTGCACACGTCGTCGGCTCATGGGTTTGCGTGGCTCGCGAGCGAAGTTGCGAATGATCGAGCACGCGAGCAAGTGCTGGTTACGCGCGAGATACGGGCAATTGATCGGTCGTACTTCGCGATTCCGAACGAGTCACAAAACTGAACGACGTGAGGCCGATATTGCAAGCCTCATGGCGTTTGGGGCTAGCGTTGTACATCCAGTACTGCCAAATGTTTGCCCGGGCTCGCCGGGAGGCATTCAACATGAACCTTAGAGAGCGTATTTGTGTGTTCGGGTCGTTTGCCTTGCTGAGCGCGTGCTCCAGTAGCGGAGACGACAATCAGGCCGGAGTGGAGACAGGCGGAGTCGGTGCGTCAGGTGTGCCGAACGTCGCTGCTGGAGGGAGCGGAGGCACTGGCACCGCACCAGGCGGCGTCACGGGCGCAGGTGGCGTCACCGCGCAGGGTGCGGGAGGAGCGCTGGGCGCGGGCGGTTCGGTCATCGTCGGCACTGGAGGCGCAGTCGGCAGCGGCGGCGCAAACGGCGGCGGTGGATCGCCGGGCGGCGGCAGCGGCAATGGTGGCAGTGGTACCGCGGGCAACGGTGGCGTCGCAGCGAGCGGCGGCGCAGCGGGAAGCAGTGGAGCGGCGGGGGCCGGCGGCGGGACGGCGGCCGGGAGCTGCTGCTCCGACGGCATGTGTCTCTGCCATGGGGACGCTCCAACGGCGCTCACGTCAGCCAAGGGACCTTACACCACGAAGAGCTACACCGTGGCGGGTGCCGGCTGCATCTTCTATCCGACCAACGCGGACGCGCCCTTCGCCGCGGTGACCGTCTCCGATGGCTTCGGCGGTGCGGGCGGATGCAACAGCGCCCAGACCGGTCAGTGGGGCCCGCTGTATGCATCGTGGGGAATCGTCGCGATGATCATCGACACCGGCGCCAGCGACCAGCCCAACGTGCGTGGTCAGAAGCTGACCGCCGGGATCGCCGCCTTCAAGTCGGAGAACATGAAGATGGGGAGCCCGCTGATGGGCAAGCTCTCCGGCCGCTACGGAACGTCGGGCTTCTCGATGGGCGGCGGCGGGACCACGTATACAGCGGCAGCCGACTCGACGCTGCTCACCAACGTCGCGATCATGGCCTGGGGCCCGGTGACGACCGGGATCAAGGTCCCGTCGCTGTTCATCTGTGGTTCGAGCGACACCCTCGCCGGGTGCGGCACGATGGGAACGCCCGCCTACGATGGCATCCCGGACACGGTCCCGAAGATGCGCGTGACGATCAACAGCGGTCACGCCGGTCAGCCGTCGTCGGGCGGTGGCAAGTCGGGTCAATACGGTCTCGCGTTCCAGAAGGTGTTCCTCGAGAACGACCAGCGCTGGCGCCCGCTCCTCGTCGGCGTGATGTCCGACGCTACGAACATCAAGTAGCGCGAAGCCGTTTACTGCCTCACAACGCCGCGCGACGCGACCGGCGCGGTCGATTGACGTCTGAAGCGGCCTGAACGCGTGCGACGAAGCGTGCGCGACTTGTACCTATGGCTTGTCGATATGCGAGCCGGTACTACTTCGATCGTGGCAAAAAAGACTGCGCTGATCCTGGCGGGGGCGGTGGCCAAGGGCGCGTTTGGCGCTGGCGTCCTGGCGACTCTCTCGAAGCACACGGCCGAGATACCCATCGCGAACATAGTCGCTACCAGTGCGGGCGCGCTCAACGGCGCCGTCTTTGCCACCGGTGTGAGGGCGGGCCGCGCTCTGGACGTGAGCGAACGGCTCGCGGACCTCTGGCAGAACGACGCTAACTGGCACAACGTCATCCGGGTTCGTGTTGGCGACATCGTGTCCGGTCGCGGCATCGGCGACGCCGAACGGCTCGTCCCCATCATGAGCCGCGCAATGGCGGACCTTCCGGATCAATCCGCGAGCCTCCGACCCGTGACACTGGGCCTGGTCGTGGCGACGCTGAACGGACGCCTCGGCAAGCCGATCGAGGGACACCCCGCCACGACGTTCGAGCAGACCGTGGACTTCAAGGACGCTGACTTCGACACGACGAACGGCCGGGATCGGGTGATAAGGACCGCTCTCGGCTCTGCCGCCTTTCCGATTCTCTTCGCTCCGGTGGACGTGCCCGGCGTCGGTCCGTGCATCGACGGTGGAGCGGTGAACAACACTCCGGTCAAGCGGATCATCGAGGCGAACGCCAACGTGGAACGGATCATCGTGGTGACTACGGAGCCGCTCGTCACACACCCGAAACCGGATGCACGCGGAGTCGAGCTGATCGGTCAAATCCTCGAAATACTGATCAACGAGCGACTTTACCGAGATCTGCACGACGCCGACTCGGTGAACGAATATCTCGAGGCAATCGACAAGCTCCAGAGCAAGCCGGGCTTCACTTCGTTGATGATCAACGAAGTGAAGGAGATCTTTGGCTGGTCTCACCGTGAAATCATTCAGATACGGCCGCTCACGCCGCTAGAAGGCTCGTCGTTCAGCGCGCTCTCGCATCCGGAAATGATGAAGGCGTACGTCGATGCTGGGCGCGCGGCAGCGACCGCGTTCTTGAACAGCATGACTCCGAGTGTCCCTACGTAGTCAGATTTGCTGACGAGGCGAGTTCGCTTGACCGGACCTCAGCCGACCGTTAGATGCGATGGAAGGGGGCGATGCTCGATCGCCTCCCGCGGCGCTCGAGCTCGGCTCGCGTCATCACGGCGAGGAAACATCCATGTCGAAGACGGTGAATGACCATGGACGGTAACGGCGGCCCGGACGGTACGGAGCGTGAGCGCATCATCGCGCTCCTCGAGGCTCGAAAATACAGCGAGGCGATCGCCGAGTTGAAGAGCCGACAAGGTCTTGCAGCTCAGGAAGATCTGGATCTACTCGCCGTCGCGCACTTCATGCTTGCTGAGTTCGACACGTCGGCGAAGGTCTTCGACGGACTCGCCAAAGAAGAGAAGGACCCTCGCGTCCAGTATGACCTGACGCAGAGGGCTCGACTCGCACGCGCCAACCTCGCGGCGATGCTCCCGGGGGCGACTCCGAACTCTCCCCCGTTCAGTCAGAGTGACCTACTGTCGCCGCCGTCGGTCACCGACAATGACTTCCCCGAGGTGTTCCCTCGCAGACCAAACTCATTGCGCCGTCGACTCTACGGGTTCGCCGGAAACGTGATGGGCAAAGTGCTCGACCGGGCATGGGAGACGCTGACTCCCGTCGCGACACTGCGCGCGAAGCGGCAGAAGTCGATCTGGACGACATGGGACCAACAGAGTCTCTACCCGGGCCTGTTCACGCTCGCGTACATGAGGGACCAGCTCGAGAAGCACAACCTGAAGAACCCTTACCCAAAGGGAGAGCTGACGGCGTTTCAGAAGCCGTTGACGGCCCCGAGCGCGACCGCGGTGTTCCGTACTCCAGACGGGAGCTGGAACGATCCGGTCAACTCGCGTGAAGGTTCGGCCGACGTTCGGTTCCCGAGGAACGTCGACCCCAGTGCTGCATGGCCGGATCGTGACATGCAACTCGACGAACCAAGCGTGGCGCGCATCAGCGCGGAGCTCCTGGCGCGCCCCGACGGCGTCATGAAGGAGATCGGCTTCTTGAACCTTCTGGCCGCTGCCTGGGTTCAATTCATGGTGCACGACTGGGTGAGCCACCGCACCCACGCCCCGGACGCGCCCCGCGAACAAACTCACGTCGTTCACGTGCCGCCCAACCTCCCATTGAGGGAGCGCTATCGCCAGAGTGACATGCTGGTGGGCAAGACCATGTCGGATCCGAGCCGGCGAGCCAACGACGTCGGAACGCCCCCCACGACGATCAACGAGGTGACGAGCTGGTGGGACGGGTCGCAAGTCTACGGCAGTGACGCGAAGACCGTTGCATCCCTTCGCAGTCACATCGACGGCAAGCTAAAGCTCGATGGTGAGTATCTGCCGACGAAAGACGGCACCGAGCAAGTCGGCTACAACCGCAACTGGTGGGTTGGGCTGAGCCTTCTACACACACTGTTCGTCAAGGAGCACAACGCCATCTGCGACGAATTGAAGGCGTTCCACGCGACGTGGGACGACGACCGTCTCTTCCAGACCGCGCGGCTCGTCAACGCCGCGGTCATGGCCAAGGTTCACACCGTGGAGTGGACACCCGCGATCCTCCCGAATCCCACGCTCAAGGCGGCGCTCGAGGCCAACTGGTACGGCCTGATGGAGAGCCGTATTCACCGCAGGCACCGCAAGGTGCTCCGGCGAGTGAAGATCGACAACGGGGTATTCGGCGGTCTGGTCGGAAACCCCGTGGAGAAGTACGGCGTGCCCTACGGCCTCAGCGAGGAGTTCGTCGAGGTATACAGGCTGCACGAGCTACTGCCCGACCATCTCCCCATTCATCGTATCGCAGTACCCGGTGCACCCATCGACGTGTCGCTCGCCGAGACGCGAGGCAACCTAGCACCGGTGTTGGTGAAAAAGCACGGCATCGCCGACCTTCTTTACTCGTTCGGCCTTCAGTCGCCAGGGAAGCTCGAGCTTCACAATTACCCTCAAACCCTTCGCGAAATCGCCGTTCCCGGCGCGGCGGCCCTCGATGTTGCCGCCATCGATGTTCTTCGCGCGCGAGAGCGTGGGGTACCCCGGTACAACACGTTTCGTCGCCAGCTCGGCCTCGAGCCGATACGGGACTTCAAGGACCTGACCGACGACCAGAACGACATCGACGCGCTACGTCGGCTCTACGGCAACGTCGAGATGATCGACATGCAGGTCGGCACGCGCGCCGAGCAGAAGCGTCCCAAGGACTTCGGCTTCGGTGAGACGCTCTTCCAGATCTTCATTCTCAATGCGAGCCGTCGTCTCCAGGCCGACCACTTCTTCACGGATGGTTACAACGCGGAGACGTACACTCAGGAGGGCCTCGACTGGATCGACCGGGCGACCTTCAAGTCGATCCTCCTCCGTCACTACCCGGAGCTCGAGCTAACCGGCTTGAAGAACGTGGAAAACGCCTTCGAGCCCTGGGACACGAGCCCCGTCCTGAGCCAGGAGCGCCATCCCCTCGCCTACATCGATCAGCCGGGGCCAATCCGACGGGCGGTAGAGGGATCGACGGATCTTGCTCGCGCCGCAGCGAACGCGGTCAAGATCGTCGCAACCGACGCCGCGAAGGCCGCCGACGGTGCGCTGACGCGGGCACGCGCAGTCCTGAAGGGTGCGTCGCTCTACGACCCGCTTCCGCCCGGCTCCTTCGGTCTTCCCTTGCTGGGGGAGAGCCTCGAATTTCTCGGGGGACCAGGGCCGTTTCTCGAAAAGCGTTACAAGGAGTATGGACCCGTCTTCAAGACGCACATCGCGTTCGAACCGACGGTCTGTTTCGGTGGAAAGGACGCCTATTCGTTCTTCTTGAGGGAAGACCTCTTCAGTCGCGTCGACGGAGCGCCCAAGAACGTCCAGTGGCTCTTCAACCCCCGCTCACTGTCGTTCAAGGATGGGCCCGAACACGAGAAAATCCAGAAGGCGCTGCTGTCGGCGTTCGAAGACGAGCCAATGAGCTCGTACATGCCGGTTCTGAACCAGCTCCTCTCGCTGAGCATCGCGCGCTGGGAACGGGCGGGACGGCTGACGTGGCTGCCGGAGCTCGAGACGCTCTCGTTCGCGATAATCCAGAGCACGTTCATGGGCGCCCCACCGTCCGTCGAACGGGGCTTCTGGTCGAAGCAATTCGATCGCCTGACGAAAGGCGTCGTCACCAGCATCGCGTCGCCAGAGCTCTACGTGGCCCTCGCGGTGAGACTGCTGTTCAAGGGTTATGTCAGCTCGGTTGTATCTCGCAAGCGCGTGACACCCGGAAACGACGTCGTGTCCAAGCTGCTCGCCGAGAGCGAGCAGGGACGCATCGACGAGGCGCAGTTACAGATCGAACTCGTGCACTTCTTCCTTGCCGGCGCGCCTCTGGAATCTGCCCTTGCCTATCACCTGTTGCTCCTCGCCCGTAACCCGGGCATTCGGGAGAAGGCGCGCGCCGAGGTTTTGCGGATCGCGCCGAGCGGGGATATCTCGCTCGAACAGCTGCTGAAACTGAAATACGTTCTGAATACGTGCAGAGAGTCACGTCGTGCAGCGCGACTGGTGCCGAACACCTTCTTCGCCAAGGTGAAAAAGTCATTCGTGTACCGCGACTATTACGTGCCTGCGGGTTGGCGGGCGACGGCAATGATCGGCGCCACTCAGCACGACGCCGCCGTCTTCGGATCACCGGAAAAGTACGACCCGGAGCGTTTCGCCACTGGCTGCCCCACGTATGTCGCGCACGGTGGCGCAAACGACCCACACCGATGCATCGGGGAGCGGTTCTCGGACATCGTGATGACGCTCCTCACCGCGCGACTCCTGCAGCACTACACGTGGGAGCTCGTGCCCGGGCAGGATCTGAGCCCTCGCTCAGGCAAGGTTGCCCCCGTACCAAACGGTGGTTTGGAGGTCTTGTTTCATCCCTTCAGGCCCACTCCGCAGCCAACCTGAGGGCGCACGCGTTGGATCGCACGGATTCCCGGTAGGAGCGTCGATAGCTCTCCGGGAGCACCGCTGCGGTCCGTTCGATCTCGCCTGCGGCGTCGAGGATCGCAGCGCGCGCTTCGTCCCTTCGTCCGAGCACCCTGAGTGATTCTGCACGCACGAGGGCGCAGTCGCTCGAGAGAAAGAACGGATCGCGAAGGTTTCGATCCATGCAGGCTGTTGCAACCGCGAGGCTCTCTTCCGCCTCGTTCCGGAGAAGGAGAAGGCGCGCCAGAATGGCGGTCGCCGCAAAAGCACTGATCGGGATGCCCGCCCCAATGGCAGCGCGACACACGGTCTCGGCTTCCGTGAATCGACCGAGCAGGTAGAGGATGTATCCACGTACCCAGAGGATCACACTTTCGCCGAGAGGATTCGAATGGATCGATTCCTTCGCGAGCATGTCCAGCGCAGCGCCGGGTTCCCCGGCGAGAGCGCGCGCCAGCTCGAGCAATGGCTTCATGAGTGACGGTGAAATCAGATTGCCTCCGGCGACGGCGCGCGAGATGGCTTCGATGAGTGCCGCCATCGATTCTCTGTACTCACCTATGCAGCCTCGGGTCGACCCGAGCCAGGTGAGTGCACTCGGGATGGCAAGCGCGTCTCGAGCTTCTTCGAACAGGTCCACCGTCACGCGCGCTCGCGTGACCGAGTCAGCGAGCGAGCACGCGCCGGCCATGAACGAGAAGCCGCGTGCCAGGAAGAGCCAACCTCGGGACGACGGGTTGAGCACGCCGTGACTGTCGAACTCCGCGTCGACGCGGTCGATCAGCGAGCGGGCACGCTTCGCGTCCCCCGCGAACGAAAGTGCGAGGATCCCCCGCGCAATGCCGAACGCGCAGAGCGGGTTCCGCATGGGAAGGACGGGTAGACGCTGGATGGCGTCGACCAACTCGATGGCCGCGGCGGGCGCACCGGCCACCGTTCTCGCGTAAGCGAGCGTCGAGATACCGAGGAACCATCGGTCGCTCGCGGGGTCGAGCAGCGGCTTGGCCTTCTCGATCTGTGCCGCGGCCGTAGCAAAGTCTCCCTCGAGAAGAGCGCTCGCGCCGTCGAGAAGGCGCAAGGCGCCCAGGTTCTCGTCTTTTGCATGAGGGAGCCCGCGCGCGGCAAGTCTTCGAGTGTCCGCGGGGCTGCCCGCCGCGTAGGCGCGTTCGGCGGCTCGAACGAGATAGGGAACGGCGCGCTCGAACGCGCCTGCACTGTCGAGGTGATCGACCATCACGACGGGATCGGCTCCGCCCGACCTGTCGAGCCAATCGGCAGCACGAAGGTGCGCCGCGGTGCGATCCCCCTCGGTGAAGGTCTCGTAGGCAGCATCGCGCAACAACGCGTGCCGGAAGGAATAGTGGCGATCCTCGATCGATGGATCGCTCCGCAACGAGGAGATCACCTCGCGCTCTTCGAGGATATCGAGTGATTCTCGGGTCGCAAAATCGTCACCTACGATCGCAATCACCGCTCCGGCGGTGAATCGTTCACCGAAGACGCTGGCAGCGCGGAGGACGCGCCGCGACGCCGGGTCGAGCCGTTCGAGGCCGGCGTGAGCCATCGCGACCACACTTTCGGGAAATGCGTCACCGTGCCCTTCTGCCACCGCGCGAATGAGCTCTTCCAGATAGAACGCGTTTCCACTCGCGCGCTCCACGACGCGGTGAACGATTGTCTCGTCGGGTTGGTGAAGCACGGAACGCACCAGCTCTTCGGCCGCGCGTCGTCCCAGACCGGATAACCCCATTCGTTCGAATTGCGCGCCACTCCACAGGTTCGGGAAAGCCTCTTCCACCTCCCGGCGCGCGAGAGCGAGTACCAGCAACGGCAGGTCGCGACGCCACAGCGCTTCCCCGAGATAGTTGACGGTCGGGGCGTCACCCCAGTGCAAGTCTTCGAGGACGATGACGAGGGGCTCGGCGGCTTCGACCGATAGCCACTCCTGAAACGAACGTCGGATCCACTCCGACATCAAGCGTGCGTCGCCCAGAGCGGAACTCAGCACCGAGTCCGGTTCGGCGTCCACCGGCGTGCCGAGCAGTTCGCAGAGGAACTCCGAGCAGCGACTCGCCTCTTTTGCGTCGAGAGAGGTCGAGAGACGCTCGACCAGTGCCGCATGCACCGCGCGCGGTTCGAGCAACTCACCGAGACCCGCTCCGCTCGAGATGAGCTGTCTCGCCAGCAGGAAGGCCGACCCCGCTCCCGTTGAGTCACTCTTCGCGACGATGACGCGGGCGAGCCCTTCACGGCGGACCAGAGCGGTGAACTCGCGCGCGAGACGTGATTTTCCGACTCCCGCATCGGCTGTGACCAACACGGCTCGCGGTGAACGTTCTCCCGCGCATTCACTCAGCGCGGACGCCAGCAGCGTCAGCTCTCGCTCTCGACCGACGCAGCGTGTGATCTTGCCGAGTAGCCGCGCAGGCGGTTCGTCTCCCGAGAGCACTCCGACGAGCAGCGACGACCCCGAAGGCTGTTCTTTGATTTCGAAACGCGTGGCGAGCAGACGGGCCGTCGTGGTGTCGAGTACGACGCCAGCGATGTCGTCGCGCGTCGTACGCGCCTCGTGTAGCAGCGCCGCGGCGCGATCGATCACCGGTCCCACTGGTGCTCGCAACGAGGCCGCTGCCCAGCCCGTCGAGAGGACGACGCGCGCCTCCGGCTGCAATCGCCGGACTGCAAGCGTCAGAGAAGCCGCACGCGACGCGCGATCGACGGCGTTACCACGTCCGGACAATACGAGCAGCAACGCGCCGTTGAGCAGCAGCGTGACCTCCGCTGCGAACTCCGCCGCGAGCGCCTGGGTGGCCTCGTAGTCGGGCAGACCCTTCGCGGAAGCGCCGGACTCCACGAGAGCGACGCTCACGACTCGGCGCTCGAGCCCCGTGAGTACGCTGGGCAACGAGGACGGCGCGCGCGACATGGGTTCGCCGGCATCGTCGAAGAGCGTATCGAGTTCGACGAGCAACGCGCTCGCGTCGAACGGTCGCTCACTGGGCTCCTTGGCAAGCATGCGGGTGACCAGCGAGTCCACCGGACCCCGCAGCTCCGGAGACAAATCCGAGAGTCTGGGCGCCGGTTCGGTCAGGACCTTCGCGAGCAGTGCAACGGCATGCTCCGCGACGAAGGCGGGCCGTCCAGTCAGGCATTCGAAGAGCACGCAGCCAAGCGCGAACACGTCGGCCGTGGCAGCCACGTCACGCGCCGCGACCGCCTGTTCGGGCGCCATATACCCGACCGTCCCCAAGAAAGTCCCGGTGCCCGTCCGCCAGCCGGTGTCGCTCAGAAATTTCGCAATACCGAAGTCGAGTACCTTCGTCTTGTCCACGTCACCGCGAACCAGGAACAGATTGCTCGGTTTGAGGTCCCTGTGGACGAGCCCGCGAGCGTGGGCCTCCGCGAGCGCACCCGCTGTTTGCCGTATCACCGACAGACCGTCGGCCAGGGACAAGCGTCCTCGCTGCAATCGCTCGTGCAGCGTCTCGCCTTCGAGCCACTGCATGGCAATGAACGACTCGAACGACGACGTCTCACCGTGAGCGATGTACCCCACGATGCTCGGGTGCGTCAGGTCCGCGAGGATTCGCGCCTCGGCACGAAACCGCTGATCCTCGAACTCACCCCGATTCGAAAGCACCTTGAGCGCGACGGTGTCGTTCGTTGCTCGATCGAACGCCTGATAGACCTTCGACGTTCCGCCTTCCCCCACGAGTTTCTGGAGGAGAAATCGCCCGATGACGACCTCACCGACCTTCATCCGCGAAAGAATCGCCGATTGAGCAGGAGCAAGCGACGTAAAAGTCCGCCACCCCGAGGTTCACGCGGATTTTTGCCGAGCAGGGACGGATAGCCGGAGGATCCGAGCCCCTGTCGGCGCGTGGCTGAACCGGCTCGTGGCGCTGAGCCCGCGCCTCAGTTCCGTTGAACCCAGGTACAGCCGAACTGCGAGGCGCTGTTCTCCCACGGCGTCGCTAGCGTTCGGGTGGCATCCGTCGACTGCATCGTGACGTCGAAGCGGAAGTCCGAGTCGATCGTGTGGAAGCTCTGGTCGTTGGGATCGAACGAGAACCCACCCGTGAAGGTCGCGACGTGGAAGTCGGCGAGCGTCGTAAGCTTCTTGTTTACCGTGGGCCGCTCCTCGATCCACTCGGCGGTCCAGGCGCTGAATGCCGGAGCGTTGCTGGGTTTGTCGACGCGCTTTTGCTGTATCGCCCCGGACGTCGTGTCCTGCAGCGTGAACCACATATAGGGGCCCGACGACTCGATCAACCCGTTCGCGTCGCCCGCGTAGACAGCGGAGACCATGCTGTCGCCCGGCGCGACGTCGAAGATTCGCTGCTCGTTGGCCGGCAAGTATTCGTACCAGCCGTAGTAGGTGGCAACGAGAAGGCCGCCCGTGCAGAAGCCGCCGCAGTTGACCGTCTCGAATGCGATGTCCTGCGCGGTACCGGCTTGCAGGAGGTCCTGCTTGCCGAGCGCGCCGTCCAGGCCGATCCAGGTGCTCGAGCTGTCGTTGAAGCCGTCTACGGAGGGGACGGTCCAGCTTCCGAAGACGTACGAATAGGCGGGAGCATCGGCGAGCACGATACCGCACCAGTTGTTTGCGGCGTCGGGGTCATTCGACGAATTCCGCGCGTTGGCGGAGCTCTTGATGCCGCGTCCACTGGCTGCTGTGGAGTTGCCGCCGCGAGTGTCGCCGGTATCGAGGACGTGGGTATCAGGGATCCGGACCACGGGCTTCGACATCGCGTCGAACCAAGCCTTGAACTCGTCTGGCGCTTTGGTGCGATCGGGTACAGGCCCGTAGCCGCGCGCGACGAGCTCTGCCGTCGAGAGCGACAGTTCCTTCTCCGTGATGGCAGGGCGCACGGGATACAGCTTCGATGCGGCGGCGAAGCGGTCGATACGAGCTTGGACAACGACGTCCTTCGTCGCGGTCACTTCGACGTTCGCGGTGGTCGTGCTTCCATCCTTTGCGGAGCAATCGAGCACCATGTTCGAGACGCCTTCGATGCCGTCCGTCGGCTTGGCATGGAAGCGTACGTTCCCCGAGCCGTCCGCGAACAGGCGCAGCGCGGAGTTCGACTCGTTGTTCTTGCCGTGTAGCGTGCAGGACGCCTCCGGCGTCGCAGGTAGGACGATCTCGCTCGCGACGCCCGCCTGCACCCGACGTGTGAGAGTCGTCACCGCGGACGCCACCGTCGTCGCGCCTGACGGGCTCGTCGCGTCGCTTGCCGCGCTCGCTGCCGGTGTTGCGGCGCCGGGTGCTTCGTCGCTCGAGGACGGATCCGCACCGGAGCACGCAGAAAGGGTGCTCGCCACGATGCCCGCCGTCGCGAGCGAAGTCCAGATAGCTGCTCTCATTGACTGATGCCTTTCGAGGTTCTTGAAAAGCACGTGGGCGAGCTCTCGATCTCGTCCAGCCCTCACCGCGTGCTCGGCGCCCCCTTCGCAAGATGCGATCCACGGCCGCCGACGTGATGGAGCGCCCAAATCGCGTCAAATCACGGCGCGCTTTCCGCGCGTCGAGCAACTTCTGCTCGACGCAGAGAGCAACTCTTGCGTGATGCGCGCGTGCGGCGAGGGAGACAGCGGGAACCGACGTCGCAACGCCGACGGCTCGGATCACATCTGAGAAATCGGCAGATCTAATTTCCGAAGGCGATTACGTGCATCGGTGCTGCACGGAGAAGCAACTGCGCTCACGGCCCGATCGCCTCCGCGAGCACGTAGCGGCCGTGCGGCGCCGCGGGCTCGAAGTACCAGAAGCCATCTGCCTCTTCGTCGAGGAGCGTTGCACCGGGTGGGAGCTCCAGGACGCGCGGCAAGCTCGACGGCGGCGCGAGCGAGAAGATGGACGCTGGCCCGCCCTCTCGCTGACGGTGAGTGACGAGCAGATGGGCGAACGAGGACGACACCCGGCTCGCATGGAGTTCGTCGAGTGCGAGGCGCTGCTCGTAGCGTGCATCGTCGAGCCACGCGAGCGCGCCGGAGTGCGGCGTGTCGAGCAGCTCGAAGCGCGCCATCTTCTTCTTGCCGGAGCTCAGGCGAAAGACGCCCACGCGAATGTCGTTCGTCTCCGCGCCGGCACTCCGGAAACCCGTGATGACCACCGCAGGATCGTCCGAGATGCCGCCTGTCTCGCCGATGAGCTCGCCGACTTCGCTCGCGACCGGAGGGTCGTTGCGATAGAGCACCGACTCCCCGGAAGGTGACCAGAGGCGGACGAACTCCCTCGACGCGAGCCCGAAGTGCTGACCACTCCGCACGAGGACGTGCTCCGGTCGCGCGGCCGCAGCATCGAAGTCCGGCAGGAGCTCCCGGTCGAGCGCGAGGTGCCCTGTTCCGTCCGCGCTCACCAGCGAAAGCACGGCCCCGTCGAATGCCACGGCGCGACGCCGCGGTAGCGCGAAGAACGCGTGCGGCGGCGCTGGAGACTCGCCGTCGAAGGTCGCGATGGTGCGAAGACGGACAGGAGGCTCGGGCTCGACGATAGCGTCGACCTTTCGCCAGACAGCTACCTGACCGACCTCGGACGACCGAGCGAGCTCGATCGCTGCGTCGACGTCGGCGCTCGGCAGAAGAACGAGAGCGTACGAGTCCGACTGATGATCCAGGCTACACAGCGAGAGCCCCGTTGCGGCGATGCTCGAGCCCACGACCCGCAGGAGGGTCTCGAGCTCCTCCCCGTCGTCGAGCTTCGGAGTCTTCCACCCCGTCCGCTTGTACTGGCGGAGAAGCGCGCGGACCGCCTTCACCATGTCGCCTGGATCGGCGCGCCAATCGATCTCGATACACCGTTTGCGTTCACGGAGGGCGTCGACGAGCGCGATGAAAGCGAGGTCTCGAGTGGGCGCGTCGATGCCCCGGTCACCGAGGCGCTCGCCGTGGTCCGCGGTGTAACGATCAGGCTCGTTCCACGCGAGAACGAGCTCGCCCGCCACCGAGGCGTCGTCGCAAAGAAGCCCAGCGAGCTGCCCGAGTGCGCGCAGGCGTTCTTCGGCCCCCTCCGGTCGGTTCATTCGAGACTCACCTCAATTGCAACAGTCGACCTCGTAACCGTCGACCTTGTTCGTGCACGTGCACGTCGTGTTGCTCGGACAGGTCGACGGCGGCGGCGGCGAGGAGGCAGTATTGTCGAGGTACGTATACGAGCTCGAGCAGCCCAGTGCGGGGCTAATGCCGTAGCAGGCTACCGTCTCGCTCAACTGCTTGGGCGCCGCGATCCAGGTCGGCGGTGACGCCGTGCTTGCCGGGCAAACGGGCCACCCCGTCGCATTCTCGACGAAGTCTAGAGTGCTCGGATACGGCCCGACGTGCGCGTACGTCAGCACGAAATTCTTCACGATGCCGGTGCGGTCATCGATGTCGAGATCCAAGGTTTCAACGTCAAACGGGCAATCAGCGTTGCGGTCGAAACAGGCATCCGAATGGATGTGCGTCACGCCATTCTCGTCATTCACATCGATCGAGTAGAACGAACGGGGCCCCCCAGGCTGGTTGGCGTCGAGGTCGAGATCGTAAATTCCCGGGAAATGCGGCTCCTCGGTGAGCTGCATCGTCTCCGTCGATCTCGACAGGCCGCAAAAGTCGGTGACGTTACCATTGCCATCTCCAGACACGGACGAGTACGAAACGAGCGTTTGCAGGTGGTACGTGCCGAGGGGAAACGAAGCGCCGATGGGGCACGGAGCATGCTCGACGGCACCGTCGGAAGCGTCGTTGGAACCGTCGACGTCAACGCCGGAAGCGCCCATGGATCCGTCCACGTGGGAAGCGTCGGCGGAGCCGTCTACAGCGGCGTCTCGAGCGTCATGGGTCGACGTCCCTCCTGTGCTCGCGTCGCCTACAGCTCCACTCCCACCACTGCCCGCGCGCGCGCCATTGCCCATTGTCCCGCCGTTGCTCCGTCCTCCGGCCGACGAATTCCCGCCGCTCGCCACGGATGTGTCTTGCGACGGACCGCCGTCCGTCGCTCCGTTTCCGTGATCGCTTCCGCACGCTCCGAGCAGGCCAGCGACGGCGAGCGCGCCGAACGAGAATCGTGGCTTGTCATTCGAACACTCCGAGCGATTTTTCATTTTTTCTGGAGCCTCGAGCATCACTGCGGACAGCAGAGCTCGGTGAAGCCGTCCGTCTTGTTGGTGCACTGGCAAGCGTCGTTGCTCGGGCACTGCGGTGCAGGGGGAGTCGGCAAGACAGCGCCGTCCCGGTACGTGTACGAAGCCGTGCAGCCGAGTGCTGGGGTGCCCCCAATACAGCTGCTCGTGATGAGGGCCGGCGGAGCCACCCAGGTCGGTGGTGATGCGGTGCTCGCGGGGCAAATCGGCCAGCCCGTTCCGCGGACGCTGAAACCATTGGTGCTGGGATAGGGACCGGTGTGCGCATCGAAGAACATCAGATTCGAAACGATGCCCGTCCGCTTGTCGATGTCGAGGCTGATCGAGCTCTGATCGGGCGGGCACTCGGTGGCTGTGCACGTGTAGTTGAGATTGATTGCGTCGTTGGGGAGGTCGACGACATTTACGGAGTAAAACGAGGCCTCGTCGGGAAATGTCGGCGTTCCGGCTCCGGACAGCTGCACGTTGATGACTCCCAGCATGTGCGGATCCTCCCAGACCGTGATCGTCGACGTGCCTCTATAGAGACTACAGATATCGACGACCGACGATGGAAGACCTCCAAAGTATGTCGTATCCTGGAACACGACCGACTGGATATTGTACGTGCCGAGGGGGAACGACCCGTCGATGGGGCACGGAGGTGCGTGTTCCGTTGCTCCGTCCGACGCATCCGCGGCACCGTCCGCGTCGGAAGCGTCCGGGACGTCGTGCGACCCCGCGGCATTGCCGGACCCGCCCGCTTGAACGCCGCCCGCGCCGCCAGCGTTGTACGCGCCGCCAGCGTTGTACGCGCCGCCACCGTTTGCGCCACCCGCGGACGCAGTGTAGCCGCCAGCGCCGGAGCCACCCGCGGACGGCACGTTGCCGCCGTCGTGCGAGCCACCACTCGCTGGCGCATTCCCGCCGTCATGGGCGCCACCGGCGGAAGGCGGCTTGCCGCCTGCACCCGCGCCTCCCGATGACGCCTGATTGCCGCCGGTGTGCGTTCCCCCGACGCCACCGTTGCCGCTGCCCCCAGTCGACGGTTGGCCACCAGTGCCGAGGGAAGCGTCCGGCGATCCTCCGTCCGGCGATCCTCCGCCATTGTGATCACTGCCGCACGCCGAGAGCACACCGGCGACGATGGCGCCCACCGATAGCTCGCACCGAATCTCGAACGCCCACCCACGTTTCGGAGCCTCATCGTCGCGTCCTCCTACCTCTTCTCTAGCTTACGCAGCCCGCTGCCTCCTGTCGATGCGGGCCGCTGCGACGGCAGCGACGATTGTGAGTCCGCGGTGTTGCATACCGCGGACTCGTCGGATTGGCGTATCGCCTCACGCAGGCGGACGCAGTGACGACTGGCAGCCGAACTTGATGTTGACGATCGTGCCCGCGGCTCCGACCGACGTGCACGAGGCGGGGCAGAGCAATATCTTGGTGGGCATCGCCTCGTTGTCGTAGTGCCAGCCGCCCATCGACGGATCGCAGGCGGTGTCGTCGTTGACGCGATAGATGACCGAAGACGTGCCGCCGAGTGTGTTGGTGACTCCGACGTTTACCTTGGCGGGATCGAGCTTGGCCCCATCGTCGGGAGCCGGGAGCGAGTAGGTGCAAGCGGCCTGCGCACCGGCGCGGATCTTGTTCAGCGCGGCGATGAACTTCTGCGTCGCGGTTGCGTCGAGGTCGATCATGATCGCCTCGGTGCTTCCGCCGGCGGCGGCGACCCTGTCGAGATCGGCCTTGTTCGGCGGTGCAGGATCGGTCGCGCACGTGGCGGTGCCGCTGGTGATGCCGATGACGTAGGTGTTCATCTTCTCCGCCTGGGCGAGGCCCCTGGCCGCCACGGCGACGACGGGTTCGACGAGGGAGCCGCCGTCAGCGACTGCGCAGGCGTTGGGCTGGCCGTCGGTGATGAGCAGCGTGATCACGGTGTGAGACGGGTTCTTCTGTTTCCACGCCGTCGCCGTCTGGATGGCGCCTTCGAGGGCCGGCTGGCTCGGCGTGTTGGTCGACGGCTTGTGTCGGCCGAGAGAGTCGATGATGGGTTGTGCGTTCCCCGGAAGCGGCGCGATGGGGACGTCGGCGCCGGCGTAGTCCGACACGTTGCACGATGCCGCCAGCGCGAAGAGACCTCCGAGACCGAAGTACTGGATGCCGACGCCGATGCCCTTCGCGCCTGGGTCATTTACGAAATTGGTGAGCGCCGTCGTCACCGCTTGCCAGCGGCTGCCGCCGGACGGCACTGCACAATCCATCGATTGCGACTGATCGAACATGATGAAGATGTCGAGCGGCAGGAGCTCCCCCTTGCTCGCGACATCCTTGCAACCGCCGTCCAGCTTGCTGGGATCGGGTCGCGAATTGACGTCGCCGATGCTCGGACCGAGACCACCGGGCGCAGTCGTGTCGATGGCAGCTCCGCCAGTGGACGATGCCGATCCCGACGCTCCGCCGGTGTTGGTGGTCGGTACAACGACGGACGTGCCGGCGGCGCCGCCCGTGGTCGAGGACGCGTGCGGTCCACTACCGCTGGCGCTGCAGCCGACGTAAATCGTGCTGAAGAGAAAGGCGAAACAAACGATCTTCGTGCCGTGAAGCATTGGTTACTCCGCGACGAGTCACGACGTCACTAAGCGCCCGGCTCGCGCGAGACGGAGTCTAGCTCGTACGGGCGTCTCTTCGCTGCTCGAGTCGCACATCCTTTTGCGCTCCGTTGCTGTTTCCATCCCTCGAATCGAGACGAAGCGCGCCGGCTCGTTTGTTCGCACGCCACTCTTGTGACCGCGACGGAACGAGTTCCTCACCGCTTTATCCATCGTGCCACCACGAATAGCCGCGACGCTCACTGGCTGCCTTCACCCGCGCGTCCTCGGCGTCGCGCGTGGCGTCGGTGATCTCGGCATCCGCGTCGCGATGCTTGCGGCCGCGCGACCTCCTCCAACTTGGCTGCCCCCACCCGTCGCTCCTCGCGCGCTACGCGCGCTGCGGGGCGACGACCTCCCCCAAAGCCGTGCTCGCGCAGCGCTGCGCGCGGCAGGGGGAGGTCGACGCGGCGCCGAGCGATGCGCCTCGCGGGATGCCAGGAGACGCGTCGCCGATCGACTCGTGTGACGGGACGAAGACGGAGCGAGCAGCGGCGATGGACGTGAAAATATTGCCCTGATCCTGCCGGTTGCCGCGAAGTGGACATCGACGCGGCGCTCCCGCATCCTGCGACGCAGCACCGATGAAATTCGCACTTTCAATTCAGGCGTTCGTGATCGCTTCTGCAAGTGTCGTTTCCGCATGCGGCGGCTCGCAACCCGCCCCGGAATTGGCGCCGTCGCCCTCTGCCGAGCCGCCGGCTGTTCCGCCTCCCGCGCCGGCTGCTTCCGCGACGCCCGCACCCGATGAGCCGGCACCGGCCGCGAGCGCACCGGCCACGCCGCCGTCGTTCGACGACATGACCGACGACCAGAAGAAGGAACTCATGAAGACGGTCGTCCTGCCGCACATGAAGACGACGTTTCAGGAGCTCGACCCCAACATGTTCGCGGAGGTCGGCTGCGTCACCTGCCATGGCGACGGCGCGAAGCAGGGCAAGTTCGACATGCCGAACCCCAAGCTCCCGAAGCTCGACCCCAAGGACGACTTCGCAAAGGCGATGAAGGCGCACCCCAAGGCGACCAGGTTCATGATGGAGCGCGTCGTGCCCGAGATGTCCAACCTGCTCGGCATCCCGCCCTACGACCCGAAGACCAACAAGGGCTTCGGCTGCTTCAACTGCCACACGATGGCCGGCAAGTAAGGGCACCTCCACCCACGGCGCGTCGTCACACACGCTCCGCTCATAAGCGGCACGCGTGACGCCGAGGACGCGCGGGTGGGGGCAGCGTCCGTCACCGCCGCAAAAGCGCGGCCCTGGTCGGTGAGGTATCCCCGAAGGTCACCCGAATCGAGCAACGCGCAGAGGTACGAGCTGCCCGAACAGATCGACGGCGGATGCGTGCTCGCGCTGTATGCGACCCCCCGCTCGAGACGAGCCTCTACACGGACCCTGCGAAGAAGGGCTTCTGCTGGGTGGAAACGCAGCCCAGCGGCGGTACGTGGACCTTCATCGACGTATCCGCGGCGGACGGTTGCAACGCATCCGATCCTACGTCGCCCTTCGGCTTCTATGCTGCGGTCTGGCAGTCGACGTCCCCCCCCCTCAGCTACCCCTGCCGACCACCGCCGAAAATTTCGGATTCTTCGAGGTGCATCCGCACAGTGACCAGCTCGCGTTCGGTGACTGGGCGGAGAGCGTGCTCGTGGCGAATCTGAATACGACATTTTCGTATCCTGGGCCTAACACGTGTTCTCTCGATGTCGAACCCGTCGGACTGGAGCGTGTCCGACGCGAGCGGGCAAGCGAATCCGCTCTCCTTGAACGGCGGGTTCCCTGTCGGTGCAGGCGAGCCCGGCCGTCGCCGTGATCAGCGCCGCCCTGTCGAGCGCCGATATCCGCGCGCTCGCCGCCGGAACGCCGTCGACCTTGTCGTACGATCTGTACGCACCGACGCCGCCGACGGGGCTGCCATCGGTCGGTGTCGTGAACCTCTTCGTCAGCTCGCCGAGCTCCGGAGTGTTGCTCGCGTTCGCAGGGACGGCGGATCTGTCGACCACGCCGACGAATGAGTTCGTCACTCAGAACATGAAGGTGCCGGCGGCTTTCCGGCAAGCGTTGCTCGGAAATCATACGGACCTGCGGGTCACGTTCCTCATCGATACGCCGCCGAACAGCGGCCGACTGCTGCTCAGCAACGTGCGTTTTGGATCGTAGGTCATGGGCGTGCGGCGCCCTCGACACGGTCGCGACACCTTCGGGCAACATCGTCCATTGGCTCGACCGCAACCTCCGTCGGGGTGGATGCGGCCACAGGGATGGACGGATGCGACGGGCTCGTGCTCGAGCCGCCGGCTGCCGGTCACGGCATCCAGCTCTACACGGACATGGTGCTCGCACCGGGGGAAGAGCGTCAGACGTGCAAGCTCGTGATGCCCGGGGAGGACATCAACTGGGGCGACGGCGTGTTCACGGTGGGGTCGCACCACGCTACCGTCTGGCGCACGAGCCATACCGGGACGATCCCCACGGTGGACGTCGAGGGACAGACGCACGACACGACGGGTCCCGTGGATTTCCTCTCCGCTCGCGAGCGTCACGTGTAACTGAGTCCTGTATTCCACCGCTTCGACCGACCCGTCCTCGCCACAGTCGTGGCGGCTCCGGCTCTCTTCCGCGCTCTTGGAGTTGTTTTTGGTGGCGTGGTGCGCAAGCATCGCGGGCATGAACGTCGTTCGCATCACGCTGGCAGCTTCCGTCCTGACACTCGCCCTCGGTACCGGGGCGTGCAGCTCGTCAGGGAGCAGCTCGCCGGGCGCCGACGGCGGCAACTCGACCGGTGCAGATGGCGGGGTCGCTGGCGAGGGCGGCACGAGTGCTCCAGTCAGCACGTGCAGTGTCTCCGACGAGGGTGATGGGTGCCACGACACGTCCTGCCCGTGCACGCTCCTCACTCAGGACCAGGTCAACGCCGCGCTCGGAGTGACGGTAGGGACGCCCGACGACGGCACAGGGACGGGCGGCGATCCTCACAGCTGTATCTGGACGTACAAGGCCGCAGCGCCCAGCACCGACAAGGTGACGCTCTACTTGACGACCAACATCGATCCGCCGTCGTTCGCGGGGGCGTGTGGCGGAAAGGCGAGCCCGGGTAAGACCGTCGTCCCGGCGAGCGGCATCGGCGACACCGCCTGCTACACCGTCATCGCCGATGGATTCGGCACGGATCTCAGCTTCCAGAAGAACTGCTGGGCCTACGAGCTCAGCATCTCCGCGACGGGAACGCTGACGTCGATGTTCACGCAAGACACGATCGAAGCCGACGAGAAGGCGCTCGCGCTCCAGATCGCATCGAAATACTGACGCAGAGTGCGGTGACGCCGCCCCCAGCGGGTCACTCATTCATGATGTTTTGTGACATAGCCTCCAGGCTATATGCCGTTTCAGCATATAGCTGAAAGGGCACGCGTGGCGGCGAAACGCTGCGAAGGCGTCCCGTCGTGGTGCACTCACGGGCAGAGCTTCGCTTCGACCGCGTTGAGTCGCGGCGAGTTCGTGCCGTCGCCGAGCTGCCCGAAGTCGTTGCGGCCCCAGCACCACACCGAGCCATCGACGAGGAGGGCGCAGTCGTGACCCGAGTAACCGCCGCCGACGCTGAGCTCTATCGCCCTGTGGGGCAGGGCGTCCACGAGTTGCGGCGGGTTCGTGCCGGCATCGGGTTCGTCGCCGATGTGACCACTCGCTGTGCCGCTCCAGCAGTAGACGGCGCCGTCCGTCGTGCGCGCGCACGATGTGCTCGGACCGCCCGCGCCGAGCTCTGCGACGCTCGTGCCGAGCGCATCGACGCGCTGCGGTCCGGCGCCCCACGTCCAGCACCACATCGAGCCCTTGTCATCGAGCGCACACTCGTGATCGGGGCCCGCAGCGATGCGCACAAACGTCGCGACCTTGGCGATTTCCGTGGGTGAATAGGTGCCCTGAGGCCCACCGGAGCTCTGCAGATTGCCCCAGCACCAGGCCGTACCGTTCTGCAGGAGCGCGCAGGTCTGTGACTCCCCGCCGGCGACCTGAACGACGCCTTTGCCGAGTGCCGTGACCTCGACGGGGGACGGTTCGCACGCTTGCTGTGGTCCGCACGCTTTGCCCGTGGGCGCGACGCCGAGCTGACCCCAGGCGTCGAGGCCCCAGCACCACAGCGAGGTATCCGACCCATACGCGCACGTGGCCCAGTTGCCGAGGCCGAACCCGACGGTGCCCTTGCCGATGCTCCCGACCACCTGAGTCGGGCTCGCCCGACACACATCGCTGCCGCCGCAGGTGATGCCGCCCGTCGTCCCGTCACCGACGGCGCCGAAGACGTTCATGCCCCAGCACCACAGGGTGCCGTCGGTCTTGCGGGCGCAGGTGCGACCTTCGCCCGCGATGACGTCGGCGACGGTGTGCCCGAGCGCCGCGACCTCGACGGGGACGAGTGAGTAACCCATCGCTTCGCCGTTGCCGAGCTCCCCGAGGTTGTCCGAGCCCCAGCACCAGAGCGAGCCATCTTTCTTGCGCGCGCAGGTCTGATCGGACCCGGCGCTGATCTGTGCGACACAGCCAGGAACGGGCGGCATTGCCGCATCGGGTAGCGTTCCCGTCGCGCCGTCCATGCCTGGCGCGCGGGCGTCTGTTTCACCCGGCGAGCTCCCGCCATCGTGTCGCGCCGGTGGGCCGCCGTCATGCTGCGCGGTATCGCTGGCGTCGATGGGCCCCTTCCGGCCGGCGTCGAGGACGTTCGCGCGTCCGTCGCTCGACGCGCTGCCGTCACGAGCGGAGGGGCCCGCTGCGTCGGACATCGTGTTGCCGCCGGGGAGTGGCCGTTTCACGCAAAGGCCAGAGACGCAGCCGAGGCCGGCGTTGCAGGTGCCGTTCCCGTAGCAGGCGCAGGACGCGCTGCCCATGGCGCAGGCACCCACACCGCTCTCCGCGCTACCGTCCAGCGGGGCGAGAGTGGCGTTGTCCGCAAATTTCCGCCCGCAAGCGGTAAGCGCGAGCGCCGCGACGACGATCACCACCGAGATCCTCATGCGCCGCGAAGCTTACTGCCCGGACTGCACACGATCCAGGCGCCTCGGCACGCAAATCGTACGGACACCGGAGTGCGACGACCGCTCCGTCACTCGCCGCCCGACGTCCGGGGCGCGGCACGATGTGACAATATGAGTGGACGAGTCAGCGCGGCGGCCCACCCCCCTGGGGACCAGCGCGAACGTTGCGGGGGCGAGCGTAACCATCCGGGTCGGGCCTGGCGCCCAAGGCTTCGTTGCGGAGGGGCCGCCCGCGCGCTATGTCCTGAGTATTGCGCTCGTCGAGTATCGCAGCGGCGTTCGTTGGATTGCTCGTGGGCGCGTGCGGTTCGTCCTCCGGCGGTGCGCTCTTCGGCAGCGGGGGTGAGCCGAGGTGCGGGCCGTCCACGCTCTGTGCCACATCGGGGAGCGGCGGGCTGTCGGGGACAATCGATGGCGGCGGGCTCGCCGGGCTTCCGGCGTCAAACGGGGCGGGTGGCGAGGGAGGTCAGGAGAGCTCGGGCGGCGCACCCGGCATCGGAGGGTCGAGCGAGACCGGCGGCAACACGGGAGCAGGGGGGCAGGGCGGTCGTGACGCCGGAGTCGTCAGCGCCAGTGGTGGTGCGGACGCGGGCGCTCGTGGCGGTGCTGCCGGGTCGGGAGCCATCACCTGTCCCGCGGGCAACTACCGCGCCGTGCTCACCGGTCCGTACCGTTCGGGCCTCGGCAGCAACGACATCGGTGCGACGGTCGATTTTTCGGTCGCCGAGAGCGGCGCCGTTCAGGGCACCTTCATGGGTGCGGGCGGCGCCATGGCCACCGTGACGGGTTCGGTCGACTGCGCCACGCGAGCACTGACAGCCACCGTCGACGACGGCGCGTACGGCATAGGTATCGCCCAGGCTCGATTCTCCGGGACCTTCGACGGAACGTACGATCCGGTCGGCGCGAGGTATTCCGGCATGTGGGCCATCATGGAAAGCAACAACCCGAACGACGGCGGGACCGGAGTCTGGTCCACGAACTGAGGCGGGGACGTTTCGGGGGATCTGCGTCGTCATTCTGACCATTGCAGCCGCCGGAGAAGTGAGCTGTATGGGCCACCGTGTCCAGACCGATGCTCGCGCTCGCGCTCGTACTGTCGTCTTCTGTCGCTGGTTGCGGCTCCTCGCCGCGCCAGAAAACATCGTCGTCGAAGCCCGAGGTCGGCGCCGCGTACGACGACATCACGTTCTCCATGGAGTCGACGATCGCTCCTGGCTCCGAAGCTCAGTTCTGCCGCGTCGTGCAGTTGCCGCTCGATCGCGGAGACATCGCGGTGCCGTCTGCCGAGTCGCACTTCACGACGGGTAGCCACCACTTTCTCGCATATCGCACCTCGCTCACCAGCATGCCCGACGGAGGCAGCGACCTCTTCGACTGCTTCGACGCAAACCCGGCGTACATCACGGGCTCCTACTTCGAGTCACAGCAGCCGGACATGACGCATACCTTGCCCGCCGGCATCGCGCAGATCTTCAAGCCGGGAGAGATCGTGCTGCTGCAGACGCACTATTTGAACGGGACGTCAGATTCCATCGACGCGAAGATAAGGTTCACCCTGCACACCATGGATCCCGCCAAGGTCGAGCACGAGGCGGGCACCATCCTGTTCTCGAACTACGGCGTCATGATCCCCCCGCACTCCAAGGCGACACAGATGGAGACCTGTCCCGTCTCGAGCAGCGCGGACATGAATCTACTCTTGCTCTGGTCCCACATGCACAGTCGCGCGGTGCATTTCGTGGCAAACACCGACGACCCCGGTGCGTCCGGAGCTCCTCTTTACGAGACCGACCAGTGGAGTGAACCACAGCCGCGCGTATTCGATGGCGCCGACGCCACCACGGTGCACATCGGCTCCCACATCACCTTCGCCTGCGACTACGACAACGCAACGGACTCGACGTTCGTCTACGGTCCGAGCGCGGCAAAGAACGAGATGTGCATCTTGCACGGCATGTACTGGCCGCGGGTAGATCCCCTCACGGAGTTCTGCATCGGCGGAACCGGGCCATTCCCGCCCGGCGTGATCACCCCGCCCGCCGACGCAGGCGCCGACGGCGGCTGACGACCTCGGCCGAGGTGCACGCGCCTCAGAATGAGATGCCCATCGCGAGGCACGATTCTCCGGTGACGGCGGCGACTGCGTACGGCTGCGGCTCGATCGTGCTCGTGACGACCACCTTGTCCTTCGTTGCGGTCATGCCATTGATGTCGCAGCTACCCTCTAGCACGAGGACGTAGTTTCCCTGATATGGGTAGCTCGTGACCGAGGTGGTCTCGATGAGTTCGGCGCTCATGCCGCCCGTGCTCACGAGGCCAGGCGAGTAGGTCTTCACGCCGGCCGCCTTTTGCTCGAATGGATAGGTGCTGGTGAGATTCGCGTCGGTCGTGTCGATGCGAATGGGGGTGTAGGCCTCGATCAGGTTCGTGCTGGCGAAATCTGGGGGAGCGGCATACGCGAGCAGGAAGAAACCCGTGCTGTCGGTGATCTGATGTCCGCTGCCGGGCGGATTGAAGTAGACGGTCCCCGTCGGATAGATGCCCTTCGCGTCCGTCTGAGTGCCATCGATCACGAAGACGGACTCGGTCTTCGAGTGGTAGTGGAGCGCGACGCCTCCGTCCTGGGTCGTGTACCAGAGGACCGCTATGTGCTGGGTCTCCGCGGCGCCCGTCAGGATGAGCTTCTTCACGTTCGGCTTGAAGTCGAAGAAAGCGTAGGCGCTCGGGTTCGTCTTCACGTCATCGAGATCGAGCAGCGTCAGCGTGCCGCCGTCGGTGGTCGAGCCGCCGTCGGAGCCAGGACCGCCGTCGCTGGCGGGCGCCGCGTCGCCTTTGGAGCTCGCATCGCTGGGGGGCGCCGCGTCGCTCGTAGAGCTCGCATCCGTCGTGGTCTCGGCGTCCGTCGTCGAGCTCGCGTCTATCGTGGTTCCGGCGTCCGTCGTCGAGCTCGCGCCGGACATGGTGCCCGCGTCGGGCATCCCCGTCGGGCCAGCGTCTTGACCCGGCGCGACCTTGTCGGAGCTGCAGGCCGTGAGCGACCCGAGGCCACACGCCAGGATCGTCAGAGCCGCTTTCATTCGCATGGAAGACGCGGAAGACAGGTACGTGGAGCAAACGAGAAGCGTCGGGGATCGGAGATAAGTCATTGGGCTCTCTTTCGGATGAGAGCCTTTTTCACGGACTCACCGTGTCACCGAGGTGAAGTGCGCGTGTCGCCGGACGGTTTCCTGACGAAAAGCGATCAAAGTCGCTGGTGCCACTCGACCTTGCCTTCGTTCGCGACGATGGATCCTTGCACTTCCACCGTGCCGCCGTGTTTCTTGACGTCGAACTCGAGGACGTCCGCTTCGGCGTCGAGCGCCATCTCGGCGACACGCACGCTGCCCCTCTCGGTTCTTCCTTCCTGGGAGACGCTGAGCTCGATCACCACGGCGTGCAGGGTGAAATACCCGATGTTTCGAACCTTGAAGTCGTCGTACATCAGGTCCGGCGCGTAGCGAGCGCTGGCCTTCGGTGTGAAATATCGTTCGCGGAGCTCAGCGGCCCGGAACGTCGAGCTGTCCTGGAACTTGGAGAGCGCGACGTGATCACGATTGAGCGCGAGCCACACGTAGCCGTCCAGCACGTTGAAGTAACGGTCGCGCTGCGCCTCGGGGATCGACGGATACTGCCCGGCGACGAGCTCCGCGAGGTAGAAGCTCGGGCGTTCTTCGAGCAGGACCTGCACGTCGACCGAGGGCGCGCACGCGGCGGGCAGCGGCGGCTGCACCTCGCGCTGTTTCTGCGCCAGCGCACGCACCTTCGGCAGCCGCTCCCTGGCGACGCTGGCCGGACGCTCATCGGTGTAGTCGGCGACGATCGTCGCGTAGAGGGACTCCGCGGCTTCCAGCCGATGCTCGGCCTCCTCGCGCTGGGCGAGGGTGAGCAGCTCCCCCGCGCGGTTCTCGCGACTGTTCGGCCGATACTGGACGAAATAGAGCAACGCAAAGAAGACCACATTGCCGATCACGATGAGCCCGTACTTTTGCCAGGCATCGAGCAGGAGCTTTCGCCTCTCCGGCGGAAACCAGCGACGGATGAGCTCCGACATCGGGCGGCACGGTAGCACTGCGTTACGGCGCCGATGCGAGGGGTCGATTGAGCCGCGCAGGATTTCGAGGCCTGCAGGTTCCTAACTTGACAGGTCATTTCGCTCTGACCAGAATGGTCAGATGGCCTCCGTTCCGATCACCGAACTGAAGGCGCATCTCGCGAAATATCTCCGGATGGCCCGGCGCGGCGTGGAGGTGCTGGTACTCGAGCGGGGGGTTGCCGTCGCCCGGATCGTCGCCATGCCGCACAACGATGAATCGCAGGACGCTGGCATCGACAGTCTCGTGCGCGCAGGGATCGTCCGGCGCGGCCCGGGTCGGATACGCAGCTTGCTGCGCAGGAGACTTCGCGTGTCGACCAACCTGCTCGGGGCGCTCGACGAGGATCGCGAGGACCGCGCTTGAGGTACTGGGATACGTCCGCACTGGTCCCGATGGTGGTGACCGAAGCCGGCAGCGAGCTCGTGGACGACTGGCTCCGAACGGACGACGGAGTGTGCACCTGGGGCCTCACGCGTCTGGAACTGACTTCGGCCATCGAACGGCGCGCGCGCGAAGGTTTTCTCACGATGGCCGGCAGGCGCGACGCGTTGAAGCTGGTCAACGACATTGCGAGCGCTGCAACCGAGGTCGTCGATCTGGAGGCCGTCCGAATTCGCGCAGCATCCGTTCTGGCGCGCCATTCGCTGCGCGCTGCCGATGCTGCCCAGCTCGGCGCCGCCCTCGTCGTTTCGAGTGCCGGCCTCCCCGGCTTGCCTTTCGTCTGCCTGGACCGTCGCCTCGCCGACGCCGCGTCCCGCGAAGGCTTCGATGTGTTCACGTGGCCCGACGAGGCGCCATGAGCCTGCTCTCGGTTGACGGGCCCCACCTTCCGATGTCATGCCTCGCAGGTGGCTGATCAGAGTTTCCCTGTCACCGTTCTCGTCAGGCGTCCCGATGGTTCAACCGAGTCGGTCAGAGTGGGCACCGCGGTGCGCACTGGCGATGGTTTTCGACTGAGCCTGGGCGAGCTGTCGATCGGCGCCGTGGCCGACACTACGCCAGCGCGGGCGCGGGCGGCGGCCGGGCCTTCGAGCGGCGACGGCCCGGTCTTTCCGCCCTATGGACGCAGCAGGGGCGCTCCCATAGCCGGCGCGTCGGTCCAGGACCTCGAGTTCTACATCGGCGGTAGCCGTCGCTCGCTCGATGACCCTTCCAAGGCACGCTGGCACGAGAAGGAGCGGGTCCTTCTCGCTGCGATGGAAGCCGAGCTGCGGCGTAACACGGGGGAGCCTTCCGAAGACCCCGTCGGGCGAGACGATTTCGATGATGGCCCACCGCCCACGGACGACGACATTCCGTTCTGAGCGAGCTACTCGCAAAGTCGCGGAGGCCGAGCGCGTAGAGATCTGATCATCTCGTACGCGAGCGAGCCAGACGAGAGCCGCACGCGATGCCCGCGCCAGGCGAGGTGTCGATGGAACGGCGCCGACGCCCAGGCCCCAGGCGACCGCCCAGGGCCCCAGCAGCACCCACGCGAAGGGCAACATGGCCAGCGGACTGGTCACTGGCTCGAAGACGTAGGCCAGCGGGCGGAGGCGGCAGCGCAGCATCGACCAGCGGAGTTGCCGGGCCATGAACGAGCCGCGTGCTGGAACATCTTACCCATCACGTAGTCTTCCGCGATCACGTTGGAGAGGCATTCCAGGCCGCCGAGCTCGTCCAGCGCGGTTCGCGAGAAGAGCATCGATTTGCCCATGACCAGCGCTTCCCCCACCAGCGACGGCCCCGCGAGCCCCGACGCGCAGAACCCGATGAGCTGGATGGACTCGAGGACGCCGCCCAGGCCGTTCGCGCCTTGCCCACGCACCAGGTTCGTGACGAGCCCAGCATCTCGCCCTTCGCGCCCGTACTCCGCCGCGAGCTCGCGCAGGTAACACGACGGTGCGCGGATGTTGCTGTCGCTCACGAGCACCAGATCGTGCGCGGCGTGTTCGATCAGCCCGCGTAGAGTTCGCACCTTCGGGTTCGTCCCACGCTTCACCCCGGCGCGCGGCGCCGCGTGACGATGAAGACCGAGGCGGCACCGAACAGCGTCCAGACGGTGCACACGACGACGAACAACAGACTCCATGCCGGCATTCGGGTTTTCGCATCTCCTGGCCGCGGACACGGGGCCGGCCTCGACCGGTAAGATGCGACGTTCGTGCCCGGTTGCCGGAACCGGTAATTTCGCCACGTTGCCCGTCTCTCGCCGCGTACCGGCGTATGCGCTCTCCGCATACTTTCGCACTGCGGTGCGCGCGATGCTTTGCGCGCTCACGGGGCCGAGCCGCCGCTGGACGCTCCGCCGCTGGACGCTCCGGACGCCCCGCCGGCGGACGCTCCGCCGCACGCGCCTTCGCAGCTACTCCTTCCCCCGCCATCGGCGCTCCGGACCGGTGATAGCATCGGTGCGATGACGGTCGCATCGCAGGGCTTGCTCGGCGGATTGGGCTTTCCCGAAGGACCTCGGTGGCACCAGGGGCGGCTCTGGTTCTCCGATTTCGGCATGCGCGTAGTGCGAGCTGTCGACATGGATGGCACCGCGAACGAAGTCGTTCGGGTGGCCGCGAGCCCGTCCGGCCTCGGGTGGTTGCCGGACGGCTCGTTGCTCGTCGTGTCCATGATGGACCGACGTGTTTTGCGTGTGACCGGCGGTGAGACGGTCGCGCACTCCGATCTGTCGCACTTCACGTCCACCGCGTGTAACGACATGATCGTGGACGCGCGAGGAAATGCCTACGTCGGCTTCATGGGGTTCGATCTCTTCGTGTCTCCACTCGAACCGAAGCCAGCCTCGTTGATCCTCGTGCGACCCGACGGCAGCGCCAGCGCTGTCGCGTCCGACCTGATGTTTCCCAACGGCATGGTCCTCGGTCCGGACGGGCGCACGCTCATCGTTGCGGAGACCTTCGGCAGGCGTCTCACCGTCTTCGACGTCGCGCCCGACGCGAGCCTGTCGAACCGCCGCGTATTCGCGGACCTGCCGCGTCGCGCGCCTGACGGCATTTGCCTCGACAGCGCCGGTGCCGTCTGGGTGGCGGACGCAGCCGGCAAAGCCTGCGTCCGCGTGCTCGACGGCGGCATCGTCACGGACGTCATCGAGACCGACCGCGGCTGCTATGCATGCGCGCTCGGAGGATCCGACGGTCGCACCCTGTTCCTGTGTATCGCCGACGGCTACGACCCAAAGGCCATGGCCCTGAAAACGGGCGCGATCGAAATGGTGCGGGTGGACGTGCCGGCGGCCTGACGACGGCGTTCGCCGCTGGCTTCTGGCGAGGCGCCGCGCGCTCGAAGATACGACGCTCGCGGCCACCGCATTCCGCAAAGACGTGTAGAGTTCGGCCGGCCTGCGTCGACATGGGTACGGCGCACGTCGCGTCCAAGGAAAGGCAAGCGATGAAACTCTACATGAATCCGTTGTCCCCGAACGTCCGTCGCGTCCGAGTCACGGCGGCCGCGCTCGAGCTCCCACTCGAAGAAGTGCGCCTCGATTTCACCAAGGGCGAACACAAGAGCCCGGAGTACCTGGCGCTCAACGCCAACGGCGCGGTGCCGACGCTGGTCGACGGCGACTTCGTGCTCACCGAATCGCGTGCGATCATGCAGTACCTCGCCTCCACGAAGCCCGCGTCGGGCCTCTTGCCGCGGGACGAGAAGCCGCGCGCCGAGACGACGCGATGGCAGTTCTGGGACGCTTCGCATTTCTCGCCCGCTCTCGGCAGTTTCACGTTCGAGAAGATCATCAAGGCCATGTTCGGCATGGGCGCGCCCGACCAGGGCAAGATCGACGAGGCCCTCACCGGCTTCCGTCGCTTCGGCGCGGTGCTGAACACCCGCCTCCAGGGCAAAGAATACATGGTCGGAAACGCCCTAACCATCGCCGATCTGACGATCGCCTGTTCGCTCATGTACGCCAAGCAAACCGAAGCCCCCCTCGGCGAATTCCCGAACCTCGAGTCCTGGTTCTCACGAATGACAGCAATGGACGCCTGGAAGAAGACGAGCCCGACGTAGGGTTGCCTCCATCCGCGGCTCCTCGCGCGCTCCGCGCGCTCCGGGGCCGCGACACTACCGCCGTCACATTCCCGGGAACGTTCCCGATGGCGGCAAATACCGCGTGCACAGGTCAACGACCTTGCCGCTGCCCTGTGTCGCTAGCGCCTCACAGGTGTCGTAGCCCACGCTCTTCGGGTCGGAGACGCAGGAACACTGGTCGATGCCCGTGCCCCCTCCCGCGTCAGCGGCCCTCCAGGTGAAACAGCAGTTCACCATCTTCTCGCACTTACCGTCCGCCAGTTGCTGGCCGACGTCAGCACAGTCGTCGGCGTAGAAATCTTTTGGCTCCGCGCCAGGGATCCCTTCGAGAAGGGTCGCGCCGTTCAGTTTGCACGTGCACTTTTGAACGCTGTCGGGGCTTCCCGTGCAATCAGCCTCGAACAGGCGAGGTTGTTTCGGCGACGAACGGTCGCAGCTCGCAGCGCAACCGTCCACCAGACCACCCCAATCGCAACTGCCCGACGTCCCCATACTCGACCCCGTAGGTTGCTCTACCCGGTTCGAGTTCTGGCAGTCTCGAAAAAGTCCGCGTTCGGTTGGACAAGCATTCGACTCGGCCCAGTTGGAGAGGAAGCAAGACGCCTCCGTCGGACTTGAAGGCGGATTCGTATCGTCGCAAGGGCATCCCCAGGAGTTCATCAAGCAACGCATCACCGAAGCCCATTGCTCGACGCAGGCGTCACCGCCCAGTTGCAGCTGGACCGCCTGGACGTCATGGCTGCACAGCGTCGGGTCCGAGATGCCCCCGTTCCCGTCATAGGACAGGCAGGGATATTTTTGCGGGAGTGTGCAGAACTCGTCCGCGACCGCCTTTCTCACCTGACCCGGAGTGCCGCCCGTGCCGCCGGCACCGGTCACGCCTCCCGTTGCGGCCGCGCCGCCACTGCTACCGCCTCCCTGGTTGCCGTAGCCAGCCGCGTTGCCGCCATCCCGGTCGCGAGCGACGCGCCCGCCTGACCCGCTCGTCCCGCCCGTGCTTCCGTCGTAAGACCCTCGCGCTCCTGCACCCGAATCACCAGCATCTCCGGTTTTCGTCGACAGGACGTCGCGGGTGCGCCCGTTGCACGCGACCGACGCCACTCCAACCAGGATTGCCCAGAGGGCTGCGAGTGGGCCGCTCCGCGAGCCGTACGTCATGGAGGATCTCGGCATTGTCGAGTTTTAGGACCACGGCGAACCAGAACCGGCTCAGCGCCGTTGAAAGCGCCGTCGAATCCGACGATTCTCCGGCGTTCCTGGTTACGAGAACCGATTTTCGCCTCTCGTGGCACTAGAGAAAGCCATGATCCGCGCTCGCGTCGTCCGACTCCGGCAGCGCACGCCAAGCCCGGGGGGATCGGCGGAGATCCCGGATACAGAGTTGGTCCGCCAGGCGCACGCCGGGGATGTCCACGCCGAGGAAGCGCTTTTCAGAAGACATGCCGGCTACGTCGCTTCGCTGGCGTTCCGACTGCTCGGAGATCGTTGCGAATCGGAGGACATCGTTCAGGAGACGTTTCTGGCGGCCATCGGGCAGATGAGAGCGCAGTTCGAGCCCGTCTCGCTGCGCCAGTGGCTCGTCGGGATCGCCGTTCACAAGGTGCACCGGCGCTTCAGGCGGCGAAAACTCCAGGCGCTTCTCGGTCTGTTCCGTCCCGCCACTGATTCGGTGCTCGAAACGTGTGCGTCCGCCGAAACGCATCCGGAGGTTCGCGCCGAGCTCGCGCTCCTCGACGTCGCTCTCGCTCCGCTTTCGGACGTCGATCGCGCTGCGTGGATGCTGCGCTACGTGGAGGGGTACGGTCTCGAGGACGTGGCTCGCTTGTGCCGCTGTTCGCTTTCGACCGCGAAGCGCCGTATCGCGCGCGCGCAGCAACTGGTTCGCGCGCACATCGAGCTCGAGGAGGTGGACGATGAATGACTCCCGCCTTCCCGTCCCGGTTCGAAAGACGTTCGACGACGAGCTCGACGATGCGGCGCTCGGGCGCCTGTGGAATCGAGTCGCGGCGGCGCGCAACAAGAAGACCGTTCCGGCGGCGCGTACGTGGACCGCGGCCTTCGTCTCGGCGATCATCGCGGCTGCAATCGCGTTGTTCCTTGCACGCTCATTCGCGACTTTCCCTCTGCACCTCGCAAGCGGCGCGGACGTTCCAGCCCACCTGGCGACGGGCGCAGCCATCCATCTCTCGTTCGACGACACGTCGACGCTCGATGCTAGCGCCGGAACGGAGCTCGACTTGCTCGAGAGCAGCGGCCAGGCATTTGCAACGGCGATGCGTGGTGGAATCGCGACCTGGGACGTGCGACCCGGCGGACCCCGGCTCTGGCGCATCGAGTGCGGGCCCGTGACGGTGGAGGTCGTCGGAACGCGCTTCACCGTGGAGCGGCAGCCACGGTTCGTCCGGGTCGCGGTTGCTCGCGGCGCGGTGCTCGTCCGCGGGGAGCCGGTGCCGGACCGAGTCGTGCGTGTCGCTGCCGGCGAGGCAATCGTCATCCCACTCTCCAACGCTGCACCGAGGACAGCCAACATCGCGCCGAGCACACCCCCGGCAAGCGTGATGGACACACCAGCGCCGTCTGCGCTCTCGCCTACCCAGCTCGAGAAGAGCCGCGACAATCGACCTCCTGCGACTCTCGCCCCGTCCCGTTCGGCGGCAACACCTTCCCAGGCGCCGTCGTCCGCGCCCGTCGCGAGCGTCGCAGACTTCTCTGTGGCAGAGCATCGCCCGGCCATCGCCGCCGCGCTCTCCGAGGCCGACAAGCTGCGCCGCGAGAGTCAGTATCTCGCCGCGGCGCGCGTTCTCGAGGCGGTTCTCGCCGAACACGGCAGCGAGCCCGGCGCATCTGTCGCAGAGTTCTCGCTCGCGCGGCTGTATCTCGATTCTCTCGGAAACCCCGCCCTGGCTTCGAATCACCTCGCATCCGCCATGATGCGGGGCCTTCCCGTCGCGCTCGCGGACGACGCGCTTGCGCGCCTCGTCGAGGCGAATGCGCGCGCTGGAAACCTGAACGGCGCGCGCGATGCAGCAGCGCGATACCGCGCGCTCTACCCTAACGGCCGGCACACGTCCGACTTGGATCGATGGGTCACCGTCTTCCCTTGAGCGTTCTCGTCGCGATCCTGGTGACGCCCGGCTTGACGCACGCACGAGAAACCGGGACAGTGCGAGTTGGCGGCTCCTGCGTGCCGGCAGGTACGTCGTCCGTCGAACTCATTCGGATCCTCCAGGCGGAACTTTCTCCGATGCAGGTCGAACTGCTCGACGAAGCTCCCGCAGCGAACGACATCGTGCTGGCCATCGACGCTTGCACCGACGTTCCACCGAGCGCGAGAATTTCCGTCTCGCGCGCCGGTGAGCGACGAGAACGCGTCGTCGTGCTCGGCGACGCGGCGCCCAGCATGTACGAGCGTACCCTCGCGCTGGCGCTCGCCGAAGCCCTGCGGGACCCCGCGACCACGTCGCCGGTGGCATCGGAAACGCCGCCACTTCCGTCGCCACTTTCGCCGTTGTCCCCGCCTCCGGTGGCACTGCCGGCTTTACGTCCGCCGATTGCGTCCAACTCTTTCGAGGTGGCCGCACCGAGCAACAACGTCTTCCTTCGGCGCTCGTCCACTCCGACGCCATTTGCGACGCTGATCTTTCGATGGATGCCTGCCACCGAAACGCCCGCTCTAGGCATTTCGGCCGGCATCGACTGGTCGCGCGCCGCCGCCGGCTTGGTTGCTCTCGGGGCACGCCGCACCGAGACGCTCGGGACGGCGACGCTCTTCGCGATCGCCGCCTCGGCGTCGTACGACGCCGTCGATCTCGGTTCGTTCGCGACCGCGCGCATCAGCGGCGAGCTGGGCGCGGCCATCGCAAACGGCTCTCCCGGCCCCGACGCTGTGGGCCATACCCAGGCCGCTGTCCACGCGGGACTCCAGGGTGGCGTCGCTTCGACACTGGCGGTAGGTGCGAGTCTCGAGCTTCAGGGCTTCGTAGGCGGCGGATATGCCGCGAGCCTGAACATCGGTGCGGACGGTCAACGCATCGCAAGTCTCGGAGGCGGCTTCGTCACCTTGATGCTCGGCGTGGCCTTTCCGTGATCCAGTCCGACGAGATAGCCGTGAGCACCCGACGAGAGGCGAAACGCGACACCGAGCGATTCGATCACACCGTGAGGTTCAATAAGCCACTGTGGGACGGCGAGCGATTCACGTAACCGATTGAAATCAGACGAGCAAATCGAGGCCGTCCGGTCGCCGGGTCTGGTGCGCAAGTTGCTACCCCGGGGACTAGTGCCAGGGCCCCCCGAGCTGGAAATGACTCTCGACGCACGCATCGCGAGCTGCTTTGCGCTTCCTCCGGAGATGCCCGAGGTGACGCTCGTCCCTCGCGGAGTCGGCTCCGTGCTCGCCGGCAAGTACCGGCTGGACGCGCTTCTCGGAGAAGGCGCAATGGGCGCGGTCTTTCGAGCAACGAACTTACTGCTCGACGCTCCGGTCGCGATCAAGTTGATCCGCGCCGATCTGGACGGCTTTGACTTCCGGGAGCGCCTTCAGTTCGAGGCACGTGCGGCCGCCGGACTCGGTCATCCGGCCATCGTGCGCGTGTTCGACATCGGCGAGACGGGCGAAGGAGATCCGTTCATCGTCATGGAGCACCTGGAGGGCGGCACGTTGACACAGATGCTGGCCGGCGGACGACTCTCGGCCGTGCGTGCGGTGCAGATCGTCCTCCCTCTGGTCGATGCGCTCGCCACGACGCACGCGCGAGGCATCGTGCACCGGGATCTGAAGCCCGACAATCTGCTCATCGCCAGCGAGGCGCGAAGGCTTCAGCCCAAGATCGTCGACTTCGGGATCGCCAAGCTGAACAACGGCGGTCGTGATCTCGCCGACGGTGGCGGCCTGGTCGGAAGTCCCGAGTACATGTCGCCCGAGCAGGCGAACGGCCGCAGCGACGTCGATTACAGGACGGACATCTGGTCGCTCTGCGTCGTTCTGTACGAAGCGATCGCCGGCAGGATGCCCTTCAGCGCACCGACCACCTTGCCGTTGCTCCGCGCCATCATAGAGGATGAGCCTGTGTCCTTCCCGGCTCTCGGCATCGACGACGAGTCGCTCTGGGCGATTCTCAGAACCGGCCTCGCCAAAGACCGACACGCCCGGCACGCCTCCATGGCGGAGCTCGGCAAGGCGCTCGCCACGTGGCTCCTCGGTCAGGGTGTCACCGAAGACGTTTCCGGGACCGCGGTCGAACCGAAATGGTTCGGCGAGGCGGGTGCTCCACCGGCGCAGGGCATCCCCTCCGATGAGAACCGCATCGATCGCAACGCAAGCACGCGGCCGGCCGCGAATAGCCCGCGGCTCTACGCGAAGGTGAGCTCCCGGGATGCGTCCGGCGCGAAGCTTCTACCCAGGGGTAACGCGCGAAAACGGGCGCTCGGCGCGGCCACGCTGGCCGCCGCACTCGGCGGTGCCGCCGTTCTCGTCTCTCACCTCATCCCGCCGAAGCGCGGCCCTGTGAGCCTGGCTGTCGTCATTCGCCCCGAAACGTCGACGAGGCTCGGTCAGAGCGGATTGACGCAGGAAGAGCCTGCTCTCGCGCGCGACGCGACGCGGACGGACGACCCTACGCCTTCTCCTGAGCTCGAAACCGCAGTGACATCACCGGCGGAGCCGCACCCGGTCCCGGGCGTTGCGCGGTCGAAGGTCGTCCTGATCGCCGCATCAACGAACGAACAGCGCATCGCACAGCCACTTGCTCGCGCGCCGTCCGCTCGCAGAGCGACACCTGCGAGGGCGAGCGGAGCCGATCTCGACCTGATAGCGCCCTATTGAGCCGCAACGGTCTGCAACGGATCTTCGAGTGGCGACGAACACGAGAGGGGTGAGGCAGGCCTTCCGGCGGGGCGTCACGTGCTGCGCGAGGCTCGGGGTCGCGCTGGCATTCTTCGTCTCGCTGACCGTTGGCCGGCCGTGCCCGGCGCGTGCTGACACTGGAACCGCGGGCACGACGGTCAAGGGCAATGACCCGAGAGCGCTCGCCGAGGCCAGATACGAGCAAGGGGTGGAGGCTTATCGCAACGGGCGCTACGTCGATGCCGTCCGACTCTTCCTGGATGCCGACACGCTGTCACCGAGTGTCGCGCTCTCCTTCAACATCGCGCGCGCCTACGAGAAAATCGGGGACGATGCTGCGACGCTGCGCTGGTACAGAAATTACCTGCGGCTCAAGCCCAACGCTCCGAACCGTGCCGAGGTGAGCGAGCGCATCAGGAAGCTCAGCGAAGCGCTGGCGGGCAAGGGGATCCAGCAGCTCACGGTCCTGTCGACGCCGCCGGGCGCCACCGTCGCCATCGACGGCCGTGCCGTCGGCGTGACGCCGCTCACCATCGAGCTCGCCCCCGGCGCTCACGCCGCGCTGCTCACGGCGCGTGGCTACGACGATGCACAACGTCCCTTCACGCTGGCGGCGTCCACTCCGATGGATCTGGCATTCGAGCTGCGAGCCTCTCCACTCTCACAGGGCGGCCCCCTCGCGACTTCCACTCCGTTCTACACGCAGGACGGCAGGCGGCGCTTCGGCGTCGTTCCACTCGTCACGATTGGCGCAGGAATCGTGGCGCTCGGCGGCTCGCTTGCGTTCGAGCTATCACGTTCCTCGGCAGAGAACGCTGCCCGGAACGAACGGGTACAGCGCTCCTTCGAGCGGGACGTCGATGCGATGAACGACCGGCAGACCGTGTCGCGCGTGCTGCTCGGCGTCGGCGGCGTGTTGCTGGTCACCGGGAGCACGCTGTTCGTGTTCAATACGAAGCTCTCTCCGGACTCCAGCGCCGTCGTCTCGTCGTTGCCCGGTGGTGCGAGGCTCTCGGTATCCCAGAGCTTCTGATGCGTACCTCGCAGCTCCTTCAGCGGTTGTTCGCGGCTCTGTGTGCGCTCGCGCTCGCGGCCTGCGCGAACACGATCTCGACGAGCCTCGACGGGAAGGCGTGCGACTCTCTATCGCGCTGCAGCAATGGATACGTCTGCGCCCGAGGGCTCTGCGTGCGCCCTTCCGACGCAGCGACGAGCTGCCAGGTAGACGAGACCAGCTGCGCCGGAGAGTGCGTCGAGCTCGGGTCGGACCCTGCAAACTGCGGCGGCTGCGGTGCGACGTGCACGTCGCCCGAGCACGGGGAAGGGGTGTGTCTGAAGGGGCAGTGCAACTTCGTGTGCACCAATGGCTACTCGGCGTGCGGCAGCGTGTGCGTGGACTTCCGCACCGACCCCGACAATTGCGGGAGCTGCGCAGCGAGCTGCGTTCAGCCGACCGGTGACGCGGCGAGCTGCATCGCCGGAAAGTGCCAGGTCTCGTGTTCTTCGCCGGAGGAGCTTTGCGGAGCGGGATGCACCGACACCCGGAGTGATCCTGGCCACTGTGGCGACTGCGACACCGTTTGCGCTGCCGGGAGGGTCTGCTCGAACGGCGTGTGTCTCGCTGCCTGCGAATCCGGGCTGAGCGACTGCGGAGGAGCATGCCTGGACGTGAAGACCTCCGCCAGCCATTGCGGGAGCTGCACCAGCTCGTGCCCGAACCCCGTTAACGGCACCGCGACCTGCGCTGCTTCGAGCTGCGCGTTCGACTGCGGCGCAGGTTTCGAAGCGTGCGGCACGAGCTGCGTGGATACGCGACAGAGCCCGATGAACTGCGGCAGCTGCGGACACGCTTGCGATACGCCGGCCAACGCGCTGTCGCTCTGTGCCGCGGGTGTGTGCGACTTCGGTTGCAAGACCGGTTACGCGAAGTGTGGCTCGACGTGTGTGATGACGGATACCGATCCGAAAAATTGCGGCGGCTGCGGCAAGGCATGTGGTCAGAACCAGGTGTGCGCGGCGGGGAAGTGCACCGCTGCTTGTCCGGTCGGTAACGAGAACTGCGCGGGTGCGTGCGTGACGTTGAAGAGCGACCCGAGCAACTGCGGGGTTTGCGGTAAGATATGTGCCGGCGCCGCGCACGCCAGGCCGAGCTGCGTCAACGGGACGTGCGGCGTGACCTGCGACGCTGGTTACGGCGCGTGCGGAGGCGTTTGCCAGCCGCTCGCCTCCGACACGCAGAACTGCGGCGCTTGCGGACACGCGTGCCCGCAAGCGCCCAATGGTGTCGCGACGTGTGCGGCCGGGCAGTGCGGCGTCACCTGCAATGCCGGCTATGGAGCGTGCGCGGGTCAGTGCGTGAACGAGAGCGCGGACCCCCGGAACTGCGGCGGATGTGGCGTCAGCTGTGGCCCCGGAACCGTGTGTCGATCGGGTGCCTGTCTGCCGAACTGCGGTCCGAAGACGGCGTGCGGCGCGTCCTGCGTCGACACGACCAACGACACCAGTAACTGCGGCGCCTGCGGCACCGTCTGTCCGGCACCCCCGAACGCAGCGCCCATGTGCAACGGGGGGAAGTGCAATTTTCAGTGCCAGAACCCGTTCCTCAGCTGCGGTGACAGCTGCATCGACCCGCGGAGCGACGCGAACAACTGCGGAGGATGTCAGAAGCCGTGCCCGCCCGTCCCCGGCGGGGTCGCCATCTGCTCGAACAACCAGTGCGGCGTGAGCTGCGGGGCAGGCAACGCCGCATGCGACAAGCAATGCGTGAACCTCGACACCGACCCGCAGAACTGCGGGGGCTGCGGGAAGATGTGCAACGGGAAGAACAAGACGTGCGCCCAGGGCAACTGCAACTGATCCGAGGTGTGGCTGACGAGGTGTGCCGGAGCTATCGCCAGACGAACTCGTAGCGCAGGGTGACGGTCTGGACGCGTCGTAGTTCGCCGTCCTTGACCGCTCCGAGGTGTTTCACCTCGGGGTCTCTTGCTCCGGCGAGGGTGAGGGCCTTCGGGACGAAGCCGGTGACGCAGTCGCTGAACCAGGCCGACATGGGCTGCGGCAGCGAACGTTGTTCGGCGCGGCACACGCGCTCACCAACCATCGTGGCCGACGCCTCTCCGAAGTCGAAGTAGCGGAGCGCCACCCGTGCCAGTCGCACGGCGACGGACTCGGGCGAGAGTACGCCGAAGAGCACCTTGTAGACGCCACGTATGTCGCGCTCGGCGAGCCACTCGGCGGTGCGTCGCACGAGCTCCCGATGAGACAAGCCCGCGAGCTCGCTGGCGACGCGACTGACCTCCACGATGGGAAGCGCCTCGTACATCGACCCGGCGAGAAAGATCTGCCCCCAGAACGCGGCGAGATCGCGGTCCAGCGCCGCTCCAACCGCCTCACTGCCACCCGGCACACACCGGTCGAAGTACTTGCGAGCGCCCAGGTAGACGACGCCGCGGGAGTGGAAGCCCGGCATGAACCTACGAGGCTAGCACCTTCCTGTGCGCGGGTTACACGAGCCCCGAGGAGAGCGTCATTCTTGCAATGGCTGGCAGAATTCGGGACACTTCCGACGGTGAAGAGCGGTGGTCGAGCGGCGTCAGTCGGCGTGGCGTGGGTGCTGGTGGGCGCAGCGTTCCTGCTCTCCACCACGACGGCCTGGGCTCAGACGATCACTTTGCCGGCGGCGCTCTACCGCAAGCAGCCGGTTCGCTCACCGGAGCTTCTTCCAGACTGGATCAATCACGACGACTGTATCGCCGACGACGTTCTCAGTTTCCCCACCGTCCTAAACGGCTTTCTCGGCTACACCCTCGAGGTCTGGGCCGGCGCCGACGACTGCACGACGGTCAGCGCGAGGTTCCCCGGCGGGGAATGCTGGCGCGTGTTCACGGCTCAGGCGACCGAATCGAACTTCAACGTCCAGATACCTGCGCGAAGCGTCGCGGCGGGATTTTTTGCGCCCGACACACCCCAGAACAGCTCGCCGTCGTTCGAGACTTGCAGCGCCGCCACGGGCCATCAGCCGCTGTCCTACTACTTCATGCTCATCTCGACGGGCACGTCGATCGTCGGCAAACCGGCGGTCTGGACAGACGCCGGGATCGACCTCGATCCACCTGCGGCGCCGGAGGACGTCCGTGCCGACCCCGGCAGCGGACGGCTGAGCGTCAACTGGAGCGCTTCGGCTGATGACGATCTCGGCGGCTACCAGGTCTTCTGTGACGCGCCCTCCTCGCAGTCGAGTGCATGTCAGACAGAGGATAGCGGAGCCGCGAACGTCGCGCCCTGTGCGACCGCTTCCGCGCAGGAAACGAGCGCGGTCACGGCTGCTCTGAAGAACGGCACGTTGCACTCCGTCTCCGTCATTGCCGAAGACGAGGTCGGCAATTTTTCGGACCCCTCTGGGGTGGCATGCGCGACGCCGGTCGCCTCCACACCGGTCGCCTCCACATCCGTTCCGAAGGTGCCGCCGGACGGCTGCTCGTGCCGGCTTGCCACGCACCCGAATCGCGATCCGTTCATGTTCGGTGTGCTGCCGGCGCTCTCTGCGCTCGTCGCGCTCCGCCGACGCCGCAGGAACGAAAAAGCGCGCTCCACAGCAACTCACGGGAGCGCGAGCAGCTCGACGGAGTCGAGGACGTAGCGGCCGGGCGCGGTCCCCGGATCCAGCCGGAGTCGGCCTTGTAGATCCTCTGCTTCGAAGCGGAGCTCGACGCGGTTTTCGCCTGCTGAGAGCGGCTGCTTCACACTGTGTTCCTCGTTGAATTTCGGCGCCGCGTGCGTCGCGTAGAAGAGCTGGACGATCGTCGCGAGGGGGCTCTCGAGGCGGATACGCACGACGTAGCTGGCGGTCCCCCGCCGCCGCACCCTGGGCAAGAGGAGCGACGGATCGGGCCCCGTCGCTTCGATCGTGAGCGGGCCGTCGTGACCGGCCGGGGGCGAGTCGAGCTGCACGTCGAGCACTGGCGACACGCCGGCAAAGCCGTCGCTCGTCGAGAGGCGGAACACGGACCTGGGCCGGGCGTTGGATTGCTTCGGAGTGGACAGCTGGTCGATGCGCACCGCTGGCCAGTCCATGAAATCGGGAATGGGCGGAGGCAACTCTTCGTGCAGCGGAGTCCGCGCGAAGAGCCATCCGTAGGTCGTCTTCGATAGATCCGGGAACGCCCCGAGCAGCGCTGACCCGGTGACGACGTAATCGTATCGCTCCAGCGTGCTCACGGGGATCTGTCCGACCGAGAAGACCGAGTCGACGGTGAAGCTGTTCGACAGGTGAAGATGCGGGGTGAACGCCTCCCGGAGAACGCGCGACCCTGGTGGTACGTGGTCGAGGAACCACTCGTGCGCTCGGATCCGGGGGTCGACGAACGCACGCGCCGCGACCTCCGGCAGGATCGTTCGGGCCGCCTCTGCGCTTTGAATGCCGACCACCGCAGTGACGATTGCGGCGCGGGCCGCGTAGCGAAGAGCGGGAGGCCGCGACTCGACGGCGCGGTCGAGCCGGCTTGCGACCCATGTCACGAAGGCGGCTCCGAGCGCCAGCGCCGGTGGCACGAGGGGCAGGCAGTTCCGCAAGAAGTACACCTTCGCGATGACGACGGGAGCGGCCATCACCACCATCGACGCGACGAGCATCCCGAGTGTCGGTCTCAGGCGACGAGGCATCGCACCCAGCACGACGGCCACGAGCGAGCCGAGCCCGAGGAACGCAAAGGGGCCGACCATCTGGCTCAACGTGTCGAACATCTTGTGCGCGCTCGAGCCGGTGTCCGCGCCGAAGTGCCCGGTCGAATAGTGGATGAGCTCCGCCGTGAAACCGTCCTCGCGGTCCAGGAACTCCCGCGGCGCGAGGACGGCATACGGCGTCGTGACGACGAACACGACGATCGACACGATGGCGAGGGCGGCGACGCCGAGGTAGGAGCGAAGCCGGCGCGGGCCGTTCATCACGAGGAACACGACGCCGACGACCAGGAGGATCAGCGCGCCGTTGTACTTCGCGCCGGCCGCGAGCCCGCCGGCGACGGCCGTCGGAATGAACGTGCGGAGAGACGCGCGACCCGTATCGATCGCGCGCGCGAGCAGGCAGATGGTCAGCGCGACGAAGAAGGTGAGCGCCATGTCCACGGTGATCGTCGCGGCGCTCTTCTGCACGAGCAGGCTCGTCGCGAACACGGCGCCGGCGAACAGCGAGGCCCAGCGCCCGGCGACGCGCTCCGCGGTCTTCACGACGAGGAACGTCGTCCCGAGCGCGAAGGCGACGGTCAGCGCGCGGCCCACGACGTAGTAAGTAACGACCTCCGGGACCGCGCCCTCGAAGAGCAGCCTGGCTCCCGGCGCCATGGGGATCCGCGTGAACGCGTGCACGAGCGTCGCGAGGATCGACTCCAGGTAGATGTAGAGACTCGGGTAACGAAACCAGTGCGGATCGAGCTCACCCGTGCCCGCGACGCCGAGCGCCCTGGCCATTATGGAAGGCTCGTCCGGGTGGAAGACGAACGGCGCGTCGCGCCACAAGAAACCGACCCACCACGCCGCAGCGGACGCGAGCAGCAGCACGAGTCCACCGAGCCCGAGCTCGCGCTCCGTCGGCCCCCTCATCGATCAGTGCACCATGAACGCCCGTACGAGTGAAGCGACCTCGTCTGCGGCGGTGTCGAGCACGAAGTGGCCGCCGTCGAGGACGTGTGCCTGCGCGTTCTTCACGTCGGCGAGATATGCGGCGGGCTCGCTCGCTTCGAAGGACTGCTCGTACTTGCCCCAGAGCACGAGGAGCCGCGGCTGCGTGCGGCGGAGCCACGCCTGCCATGTCGGGTACGCAGCGACGTTCGTGCGGTAGTCGTAGAAGAGATCGCTCTGAATGTCGGCCTGCCCGGGTTGGTTCAGGAACCTGTACTCGTCGGTCCACAGATCCGGATCGTACCGCTCTGGGTTCGGATCGTTCCCGACGTGCCGTGTTCGTGTCGTCGCCAGCGATAGAAGATTCGTCCGGAGCGCGGTCTCGTGAGCGGCCCGATCCGCCCAGAAGGCGCGGCGTGTCTGCCAGTTTTTCCCGAGACCCGAATCATGAGCGACGGCGTCCTGGATGATCAACGCCTCGACGCGCTCGGGATGCGCGAGCGCCATGCGAAAACCGACGGGGCCGCCGTAGTCTTGCATGTACAGCGTGTATCGGGTCAGCCCGAGCTGCTCCGTGAAGTGCTCGGTGATGCTCGCCAGGTGATCGAAGGTGTATGCAAAGGTCTTCGGGTCGGGCCAGTCGCTGTGTCCGAAGCCCGGATAGTCCGGCGCGACGAGGTGAAACCGATCCGCAAGCCTCTGGAACAGCGGCTCGAACATGCGTGACGACGAAGGCAGCCCATGAAGGAGCAGGAGGGTCGGTCCGTCCGGGGAACCCGCTTCGCGATAGAAGATGGACACGCCGTCCACCTGCACGGTGCGGTATTTGATGGAGGTGGTCATGGGGATCCTTCCGCTATCGCACTGATAGCACCCGCGGCGGGTCGGGCGGGTGGCGACGACTCGGAATGACGACGTCTCGATGCTCGAGTGACGGGTCGGCTGATACACTCGATCTCCTGATGACTCGCACAGGCCTTCGCCGGCTCGCTGCCGTCCCGGCGTTCATCGTCGTGTTCTTGCTGGCGCTCGCCGGGGTGGGCGCATTCTACCGCCCGAACACGGACATCCCGGCGGGGACGTCGGGGCGGCAGGTGGTCGTCGACGGCGTGCCGCTCCGGGTCGTCCAGAACGGCACGGGTCGTGACGTGCTCCTCATCCATGGTTCGCCCGGATCCGTCGAGGACTGGGAGCCGGTGGCGGCCGCGCTCTCCAGCTCGTTCCGGGTGACGCGCTTCGACCGCCCTGGCCACGGTTACAGCGGCGACGACGGCGAGTATTCGTTCGAGCACAACGCGAAGATCGCACTCGACCTCATCGAGGCTCTCGGGCTCGCGCGGGTCATCGTCGTGGGACACTCCTACGGCGGTACGACCGCGCTCGCGATGGCGGTGCACAATCCGCCCGTCGTGTCCGCGTACGTCGTGGTGGACAGCGCGACTTACCAGCCAGGGCGCAAGCCCGACGGCGCGCTCCGACTACTCGGGTGGCCGCTCATCGGTCACGGCTTCGCCACGGTGCTCGGTCCGCTCCTGTCGCCCCGCCGGATCCGTCAGGGCATCGCAGAGCAGTTCGAGGGCGCCCCGCCGGAAGGATTCGTCGACCTGCGCACCCGCCTGTGGTCGACACCCAAGGTGATGCACGCCATCGCCCTCGAAACCATCGGCGCTCCCGCAGCCCTGAATGCGCTCTCGCCGACGTACGGAAACATCCAGAGCCCGGTCTTCGTCGTGGCGGAGGCCGACAGTGCGTTCCGCCGCTCGACCGCCGAGCGGCTGCAGCGCGACGTCCGGGGCTCGTCGCTCCGCCTCATCGCAGGCACGGGCCACTACATCCAATTCGAAAAGACGGATGACGTGGTGAACACCGTCAGAGCCGCCGCAGCCCGCTGAAGAGCGCCGCGTTCGGGCGCCGGCAAGTTGAGGACCACTCGCCGCGCGCACGTTCAACGACCGTCTGATGGTCAGTTATACGGTGGTGAGGCTTTGTGCTGGTGTCGTCGGAGGGGGACGGGTACTTCGTCCGTGGCACTGCACCGTTCGGCGGGGCACGTCAAAACAGCGAGGGACGGACACATGCGCAACGTACATCTTCTCGGAACACTGGCCCTGCTCTCCCTGCCCGCTTGCGGCGGCGGCGACGGAACGAGCACTCCATCGATGCAGGGGAAGACCACGAAGACTCCCGACGACACCGTGGCGCAGTCGACGACGTTCAATCCGCCCGCCGCCGCCGACGGCTACACGCGCTTCTCCTCCAAGACCGTCAAGGACGTGCTGCCGGGCGGCGACGCGACGTACTGCCAGTACGTCATGGCCCCGACGGACCACGATATCGACGTGATGGACGTCACCGGCGTGCAGTCGGAGATCGGGCACCACGCCATTGCCTTCGCCTACACGGGAGACGGCACTCAGGAGGTCGGCACCATCCTGCCCTGCATGGGCACCGAGTTCAGCATGGCTGACGGTACCACCAGCGCGTCGAACGAGAGCCTGTCGATCGGCGGATTTCTGGGAGCAGCGGGCGGCAACGGGCAATCGGGCGTCAAGCTCCCCGACGGCGTCGTCTTCCGTCTGCGGAAGGGCGACGGGATCATGATGAACGTTCACTATCTGAACACCAGTGATCACCCCATCGACGGCGACTCCGTCATCGACGTCAAGTTCGCCGAGGTCGATCCGGACCGGCTCATCGCCGCGATGTTCGTGAACGTGAACCTGAACCTGAACCTCGCGCCCAACGCCGCGAGCACGGCCAGCGTCGACTGCGTCGCGCAGTCGGACATCAACATGCTCATGATGACGAACCACATGCACGACTACGGTTCGAGCGCGACGTCGGAGGTCATCCGCGCCGACGGTGGCGACACCGAGATGATGCACGCCGATCCGAGCTGGACCTTCGACATGCAGTTCAACGCCATCTATTCGAAGTGGTCGGTCGCCGAGCCGTTCGTCGTCCACACCGGCGACACCATCCGGACGACCTGCAACTGGACCAACAAGACGCCCGACACCGTCACGTTCCCCCGCGAGATGTGCGTCGGCGTCGGCTTCGTGCTCACCACCGGTCAGAACCCGCACGCACCCGCCTGCATCAACGGCGCGTACGTCGCGCAATACTTTTGAGGGTGCCTCCACCCGCGGCCGCGACCTCCTCCAAAGTCGTGCTCGGTCGCGCAGACGCGCCCTGCGCGCGACAGGAGGAGGTCGGCGCATCGCCGATTGAACCGCCGCCGCACGACTGGTGCACGAAGCAGCGGCACATGCGGCACTAGATTGCGAGGAGAACGGCAAGGCGCGAACGTACAAGGTCGATTTCCGTGACGGCGCGCTACGCCAGCGGCCCCTGGTGTTGCCGAATGCGAACGCCAGAATGCGGCCCGCGCTCGATGGCGGTCCGGAAGCGATCCCGCAAGCGGCGCTACTCGCGCGGGGGTATCCGTTGCGCCCGGACAGCCAGCGGTCGCCCGCGCTCCACGCGACGTGGCCCGCGCCGTCTCGCAGCCGACCACGTTGATCGACGAGGGATTCACCGCGTCGCCCGATCTCGCCAACGTACAACAACCTCCTCGATCCGTACGGCACACTGACCATCGCCGGCCTGGCGGAGGCCACCGACGGTTCCCTCCACGACTTCGGGACGGATCCGACGTGATCGATACCCCGACCAATTTCACGACGCTCGAGACGTCTCAGATCACCAGCGCCGACACCGTCGCGATCACCTGGAAAGCCTTCCAGTAAGCTCGCACCCGACTTGAAACCGCGGGGAGTCCCCGCGGCGTTCCGCGCGGACGACTGCGTGCTCTCGACGGCATCGGCTCTCATCCGTCGAGATGGACTCGATCCGTGCGCTGCTCGTCTTGCACGTCCACTCCACTGCCTCGCGCCCGCGCGTCGAACCTGCGCGCAGAAGCCAACGGCGGGTCGAGGAAGCGCGTCATCCGCGCGGCGACCCTGACGCCGGTTGGTGATCGGCGTCTGGATCGTGACTGTTGTGCGATTCGCGCTTGCAAACATCAGGTAGGTGCGCACGTTGACCTGTTGCCGAACGTGCAATCACTGTTCGGTAGTCAACAGGGTGTGAGGCATTTTGCGCAAGCGCACACCCCTCGATGGATTTGTGCGCAGCACGACGAGGAAATCACGATGCTTACGAACTCTTTCTTGAAGTCGGGTGTTGCGGTCGTCGCACTGCTCTCGTTCGCTCCGGCCTGTAGTAGTTCGGGCAATGCCGACCGTGGATCGGACATCATGGATTCCGGGACTCCATCTGCCGGGGGCTCGTCTGCCGGCGGCTCCTCCGCGAGCGCAGCGGGCTCGTCCACGAGCCACGGAGCGGGCGGGCATTCCACTGGTACAGTGCACGACGCCGGGACGGCGTCAGGGGGCGAAGGCGCAGAAGGCGGAGGCGCGCCGCCAAACTCGGTTCTTCCCGTCGACATAGGCTCTGCCGGTGACTACGTGATCCTGGCAAAGACGGGGATCTCCACGGTCCCCACATCCGTGGTGACGGGGAACATCGGCGTTAGCCCCGCGGCGGCGACCTACATCACTGGATTCGCACTGACTTCGGATTCGACGAACGCGTTCTCGACCTCCCGGCAGATCACGGGGAACGTCTACGCGGCAAACTACGCGTCGCCCACCCCTTCCAAGATGACCACCGCCGTGACCGACGTGGAACATGCCTTCAGCGACGCGGCGGGGCGCGCTCCCGGCGTGACGGAGCTCGGCGCCGGCAACGTCGGAGCAATGACCCTCGTGCCCGGTGTTTACGAGTGGAGCACTGGACTCGCAATTCCGACGGATCTCACGCTGACCGGCGACGCGACCTCGGTGTGGATCTTCCAGGTCGCGCAGGGGCTCACGGTGAGCCCCGCCGCGAAGGTGCTCCTGAAGGGTGGAGCGCTGGCAAAGAACGTGTACTGGGAAGTCGCCGGCAAAGTAGAGCTCGGCACCACCGCACATCTCGAAGGCATCGTTCTCTGCCGCACCTCCGTGGCGCTTCGAACCGGCGCATCGATCAACGGAAGGCTCCTCGCCCAGACAGCCATCACGATCGACGCGAGCACCGTCGCAGAGCCTGCGCCGTAGAGAACAGGTCGAGCAACGGGCTGCTCGGTGAAATTGCATGTACGGATCCCGTCCGGCTGCGGGAGTAGCTGAGGGCGTGGTACCTTGGAGAAGTGGGGAACACCGGCGGCGGGAGTGAAAGCGGCGGTGGTGGCTCGAGTGGCATCGGCGGCGCTTCGGACGGCGGAAAGGCCGTCCAGTGCTCGCCGATCACGAGCCCCTCCGGCGCGGACACCGGCGATTCTCGCTCTCGCGACCCTGGCGAGTCTGGTGCGCTCTCCTGGGTTCATCATATGCACGTGTTCGTGCTGCGGTCCGCCGTTTGACCCGACGGACAATCGATGCATTGGTACCCAGAACCGTCTGGCGGAATTGGTTCCGCGGTTTGATTCGGTGCCGGACAGACCGGGGCGCACCGGCCGTGCACGTCCACGTGCGCGGCGTGCTGAACGATCTCGTCGAGAGCGGGCTCGTGTTTCGTTCCGGCAAGGGAACGAGTGCGATGTTTCGCTCCGCCCGGCGCAAGGATCGCGAGCACCAGGACGAGGAGCACGAGCGGGACACGCTCGACGCGCTGCTCGCCACCATGGTCTACCGGTTCGGTCCCCTGACTGAAGACGCTCTGTCGCAGACAGTGAGCCTGTCGCGAAAGGCGCTCGAAGGCTCGGTCGCGCGTCTCATCGCGACGGGACAGCTCGTGCGCGCGGATGGCGATGCAGGTCCGGTTCTCTCCGCACCAGCGCTGGTATGTCCGGTCGGAACTCCCGCGGGCTGGGAGGCGACACGCTCGACGTGTGGTCGGGACATCCGCTCGAGGCTGAGGCGGTCTCTCAGCTGGGCGCACTCCGCGAGAGGCTCAGTGAGCTGCGCGCACGCGTGGCCGCGCACAACCAGAGTGTCGAGATGCCCGAGCGCGGAAGACAGGTGGTCGTGTATTTCGGCCAAAACGTGATCGAATCCGAGGAGGAACCGGGGTGATGCGCATTTCCAGTCGTGGATCGGTGTGGGCGGGCTGGGGTTTGGTCGTCTGGCTGCTCACCGGCTGCAGCTCGAATGGACAGGGCAGTGAAGCGCATTTCCTCGCGTGTTCGAGCGACGTGGAGTGCGCCGCGAACGGTCAGGTATGTGTAGCGTCCCATTGCGCAACGCGGGCGCCCCGACCGTTTTGTATGATTCCGGCGTCGCGGGCACCGTTGTCGATCCTGGAGTGCCAGATGCGTCCCGCCGGGATTTTTCTTACTTCTACGCCAACCCCGTAAGCTTCGGGACGGTGTTCGCCGTGCCGAAGGGCGCCGGGTCATCCGTTGTGCTCGACAAGGGAAAGTCCCCCTTGAACCTCGCGCGCGCCTTCGACGCCACGAGCGTCTATTACAGCTCGGAGGACAACACCTCGGCGAAGGTCGTCGCCTTGCCCAGGTCCGGCGCTGGCGTGCCCCGAACCATCGTGAGCGGACTCCACATAGTGGAAACCATGACCGTCGACGCTACGTCACTCTACTTCGTCGACTTCGACTCCAGTGGTACGGGAGCGACGCTCATCGGCAAGGTCCCGCTTCGAAGTGACTCTCCGGACGGGGCCGCGTTCGAAACGATCTCGCCTCCCCAGACCGCGGACCTTCGAGCACTGACGACCTACGGGGACTACGTTTACTGGCTCACGAACGGAGGCGGCGCCGCGAGGCTCTCCGGGGCCATTCAGCGAGTCCCGAAGGCCGGAGGCCCGATCGAAACGATCGCCAGCGAGGTCATCAACGGTCAACAGGTGCTCGTCGATGACAACGGTGTTTACTGGTTGAACGAGGGCCACAACGGGGTCGATTGCACGGCGACGGACGGTGACATTCGTTACCTCGCGTCAGGCGCCACGACTCCCGTCGTGCTGATTTCCAATCTGGCCGGAGCCCTGTCTTTCGTCCTTGCCGGAGGCTCTCTCGTCGTCGGGATCTCGGGCGCGCACTGCAATATCGCGCCGGCGAGCGCGAACCTCTTGAAGGTGGCGATTCCGTCCGGCAGGCAGACGGTGCTCGTCCCGAACGTGTCCGGACCGGATAACCTGTTCTACGACGGTTCGGACCTCTACTACACGCTCGCGACGGATCCCGAGAACGACACGTTGTCCCCGGCCATGGTGAAGCCGTGACTCTGACTCCTCGATGAGCACGCGGAAGCCTCGCGGGAGTGAACTGCTTCAGCGATCCGTCCAGCGCACTAGTCGGACGCCGCGTTCGAGACCGCGTTGATGTTGAACGTCTCCCAGATATCCGCCTTCGCGCGGTTCGCGTTGACGTCACCACCGCCGCCGCCTTCGGCGCTCACGAACTGCTGGCCGCTCGTGGTGAAGAGGTTGACGGTGTTCGTTCCCGTGCCGACGAGCGCGAATGTCTCCCACGGACCGAGAAGCGTCCGATCAGACACGACGTTCGCGCCGCCGCCGTTGATCGCCGAGGCAAAGTAACCGCCTTCGCTCTGGAGACCCACGACGTAGACGACCGCTGCGCCGCCAACCGGGACGAGCCTGAAGGTCGCCGGGCTGTTGGCCCACGCTTCGACGACCGTCCCGGGGCCGCCGCCGTTCTGCGCTTCGAGGAAGTGACCGTCGTAGGTCTGGAGCGAGATCTGCGCGCAGGTGTCGCACAGCTGGTTCACGCCGTAGACCGCGTTCATCCGTCGGATGAATGGACGGTGGAGAACGGCGTTGGCCGGGCTATCGGTGTCTGACGCGGCTGTATCACCTGCGCCGGCGGAGTTGATCGCGACGATGTTGCCGTACTGGTCGGTGATCGGACCGCCGGAATCCCCGGGGCACGTCCTGTTCTCGTGGGTGTGGTTCTTCGTCGCGTTCCAGTGCGCCGAATTGCGTGTCTTCACCCCCGCCGACGGCGTCACACCGACCCAGGCGAGACATTCCCCGCCGGGCTGCGTGTTCTGGTCCGGGTTGGCGGAGCACTCACCCATGGCGCACCAGTTGGGCGCTCCACCGCCCGGGGGTACGAGGCACGGGTTTCCGGTGTCGATGACGTGCCCGGTGGTGCAGCCGTATCCCCAGTCGTCGACGATGTCGTTCTCCGCCGGACTGCTCGACGCAACTCCGACCGGCGTCGCGACGCTTGGATCGACGTCGGACTCGAGCTGCGCGACCGCGACGTCGTCCGCGCCGAGGAACTGTCCGAGCACGGCGAACTTGAGAATCTTGAGAGTCGGGCCGCCGTCTATGGTGAACGTCGAGCCGGTGTTCTGATCGCCGAAGTCGGGAGCCCGCTGCAAGTCTCCGACTCCGCTCTTGGTCCTGTCGAATCCGAAGCAATGCGCCGCCGACACGATCACGCGGGACGAGATGAGCGTCGCGGTGCAGCCACCCACCGGCGTGTTGAGCTGACCGATGCCCGGGATGCTGCCGTCCGGTGAGCCCCCCTGGATATGTTCCTTGGACACCGTGATGGGGGCGTCGTCTCGGTCCGCGCCGCTGCTGCAACCCAGCATCGTCACGAGGGCACTCCCGACACACGAGAAAGAAAGAAGCTTGGTTCGATTGATGGACATTCGCGATCCCTCCAGTTGTGGTGCCGCCACGAACGCGCGACGTTTCGCGCGACCTTGCGGCGCCAGCGTCCGGCGTGCCGGCGGTCTCCCCGACCGCGCGCCACCGAAGCACGGAGGGCGCTTCTGCACCGTCCGGGCCACCTCGGCGAAGCTCCTCTTTTGCCAGGAATAGCAGCGAAAGCGTCGTCCTAAGTAGCGATGCGGATACTGCCGATGGTCGTCCGACTGTCGGCGACCGTTGGGTGCGCGCGACAGGAGGAGGTCGGCGCCGTCGTGGCGCCGCGCATCGTGGAGGTGCAGGCAGACGACAGATCCCGGATCGTCCGCTTCGCGGTAGGCGCGATGTAAGCTGCCGTCGAGAGAGGAGCGTCGTCATGCTCGGCACATGACGAACTCGAATCTGGTTCCGCTCCTCGTCGTGCGCGATGCACGACGCGCGATCGACTTCTACACGGCGGCGCTCGGCGCAACCGTCGTCGCCTGTTACGCGCACGGCCCTGAGCGGCTCGTGAGCCACGCCGAGCTCACGGCTTTCGACTCCGCCTTCGCCGTCACGGAGGAGGCGCTGGCCTTGAACAGTGACGCGCCGCCGTCGCTCGGAGGATCGCCGGTGGTGCTGCAGCTTCGCGTCACCGATACCGACGCCCTCGTGCGCTCGATGTGCGGCGCGGGCGCGGTCGTCGTGTTCCCCGTGCAGGAGTTCCTGGGCGAGCGAATGGCGCACGTGCGCGATCCGTTCGGACACCTCTGGCTGCTGCGCCAGCCGCTCGCAAAGCTCACCAGACTCGAAGAGCAGAACTCCCGCGACGCGCTATACGACCGGGCGCGCACAGAACCCGAGTCCGGTCGGCGCGGTTCCCTGTTCCACGGCGAAGTGTTTCACACAGTAGGGGGTGAGCGCCTCCCTGTGCAAGCCCATCCGATCGCCGCGAAAGGCGCTGGTAAGCGCAAAGGAAAACAGACGACGTGCGACCTGGTCGTCGGGCCAGTCGGGGCAGGCAAGTCCACACTCGCGCTCCGACTGGCGAGCGCGCGCTCTCTCCTGCGGCTCACCCTCGACGACTGGTTCGTCGCGCTGTTCACCCCGGACCGCCCGGAATCGGGCGTCGCGGAGTGGTATCGCGAGCGCGCGGAGCGCTGCGTGCAGCAGATCTCGCGTGTGGCACTGGAGGTTGTCAGATCAGGCACCGGCGTCGTCCTCGAGATCGGCATGCTCCACCGACAGGAACGCGAGCGGTTCTACGAGTCCGTCCGGAAAGCGGGCGTGGGCTTGCGCCTCCACGTGGTGGATGCGGAACGAGGGGTTCGCCGGGAGCGAGTGCTCGCGCGCAACCAGGCTCCCAGAGGTCGCTTGCCATCTCGAACACGTCGAGCGGAACGACCCGCGAGAACGTGTACCACTTCGTCGGTGCGCGCTATCGCGGCATCGTGCTGCCCGCGTTCATGGAGAGCGCGTTCGCGTCGGGCGGGCGCACCGTCTACGTGAATGGCGTCGGTCCAGAGTTCGGGATCCGCCAGGACGGGTTCGAGTACAGCCTGAGTCCGTGGCTCGCCTTCTACAGCATGGGCGACACGGCGTTCAAAGGGAGCAGCGACCCGCCCACGGCGTGGGAGCTCATCAACGCGAACCTCACGTTGCTGTACCTCACTTCGGATTTTCTCTGGAGCCACTCGTTCACCCCAGAGTGGGCGTTGAACTACGGCGTCGGCGTCGGCTTCGCCTTCGTGTTCGGCACGCTACACCGCGTGCAGTCGTATCCGGCTCCGGGCGTCACCGATCCGAACAAGTACTCGAAGTGCGACGGCGTAGGTCAGCCGAGCAGCGTACCGGCGACGATGACCTACTGCGACGGGAGCAACGACCACTACAACAACCACAGCGAGAGCAGCTGGGCGAACGGCGGCTCGAAGCCCAACGTCTTCCCGTGGTTCACGCTGCAGACCGGCGTGCGCTTCAAGCCCACAAGGACGTTCGCAGCGCGGCTCGACGTGGGTTTCGGCACGAGCGGCTTCTTCTTCGGTCTCGGTGGGGACTACGGCCTGTGAGGGGCAAGGGGACCGTTCATGATGGCGCTGCCCATGATTCGAGAGTGAGAGACGGGTTCGAGTCGGGCTCAAAGCTCGAACACGCCGATGGGCTTCAGGTCGGCGACTTCCGGGGGCTCGTCGCAGCGCTCCTTGATTCGCTCGCCGAACGCCTTGAAGGCCTTGATGGCGTCGAGCGGATTCTGGTCCGCCGTGACGAGGGCGACGTGAACGAAGCTCACTCCGTCGGCGCGCTTGAACGCTCCGTAGCGGATGCCCTCGGGCTTCGTCGCCGCTAGCTCGGCGAAGACATTGCGGATCAGCGCCTCGTGCTCTTCCACGCGATCCGCTTTCACCTTGTACTGAACGAGCACCTGTCTGGCCATTGCGCACTCCTTGTGAGCTCACGGTTACGGGCGTCCCAGGGCAGGGGCGCGGCATTCTTGTCGAAGACCCACCAGTACAACGAGCGCGACCGGCAAAAGGATGCGCGAGGCAGGTCGATTCAGCACGCTCTCTCCTCGGGCGGCTAGCATCCGCGCGGCGCTCGATGGGTGACGTCGTCGGTCGCAGGGATTAGCGTCGTGGTGCATGACCCGACGCGGTCGCCCGAGGCGAAGCCAGTCTCCCCAGGTCAAGATAGACTCTACAAGGAGCGCGGTCGGCTCTGGGTCGAGCGTCGTCGTATGGGAATCGCCCGATCAGCGAAAGGTGGACGCGCTCGAGAAGGAGCGCGAGAAGCTGCTCCGCCAGGTGGCGAAGGCGAGAGCGGCCTTCGACGACGCCGAGGAGATCACGCGAGACCTGACGCAGGCATTCGTCCTGCGGATGGAAGCCCTCCACGAACGCCTGCTCGGCGTCGTGCGGGACGTGCTCTCCCAGTTCGAGAAGTTGCTCGGCGCCGAGAGCCGCCTCGGCAAGCGAGACAAAGCGAAGGTCCGCCAGGTCCGCGCGGGTTTCGTCCACGGGCTGCCGGAGGAGCTCGTCGCGCTGGCGACGGAGCCGAACGCGGCCGATTCATTGGACACCGATGGGCCGGAGCCGGCCTTCCGCCGCGAGAGCCCGGGCGCTCGCGGGCAAAAGACGCGAGGGAACGAAGAGGCGGGATATTCGGCGCCCAGGCCATCCGCGGACCAGGCTCCCACCTTGCGCGGGTTGCTCCGACGTCTCGTCGGCGCCCTGCACCCCGACAAGGTTCAGGACGCGGCCGAGCGAGCCAGGCGGACCGCCGTGATGAAGGAAGTGACCCGCGCCTACGAGGCCGGAGACGTGGCGAAACTGATCGAGCTGGAGCGTTCGTGGCTTGCCGCTACGCTTCCGGGCGACGAACCCGACGCGCTCGCACGGAAGGCGACGGCACTCGTCGCCACGAACGCAGAGCTCCGGCGGCAGCTCCGCCAGCTGGTCGCACGGCGCAAGCACTTCGTGCGCTCCGCGCCGTTCCGCGTGCGGCGAGGGGACCCCGACGCTGCCCGCGAAGCCGCGCTCAGAGACATCGACGACTTCGTCGCCGGGGCAGAGCGCGAGGTGGACGACGCGTTCTCCGTGCTCGCCTTCGTGCGACGGTTCGCGAACGGCGACATGGCGATGGGCGAGTTCCTCGCTGGGCGACGCGCCCCGGACGATCGCGACGACTGCCCGTTCTGAAACTCGCGTACGAGTAGCGACCCGAGCACGTCCGTCGCGAGCGTGCAAACCGCCGCACACTTCGCGGCAGCGTGTGCAACGCGTTTCACGACACGCGCGGCCGTGGTCTTCCGTTGCAAAGGCACCGGGGAGCTTCGGACGGGGCCACACGTAGGAACGCTCGTTGCCTGTAGGTGGAACCATGAGGAGGCTTCTTGCGACGCTCTCGGTCGCTGCGCTCGGTGCCGTGCCGGTGGCTTCGTGCGGCTCCGGGACGAGCGGCGATGCGCCCGTGACCCGCTGCCCTTCGAAGCTCGACTACGAATCGTGCGTCGTCGACGACGCTGCCGGCACGTTCGACTGCTCGACGGCGACGCCGGCATCGTGCCCCGACACCGGGGCCGACCGTGATTTCGCAGCTCTCACCGGTTACCTGAAGAAGGCAGGCTTCGCGCCGGACTCGACAAGTCTGGAGGACGTCCACATCGACGGCGCGGAGCCCTGGCGCGAGCTCGTCGTCTCCATGAAGAGCTCCGACGGCAGCGGACGGACGGCGCAGCTCGGTTACGACGTGAAGTCGGACGGCAGCCACACGAGTCAGGCGGCTATCCTCGACGACGACGGGAGCGTGCTCTACGGGCTCGGCGTCTCGAAAGACGGCGCGGTCGGCAAGTACCACGCCGATTCGCGCACGCTGCCTTCCCTGCAGGCGCTCGGCGCGGCCGTCGACGGCGGACGCGCCGAGCGCCCAAGCGCCGACGCGGGTGCCACGGACGCACCGACGGCCGATGCCGGCATCGGTACGAGCTCCGCGGCGCTGACTTTCGACGTGTGCGGTGTCCTCTGTTCGCAGGCCATCAAGCGCGCGACCTGCTATCCGGCGATGAAGGCCGTCTGCGCCGCCACGAGCATAGACTTCTTTCCGTGTCTTCTCCTCCGCGCGCTGGTCTGTAGTCTGGAGGACACCTCCGGCCTGTGCCGGCAGATCTGCGGCCCGACCTGTCCGGAAGATCAGAGACGCTGCTTCAAGATGACCTGCTGCACGCTCTGCGAGGACTGCGTCGGTGACGGCGTCTGCCAGCGGAACGACTCCCTCCTGTGCGACGGCCGTTGCTGCCCCGCCGGCCAGACGTGCGTCAAGGACGGTGCGACCCCCGACGGTGCATGTCGGGATTGCCCCCTCGGCGAGGTGACCTGTCCGTCGGGTCCTGGCCTGTGCTTCACCGAGGACGAGAACAACTGCGGCGCGTGTGGCGTCAAGTGCGCTGCCGGGGAGAAGTGCTGCGACAGCCGCTGCGTCGACACGAGCACGGACGACGACGACTGCGGCGGGTGCGGGAGCGCGGCCACCACGCAATCGGCGGAGTTCCGTTGCACGGGCGGAGAGGCGTGCATCGACGGGAAGTGCGTGGACTGCGGCGACGGCTCCTGCGCGTCGCCCTTCGCCACCGGCGCGTGCGTCCTGAAGCTGGCGGAGGCGGACGTGGACGGCCCCGCGGGACTCCTGGGCTGGTGCTACGATGACCTCACCCGGGATGAATGCACGCCGAGCGAGGGCGGCTTCGTTCCCACCTGGGTCGACGCAACGTGCGACTCGCAGGGTCTCGTCATCGGGACGTGCTCCGGTGAACCGCTCGCCTATACGCAGGCGTACTACTCGGACTACGTCGACTACCTGTCACACGTCTCTGCGTCGACGCCCTCCGAACAGGTCGCGGACCTCGAAGCTCACTGTACGAGCTCGGGCGGCATGTGGCGGTGATGCGATGGGTTCTCGCCGAAGCGTGCCGAGTGGCGTCCATCGCATCCGGACCATCAACGTCTCGAGCGCATGTCATTTCGTCCGAGAAAACTCCGGGAATTGACGGCGCATCGCCGCGGGTTATGTACGCTCCCGGAACATGCGTATTTTCGTGACGGGCTCCACGGGCGTGATCGGGCGGCGGGTCCTGCCGCTTCTCATCGGCGCGGGACATGAAGTGACGGCGATGGTCCATTCGCCGCAAAAGCGGGCAAAAGTCGAGCGCCTCGGCGCGAAGGCGGCCACGGCGGATCTGCTGAAGATCGACTCACTCGCCAGGGTGCTTCAAGGGCAAGAGGCCGTGGTGAATCTCGCGACGCACATTCCCGCGACCGCCCTCCTGATGTTCGTCCCTGCAGCGTGGCATGAGAATGATCGCATCCGTCGTGAGGGTTCGTCCAACCTGGTGAAGGCGGCGACGGCAGCGGGCGTCCGCCGCTTCATCCAGGAGTCGTTCGCGCCGGTGTATCCGGATCACGGCGATCAGTGGATTCACGAGACGGATCCCATCGAGCCGGTGAGTTACAACCGCACCGTCGCGGACGCGGAGCAATCCGCAGAACGGTTCTCCCAGTCGGGCGGCGCCGGCGTGGTGCTGCGCTTCGCGTCCTTCTACGGTCCCGACGCGCAGCAGATGATGGATCTCGTGCGCCTGGCGAAGCTCGGATTCGTTCCGGTGCTCGGCCCGAGCGAGAGCTTTCTCTCTTCCATCTCACACGACGACGCGGCGACTGCCGTCGTCACGGCTCTGAATGTGCCCGCCGGCATTTACAACGTGGGCGACGACGATCCAGTCAGTCACCGAGACTACGCGAATGCCGTGGCCGACGCGTTGAACGTCACGCAGCGTCCGAGGCTGCCCCCGCCATGGCTCACCCCGCTCGCCGGCCCCCTCGGGAAGATGCTCGCGCGCTCGCTCCGCATCTCGAACATGAAGCTACGCAATGCCGGGTGGGCCCCGAGGTTTCGCAGCGTCCGCGAAGGCTTCCGCGCGACGGTCGCGGAAATGAACGGTCACGGCGCGAAGGCCGCGTGAGCTCGGAGGGTACGGTCAGGGGTAGTTGACCGGCGTTGGCGCAACCGTGCTGGCGTTGCCTGCTGGGTGGAAGCTTCCGTTGACCGCGAGCGCGAACGGGCCGCCGGGGAGGCCAGGGACGTACCTCCGCCGGCGATCGGAACCTCGTGGCCGCGAGCGGCTTGTTTGGCGCTGCATGGGGGCCGAGCCCGGCGCCGATCGCTTTGGAATGGATCGCGCATCGCGCCGAGTTGGCAAATTTGGCGGGCGCTAGAAATCGTTCGTCGATCACAATCAAAGATCGATCCGCAGAACTCACCGTCTTGATTTGAGCAACTCATTCCCTCTGACCGCGATACATACGTGAGGGTCATGTTCACGCGAACCCACGGTGTGGGGCGGCGCTGATGAACGAAGGGTGACACATGCTTTCGAATTGCCATCGTCACAACTCCTGGTCGTGGTCTGGAGCTCGGGCGGTATTCCCGGCCCTCCTGATCGTCGCAGCAGCAGGCTGCAGCTCGGGTGCATCGGCACCTCCTGGTCAGGGTTCGCAGAACGCGGAGGGCACAGGCGGCTTCCCCGTCGGTGGTAGCCCGGGAGCCGGTGCGCAAGGCGTCGGCGCGTCCCAAGGGCCGGGAGGCGGGCCCGGCCCAGGCCAGGGCGGTGCCCCGGGAACGGGTGGGTACAATCAGGCCAACGGCGGTCTCCCAGGTGGTGGTGGGTTCCCCGGTGCCGGCGGCGGTCTCACAGGTGGCGGATTCCCCGGTGCCGGCGGCATTCCCCCGCTGGGCCAAGGCGGCAGCATTCTTCCTCTGGGCATGGGCGGGATGATCGGGGCTTCCGGCGCGCCCCCGATGGGCACCGGCGGCGTCATCCAGACCAAGGGCGAGCCGGCGATTCCCCCTGTCGCTGGCGATTGCCCGACCTTCGCGAACAGCACCATCGACTTCATGGGAATCAGCGGCTTGCAGATCGTGGCCGGTGCCAAGCCTGCAGCGCCCACGGCGCCGATGGTTCTTTACTGGCACGGCACCGTCTCGAACGCCGGCGAGTTCGCGTTGATGGCTGGCGCAGTACAGCAGGGCGTCGTCGCCGAGGGCGGCATCCTCGTGTCCCCGAACGGCACCACGGGCGGGGACCTCCTCTCCGGAACCTCCATCTTCGGAGCCGGCGACCTCAAGGTGATGGATCAGCTCGTCGCCTGCGCCGTCAAGAACAACAACGTCGACCCGCACAAGATCTACACGATGGGCTGCAGCGCAGGCGGTCTCATGGCCACGGCCACGGCCACGGAGCGGTCCAGCTACATCGCGGCGGCCGCGCCCAACTCAGGTGGCTGGACGTTCCCGCTCATGTTCCAGGACATGCACACGCCCGCGCTCATGACGGTGCACGGCGCTCCGGGCTCGGACGTCGTCATCGTCGACTTCTCGATGACGAGCGCCACGGCCGACACGGGGTTCAAGGCCCGAAACGGCTTCGTGATCGACTGCAACACGGGCGGAGGGCACTGCGGCGGCGCCGGTCTCGCGGGTGACTCGTGGAAGTTCTTCGAGGCGCATCCGTTCGGCGTGTCTCCCGAGCCCTGGGCAGCCATGCTACCCGCCGGGTTCTCCGCTCAGTGCAAGGTGCAGTGAACCGCAGCGAGTGAGCTCACGTCAAAGCGCCGCATTCGGGGTGACCCGGGTGCGGCGCTGACGCGTGGAGCGTGGAGGCCCCAGGAGCTGACGCGGGAGTGGCGCCACCGCGCACTGGACGCGTGGTACGAGAATGCAGATGTCCCACGAGCATCGCCTCCAGCGGGACCGACGGCGTCCATGAACGGATCCCCCATACTGGCCGTCAACAATACGATCCTGTGGTTGAAGGTAATACTCACCGCAGCAACGATCATATTTCTGTATTTTCGTTACAGAAGAGGAAGGGAAAGGACATCTGAAGGCTCGTCGAGGAAGCCTTCCTTCCTGGCAAAAGCGTTACTCGTCGTAGCGGTCGTGTTCTCATTTGGTGTCTATCACAATCTCGGCAATTTCCGGGGCGGCGGCTTCGTTCACGTCGCCGACATGTTCAACTACTATCTCAACACGAAATATTTCAACGAAGTTGGCTATTTCGATCTGTACGATGCCGTGCTCGTTGCGGACACGGAGCAGGGAAACCAGCTGGCGGGGTTGCCCTTCTATACCGATCTGAGAACGTATCAGAACGTTAACCGTGAAAGAGCTCTACAGGGCGCCGATAGAATACGGAGCCGTTTCTCGAGCGAAAGATGGCGAGCATTCAAGGAGGATGTTGCATTCTTCAAGACGGCGACCGGGATGCCTCGTTCGACGGGGGGGCTCATGTTCCTTCTCATGGACCATGGATACAACGGGAGCCCGGTTACCACTCTCGTTCTGGGAACGATTGCCAATATCGTTCCTCTGACCAAATTGCAGCTGCTGGCGTACTTCGACGTGTTTCTGATGCTGGCAATGAGCGGCCTCGTTTTTCACACTTTCGGTCTCGAGATGGGCGCAGTGTTCTCGGTCTACTTTTGTGTAAACGTCTTGAATGCAGCTGATTCCATCTCGGGGTGTTTCTTGCGCTACGACTGGCTGTTCTATATCGTCGTTGCGGTCTGCCTGCTCGAGAGAAAGCGATATGCGTCCTCGGCTTTCTTTCTCACCCTGTCTGCGATGTTGAGGGTATTCCCTGCAGCGTTGCTCTATGGGATGGTCGTCATCATTTTCAAGCGTGCAAAGCGAACGGGTGCTGTCGACAAGAAGTCCCAGCGCTTCATTCTTGCTGCCGGAGTGACGGGAGCAGCCTTGTTTCTGCTGCCAGCCGTTTACACAGGGACCGTCCTGCAGCCATGGAGCGATTTTTCTAAGAAGATAGAGCTTCATGATAGAGGTGTGTATGTCAATCACCTGGGATTCAGAGGCATCGCTCTCTTCGAGTCGGACCACCTCTCATTGGAAAGATTCTACAATATATATGCGAGCACACGAACCCCGGACATCGTTCGCCACTGGCAGAATGTAAAAGAGGCAGAGCTCAAGGAAAAGAGGCCGATCATTGCGTTCGTCTCACTCATCGTCCTCATATGCCTGAGTGCGATCATTTGGAAAAGAGAGAGCGAAACCGAAGCGGTTCTGTGGCCCCTGGTGTTCGTCTATACTGCGAGCTATCCCGCCCACTACTACTATGGCTTTCTCTGCCTGTTCATTCTTCTCTTCTTCAAACGGCCCAACTCGCTCGACGCACTCGTTCCATTGTGTTTATTGCTGTCGCTCAATATCGCCGCGCTCCTGGGTGACTATGGCGGCGCGTCCCCGATCGTATTTTACACCCTGATTAATATTTATCTATTCGCCTGTTTTTCTTTTATTCTCGTTTTCGAGCTCTACAGGAACGTCCTCGGAAAGGAGCGCCGGGAATCGCTGCAACATTGGATTCGCGGAACGCTCCGCCCCATGACGTGAGGGAGCGCCGGCGTCGTCGTCGCGCGACTCGGTGAGACCACGGCAGCGTTCTCCTCCCTCACGGCTTCATCCCAATGGACAAGACGTTTGTCGCTGGTCGAGTCTGGAGCGCAGGTGACGCGAATCGGCATCGAGTGCGAGGGCCCTCCGACGACCGCCGCGTCGTGACCCATCAGCGACGGCGGGATGATTTGGGACGATCAGTTCAGGATGCCACGCGGGTGAGAAGGCCGAAGCTAGGACACTTGCGTAAGGATGAGCTTGAGCCGGTCGATCACCTTGGGCGGACAACGCGGGCTGACGACGAATCTCGCCGGCGCGCCCGCGATTTCGGCGGATGTGGGCGCGGCGCTGGGCGCGTTCTGCGAGGTGGGCACGACCAGCAACGGTGCGGAAGGCAATCAGCTCTTCTGCGGCAGAGCAGACGCGCAGGCAGCGGTGACGCGGGGCGCCAGCGTGGCGTGCGGGTACTTCGCAAGGAACGCCCGGGCTCGGCTCCCGGCCTCGCTGGACCCTGACTCGCAGGAAGCGATCGCGCGGACGCCCTCACGCTCCAGCGCGAAGGTGCCGTGTGGCCAGCGCCGTTCGTGCTCGGTGCAGAGCGCGAGCGCGCCCGCGGTATTGCCGTTCCGCATGGCCAGATGAATGCGCTTGACGAGTGCGAGCTCGGCGCGCGCCTCGTCGAGGCGGTCATCGTGCTCGGGCTCGGGCGTCGCGACGGAGGGTGCAGGCTCGGTGGGCACGGGGTCGGTCTGCGCCGTCGATGCACTCCGCGAGCTCGCCGTGGGCATCGCTGACTCCGAGCGCGCCGACGTGTCGCTTTCCGGTCTCGACGTCTTCATGGCCGCGGAGCGCTGAGCCCCGAGCGGGACATCAGAGCGCGCCTCCTGTTTGCTCTCCTGTCGCTCCGCGTTCACTGTGGCCGTGTCCGTGCGCGTCCGCCGCGACGCGGTGCGTGCCGATACGCCATCCATCCTGTGCGACGAAGGCGAGGCCGTATCCGACACGGGGATCTCGGGCGTGCTGGACTGGGTCGACGGCTCCGCCGGCCTCGAGACGGACGTCGGCTGCGCCGGGGCGGCTAGCTCGGTCGTATCCGGTCTCGCGACCCGACGGTCGTCTTCCCTAGTGAAGGCGAAGACGCCCGCCGCGATGCACGCAAGGCCCAGCGAGACCTTCGCGACGTTGCTGATGGTCGCGCCGCGCAAGGCTCTCCCCGCGGCTGCTCGGCCGCCGCCGTCGTTCGTCAGCGGCACCCCCCCGGCGAGCCGCCGTGCAAGCGCCAGCCGCACTCGCGCACGATCGTTCGCCGTCGGGTCATGGTCCGCGCGCGACGCTCGAAAGAACGAGTCGGAGGCCTGGCTCCAATCGCGGTCGTCTGAATCCCTCTTGCTCACGATGCGTCTCCCTGGTCGGCGAGCCAGCGTGTGTAGACCTTATCGAAATCCCGCTTCGCCGCGCGCAGCCGCGAATGAACCGTGTTCGTGTTCGATCCCAGCATCTCCGCGATCTCACGCAGGGTGCACTGTTCGAGCTCGGAGAGGATGAGCAGCGTTCGCTTGTCCTCGTCGAGCTGGTCGAGCAGGGCATCGAGAAGGTGTATGCGCTCCGAGCGTTCCGCGAGCTCACTCGGCGTCGGCCCTTCCGCCGCCGCGACGTCCCCATGCGACACCTCGTCAAGCGGAATGCATCGCCCTCCCTTGCGCCGAAAGCTGCGCCGATGATCGCGCGCGACGCGCAGGAGGATGCCGAAGATCCATGCCTTCAAGGCCGTCCGCCCGTCGAAGTCCGAGATGCGGCGCTGGACGATCACGAAGACGTCCTGCACGACGTCGTCCGCGCTCGCCTCTGGAATGCCCAGCCGTCGCGCGTTCCTCCACACGAAGCCGAAGTGCGCATGGTAGATCCGATCGAACGAGCCGACCGTCGGGTCCTCTGTCGCAGTCGTATCTCTAGCGCTGTCCTGCGAGGGTAGGCGCATCGGCAGACCGTCGAGCAACGCTTTCAAAATCGCACCTCGACTGCGGCGTTCAGCCCTAGGGCAATGGCCGACGAGCGATACAGCTCGCCGACGTCCGAGAACACGAAGCGTCTCCGGGGGAGCCCAGCGACGCCGTCAGCCACCACGTAGACGGCGAAGGTCTTCGTGATGCGCACTCGCCCGAACAGCCCGCCCGCAGGCCCCCAGAAGCTCGCTTCCTGATGCCGGGAGACGGTACCGCCGAAGCCGGTGGCGCTGACGAAGTAGCTCTCTGCGCCAACACATGGCGCGAGGTCGATGGTACCGAGGGACCAGAGCCGGCACGCGCGGGCTCCGAACGTGACGAGCCCGAAGCGCCCGCCGAGCGCGCTCTGGGCGAACGTCGTCGATTGCCGCGAGTAGTAGGCCCCGCGGAGCTCGAACCGAAGTGACACCAGACCTTCGATGGCGATCGCGCCGCCAACGCCCGCGGCGGGTTGTGGCAGTCCGCCGAATAGCCAGCTGCCTTGCGCCGAAACAGCGAGCGCCAGTCGTTCAGCAGGCGCGGCGAGTTCGTTTTGCGACGAGTCCGTGCCGCCGGAGACGCTGAGCGCGATCACCAGCGCGACGCTGTCCGCCAGGGTGTCACACTGCCCGCTTTCCAGGATTCGCTCTCCGGATCCAGCAGACGTCGTGACACGTAACCGCGCGCGATAGACACCGGCCGTGCGCGTCACGTCTGTCGTAGCGGTGAGCCTCGATTTCACGACGCCTCCAAGCAGTCGATTTACTCGGGAGGTGAGCTCCGCGCGGTCCGGACAATCATCCGGCGCGCTCCAGGCCAGTTCGAGTTCGGGTGGAGCGATGCCTTGCACGGCGGAAACGTCTGCGAGCGCCAAAGCCAGGTGCAGCGCCCCTGCTACGAGCGCGGCCGTCATCCGCCAACACTATGGCACAACGTTGCCGATGCCCGACGAGGTAGCAACGTCCCGCTCGAGCTGCAACGTAGGCACTAGCTTTCTGCGTCACCTTCCAGCTCATTGGCCGCGGCGCGTCTTTTTGGCGTGCACACTTCAAGGGCTGCAAGGCGCACCATGTCGAGATCGATCGCGGACTACGTTTTCCCCCTCGGGAATCAAAAGAAAGCGAAGTGCCGGCCAATAGACTGTATCCGACACGAAATTATGGTGGTTTTTTTCGCCGCGCTGCTCGGTATCGGTTGCTCGGCTGGCGATCTCGACCTGGGCGAGCGCGGCGCTCAACATTCGGCCGGCGCATCATCGTCCATGAGCGGTGGCGTGAGCGGAGGGCTCGGAAGCGGTGGGATCGGTGGTCGCGGCACTGCTGCTGGCAAGGGCGGTGCCGCAGCCTGGGGCTCTTCGCCGATGGCAGCGGGTGGCGCGAGCCCCACGTCGGCGTCGGGTGCCGCGAGCTCAATGGCGGGATCTGGTGGCGCGAGCCCCATGCCGGCATCGGGCGGCGCAGCTGCGATGATCGACGCCGGCTCGGACGGCTCAAGCGCCGCGGGCGGTTCGCCGCAGGTGACCGCTGGTTGCGGCATGGCGCCTCCATCCTCGGACACGAGCCTTCAGGTCAACGGCATGACCGGGAGCTACATCCTCGATCTACCGACGGGCTACGACAACCACCGTGCCTATCCGCTAGTCATGGTTTTCCGGGGGGCGAACGTCACGACGGCGGCTTTTCGCGGCTACATGAATCTTCAACCCGCCGTCGGACCCGACGCGATCGTGGTCACGCCGGACTGCCTGAACGCTGCCGCCACGTGGGACGTTCAACGCGACGTGCCGCTCTTCGACGCACTGCTCACGCACGTCGAATCCACGTACTGCGTCGACCCGCATCGGATCTTTGCGGTGGGCCACAGCGCGGGTGGCTTCTTCGTGAGCTCGCTCGGCTGCATGCGCGGCAACGAACTCCGCGGCATTGCGCCGCTGTCGGCGGGTCCGCCCACGGGTAGCTGTCAGGGTGAGTTCGCCGTATGGATCTCCCAGGGAAACGCGGACACCGCGTTCGGCATAATGAATGGAAGAGCGGACCGGGACTTCTGGGTCCAGCGAAATACATGCGACGCGAGCACGTCCAAGCCGGTCGACCCCTCGCCGTGCATCGAATATGCGGCGTGTGATCCTGGATATGCCGTTCGCTACTGCGAGTACCCTGGCGACCTGGGTCTCCCGAGCTTCGCCGCGTCGGGGCTCTGGACCTTTTTCAAGACGCTGTAGCCCCATCACCGTGATCCGGGCGATCCCAAGATCGGGTGGGCGATGCTGAAGAAGCACGCGGTGCCGTGACGAGTGAGCCGGAGTCACCTCGGACGATCAAGAAACGAGGCGACGCTGGCCAATATGCGGCGTGCGACACGTTGAGCCGGCGGTCATTGTCTCGTGCTGTGCCATCGCGCTCTTCCTGGGAAGCGCCTGCTCCTCGGGCGGAAGCTTCGCAACGGGCCCGGCTGAAGCGGGCGGGACTTACGCTGCGTTCGGCGGAGCCGGCGGTTCCATGTCTGCCGGTGGGAGCCTCGGCCCAGCGAGAGCTGGAGCGGGTGGCGCAGTCTCGGCTGGTGCCGCGGGCAGCGTGACTTTCCCCGGCGCCACCGGCGGCACGACCCCCGTCAGTGGAGTCGGGGGTTCTCTCGGTGGACCCGGCGGCGTGCCGTCTGCGGCCGGAAACGGCGGTGCGACGGCGTCGGGCGGAGCTGGCGCAGCACCGCCCATGGCGATCTGTACGACGAGCATGGGCGGAATGGACAGCGGACCTGCACGCACGGTGACGGTCGACGCGCAGCAGGTCGCGGGAACGATCCGTTCTCTCCAGGGAGCCCACTGGGATCCGGGGCCCGCGAAGCAGGCGTTGAGCCTCAACTACGTCGCCATGGGTGTCGACATGATCCGCACTCACGATGCAGGTGGTATCAACGGCTCGGGGGCCGGAGACATCGACGGGCCCGGACGCAGCAGGATGTTCCCCAACCTGAATGCTGATGCCACCGCCGCAGCAAGCTACAATTTCGGCCCAACCGACACGGTGATCAAGAACATCCGCGACGCTGGAGCAGAAGTGTACTTCCGCGTCGGACGAAGCAACCTGATGGGCGCTGGCTCGAACACGGTGCCACCGGATTTCGACAAGTACGCGGACGTCGTGAAGCACGTGGTCATGCACTACAACCAGGGGTGGGCGAACGGGTTCTCGTACGGCATCCGATACTACGAGATCTGGAACGAGCCCGACTTCCTTCCATTCTGGGCTGGCACGGGAGATCAGTATCACGATCTCTACAAGAAGATCGCCCTCGTCATCAAGAGCGTCGATGCGAACGCGCTGGTCGGGGGGCCGGCGAACAGCACCTTCAACGATGAGACGGGGCTCCGGGCAACATTTCTGAAGTACCTGAAGGACAATCAGGTGCCCCTCGACTTCTATAGTTTCCATAAATACACGAACAAATCCCAGGACCCAATGGACTACGCGCGCATGGCGCGCAGCTACCGGAGCGACCTCGATATGTACGGCTTCACGGCCGCGCAGATCGTGAACTCCGAGTACGAGAGCTCTCTCCAAGGCGACGTGATGCTCGGCGGCGACGCCGGTCACGCAACGTTTGCTGCCGAAGCGCTGATGTACATGCAGGACGCTCCGGTGGACAAGGCAACGAGCTACATGACCATCGGCGCTGCTGCAACCAAGGAGAGCCTCGCCTTCGGCGTGATCTCCAAGCTGAACGCCACGCCGCAGCGTCTTTGTGCCCAGGGTGGTGACGACAACGGCTTTGCGGTCCTGGCCGGCCTCGGCAAATCGACGCCCATGTTGCAGGTCGTGATCGCCAACTACCAGATCTCCACGTCGCTCATGGGACCGATCCCCGGCGGCAACGAAGAATCGCTCACGATCCCAGGGCTCGGGCACCTGGCCAACATGACGTACCTCGACCGTAGGACGTTCACCTACCCGGACAAGGAAGGCTACGCGCTGACGATCAAGTCGATCCCCGACTCCTGGGGTGACGTCACCGTGAAGCAGTATCGCATCGACGCGAGCAACGATCTCGCGCTGGTCGGCACCACCGTGAAGAAGACGTCGGAGCGACCGCAAGGAAATCTCATGGTGTCAGGCGCCTGGGCTCACGCTCTCGCGAGCCCGCCGAACGACCCAAAGGGCGCTGCTCAAGGGCTCGATCTCATCGTCGTGACGGGGGCTGAATCGACCCAGTCAGCACAGTGATGCCCTTCACTCGCGCGCGTTCCGGGATCAAAAAAAACGTTCGCGTCGGCCAAGTAGGGGCGTGGGCGACGCTCCAACCACCAGCTGCAAGTTGAAAATGAACATGACGCGAACCGTACAGTCCCTGCCCGCGTCGAGACCCGGCCTCTGCCTCCGCGCTCGGCGGCTGAGTGTGCTGCTACCCCTGGCGTTGTCCTTGGCATGCAGCAGCGCGAACTCCGGCGACGGGAACGGGTCCGGCGGGGCGCCCGCCACCGCTGGCGGCACCGGGAGTGGAACTGGGGGCGCGAACGTAATGGGAAGCGGGAACGTGACGGCAGCCGCAGGAGGCATGGTTGGCCGCGCGGGCTCGCCCATCAGCATGGGAGCAGTGCCGGGTTACGGTGGCACCATGAGCGTTGCTGGCCAGGGTAACGCCGTCGGCGGGCTTCCAGGCCACGCAGGGGGTGCAGCCGGCAACGGCTTCATGATGGGTACTGGCGGCAGCATCATCACTGGCGGCGGCACGACTGGCGCGGGCGGCTCCGTCGGCACCGCTGGCACGGCTGGCACCGCTGGCGGTACCACGAGCGCGGGCGGTGCCACGGGCGGCACGCCGGACAAGAGCGCGGGATGCGGCATGGCCCCGCCGGCGGACGACAAGAGCGTGATGGTGGGCACCGGCACGGGCACGTACATCCTCGATGTGCCGACGAACTACGACAACACCAAGCCGTATCCGCTCATCTTCGTCTGGCACGGCGCCGGGGTCACGAACACCGCGTTTCACGACTACCTCAACATGCACAAGGAAGTCGGCAACGACGGCATCGTCGTGACGCCCGAGTGCGTGAACAACGGTTCCACCTGGCCGAACGACGCATCATACTTCGACGCACTGTACGACCACTTCACCGCCACGTATTGCGTCGACAAGAACCGGGTGTTCACCACCGGACACAGCATGGGCGGCTTGCACACCGGTTTGATCGGGTGCCTACGCGGCGACAAGCTGCGCGCCGATGCGGTGCTCGCGGCGCCTCACCCCACGGGCCAGTGCGTCAAGGGCCACATGGCGGCGATGATGTCGGTCGGTATGTCCGACTTCGTGGCGAGCGGCCCAACGGAGTTCCAGTGGTGGGCGCAGGAGAACGGCTGCACCTACAGCATGACCACGCCCGTGGATCCGATGACCTTCACGACGGGCACGCCCGCGGAGAGCGGCACCTGCGTCGAATACGGCGGCTGCGCGCCAGCCACGCCGCTCCGCACGTGCACGTTCATGGGCGGTCACGAGATCCCGCCGTGGGTGCAAGGAGCGGTCTGGAGCTTCTTCAAGAAGCTGTGAGCTCCACCTTGGAGACAGCCGAGGTGTACGCCACCTTGTCGAGCAGCGCGGGCGACATGCCGAAGAGGCTGGTCGGTTGGACGAACGTGAGTGAGCTCCGCATGCTTCCGTGGGAAGACGTCGACCTTGAACGCGGGTTGATTTACATTCACTGCGGGCGCGACCGAAACACAGGCGAGGAGAAGTCGTCCATCGAACCCGCTCTGTTGGCGCTCTTTCGGGCCATGCACCGCGAGAGCGACGGCACGGGCGCCGTCATCGACCTTTGGAGTGAACGGACCATGGCCCACGGGTTCCGCCGCTGGCTCGCCAGGGCAGGGTGAGCCGGGTAGAGCTTCACTCGTCGCACCGCACTAGTTCTAGCCCCGAGACGCTCCACGGTTGCGACTGTGTCTGGACTGTGAAGTTCGACAGCTCGGTCGCCGAATTCGTGACGTTGTGCCAGTACACCTCTCCGTTCGGCTTGTCGTAGTTGGCCGTCGAGCGCAGATCGAACAGGGAGAAGAGGACGTCTTCCCCAGCGCCGGTGGCTCCCAGATCCGGGGCGATGTCCTTGAAGAACGCGGTATCGTCGATCTCACGGGACTGTGGACATCGCGCCGTGCGTGACTTGTGCACTGAACAAAGTGCGTCGCTTCGTACCTCGCCCGGCATCCAGCCGGGCTTCGCAGTGGCGCGCGCTCCGTGCCGCCCGCAAAGCTGTGACAAGGTGAGTGGACGTTAATGCGCGTCACGGATCCTGCGCCTGGGGTGCTGAGCCCGGCCGGTGCCGGGCTCGGAGGTGGGGGGGCCTCCACCCGCGGCTCCTCGCGCTTCGCGCTGCGGGGCCGCGACCTGGCCCGAGCACCGCGCTCCGGGTGAGGACTGGATCGTCGTCGATGGGGTCCGT
>DATAZL010000059.1:0-318528 GCA_036272055.1 Polyangiaceae bacterium | reverse complement strand
CTGCCCCTCTCGCTCTCCCTGCCCCTCTCGCTCTCCCTGCCCCTCTCGCTCTCCCTGCTCCAGATGCGTCGCTACCGGATCGTACGGCAGGTGACGACCTCGAGAATGTGCTTCAGGGCGGTGGTCAGGGTTGCCTGGAAGTCTCCTATCGTCATGTCGTAGTGGCAGTCGCCGACGGTGGGGTCGGTGGCGCTGCCCGGCGTGCAGTCGTCGGAGCGGCGTGTGCCACCAGCGACCGCGAGGTTCGAGAGCATGGAACGCGCGACCTCGCTGCCCGGCGCGCCGATGACCCACGTCTTGATGCCGACGCCGAGCGCGGTCGGGGCCTCGCTCGCGATGAGTCGCGCGACCTGATCGCCGGGGCCGATGGACGGCTGAGCGGCGTAGTACTCGCCGCAGCTGTCCTTGCCGTCGGTGATGAGGATGACGTGGGCGTTACTCATGATGCTGAGCGTCTGGTAAAGATGCTTGTACGCGAGCACCGTGGACCCGACGATCGGCGTGCCACCCTTCGGGGTCTGCTTCGCGAGCGATTGCGTCATCAGGTCGAGCTGGGCGCGAGTCGCCACGTCCACCGGCACGGCGGGCGTCGACGTCGCGCCGCACACACCATCGACGCTGAAGTACGCGAGCCCGGCGCGCACCTTGACGGAGCCGTCGAGCATCCCGAGCTCGTTCACCGACGCCGACAGGGTCTGGCTGATGACCTCCCACTTGCTCGGCATCGTCATGTCGACCTTCGCCGGCGGTGACATCGCCTCGCAGTCCGCGGACGCCGTCGTGGGCGGCAGATTGCAGTTCATGCTGCCGCTCCGGTCGATGACGAAGAGGACGTTGATGTCCGCGTCGGAGCAGGCGCTCGCCTGAACGGGACCGACGGTGAACACCGGCGCGCTCGGATCCGGCGCGGCGCCGCCTCCACCGGAGGCCGTTCCATCCCCGCCCACGGCGGTTCCGTCGCCGCCTGCGGGCGCGCCGCCCGTCGCGAACGACGCGCCGGCAGCGCCACCGTTGCCGCTCCCGAAGTGCACCGTGTCGTTCGAGCTGCACGCCGTGCCGCTCGACGCCGCAAGCGCCCCAAGGACGAAGAGAAGTCGCTTCATCGGCGTGTTCCTCATGGCCCCTGGTAGGTGGCGTTCCACGGTCCCGCGCACGACGCGCCCTGGAACGTATCGCCGCCGATGAGGTGCCAGGTGCCGGCGAGCGTGCTCGCCGCCTGGTCGAACGACGACGTGAGATCGCCGGTGAAGGTTCCCCCGGGCGGGAACGGCGGGATGGAGACCTCGCCACCGACGATCTGTCCGGAGAAGACACCGGTCTGGCAATCGAGCTTGCCCACCACCATGGCGTCGAGTGAAAGGAAGCCCACGGCGCTGCTCTTCAAGGTGCCGCCGCTCACGCTCAAGAACTCGCCGCTCTGCCCCTCGTCCGGATGCGACGCCTCGCCGACGACGTCCGCGCCGACGTACTGCTCGGCGAAGGGCGTCTGACCGAGCCGCAGCTCGACCGGCTTGCGGAACACCTCGCCGCGTTCCACGCGTCGCTCGACGGAACGGTGGCCGTCGCGACTCCCTTCGGCGCCCCCGACGCGATCGCGAAGAACGTGCGCGAGAATTTCGCCCAGGGCCACGGCGCCGCAGCGAGTCACCTGAACGAACACGACGCCGCGCGGATCGAGCAGGACCAAACCCGGTTTCTCGAGCGCGAACGGGCTCTCTTCGAGGAACGGGCGCGCAGTGGACGCGTTCGTGACGGTCACGGCGATCTGCGTCTCGAGCATGTGTACTTCGAGTCGGAGTCGAAGCCTCCGACGATCATCGATTGCCTCGAGTTCAACGACCGATTCCGTTACGCCGATGTGTGCGCCGACGTCGCGTTTCTCTCGATGGATCTGCGACGGCTCGGCCGCACCGACCTCGCCGAGCGCTTCGTCGCGTCGTATGCGCGCGCGTCGGGCGACTACGAGCTCTACCGGCTGCTCGCCTTCTACGAGGGGTATCGCGCCTACGTCCGCGGCAAGGTCAGTGCGTTCCTCGTCGACGCTCCGGACACCGATGCAGAAGCACGTCTCGCCGCCGATCGCGACGCCAGGGAGTACTTCCTGCTCTCTCTCCTCGAATCGAGGCCGCCCATGCTCGGGCCATCGCTGATCGCCGTCGGGGGAATCATCGCGTCGGGCAAGAGCACCGTCGCGGAACGGCTCGCCGCTGCGGTCGGCGCGCCGAGCGTCAGCGCGGATCGCACGCGGAAAGAGCTCCTCGGAGTGGAAGCGACGAAGGCCGTCACCGAGAATGCGTGGCAAGGCGCTTACTCGGCGGAGTTCACGGAGCGCGTCTACGGCGAGCTCGGACGTCGCGCGAGCGCCGTGCTCGCGTCGGGGCGCTCGGTGATCCTCGACGCGAGCTTCCGGTCCCGGGCGCTACGCGAAGGGGCCCGTGACGTCGCCAGGAGGAGCGGCGTGGGCTTCGTCTTCGTCGAGACGCGCGCGAGCCCCGACGAGTCACGAAGGCGGCTCGCCGAGCGCGCGCGTCACCGCTCCGTCAGCGACGGCCGCGCCGAGCTCTACGACGAGTTCGTCGCGCGCTTCGAGCCGGTTGACGAGCTCGGACCCGGCGAGCGGTTCGTGGTGAACACCGAGAGAGCACTCGACGACGAGCTACGCGCGGTGCTCGCCGTCGTTCCGGCGTGGCCCGGCTGACGTCAGCAGAACGTCCGCACCGTCGCGACGTCCCCGGCGGCGAAGAGCTGGCTCGCGATGTCCTGCAGCAGATCGTGACTCACCGGTCTCACTGCGCCGTTGACGACCATCGCGATGGTCCCGACGAGAATGCGTCTCTCCCCCCGCCTGACTGTGAGTGGCAGCAGCCGGAAAGCGCCATTCACCGGCTCCGTCGTCTGCATGAACGGGGTGCTCTGCATGAGCGCGGTCTCTTCGGTCTCGTCGTCGTCCGTCGCCTCGAAGAGCTCCTTCACGAGGTCGAGCAACGTATCCGGAGCGTCGGTGATGCCGAGACGGCTCGTCACCTGAAGCGCGTCGCCGTTGCCCGTCGACGTGAAGAGCCACGCGTCTTGCGCCCCTGCCTGGTTCACCGCGAGCTCGAGCGCGCGTTGCTTGCGTGCGGCCTCACCGTTACAGCTCGCGAACACAGATTGAACGAACGTCTGCGACGCCGTCGCGAGCGCGCCGACTCCGGGCTGGGCGACTCCCCAACCGCCTACGGCGCGCATCGCGTTCCGGAGCTGGTCGCACTGCGCGATGAGCGCCGGGTTCCTCGTCGGCGTGACCACCCGCCGCATGTTCGCGAGATGGGCCTCGAAGGCTTCCTTGTCGTCCTCCGCCAGGGCTACCTCGGCGAGGGTGCGGTAGATCGCGCCCAGCGTCGTCGGGTTTTCGTTCACAAGGTGGCGATCTAGGAGCGCCGCGAGCTTCGCCTTGGCTCCGGCGAAGTCACCGAGTCCGGCCAGGGCGCGGCAGAGCTCGATGCGGGGACCGAGCGTCATGGAGACGTAGTCGAAGTCGTCCTCGCAGAGCGCGAGCGTCTCCTCGCAGATCTCTCGCGCGAGCTCGTGCCTGCCGAGCTCGTTGTAACCCCGCGCGCACCCGCCGCGCACCGAGCTCCAGCCGACCCGCTCGCGAGGCCCCGTGCGCGCGAGCGAGCGGTGGTAAATCTCGACGGCGCGCTCGTTCGCGCCGTTCAGCATGTAGTGGCCGGCGAGCGTGCGCTCCCAGTAGTACTCGAGGGACGGCGCGATCTTCTTCAGGCTCTCGAGCTGATCGAGGACGCGCTTGTTCCCGGTGGCGTCGCGAGTGTTCGCGTAGACGGCGCTGGCGGTGCACGTCGACCAGATCTCGACCTGCCACGCCGAGCCGTGCTGGACGGCGTACTCCTCGACGCGATCGCGGCACTTCCGTGCGAGGTCCAGCTCGCCGCGAAAGCCGTGATAGAGAAAACGTAGCTGGTTCGCGATCGCGACGTTCTGTGTGTCGCCGAGCTCTTCGAGGGCCCGGATTCTGGCGACGGCGGACGGATCGTCTCTCTGGCTCTCGAGCACGCCGAGCGCGTAGAGCGTCGCGCGCTTGAGACGGCGCTTGAGCTGATCCGGCAGCGCCACCGTCTCGAGCCGAACGAGCACTTTCGTCCAGCCCGCGTGCGACTCGGCGAGATGGTCCGTCGAAAGAGTGGCGAGGAGCCGGCAAACCTCGTGGGCAAACGCCGCTGGATGGTCGGGACCGAGCAGGGTGAACGGCCGCAAGGCCTTCGCATAGCGCTCTTCCGCCTCGTGATCGATGACGATCGATGCAACCGCGACCAGGGTCAGAACGACGCTGACGAGCGCGCTCACGAGCTCGACCATATCGGGCGCGCCCGCAACCTTCGATTCACCGTCGTCGAGCACCGGCGCGCTCTTCAGCGCGACGATGAGCCCCGCGAGATCCACTACTGGCCCGCTCCGATCGCTGCGACGGAGACCGAGCGCACGCTCGAGGCGCTCGAGGGTCTCGGCGGCGTACTGCTTCGCGTAGGTCGACGAGATGTCGTAGCTGGCGATGATGAGAGGAACCAGGAGACCGATCAGCGACAGGTTGCCCCGTCCCTCGCTGCGGTACACCACGAGCGCCGCCTCGAGCGCGGGAGCGACGCTCGCGAGCACGCGCGCCGGCTCCGGATCGCGCGCGATGATGAAGCGCGCGGCGGCCTCGACGAGCGACGCACCACGGCTCTGCTCGCCGCCGCGGATCAGGTGAAGCCCCGCCGCGACACGGGTCGTCGCCGTGGCGTCGGGCGTGAGGAGCGCCTCGCCGACGCGGGCCTCGAGCTTCGCCAGCGTCGCGACGTCGGCGCTCTCGAGCGTCGCGACGCGATGAGCCGAGCGAGCGAACCCGTAGCCGCGCGGACCTTCGACGAGGATCTCGGCCTGGACGAGCTCCTCGAGCGCGGACAGGGTCCTCCGGCTCGAACCGCTCTCGGCGTCGAAGGCGACGAGCCACTCGAGCGGCACCGAGTCGTCCCGGATCGCGATGATCGCGGCGACCCGACGGGCGTCATCGGAAGATTGCCGGAGCTTGTCGGCCGTCACCGCGCCTCGCTCGAGCTTCGCGAGCGGCACCTCCACCGGCAAGGTCCACGCCCCGCCGTCGTAGTGGACGAGCCCCTCGTCGACGAATGCCTGGAGGAGCTGCATGCAGTGCCCCGGATTGCCGTCGGTGGCCGTGAAGAGCCGCATCGCGAGACGAAGCGCGTGCGCCGCGTCTCCGAAGGACGTCACGAGGAGGCGCGCGACACCGTCCGACGTCAGCTCGCGAAGTCGCATCGCAGCGCCTGCGTCGCGAAGCGCGCGCACGGCGGGCGAAGCCTCTCCCCCCGCCTTCAGCGTCGCCGTCGAGATGAGCACGAGTCGCTCCTTGCGGCAGGCGCGAGAGAGGGCGAGAAGCAGCGCGACGCTCTCGAGATCCGCTCGATCGACGTTGTCCACCGCGAGCAGCAGCGGCACCTTGCGCGACATCGAGAGAATGCACTCCTCGAGGACCGCGGGGAAGCCGACAGGGGGCTCGGCGCTCGCGCGCTCCACCGACACTCGCTCCACCTCGAGCTGCGACACGAGCTCCGGCCACACGAGCTCCAGCGCGTCGATGTGCTTCGCAAACGACGTGGCAGCGAACCGCGGCGAAAGGCGCACGAGCTGCTGCATGAGGGCGCGAACGGTGGAGAGGCCGCCCGCATGCGTCGCCGCGTCGGTGCGCAGCACGAGCGTCCCGCCGAGCTGCGCCTTCATGCACGCCTCCGCGAGGAAGCGTGTCTTGCCCACGCCCGGTGACGCCTCGACGAAGATCGAGCTTCCGGACGTGCTCCTGCCACGAGACAGACGCCTCCCGACGCGTTCGAGCTCACGCTCGCGTTCGACGAGCGAGGCGCCGACGAAGTACGAGCGCACCGCTCGCTCGTCGTGATCGGGTTCGAGCCCGGCGATGACCTGCAGCCGCTCGATGACCTCGGAGGCGCTCGACGGCCGCGCGAGCTGGTCGAGTCCGAGGAGCGAGAGCACGAGCTGATCGAGCTCCGCCGAGACGCCCTCCACATATCGCGACGGGGGCGGGATCTTCTCGGCCCAGACCTCGGCGAGCTCGGTCACCTTGCGCGCCGCGTACGCGTGCCGCCCGGTGAGCAGGTAGTAAGCGAGCGCCCCGAGGGAGAACAGATCGGCGCGCTGATCCATCGGCTCGCCCGAGAGAGCCTCGGGGGGGATCGCGGGAGGCGTACCGACGAGATCTTCGCTCGTTCCGAACGACATGAGCGCGCCGAAGTCGATGAGCTTGCAGCCCCCGTCGGGGAGCGTTCGCACGTTCCGCGGCGACACGTCACGGTGCAAGAGTCGCCTCGAGTGGAGCAGCGCGAGCGACGACGCGACGTCGCGGAGATAGCGGCACGCGACGAGCGGCGCGACCGGCGACACCTCGCGCAGATCGGAGCCTTCCAGGAGCTCCATCGTGTAGTAAGGGCCCTCGGCGTCGACGCCGTAGTCGTACACCTCGATGATGCGGGGATGTCGCAGCGACGCGAGAACGTAGAACTCGCGCTCGAACAGGACCGCCGCCCTCGTCGGCACATTCGGCGCGAGGCGCTTCAGCGCAACGCGACGGCCGCTCGACTCCTCGATCGCGGAAAAGACGGCGCCCATGCCGCCACGCGCGAGCTCCGCCTCGATCCGGAATCTTCCGTCCAGCCTCGGTGCTTCGCTCGATCCTGCCAGCATTCGTCTGTGCTCTCCGGAACCGAGTGCGGTGTCCGGGAATCTCCCAATCTATACGACCGACCGGTGACGCGCATGAGGGTGCCAGTGTGCTCCGGGGTAGGCCCTCTCGGCGACCGCTCGAAGCGAACACCGGCTCACGGTAACCATGTCACCGTGAGGCTGCTTTCACGCCACGTCAGCGCGCGTGCGCGGGCTGTGGGAGCTCGACCCTGCCCGCCTTCGCGACGAGCGCCGCGCCCGCCCTCGCAAGCTCCGGCAGAAGGCGCGCAGACTTCCTTCCCCGTTCGAGCAAGAACCGACTGAGGTCGCTTGCGAACCGATCCGGTTCCTCTGCGTGGAGACAGTGACCGCACTGGGGGTAGATCGTCATCGTCAGGCGGCCAAGCCGCTTTGCCGCGTCGTGCGCGTGACTCACCGGAATGATCGAATCGCGCGCGCCCCAGAAGACTGCGATCGGAGGCAGCGACTTCACCTTGTGGATGTGCTGCCACGTCTGCAAAAATTGCCCGCTGAACCCGATGCACGCGGCGACGGTCCGTCGGAATGCGAGGCCGCTGTTCGGCGCGCCGTTCCAGCGGACGAGCCGCCTCAGCTGATCGCGGTTCGCCGAGGAGCGGTAGATGTATCGCATCATCAGCGACGACACCGGGCCGAACAGGCGCGACTCGAGGAAGGGCGCGACGAAGGGCAGCGCCGCCAGGCGAAGCAGCGTCCCCACTTCTTTACCGAGACCGCCGGCGGCGACGAGCGCGAGCCGGTTGATGCGATGCCGGTTCTCGAGAAGCATCCACTGCGCGATGCCGCCGCCGTAAGAGTGACCGCAGATGTGAGCGCGCTCGAGGCCGACCGCGTCCATCCACTGCAACACGGTGTCGGCGTACCAGGGCAACGTGTAAGGCGCGTCCGGCGGCCGCGCCGAGAGGCCGTGCCCGGGTAGATCGAGCATGTACACGTGGAAGTGCTTCGCGAGCTGGGGCGCGACGAATCTCCACGTGCGATGCGAATCGGCCAGGCCGTGAAGCAGAACCAGCGGCGGACCGTCGCCGAGCTCGTACCAGGCGATTGTCGTGCCGTTCGCCGTGGTCAGATGCGATGCGTATTCGGTCGACACCTCCCGGACCCCGATGCGAGAACCGGGCCAGTTTCACGGGCGAGGGTCGGCGCCGCGATTCACCTGTCCTCGTCGTACGCTCGTTTCAGCGCCGCGATATCGAGCTTCTTCATCTTCATCATGGCCTGCATGGCGCGGCCCGCTCTTGCAGCGTCCTTCGATCCGATCAGATTACCGAGCTCCTTCGGGACGATCTGCCACGTGACGCCGAATTTGTCGGTGAGCCAGCCGCACTGGATCTCCTTGCCTCCCTGGGCGAGCTTCTCCCAGTAGCGATCGATCTGCGCCTGGGTGTCACATTGCACCATCAAGGACATGCCCTGGCCGAACGTGAAGCTCGAACCGCCGTTCATGGCGATGAACGTCTGGCCGAAGAGCTGGAATGTCTGGGAGAACACGGTGCCCTCCGGCGCCGGGCCGCCCTTCCCGAATCGCTTCGTATCCAGGATCTTCAGGTCCTCGAAGACGGACATGTAGAGAGAAACGGCCTCTTCGGTCTGGCTGTCGAACGTGAGAAACGTGGTGATTGTCGGCATTTTTTGTCTCCCGGCGGGCGATTGTTACCGGAGTTCCGAGCCGGTCGAGCCGGCGTTCACCAGGGAGTCGGAGCCGGCGCGCCATTCTCGACATGCCCCGTGCTTTTTTTTCGGGCTGACAGGCGCGCACGGTTGAGGCCGTATCGGTCATGCCCAAGGTGCGCCCGCAGCCACTCTTGACCGTCCGAGACGTTCCGGCCTCGAGTCGCTGGTACCAGGTGCTTCTCGACGCAAAGAGCGGTCACGGCGGGCTCGAATACGAGCGCATCGTCGCCGGTCGCACGCTGCTCCTTCGCTGCACGCGCTCGAGATCGAGCATCACCACGGCGTACTCGCCGATCCCCGCGTCCCGATGGGCAACGGTGTCGCAGTGTGGTTCGAGGTCGACGATCTCGATGCCGCGGTCGCACGCATCCGGGAAATGAAGGCCCGCGTCGTCACCGACGTGCACCTGAACCCCAACGCCGGCCACCGTGAGATCTGGCTGCGCGATCTCGACGGATATCTCGTCGTTCTCGCCGGCGACTAGCGGCCACGGCATGCGCGTTGCTTTTCCTGCTCTCGACCGGAGCGCGACTCTTCGCGACGCGCCGTCCGGCCGGAAGATCGGAGAAGAACAATGAACGATATGACACCCTGGATCGTGCTCGCCCTCGGAGCCGTCGCCCTGATCGTCGTCGCGGCGACCGTGATGCGAAACCGCGTTCGAACGCGGCGCGTCGCGCTTCAGCGCAAGTTCGGTCCGGAATACGACAGAGTGGTCGTCGAGCACGGCGATCTCACGCAGGCGGAGCGCGAGCTTGCCGCGCGCGCAAGCCGCGTCCAGAAATTTCACTTTCGCGACCTGACGGACGACGAGCGTCGTACGTTCGGCGACGCGTGGAGCCGCTTGCAGGCACAGTTCGTCGACGACCCCGAGGGCGCGGCCATCGGCGCGGACAACCTGATCGGCGACGTGATGCGCGCGCGCGGTTACCCCGTGGAGGACTTCGAGCACCAGGCGGCGGATCTCTCCGTCGACCACGCCGAGGTCGTCCAGCACTACCGCGCGGCGCAGGCGCTGACGCATTCGGATCACGTCGACGGCCCCTTGCACACCGAGGACCTCCGTCAAGCGGTCGTGCATTATCGCGCGCTCTTCACGGATCTCGTGCAGGCGCCCCGGCCGTTTCACTCGATGCACTGACCGACGTGACGGGGGCGATCCGGCCCGGCGACCCGACGCTACGCGCGAACAGAATTGCCGTAGCGCGGGTCGGCGGAATGGCTGTATAGCGGGACGCGGCCAGGCGACTTAAGCCGGGCGAAGGCCGGTCGTAGACGAACTACGACGGTTCCTCGCTCGGTGACCGGGTCACGACGCATGCGCGACAAACTCCCGCCCATTCAACGCCTCCGACACCGCATCGACACTGGCCTCCTCGACGCCGAGGTCGCCTTCAATCAGCTGACGGACTCCGAACGACGCTGGTCGCCGTTCGCGTTCCTTCATCCCGATCCAGGGGAACGTTTCTCGACGCTCCGGGTCGCGGCCCTGGCGGCGCTCCAGGGGTTGCCCCTCGGATTCTTGCTCGTCGCCATCGATGCGCACGCTCGGCATGCCGCCACCGGACAACGCCTGGCGACGTTTCTCGCCATCGTCTGCGCAACCGTGTTCATCACGAACCGCTTCACGCTGGCGTATTTCTGGAATCGGCGCGCCGGGCGGCTCGCGCAGGATCGCGACCGCTTCGACAAGTGGCGCAGCGGCCGCTGAGCGCCGCCTCTCGACCTGGATCGCCCAGCGACCGTCAGGTGGCGAGCACGACGTCGGATAGCCAGCGCGCAGGCGTGTCGTAGCGCGCGTACTCGGCTAGCGCCTGGACGTGCTCGACGACCTCGTTGTAGTCGACGCGACTGCGACGGAGCTCACGCAGGTGCGGCGAGAGCTCGCGCTCGATGAGCGGGCGTCCCTCCGGTTCGGGTGCGAGCTTGCTCGCAGGCCCCGGCATCAGTCCGACGAAGGTCGGGCCGAGCGAGCGCCGGTGCTGGCCGACGCTCCACAGCGTGCACGGCAGGGCCACCGACGACGCGCGGAATGCTTCGCGTGCCGCGGCGAGCTCGGTCGCGACCGACATCAGATCTTGTGCGACGGCGGCCGGATCCGCGAGCCCGAGCGCGAGCGAGAGCGGCTCGCGAAGCGCAGCGTCGGTGCGGACGAGCTGCCAGAGCCGCAGGCGACCAGCGCCCGCATCGGCGAGGATCACCGCGCGACCGGCAGAGAGATACTGCGAGTTCGCCGCGTGGAGGCGCGCCCACTCGATGAGCTCGTTGCGCGCGACGTGAGGATCGGCGTAGAGCGCGCCGCCGAACGAATGAAAGCGGAAGCCGGAGCCTGCGCCGAGCCAGTCGGCGCGACTCGTCCGCGCGGGGCGGATCTCGAGCGACGCGACGTCATGAAGGAGCGCGCGTCCATCCACCGGCGGCCAGATCATCCCGCCGGGCATCATCGGATCGGGGATGAACGGACGCTCCTCGACTGCGTCGCCACTGGCTGAAACGGCCACCGTACCTGCGCGGTGCCATGGCTCCGCTTCCACCCCGAGCATCTCCTCGACGACGCGCATGACGCGGGGCTCGCCGAAGTCCTGGTCCGTCTCCATCTCGTGCATCCGCGCGAGCAGCGCGTCCGGCGTCTCTTCCGCCGGACGGCCCACCTCGAGCTGGCCGGCAGCGGCGAGCGCGCGCACGCGGTCGAGCGCGACGCGCACCGCGAGCACGAACGCTTCACGGATACCGTCACCCGACGCGGCCGACGATTCCACGAGCGGAACCGGTCCCATCGGCAGGAGCGCCTGCCGGAGCTCTTCCTTCGGAACCGCGTCGGGCGCGTCGCGCTTGTTCGCCTGGAGCACGACGCCGACCGGCGGCGTCTTCGCGCGAGCGAACGGCAGCACGTCCTTCAGCCACCCGAGGCCGAACTGCCACTCGTGCTCCCGCGTGTCGAGCACCAGCACGATCGCGTCGGCGGCCTCGAGCAGCATCTTGCGCCGCCGTCCGAGCTCGATCTGACCGGGAACGCTGACGATCTGGCAGCGGATCTGCCGCCCCTCGAAGAGCCCTCCGACGTACTCGACCCAGTCGAAGAAGAGGGTACGGCCATCGGTGTGGTCGGGGCACTCCACGGTGCTGTTCACACCGCGGGCAAGTGCCCCGAGGCTCGTCGTCTTACCGGACAGCGCCGGGCCATCGTAGACGATGCGGATTACGAGCGTGCCACGCGTGTCGTCGATCGTAGCCATGCGGCGCCCTCGTCCCGGCGGCGAGCGGCGCGCGTTCGACGGTCCGGATGCACCGAAGAACGTGCGCTTCGCCGGCCTGAGCCGCTAGTTGACGTTTTGTAGATGCCGCAGCACGGCGGTCCTGACGATCGCCAGGTTCGACTGCTTCTTGTCGACGGCCAGATAGAGAAAGGTCCCGGGATTCAGGAGCTTCACGATGTGAATCTGATCCGAGAGCGAGATGAGCATGTCCTCGATGGTTCCGGTGAGCCCGAGGGTCTTCATGATCTTGAGCTTCTGTTTCACGAGCTCGCTGTTGTAGGCGCTCGCCGCGGTCAGATCGAAGTCGGGACGCAGCGTCTTCACCGCGAGCGTCATGCCGGAGTCGAGGTCGACGAGAGACGCGGCGATGAAGCCCGTCACATCGGCCTGGATCTTGTCGAGAACGTCGATGAGTTGCTTCTCTGTTGCCATTTGTATTTCCTCCGTGACGATCAGATCGCGAGATCCTTCTCGACGCCTGCGAGCTGGTGACGGCTCATCGCGAGATTGCCGCGAGATTTGTCGAGCACGAGATAGATGAAGAGCGCGTCGTTGCTCGAGAGCGGGCGGATCAGGTGATACTGATTGTGCAGGGTGATGAGGATGTCCTCGATGTTGTCCTTCAGGTTGAGGGCCTTCATCGTCTTGCGCTTGGCGCGGACGACCTCCGTGTTGCCCGCTGCGGCGACCTCGAGATTGATGGATCCCGAGCCGCCCTCGGCGCCGAGCATCATCCCGCTGTTGCTGTCGACGATGCAGGCGCCGACAGCGCCGTCCATCTGCATGATCCGCGCGAGAGCTTCTTTGACGTTCGCCATGACTTTCTCCTGTGATGAGTCGAATTGACGGCTCGTCACCCGAGAGGTGTGCGAGCGCGCTACGTCGAACAGCGTGTGCAACGTTTGCGCCAGCGCATACCGCCCTGTCGAATGCGCGACGTATGGAGTTCGCCTGTCCGTTCCCGCCACCGACTGGTCGAGAATGGACGGCGGCGCATGCGATCGGCCTGGCGAAATCGGCCACCCATGGTCGCCACGTCGTCTAACTCGAGCGCAGGATGCGCCGCAGTGAATGGTTCACGTCTTGCTTACCCTGTAACGAGTGGGCACCACGAGAGCGACGGAGGCCAGCGCGTCTGCGCCGGACCTGATCGACATCGGCACCATCCAGGCGCCGATCGCCCTCTGTTCACCCACTGGCCGCGTGGAAGCTGCCACTCCGCTCGCGATGGGCCTCCTCAAGCGGCTCGCCGTGCTGAGCGACACCCGCGGCGTGCTCCCGCCGGAGCTCTGGCGTCTCCTCGAGAAGATGCCGGCGGGCGAAGCCGTCGAGTGGCGGCCACCCGGCGCGCGTGGAGACGTGCTCGGATGTACCCGCTACTCCGCCGCTCAGGGCTCCTATCTGCTCCTGATGCGTGAGGTGTCGGCCAAGCACATCGCCTGGTTCGAGCGCGTACAGCAGCTCCGGCTCGAATCGACCGAGCGCCTCGTCACCAGCATCGCGCAGGACATTCGCGGCGCGGTAGCGAGCATCAGCTACAGCGCGGACTTCCTCGAGGTCGGCGGGGGAGAGATGCCGCGCGAGGTCTTCGGCGAGGCGCTGCACGACATCGCGGAGGCGAGCCGGCGACTCCAGCAGATGGTCGACGGTCTCCTCGACTACACGAGCCTCGGCCCGAACATCAGCGTCCCGGTGCAGCTTCGTGACGCCCTGAATCGCGCGGCGGGCTTCCTGCGTTCCCACTATCAGCACGGTCTGCACCGCCTGAACATCGATCTGGCGCCGCGAGCGGAGTGGGTGCGCGGCAACCCCATCGTCGTCGAGCAGATCTTCATCAACCTGCTCCTGAACGCCGCCGAGGCGGCTTCGACGCCGCGGCTCGTCTCGGTGACGGCGTTTCCCGCCTCGGCGCCCGGCGGTCATGAGCGCCCCGAAGAGCCGTTTCACGTCTGCGTGCGCGTCTCGGACGACGGCCCCGGCGTTCCCCAGGTCGTCAGGGAGCTCGTGTTCGAGCCGTTCTTCACGACGAAGGATCGACGGCCGGGCCTCGGGCTCACCATCGCACGTCAGGCCGCGCGGCGCATGAACGGCGAGCTCGTGCTGGTCGAGTCGGAGCGCGGCGCGTGCTTCGCCCTCTATCTCCCGAGCTGCGAGGCGCCGCCGTGAGCCAGAGTCTTCCCGCGGGGCGAGTCCTCGTCGAGGTCTTCCACGCGCTCGCGTCGATGCAGAGCGGCGAGCTCGTCGAGTGCGACGCGCCCGTGCCGGCCCGGCTCCGCCTCGAAGAGCTCGCGGCGACGCTCCCGTCACTCTTCGGCGCAGCGGACCTCGCGCCGCTCGAGCGCGTGCTCGGACGCTTCGGCAGCGAAGGCGGCGAGTCGCTCAGGGAAGTCTTGCTCGTCTCCGGAGAGCACGTCCACGTGATGAAGCCACTCTCGCGAAGGAGAGGCGTGGCGCTCATCGCGATGAGCACCGCCAAGAACAGCATCGGGCTCGTCCTGTCTGCGGTGCATCAGCGGGCGGCCGAGCTCGAGGGTGGGTGAACGTGGAACCGGCAAGGGTTCTCGGCATCCCCTCGGAGAGAGGCCTCGCCGCGTGGACGCTCTGCCTGCTCGGCGCGATCGACGAGCTGCCGTCGGGCGCGACCGGTGCGCTCCGCTTCGGCGAGGGCGGAGTGGTACTCGTCGAATCACGGCGCATCTGCTGGGCTCAGGCGAAGAGCATGCGTCTCCGGCTGACGGACATTCTCTGCAATCAGGCGAACCCCCCGATCGCCCGCGACGCGATCGAGGACGTCGTACGCGGCTGCCGCACGACGGGACACCCGCTCGGCGAATCACTGGTCGCGAGCGGGCTCGTCTCCGAGACCGGGCTCCGCTCCGCGCTTCGCGAGCACACGACGCACGCCGTCGCGCACCTGGCGCGCGAGCGGGCGACCGCGGACGCCTTCTCGCCGCACACCCAGCGCGGCTACGACCCGCGCTACGCCTTCACGACGTGCGAGATCCTCGCGACGGTGTGTGGCGCCGACGATCCGCCGCGAAGCGCCACCGCGGAACGCGAGCTCGCGGGCGTTCTCGTGACCGAGTCGACGGGCGCGGCGTTCGTTCGCGGCGCGCTCGGCTCGGGGGCGATGCTCGTCGCCGCAGATCCCGCCTGTGACGTCCCGGTCGACGAGCTCGTCGCGGCCGGCAACTGGGCGACGGGGCTCCTCGACGTCGCGGCGGCATTCGAGCCGGAGGTACGCGTGGTCCGCGTCGCGTGGTGCAGCCGGACCGCCCTCGTCACCTGGCGAAAATACGGCGTCGACTACGTCGCGCTCTGCTCGTCGAGCGCCGCCGCAGCGCGACTCGTCAGCGAGCTCGGCAAGCGCCAGCACCAGCACGGCACTCCACCGCCGGAGTCGTTGACACGAAGGATACGCTCGCCGTGACGCGCATCCTGCTCGTCGAGGACAACACGTCCCTCGTCAAGGCGCTCTCACGTACTCTCTCGCGGCAACCCGACCTGACGGTGGTGACGTCCTCCGACGGCATCGAGGCGAGCACGCTCCTCGCCGAGCAGGAGTTCGACGTCGTCATCACCGATCTCAAGATGCCGCGCATGGACGGCTTCGAGCTGCTCGCGTGGATCCTCACTCACCGTCCCTCCATTCCCGTCTTCGCGATGACCGGATACGCGAGCGACCGCACCTTCGACCGGCTGAACGCGCTCGGCGCGATCGAGTGCTTCACCAAGCCGCTCAACGTGAAGCTTCTCCTCGGGCGACTCCGTGAGACGCTCGCGCAATCGATCCGCGGGCACGTCGAGAACGTGAGCCTCGCGTCGTTTCTCCAGCTCATCGAGATGGAACGGAAGACGTGCACGCTCACGGTGGAGTGTAACGGGAACTCGGGGACGCTCTTCATCCGCCGCGGACAGCTCCTCGACGCGCGCGCCGGGGAGCTCGTGGGAGAGGACGCCGCGATCTCCATCGTGGGCTGGGAGGATCCCGGCATCACCATCGTGAGTCACTGTGCCGTGCAGGACACGGTCATCGACACGCCGCTCGGCTTCATCGTGATGGAGGCGATGCGCATGAAGGACGAGGCGATGCGGGATAGCCCGGTGTCGGACTTTCCCGAATCGCTCGGCACAGTGCGTCCGAGCGAGGAAGCGGCGCTCCTCGGAGGGCCGCTCGGCGTCGTGCCGACGTCCTCGGGAGCGGGCGCGCCCAGCTTGCCGAACGGGACGCGCGCTCTGGCCGTAGTCGACACCGCGACCGGCGCGCTCAGAGCCTGGACGTCGCGAGAAGGCGTGCCGCTCGCCGAGCTCGCGACGCTCTCCGCCGTCGTACTGCGCCACGAGGTCGCGGCGCTCACGTCGTGTGGCCGGGGCAACGAGCTCGAGGAGCTCGTCCTCTCGCGCAGCGGTCACTGCGACGTGATCCGACCCGTCGACGGCATGATCCGCGAATTTGCGCTCCTCGTCTTCGCGCGACAGGAGACGAGCCTCGCCATGGCGCGGATCCAGCTCGACCGATTCATGGCCACGATCGGCTGAGCCGGCTCAGCGCACGCCGTACTTCTTCAGGCGGGCCCTCAGCGTCGAGCGGGGGATCCCGAGCTCTCGTGCGGCGTGGCTCAGGTTCTTCTGTGACTGCTCGAACGTGGAGAGGATCATGTCGCGCTGCAGATCGGGCAGCGACGGACGGCGACGAACGCCGGAGCGCGCCGATGCGGATAGCGGCGGCATCGGCAACGACGCGGGCGGCGGCATCGTCGCCCGACGTGGCTCCGCCGACACCGGGGGGCGAAGCTCGGTCTCGTCGAAGCTGCTTCGCGCGATGAGCGCCGCCTCGACCTGACACTCGTCGATGACGCCTCCCCGGGCGAGCACCACCGCGCTCTCGATGACGGCGCGGAGCTCGCGCACGTTCCCCGGCCAGGCGTGGGAGACGAGCGCGTCGAGGGCGCGAGGCGTCAGTCCGGCGCCCGAAAGATTGTGCTTCGCGCTGAAATCTTCGACGAAATGCCGCGCCATCTCCGGCACGTCAGCGAGATGCTCGGTGAGCGCGGGGGTCACGATGGTGTAGCCGGCGAGCCGAAAATACAGGTCGGGACGCATGCGTGCGCGAAGCTCGGCCGCCGATGAACGGTTCGTGGCGCTGACGACACGCGCCGACAGGAGCCGACTACGGTTGCCGCCGACGCGACGGAACTGCCGCGTCTCGAGGACGCGCAGGAGCTTCGCCTGGAGGACGAGCGGCATCTCGCCGATCTCGTCGAGGAAGAGCGTTCCCCGTCCCGCCTCCTCGAAGAGTCCGACGCGGACGCCCTTGGCGTTCGTGAACGCGCCCGCCTCGTGTCCGAAGAGCTCGCTCTCGAAGAGATGCTCCGGCACCGCCGCACAGTTCACACTGACGAACGGCTCGTCGGCGCAGCTCGCGGCGTGGATCGCGAGCGCCACGAGCTCCTTGCCGGTCCCGGTGGGCCCCTGCACCATCACCGACAGATCGCGGAAATTCGCGACGCGGCAGACGTGCTGGCGAAGCTCGACCATCGGCGCGCTCTCACCGACCAGACGGAGAAGCGCGTCCGACAGCATCGCCGGGCCCGGAGGAGCCGACGACGTATCGTTCCCGGCGCGCCGCTCTGCCGCGAGCTCCCGGATCCGGGCCGTGAGAATGTGCTCGGGGACCGGCTTCTGCATGATCTCCTGAACGCCGGCGCGGATGGCGAGCACTGCCGTCCGGACGTCCACGTGGGCAGAATGGATGATGGTGGCGGGCGCCGACGGGCGGGCGCGGGCGAGCTGAAAGACCTCCATGCCGTCCATATTGGCCATCTGGAGGTCGAGGAGCATGACGTCGTACGACTGATTGCCGAGCTGTTCCAGCGCGCTCCGGCCGTCGAGCACGGCGTCTGCGTGCAGGCCGTTTGCCCTGAGCACACGTTGCAGCGCGCGAACGAGCACACTGTCGTCATCGACGATGAGCACACGGACGCTTCTGGACGCGTCCCCTGACGGCTTTTCTGCCACCGAGCCCATCGACTCCGGCAATGCGAGCTCCCTCCCGATCTCGCGCGCGCACGAACGCGGCCGAGATCAGATCGGCAACGCTAACACTTTGCACCGTCGATAAACAGGCGCTCCAGCAACGATGCCCAATGGAGACGACCCGGGGCACGAACAACCCAGTGTCCAGTGCGGTGCACAGTGAGCAGGAGAGAGTGTGGCGAAGACCGACACTTCTCTCCGGTCACGGATCCTCGTCATTCTCATGGGCGCCAGCCCGCTCGACCAGCTAGCCGCGGCGCTCGCGGCGTTCGATTTCGCGAAAGTGCCGTTCGTTCGTAGGATTGGGTTGATGCCCTCCACGACACTGCGCTTCGGCGCTGCTCTCTTCACGTCCACGGCACTGATCGCCGCATGCTCGTCCAGCGACGGGAGAAGCACGTCAGGGTCGGGCGGCGAAACGGCCCGCAACGGGGGAGCCACGGTGTCGAGCGGCGGCAACGCATCGGCTGGGACGTCCAGCTCGGGCGCCACGACGAACGGCTCGGGCGGCGCCAGCAGCGCCGGTGCGACGAACGGCTCCGGCGGTGCGACGAACGGCTCCAGCGGCGCCAACACCGGCGGCGGGACGAACGGCTCCGGCGGCGCGGCAACCTCGTCGCCGGGTGAAGACGGCGGCACCGTCACTCCGCCGGGCGGGGGCGGGTACGCCGCGCCGGCGGGTCCCGTCGATTTCGGACCCAATGTGCTCATCTTCGATCCGTCGATGGGCAACGCGACGATCCAGTCGAAGCTCGACGGCGTCTTCGCCAAGCAAGAGACGAATCAGTTCGGCACCGCGCGCTACGCGTACTTCTTCAAGCCCGGCAAGTACGCCCTCGACGTCCAGATCGGCTTCTACATGGAAGCCGTCGGTCTCGGCGCGAAGCCCGACGACGTCTCCATCACCGGCGCGGTGCGCTCGATGGCCAAGTGGAACCAGGGGAACGCCACCGTGAACTTCTGGCGTCTCGCCGAGAACCTCTCCGTCACGCCGACAGCGGCGATCAACGAGAACGACGTGTGGGCCGTCTCTCAGGCCACCGCGCTCCGTCGTATCCACGTCACGAGCGGCGGCGTGAACCTCTTCGACCCGGAGGGCGGCCCGAACGAATGGGCGAGCGGCGGCTTCATCGCGGACTCGAAGATCGACGGGACGGTGGTGTCCGGCAGCCAGCAGCAGTTTTTCACCCGCAACGTGACGATGCAGCAGTGGACGGGCGGCGTGTGGAACATGGTGTTCGTCGGTAACCGCGGAAATCCAACGGGCGCGTGGCCCGGCAAGCCCTACACCTTCGTCGACACCACGCCGATGGTCCGCGAGAAGCCGTATCTGACGATCGACGGCTCCGGGAACTACTCCGTCGTCGTCCCGTCGCTGGCCACGAAGACACAAGGAACGACGTGGGAGGGCGCGGCAGGGCCCGCGACGACGCTACCGATCTCCGAGTTCTACGTCGCCCACTCCGACAAGGACACCGCGGCAACGATCAACGCGGCGCTGGCCGCCGGCGCGAATCTCGTCCTCACGCCGGGCACCTACCACCTCGACGCAGCGCTCGACGTCGCGCGCGCCGGTACCGTCGTGCTCGGCCTCGGGCTCGCGACGCTGACGCCCGACAAGGGCACGGCGGCCATCGAGGTCTCCGACGTCGACAGCGTGACCGTCGCAGGGGTTCTCTTCGACGCGGGCGCCGCGTCGTCACCGACGCTGCTCCGTCTTGGAGCCGCTCCGGGCGGCGCGAGTCACGCGAAGAGTCCATCTGCTCTGTTCGATGTGTCGTGTCGCGTCGGTGGCGCCGCCGCGGGCTTCGCAGCGAGCTGCGTCACCGTGAACAGCAACGACGTGCTCATCGATCAGGCGTGGCTATGGCGCGCCGACCACGGCACCGGCGTCGGCTGGGACACGAACAGCGCGAAGAACGGTCTCATCGTCAACGGCGCGAACGTGACGGCCTACGGCCTCTTCGTCGAGCACTTCGAGGAGTACCAGACGCTCTGGAACGGCAACGGCGGCAAGGTCTACTTCTACCAATCCGAGATCCCCTACGACGTCCCCTCCCAGGCCAAGTGGACCCACGACGGCGTGAACGGCTACGCCTCCTTCAAGGTCGCCGACAGCGTCACGACCTTCGACGGCCGCGGCCTCGGCATCTACTCCTACTTCGACAACCCCGTCGTACTCGACAGTGCCATCGAAGCGCCCACCGCGCCCGGCGTCACCTTCCAGCACGTCGTCACCCAGTGGTTCAAAAACGCCGACGGCAGCGCCATAAACCACATCATCAACGCCACCGGCGCCGCCGTGAACTCGACGAACACGGGGGCGACTACGGCGGATTGAGTCGAGACAGTGCGCTCCACTCCTGGCACGCGAAACAGCCCGTCACCGGTCGTTCGCGTTGCGCTCTGCGATCCAGTGCTCGAGGGAAGCGTTCGATTCGCGTGAGAAACGTCCAGCCAGGAGACCACCGACGCTGAAGTCCGCATCCAACTCCGGCCATTGAATCTCTTCACCGCATCCGACGAAGCGCCAGTTCGACCGCTCCCGAGCGGTACCGCGCGCCAGTCGCGGGTACCACGCGATAGGCGCCGCTATCGACCATCCGCAAGATCGACGCTGATCGAATCGTCTTGCCGTCCGCGAGCCGACCGGCGCGACCAGAACGACTTGGACGGACAGAGCGTCGCGCCAACGTGGCTTTGGCCACCGCACTGGTCAATGGACCGATTGTGCGCGGGACGACGATTCGTCTTGACGCGATCTCGTGAGACGGTGGGCGCATGATCGAGGTGTCTCGCTAAACCCGGTGCTGCGCCACTCGACATCAGGCCTGGTGAGGCTTCTACGCGGTGGACGGCGGCGAAGACGATCTGCTCGTCGAAAGGCGCGCTGCGCGACGATACGGAAGCTGAAAATCAGCGTGGTATTGCTTGTTCATGGCGGGGACCAACATCGAAGCGAACGAGGATTCCGGCGAGAAAAGTGAATGGGTGCGGGCGCACGAAGCGCTGTCGCTCCTGGCCGCCGAGCGCGCCGCGGCGGACGCGGAAGAAGGCCGCTGGCTTCTCGCCGCGTTGCGCTCGGCAGCGCATGTGCACCTCGGCTACGGTAGCTTCAGCGAATACATCGAGCGTCTGTTCGGATACAAGCCACGCTCCACGCAAGAGAAGCTGCGCGTGGCTGAAGCGCTCGAAGTGCTGCCGGTCATCGCGCAAGCGCTCGCGAGCGGCGTGCTGAACTGTCCGCCGCGCGCGAGCTCACGCGCGTGGCGGTCGCGGAAGCCGAGTCCGCATGGCTCGACGTCGCTCATGGCAAGACGGTGCACCAGCTGGAAGCGCTCGTGGCCGGTAAGAGCCCGGGCGACGGGCCTTCTTCCGCCGGCAAGCCCGATGCGCGACGCCACGTTCTTCGCTTCGAAGTTGCGCCCGAAACGCTGGCCCTCTTCCGGGAGGCCATGAGCAAGCTCAAGCAGAGCGGCACTCCGCTCGATGACGACTCCGCGCTCATGCTGATGGCACGCCACGTTCTCGGTGGTCCGGCGGACGGCGGCCGGGCGAGCTACCAGATCGCACTCTCTGTCTGCCCTACGTGTGACCGGGGTTACCAGCACGCAAACGGAGAACTCATACCCGTCAGCGCAGAGGTCGTCGCGATGGCCGAGTGCGACGGTCAGCACATCGGCGTGATCACGCCTCTCATTATAGGCGCAAAGCCTGCCAAGGACGAGAGCGCCCACGTGGGCGCGCAGCCCGCCAAGGACGAGAGCGCCCACGTGGGCGCGGCGCGAGTTCGCGCAATCGACGGCGCTCGGGCGAAGCAAACCGTCTCACCCGCGACGCGCAGAGCCGTGCGTCGCCGCGATCACGAGCAGTGCGTCGTCCCTGGTTGCCGTAACGCGCAGTTTCTCGACGTTCATCACGTTGCGCTGCGTTCGGAGGGTGGCGGGCACGATGCTGACAACTTGACTACCCTGTGCGGCGCGCACCATCGCGCGGCACATCGCGGTGAGCTCGTCGCCTCCGGCAGCGTCGCAGCGGGTATTCGATTCCGGCATGCCGACGGCGGCGACTACGGCACCGCGCCGGAACCACGTGCGGTGGAGATGCGGGCCAAAGCATTCGCTGCGCTATGCGGTTTGGGCTTTCGAGAAGGCGAGGTCCGTCGAGCGCTGGCCGAATCCTGCAACATCGGGGTGCCAGAGATGAACCTCGAACGGGTCGTACGAGACGCGCTGGTCAGACTGACCCCGCGGTGCGCGCATGTTTGATACACGCGCGGGACGAAGATCGAAGTCCCCCGCGAACAGTCGTCGAACCATTCGCATCTGGGGAGCGCTGCGCTTGAACCGCCAATGCGAACCGCGCTGGCGTACCTGCACCCAGCCGTCGTTCTCGAGCATCGCGATGACGTGCCTGACTTTCGAACCCCTCGAGCATCGAGCTCGTAATACACAAATCAGGTTCGCCGGCGTGTTAGCCAGCGTTGCTGGGAGGAAACCAAGCCATTGCGACGTCGTCGATGAAGTCACCATTGGGGAGCCGAACGCGATCGCGAAAACGGCCTTCCTCCGCGAAACCGAGGCGCTCGTAGAGACGAATCGCGCCGAGATTCGTGGCGCGAGCCATGAGCTCGATCTTGAGGGCGTCAGCATTCGAAGAGGCCCAATCCTGAAGGTGAGTAAGGAGAGCGGTTCCGATCCCACAGCCAGTACGTCCTGGATGCACGACGACCGTCAACCTGAACACATGCCGCAATGCTTCCAGCGACATCGGCTCCAGCAGTGCATGGCCACATAGACCGTTGGTGTCGTCGACTGCGACAACGTAGCATCCGGCCGTTTCCAATTCGCGAATTCGAAATTCGAACGAGGCTAGCGTCAGCTCCTGGGGCCGCGATACGAGCCGTCCGGGAGTTTGTGCGGTCTCGACCTCAGCTTTCCAGAGAGCAGTCGCATCCCCGATGGTGGCCTGACGGATTTGAATCATCGGAGAGTGGCCAACGTATAGGCGCTAACCTGCTGGCGCAACGCTAACGGCGGAGCCGACGACGCGGTGAGCGGCGGTCGCGAAGCGAGCTCGCCACGAAGGGCGTCAAGTCGCGTCAGAGCCCGTGAGGTTCAGCGACTAGATGACGGAATCGAATCCCCGCCGCGACGCTGCCGGAGATGACGAGCTCACCGCGATGTGCGGTGCGATGGTGCGCGCCGCGCAAAGTAATCAGATTGCCAGCATCGTGCCCGCCCCCTTCCGAACGCAGCTGCGCCCGACCGCTGCCGATTGCGCGAACTCGCGCCGCGCCCACGCGGGCGCTTTCGTTCTTGGCGGGCTCTGCGCCCGCGTGGGCGCTCTCGTCCTCGGCCGGCTTTGCGCCCTGCAACGGGAGGCGTGATCACCCCGATGTGCTGACCGTCGCACGCGAGCGCTTGCGCGATGGCCGGCAGCGTTTCGAGCGCTTCGGCCACGCGCAGGTTCTCCTGCGTGGAGCGTGGTCTGTATCCGAACAGACGTTCGATGCATTCGCCGAATGCTACCGTACCCGAGCTGCACATGCGCCGCCGAACGCAACGTGGCGAGAAACCAACGGCCCTCTTCCGCGTCCGCTGCGGCGCGCTCGCTGGCCAGGAGCGACAGCGCTTCGTGCGCCCGCACCCATTCACTTTTCTCGCTGGAATCCTCGTTCGCTTCAAAGTCGGTCGCTCGGCCAAGTGACCAGTCAAGTGGCCAAATCGACGCCGGCGCGACGCTGAAGGACGAGGCGCCCGCAGCATCAGGTCATTTGCATGCCGGAGCCGACAATTTCGACGGGGCTACTCAGTCACCGTAGAACTTCATGTGCAGGTGCGTTTCTTGGCAGCGCGCTCAGCGAACACGTTGCGGTGGTGGGCGCGCGTCACGGGCGTACGGCTAACTTACCGGCGCTAACCTGCGCGGCAACGTAACGCCCCGACGTCTCACCGCGGACTGCCCAGCCGTTTCCGGACCATCATCAACACTATCGCGACGAATGTGCCGAAGCTCTGGTAGCGCGCGTGGACGTGGGTGAACTCCAGGTCGCGGTTGTAGTAGTTCACGGGGATCTCGATGATGCGACGGCGGGCGCGTAGCACCTCGATGACCATCTCTGGAATTATCTCGACGCCCTTGGCGGTGAGGTTTTGGCGGATGGTGGCATAGGTGGAGCGCCACATGCCGCGGTAGACGCAGCACACGTCGGTGAAGCGGCAGTCGAAGCGCCACCAGAGCATTTCGAGGAGCTTCGCGAGGATGACGTGGGCGGCGCGCACGACGCCGCGCATGTTCGTGCCCTGCTCGATCATCTGGCGGGTGGTGCGTGTTCCGACGACGAGATCGGCGTCGCGGAGATAGACGAGGAGCTTCGACACGTCCCGCGCCGAGAACGTGTCGTCGCTGTGCGACAGGAGCAGTATGTCGCCCTTCGCGGTGTCGAGGCCGAGCGTGAAGAGCGCGCCGACGGGGCTCCCGGCGGGCGCCTCGACGATGCGCACCTTGGGGCTCTCGGCAACGCGCGACAGCGCGGGCGCCATCCGGCGCGTCACGACGACGACCTCGTCGATGTCGGCACGGTCGGCGAAGCCTTCGACGGGGCGCGCCGCTTTCTCTTCTTCACGGCCGTCGATGACGTAGACGAGCGACGTCTTCTTACGCTCGAAGGTGAGCTCGCGGACCAGGTAGTTGCCGAAGTTCAGGTCGTCGCGCGAGTTGACGTTGACGTAGCTGCCGTCGAGGACGAAGGCGCGCACGTCGCCGCCCGAGCGGCTCTGCTCGGCGAGCCACGACGTCCACACGCGTGGCCCCGCGTCGACGTCACCGAAGGCGGCTTCGAGCTTCTCGATGAGCGCGGGTGACAGCAGGTACGTGCCGGTGCCCATCAGGTTGCCGGTGACGACCGTGGGCTTCTCCTGCATGTCGGTGATGCGATCGCCGGAGAGGGTCACCGTGTAGTTCTTGCGAATGTGTTTCGCGTACGGCGAGGCGATGAGCGTGCACACGCCGAGCGCGCCGGCAAAGCGTGGATCGAGGAGCCCCTCGTGGTTCGTGCCGGCGTAGCATTCGTCGGCGAGCACCACGCAGACCGGCGAGCGCACGCCCCGACAACCCAGGTAGACGGAGTAGCCGAGCTCACGGTCGAGTCGGTCGTTCTCGACGTACGTGATGCGGACGCCGAGGGCCGTCCCGTCCCCGAGGTGCTCGCGGATGACCTCGCCGTGGTGGCCGATCACGATGCGGACGTCGTGGATCCCGAGCTTGTCGCGCATCAGCTCGACGTTGCGCCGGATGAGCGGCACGCCGTCCACCTCGAGCATCCCCTTCGGGACCTTGCGGGTGAACGGATAGGCGCGCACTCCGCGGCCGGCGGCGGGGATGACGCCGATCAACTCGGGCACGCGAAGGCTCCCCGGGTGCGTGATACGGTCCCGCGTCCATGTCGGACAGCGTCGACGTCGTGATCCCGATCTTCAACGAGGCGGGCACCGTGAAGGAGCTGCACGCACGGCTCCGCGCCGCGTGCCCGGAGGCGCGCATCGTCTTCGTCGACAACGGCTCCACCGACGGCACGCTCGCGGCGATAGGGGCGCTCGGTGACGCGACGCTCGTCCGTCACGAGACGAACCTCGGGTACGGCCAGTCGATCCTCGACGGGATCGCGGCAGGAAGCGGCGAGTACATCGTCATGATCGACGCCGATCTGGAGTACCTGCCGGAGGACGTCCCTGCCGTCGTGGACGCGCTTCGCAGCGCGCCCGCCGTGTACGGCTCGCGCTTTCTCGGCCGCACGGCGACGGACGAAGTGATGCCCGCGGTGCGTCGGTTCGGCAACCAGGTCGTCACCACGCTCTTCAACGTGCTCTTCGCCCGCAACCTGACGGATCTCTACACCGGGCTCCGCGGCGTGCAGCGACGCGCGCTCCCCGCGAGCGGTCTTCATCGGCCCGGGTTCGACCTGGTGCTCGAGCTCGCGGCGCGGCTCGCCCTCGAGGGCCGGCACATCGCGGAGGTGCCCGTGCGCTACATGCCGCGGACGCGGGGCGAGTCGAAGATGCGGCACGTTCCGGAGTTCCTCAAGTTCGCGCGGCTCCTCGTCGAGCTCCGGCTGAACCGACCGACCTGATACCGTAAACTCGGTCAGCGCGCGAAGGGACCGAACTCGGGCCGGCGTGGGCCCTTCTCGGCGAGCAGCTTTGCGCAGCGCACTATCTCCGGATCGCGATAGTCCCAGAGCCGATCGGGGCGATAATCGAGCCACGCCGGGAAGAGATGCCAGCCGCACTCCCAGGTGAACGCGCCGACGGCCTCGACGGCGATCCCGAACAGAGCGGCAGCCCAGATCGACCGCCGGAGCGCGGCGTGCCTCGCGATCCGCGGCCAGAGCATGCCCAGCGACAGGACGAGCGGCAGAGCGAGCTCGGTGAGATACCGAGGTCCGAACGAGGTGCCGCCCCACCAGATCTGGTTCTTCGAGAGAACGTAGAGGGTGCCGACGACCCACACCACGAACGCTCGCGCGAGCGGAAATTGCCGCGACGCAGCTGCGATGAAGAGCGCGGCGAACCCGGCGATGCACACCGGCGAATATACGAAGAGCCCGCGGCTCGGCGAGACGAGGAGCCCGGCGAGCCCGGCGACGAGCGGGTACGTGAACACCGAGTGCACGTCGAGGTGACGCCAGGCGTGAGCCGGCGAGGTGTAGATCGCGCCGTAGCCGCCCATGAGCGAGCCGAAGACGCTCACGTTGTAGAGCACGAGCCCCGATGAGACCACGGCTGCCGGCACGACGAGAAACGGCCAGAGCCGTGGACGCCGGTAGAGCGCGAAGAGCCCGATGGCGAGCGCGCCGAGCGCGTCCTGCGGACGGCACACGACGGCGAACGCCGCCGCGAACGACGCGAGTGCCGCGTCCCATCGGTCGCCGCGCTCCTCCACGCGGAGCGCCTCCCAGACGGCGAGCGACAGACAGAAGAGCGCAGGGCCGTGCTGCCACAGCGACTGGCTAGCGACCACCCAGGTGGTCGTACCGAAGGCGTAGACGGCCGTCAGGGCGAGCGCGCTCCGACGCTCGGTGAACCGGAGGAGCGACAGAAAGACGAAGCCCGACGAGAACGCGACGAGCAGCGAGGCAGCGACCTTGCCGGCGATCCTGTAATCGTCGAAGTGACGCAGCAATCCCAGCGCCGTGGGCAGCGCGTACACCGGGAGCGCGAGCAAGGACGCTCCGATGGGATACGAGCTCCGGAGCCTGCCGTTCACGAGGGTGATGACGTGGGTCCACTGGAGCTGCTTCCAGAGCGTGACGAAGCCGCCCGGCGCCGGTTCGTCGAAGACCTTCGCGAAGCCGTCGAAGGTGAAGCCCTCACCGCGAAGGATCGCTGCGGGCAAGAGGGTCGCGGGATACGTGTCCGCGAGACCCAGCTCGCGAAAATTCGCCGTGTGCACGACGAAGCACGCGAGAACCACCGCCCAGAAGTAGAAGCGGCACGAACGCCCGGCGCGCGCCTTCGGATCCTCGTCTTTCATCGCGAACGCCGCGCGCGACTCTACAGCGAAACACTGGCCGCCTAGCGCGAGAATCCGTCGTTCCGGCCGGCGCGAACCACGCCGGATGGCTCGTTCCGCCGGTGTCCGCGTCGCGAAGGGCTCCCTCCCCCTCTCTCTTTTTACCCCCGGATCGTGTCCGTCACTCGAGCCAGACGAGCACGGCGGTCGTTACCAGGTGGATCGGCACCAGGACGGCGATCGCGATGGCTGCGTAGCGCGCGAAGCTCGGCGTCGCGTAGCCTGCGCGCTCGGCGATTGCCTTCACGACGAGGTTCGGGCCGTTGCCGATGTACGTCGTGGCGCCCATGATGACGCTGCCGATGCTGATCGCGGCGAGGTGAACCGGCAAGATGCCCGCGACGAGACCGGGTGCGCCGCGGCTGAGCCCGCGAGCAAGCGCGCCGAACGCGGCGTAGGTCGGCGCATTGTCGAGCACCGAGGAGAGCGCCCCCGAGCACCAGAAGAGCTGCCACGGATGGTGCAGCGGCAAGCTCGGGGCCCGCTCGACGAGGAGGACCTCGATGGGCGAGAGGCAGACGAAGATGCCGGCGAAGATCACGGCGACCTCGATGATCGGCATCAGCGAGAAGCCGTTCTTCTCGTGAATGTCCTTCTTGGTGAGGACGTACGACGCGACGGCGATGGCGATCATGCCCGCCTCGCGCCACGGTGACGGCACGAGCACCGCGACGACGATGCCGGCGAGGAGCGCGACGTTGAACGTGCCGTGGAGAGCGAGCGGCACGACCTCTGCGCGGTCTGCGCGCTTCGCGGCCGCAGGTTCCTCCGCGTAGGCGCGACGCTCGACGACGAAGAAGATGCTTCCGATGACGACGATGTAGAGCGCCCAGTAAGGGAACAGACGGAGCGTCCAGAGGAACGGGACGCCCTCGAGGTATCCGAGGAGCAGCGGCGGATCGCCGAGCGGGGTCAACAATCCTCCCACGTTCGACACGAGCAGGATGAAGAACGGAACGAGGTGCGCGCGACTGACGCGCTGTCTGTTGGTCCTGAGCAGGGGCCGGAGCATGAGGACGCTCGCGCCGGTCGTGCCGATCACGCTGGCCAGCATCGCGCCGCCGATCACCATGACGAGATTCGTCCTTGGCGTCGCCTCGATGTCTCCCGAGACGAAGATGCCGCTGGTGACGATGTAGAGCGCGCCGATGGTGGCGATGAACGAGGCGTAAGACGCGACGGAGCTCGTGAGATGCTCGACGTGCGATTCGGTGACCAGGAAGCCGATCACCGGGGCCGCGCAGGCGGCCGAGACCGCTGCTTGAAACCACAGCTTGCCCCAGAGGTGCGGGATCAGCATCGGCAGAGCCGCGATGCCGAGCACCAGCGTCACGAACGGGACGACGGTCCAGGTAGGGAACGATTCGATCATTGCTGGCGCGCGACGCGGCGCTCCGAGGACGCGGTCAGCAAATGAATCGACCGCCGGACGGTGACTTCGGATTCCACGGAGTCACCAAAGAGGCGTCTTCACACACCACTGTAAACACGCTCGTCACCATCCGACGGTCGATGGTCTTTTTCATAGCCCCGGCGCGTATCCAGGGCGTTTCTTGCGGATTGCAACATAAGGAAATGGTGATACTTCCTCATTCTCGCCGCGGAGTGCACTGCGCGGCCGTGTGAGTCTCAGCGCTGCGGCATCCGCTCGATCTTGTGCTTCAGGCGGGCGCCCCAGACCGCGCCGAAGAGAGCGCCGGCTTGCATGACGAGGAAGAACGCGAGCGCGGCAGAGAGGCGATGGCTCATGAGCAACACCGCGAGGCAGACCACGGCGATAATGATCTGGGTGGGAATCACGGTCTTCTTGTACTGCTCGTACATGGGCATTCTCGTCATCTCGTCTTCTCCTTGAACGGTGAAAGCGGCGCGGGTCGGCAGAGCCTACCCGCACCGCTCACCGATGCCACTCAATCCGTCAGACTGCTTCCTTCGCGACGCCAGCCGGAGCCATCATCTTGGCTTCCGCCGGAAGGCCGCTCTCCGGCAGGCCGTGGGTGATGAACTCCGGGTAACCCGGCACGCCCATCTCGGGAATGTCGAGGCCGGCGATCTCGACTTCCGCCGAGACGCGGTTGCCGACGACCTTGCCGAGCACGTAGAAGATCACGCCACCGACGACGACGTTCCACGCAATGCAGACGCCGCCCTCGACGAGCTGCGCGACGAGCTGCTTGCCGTCGCCGTAGAAGAGACCGGTGACGCCCTGGCCGGCCTTGCCGAGGTAGTCCGTCGCGCCAACTCCGTTCCAGCCGGCGCCATAGGTGCCGTCCGAGAAGAGGCCGACCGCGATGAGACCCCAGAGACCGTTCACGCCGTGGACGCTGATGGCGCCGACCGGATCGTCGATCTTGATCTTGTCGAAGAAGAACACGCTCCAGACCACCAGGACACCGGCGATGCCACCGATGATGAACGCGCTCATCGGGGTGACGAATGCACAGGGTGACGTGATGGCCACGAGACCCGCGAGCATGCTGTTACACATCATCGAAGGATCGGGCTTACCGACGACGACCCACATGTACATGATGCCGGACAGCGTCGCCGCCATGCCTGCGATCATCGTGTTGACCGCGACGATGCCGATGCGGCCGTCGGTACCCGCGAGCGAGCTGCCGGCGTTGAAGCCGAACCAGCCGAAGGCGAGGATGAACGTGCCGAGCTGTACCATCGGAATGTCGTGCGCCAGGATCGGATTTACCGACCCGTCCTTGTTGAATTTCCCTATGCGCGGCCCGATCAGGATCGCGGTGATGAGCGCCAGAGCGCCTCCTTGTAAGTGCACCACCCCCGATCCGGCGTAGTCGACCGCACCGTGTCCGAGGCCGAGGCGATAGCCGATCTGTGCGAGCCAGCCGCCGCCCCACACCCAGCATCCGAAGATCGGGTAGATGAAGCCGCCGATGAAGATGCTGTAGATGAAGAAGCTCTTGTACGTCCAGCGCTCGGCGCAGGCGCCGGTGACGATGGTCGCCGTCGTGTCCATGAACGCCATCATGAAGAGGAACATGACGATGGCGGCCGAGTCGTAGCCCTTCCCGCTCAGGAAGAACCCGGTGGTGCCGAAGAGGCCCCAGCCGTGGTCGCCGTTCACGGATGCGCCGATGGTGAACATCTGGTCCATCGTCGGCAGGCCACCGAGTGTGACCGGGCCGCCGATGCCGGTTCCGTTGAACCCGCCGCACATCAGGGCAAAGCCGCACACGAAGAAGCCGAACATGCCGAGTGCGTACACGGCGAAGTTCATCGAGAACGTGTGCGCGGCGTTCTTCGCTCTGATGAGCCCCGTCTCGACGAGCGCGAAGCCCGCCTGCATGAAGATGACGAGGAAGCCCGCGACGAGCACCCAGACGAAGTTGATCGAGAAGTAGCTACGCGACGTGGACTGGGCGACCGCGTCGATGGCGACCGCGAGATCTTTCGTGGTCGCCTTGTCGGGATCGATCTTCGTGTAGCCGGGTACGGACGCGGCGGTCGGCGTCGTCTGGTACGCCCCGATGGGATCCGGACCGGGCGTGTCCGCCCGGGCCCCGCTCGGCGCCAGGACGCCGATGAGCGCCACGAGCAGCGCGATGAGGGCCGGCCAGCGCCGACGATGGTGGTTTGCGTGTGAACTCAGCATGCCGCTTACCTCTTGGTTCGGGATTCTTCGGACGTGGAGCGTCCGCGGCGCGCCTTCTGCGTGAGAAAGTCGTGACACGGCTCACGTTGTGGGCTTCACGTTTACCGATTGCCGAGTTTCGTGATTATTTCGTAATTAATTCCTGATTTTTTTCTTTACCCATTCCTTATCGTCGCGCGCGTGTGCGCGGCGGCGGCGGAGAATCGCGGCGCAGCCGGTAGCCAACCCCTGAGACTGTAAGGAGATATCTCGGCTGGGACGGCTCTCGCTCGAGCTTGTATCGAAGCTGGCGCATGAAGGTGCGTAAGTATTCGACCTGATTGACGGAGTCTTTGCCCCATACGGCCCTGAGCAATTCCTGATGTCGGACCACCTGACCGTCTGCCCGCGCGAGCACCTCGAGCATCTCGTACTCGGTTCGGGTGAGGTACACGTCGGCGCCGGCGACGCTGACCGTCCGTGCGGTGAAATCGATCTGCAGCTCGTCCACCGTGAGCACCGTCGTGGGTGCGACCTCAGCTGGCCGGGCTCCGGCGCGGAGCGCGACGCGAATGCGAGCAAGGAGCTCGTCGGCCCCGAACGGCTTCGTGACGTAGTCGTTGGCACCGAGGTCGAGTGCCTCGACCTTTGCGCGCTCGGCGTCACGCGCCGAGATCACGATGATCGGCACGCCGCTCTGCCCGCGCACCCGTGCGACGACGCTCATGCCATCGACGTCGGGCAGACCGAGGTCCAAGAGGATCAGGTTCGGCTCCTGCCAGGCGACCTGCCCGAGCGCCTGCATGCCGTCCACCGCCTCCGCCACCTCGTAGCCGTTGTGGGTGAGCGTCGTTCGGAGGAATCGTCGCATGTGCGCCTCGTCCTCGACGATGAGTATCCTCGGCAGCACGCTGGTCATTGAACTCTGGACTCCTGCTCGAGCGGGAGCTCGACGCGCACCACGGCGCCGCCTCCGGCTCTGTTTTCGATGCGGATCGACCCGCCGTGTGCGTCGACGATGGCCCGACAGATGGTCAGCCCGAGGCCCACGCCGCCGTCACGAGCGGCCGACACACTGCCCCGGTAGAATCGGTCGAATAATCGCTCCGCTTCACCGTCGAGAATGCCCGGGCCCCGGTCTCGTACCTCGACACGCACCGACCCCGGTATCGCCATGGCTTCGAGCTCGATCGGCGAGCGTTCGGGTGCATACCTGAGCGCGTTTTCGAGGACGTTCACGAGGACCTGACGGATGAGTACCGCGTCCATCGGGACCATGGGTATCTCCTGTGGCACACGGGACTGAAGGGGACGATCCCCGAGACGCCCGCGCAGCCGTTCGAGCGCACTCTCGACGACCTCGTCGAGGGCCTCCGGGCGCTTTCTCACCTCGACCGCGCCGTCGTCGAGCCGGACCATGTCGAGCAGATTCGTGACGAGCTGGGCCAGGCGCTCCGCTTCTTCGACGATCGACTCGGCGAGCCCGTCGCGAGCCGCGACGTCGAGCCTCGCGCTGTCCTGCAAGAGCGCTGTTCCGGCGCCGAGGATCGCGGCGAGCGGCGTGCGTAGGTCGTGGGAGACGACGCTGAGCAGCGAGCTCCGCAGTCGCTCCGTCTCGATCTGCACCTCGCGCGCCTGAGCGGCGGCGCGCTGCCGTCGCGTCTGTGCCCCGAGCCCGCTGATGATACCCGCGACGACCACCATGACGACGATCGTGACGGCGCCCTTCAGATCCTCGGGGGCGAAGGAGAACTTCGGCGGAAGGAAGAAGTAGTCGAAGCCGAGCGCGCTCAGCGCCGCCGTCCAGAGCGACGGTCCTATGTCGAAGCGCATCGCGATGGCGACGACCGCCACCAGGTTGAACATCACGAGATCCGACGGCTGAACGTATCCGACCATCAGCTCCGAGAAGGCGAGCACCGCCGCCACCGCGACCGCGCCCGCGAGATAACCGAGCGGCCCCGAACGCTTGCGCCATCGAGCGCTCGGTTCGACCGGACGCGGCGATGACGAACTGACGGCGGACACGCTCCCAAGGCTACCCGGGCGGCGTCGACAGCGCAGTCCTCAGAGTCGCGGAGGCCTATGTACCGGCTTTTTTCGAGCGGCTCACGAACACGGAGCAGTGCGCCTTGCGCACCAGCGTCTCGGCAATGGAGCCGAGGATGAGCCGTTCGAGACCGTGGTACTCGTGAGTGCCGACCACGAGCAGATCGGCGCTCAGCTTGTCGCAAAGCTGCAGGATCTCGGTGGTCGGATCGCCCACCAGGAAATGACCGGTGACGTCCGAGCGCGTCTGCGCTCGCGCCGACTTCACGTAACCTTCGAGGTAGTCCTTTGCGTCGTGGACGGCCTCGGAGCTGGTGTGCGGCGCGCCCGCCCTGGCGTGGTCCAGCCGGCTCGATTTGAAGACGTGCGCAACGTGAAGCGCCGCGCCGCCGCGGCTGACCCGAGCAGCGGCCGCCAGAACGTTGGTGGCGCCATTGGAGGCGTCGAGCGCCACGACGATGACGCGCACGTCTTCGCCCGCGTTGCGCAGGGGTTCTTGGGCTTCCGTGCTCATCAGAGGATTCCGACGGCGACCTTACAATTTTTTTATTGGTCGCGCACGGTCCACAAGCGACGCGCCTCGAGCGGGAAGACGGCGAAATGTAACCGAAACATTTCGCCGTCTTGCGCGCTTCTCCAGTGCTAGTCCTCGCCGTGCGTCGCGGGCTTTGCGGGCCGCGTCGCGATCAGCGCGTCCGTCGTGAGGAGCAGGCCGGCGACGCTCGCGGCGTTCTCGAGCGCGGTGCGCACGACCTTCGCGGGATCGATGATGCCCATCTCTAGGAGATCGCCGTAGGTGCCGGAGGCGGCGTCGTAGCCGAACGTGCCCTTGCCCTCGATGACCCTGGCGACGACCACTGCGCCTTCTTCGCCGGCGTTCTGCGCGATCTGACGGAGCGGCTCCTCGATCGCGCGGCGAATGATGCTCACGCCGAACCGCTGCTCGTCGCTCACCTCGAGCTTGTCGAGCGCTTTCCGCGCCCTGATGAGCGCGACACCGCCGCCGGGGACGATGCCCTCTTCGACCGCGGCGCGCGTGGCGTGAAGGGCGTCCTCGACGCGAGCCTTCTTCTCTTTCATCTCGCTCTCGGTCGCCGCGCCCACCTTCACCACGGCGACGCCACCGACGAGCTTCGCGAGCCGCTCCTGGAGCTTCTCTTTGTCGTAGTCGGACGTCGTCGTCTCCATCTGGGCGCGGATCTCGCCGATGCGACCCTGGATCTGGTCCTTCTTGCCGTTGCCGCCGATGATCGTCGTGGTGTCCTTGTCGATCACGACGCGCTTCGCGCGGCCGAGGTCCGCGAGCGTCACGTTCTCGAGCTTGACCCCGAGCTCTTCCGAGACGACCTGACCGCCGGTGAGGACCGCGATGTCCTTGAGCATCGCCTTGCGACGATCGCCGAAGCCCGGCGCCTTGACGGCAGCGACCTGGAGCGAGCCACGCAGGCGATTGACGACGAGCGTCGCGAGCGCCTCACCCTCGACGTCCTCGGCGAGGATCAGGAGCGGCTTCTGCTGTTTTGCCACCGCCTCGAGGAGGGGCAACAGATCCTTCATCGCGGCGATGCGCTTCTCCGAGATGAGCACGTGCACGTCCTCGAGGAGCACCTCGAGCTTCTCGGGATTGGTCACGAAGTACGGCGAGATGAAGCCGCGATCGAACTGCATGCCCTCGACGACTTCGAGCGTCGTCTCGGCGCTCTGCGCTTCTTCGACCGTGATGACGCCTTCCTTGCCGACCTTCTCCATGGCGTCGGCGAGGAGCGTTCCAATGACGAGATCGCCGTTGGCGCTGATGGAACCGACCTGGGTGATCTCCTTGCGATCCTTGGTCGGCTTGGCGCTCTTCTTCACCGCCTCGACGACGACCGCGACGGCCTTGTCGATGCCGCGCTTGATCTCCATCGGGTTGTGCCCCGCCGCCACGAGCTTCGAGCCCTCGCGGTAGATGGCCTGCGCGAGGACGGTCGCGGTGGTGGTGCCGTCACCCGCGACGTCGGACGTCTTCGAGGCGACCTCCTTCACCATCTGCGCGCCCATGTTTTCGAAGCGGTCTTCGAGCTCTATTTCCTTGGCGACGGTCACGCCGTCCTTGGTCACGGTCGGCGCGCCGAAGCTCTTCTCGAGCACGACGTTTCGCCCCCTCGGTCCCAGGGTGACCTTGACGACGTCAGCCAGCGCGTTGACGCCCGCCAGGATCCGGTCTCGCGCCACGTCCTTGTACAGAATCTCTTTTGCAGTCATGTCAGTGCCTCTCGTCGGAGTCGTTGAAGGAAATTTCCCGCGCGTGATGCGCGGCCGTTCATCCCTCGATCACGGCCAGAATTTCGTCTTCGCGGACGATCACGTGCTCTTCCCCGTCGAGCTTGATCTCGCTGCCCGCGTACTTGCCGAGAAGCACCTTGTCGCCCACCTTCACGTCGAGTTTTCGCAGGGTGCCGTCCTCCAGCATCTTGCCGCTCCCGACGGCGACGACCTTCGCCTCTACCGGTTTCTCTTTCGCGGTGTCGGGAATGATGATCCCGCCGCTCGTCTTCGTCTGCTCTTCCACCCTCTTGATCACGACGCGGTCGTGTAACGGTCGCACTTTCATCGGTCTCTCCTCACGATCCATCGGTGATCACGCCGGTCGAACCGCGTGATCACGGCATTGTTGTTGGTCGCAAGGGACTCGGCGCAGAACTGCTCCGACTGCAACGCAGGACAGTAAGTACGATGTGTGACATGTCAACCGCCCCCGGCGAGAGACCTCCGGGGCGGCGCGACCCCGTTTGTGAGCGAGCTTCTCTCGATCGTCGTCTCAATCTCAGTGCCGGTGCCGGTGGTGCGCGTCCGGCACGTGGGGATGGTCGTGTACGAGGGTGGCGTGACGGTGCGGGTGCGCGTGGGGTTCGCCGGGGGGATCCAGGGGGCCGTGGTCGTGGCGGTGATGTTCGTCGTGCACGTGCTGGTGCTCGTGCTCCATGGGGTCGTGACGATGGGTGTGTCCGTGTCGCTCGCGCACGAGCAGCGCGGCACCGAGCGCCATACAGCCCATCGCGACGAGGTCGAGCGCGCCGAGCGGCTCTCCGAGCACGACGACGGACGTGAGCGCGCCGACGAACGGTGCGGTCGCAAAGTACGCCGCCTCTCGCGCTGCGCCGACGAACCGAAGCGCGTACGCATCGAGGACGACGCTCAGGCCGTAGCTCAGGCTGCCGAGCAGGAGCGCACCCGCGACGAGGCGCGCGTCGGGACGCGCGCCGTGTGACGCCATCAAGCCGAGCGTCGTGTTCACCGTTCCCGCGACCAGTGTCTTCACTCTGACGATCGCGAACGGGTCTTTCAGTGTGAGACGCTGCGTTAGGTTGTTGTCGAGAGCCCACGCAGCGCACGCGCCGGCGAGGAGGAGCACGCCGCCGGCGTTCACGCCGAGCTCACCGGGCGACAGATTCAGGACGACCGCGCCGGCGAGGATGAACATCGACGCGACGAGCGCGTGACGGCCGAGATGCTCGCGGAACAGCGCGACCGCGAGCAGCATGGTGAACGGTGCCTCCAGATTGAGGAGCAGCGAGCCGGTGAGCGCACTCACGCGCGAGAGCCCGAGCAACATCAACACCGGACCGACCAGACCCCCGCTGACGACGAGCCCGGCGAGCTTCGGCACGTCGGCACGCACGAGCCCTGCCTCGGTGGTGGGCGGCCGCACCAGCCGGTGCGCCCAGAGACCCGCCGCGGCACCCACATAGAGGAGCCCGGCGAGCAGCAACGGCGGGATCCCGCCGAGCAGCACCTTCGCGACGGGTGCCGAGACGCCGAAAAGCGCTGCAGCGGCGAGCCCGAGGATCGCGCCGGCACGCTGATTGGTCGGCTGCGTCGTCATGCGGTATCGCTCTGGCCTGGCTGCTCGAGCCGCCGGGCCTTACGAAAGCGCGTGGCTGAAGCGTATCGGGATCAGGACGACAGCACGAGCTGGCACGCGGACAAGCTCTCTTGCCGGCAGCTCGAATGCGTCGTCCCCGTCCTGAGTCTCGGTGCGACGCGGCGCTTCCTCATCCGTCCTCGAGACGGGGGTAGGAGTCACGCATTCACCGTCGAGGGCGGCGCGTCGTCATGGGCGGGCAATGCCAGAAGCACTGGGTGGACTCCGTACCCAAAGAAACGCGCCTTTCCGGTATGCGAATCAGCGTGAACTACGGAAGCAGTCGTCAGGGAAACGAAGACGTCGACACGTAGTGTCTGCTCGTCTGCAGGCGTTACGCGTTGCGGCGCACGAACGGATTCGCACGGACATTCGGATGCGTTTGTGGCGTTTTGCCACGAACCAAAACGCTCGAGCACACTTCCGCGCCCGTGATCGCCGGCGGTAATATTGGAGGTTCCCATGCCGGCGAAACCACTTCATCAGCGCGGTGTTGCTGCTCCCGTTGAACGTCGTGACCGGAGCGAGGCCTTCTGGCTGAGATTGAACGAGGCCGAAATCCCGCTGCTTCATCCGGAGACCGTGATCGGCCGCGGAGACGACTGCTCCGTGCGCCTCTCCGATCCGATGGTGTCGCGCAGACACGCACGGATCTCGCTCGAGCGCGGCGTGCTCCGGATCGAAGATCTCGGTAGCTGCCACGGTACGCTCGTCAATCAGCGCCTCGTCGAGCGACCTACGGTCCTCTTCGCCGGAGACCAGATCGTGATCGGCAGCTGCGCGATGGACATCGTGTGTCGGAGCTCGGCCACCCCGGGACCGAGCGAGTCCTCGGGCTTCGGCATCGTGGCACGGAGCGGAGTGCGACTCGTCGAAGAGGCGACCGAGCCCCTGGCGGCGGAGCGGGAGCCGTTTCGGTCGCCGCCCAGCGTCTCCGAGTACCTCGTCGGCCCGCAGCAGGCGATCTTCCCGCAGGGCATGCTCGACACCGTTGCAGCGACGCTCTCGAGTCACGTCGAGCACATCACCAGCGCTGTCGGGCGCGATCAAGCGGTGCCGGACACCGTCGTCGACACCGCGGGGTGGTACTGCGTGAAGATGGCCCACGTGACGGGACAGAGTCGCTGGCTCGCCACGGCGGTGGCGTTGCACCTCCTCACGTCGCACGTCATGCGCGAAGAGACGCTCTGCGAGGCGATCGAGCTGACGGAGCGCGGGATACGATGCGACCCCGCGCTCGTCCGTGATTACATCCGCAAGCTCGAGGAAGCTCCGTCGTCCGGCCGCGGCGGGACGAACACGCGACGCGCGCTCCTCGAGCGACTTGCGGCGCTCGCGCTGCTACCGCTTTAGCCCCGTCATCCGGGCCGTTTGAGGCACGAAGGACGAGTATCGCGATCGCGACAGTACGCGAATGGCACTTCGCGCGTGCTGGCCGCATCGCCAAAGATGCATCGAATGCATTCCATACACCGCGTTCGAACATGCACGCTTCGCGGCATGCATGGTGCACTTGCACGCATGTATGAACAGCAAGCTTGTCGGAAGCACGGTCGCGTGCGCCTCGGCCTTCTCCTTGATCTCTTCCATGGCTTTCGCAGACGAACCGCCGCGCGCGCGAGAGCGCGACGATCCCGGAGCGCGCGTCGAGCCGGGTAGCCCCGCGGGACGATTCGGTTTGAAATCCGAGCTCGCTATCTCGAGCGATGCGGGATTATCCATCTCGAACACGTCGATCTCCGGCCGGAGCGGTTCGGCGACGACGGTGCAGCTCCGTCCTGCCATCGACTATTTCGTGATCGACAACCTCTCGGTCGGTGGCTTCGTCGGTCTCGACTACGCGCACTCCTCGGGCTCGCACACGACGACGTTTTCCATCGGTCCGCGCGTCGGCTATAACTTCTCGCTCTCCGAGCGATTCAGCATCTGGCCGAAGGCCGGGTTCTCGTATTCGACGACCAGCGTCTCGGCGAACCAGGATCAAACGGACGTCGGCGGTGGCGCCGTGCAGACGACGACCCTGAGCTCGAGTAGCAGCGGCCTCGCGCTGAACCTGTTCGTCCCGTTCATGTTCCACCCCGTGGAACACTTCTTCCTCGGCTTCGGTCCCGCGCTCGACGTGGACCTCACCGGCGACGTGAAGGCAACGACGATTGCAGGCCGATTGACGATCGGCGGCTGGATCTAGCTCCTGACTCGCGCGCACACCAGTCGAGCTTCGCCAGGTCCGGTGATGCAAGTCACCGGACCTTACCGGGCGCGGATCTCGTCGCGCACTTCTGTCGCGCCGACCGTGTGACGTGCCAACGATTCGACGGCTGCCTTCGCTTCCAGGTTGTCGACCTCACCGAGGAGCGTGATCCTGCCGTCGTGCACGCTGGGCTCGATGTTGAATGACTTGACCCTCGGGTCGTAGATAGCTGCGTCCTTGATGGCCTGCGCGATATCCGCATCCGACGGTCGCGGGGCGTCCAGACTACGGACGTCCCGGAGTGTTGCGGATGGGTCCACTCGAATGCCGGTCGTATCGACCGAACGAGCGCCGGCAACGAAGCCGTCCGAATAGGCCCTGGAGCGCTCGAGCGCGGTTCCGACGACACCACGAAGATAGACCGTCCCTCCTCCGACGCTCGCCACGATGCCGTCGTCGTCCACGGCGGTATCCCATCCGAGACGGGCCTGGACATCGCCCTGTATAGCGGGGTCGCTTCGAAGTGAGGCGTGCCTTACTTCGATGTCGTTCTCGATCGCTCGTACCCCCGCGACTCTCTTCGCGAGACGTCCAGCGAGCTCTTTCTCCTGCAACGACTGGACGTTCCCGTCGAGCGTCACCGTTCCTTCGTTGCTCGACGGGTGCAGATTCGACGCATCGATCGCAACGTCGACGAGAAAGGCGTTTGCCACATCCTGAGCGATCTGTCGGTCGTTGCGCTTCGGAATGTCCAGCACGATGCGGTCAATCACGACACGCACGCTACGAACCGTCTCGGCCACACGAGCCGCGCGCTCTTTGGAGAGCAGATCCGTCACCTTGCCGTTGAGCTGCACGACCCCGTCATTCGTCGTCACGTAGATCCGATGGTATTCGATTCCAGGATCGCCCTTGAACCGCCGGTAGACCGCGTCGCTGATCTGAGAGTCGGTGAACGAGTCTTCGGCCGGGATCATCGCCATCGGAGTGGACGCCGTGACGGCAGTCGTGACGCGGTATCCGGCGATGTCCTCCGGCGGCCGCGTCCGACTTGCGCTGCACGAGCAGACGGCGAACGTGGCGAGCACACTCACCAGTCCACATTCGGGTTTGATACGTTCGAATGATATGTGCATGTCTTGCCCGATTCACTTCAGCAATACCCAATCTTGTCGAGTACGTCGCCCGGAAGCGCCTCCTTCACACGAACGCACGCCTTCTTCCAGACCTCGTGCCATGCCGAGCGTTCAGCATCCGTCGTCTCGTGCACGCTCATCTTGCGCTTCAGGCGAGCGAACGACGCATCGTCCTCGTCACGGATCTGCTTCTCGAGGATCTGACTGGCGCGCCGACCCGTGTCGAGGACGACCTCGCGCTCATCGGCGGTGAGGCCGGCGAGCGCTCGCTGGCTCAGGATCGTGGCGCCGATTCCGAACGCCACGACACCCGTGTTCACGTGGTCGAGATAACCAGCCCATTGCAGTTGCTCGACCGCCAGCGCCGGTGCCGTCACGACGTCGATGGAATTGTTCTCGAGCATCGGCAAGACTTCGTTCACATCGGCGGCACGGCCGGTGACCTTTCCGATCACCGACAGCACCGCCGGCGCGATCGAGTCGTCGATGCCGACGACAGGCGTGTGGCCGCGTAGATCGGCGGGCATGCGAACCTCGAATCCCTTCGAGAAGGTCCTGGCGCGGCCCACGTCGCCCCAACCCACGACTTCGAAGCCCGCCTTCGTCAGCTGCGCGTCGAACTCGGGCCTCAGTTCCGTTCGTGCCTTGTCGAGCTGTGCCCAGGTGTCGAATGCGCCGGGCATCTGCAACGCAACGATGGGCTTGTACACGCTCGCCAGGCCGGCCGCCGTCAGCGCGCCCCCTGCGAGCTCGCCGCTGCGAATCTTTCCGACGACGCTCCGCTCGGGGCCACCGACACCGTTCCAGAGCCAGGTCGTCGCAACGGCGTCGTGTGTCTTCTGTCGAACTGCGTCCGACCACGCTCGAAAGACCTTACCCCAGGGGCTCTGTTTGGGGGCAAGCGTCGCCATTCGCAACGTCGTTGCAGCGCCGGCAGAGGAGGCGAGCAAAAGCGCCGACGCTGCGATCATCGAACTCATCAGACCACTACTCTTCACTTCGATTCCTCCTGGTTCCAACGGTTACCTGATCGCGTTCATTCCGAACGCATGCGTGGGTCGGTCGGTGTGCGGCGGTGCGCGCTTCGCGAACGCAAGCGGCAATCATCGGTGTCGTGCGTAGCCTGCGACGACGGCGAGGATCAGCAAGAGCAGGAGCGCGAGTGCCATCATGCTGGCATCGGGCCCTCGCGGCCGAGAGCCGTACGGCACGCTCAGCTTCTCGTCCACGCTGGAAAGCGCGCCAATCAGAAGTGCGACGAACAAGCCTGCCACGACGAACCCGACCCATGCGACGCCCCACAGTTTTGGGCCTACCGGGACGAGCCAGATCCCGCCCGCCCAGGTCGCCAGAAACAAGACCAGCAACATCGCAAACACGCCGAGTGGCTCGATGTCCGGATGCCGCAATCTGAAGCCACTTCGTGCGGTGACGGGCAGCAGCATCGCGGCGCACAGCATGGAGATCACGACGGCAAAAACGAACTCCACGACGAACATCGGAGCTTCCTTTCTCTGGCTACCGGCTTCACGGAACCTGTAGCGCCGGGGCTCATGGGCACGGGAATTGCGCCCCAAGAACTCGCGCGCACGCTGTGGCTTCCGATCGGCTGCTCTGTTTGCCGCGCGAATCGTCATCCGTGCCCGCGAGCTGCTTGGAGCTCTGTGTTCTCGTGCAAGCCGCGCGCCGTCACGATGCGTGAACGGCTTTCCGCACAACGGACGTCGGTTGAAGCGACTACGAGGGGTCGCTCGTGCCCTTTCGCGCAAGAGCTCCGCTCACGGCCGTTCCCACCGCTCCCATCGCTGTCCCGTACGCCCACGCTATCCCGATGATGACCATCTGAGTCCCGGGCGACGGGAACCACTTCGGCAGCTCGCTCTGCCCGACGAACGCGACGAACACCCTGGCGGCGACGGCGATGATCCCGGCCAATCCGATGCCGATCATTCCAGCAATGATGGCTCGGCCGCGCGAGCTCGGATGCGAGCGATTCGCAGCGACGAAGCCGCCGAGGAAGGGGCCGAGCGGCCCGGTGATCAGATGGACCACCGGCGGAAGAACGCAACCAACGGCAATTCCGATCCCGAGGAGGCCCGAAAGAACCTCTCCGCCGACGGTCGTCGCGTTCTCGGCTGTGACCGATTCCGATTCGGTGGACGTCGTATCCGCCGTTTGCATCTCCGAGGTCGAAGCCTGGACTTTCATGGTCGGTGGTCTCCGTGGCCGCTACGACGAACCATGGTCCGGGAGCGGTGCGTGGGAGGCGCGCAAGTGATCGAGCGGAACGACGACGACGCTCGGTGCGGTCTCGTCGTAGACGGTCTGTGCGAGTGGCGCCTTGGTGGAATGAGGCTGTCGGCGGTCCCGAGCTCCGATGATCACGATATCGGGACGTTCACGCTGGATGACCGACATCAAGGATTCGTCGACGTCGGGTCCCGTGGTCACCACGTTATCGCTTTCGATGTTGAATGCGTTCGCCGCCAGAGTCAGATCTTCGAGACGATCGAGAACCGACGGGAGGCACCGTTCGAGGCTCGCGCTGGTGCGCGCCCCATCCGAGGGCGTCGGGCAAAGATTATGGAGAAAAACGACGCGCACCCGGTGAGAGGCGGACAACAACGCTGCCGCACGTAGCACCGGAAAGGACGGATGGGCCAGGTCGCTGGCCGCGAGGATTACCTTGGACTCGAGCTCTTCTCTCGCCACCAGGACTGGGACGCCGCATTCGAGCGCGAATCCACGTACGGAGCGGCCGGTGTGACCGGAGAGCTCCGGGATCGCTATCACGGCGGGCTTCAGAACCTTTGCCGTCTCCGCGACGACCGACAGGAAGTCGCCACTCCGGTTCAGCACGGGACGGCCTGCCATGATCGTCGTCCTTGCGAACGCATTGAACGATGGCGAAGAAACCCGCAGAAAAGTGACCTCTCCCGCGACGGATCGTACGAGCTCTTGTGCCCGCTTGAACGCTTCCGTCGATTCACTCACGAGCGGCGCGGCGAATAGCACGAATGGCCCTCTGGGCCTGCTCGGTCGAAATCCCGCCTCGATCGCATCAGCCGAGATGGACGCCGTCATGAAACGATGCCGCTGGTCCGGCCTCGACACCGACGAAGGTGGAACAATTGGTGTGAATCTTGTTCCGGCGAATGGAATCGCAATTGCGGAAACTCCGACATCGGTTGTCGTTCGAACCGACGGTGCGGCTAGTCCCCATATCCGAGAACCCCCTCCACCGCGCCGCTGATGTCGCTTCGTCGGACGACGAATCCACGGGCGATCATCGTGTCGATGAGCGCCTCTCCCTCGAGCTCCGAGCATCCCAGTTCATCCACTGCCGCATCCCGCAGCCTCGTGCGGCCGACGATCGCCCCCTCCACGACGGTGCCGCACAGGGTCTGCAGTCGTTCCGTCACCTGCGCAAGATCTACCAGCTCCGGATCGAATCGCGTCGTCATACGACGCTATAGCATGCACAGCAAGCAGAGCACCGAGCGGGTCCTGAGCATTTCAATTTCCAATTTCAGGTAAGTGAGTCGCGGCCTCGAGGCACGAAGCATGCTTCGTGGACAGCATGCATGAATGGCTGACCGGCTTGTCGTGGACGGCCGTCGGGCTCGGCGTGGCTTCGTGTCTCGTCGTGCTCCGAGATCTGGCGACTGGCGGCGCGCAGCACATGTGGATCATGAACGTCGTATGGCCTGTGACGGCTCTCTGGTCGGGACCATTTGGCGCGTGGGCCTACTTCCGCTTCGGCACTCGCACGAGCAAACGCTGCCTTCTGCAGCAAGAGCACCAGGGCGAGGGCGGGTCACGGACCAGACGCCAGCCGTTTCCGGTCGTCGTCGCCACGGGTACTTCGCATTGCGGGAGCGGCTGCGCGCTGGGCGACATCATTGCGGCCCTGCTGTTCCTTGCCGTACCGTTTTCCCTGTTCGGGCGCCGCCTGTTCGGCGCCTGGGTCTACGACTTCATCGCGGCGTTTCTGCTGGGCATCGCGTTCCAGTACTTCACGATAAAGCCGATGCGCCGCATCTCGAGCCGCGAAGCGCTCTGGGACGCATTGAAGGCGGACACGCTGTCCCTCGGGGCGTGGCAGGTCGGCATGTACGGCTGGATGGCCGTCGTCACCTTCGTGTTCTTCCATCATGAACTGAGCCCGAGCTCGATAGATTTCTGGTTCATGATGCAGCTCGGGATGTTCGTCGGCTTCCTCACCGCTTACCCCGTCAACTGGTGGCTGCTGAAGAGCGGGGTAAAAGCAGCCATGTAGCTGGACGACGAAGCCTGGGGCCGGACGACCAGCCCGGTCGACGGCCGAGTGGTCGCTAGCGCGGCGCGAATCTCAATCGGTTGTCGACCCGCACGAGCCGTCGCGACAGAGGCTTCTCGAAGAGCTGGCGCGCGCCGATTCGATCGATCAGTTCGTCTGCGGCCGCGCGCGCTGCGCCGGACAGAGCCAGATATCGATCACGGACGCGCTGCCAGCGCCAGACGTTGAATGGAAGGACCGCTCGCTCGGCGGTCGCGTCGCCAAGCTGGAACGAGTGGGTGCCGAGAGCACGTGGCAGCGGCGCTTCGGCGTCGCCAGGGTCGAACGCCGTCAAGCGGTCGATGGTGCTCGCCAGCACGGGACCGAACTCCACGAAGAGTCGCGACAGTAGCGGCTCCAACGTCGCGGGCACCTGGTCCCCGTCGAGGAAGTCGCCATGCGCCGTATCATCTGTGAGCAAGCTCTCGACCCACTGCGCCACGCGTGGCGCGCGCTCCCTCATCAGACGACCGCTCGCCGGATCGCGGTAGAGATGCGCATAGAGCGGGCCGAAGAGCGCAAAGTCGGCGATTGACGGACGCGCGCCGAGGATCCGCGGATGATGCGCGAGATGCGCGTCGAGCTCGGTGAGGAAGGCTCCGTAGCTCTCCTCGATGGCCGAAACCGTCGCGGGATGAACGCCGAGAACGGGGAGCGCGCCGGCGAACGGAACGGAAAGCTTTTCCCCCACGGCGAGCTGCTCCGCCGGAGTCGCCTCGGGTAGCGAGAGGCGCCCGAACTCGCGAATCGCAAACGAACGGTTCTCCGGCACGTTCCATCGATAGTGCATCGCCGGCAGAAGCAGCCATTCGTCGGCGTACAGCTCGAAGAGCGACGCGACGAGCTGCTGCGTCGTACCCGGAGGTTCGATGTTCGGCTCCGGATACCGCTCCTCGAGAAAGTCCACGATCGCCCTCGAGTCCTGCACGGCGATGTCGTCGCTGGAGATCAGCACCGGGATGAAGCGCACCCCCGTACGCGGCAGGATCACGTCTCGATAGGCTTCACGTGACGCAGGAACCTCGACGAAGGGAATGCGCTTGTAGCGCAGGTACGAGCGCACCTTCGCGCTGTAATAGGAGACCTCCGCGCCGATGAGCAGATGAGGTTTCGCGTCCATCGGCGTCATCAGATCACGGAAGACGCCGGCCGGAGCAAATATTTCGCGCCGGGCCCTCGGTCTCTCGCGGTCGCAGTCGTGTTCGCGCTCTAGGATTGGACGCTCTCTCGCGCACGCCGTTTGCGGCCGTGGGCGTCGAGCGATGCCGCGCTCCGCGCGACTCGCAGTGGACCATCGCTCGCGAGGACCTCGAAATCGGTTTCACCGTCTTGACGGCGCCAGAACCGGATCGTCGCGACGCTCTTGCCGACGCGCAACTCGTGAAGCGTGATCTCGGGCAGCCATGGCGGCAGATGTGGGTCCACGAGGACGACGTCGAGCGGCGCGTAGGGGGCAACGCCGAGAAGAGCTCGTACCAGAAGAACGATCGCCGAGGACGACCACGACTGCGGCCAGTTGGCGCGCGGGTAGATCCCAGGGAACGGGTGCACCGCGTCGCGCGGATGTCCGGTGAACAGCTCCGGAAGGCGATGATGCTCAAAGAGCATCGCCGCGTCGAACTGTGCGTGGGCGAGCTCCTGCATCTCGTCGATTCGCCCCCAGCGCGAGAGCCCATATGCGAACAGAGCGTTCTCGGCGGGCCACACCGACCCGCGGTGATAGCTCCATGGATCGTATGCCGGGTGAGCCGCAGAGAGCGTGCGGATCCCCCAGCCCGAGAACAGGTCCGCGGCCAGGAGACGTCTGGCCACTTTCGGCACGAGCGACGGGTCGGCGATTCCGGTGGCCAGAACATGGCCCGCGTTCGACGCGATCGACTGGATGAGGCGGCCGTCTGGGCCGCGGCCCATCGCGAAGAAATTCTCGTCGGGCATCCAGAACACGTCGTTGAACCGTTTGCGGAGCTCTCCCGCCTCGTTCGCGAGATGCACCGCCTCGTCCTTCTCTCCCAGGTCCGCGAGGAGCTCCGAAAAGCTCATCTTCGAGGCGTACAGCGTCGCCTGCATCTCCGCCGTGCCGATGGGATCGGACACCTGTGAGCCGTCGGCATGTACGATGGCATCACCCGAGTCCTTCCAACCCTGGTTTTTTCCGCCCTGCGGCGAGCGGCACTGATACTCGACGAAGCCGTCCCCGAGGAGGTCGCCATCCTTCGCCGCCCACTCGAGGGCACCTCTGGCCACCGGCAATAGGCGGCGCACGAGCGCAACGTCTCCCGTCCAGTGCCAGAGCGAGGCAACGAGCGCCGGATACTCGAGCGATGAGGAAACGCCCCCATAATATCGGCCATGCGGGGTAATCCCGAGACTGCCGAGCGGACCGAGTTGCACCTCGTGAACGATCTTGTGCGGCGCCTCGTCGCGATAGTCGTCGATGCGCGTGCCGACATATCGGGCGAGTGCACCGAGCGCCCCTGCCATCAGGCGTGAGTCCACGAGGGCGGCTTGCCAGGCAGTGACGAGCGCGTCTCGACCGAAGAGCGCGACGTACCCCGGGACGCCTGCCGACAGGGCCACGCCTCGTGGCCCGTCGTCCAGGTCGAACAGATGCAGCGCATAGAGATCGCGACGAGCACGCTCGAAGGCTTTCAGGACACCCGCGGAGGTCTCGTCGACACGCGAGGAGGAGAGCTTTGCCGACGTCAGCTCGAGGTCGGCGGTTCGGCGCTCCCAGAGGTCTGGAGCCCCGGAGGCGCGGGCAGCCTCGAGAGCGGCGAGTGCGAGCGCAATGTCGCCGATGGCTACCTCATAGGCAATCGCGGCCCGAAAGGTGCCCTGCGCTGCGAGCCGAGCGACGAAAGCGACGCCTCCGACGTCGAACTTGGCGGGGGCGTCGCTGTGCTCCACCGAGACGACGAGACGCCGGTGGAGGGTGCGCCGCTCACCGTCGTCACTCGCTTGCTCGGCGCGACAATCGAACACGAGACGACGTCCGCGGAGGTCATCATGAACCTCCGCCGTGATTCGACGGTGGTAGCGCTTCTTGCCCCTCGCCTCTGCCCAGTCGTCGAAATCCGCCTCGAGCTCCAGACGAAGTGAGACCTCCGTGGGAGACTGCGTGTAGTTGTGAAGAACGACTTCTTCGAGGAGTCCTTCTCCGACGGATCGCCGTATCCGAAGCTCCAGTGTTTGTTGCGCGGCGTCGTCGTCCGCCGCGCGCTCCTCGGGCAGGGTGATGAAGTAGCCGAGCCACGAATGCTGCTCGACGGGGGAGCTCGTGACGAGTCGCGGAGCGCTACCGTCGACGAGCCAGCGCGCGCTCGAGACGAACCTCGTCTCGTACGCCCACAGCCCAGCCTCGACGTCGCTTTCGATGAATCCGGTGGGCGCGGTCACGAGAACGGTGCGACCGCGGCTCACGGTGACCTGCCCCTGTCGCGGAGTCAGTCCGATCAACGTCTCTGACATGTAGAACTCTCAACGTCTCGTCGCCGGTGAGCGGTCGCTCACGGAGCATGCCGGAGGCCGACGGCAGCGCCGCCGAGCACGCAGGCGAATGCGCCCAGCGCGAAGAGCGCGCCCCGATGTTTCGACGCCCAGAGCTCGATGCTGAAGGAGCGCGCTCGATCGTCGAAGCGCCCCCGGGCCCCGCGATCGCCCGGCAGTGGTGCGTAGAGGTTGTCGGGACGCGATGCACTGACCAGCTCGTCGGACTCCTGAGCCTGGTAAGCGTGCTCGGCGAGATAGCGGTCTGCGTACGCGGCCGCGAGCCGCTCGCCGACGACCGCTTTCGCGACGGACCAGGTGACCCACACCTGTCGGCGACGATGCAGCGCGGCGAAGACGATCGCGTCAGCCGCCACCTCGGGTTGATAGATGGGTGGCACGGGCTGCGGCGCATGCGCTAGCTTGACGCGCGACCAGTCGAACTGCGGCGTGTTCAGCGCCGGCATGACGACCTCCGTCAGGTGCACGGCGCTGCGGTCGTGTAGGAGCTCACTGCGCAGGGACTCGGTGAACCCGTGAAGCCCGTGCTTCGAGCCGCAGTATGCGGCTTGCAGCGGAATCGACCGCTGCGCGAGCGCCGAGCTCACCTGCACGATGGTCCCCGAATTGCGCGGCTGCATGCGCCGCAATGCGGCCATCGTGCCGTATACGGCGCCGAGGTACGTCACTTCCGTGACCCTACGGAACTCCGCGGGCGTCGTCCCGGAGATCGGCGCGAAGACCGAACTCATCGCGTTGTTGACCCATATGTCGATGGGACCGAGCTCGTGACCGATGGTGTCAGCGGCCATTTCCAGCGCGTCGGGGTCCGCGACGTCGCAGGATACGCCGACCGCGCGGCAACCGAGCCGTTCGACCTCGGAGCGCGTCGCCTCGAGACCGTCATGTCCGCGGGCGATGAGACCGAGGTTTGCGCCACGCTCGGCGAACGCCCGCACCGCAGCGCGACCGACGCCAGCGGTCGCACCGGTCACCACCACCACGCGTCCTTGGAGATCCTTCTTCATGTCAATCGGCCTTTCGCCTGGATCTTGCAAAAAAGTAACTTCACGGAGTTCACTCCGTCAGCGGCCGTGGAAGAAGAGGAGCACGAACGCGACGACGAGCGCCGCGAGTACGGACATCAAGCCAATCGCGGCGACGATCATCGAGCGGCGCACCGCGGCGCGGTCGCGCTTCACGGCGGAGGCTTCCGCGAGCGCGCCGCGCGGCGGTCCGTCCTCTCCCTCGGTCAGCGCGAGCTTCATCACTTCCGCGAGGTGGAGCGCGTGGCGGCGCGTGCCTTGCTCGATCTGCGTCCTGCAGCTGAAGCCGTCCGCGATGACGAGGGTGTCGTCTTCCTCGGCGCGAATCTGCGGCAACAGCGAGCGCTCGCCGACGGCCTGTGACGCCGCGTAGCGTTCCGACTCGAACCCGAACGAGCCGGCCATGCCGCAGCAGCCGGCCTCGAGCACTCTGACGTCGAGTTCCATGGCTTGCATCGCGGCTTTCTCTGCGTCGAACTTCATCACCGCCTTGTGATGACAGTGGCCCTGGGCGATCGCCTTCCGCCGGAGCTTCGGGATCCGCTCTCTACCGTGCTTCATCATGAACTCGCTGAAGGTCATCACGAGCTCGGACAGGCGCTTCGCTTCGAGTCGATTCGGCAGGAGCGCCGGCAGCTCGTCGCGGAATACCGCGCAGCAGCTCGGTTCGAGCACGATGATCGGCGTGCCGGCTTCGACGTGCGGCTTCAGCACGGTCAGGATCGTCTCCAGATAGCTCTTCGCGCGGTCGAGCATCCCGTAATCGTAGAGGGGCCTGCCGCAGCACAGTGTCTCGGCCGGGATCGCGACGTCGAAGCCCGCGTGCTCGAGCACCTCGACGGCATCGCGCGCCGTCGACGGGTGAAAATGGTCGTTGAAGGTGTCGGGAAACAGGAGCACCGGCTCCCCGATGCTCGGCTTCTCGCGAGACTCGAACCACGCGCGGAAGGTCTGCGGTGCAAATACCGGAACCGCTCGCTTCTGGCTCATGCCGGCGGCGAACCTGGCGAGCACCCGCAAGCCCGGCGTCTGAGTCGCGAGGTTGATCAGCCCAGGCACGCGACTGCCGAGGCGAGCCCAGCGGTCGATGAAGCCAAAGGCGTAAGCGTGTCGCGGCCGCATCCGACCCTCGTAATAGTGGGACAGGAACTCGGCCTTGTAGGTCGCGACGTCGACGTTGACGGGGCAATCGCCCTTGCAGCCCTTGCACGAAAGACAGAGGTCGAGGGACTCCTTGACGTTCTCGTCCTGGAACATGCCCTTGATGGGAGTTCCTTCTCCGCGGAGCATCTCCCAGAGCAGGTGCGCCCGCCCGCGCGTCGAGTACTTCTCCTCGCGCGTCACCATGAAGCTCGGACACATCGTGTCCTGATCGCCGGAGCCCGAGAGCCGCCGACACTTGCCGACACCGACGCAGCGGAGCGTCGCCTTTGCGAAGCTGCCGCCGTCGTCCGGGAACTTGAAGTGGGTCTCGGGCTGGTGAGGATCGTAGTTCGCGCCGAGGCGGAGGTCGGCGTCGAGCGGCCGCGCGTCCACGAGCCGGCCCGGGTTCATCTTCCCGTCCGGATCCCAGATCGCCTTGAACTCGCGGAACGCCTCCACGAGCTCGGGCCCGAACATATGGACCAGCAACTCACCGCGACTCTGACCGTCACCGTGCTCGCCGGAGATCGAACCGTCGTACTTCCCGGTGACGAGCCGGCTCGCTTCCTCCATGAACCGCCGGTACTTCGCGATGCCCGACGCGCTCGTCAGATCGAAGTCGACGCGGCAATGAATGCAGCCCATGCCGAAGTGGCCATACAGCGACGGGTCGTAACCGTGCCGCTCGAAGAGCTTTCGCAGATCTCTCAGGTATTCACCCACCTGCTCGGGGCGCACCGCGGAGTCCTCGAACCCGGGCCACGCATCGGGCTCACCGGGCACGAACGCGGTCGCGCCGAGACCCGACTCGCGGACGTCCCACAGAAACTTCTGCTCCTCCGGTGACGTGATGAGCTTGATCGAGAGGGGTGGCTGTGGCGTCGCCCGCAATCGCTCGACGAGGCGCGCAGCCCGGTTCTTCGCCTCCTCGAGATTGTTCGAGCCGATCTGGATGAGCAGCCAGCCGTGCCCCTCCGGCAAGAGATCCAGGTGCTTCTCCTGCCGCATGTGCTTCTTGACGACGTGATTGTAGAGGCGCTGATCCATCCCCTCGGCGGCGAGCGGCTCGAACTCGAGCACCTCGGTGACGTGGTCGCCCGCTCGGTAAACGTCCTCGTATCCGGCAACGACGACGACGCGCTCGGGAAATTCGTCGACCAGCCGGACCGTCGCGTCCAGCATCGTCACGCAGGTGCCTTCGCTGCCGACGAGCGCCCGAGCCAGGTTGAACCGTCCGTCGTCCTTCGGAAGCAGCTCGTCCAGGTTGTATCCGGAGACGCGCCGCGGAAGCTTCGGGAAGCCGGTCGCGATGCGCTCGCCGTAGCGCTGCCGCAGGCTCTTGAGCTTCGCGTAGACTTCCCCTTCCCGGCCGCCCGCGCGCGCGCGCCGATCGAGCTCCGTGTCGTCCATCCACCCGAGGCTCATGCGAGTGCCGTCGTACAGGACGACGTCCATCGCTTCCACGTTGTGGACGGCGATGCCCGCGTATTGCGCGTGCATGCCGCCGCAGTTGTTCGCGAGCATCCCGCCGAACGCGCAATGGTCGTGCGTCGCCGGTTTGGGTCCCCAGGTGAGCCCGTGGGGCTTCGCCGCGTCGACCAGCTGATCGCAGATCACACCCGGTTCGACCCGAGCTCGACGTCCGTTCGCGTCGAGCTCGAGGATCGCGTTCAGATACTTCGAGCAGTCGATGACGACGGCCTCGTTGGCCGTTTGCCCGGCGAGCCCGGTGCCGCCAGCTCGTGCGACGACGGGCGCGCCGAACGCCCGGCACGCGGCGAGCGTCGCGACCACGTCTTCTTTCGATTTCGGGAGCACGACGCCGATGGGCACATGCAGGTAGTTGGACGCGTCCTGCGCATAGAGCCCGCGTGTTCCGTCGTCGAAGCGCACCTCGCCCTCGACGTCTCTTCGAAGTCTTGCCCACAACCCTTGGACTTCGACCCCGACCGACGGGCCCTTCGCTCCCTCGGCGCTCGCGCGGGTGGCGACCACCGGTTTCCGCGAAAGGTGGTCGGCAGGGATGAGTCGCGCGGGACCAAAGTCGGTGGTCGTATCGGTCATGCTGTGTGAATCCGTTCCGTGAGCCTCACGAGATGTCGACTGCGTAGCGCTGCGCTTCGTCACGAAGCAATTTCAGACCGAACCCGGCGCGCGAACGATCCGGAGTGAGCTCGCCGTTCACCGGCGTGAGGGCACCGTCGAACAGCAGCCGCTCGATGCGCACGTGGTCGTGGAAATACTCGAGGTGCCGCATGCGAGAGCACGCGCAGCCGAGGTGCGCGTGGAGGGCGGGCGCGCAGTGTGCGGACAGTGGAAGGCCGCGCGCGTCGGCCAGCGCGGCGACGCGGAGAAACCCCGTCACTCCACCGCAGCGAGTCGCGTCGGCTTGCAGTACGTCGACCGCGCCGGCGGCGAGCATCCGCTCGAAGTACGCCGGATGAAAGCCGTACTCGCCCGCAGCGATCTCCATCGGTGCCAGCGCCCGGTCGCGAAGGAGTCGCAGCCCGTCGAGATCGTCCGACGAGACCGGCTCCTCGAACCAGGTGACACCGAGATTTCCGAAGACGCGAGCGAGTTCGAGGGCCTGCTTCCGGGAATAGGCGCCGTTCGCGTCCACGAAGAGCTCGGCGTCGCCAATGGCGCGGCGTGCGGTCTCGACGCGCCCCACGTCCTTTGCCGGCTCACGTCCGACCTTCATCTTCACGCGACGGATCCCGAGCGCGACGAAACCAGCGAGCTGCGAGGTCAGTTCCTCGCGACCGTACGAGGTGAAGCCGCCGCTCCCGTAGACCGCGATGCTTTCTCGGGCAGGACCGAGCAGCCCCACGAGCGACACGTCGAGCAGGCGTGCTTTCAGATCCCACAGCGCCGAATCGATCGCCGAGATGGCCATCGACGCCACGCCGTCTCGCCCCAGGTTGCGAACGGCGCCGACCATGGCGTCGTAGTTCCGTTCGGTGCCCATGGCGTCGCTGCCGACGACCACCTTCGCGAGCGTATCCCTGGCGAGCACTGCGGTGGCGCGATCGGCATAGGTGTAACCAGTGCCGGTCGCGCCGTCGCTCGTCGCCTCGGCGACGACCAGCATCGTTCGCGACCATGCGAACGTACCGTCGGACTCTGGACGATCCGTCGGCACGGAGAACGCCGAGAGCTTCACCGATTCGACGAGCGAAGCCGTGCGAGACACCCGTTACACCGACGTCTTGGGGAACATGTTGTGAAGGGCCTGTTTGATGATGCCGCCTTCCTCGGGGTCTCCTCGCAGGAGCGTCATACCGAAGGCCTTGGCCTGCTTGAGCGAGATGTGCGGAGGGAGTGGCGGTACGTCGGGGTCGACGAAAGCCTCGAGTACGACGGGCCTATCCGCCGAGAGAGCCGAATCCCACGCCGGACCGATGTCTTCGGGTCGGTCCACCTTGATTCCACCGAGCCCGATCAGCTGAGCGTACTTCGCGAAGGGAAAGTCAGGGATCGACTGAGATGCGACGTACTTCGGATCGCCCTCCATCGCGCGCATCTCCCAGGTGACCTGGTTCAGGTCCCGGTTATTGAGCACGAGGATTACGAGCCGCGGGTCCGACCATTCTCTCCAGTACTTCGCGATGGTCAGTAGCTCGGCGCTCCCGTTCATCTGCATGGCGCCGTCGCCGACCATCGCGATCACCACCCGGTCCGGGTACGCGAACTTCGCGGCAATCGCGTAGGGGACGCCAGGACCCATCGTCGCCAGAGAGCCCGAGAGGCTCGCGAGCATCCCTCGCCGAAGCTTCAGGTCCCGTGCAAACCAGCTCGCCGACGACCCGGAGTCCGCCGCAAGAATGCAGCGATCCGGAAGCCGAGGGGACAGCTCCCAGAACACGCGCTGCGGATTCACCGGGTTCGCGGGGACGTGGGCTCGGTCGTCCATGAGCTTATCCCAGTCTGCTCTGTCCTCGATGATCCGACGGCGCCATGCGCCGTCCTTGGGCTTCTGACGCAAGCGCGGAATCAGTGCGCGCAGCGTCTCCTTTGCGTCACCGACGAGATTTGCCTCCATCGGGTAGCGAATGCCGATCATGCGCCCATCGATGTCGATCTGGACGCCGCGCGCCTTGCCCTCCTCGGGCAGGAATTCGGAGTAGGGGAAGCTCGAGCCGACCATGAGCAGCGTGTCGCACGAGCGCATCATGTTCCAGCTCGTCTTGGTGCCTAGAAGGCCGATGGATCCGGTGACGAACGGGAGATCGTCCGGCACCACTGCGCGACCGAGTAATGCCTTCGCCACACCCGCACCCAGAAGCTCAGCGACGGCAATGACCTCGTCCACGGCGTCCTTCGCGCCCGCGCCAGCGAGCATCGCCACTTTTTCTCCAGCGTTGAGCACCTCTGCGGCGCGATCGAGCTCGGTGGCCACCGGAACCACCCGCGGGGCGACGTAGCCGACGGAGGTGTGCACCGTGTCATGCGCCTGTGGCGCTTCTTCCACCGCATCGAGCTCCTGCACGTCCTTTGGGAAGATCAGGCAGGTCACCGTGCGTTCGGCCTTTGCTATCCGGATGGCGCGATCGATGAGATGGCGCACCGACCCGGGGGTCATGCAGGTGTGCACGTACTCGTGCGCGACGTCCTTGAAGAGGCTCGGAAGGTCGACCTCTTGCTGGTAATCACCGCCGAGGGCGGCGCGCGCGGATTGTCCGACGAGGGCAACGACCGGCGCACGGTCCATCTTGGCGTCGTACAGACCGTTCAGCAGATGGATCGCTCCGGGCCCCGAGGTTGCCAGACACACGCCGACCTCACCGGTGAACTTCGCGTGCGCGCAGGCCATGAACGCCGCCATCTCCTCGTGGCGTACCTGGATGAACCGGATACCGTGGTCGTTCCGGTTGAACGCACCGAGCATGCCGTTGATTCCATCACCGGGAAAACCGAAGACGCGCGTTACGCCCCACGTGGCAAGCCGCTGGAGAACATGATCACTGACGTTCATTGTTGTACTCCCGACCCGCTCGAGCGGATCTTCTGATGGTCATCAGGCACCGGCCGCAAACGCGATCGTGCTGAGGAGCGCATTCGCCGCTTGTCGCGAATCGAGCCGCGTGTGCTGAACGACGATCGGAACGTCGGATTCGATGACCGTCGAGTAGTCCGTTCCGTGTGGCACCGGCTCGGGGTCGGTGAGCTCGTTGAATCGGAGGTGCTTCGTGCGCCGCGGCGGCACGACCACCCGATAGGGCCCGACCGGCTCGCGATCGCTGAAGTACACGGTTATGGAGACGTGCGCTTCCTGGTCGCACGTGTTCAGCAGACACGCGGTCTCGTGGCTCGTGAACTCCGGGGCCGGTCCCTGACTGAATGGCGGGATGTACCCTTCCGCGATCGCCCAGCGTCTTCTTCCAATCGATCCCTGGGCGTTTGCCATCGTGGATACGATTCAGATACACGACACGTGCCAGTTCGGCGACGAGGATCGCGGCTCGAGATGCTGCGCCACCGGGGCGCCGGACGAGAGATCCGACACGATGACTGGTCAGATTTCTCGGTGCGCGCCTTTCGAGACGAATCGAGACCCTGCTGCGCGCCGATGGCCACGGCCAAAATGCACCGGGCCCACGCGCGCAAGGGACGGAATGTAACGGTCCATCATTACCGATGGTGCATTGCCGACAGACCGAGCAAAGCCTCGCAGCCTCCGCACCACGCGGGTCACGACATCGGGCGCGGCGTATTACTTGCAAAGTAATTTTTGCATGTCGACCTCGGGGTCGGAGCCGGCAGCTACCGACATCGAGGAGCACATCCAGCAGCGCGAGTGCCGCGATTGTGGATTGTTCCAGGCGCTTCCTGCGCTGCCGATCGGCGCCTCCGCGCTCTGTGTGCGGTGCGGTCGAACGCTCCGTTCGCGAAGGCGCCACGGTGTGGCGCTGTCGTTCGTTTGTACGACACTCGCCATCCTCCTATTCGGGTTCGTCCTGCAATCGCGGTTGATGGACTTACATGCGCTCGGTCGACTTTCGAGCGGCACAGTGTTCACCGGGCCGGAGTGGCTTGGTCGCGATGGCCGGTGGCAGATATCGCTGCTCGTTCTGGTGACGCTCGTCGTGATGCCGTTCGTAAAGCTCTCGGTGATGCTGGCCGCGCTCCTGGCGGCGAGCGTGCGCCGAGGGTTTCGGCTCATCAGCTGGTCATTTGGCTGGCTCGACGCGATCAGTCCGTGGTCCATGGTCGAGGTGTTCCTGGTCGGCGCGATGGTCGCGTATACGCGACTCGACGCGATCGCCAAGGTCGATGTCGGCCCGGCGTTGGTCGCCGCCGGAGGCATGGCCATCGCGATGGCCGGAGCCGACGCTGCGCTCGACCCCGAAGCAGTCTGGGAGCGCATCTCGCGATCCGGAGCCGAGCGGCGGCCGGCGCGCCGCTCGGGTGAACGACGGCGCGTCGGCTGCGACGCCTGCGGGCTGGTGACGGAGGCTGTAGGGGGCGAGCGGTGCGAGCGCTGCCATCACCGGCTCGGTCATCGAAAGAAGAACAGCGTGGCGCGAGTCTGGGCCTGTGTGCTCTCGGCTGCCATCCTCTACGTGCCGGCCAACCTCCTCCCGGTCATGACCATCACCCGGTTCGATCGAGGCGGTCCGCGAACGATCCTCGGCGGAGTGATCGAGTTGATGAACGATCATATGTGGCCGCTCGCACTGGTCGTGTTCCTCGCCAGCGTGGCGATCCCGCTCTTCAAGCTAGGTGTCCTGGTCGCGGTGCTGGTGACGACGGAACTCGGTTCCTCGAAGGCGCTCCGCGCCCGTACCCGTCTGTACAAATTCGTTCGAGCGGTCGGACGCTGGTCCATGATCGACGTCTTCATGTTGACGGTGCTGGTCGGGCTCGTTCACATGGGTTTCATCGCGGAGGTGTTGCCGGATGACGGCGCGATGGCGTTCGCGGCCGTCGTCGTCCTCACCATGCTCGCCACGGAGATGCTCGACACCCGTCTGATGTGGGACGTGGCGACGCCCCGGAGTGGAACCGACCCGCATTGGGACCACGAGCGCGTCACGTCATGAGCGAGCCGGCGCTTGACGAGCGCAAAGAGGAGCAGACAGGGGCGAGGGAGCGCCCCGCCGTCGCACGAATCGAACATCACTTCAAGCTCTCCCCTATCTGGCTCGTTCCCATCGGAGCGGCCGGCATCGCCGCCTATCTCGGCGTTCACGCGCTCGTTGAGCGGGGGCCGCTGGTCGAGATCACGTTCGAGACGGGCGCAGGCCTCCGCGCGCACCAGACCGAGGTGCGCCACAAGGACGTCACGCTCGGCACGGTCGACGAGGTGTCTCTGTCCAAGGACATGTCGCACGTGATCGTCGAGGTCCGGATGCAGGCAGCGGCCAAATCCCTGCTCACCGATCACGCGAAGTTCTGGGTGGTGCGACCGCGCCTGTCGGGGGCGGACCTGGCTCGCCTCGAGACCGGCCTCGAGACGATCGTATCCGGCGCTTACATCGGCGTCGATCCCGGCGCTCCGGGCGGAAAGCGGAAGGAGAAGTTCGTCGGTCTGGAGGAGCCGCCCGCGTTTCGCTCCGACGAGCCAGGTCACGTCTACTCGTTGAAAGCAGAGCGGCTAGGGTCGCTCGGCACGGGCGCGCCGGTCTTTTACCGCGACGTGAACGTCGGCGAGGTGCTCAAGCAAGACGTGGGCGACGGCACGGGCCCCGTCGCGATACGCATCTTCGTGCGCGCACCGTTCGACGAGCTCGTTCAAGCGGGCACCCGCTTCTGGAACGCCTCCGGGCTATCGCTGAACATGGGGCCCGAGGGCCTTCACCTCGAGCTGCAGTCCTTGCAGTCATTGCTCGCCGGAGGCGTCGCCTTCGCAAATCCACCGCGGGGCGCCGCCACGGATTCGCAGGGTCGGACCGACAAGGTCTTCGACCTTTACGGTAGCAAGGAGCTCGCGGAGGCAGACTTCTTCGCGCGTGTCCCCTGCGTCACGTACTTCGAGAGCTCGGTGGCGGGGCTCGCGATCGGAGCTCAGGTCCAGATCTACGGCGTTCAGATCGGTGTTGTCACGGATTCGCGGCTGGTGCTCGACGAGCGTGGCAGGGTGGTCGTACGGGTCGCCTTCGATCTGCAACCCGGGAGGGCCCTCGGCCAGACGCCGCTCGACGCTGGTCGAGCGCGAGCGCGGGCGAAGCTGTTAGTGGAGCGCGGCCTCGGGGTGATGCTGAGCTCGACGAATTTCGTCACGGGTCAGAAGGTCCTCTCCCTCGAATACTCCTCCCGTGGAAAGCCAACGCAGGTCCGGACCGAAGGGGACGCTTTCGTATTGCCCGGCGAGGGCGGCGGCCTGGAGAACCTGACCAGCTCGTTGAGCGCCGTCGCGACGAAGCTGAACAAGATTCCATTCGACCGGATCGGCGAGAACGTCGACCGGACTCTGCGCGCCGTTTCGGAGACCGTTAACGGACCGAAGCTTCAGGAAGCGCTCACCCAGTTCGGGTCAGCGCTCTCGGAAGTGCGCAATCTCGCGCATGACGCAGACTCGGGACTCAAGCCCGCGCTGGCGCGTCTCCCCGCGCTCGCCGACGAAGTGCAGAGCGCCGCGCAGCGGGTGCACGACGCACTCGGCGCCACGGGATACGGACAGGACTCGGATTTTCAGCGCGGCATCGAACGGTTCGTGATGCAAGCGAGCGACGCCGTGCGCAACGTCAAGCAGCTCGCGGAGTTCCTCGATGAGCACCCGGAGGCGCTGCTCCGCGGCCGCGCCGGCAAGGGTAGCCGATGACCTCCCGGTGCGCGGCGTCACCTGCTCTTCGTCGCGCGGCGAGCTTCGTGCTCGCCGCGGCGCTCATGGCCGCATGCGGTTCGTCTCCGGAGCCCGTCTATTTCGCGCTCGGGCCATCGCCCGGAACGATCCACGCCCTTGCGCTCGGCCCCGTCGAGATACGTGAACCGGGAATCGCCGGTTACCTCGATCACTCGGAGCTGCTGGCGCGCTCTTCCGGGAACGAGCTCCGCCTGGCCCGCGCGGAGCGGTGGGGCGAGCCGCTCGGGCACATGATCGGCCGCGTGATCACGGAGGATCTCACGGCCCGACTGCAGGGTACGGTCGTCTTCGACGAGACTTCGGGCATCTCGCTCCAGCCGGTGACGCTGGTCGAGCTGGCCATCCAGCGTTTCGACAGCGGCGCCGGTGGGCAGGTGATATTGCGCGCGCAGGTGGCCGTGCACGACGCGTCCGGCAGCCGCCCCCCCATCGTGCGTACCATCACGCGAAGCGCACTCGCCGCATCGACGACGAGGGGCACGGTCACCGCGATGAGCGCGCTCCTGGGCGGTCTCTCGGACGAGATCGCGAACATGCTCGTCGCTAGAAGCCAGCCCCTCGCCCCTTGAACGGCGCGCTCGCGCGTTCGGGGCCGCGGCGCGCCCTTCAGCGAGGACCGGAGTGAAGAGACGAAGCCTCGATGTAGATGCGGGTGACGATGGGATGTGCGTTCTGGATCGCCTCTTCGATCCTTCTCACCGCGCCCCCGAGCTCCGCCGCATGGAGCGTCGGCACGAACTCGAGGTCCACGCCGAGCTCCGAGTCTACCGGCTCGGGGTGACGTCAACGGGCGTCGACGAGGTCGCCGTCACCGGAGCGGCGGTACGAGGAACCCGGACTGATGCCCGGAGCGAAAAGCTCCGAGATGATACGTGTGACGTCGATCGTGATGGTGCCTGTGCTCTTCGCACCAGAGCTCTCGTCCGTCGGTAGCCCGGCGCGTTTCGACGCAGCGCGGGCACGGCGGCTCGATGTCGGGAATCTTGGAAGCGTCCGGAGCGCCTACCGGCCGCACGACCAGGACCGGGCAGGGAGCCAGTCGCACCACGCCGGCGGCGACGGATCCGAGTAGCAGCCGTGAGAGGCCGCGATGACCGTGGGTACCGACCACCACGAGGTTCGCCTCCAGATCCGAGGCTAGTTGCGCGATGCTGTCGGCGGGGCCCGCAAAACGGATATGCGCCGTCACCTGCTCGACCAGGTCTCCATCCGGCGATGAGGTTGGCGCAGCGACCGAGCCGATGAAACGACGTAATTCCTCGCCGAATTCGTGATTCCTGCGCTCGTCGATGGGAGACAGTTTACTCCCGCCCGGAGTCGAAGCCGGCCTCTGGGTAGCCGGCATCACGTGAACCACATGGAGTCGGCTCGGACGCCGAATGGCTGCCTCCGTCATGGCCCGCTCGAGTGCCAGCGCGCTCGCCTCGGAGTAATCAACACCCACGAGAATCGTGAACGGCTTGGCGGTGTCGGAACTCGTGGCCATGGGCGGCTCCTTCCTGTGAGCGCTTTCTTGGCTGATGGATAATGGCATCCGTCAGCGACACGGCGATGAAACGTCACGCCGTACATTGAGCATGTTGCCTCCGACCAGGAACGCAAGTGTGGCGAATGCGGACTCCGCGATGCGTTCGCTTGCGTCGCACGCGAAGCGCTGTACTCAAGTGAACGATGTCGCTACCGATAGAAGACTACGCGCTCATCGGCGACTGCCGCGGCGCAGCTCTCGTGAGCAAAGCAGGCTCCATCGACTGGCTTTGCTTGCCGCGCTTCGATTCGGAGGCGTGCTTCGCGGCGCTCCTGGGAACCGCGGAGCACGGCCACTGGTCGATCGGTCCACGCGACCACGCCGCCAGGACGACGCGGCGCTACCGGCCCTGCACACTGATCCTGGAAACGCGGCACGAGACGGACGACGGAGCGGTGCTGATCGTCGACTTCATGTCCCTTGGCGAGGCCGCTCCGAAAGTCGTCCGTATCGTCGTCGGCGAGCGCGGGGAAGTGCCAATGCACATGGAGCTCGTCTTCAGGATGGGATACGGGAAGATCGTTCCCTGGGTGCATCGTCGCGACGATGCGCTCGAAGCCATCGCGGGACCCGATCTCTTCCGGCTCGTCTCGCCGCTTCGGGTGCGGGGGGAAGAGCTCAAGACCGTGGCGGACTTCATCGTGCGAGCCGGCGACGGCCGAGTCCTGGTCGAAATGGTCGTCACGCTGCACCGAACACGGGGCTTACACCGAGATCGTCCGCCGGTCGCTCATCACGTTGAAGGCGCTCTGGGATTACCGGTACTGCTGGATCCGCGACGCTACCTTCACGCTCTACGCGCTGATGAACGCCGGGTATCTCGAGGAGGCCGCGTCGTGGCGAAGCTGGCTGCTGCGTGCTGTCGCCGGAACGGCATCGCAATTGCAGATCCTGTACGGCATCGCGGGAGAGCGACGCCTCCCCGAGCTCGAGCTCGAGTGGCTACCGGGGTATGCGGGAAGCAAGCCGGCGCGTGTGGGCAACGAGGCTGCCAATCAGCGACAGCTCGACGTCTGGGGAGAGCTCATGGACGCGCTTCACGTCGCGCGGCGCTGCGAGCTCGCAGGCTCTCCGGAGTCGTGGCAGCTTCAGATTGCGCTCATCGAGTATCTCGAGGAGATCTGGCGCGAGCCGGACGAGGGTATCTGGGAGATCCGCGGGCCTCGTCGCGAGTTCACGCACTCGCGAGTCATGGCGTGGGTGGCGCTCGATCGCGCCGTGAAGGCCGTGGAGCAGTACGGGCTCGACCGACCCGTCGAGCGCTGGCGAATGTGCCGGCAGGCGATTCATGACGAGGTCTGCCGCACATCGTTCGACGCCGCGCGCGGCACCTTCGTCCAGTACGTCGGCACGGATGCCGTCGACGCCAGTCTTCTCATGATAGCGCTCGTCGGCTTCTTGCCTGCCGACGATCCTCGCTTCATCGGGACCGTCCGCGCCATCGAAGAAGAGCTGCTGCACGACGGGCTCGTGAGACGATACCGTCCGCGGGAGGAGCTCGACGGGCTGCCGGGTGGCGAAGGCGTATTTCTTCCGTGCTCGTTCTGGCTGGTCGATACCTACCTGCTGCTCGGCCATCGCGACGAGGCGCAGGCGCTGTTCGAGCGGCTCGTGGCCCTCTCGAACGACGTCGGGTTGCTCTCCGAAGAATACGAACCCGAGGCGAAGCGGCTCGTCGGTAATTTCCCGCAGGCGTTTTCTCACGTGTCGCTCGTCAACAGCGCGGAACCTCTCCGGCCAGGGTGGGCCGGCGAGCCATCGAAGCGGGCACTGAGATGCTCAGGCCCCGGGACGCCTGACGTTCCCCGCAAAGCCGTCATCCTTCGCGCCTTTCGCGAGCGTCGCGTAATCGGCCAGGATCCGGGTGCTCTCGTCCAGAGTGACATCGTCTTCGATCCCACGCGCCGCCGAGGCGGGATTCGCCTTTGCCGTCGACGCCCCTCCGACGTCCTTGCGGGCCGAAGATTTCGCGACGAAATGGGAGGGCGGCGGCAGTCCGCGAGAAGACGCACCGTCCACGGTGAACTCGTAGACGACGGGGCGCTGCGGTGGATGCGCGGCTTCCTCCCGTTCGCGGTCCGATGCACGCACCTTCGCATCCGCCTGCTCCATCCGGCGCTCGGCCTCGTTCAGAGAGATGGACTTCGTCGCGAGCTCCCTCTGCGCCCTGCCGAGGTCGTCGCGGAGATCGCAAAATTCCTTGCTGGCTGCGACGCGCTCGGCCGACCTCGTCCGGAGCGCATCGAGGTAGGGGGCAACGCGCCCGAGGTGCTCGTACCTCGTCGGCGGAACGGCGTCCCACGGGAGCGGATCTCTCAACGACGCCTCGCTCACGTCGCTGAAATCGGTGGCCGACGGCAACACGATGTCCGAGGCGACGCCGCGGAGCTGCGTGGACGCGCCGCTCGGGCGATAAAACTTGCGTATCGTGACCTTGAGCGCGCCCGGATCGTAGGCATGCGCGAGGCCGCCCTGATCCATGATCCGCGCAAGCGGAAGAATGTTCTGAACGGTGCCCTTGCCGAAGGTGGAAGGGTCGCCGACGATCACCGCACGTCCGTAGTCTTTCAACGCGCCGGCCATGATCTCCGACGCCGAGGCACTGAACCGGCTCGTCAGTAGGACCAGTGGACCGTCATAGAGGACGGAACGGTCGTCGTCCGCGTCCACCTCGATGTTTCCCGTGGCGGCGCGAGTCTGCACGACCGGTCCCGAGTCGATGAAGAGGCCCGTGAGGCTTATCGCCTCCTTCAGCGAGCCCCCTCCGTTTCGTCTCAGGTCGACGACGATGCCCTGAACCTTTTCGGCCTTCAACTTCGTCAGGAGCCGCGCGACGTCCGCGGTCACGCTGCGCTGAGTCCCTTCTCCTGTGTCGCTCATGTCGGCGTAAAACTCCGGGATGTCCAGGACGCCGAGACGCACTGGCGGCCGCCCATCGCTCGCCGGAAGATCGACGACCCGAGCCTTGGCGCGCTGGTCCTCGAGCTGAACCTGATCACGAACGAGGGCGATGTGCCTGGGGGCTGCGCTCTCCGGCGCCCCGGCAGAAAGCACCGTGAGCGTGACCGGCGTCCCCTTCGGGCCGCGAATCAATTCGACGGTGCGCGACAGCGGCATGTCAACGACGTCGACTGCGCCCCTGCCGGCCTGCGCGACCGCCACGATTCGATCTCCCGGCTTCAGCGCGCCGCCTTTTGCCGCGGGGCCTCCCGGAAGGACGTCACGCACGGTGCAATAGCCGTCGGTGCTCTCGAGCGACGCGCCGATACCGAACAGGGACAGGTTCATCGAGATGGAGAGGCTCTCCATCTGTTCGTGGCCGAGGTAGTCCGAGTGAGGATCGTAAACATGCGCGAGGGCGTTCAGGTAGACCTCGAGCACTTCATCGGTGGCCATGGTTTTCATCGTGTCGAGCTGGCGGACATAACGCCGCGTCAGCTTCTTGATGATCTGGTCCTTCGGTAGATCGCCCAGCTTCTCCTGCAGGTACTCCGCGCGGAGCTGCTGCCGCCACAAGTCGCGAGCCGCAGCGAGATCGACCGGCCGTCGTGCATGCGAACGATCGAGCATGTAGCGGTCGTGCCCGGTGAAATCGAAGCGCGTCGTTTGCAGCACGTCGCCCGCATAGGCGGTCCGCTGCGCCAGGCGCTCGAGGTACCTGGCGAATATCGCTCGCGCCGCGGTGGTATCGCCCTGCCCGCGGGTCGCTCGCGAGAGATCGTCGCGGTACCTCTCGAATTCGGACACGTCGGACTGCAGAAAGAGCGCGTGCGTCCCGTCGAGAGCGTCGAGGTAGCCATCGAGAAACTTTCCGGCCAGCTCGCGATCCAGCGGATGATGCGAGAACTGCGAGCGACCTAGGATGTCGCTGGTCAGCCGCGTGATGTTTGCTCCGGTCGCGTCGCCGAACGCAGGCTCCGCAGCAGCGCGGACGACGGTCTGCGCCTCGGGTCTGGCGATCCCGATTGCGCCGAGCGCACCTCCGGCGGTGACGACGATCAGGCAAGTCGCAATCCGTGTAGAACGATTCATCGAGTCTCCGGCTTGTCGTGTGGGTTCTGCCTGCGAATTGCCTCGCGGGCCGTTCTACTCTGAGCGTGGATCGTTGCTTGCCCCTTGCGCGAAGGTTACGAAGTCGAAATGCGACCACGACGCGAAACGTCACAGAGCGGGCGCATATACGCGACAGGCCACTGCCCCGTGCGCGGCGGAGCCAGACGCGAGCAGTGAAAAGCAATACTCGGTCTTGGTGCACAAGATGCATTGAAGTGCTGCATCATGAAAAACAAGAAACACGAGAACGGAGACCACGTCGTTTCACGGCGACACTTGCATGAAGCGGGAGGGGGAGCCGCGGGCGCCATCGGAGGTGCAGCATTGGGCGCAATGGCCGGCCCGCCCGGCGCGATAGCCGGAGCGGTCATCGGAGCCGTAGTCGGGGTACTCGCGTCCAGAACGTACCAAGACGAAGCTCTGGAGCGGGCGAAGCACCAGAGAACGCTGGATGCCGAGCTGGGGATCAGCGAAGGCGACGTCGGTGCTCCGAATCTGGAGCATCCTCCGGCACGAATCGGCGCGTTTTCGATCGCCTCCAGCGGCGCCGCGGCCTCCTCTGACGCGGCTCCAGCCGAAGGCCCGATGCCTCCTGCCGGTTGAGTGCGATGAGCTCACAACCGACGGCGGCCATCCGGTGGACCGACGTTTTGCCGTGAGCACACCTCGCAGAATTGTTTGCCGCGATCCTTCGTCCTCCGGACGCCTCACGGAAGACGCCTCTCATTTCTGTCATGTTCGCGAAAGGTCGCTGCAAGAGCAGCGTCCCATGCTCCGGTCACGCTCGAACGGCGAGCGGCGAAAGAAAGCGGAGAAGCAGCATGACGATGTCCAACACCAGCGAAGCTCAACGTTCGAATGGGAGGCCCGCTCCGATGACTCCGATCGTGCCACCGGAGATTCGGGAGCTCGAAGCGAGGGTCGCAGAAGCGTCTCGGTGGGTGACCCCCTTGAAGCGACAGATCGCGACGGTGATCGTCGGGCAGCACGCGCTCGTGGACCGTTTGATCGTCGGGCTCCTGACGGGCGGCCATCTCCTGCTCGAGGGTGTCCCGGGCCTCGCGAAGACCATGGCGCTCAAGACGCTCGCCGGAAGCATTCAAGGCGCTCGCTTCGGTCGTATTCAGTTCACACCGGACATGCTCCCCTCCGACATCGTGGGGACGACGATTTACCGGCCGCAGACCGGCGCGTTCGAGGTGAAATGCGGTCCGGTGTTCGCTCACTTCGTGCTCGCGGACGAGATCAATCGCGCACCCGCCAAGGTGCAGAGCGCCCTGCTCGAAGCGATGCAGGAGTCGCAGGTCACCCTCGGAGACGAGAGCTTTCGCCTGCCGGACCCGTTTCTCGTGATGGCGACGCAGAACCCGCTCGAGCAAGAGGGAACCTACCCGCTGCCGGAGGCGCAGCTCGATCGCTTCTTGCTGAAGGTGCGCGTCAGGTACCCGGATCTGTTCGAGGAGCGCGCGATACTCGACGCGATGGCGGTGAGCGCTCCTCGTACGTCGGTGACGCCGGTGGTGTCGCTCGAGACCGTCGTGAGCGCGCGGCGGGTCGTCGACCAGGTGTACGTCGACGACGCCGTGCGTGATTACGTCGTTCGCATCGTCGCTGCGACGCGCGAGCCTGCGCGCTATAAGGTGCCGATCGAAGGGCTGCTGCGCGCCGGCGCATCGCCGCGCGGCACCATCGGCCTCGCCCTGGCGGCCCGCGCAGCGGCGTTCCTCGCCGGGCGCGGCTACGTCGTTCCACAAGACGTGAAGGACGTCGCCCACGACGTGCTCCGTCATCGACTCACCCTGAGCTTCGACGCAGAGGCGAGCGGCGTGGACGCGGACGAAATCGTCCAGCGCGTCCTCGATACCGTGGTGTCGCCATGAAGGCGGCTGCGTCGGACGAGAAGAGCCGGCGGCTCGCGGAGCGTGTCCGGCGAATCCAGATCGGCACCCGGCGCCTGAGCTCCGAGGCGTTCCACGGCGGCGTGCAATCGCGCTTTCGCGGCCGCGGCATGGATTTCGACGAGGTCAGGGAATACGAGCCGGGTGACGACATCCGAGCGATCGACTGGAGCGCGACCGCGCGCGCCGGGCACACGTTCGTGAAAAAATATCGTGAAGAGCGCCAGCTCACCGTGATCTTCGTGGTCGATCTGAGCGCCTCCGGAGCGCTCGGCTCCGGCGACGAGAGCAAGCGAGAGCAGGCCGTCGAGATAGCAGGTGTGCTCGCGCTGGGCGCCGTGCACAGCGATCACCGGATCGGTCTCGTCGCCTTCACCGATGAGATCGAAGCTTTCGTTCCGCCTGCTCGCGGGAGGGCGCACGCCTTCCGGCTGGTGAACGGGCTCGTCGCGCTCGAGCCTCGCGGGCGGGGGACGGACCTCGCCGGCGCGCTTCGTCTCGTGCGTGATCGGGTGCGGCGCCGCGCGGTCGTCGTGATTCTCTCGGACCTGCTCCTGGGAAAGGAGGGGGTCGACAAGGTTCGGCCCGAGCTCGGGTATCTTGCGCGAAAGCACGATGTGCTCGCCATCCGGATCGGCGATCGCCTCGATCGCGCGCTCCCCGCCGTCGGGCTCTTGACGCTCGAAGACGCCGAAACAGGCGAGGTCGTGGAGGTAGACACGGGCAGCGCGGCGCAGCGCGCGCGCATCGAGGCGGTCGCCAGCGAGTCTGACGAAAAGCTCCGTTCACTCGTCAAGGGTGCGCACGTGGATCTTCTGGACGTGGATACCCTTCGTCCCTATCTGGGGCCGCTCATCGGCTTCTTCAGAGCACGAGGAGGACGGGCGTGACCACGAAGCACATTCCGGGAGTCGGAGCGGCGCTCGCTGTCGCGGCGTTTGCACTTTCCGCCGCGGCAGGTGCGCCGGCGCCTTCGGAGGACATCCGCGACATCCGTCCACTCATCCTGATCCCGCCGTGGTGGTACTGGGCCGCCGCCGCCGCTGCTGCGACCGTCGTGGTGGTCGGGTGCATTCTGGGCTACCGGGAGTGGCGCCGTCGCACGCGACGTCCACTGACCGCCGAGGAGCAGGCGCTCGAGTCGCTCGCGCAGGCGGAATTGCTCGCTCGTGAGGGACGCTGCCGCGAATGGGCGGACGTCGTCGCGCGCGCGGTCCGGACTGCCCTGGCGGCGCGCCTGCGGAAAGAGTCCTGTCCCGAAACTACGGAGGAGCTCGCCTCGCTCGAGTGGTCGACCGTTGGCGGCGCGCCGATCGACGCGTCGCTCCTGGTCGGCATCCTTTCCACGTGTGACCTCGCGCGCTTCGCGCTGGCTCGTCTGGAGCGCGACTCGCTCCTCACCTCGACCGAATCCGCGCGCGAGTGGGTCACCGGTCTCTTCGCCGTTCCTGCCGCTTCCTCGGCCTCCACCGTACCGGCAACCTCCACGCCGGTGACGCCTTCAGCCGCGCGCGAACCTCGAGTCGCCGCGGTTCCGGAGAATGCCCAATGATTCATTTCCAACACCCGGCACTTCTCCTGCTGCTGGTCCCGCTGTTCTTGCTCGCCTTCTGGCTCGGCAAAGCAGGGCGCCCCAGCGCGATCGCGCACTCGAACACCGAGCTCGTTCGCTCTCTCGCGAAGGTGCGGCGAACCCGGTGGAGCGTCTTCGCGCCCGCGCTCCGGTGGGTAGGCGCAGCGCTCTTCGTGGTTGCGCTCGCGCGTCCGGTCCTCGAGCACCGTCACGCCGAGGTGAAGGCGTCCGGCGTCGACGTGATGCTCGCCATCGACGTCAGCGGGTCGATGCAGGCCCACGACATGATGAGCGCCGACGGCGCGGAGAGCCGGCTCGACGCCGCGAAGGACGTCGTCGCCCGCTTCGTCAAGGACCGGAGCAACGACCGGATCGGGCTCGTCGCGTTCGCGGGAGCGCCGTATCTGGTGAGCCCATTGACGCTCGAACACGACTGGGTGCTGCAGCGCCTCATGGGCCTCGACCCGAGCCAGGTCGGCGACGGAACGGCGATCGGCTCCGCCATCGCGTCCAGCGTGCGCCACCTAGAAGCACGAGCTGCGAAGTCGAAGCTGCTGGTTCTCTTGACGGACGGCCAGAACAACGCCGGGAAGATCGCGCCGGCGGCGGCGGCGGCGGCCGCTCATGCGCTCGGCGTCAAGGTCTACACGATCGGAGTCGGCTCCGCCGGCGAGGCGCTCATCCCCCTCACCGACGAGCGCGGCCACGAGCAGCTCGTCAAGGCGCGCGTCGACGTCGATGAACCGAGCATGAAGCAGGTCGCGAAGGTGACGGGCGGGGAGTTCTACCGCGCGACCGATACGCAATCGCTCCGCGACGTCTACACCGCGATCGATCGCGCCGAGAAGACCACCCGCACAACGAAGGCGTTCACGACCCACGACGAACAGTTCGCTTGGCTCGCGATCCCCGGACTCGCACTGCTCCTCACGGAGCTCGGCCTATCGGCAACCCGGTTCCGCCGCGTGCCTTGCTGATCACGGAGACACCCACACCATGCGTTTCGCAGAACCGTACTGGCTCATCATCGGCGCCATCGCCGTCACCGCTCTCGTCGCCCTCCGAATCCGGGGCGAGTTCCTCACCACTCGCGCCCTCCGCGAGCTCGCCGGGGCGCGCCTCCTCAACGCCCGCGCTCTCCCGTCCCGGCTCCGCAGATGGACTCGGGTCGTCCTCGCCTGCTCTGCCGTGGCACTCGGGTTCGTCGCGCTCGCGCGGCCCGAGCGGGGCATGCGCTGGGAGACGCTCGACCGCAAGGGGACGGATCTACTGCTCGTGCTCGACACGTCGAAGAGCATGAACGCCGACGACGTCGCGCCGACCCGCCTGGAGAGGACCAAGCTAGCCGTGCGCGATCTCGTGAAGCGATTTCCGGGAGATCGGATCGGCCTCGTCGCATTCGCAGGCGACGCGTTCCTGGAGAGCCCGATGACGCTCGACCACGACGCGCTGCTCGAGACGCTGGCCGCCACGGACACCTCGGCCATCGGGCGCCCTGGCACCGACATCGGACGCGCCATCGACTCCGCGACGGCGGCGCTCCGGGCCGAATCGGGCAGCCAGAAGGTGATGGTGCTGCTCACCGACGGTGAAGACCTGCAAGGACAGGGCCTGGAAGCCGCGCGGCGCGCCGCCGCTGAAGGCGTCACCATCGAGACCATCGGCGTCGGTACTCCGGCGGGAGAGCTGGTTCCGGAGACCGACGAGCAGGGCGTCACCACCGGCGTCGTGCGCGACGAGAACGGCGCAGCCGTCCGCTCGCGCCTGGACGAAAGCGGGCTCCGCGCCATCGCTCAAGCGGCGCACGGGACGTACCGGCCGCTCGGCGCCGACGGCCTTGGACTCGAGCGTCTCTATTCGGAGTCCCTCGCGCCGCTGACGCACGTCGAGCACGGTGCCCGTGTGCGCCGTGTGTACGCGGAGTGGTTCGCCGTGCCGCTGTCGCTCTCTCTCGTCGCGGTGGTGCTCGACGCGCTGCTCGGCTGGATGCCGCGCAAGCGAAGAGCGCGGTCTCGTTCCGGCCGCCGCTCGACGAGCGCGAGTGGCGCCGTAGCAGCGGCGACCGTCGTCGCGCTGTTCTCCGGGACGGCGGCTGCATCGGTTCAGAGCGCGCAGAAGGCGTACGAGGCTGGACACTTCGAAGACTCGTCGAAGGCGTACGAGGCAGCCCGGGCGAGCGCTCCGAAGGACGCCCGTCTCGCCATCGATGCCGGCGCGGCCGCTTATCGCGCGAAGCACTACGACGCGGCCGAAGCAGCGCTCACGCACGCTCTCGGACTGGCCGCTCCGACGCTCCAGGAACGCGTCCTCTACGATCTCGGTGACGCACGCTACCGCATCGGCGGGACGACCTTGAAGGACGCCCCCGAGAAGACGATCGAGCGCTGGAAGTCTGCGATAGAAGCCTACGAGGGAGCCCTGAAGCTTTCTCCGAAGGACGCCGACGCTCACTTCAATCGCGACTTCGTGAAGCGGAAGCTCGCGGAGCTCGAGAACCAGCAGAAGGAAAAGCAGCAACAGCAGCAGCAGCAGCAGCAGCAGGGCGGACAGCCGAAGCAGGGTCAGAAGAATAACGGCAATAGCAACGACAAGTCGGACCAGGCCGGCGAGCAGAGCGCACAGAACAAGGCGGGCGAGGGCAACGACCGAAACGCTGCAAAGAAGCCCGACCAAAACGGCAAGGACCAGAACGGCAAGAATCCCGCAACTCCTCCGCCGCGGACGCCGGGTAACGCCGGGGACAAGGCTCAGGGACAGCAGGACAAGCCCGGCGGAACATCGCCCGACAAGCTACCTGGCCAGACGAAGGACGGCGAGAAGCCGGACGGCACTCAGCAAGCCGGGGACCGCAAGCCGGGAACAGAACCAGGAAAGCTGTCGCCCGAGGAAGCGCGCGCGTTGCTCGATTCACTTCGCGGCGAAGAGCGGAGAGCCGTTCACGCAGGAAACTCGAAAGCCCAGACCGGGGACGAAGCGCCCCGGAAGGACTGGTGACGTCATGTTCCGGTATCGAAGAACCATGAGCATCATCGGCGTCTCCGCCGCCCTCGGTCTCCTTGCGCCGGCGGCGCTCGCGGCGGGGCCGACGATCAGGACGTCCAGCTCGCGCGCGACGCCGGCGATGCGGCCTCGTACTTCCCTGCGCCTCGACATCGGCCATCCGATCGCGTGGATCGGCCAGGCGATCCCCATCACGGTGAGGGCGCAGTTCCGCGACGTGGACGGCGTCACCCTCGAGGGAACGCCGCAACTGAAGTCCGAGGGCGTATTCACGTCCGACCTGGCGCGCGAACCGCATCAATCGACGATGGTGATCGACGGAGCGCCGGTCCTCGTCGCCACGTGGACTGGAACCATCACTCCATCGACCTCCGGTCCTTTCGCTCTCTCCGTGGAGTTGCCGGTGCGCGTGCGCTATCACGAAGCCGCGGAGCAGCCGGCGTTCGACGGTCCGTCCGACGAGGATCCGTTCGGAATGCTGAATCTGAACATCGATCCCTCCGATCCCTCGAGCATGCAGCGGCTCTTCCGCTCCTTCGAGCAGTCCTTCAACCGTGACGTCACGCAAGCTACGGGTCGGGTCCACGACGAAACGACCACCCTGAAGGCCACGAATCGTCCGGTCGACATCAAGGAACTTCCTCTGTCGGGCCAGCCGCCGCGCTTCACGGGCGTCGTCGGACGATTCGAGCTCCACGCCACGATGACATCACCCGACGCCCGCGCGTCGGAGCCGACCACCCTGTCGGTCACGGTGCGTGGAGAAGGGGATCTCGATCGCGTCGAGATCCCGGGCATCGAGAGCTCCCGCGACTGGAAGGCGTATCCCATGGCCGTCAAGACCAAGGCCGCCGAACCGGGCAAGCGGATCGCTCAGAAGACCTTCGAACAGACGCTGATACCGTTGCACGGAGGGGCGCTGACGATCCCGCCGCTGTCGCTCTCGGAGTTCGATCCCGTCGCGGGACGCTACACGACGGTGAGCACCACGCCACTCACGATCGACGTCACGGGTCCCGCCGAGCCGGTCGTCATTTCGCCACCTCCGGCGCAAGCTCCAGCGGCCCCTGCGGCTGATTCGCGCGTATCGAGCGACTCGACGGCCCCGCGCCTTCCGCCCCCACCTTCGAGCGCCCTGGTCGTCTCCATTCGCAGTCTGGCATTCCGACTCGCACCCGTTCTGCTGGTGATTCTCGGCGGCCTCGCTGCCGCGGTCCTGCGTCGCCGCGACGACGAGAAGTCGCTGCGCCGCGCGCTCCGCGTGACGGCCAAGCAGGGCAGCGTACCAGCGTTCTTCGATGCAGCGCGACGCCTGATCGTGGTGCACTTCGCGAAACGCTGGGGCGTACCGGAAAAAGAGGTGACCGCGGACGCGCTGCGCCGCCAGCTCGGCGCGACCGCCGATCCGCTGGTGCAGGCGATGTCGACGGCGGACGCGCTTCGTTTCGGTCGCCGCGACCTGCCGCCCACCGAGCTCCGCGTCGTCTGTTCTTCGATCGAAGCCAGCCTGAGGGATGCAGCATGAAACACCACGACCCACGTCATCGGATCACGACCTTCGTCATCGTCCTCGGCGGCCTCGTCGCCTTGGTCGGCACGGGTGCCCTGGCGGCGCACGAGGTCGGCGTCGCGACCGCAGAGGCTCGCGGCCTCGTCCAAGCGGCCGCGGCCAGCCCCCCGGCCGCTCCCGGTCCAGCCGACGTGCTCGCTCTGGAACGCGCGCGCCTCCTCGCACCGCGAGCGGACTTCGTCCGTTCGGCGCTCGCCGCCGAAGACGCACGGGTCGCGGTGGCGCCGCTCGCGCGCGCCGTCGGTGTCATCACGCCGGTCGAATGGTCATACCTCACCCTCGCCTCGGGCTGGGCGGCGGGGATCGCGCTCGCCGTCGTCATCGGAAGCGCCGAGAGGCGCCGCTGGGCACGCCGGCTCGTCGCCGTCGCGAGTGTGGCGCTATCGATCAGCCTGGCCGGCTTTCTCGAATCGAATTCGGTGGCCCGGGCCCTGGCCGTGGTCACAGGCCATGCCGGCCTGCTCGTCGCGCCATACGACGGAGCTGGAGCGACCGCAGATCTGACTCCCGGGGTGGTCGTCGTCCGCGGCGCACGCTACGGTGACTTCGTGCAAGTGCACGGCACGGACGGCACGAGCGGGTGGATCTCCACTCGCGCGCTCCAGCCCGTGGTTGAAGAAAGCACCTGAGAAAGCGCAGCGTCGTGCACGTCGTACTCATCGAAGACGACCAGAAGATCGGCGCCTTCGTGAGTCAGGGCCTGCGCGAAGAAGGGCACGTCGTCACCTGGGCGCGTAACGGCGACGAGGGTCTCGAGCTAGCTGAGCGGCCGGGCGTCGATCTCGCCGTCGTCGATCTCATGTTGCCGGGTCGCGACGGTCTATCCGTCATCCGGGCCCTGAGAGACGCGAAGAACTCCGTCCCGATCATCGTCCTCAGCGCGCGTGCGGCAGTGGACGACCGGGTGCTCGGGCTCGAAGCGGGAGCGGACGATTACCTCACGAAGCCTTTCTCCTTCGCGGAGCTGATCGCCCGGGTGGGAGCCCTGATGAGGCGCGCATCCTCGGATTCGATCTCGGCGCTCCGGTTGCAGGTCGCGGACCTGACACTGGACATCGTCTCACGCAGGGTGCGCCGCGGCGACCGCGACATCGAACTGCAGGCCAAGGAGTTCACTCTGCTCGAGTACTTGATGCGCAATCAGGGTCGCGTACTGTCGAAGACGATGATCTTGAGTCACGTGTGGGATTACCATTTCGATCCCCAGACGAACGTGGTCGACGTGCTCGTGAGCCGGCTCCGTTCCAAGATCGATCGCGATTTCCCGCAAAAGCTGATCCACACGTTGCGCGGCGTCGGCTATGTCCTCAGGGTCGACTAGCCGCGACCCCGGCATGGGACACCGGAGTCGCGCCTGGCGCTCGCTCTCGGCGCGGCTCGCGCTCTGGTACGTGGTGGTAACGGTCGTATCGTTCCTGCTCGCCGCGACCGTGTTCGCCGCGCGGGTGCGCGAGTCGCTCGAGCTGGCGGGGAATCGTTCGGCGAGCGGCGTCCTGGAACGCTATCGCCAGGCGTTCGAGGCGGGAGGGACGACGGCCCTCAGATCGCTCTTCGACTGCTCGCCGGCGTCACCACAGCGCGCTCTTCGGCTGACCGACGAGAAGGACGTCGAGCTCTTCGAGCTCGCGTCGGACGACGGCTCTCGCCGCGCCGCGGCCAGTCCCGAAGAGCGGGGCAAGCCGCTCCCGCCATCGCCGGAGTGGCGCGTCGCTCGGACCGCGGTCTCCCAGCAGCGCACGCTGTCGATCGCGTTTCGCGACGAGGGCTCCGACGAGCTATGGCGGAGGCTCCGGGGAACGTCGATCGCCATCTTCGGGTTCGGTCTCGCCTTCGCGATCCTCGGCGCCATGTTCATCACTCGACGAACCCTTCGACCGGTGACCGCTCTCGTGTCGGCAACCCGGCGCGTCGTCGAATCCGGCGACCTCGCGCTCCGCGTCGACACCCGAGCGTCGACGGACGAGCTCTCACAACTCTCGCGGCTCTTCAACCACATGCAGTCGAAGAACGAGGAACTGGTGAAGGCGATGCGCGAGTCGCTCGATTACGTGGCCCACGACCTTCGTACGCCCCTCACGCGCCTGCGAGCGGGCGCGGAGCTCGCGCTGCGAGGAGCCGGGAGCGCCGAGGAGTCGCGCGAAGCGCTCGCCGATATCGTCGAGGAGACCGACCGCGTCCTCGGCATGCTGACGACACTGACGGACATCGTGGAGGCCGAAGCGGGCGCTATGCGACTCGACCGCCACGACGAGGACCTCGGACAGATCGTTCGCGAAGCCGTCGAGCTCTACGACTTCGTCGCCAGCGAGGGCGGGGTGGCGATCGTGACGCACATCGACAGCGGAGTGAGCGTGCACGTAGATCGGCGACGCATCTCGCAGGTGGCCGCAAATCTCGTCGACAACGCGGTGAAGTACACACCGACCGGCGGCCGCGTCGAGGTCTCCGTCGTTGCGGACGGAGGCTGGGGCGTCTTGCGAATCTCGGATACCGGCATCGGCATCGCGCCCGAAGACCAGCCTCGGGTCTGGGACAGACTGTTCCGGGCCGACCGCAGCCGCGGTGAGCGAGGGCTCGGCCTCGGGCTCTCGCTCGTCAGGGCCGTCGTCGCCGTACATGGCGGCCTCGTGCGGCTCGAGAGCGAGCTCGGAAGCGGAACGACGTTCGAGGTGCATCTCGCGAGAACGCCGGCACGCGAATGACTCCCTGAACCACGTCGCCGACGAGCAGCGCGTGTCGTGACCCGTGCGCCCGCGGAGCTACGACGATGAATGCGGCTCCGAGCCGCTCCGCATGCTCCACGATCGCGTGCACCGCCACACCCTGGACGGTCAAGGGCACAACCGGGCGGCCGGAGCGCGCGGCGGCGGCATCTGCAAGCGCTTGCGTGGCACGATGACTGGCGCTCAGATCGCGAGCCACCTCGTCACGTACGCTGCGGGGTCCAGCGCCATGGCCCACAGGATTGTATGCGTTGGAATTCAAGCGCGAGCGCGGGGCTTGCTCACCCATCTGACGCATTTGGACTCGCATCGTCTCCGTCGTTGCGCCAGCGCGACGGCGCAATGTCTGGCGCAAGGCGTGCAGTTGCTCATGCATCGACGATCGTTTGGCGACCCGCGCAGAGCCGGGAACAGCAGCGGGGCGCCTCGTGTTGTCTCGATCTGCGAGCAGGCGAGACGGACGTACGTGAAGAGCACGACATACCTGGAGGTTAGCGATGGTACACACGAAGATGGTGTGGAGTTCGGCTGCCGCACTGGTCGCTCTCTGCGCGTCGGGATGCCACAAGTCGGACGTCGATCACGCTGCCGCTCAGAGCGTCCCATCCTCCACGCCAGCGGCGAGCGACCGGTCGACTCTCGCTGACTCGGACGTCGAGTCGAACGTCAAAGCCGAGTTCCGGCGCGACAAGAAGATCGACGAATCGCGCATTTACGTTGCCGTGAAGGACGGCATAGTCGCGCTGACCGGAAGCGTGGACAACCTCATCTCCAGTTCGCGCGCGGCGAAAATTGCGGAGATCGTTCGTGGGGTTCGGTCGGTGAGCAATCGCGTCGTGATCGAGCCGTTGCCGCGGCCGGACGGCGACATCGACAGAGACGTGCAGGAGGCGCTCCGCGACGACTCCGCGACCGAGAAAATGCCCATCCACGTCGCCGTGAAAGACGGCGTGGTGACCTTGCAGGGGACGGTTCAGTCCTGGCAAGAGCAGCAACTCGCAAAGCGCATCGCAGACGGCGTTCGCGGCGTGAAGCAGGTTCAAGACGACCTACAGATCAGGTTCGGCGTAAAGCGCGCCGACGACGCGATCGTCGGGGATATCCGGAGTCGCCTGTCGTGGGATTCGCTGGTGGAGAACGACCCGGTCGGCGTCTATGCGAAGGACGGAAAGGTCACCCTTTCCGGAACCATAGGCAGCGCGGCGGAGGAGTCGCGCGCGATCGTCGATGCCTGGGTCGACGGCGTCGTGAGCGTCGACCCGAGTCAGCTCGAGGTTCGATGGTGGGATCGTCCGGACAAGAACGTGCGGAGTCAGTCGTCCCGATCGGATCAGGACATCGCGAAGGCGATCCGAGACGCCATTCTCTTTGACCCGAGGGTCAAGCCATTCGAAATTACCCCTCGGGTCACGAACGGCGTCGCGACGTTGACCGGAACCGTGGGCACGATCAAGGCCAAGATGGCGGCGGAGTCACTGGCCAGGAACACCGTCGGCGTGAATCTCGTCAAGAATCAGCTCGAGCTGATTCCGCAAAGCGCGCTGTCCGACCGAGCAATCGGCGATCGAATCAACAAGGTCCTCGCATTCGATCCCATCACCGATGGGCGCCAGGTTCACGTCACCGTGAAGGACGGAGATGTCGCTCTGACGGGTTCGGTGGACACGGACTTCGAGAGCGCCGAGGCATTCGACGTTGCGAGCGGCATCTCGGGCGTCAAGGAAGTGAAGGACGATCTGCTCGTGAGCCAGGCCGTCGTCCCGTACGTCTACTCCTCGTACCTGGACCCGTACGAGCCGTACGCGGCGGGCTGGTACATGATCGCTTCGCGAACGCCGACTTCCGACGCAGAGCTCGAACATCGGATCGACACCGAGATCCGGCGTAGCCCGTTCGTACCGCCAGACGAGGTTCACGTTCAGGTCAAGGACGGGAAGGCTACGTTGACCGGAACGGTGGCGACGTCCAGGGAGAGGGCAACCGCTGGCAACGACGCCTTCCAGGCCGGTGCCACCGGCGTCGACAACGAATTGAAGCTCGATTGAGGTTTCGGGAGTCGGCACCCGTCGACTCACGAGGCGGCGCTGGCACTACAATTGCTCGGTGCGCATACATGGGTTCGTATCGTCGGTTGGTGTCCGCAGTTTGCGCCGCCTCGTTCGTGATCGCGTGCTCGAGCGACCACAAGACGACGCGCCTCGTGCCTGCCGAGAACGCCACGGCCGCGATAGGTGAAGTGACCACGTCCATTGGCGAGAATGGAAATACGAATATGCGCGTCAAGGTCACGTTCCTGGCTCCTCCGGACAAGCTGTCCCCGGGAGCCTCGACGTACGTGGTCTGGGTAAAGCCGGACGCGAAGGCCGCAGCCCAGAACGTCGGCGCCCTGAGAGTGAAGAATGATCGCTCCGGGGAGCTCGACACGAAGACGGCGCTGACGAGCTTCGACGTGGTGATCACGCCCGAGGCAGCCGCGACGGTCACCGAGCCGGCCGGTGCGCCTGCGATGACGGGCCGGGTCTCGTCGACCTGATCAAAGACGACCGCGTTCCTTGCGCGCCGAGGTCATCGCTCCGCGCGCATCGGTAGCTTCATCGCGTCGAGACGTTCACCGCCGACGGCTTTTGCGCCAAAGTCGAGTGTCCGGATCGGGAACGGGATGGTGATGCCTTCGCGATCGAAGGCCTTCTTGATGGCGATCATCGCCTCGGACCGGGCGGCGAGAAAGACCGGCTGCGTGGATTCAACGAGTCAGATCCGTAACTGAAAGTTGATCGAACTGTCCCCGAAGGACTCGAAGAAGAGCTCGGGTTCCCAGCGCCACGAGGCCGGCGACCGCGAGCAAGAGAGGTTCGGCAACATGACCACGAAGCCTTGAAGCCACCCTTCGAGCTTCTGGACGAGCTTCTCGACGAGCGACGGAATCCGTCATGTGGAAGTTGGCCATCGTGAAAAGGCTCTATCAGGAGCCCTTACGCCGATCCACGGCTGGGAATCAGCAAGGCTGGCTGGATGAGTCCATCGCCTTGCTTGCGATGGAAACGAGCATCGGAACCATTCGTTTCATCGAAGGCCTGCCTTCTTCATCGGGTGAAAGGGACATCGACGTGGTTGCAAGCAGGGGGCCGAGCACATGGCGCAGATGGAATGTTCATCTCCTCTTCCGGACGGCACGTGAGTTGCTCTTTCGAAGTTCGTGGATCAATCGAAAGCAGATGCGAACTTGCAAATGAGCTCTGGCCGACCGCAGAACCGACGGGCGTTCGGCGGAGTCCGGCTCGGTCAGCTCTTCGGCGTCGAAATCAGGCTCGACTTCACCCTGATCATCGTGTTCTTCCTCGTCGCGACGAGTTTCGGTCAGGGGACGCTGCCGGGCTGGCACCCCGATTGGCCGACCGGGCTCGTCTGGGTCGTTGCCATCGGCGCCGCCATACTTTTCTTCGCGTCCGTGCTGCTCCACGAGCTGTCCCACGCTCTGGTCGCCCGAGCGCAAGGGATCCCGGTTCGCGGCATCACCCTCTTCATGCTCGGTGGTGTCGCTCAGATCGAGAAGGAGCCATCGAGCCCCGGGCGAGAGTTCACCATGGCGATCGTCGGGCCTCTGACGAGCATTGCTATCGGCGTGGCGTGCAGCGTTTTCGTCGGCGCCCGATTGAGCATGGGGCCGCAGGCGTTCGCGGAGCACCCCAGTGAGGCGTTCCAAGCGCTCGGTCCGGTGGCCACGCTCCTGGCATGGCTCGGCCCGCTGAATCTCGTGCTCGGTGTCTTCAACCTGGTGCCGGGCTTTCCGCTCGACGGTGGGCGCGTACTACGTGCCATCCTGTGGGCGATCAGTGGAGACAGGGTGCGAGCCAGCCGCTGGGCGGCTTTCTCCGGGCAGGTGTTCGGCTGGGGTCTGACCGCGCTCGGCATCGTGATGGCGTTCGGTTCGGTGTTCCCCGTTGTGGGCGGCGGCTTCGTTCAGGGCATCTGGTTCGTGTTGCTCGGCTTCTACCTGACGAGCGCGGCGCATGCGACGAGCGAGCGCGTCATGGTGCAGAGCGCCCTCGACGACGTCCCCGTCCGGACCCTGATGCTCACGCGATTCGACACCGTCGAACCCGGCATGCCGGTTCAAGTCTTCGTCGATGAACACCTGCTCGGCAGCGAGCAGCGTTGTTTCCCCGTAACATCGGACGGGCGGTTCGAAGGCCTCGTGTCGCTTGCCGACGTCCGGGCGGCGCGAGGGGACTGGGATACGCGCAAGGTCGGCAACATCATGACACCCGCCGGTCGCGTAGGGACGGTCTCTCCCGACGCCAACGCAGCGGACGCCCTCGACGAGTTGGCGCGGCGCGACGTCGACCAGCTCGCCGTCGTAGACGCCCGGGGAGACCTCGTCGGACTTCTGCGCCGGCGCGACATCGTGCGGTGGCTCTCGATTCGCGATTCGAGAGAGCTGCTGGCGCGGCGCAGCGGCTTCATGGCGTCTATCTCACCGTCCGTTCCGCACGGAGGCAGATCCGCGCATCGGTGAGACCGCCTCATTCAGCCGCCGGTTGCAAACCCCGGGTAAAGGGTCATTCCGCCGTCGACGAACAGCGTCGCGCCGTAGACGTAGTCGGAGTCGTCCGAGGCCAGCCACGCGACTACCTTCGCGACGTCGGATGGTTCACCCACACGATCGCAGGGGATGAGCTTCAACAGCGCGGCTTCCGCCGCTGGCGTCGCCCACGCCGCGTGGTTGATGGGCGTCTTGATGGCTCCCGGAGCGACCGAGTTGACCCGGATCTTCTGGGGAGCGAGCTCCTGCGCGATGCTCTTCATGAGCATCGCGATGCCGCCCTTCGTCGTCGCGTAGTTGACGTGGCCGGTCCAGGGAATCACCTGGTGCACCGAGCTCGTGAAGATGATCTTCCCGAGCGCTCGTGACACGCCGGGACGGGGACCGCGCCGGATGAACTCCCTGGCCGCCTCCCGGGCGCAGAGAAACGCGCCCGTGAGATTGACACCGAGCACGGCGCTCCATTCGGCCATGGTCATATCGACGAACTTCGCGTCCTTCTGGATGCCGGCGTTGCTGACGACGATGTCGAGAGTACCAAGCTGCTTCACGGCATCGGCAAACATCCGGCACACGTCTTCTTCCTTGCTGACGTCGGCTTGAATGGCGACCGCCCGACCGCCGCTGGATTCGATGTCGGCGACGATACGACGCGCGTCCGGTTCGTGATTCACATAGTTGACCACGACGGCCGCGCCCAACCGAGCCAGCTCACGCGCGATCCCCTCGCCTATGCCCGAATTGGCTCCTGTGACGAGAGCACTCTGCCCCTCGAGTCGTTTCTTCGAGTCGGTCACGCGGGTCGCCTGCTCTCGTCCGCATCTTTCGTCATGAGCCAGCCGTCACGGAACCCTGCACGTTCCAGGCCGAGACGGATCGACGGACATTGTCGCATCAGCCGCCATACGAGACCGGTAAGATAGTTTTCGATCATCGAGACGATCGGGCCCTGGTTGAGCGCGAAATGCCACGGCGAGACCCATCCAGCGCCGTCGTCGCTGCGGAGATAGGACGGATTGAAGGATGCATAAAAGCCGAACGTGCTCGGACGGTGTGCGAGCACCTTTTTGAATCGGCGGATCGAGGGCAGAACGATGTCGGGTGCAAAAGGAAGCGAGGCGACGGCAGCCCAGGGAGAGAGCGTTCCATCGTCCGGACCGAACGGCGCGCCTCGAGCCTTGTAGCCGTAGAAGCGGCGCTCCCGACCGCCAACGGTGACGACCCGGTCACCGGGTCCGTCACTGGCGGTGAAGCCCCACGACGACTCGTCGTAACCGTCGAACCTTCGCGGATTGCGAACCGCGTACTCCTGCTGGATGTACGTCGCGCGCCGGCTGTTCTCGAAGTAGTCCGTCTTCTTGTCGGTCATGAAGCGATCCTGGATGCCGCGCAGATCCAGCCAGATGTGCGAGAACTGGTGGATGAAGAGTGGCCCGGCGTACACGACGTCGTGACCGTAGATGCGCCGCCAGCGGAAGCCCGAGGTCCAGGCTGCGTATGCGCTGGGAGCAACAGAATGCTCGGGCGCCGCAAGTGCGAGCACGTATAGAAGCAGCGCCTCGTTGTAACCGAACCAGCGATATTTGCTGAAGCCAGTCTCAGGCTTCCAGGCGAGCGCTATTGCCTCTTCACCGTTCTGCGCCCAGCGCCAATCAATGCGCGCCTGAACCGCGGCGACGCGTTCGCGTAATTCGCGTTCCTCCGCGCCACCGCCGCTGAAGTACTCGGAGGCGACCAGCATTCCGGCCAGGAGGAGCGCCGTATCGATGGTCGACAGCTCACTCTTCCACGCTCGCCGCCCGGTGCGTGGATGCAAGAAATGATAAAAAAAGCCGCGATGACCGGTCCCGTCGATGGCGCCGGATTGATCGGCTTCGTCGAAGAATCGAACCGCGGCCAGGGAGTGCGATAGCGCAACGGCGTGGCTCATCAGCTCCCGCTCGACGCCGATTGGATACGATGACAGCGCAAATCCGACCGCAGCGATGCTCGCGGGGCTGTTCGGCTGCGTCGAGTCGAGCACGAGCCCTGTCACGGGATCGACGTGCTCCGAGAAGAACCGGAACGCACGTGCTTGCAGATCAAGCAGCTCGACCTCGTCCGGATCGTGCTTCGCGAGCGGACTCTTCCCGGGTGGCACGCTCGCGTCACTCATCGCGCGCCGGGAGCGGTCTGAAAACGCACGGCGACGATGGAGTGAGGCGGCAGGGTGAGCCGGATGTCGAAGGCGCCGTCGTGCGCGCTCGAACCGAGCGGCTCGCGGACGAGCTCGGACGCCCTGGCGAGGGCCGCGAGCTGGGTGCCATCCGGATACTCCGGTGAACCCATGTCCTTCCACGCTTGCTTGGCGTTGCAGTGCCCGTCGTCCACTCGTTCGACGGTCAATCTCGATGTCGCTGGGCGACCGGAAAGTGTGACGGTGACTTCTTGCGTGCGGATCGCGTGCCGGGGAAAGGCATGGTTGGTCAAGAGAACGGTGACGCCGCCGTGCTCGTCGCGCTGAACCCACGAGTCCACCGTCGCGTGACTACCGTCCATCTGCAGGCGTTCGGCCCCGACGTCCTTCAGGATCTGCAGGGCGCGATAAGCCGGCTTCGCGATACCATGGATTGTCTGCAGGCCGAACCCGCCGTGAAAGGGAACCGACGAGAAGTAGTTTTCGCTGAAGATGTCGGAGAAGGTCCAGAAGCTGTAGCCGTGAACCAGATCCGCGACGTCCAGCATGTTCTTCACCACGAACGCGGCTGCGTACGGCTCGTCGTGACGATGGAAGAACGGATTCGATGAGCTGCTCCACTCCGTGTAGTACACAGGCTTGTCTCCCGCGGCTCGACACGCTTCCTCGGTGCGCTCTCGGAGGATGTCGCGGTGTGCAGCTGCGAGCTGTTGCTCCGTGTCGTCACCCGGCTTGCCGAGCGCGTCGGTCGGGTAGTGATGCGTCGAGACGAAATCCACCGGCTGATGGTGCTTCTCGCAGTGCTCGAGGAACTCGCCGATCCACGCGTCGTTGGCGGTCGCGGGGCCACCGACCCGCAACTCGCCGTCGACGCCCTTGATGGCGTGGGCGGTGGAACCGTAAAGGTCGAAGTAGTCCGCCTGCGTTCCCGTCCAGAAAGCGGACAGATTCGGCTCGTTCCAGACCTCGAAGAACCATTGCCTGACTTCCTCGACTCCGTAGCGATCGACCCAGTGAGCGACGAGCTTGCGAATCAGCGTCGACCACTTACGGAGATCGCTCGGCGGCGTGACGTTCGCCTTGTAGCTGAAGACGGTCGTCTGCCCCGAGGCCAGCGCGGAAGGCATGAAGCTCAGCTCGACGAACGGCCGCATGCCGATACCCAGCAGAAAGTCGAAGATCTGGTCGGCGTTGGCGAACGAATAGAGCGATGCATCGCGCTCGATCAGCAACGTCCCCATGTCGTCCGACAGGATGCCGTGAAAGCGCACGTAACCGACTCCCAGGTCGGCTCGAGTGCGCGTCATCTGCTCTCGCCAGTCGGCACGGAGAGCAAGCACCGCGTGCCCGCTGCCGACGGTGTGCCTCCAAACTGGACGGATGCACTTTCCGCGTTGGTCCAGTTTGCAGGTGAAATGCGGCATTGGATTCCTCGTGCCGATAGCGCGCACGCCACATCGAGCCCGACTCGCGCAAAGCGAGCGAGCGACGCAGCCTGCAGCGTGATCTAGTGCCCTGAACATCATCCGCAATTGCGGAACCCGCGCCCGGGCAGTGGAGGTTCGCACTTTTTCGCGAATCACCGGACGGACCGTAGCGTTCTGTCTCGGCTGTCGGCTCGCTCGATGCGTTCCGTCGGGGAGTGCGACGCAGAATCCTTCGAGCCGGTGCTCAGGTGTCGTGAAGCCGGCCCAGCGTGCTTCCGACCAGTCGCTTCAGCTTCTCGGCAGCCCCGACGATGGCCTCATCGAGGGTCGCGGCGTGATCGGTAACGGCGGTGGGCTGATGATGGGCGAGACGAGCCTCCATGACGCAGCGCTTGTCGTGCGTGCCGCTCTTTGCGCCGTTCTCGTCGGCAAGGTGGACCTCCACCCGCGTGATTCGGGAGCTGAACCTACCCAGGGAACCCTCGACGACGCCCTTTATGTGTGCGGCGAGCCTCTCGTTGTTGTCGATGTTGCCGTCCGCGGTGATCTGAATCTGCATGGCGTTCTCCTTCTATCGATGACTCACGAACTACTTCGTCGGCGCCGTCGAATGTGCCGTGGCTTCGATTGGGTTCGACCTCACCAGAAAGGCATGAGCCGCTTCAATCTCCGAGGCAGAGCCCTGAGCCACGACGAGAAACCGCCCGGCCTTGAGCGCGCTTTCGTACCTGACGACGGAGTCTTTAGGAACGCCGATGCTCGCCAGCGCTCCGCCGAGCACTCCGGCGCTGCCGCCGATTGCCGCACCCTCGATAATCTCGACCAGTGCGCTGGCCAGAGGACCAAGGACGATCACGTGCCCGACGACGGGAACGAACAGCAGCAGCGATCCGAACAGCAGCGAACCAATGCTGCCCCAGAACGCGCCGAATTTGCCCCAGCGTTTCACCCGGTCCCCGAGATTATAGAAGCCGAGCGGCTGCTCCTCGGTGTGGAAGTCCTGCCCGACGATGGACAGCTTCTTCATGTCGAAGCCCTGCTTCTGCAGGCCCCGGACTGCCGTCTCCGCCTCTGTATGAGTCCCGAAGACGGCGATGGTCGTACTCTGGTTCACTGGAATTCTCCTTCTCCGGCGCTGGGACTACGCCATTTGCTTCTTGTTGCTTGCGCGCGCGTCTTCACGTGGACGCGCAACATGTCAACACTCGATGCGTGCGAAGATTCCCTCGAACGATCAGAGGATCGTCACGTGGGCCACCGCGAGCCGGCCGGACGGGAGCTGAAAATAGGCGCTTCCGGACTCACCGGCCATGGGCACCTCGAAGCCGAGCATGCCGGCGGTCGATCAGAGGAACGCGCGAAATCGAGCCGCCATCCAGGCGAGGACCCGGGTTGGCCCAGGGCGCGCACCGATCGCGTCGAGATCCAGCCTCGACGCGTGAGCGAGATCTTCCTCGAAGGATGCGCCGACCTCTGCTCCGAACGCTTCATCGTCGACGACGACGTTGGCTTCGAGGTCGAAGCGCCAGGAGAATGCGTCGAGATTGTGGCTCCCGATCACCACGAATCGACCGTCGAGTATGGCCGTCTTTGCGTGCAGTATGGAGCGACGGTACGCGTACACCTCTATGTCCTCCCGAACGAGCTTATCGACGACTCCGAGCATCGCGAGGCTCACCAGCCGGACGTCGGACTTTCCGGGGACGAGCACCCTGACACGAACGCCGCGTTTGCGAGCTCCACGCAGGGCATTGAGGAACAACGGCCCCGGCAAGAAGTAAGGGCTGGCGATGTCGACGCTCGACCGCGCACGGCGGATCGCAAGCAGGTAGGAGCGACGGATCAGGCGATTCGGACGAGCGGAAATCCGATTCGCGAGTACCCGGACCCGGGGGGCGAGCTCAGTGCGTTGTTCAGGCTCCGCGCGAGGCCCATCTTGACCCAGGCGATGCCAGCTCTCACACGCGAGCGCTCTGAGCTCGCGTGACGCGGGCCCGTGGACCTCGATGACGTCGTCACGCCAATTCGCGCCGCCCTCTTCGCGGGGAAGCCAGGGTCTGGCCAGGTTCAATCCGCCGCAAAAGCCGACCTCGCCATCGACGACGAGAATCTTTCGGTGGTCGCGGAAAGGTAAGCGAGTAACCCGAAAGCTCCGTCGCCAAGGAGCGACGGGACCGTTCTCGATCACGTGGCCGCCGGCACGGGTCAGCGGCTTCCAGAAGGACCGGAACAGCCCCAGACTGCCTATGCCGTCGTAGATCACGAAAACGGCGACACCATCCCGTGCGCGCATGGCAAGGCGGTCCCGAAACCGTGCGCCAACGACGTCGGCGCCGATCCAGTACATCTCGAGCACGATCTCTTGCCGCGCGCGTTCAATCGCGTCCAGCATCGCCGGAAACGCCTCGCGGCCATCGCGCAGATGCCGAACGCTATTTGCGCCAACGGTGTGGAAGCCACTCGTCGTCGTGTGCCGGGCGCTCACCGTACACGAGAGCTTCGCAGCACATCGAGGCCGGCCGGCGGCATGGGTGCGTCCGACGGAGCGCTACGCTTCTCCCACAGCCGAAATCCTCCCACGAACGCGCTCGCGTTTTCTCCGAGGCGCACGCCTTCCGGCAAATCGCGGAGCTTCTTTGCGTTGCCGCCTCCGATGACGACGTAGTCCGGCTCGAGCGCCCTGCGGAGCAGTCCGACAACGGCCCAGACGTGTTTGCGCCACTTGCGTTTGCCGAGACGCTGTAGGCCTGCGAGCCCGACGTATTCTTCGTACGTACGGTGCTTTCTGTAAGGCAGATGCGCAAGCTCCATGGGAACCACGGCGCCGTCCACGATCATCGCGGAGCCGAGCCCGGTGCCGATACCGAGAAAAAGCATCCGGCCACCCTCGTAGATGCCGAGTGCCTGCATGGCGGCGTCGTTGATGAGCCTCACCGGAACGCCGAACGCTTCGTGAAAATCGAAGCCGACCCATCCGTCCCCCAGATTGTGTGGCTGCGCCTCGATACCATCGTGCCTGACGACCCCGGGGTAGCCGATCGAGACGGCCTCGTACGACCAATCTTGCGTGAGTGTCTTCACCCTGTCGACCATCTCGCCCGGCGTCATCGTCGGGCCGGAATCGAACTTGCGAGGCTCGGTGGCGTCGGACGCCAGAACCTTCACGTGCGTGCCGCCGACGTCGACGCTGAGGATCTTCACGAGTCACCCTCGGGCCGTGCCCAGCCGCCTACGTCGGCCGTCAATTGGTCCGCTTCGGGAGGTCCCCATGTGCCCGGTTCGTATTCCCGAACCGGCGTGACGTTCCCGAGCACCGGCTCGACGACTGCCCACGCAGCTTCGACGGCGTCCTCTCGGGCGAACAGCGTCGCGTCGCCCGACATGGCATCGCCGAAGAGCCGCTCGTAAGCGCTCATCTCGTCTTCGGTTGGGTGATGAACGAATGAAAGCTCTCTCGACTGGCCGATCATTTCTTCTCCTGGCTTCTTCACTCGAGCGCCGAGCGCGATGCGCACGGTGGGGCTCAGGCGAAGACGAAGATAGTTCCCTTTTCCGGACGCGAGCTTCGTCAGTGGTGGGCGCTTGAGCTCGACGATCACCTCAGCGGCGGTGACGGGCAAGCATTTCCCCGCTCTGATGAAGAACGGAACACCGTCCCAACGCCATGAATCAATCTGCAAACGTAATGCGGCGAACGTTTCGACCCTGGAGTCCGGCGCCACGCCATGCTCCTCGCGATAGCCCTTGAACTGGCCGCGCACCAAGTCCTCCGGGCGAAGCGGCTTCGTCTGACGGAAGACCTTCACGAGCTCGTCTCGAATCGACTCGTTGTAGGCGGTGGCGGGTGGCTCCATGGCGAGGAGGCCGACGACTTGCATCATGTGGTTCTGCACCACATCTCGAATGGTGCCGGCCTCGTCGTAAAAGGCGCCGCGCCCCTGCACTCCGAATTTCTCGGCCATCGTGATCTGCACGCTCTCGACGTAGTTCCGGTTCCAGATGGGCTCGAGAAAAGTGTTGGCGAAGCGGAAGACGACGAGATTCTGCACCGCTTCTTTTCCGAGATAGTGGTCTATTCGAAAGATGGCCGACTCCTCGAAGACCGTGTGAAGGGTCTCGTTCAGACTCTTCGCCGACGCGAGATCGCGACCGAATGGCTTTTCGACGATCACCCGAGCGTCGCGAGCGCTGCCTGATTTACCCAGGTGTTCGACCACCACGGCGAACATCTTGGGCGGGATTGCGAGATAGTGAATGGGGCGAACCGCTCCGCCGAGCTCGCGCCTCAGCGCGTCGAACGTCGAGCGGTCGTTGTAGTCGCCGTCCACGTAGTGCAAGAGCTCGATGAGTTTCGCGAACGCCGGCTCGTCGACGCCCCCTCCGTGCTCGGAAAGGCTCGCCCTTGCCCTGTCCCGGAGTTGCTCGAGGCTGAAGCCCGCCTTCGCCACGCCCACGATCGGCACGGCGAGGCGGCCGCAGCGAATCATGGACTGGAGGGCCGGGAAGATCTTCTTGTACGCAAGATCGCCCGTGGCGCCGAAGAAGACGAAAGCGTCGGATTGCGGGAGAGCGGACATGTTCTGACTCTACTTCACCGAGCGATGCAGGATCGCGGGCGGTAAAATATCGTGAGCGCGAAATGCCTTCAGGACGCGCAGATGAACGTCGGTTTCGAAGGGCTTCTCGTACCGGCAGTCGAACACGTAGGGTCGAGCCTTCAGCGCGACCGCTGCATAGTTTTCGTGCAGCACTTGCTTGCCGAGGATCGGCACTGGTTGATCCAGAAAGACGTACGGGCTGGTAAGGCAAGCCTCCCGGATGAGCTCCATCGAAAGCTCGACGTTCTGATCGATGCCCACGTAGAAGTCCATCGCCACCTGCATCTCGAGGGCGCCATAGTTGCCGCTCGACGTCACGTCGGTGAGGACCTTGTTGTTCGGGATCGTCACGATGTTGTGGTCGAGGGTGTTCATCTGGACGCTGCGCAGCCCGATCTTGATGATGTCCCCGTATTCGCCTGCGTAGGCGACGCGATCGCCAACCTGGAAGGGTCGATCGAACATGATGGTGATCCCGGCGATGAACGCCGCCACCAGATCGCGCATGGCGAAGCCCACCGCGAATGCCAGACCGCCACCGATCACGGTCACCGCGGTGGAATCGAGCCGGATGCTCAAACCGGTGCAGAATACGGCGGCCACGATGTAGATCACGAAGCGCGCGACGGAGTCCGCCTTCTGGATGGTGGGCCGCCGGCTGGCGAACCGCGTGCTCAGCCGGTTCGCCAGATCACCGATGACCCGCACGGCCAGCATCGCGCCGAGGACGACGAAGAACGACACGAAGAGCCCAGCCCAGCGCACGATGCCGACGAGCTTACCGATGTCGGGCGCGTCCTGTGCGAAAGCGGTAGAGGCGAGGGCGCTCACGAAGCAACCCAGCGTCACGGCGAGCTTGACCGATTTTCTCATCTCAGTTCTCCGTTCAGTCCGCCTTGCGCGCGAGCAAATGACGGCGATGTAGAAACCGCGTCAGGGCTCGAAACCAGGTCCACGTCACCCGGTATCGGCTGTTCGTTTTTTCGAGGTACCCCCGCGAGGTACCGTACCTCAACGTATCCGCGACGGGACCCGGCGGGAGCATCGTCGCTTCCGCGATGTCGACGATCGTCGGTGCCTCGAGCTGGATCACGGCACGCAGCACGAAGACGGCTGGATCGGGAAGCTGCTCGAGATCCGTCGTGTCCGGCGCCTGGAACGGTTTGACACAGGTTTCGCCCCCCTGATCCACACCCAGAGACTTCCGCCAGAGATGGAGCGCGACACCGGGATTTCCGGCGGAGTAGTCCCACAGAAGGCGGTGGTAGCTCTGCGCCGTGCGACGCAGAGCCTCCTCGACGTCGAACTCGTCTGCCTCGACGGGGAGCCGCTGCGCGACCAGCCGGTAGCTCGGTGAAATCATCGCGTGACGACTCCTCCGTTCGATCAGCTCGGCGATCTCTTCTTCTCGCCACGCCTCGAGGACGACGACCTCGTCGAAGAGCGGCCGCGAACCACGCGCGCGCTCGAAGAACCGCCACACGACCTCGTCCATCGCGAAGACCCACGTGCACCGACTGCTGCGCGTTCGGGCCGCGGCGACCAGACGATCGAACGCCGCGAGGCCTCCCATCACGGGGCGTATGAGACGGTGCGCGTTGTCGACGAGCAGCGCGCTGGGGCCGCCCTCTGCGTCCAGTCGCGTTGCCGCCTCATCCAGTGTGATCGTCTTCGCGAGACCGAGCCCCGTGGTGAGGGCGGTCTCGAGCGCCGTGAGATCCCCCAGCGGACAATCGATGGTGACGACATTGCCACCCGCGTCCTGAAGCTGTCGGAGCGTCGTCGTCTTTCCCGAGCCACGCTCGCCGACCAGCGCGAAGACGCCAGCGTGTCCTCCGTCGATGCGCGCGGCGATCGACCCGATCTCGGCCGTGCTCCGGGTGGTGACGAGCTCGACGGAGAGGATCTCGGGCCCCAGAGCGTCGAACTTCGCCTCGGGAAGTCGAGCGAGCACCACGGCGTCGCTCTCTTCCGCCAGCCGATCTAGCCCCCGCCGAAACAGATAGGCCAGAGCCCGCCGCGTCACGTCGAAGCGACTCACCCAGGTTCGCACGGCTCGAGCCGTACCGGAGCCGAACAGATATGCGCCGCCGGCCGTCGCCGCGAAGAAGCTCGCCCACCCGGTCCGGTTCCGTTCGATCCACAGGTCGAACGGCCCCTTCTTTCGCGCGCGCTGGATCCGCTGGAAGATCTCGTCACGCCACCAGCGTATGACGACTAGACCTACCGGGATCGCGGCGAACCAGCACGTCGACGAGACCCACGAGTGCACCGTTCCGCGGCCTACGAGCTGCGCGCTCATGGAGAGGATGAGGCCGAACACCACGATGGTCCTGCCGACGAGGCGCAGCGACCTGAGCCGGAGTCCGGAGATGTGCCCGTCTGCTCCGCTCGTCGTCGAGACGGCGCTGGCAGCCAGCGCATCGATGGTCGCCACTGCCAGCGCCCCACCGAAGGTCCACGTGAACGCGCTCCGTGCGAGATGAACCTCGACGAGCTCAGCGGCTCCGTCCGGCATCAACGCGAGGAGTACCCAGCCGAACGCGAGCCACTCGAGAGGCCTCCGGATTCGAATGGCAAAGCCGAGGAGCGCGATGCTCCGGCTCGGCTCGACGGCGCGCGCGCGTCGATCCCGGTCCATCGCACGATCGCGCGAGGCAACGAGCAGCGGCTCCGCGCGGCGCCTCCACCAGGCGAACATCATCGCCGCGAAGACGAACTTCACGGCGAGGAGGCCCGCCATCATCGGCGCGCCCCGCGCAGAACGGCCCTGCACGAGCAGCGTCATCCAGCGCCTCGCGAGGTGCAGGTGATACCGGATGATCAGCGACACCTGTCTGAATTCGGCGGTCGCTTGATCGATCCCCTCGAACCCGACCCCCGTGACCCTTGCGCGCTTCGCGCTCGAGAGGAATGGGAGCAGCTCGAGGCGATCGCGGTTCAAGAGGCCCACCTCTTCACCGAGCTGCTTCAGACGCTCTTCGCCGAAGTCGCCGCTCGTCTTCGAGAGGCGGGCAGCGGTCTCCTCGGCGTCGTGGCGAGCCTTGTCGTACGCGGTGCGGTCGACCTCTGCCGGCAAGTTCGACAACGCGTCGGCACCAGGCACCGGAACCGCATGCAGGTCCGTCCAGGACTCGGAGAGCGCCTGATCGAGGTCGTCACGTGACTTGCGCAGCCACGCCCGGAGAGCGGCGTAGAGGTCGTCGGCAGGAACGCTGCTGGACTCGTCGCCATCGACCAGCGACCTGACCTTCCTTTCGAACCCGAGTGTCTTCTCGGAGCGCGTGCGGAGTGTCGCCTGCTCGTCCGCGAGCTTCGTCTCGAACTCCGCTTGCTCCTGCGAGACCTTCAGGACCTTGGCGTGCTCTTGCAGCACGAGACGCTCGGCTTCGGTCCGAGCGGTCGTCGCGGCTTCGAGAGCTCGCTTTCGCTCGGCGTCCGCTTCCTGCGCTCTCTTCTCGGCTGCGGTGAGCGAAGGCGTCGCCGATGCGGCGACGCGCTGCCGTGCCGCGTGCTCTGCGAGGATCGCCGTACGTCGACTCTCCGGCAGGTCGTAGAAAGCGAGTCGCGCCCGATCCAGCTCGACGCGCGCAGCGAGCAAGACGGGCGAGGCGGGCAATTCACCGCCGTCCGCGGGCTCTTCGACCGGGACGCTCTTCTTGCGAGGGTGCACCGCGAGCCGCTTCCTGCGAGCAACATCGTCGGCCGCGGCCACGACGGCGTGCAGACGCACCGCTTCGACACGGATGGCAGCGTCGTCGTCCGGGGCCACGTCGAACAGGCTCGCGGGGTCGACCCCGACGTCGAGCCGCCCCTGGACCAGAGCGCGAACGTTCCGCGCCGAGCGCACCAGGTCGTTCGCCTCGGGGGACAGGGCGCCAGCGTCGGGGCTCCCTCCGTCGGGCTCGTCGACACTCCTCGTGACGATGACGCGCCTTCCGTCGACCACACCCTTGACGAGCGCGACCGCCGACGACACGGGACCGGCATTCGACTTATCCGCCGACGCGCCCGAGGCCGAGAACAGCACGACGAGAGCCGCCCATATCAGCGTAGCGACACCTGGCCGGCGATAGGGCAATCACGAGACCGTGAACTACCTTTCGACCCGGGACAAGCGTCGAGTCTTTAGTTCGATCGCGTCAGCGGCCGGATAGCGGTCGACTCCCCAACCCTGCGATAGCCGAGACGAGGAACACCGGACAGGGGCACTCTTTGACGACGTGCGCCGCCACACTGCCGAGTCGAACGAACTCAACGCGAGATCCACGATCGCTCGCGCCGGTGCCGCTGCCTCCACGAGGACGCGAACGTCCGCGCCTCTCCCGCGCAGGTCGGCTGCCAGCCGCTCGAGATACTCCCGTAAGCTCGTCGTGAAGTCATCGGACTCGGATCCCTCCGCGGCAGAAAACAGCATCACCTTGCCGTGAAACCGGCTCGTCAGGGCGTGAACGAACGGAAGCACCTGCTCTGCGGTCTCTGAACCGTCCAGCGCCACCACCAGCCTGCCGAAACTCGTTCTCGTACTACGCCAGTCGTCCGTCGGTCGGACGAGCAGCAATGGTGGCGTGGTCTGGTAGATGACCCGCGACGTCGTGCTGGACGAAAGCCAGCGTTGCCACGGGGAACGCCCATGGGTCGTCATCACGATGGCGTCGATGTCCCCGCTTCCTGCGAAGGTCCCGATTTCGGCCGCAGGCTCTCCGGTGCGCACTGCGGTCATCGTCCCCCGCGCGAGATCGGCGGCGAGACCTCAGCCATTTCGGGTGCCTGCTCGCACGAGTATCACGAGCGAGCCTTGGACCACGCGCAGAGCAGAGGAGCGACTTCGTCCGTTCGAAGCCGCGACTCTTGCTCAGGGCTGCGCGGATAGTCCCACCACGAAGGCGTCCACGGTGGCCCGAAATCCGTCCTGCACAGCGGCTCGCTGAAAGGACAGCGCATAGTCGTTCTTTATGTCGGCAACCGCCTGCCGGGCTGCGCGAGCCCAGGGCGGAACGCCGCGTTCGGAGCCCTTCGCATTCTCGAGAGCGTCCAGGGCATTCGTGAGGCCGAGCTTGACCCACTGAGTCGTCTCGATCGCGTCGCTGCGCTGGAGACGCTCCGCTTGAAGTCGAATGATCGAAACTCGCTCGAGCGTCTCTTTCGCGGCCGACGAGGAAGCCACCAGGTCAGCGATGGTGCCGAGCAGACGCGCAGCGGCGTCTCTCGCCCCGTTCCAGTCGGCCGTGCCCATCTCGAGTGCGGCCGCTCGGGCGCGATCGAGAAGAATGTCCGTCGGGGCGTGGCTTGGACCCTGCGTCTCCTCGACAACCGGGGATCTGAAGTGTGACTTCTCGCCACTGGCGAGGAGCTCGACGTCGCCGGCGGAACGAAGCGCCTTCACCACTGCCACACGCTGCGCGAGCAGAGGTTCGTCCGGCTTCAAGGCATCGACCTCTCGACCAAAGCCGATGACGGCCTCACGGTATTCGCGCGCGCGCTCCTCCGGCGGAGGTCTTCCCACCAGCGTCTCGAGCGCATCATCCAATCCGTGCTTCACGACGTCAGCCGGCGGCGCGGTGTCGGCCGGCAACGCGCCCAGGGCGCGGGCGGCGTGACGCAGACTGCGTACCGCTTCGACCCCGTGGCCTGGTAGCAGCTCCATCACGTTGGCCAGCTCACCAAGAGCGTCGGCGATCTCCGGAGTGCTCAGCCGTCCGGAGTCCCCGAGTGCGTCCATCGCGGCCGTCAGACGATGAACTGATTCGCGAGGAACCGAGGCCGCGGAGTTCGAAGCAGCAGCGACGTGCCCGGAAGCCAATGGCTCGCTGGCCGTCGCCTGCTGACCCGCACAACCGTCGAGCGAGCCGACTGCCCAGACGAGAAGGCCGAGACTGCCCAGGCGACCGCCCCACGAACGCGTCGCTTTGGATATCGGTTGCATACCACGCGCGAGCTGCAAAACACGCGCCGTCGAATCCCGATCAGGTCACGCTCGCCTTCGTGACGCCCGCCGGAGTGTTGAGACCGCTTCGCGCCGCCTCGACGACGGCCGCGAGACCTTTATGGCGAATGCGGCGTTCGGTCGTCACGGCGTAGTAACTCTCTCGTAGCCCGTCGCACGCTCCGACGAGCTGAACGTCGCGAAGATCTTCGACTTCGGCTCGAAGCGCAGCTCGCACGGGAAAGATCCCCCGACCGGCCGAGCCGAAGGCACGCAGCAAGCCCGCATCTTCGACCTCGGCCTTCACGGAGATCTGGAGGTTCTTCTGGACGAACCAGGCGTCGAGGCGGCGACGAAGCGGGGCCCCCGGTGGGGGCAGCACGAACGGAACGTCCGACAGGCCATCAGGAAAGCGGCGCTTGCCGAGCTGCGCGAGCCGCCCACGCCCGTAGAGCAGAATATCCGTCTCGCCCAGCGCGTGAGAATGCAGCCGTGCGCCTGGCGGTGGTGTTGGAACGTCGTTCATCAACACCGCGTGGAGCCGGCCCGCAGCGAGCGCCTCGAGCAGCGCCGGCGCTGAATCCTGACGCACGAACATCGTGCACGTTTCGCCATCGAGCGCGGGGGTCAGGAGATGATGAGTGAGCGTCTTCGGGAGACCCGAGACGACACCGATGCGCAGCACGTCGCGGGGCGACGCGCTGACACCCCGCGCCAGGTCGTTCAGTTCCCTGCCGAGGCGAAAGATGTCCCCGGCGTAGTTCAGGGCGTCCGACCCGAAGGACGTCAGAACGAGGCGCTTGCCCTTGCGCTCGAACAACGGAGCGCCGAAGTGAGCCTCGAGGGCGCGCAGCTGCGCGCTCAGCGTCGAGTGAGTGAGCCGGAGCTTTCGCGCTGCTGCCGCAAGACCGCCTTCTTCGGCGATCGCGGCGAAGTAATAGAGGTGGTGATAGTTGAGCCACTCCATCCATCGCTTGTCGCTCCAGCCGACAACCAATGTCAATCTTTCGTTCTTGCCGACATAGGGCGACGCCTTAACCTTGGTTCTGGAGTGTACGAACGCCAGATTGCCCGGCCACGCCTGCAGGGTGAAAGGTGGAGGTGTCGACTTGCATGGCGAGCCGGGGTCTCGTTCGTGCTCATCGTTGTATCGTCGGGAAGCGCGGCCGCCTCGTCATCCGCGGGCGGAGAAGCGGCACCACTCGTCCTCGAGATGGTGCGCGGGTCAGAAGCGCGGAACGAGCGGTTCGTGACGGCGACGGTTCGGCTTCGCAACGTGACCGAGCAAAAGGTCTCCGTGTATCTGAGGCGCGATCTGATCACGTTCGAGATCGCGGGACCCGACGGCGAGAAGACCACCTGCGAACCCATCGACGCGATGAGGCACCCTGCACGTCGGGGATTCACGAACGTCGCGGCCCACCGTTCGATCGTGCTGACGGCGCGGCTCGTCGAACTCTGTCCGCGCTGGACGTTCGCCAAGAGCGGCGAGTACCTGGTGCGGGCGAGCTACGATCCGCGTGTTTCCGGCAAAACGGTGGGAGTCGATGCATTCACCGGCGAGCTCGAGGCGGATCGCTCCGTCTCGGTCTGGGTGAGGCACGGCCTGCACGTCATCAGAAACCATTTCGTGTCGAGGGACTCTGCAGGGCATGCTCCGACGAAGACCGCTGCTCCGCCGCCTCCGGCACCGCCACCATCACGACGGCTTCCTGTTCGGCGCTAGGCGCACTTCGTCGACGCCAGAGAGAGGTACGCTCTGCACTATGGTGCGCATGCCATGGGTGAAGGACTTCAGGGCTCAAGCCATGGTGGGCTTCGCAGCGGTCATCGCAACCACCGTCGCCGCGCTCGTGGCAGCTCTCGTTCTCGATCACGAGGCAGCGGAGAACGACGAACGGCTTCTGGCCACCTTCTCCGAGAACGAGCTCGTCGCGGTACGCATCGAGTCCAGCGCCGAGAAAATGGTCGCCGCCAGCCGCGGCTATCTCCTCACTGGCGAGCTGAGCTCGCTCGACAGCGTCAGAGCTGCCGGGGACGAACTGGAGAGCACGGTAGAACGACTGGAAAACAGGCCCGGCGCTCCAGACCTGCCGCAGCATCTGGTCCGCATCAAACGATCGATCGTCGAATATCGCTCGGCCTTCGACACGCTCGTCGGCGAAGCGCGCGCCATGCCGAGCCGCGAGGCCATCGCTCGAGCAGTCGAAGAGGAGCTTCTACCGCGACGCACCGAGCTCGACACCGAGGTGGAGAAGTTCGTGACCTACATGGAACGTCTCCTTTCCGAAGGTCATGCGGCAAGGAGAGCATCCGCCTCACGGCAACTGCGCGTTCTCTCCGGAATCGGTGGCGCGGGCGTATTGCTCGCCGTCTCACTTGCGGTCGTCGCCGCGCGGCGACTCGATGCCCTGTACGAGAGCGAACGAGCCGCGAAGCGACAGAAGGAAGGTGCTGTGCGGGCCCGCGAAGATCTCATCGGGATCGTGGCGCACGACCTCAGGAATCCTCTGAGCGCGATACTCATGAAAGCCTGCTTGATCCGCGGGAAGACGACCGACGACTGGACCCGCAAGTCGGCCGAATCGATCGAGAGCGTCGCTGCGCGGATGGAGTACCTGATCCGGAGCCTGCTCGACGCAGCCAGGATCGAGGCCGGCCACTTCTCGGTTGCTCGCGAGTCATGCGCCGTCGCTCCGCTCCTCTCGAGTACACTGGAGATGTTCAGCGGCCTGGCCGCTCAGAAGGCCATCGCGCTGCAACAGAACACCGCGGGCGATGACCTCGTCGTTTGCGGTGATCGGGAGCAAATCATCCAGACGCTCTCGAACCTGCTCTCGAACGCGATGAAGTTCACTCCAGGCGGAGGCAAGATCGACGTGCGAGTCAGTGCCGCGGCATCCTGTGTACGGTTCGAGGTGCGCGACGATGGCCCTGGTATCTCGGGTGAGCACATCACGCATCTGTTCGACAGATACTGGAAAGCAGACGTCGACGGTCGAAGGGGCTCCGGTCTCGGACTCTACATCGCCAAGGGGATCGTCGACGCCCACGGTGGGCGAATATGGGTGGAGTCGGAGCCGGGTCGTGGCAGCGCGTTCATCTTCGAGATACCGACGGAGCAGAAGCAAGCGGGCGATCGTCGCCTCACCTACGAGACCGAGGGCGGTTCGGGTTGACCTTCTCGGCCGCGTCGCATCTTGTGACGGGATGTCGGCATTCGATACGCTCGCGGCGCTGCTCACGCTCGCTGCGGCATTCGCGTATGTGAACCATCGCTGGATGCACCAGCCGGCCTCGATCGCATTGATGGCAATGACGCTCGCGCTGTCGCTGGCGCTCCTCGGCGTCGCTCGGTTGGGCTGGGTTCGCGTGGAGCCACTCACGCTCGTACTCGATCGTGTGAACTTCGACGACACGCTCCTGCACGGTATGCTGGGTGCGCTGCTCTTCGCCGGCGCGCTTCATATCCGGATCGACGATCTCCACGAGCAGAAGCTCGCGGTCTGCGCGCTCGCCCTGGCCGGCACCTTGCTGTCCACCTTCATCGTCGGCGGACTTGCGTACGAGGCGCTACGAGCACTCGGCCACTCCGTCCCTTTCGCCTACTGCCTGCTCTTCGGGGCGGTGATCTCCCCTACGGATCCGATCGCGGTGCTGGGGATCCTGAAGCAAGCGAAGGTACCTCACGCCATGGAGATACAGATCAGCGGGGAGTCGCTGTTCAACGACGGCGTCGGGGTCGTGGTCTTCACCACCATCCTCGGTGTGATCTCGCAAGGAGAGGCCCGAGTCGGTGCGACCGCCCTCCTGTTCGTCAGGGAGACGCTCGGCGGAGTGCTCTACGGCCTGGCAACCGGATACTTGACGTTCCGCCTGCTCCGCAGCATCGATCATTACCAGACCGAATTGCTGCTCACCATCGCCCTCGTCCTCGGAGGCTACGCCCTCGCCGAGCGGCTCCACGTGTCGGCGCCCATCTCGGCAGTGGTCTCCGGACTCGTGATCGGGAATCAGGGTCGCAGGCTCGGAATGTCGAACGTCACCCGGGATCATCTCGACAAGTTCTGGTCTCTCAGCGACGAGATCTTGAACGCCGTGCTCTTCGTGCTGGTGGGCTTCGAAGTCATGCGCCTGACCCTGACGACGCATACGATCGTGGCGGGGGTGATCATGATCCCCACCGTGCTGCTTGCGCGCTTGCTCAGCGTCGCGTTGCCCATCGCCGCGATGGGCCGGCGCGCGAAGTTCGCGCGCGGGACCATCAGAGTATTGACCTGGGGCGGCCTGCGCGGGGGTATCTCCGTGGCGCTGGCGCTCTCCATCCCGGCTTGGCCTCACAAGACACTCATCGTCACCATGACCTATTGCGTGGTGACATTCTCGATACTCGTGCAGGGTTTGACGCTCGGACGCCTGGCCCGGCGTTTCGGAGGCACTGACGACGGTCTGCCGATCACGACGTCGGCGTAGGTCCTGGTCGAACCGTGACTCCGTCATGACGAACCGGGCGGCATGATGAGGCGTGTCCTCGATGTGCACCCGCGAAGCTACGTCGGTACCAGGGGGCCGGAACCTGCTGGTGGTCTCCGACGTGCATCTCGGGAGCGACATCAACGACGGTCGAGTTGCTCAGCCGGCGCGCTCCAGGAGCGTGGACGAGGATCTGTGCTCGCTCTTTGCCCACTACCAGGACAATCCGGCGGAGGGCAAACCCTGGCGGCTGATCATCAACGGCGACTTCATCGACTTCATCGGGATGTCGGTCGATGCCTCGAGCAGAGGAGTATCCACCGAACCGAACGGTGAGGAGCGCGCCCACGGGCTAGGAACTGCCGAGGACCATGCTCGCGTGAAGCTCGCTCGCGTGGCTGCGCGCCACCGGGCGGTGTTCACGGCGCTCGCGCGGTTCGTCGCCGCCGGCAACGATCTGACGATCGTGCCCGGCAATCACGACCGCGAGTTCCACTGGGGGGAGGTTCGCGACGACTTCCGCGCGCTGCTCTTTCGCGCGCTCGACCCCGGGTCGGGCTCGACGGAGGGTGAGAGGGAGTTTGCCGCTCACGTCGAATTCTCGCCGTGGTTCGTCTGGATCGAGGGCGTCGCGTACATCGAGCACGGACACCAGTACGACCCGTTCTGCGCCTCCGATCACGTGATGTCGCCCCTCTCGCCGCAGGACCCGCGCCGGCTCTCTTCCGGATTCAGCGACGTGCTCCTCAGGTTCGTCGTGCACCCGACTGCGGGAGTGCGCGAGTGCGATCACGACAACATGGGCCTCGTGGCGTACCTCGGGCTCGCGGTCCGCCTCGGCGTTCGCGGGGGCATCGATCTCGCCCGGCGTTTCGCCTGCGCGAGCATCGAGCTGTTTCGACTGCATCGTCTCTCGCTGACCCGGGCGGCCAGGGCGCTCCACGAGGAGCACGAACGATGCGTGTCCCGTCTCGCCGCGGTCGAGCTCATCGAGCCGCGACGGCTTCGCACGCTGCTCGAGCTGCAGGCGCGACCGGTAACTCGCTCCGTCCGGGCGATCATGTCCGGTGTGCTCCTCGACGAGCTCCTGCTCGCGATCGTCGCGCTCGCGGCGCTCGTCATCTTCGAATCATTCGGCTTCGGGCAACGTCATTTCGCATTGCTGGCGATGCCTCTCGTCGTCGCCTGGTGGCTCGCACACCGCGTTCTCAGCAGGACCCGGCACATCGACCCTCAGAATCAGCTGGCGGCTCGCGCGGCGCCCCTGGCGCAGCTATTTCCGGCCGCATTCGTCGTCATGGGGCACACCCACGTCCCCGTTCGCGTCTCCGTCGACGACGGTCGCGCCACCTACGTGAACACCGGGTCGTGGGTGGAAGACGAAAGCCTGCATCCCGATGCCGCCTCCGTGTACCGCGCAGCGCGCACTCATCTCGTGATCCGTGAGCGCGCAACGGGCCCTCACGCCGAGCTGCTCGCGTGGGACTCAATCACGGGGCCGAGGCCTTTCGGAGCGACGTGAACACTCCGGGAGCGGGTCTCAGCACAGCCGAGGCCGAGCGCAGACTTGCCGAACACGGCCCGAACGATCCGACCCCGAAGAAGCAACGCTCGCTGCTCGCCGAGCTCTTGCTTCAGTTCGCGAATCCGCTGCTCGTCATTCTGCTGTTCGCGAGCGCCGTATCTGCGTTCGCGGGAGAGCGAGTCAACGCCGCGATCATCGTCGTGATCGTGTCGCTCAGCGTGGCGGTGAATTTCCTCCAGACATTTCGCTCACGCCAATCCGCTGATCGCCTGCGGGCGACGGTTGCACTGACGGCGACCGTCTTGCGGGACGGCGCCTTCGTGGAGCTCGCGCGCGCGGCCGTCGTGCCGGGCGACGTCGTTCGCCTGTGTGCTGGCGACCTGATACCCGCCGACGCGCGGCTACTCGCGGCGAAGGATCTTCACGTTCAGCAATCGGCGCTGACCGGCGAGTCGATGCCGATCGAGAAGCAGTTCGTCCCCGGTGACGAGTCGGACGAGACGATGGTGCTCCTCGGTACCTCGGTCGTGAGCGGTACCGCGACCGCCTCCGTGGTCGCCACGGGGCTCCAGACGAAGCTGGGCGATATCGCCGTTCGCCTCCACACGCGACCGCCGGAAACCGAGTTCGACCGGGGGATCCGCCAGTTCGGCTCGCTCATCCTGAAGGCCGTCATCGGGCTCGTCCTCTTCATCCTCGTCGTGCGCATGGCGACGCATCGAAACGCGTTCGAGTCGTTGCTGTTCGCGATCGCGCTGGCGGTCGGTCTCACGCCCGAGTTCTTGCCGATGATCACCTCGGTGACGCTGACTCGCGGCGCCGTGGAGATGGCGAAGCACAAGGTGATCGTCAAGCACCTCTCGGCCATCCAGAACCTCGGCAGCATCGACGTGCTGTGCAGCGACAAGACCGGGACCCTGACCCGCGGAATCATGGCCTTCGATTCGCAGTGCGACGCGCTCGGACAGCCCTCGGAAAGGCCGCTGTTCTTCGCGCGTCTCAACAGCAAATTCGAGACCGGCATCAAGAGCCCGCTCGATGTCGCGATTCTCGAGCAAGGCCAGACCGACGGCGCCACCGACTACGGCAAGGTCGACGAGATCCCCTTCGACTTCGAGCGGCGCCGGCTATCCATCGTCGTCGAACGGTCGGGTGAACGGTGCCTCGTCACGAAAGGCGCCCCGGAAGGGATCCTCGAGTGCGCGACCACTTATCTCACCGCGGCAGGCGCGTCCCTGCCGCTCGAGAAGGACGCGCTCGCTCGCTCGGACGATACGCATCGTGCGCTCGCCGCGCGCGGCTTTCGGGTGCTCGCAGTGGCAACCCGCAAGGTCGTCGAAAAGGCCGCATATTCGATGGCCGACGAACGCGAGCTCGAGCTGGTCGGCTTTCTTGCGTTCGCCGACCCACCACGGGACGGCGCGACGGAGGCGCTAGCGGCGCTCGCGCGTGACGGCGTGCGCGTCGTCGTCCTCACCGGCGACAACGAGCTCGTGACACGTCACGTGTGCGCGCAGGTGGGCCTCGATGCGGAAAGGACGGCCCTCGGCAGCGACGTCGAGGCAATGGATGACGCGGCGCTCGCGCTGATGGCCGAGCGGACCACGGTGTTCGCGCGCCTGTCACCGGCGCAGAAGAACCGGGTCATCGTCGCGCTCAAGCTACGCGGACACGTGGTCGGCTACCTGGGTGACGGGATCAACGACGCGCCTTCCCTTCACGCTGCGGACGTCGGCATCTCGGTGGCCTCCGCCGTCGACGTCGCTCGCGACGCCGCGGACATCATCTTGCTGGACCAGGGCCTCGACGTCCTTCACCACGGTATCGTCGAGGGACGGCGGGCGTTCGGCAACGTCACGAAGTATCTGCTCATGGGGACGAGCTCGAACTTCGGCACCATGTTCAGCATGGCGGGTGCGTCGGTCTTCCTCTCGTTCCTTCCGATGTTGCCGACGCAGATTCTGCTGAACAACCTGCTCTACGATCTCGCCCAGCTGACGATCCCGACCGACAACGTGGACCCCGAGATCCTGGCAAAGCCGCAGCGCTGGGACATCCGGGCCATCCGCAACTTCATGCTGATCATCGGACCGATCAGCTCGCTCTACGACGTCCTGACGTTCGTCATTCTGCTCCGCGTCTTCCACGCCGGCGAGGTGCTCTTCCAGACGGGCTGGTTCGTCGAGTCGCTCGCGACGCAGACGCTGGTGTTGTTCGTCATCCGTACACCCAAGAATCCGCTGACGAGTCGGCCGAGCTTCCCGCTCGCGCTGACGACCGTCATCATTGCCGCTGTCGGCGTCCTCTTGCCGTTCTCGCCGTTCGCCCATCTGCTCGGCTTCACGCCCTTGCCGGCCGGGTTCTTGCTGTTTCTCGTGGTCGCCACCATCAGCTATCTGGGGCTCGTCGAGCTCGCGAAGCGGCTTCTGGTCAGGTGGCGTCCCATCTGACGACGATGGTCCATCACGCGACCGTCGCTCCAGACGCGTTGCAACGCCGTGACACCCGTGCGACCGACGGGGCATGGCAATGCTCGGCAGATATCGTCTCCTCGTCGAGATCTCGACGATGCTGCTCGCCGCGGCGCTCGAGGTCGGAGGCGACGCCGTGATCCGCGCGGGCCTCCGGAGTCGCGGCCTGAGCCTCGTCGTCGCGGGCTTCGTGGTGCTCGGCTCCTACGGCGTGGTCGTCAACCTGTTGCCGATGGATTTCTCGAAGCTCCTCGGCACGTACGTCGCGTTCTTCGCCGTCGTGAGCATCCTCTTCGGCAAGCTCTTCTTCGGCGACGCCGTCCCCACTTCCACGTGGCTGGGCCTCGCGGTCATCGTCCTCGGAAGCGCGATAATCCAGATCGGACGGTTCCGATAAACACGAGTCTTCCCGCAACCAAAGGCTGGCCGATGCCGACTCCGGTGAATGGCTGCTATAACCATCGAACCGGAGAGCTCAGCATGGCCGTCGCGTTCCCCGAAAATTTCCGACCGCTCCGACGCACCGAGTACGACAAGCTCGTCGAGCTCGGCGCTTTCGGTAAAGAGCGCATCGAGCTCATGTACGGGGTCCTCGTCCCGATGAGCCCCATCGGGGCTCGTCACTGCGACGCCACCGATATGCTCATGTTGCTCCTGATCCGAGCGCTCGGGGACCGGGCCCGCATCCGCGTGCAACATCCTTTCGCTGCGGGCGACATCTCGGAGCCCGAGCCGGACCTGCTCGTCGCTCCCCTCGCCCGTTACAACGTCGAACATCCGTCGATCGCACACCTCGTCATCGAGGTGTCCGAGTCGTCGCTCAAGTACGATCGTGAGACCAAGCTCCGGCTCTACGCCGAGCAAGGCGTACCCGAGTGCTGGATCGTCGATGTCGTCGCGCGACGCATCGAGGTCTACCGCGAGCCCACCGGGAGCAGCTTCGAGTCGAAGCGCGTCTATGAGCCTGGCGAAGTGATCTCGCTCCTCACGTTTCCAGACGCGACCATCGCGGTCGCCGAAGTGTTGAATTAAGGGGCTGAAGAACCGGCGTCACGACGCTCTGCGTTCGTGACGATGCTTCGTGGCGCGTTGCTTGCACCATCGTGTGCATCATGGCTCATCTATCTCAGTCCGAGGCGCGGCCCAGCATTCAGCCGCTTCCGATGGTTCCCATCGAGGCGGGGCATTCGGCCTCGGCGACGGCATTGAGCGAAGACGATTCGCTGCATCCCGTCACCGGACCGGATGGCTTCGCCAGTGACGCGATCCCCGGAAGGCACCGCGCCGGCGTGCCGTGGGAGAAGCGGCCGCTCTCGCGCCACGGCATCGTCGGCTGGACGGTAGGGACGCTGATCGGCGCGGTGGCGGTGGCGACGACTATCCTCGTGGTCGCCACGCGCGAGCCGTCCCACGTGGATCAAGTTGCCGCAACCCACGGCATAGAGACGACCGACGTCGCAGCCGCGGTCCCCGCTCCGCCGGTGACGGAAGGCGCACCGGCCGTCGCGGCGCCGGCCACCGAAGCAACGGCCACACCACTGAGCGCGCTCCCCAAGGCGGACCCGACGCCCGTTCGGCCTCACAAGAAGGCCGCGCTCCACACGCAAAAAGCGACCACCGCCCTGGCCGCAAGCAAGACGGCCTCGACCAAGATGAAGACGACTCCGCCCGCGAACGCCTCTCTACCGAAGCACTGAGCGACTCGCCGTCTCGAGCGCCGTCGCGTCGGTCCTCAGAACTGCGCGAAGAATTTCCAGATCGCGCCGGCGGCGAAGGGCGGGATGGTGTGGCCGCCCATGAACTCACACCACGTCACCGGGTTGCCGGCGTCGCAGCCTTGATACGAGACGCACGGGCTCGGATCGACCGGCATCGATTGCATCTGGCAGTGATTGGCGGCCACCCAGAAGTCGCGGCTCGCCTCTTCCTGTGCGGTGGGCACGGTGGTGTCGCTGTCGCCGTTCGAGAGCCAGACCGCGACCTGGCCGACGCAGTTCGCCTTGCCGTACGGGCCTGCGCCTGACATCGGCGCGATCGCGCGGAACACGTCGCCCATCTGACAACCCAGGGTGTCGGACATGATGCCTCCGTAGCTCATGCCGACGGAGAACACGCGCGACTGATCGAAGCAGACCTGCCCCTGGAGTTTCGCGTACAGAGTCTTCACGAACGCCACGTCCTCCCCGTTCGTGTTCGGCCAGCCTGGGCCGGAGCCGACGCTGTTGCTCGTCTGGAGGCCCTGACCCGCGACGAAGATCGTGCTGTTGGCGGCGAGAGACTTGAGCCCGTACCAGTTCGACGCAACCTGCTTCGCCGTCCCACCGAGGCCGTGCCACGCGAAGACGAGCTTGTACGCCTTCGACGGATCGTAGTTCGCCGGGAGCTCGATGATGTACTCGCGCGACATTCCCATGACGTCGATCATCAGATCGCCCGCCATCGGCGCTGCCATGCCGCAGCCGGCGCTCTTTGATACGTCGCCCGAGCTGCCACCACCTTGACCGCCCGACGACGCGCCGCCGCTCGACGTCGTCGCACCGCCGCTCGACGTCGAAGCGCCGCCGGTGCCGGCGGACGCTCCACCGGTGCTTGCGCCGCCGTTCGCGCTGGTGTTTCCGCCCGACGAACCGCCGTTGCCGGCGCTGGTGCTCCCGCCGCTACCGACGGCAGTGCCGCCGCTCGCGGTGCCGCCAGTGCCGGTCGTCGATGCACCGCCCGCGGCCGCGGCGTTACCGCCGCTGCTCGACGCCACGCCACCGGTACCCGCGCTCGATCCGCCGCTGCCCGCCGGTGGAGCTCCGTTCGCGTCACCGTTGCCGGAGCTGCACGCCGAGAGCGCGCCGATGCACAGGAGCCCGAGTATCTTGACCATGGTGGCGTCCTTCGATGACGAAGAGAGCCGGGACGCGAGCGGCGATGCGCGCGTGACCGACTCCAGGTGAGCCTCACATTGTGGGCGATCGCGCTGCGCGAGATCACAAAAACGACCTTCGCCGTGCGTTCTGGACGACGTCGCGGCGCGCCGCCTGGAATTTTATGCCGTGTCGCGAGCCGATGAGCGTCGGTTCTTATCCCGCTCGCTCATTTACGATTCAGAAACTGCATGAGCCAGGTCATCGCTGGACGCATGGTGCCGCTACTCGTGATGAGACCGGTGTTCGTCTCCCACGTCTGCCCGACGACGTAGCCCCACAGCGTGACGCCCTTCACGTTGGCGTCGTTCCAGAACATCGTGAACTGGCTCTGCATCACGTTCTTCTGCTGCGTGTCGTCGGCCACATTGATGTCGTACTCGCTGATGTAGACCGGGAGCCCCGTCGAGGACGAAAGCTTGTCGAGGTACATCTGCACGGTGCTCGTCTGCATCGAGTACGCCGCGTGCGCCTGCGCACCGATCGCGTCGATCGGCGCCCCTGCCGTCTTGATGTGATTCACGATGTCGATGAAGTGGCTGTTGTCGGTGGCGTACTCGATCGTGTTGTAGTCGTTCATGATGAGGATCGACTTCGGGCAGTACTGTCGCGCCCACTTGAAGGCCTGCACGATCCAGTCGTAGCCACTCGTGCCCGCACCGCCGAGCGCCGCAGTGTACGGCGGCGTCGTGTGTGGCGGCGGTTCGTTCACGACGTCGATGAGCTGTGTGTCCGGATAGCGCTCGCAGAAGAGCCGGATCCACTCCTCGACCTCGGTGCGCTGATCGGCCTGCGACAATCCCGTGAGCCAGCTCGGCTGCTGGCTCCCCCACACGAAATTGTGTTGCTTGAACGGGATCCCGTTCTGCTTTGCATAGTCGTGCACGCGATCGAGCCCCGCCCAGTTCATCTGGTTTCGCGTGGCCTCGACCGAGCCCCACTTCCCTTCGTTCTCCGGCGTGATCTGGTTCCAGTATTTTCCGAAATCGGAGCGCACCTGGCCCGCCGTCGTGATGTTCCCGCAGAATTTCTCGACCGGCGCGGGAGCTCCGCCGGCTCCGGCTGCACCGCCACTCGACGTGCCGCCGCTTGACGACGTACCGCCCGCTGCGGACGCTCCACCCGCTGCGGACGCGCCGCCCGCGGTCGTCGCTGCGCCCGCACTGCCGCTCGCGCCGCCCGATGCGGTTCCGCCGCTTTGGGAGCCGCTATTGCCCGCGGTACCGCCACTCGAGACGACGCCACCGCTACCGTTACCGCCCACGACGGCCGTGCCGCCGCTGGCGGCCGTCGACCCGCTCGTTCCACCGATGATCGACGTCGCGCCGCCGCTTCCGCCGGCAGCAATCGACGAGCCGCCGGCGCCAGACGCCCCTCCCGCGGCACCCGACTCGGCGCCATCGGTCCCGCTGGAGCACGCAGATAGAACGCCGACCAACGCAATGCGCGTCGCAACACGCGGTGGAAAAATCCAATCGAAGTGACGCATCTCGTTCGATCTCCGGTGCAATCGCCGTCGACGCCCCTCGCGCAGCATCGACGGCTTCACGATGCTGACGTGCATCCTGCCCCGGCTACCTTTGCCATGTCCTCATCACATCGCAAGCACTCGGAGACTCGACACCACTCGCCGAATCGAATGACATCCTGTGCATTCGCGTGAGCCGCGGTGGAGACGAAGAGATACGCGCGAGCGCCACGTCGGTGGATGGCCTTCGAGGCTATGACGAACCGATCTGTAGCGTCGCTCTCGGGGTGCTCGGGTGCGCGACGGAGAAGTGCCGTGATAAGAAACGCACATGCTCATGAAGCCGACCTTCTTCGCGCTCACGACGCTGTGTGTTGCGGCAACTCTCACGTCGTGTTCGGGCACGTCGAATGGCGGCGATGAGTCGTCCGGTGCTGCATCGTCTGCAGGGACGTCGGGCACAGCGGGGATGGGCGGCGTGCCCACGACGACGTCGGGAGGCACGCCCGGGACGACCAGCGCTGGCGGCGTAGTCGCAGGTGGCGTGACGGGAGCCGGTGGTGCCGTCAGTGGTGCTGGGGGCACGATGCCAGCGGGCAATGGCGGCATCACGAGCTCCGGCGGCGCAACCGGGGGCGCGCTGGGCTCAGGCGGAGCGAGCGGTGCCGGCGGGACGACGAGCAACGGGGGCGGCGGCGCGGATGGCTCGACGGGCGGGAACGGCGGCGCGAACGCAGGCGGAACCGCTGGTGCGGGCGGCATGCCGCCCACCGTCACGGGGCCCTGCGACCTCTACGAATCGGGCAAGACGCCGTGTGTCGCGGCGCACAGCACGACCCGTGCGCTCTATGGCTCGTACGACGCGCACCTCTATCAAGTCCGGCGCGCGTCGGACAAGACGACGAAGGACATCGGAGTGCTGAGCCCTGGAGGCTTCGCCGATTCTCCGTCGCAGGACGCGTTCTGCTCCGGCACGACGTGCACCATCTCGATCATCTACGACCAGTCGCCGAAGGGAAACCATCTCACGAAAGCGCCGGCCGGCGGCTACAAGCCAACTGGCGACAACGAAGCCAGTGCGACCGCGCTCAAGCTCATGCTCGGTGGTCACACCGTTTACGCGGTCTACGTCGAGCCCGGCATCGGTTACCGGAACGACAGGACGTCGGGAATCGCCACCAGCGATCAACCCGAAGGCGAGTACATGGTGACGAGCGGCAAGCACTTCAACGGCGGCTGCTGCTTCGACTACGGCAACGCCGAGACGAGCAACAACGATGACGGGAACGGCACCATGGAGGCCGTCTACTTCGGGAACAGCACCGGCTGGGGTAAGGGCAGCGCTAACGGCCCCTGGGTCATGGCGGATCTCGAGAACGGACTCTTCGCCGGGACGAACGGCACCAACACCAAGAACACGCCGCTCACCAGCGACTACGTCACGGCCCTGATCAAGGGCAAGGCCGGAGGTTTCGCGCTCAAGGGAGGGAACGCCCAGTCCGGCATGCTGAAGACCATGTACGACGGCGCGCGCCCCACCGGGGGCTACGACCCCATGAAGAAGCAAGGCGCGATCATCCTCGGCATCGGCGGGGACAACAGCAACAGCGCCTCCGGAACGTTCTTCGAAGGCTGCATGACGTCCGGCTATCCATCGGACGCGACGGACGACGCAGTGCAGGCCAACGTCGTGGCTGCGGGTTACGGCAAGTGACGGCGTGCACCGCCGGTCACTTCTTCACCAGGTCGAGCCGGTCGAGGTTCAGGTAGCCCGCGCCGCCCTTCGCGGCGGTGAACGCGACGGACAGCGTGCTCTTGCCGGTGGGCAACGTCGCTGCCGTCGAGACGGTCTGGTACGTGGTGTAGCCGCCGGTGCTCGGGAAGGTCAGGCTCCCCACGATCTCGGTGCCGTTCAGGGCGACGGTGCGCTTCGCGTCGAAAATCGACGCGGTAATCGCCGGCGGTGTGGGACGGCGCCACGGCGTAGAGCTCCCCGAGATACCCCGCGCCGACCGCCTTGAACATCTCGCCGTCGCCCGAGCACTTGCCGTCCGACAGGATCGTCCCGAGCGACGTCTTCTCGCTCTCCTTCGACAGCATGTACGCGGCGACCTGGTGCGCGAGTGGCAAGCGCGATCCCGCTGAAGAGCCGGAACAGGCGATGAGCAGCAGCGGCAACGCGCTGACCGGACGTGTGAACACCGCTCCAACTCTGTTGGATGCAAACGTCGCGAGCAATCATTTCCGCCGCTCCCGACGGATTCGTGGAGTCTCGACGGTGTGCATCAATCGGTGTCGAAGACGTGGCGGAGTCAGTCGAGGAACCGCGCTCGCTTGCAGCGGTAACGCTTCCGGGCTTTCGCCGTCTCGGAGCAGGACGGTGTACCTCGCGGGTCTCCTGATTCGTCAGATCTTGCTTGCGCCTGCAGCGTCGGCGCCTCGAGTAAATCTGCGCAATCAAGCAATAGCGAGGATTGCTCGGAGAGCATTCCTCGTGAAGTGCGTCCGGCGCTTTCCCTCGGCCCCCGAGGGCCGATCGGTGCGGCGCCACCGTTCATTTCCCGACGAACGACGCTCTTCACGCCTCGGCGGGTGCGGGCCCTCGCGCTGCGCGCGTCACGAGGCGTCGGAGCCAACCTCCGATGACGGCCAGCGTGACTCCGACGACGAAGAGGAACAGCGCGTACGTGTTGCGCCAGCTTTCGGGCCCCGTCTCGATACCGATGCCGACGAGATGCAAGAGCTCGTACACGAGCGCGTGACCGACGTAGATCCCCCACGACGCGCGTCCAACGAACGCGAGGAAGCGCAGGAAGACGTTACGCTGCCAGCGCTCGATGCTGCAGAAGAGACCGAGCAGGGCGATGCTCAGCGGAACGTCGAGCAGATTTTCGATCGCCTGATGGCGCACCGGGCCGATGAACGCTTCGCTGCCCGACAGGGGTAGCTCAACGAGTATCCTGGTGCCGACGGCCCAGATCGCCGCCGCGACTACGGTCGCGGTCACGCCGGGACGCGCGCGAAGGTAGCGCGCGACGAAGATGCCGGCGGTGACCTGCCAGAGCACGCGCGGCACGAAGATCCAGTTGTAGAAGAAGCCGGGCTGCGGGAGGTTCGTGCTCACGTAGGCGCGACCGAGCTCCACGAGATCCCACACGTGGAACGTGGTGTACGCGCAGATCGCGGCGGTCAGAGGCAACATCACGAACGGCCCGAGCCGCACGGCGACCCACCGTAACGCCGGAAGTACGAGGACGAGCTGGAGGATCAGCGTGACGAACCACGCTGTCCCCATCCACGGCGAGTACCCCAGAAAACAGAGCACCGCCTCGCGCCAGCCGAGCCCGAGCTGCTCCGTCTGGTGCAACAGCAGCACGGCGCCCCACCACACCGCGGCCATCGCCCAGACCGCCGGCGCGAGCCGGGTGAAACGCCGGCGATACCAGAGGCGGAGCCTCTCGCGCGTCGAGTCGCCGGCATGACGCTCCCAGAACGTCTCCGACGTCACGCCGAGGAGCACGAGGAAGATCGGCACCGCGCGGTTGACGACGTGCAGATGAAAGAGCGACGTCTCGTAAACCTTGGCGTGAACGCACACGACCAGGATGATCGCGACGCCCTTCAGCCAGTCCACGGCGGGGACGTACGAGGAGCGCGCGCCCTTCTCTACGCGCGCACTGGACGCCACCGGGTGCGTCTCGATCAGCCGTGCCTCTGCCAGCTCCATGTGCTCGTGTGTGCGGGTCCGAGCCCCGCCTGGTCGCCTTTTTCCGACGCCGGCTCGTCGCGGCGCCGCCGCTACCGGATCGTCGCCGGGATGGTATCGCAGCCGAAGACCACGTCCACCTCGCCGTCGGTCGCACTGTGCAACGTGCCGTCGCAGGCGCTCTTGCAGGCGATGACCTCCGTCGCGTGCATGGGATCTGCCGCGTTGTCGTAGTACCAGGCGTCGCCGGTCGCCTGCGCGCAGTCCGCCTCCGAGTTCACGTGTCCGAAGGTCTGCTTGGCGCCGCCCGGCGGGATGAACTCCACGTTCACCTTGTTCGGGTCGAACGTCGAACCCATCGGGACCGCGGGCACCTTCCACGTGCAGGGCAGCGGCGTCGAGATCGCGATCTGGGCGCGGATGCTGTTCAGCGCCGCCACGAACTGCTGCACGCCGCCGCTCGCGTCGATGTGCGCCATCGTGCCGCCGGCCTGCGCGATCTGATCGAGGAAGTTCGGATCCGAACCTTGAAGACCGAGGGTGTACGTGTCGACGCCCTTGCTCTTGCCGTCGGCGACGATCTGCACGAGGTCGGACACGTTCCCGTCGCAGGGCGTCGGATCCATCGTGTTGCCGTCGGTGACGAGGACGGCGACGCATCGCTCGCCGGTGGGCGACTGCGACGTGTACACGAGGCAAGCGTTGATCATCCCCCGCAAGCCGCACTCGAGCGGCGTGATGTTCGCCGGGTTCGGCGCGTTCGAGCCCATCGCCGAGATGACCGGCTGGGCCGCCATCGCGATCGGCTCGATGGGAACGACGGATTGACCGCAGTCGCTCCCGTCGCACGTCGTCTTGTCCGCGCCGCCGAAGAAACCGAGACCCACGTCGAGGCCCTTCGACGCAGGGTCGTTCACGAAGGCGGTGAGCGCGTCCGTCGAGTTCTGCCAGCTGCACGCGCACCCGCTCGGAAAGCCGCTCACCATGCTCCCGGTGCGGTCCTGCATGATGGAAAGCGCGACCGGCTTGTAGATCGTCACCGCTTCCGGCTTCTGACGGATCGCAGGACAGCCCGCGTCGGCGGCAGTGCCGGCGTTTCCGGCGTTGCCTCGCGTCGGCAACGGATTGAACGCCATCTGGCCGCCGCTCCCGACGATGGGCGCGGGGCTCGTCATTCCAGCGGCCCCGCCATTCCCGGCGACGACGGGACCGCCACCCGACCCGGAGACGATGGGGCCGCTCTGCTTATCCGAGCCGGAGCTCGCCGAGCAGGCGCCGACGAACTGCGACGCGAGGGCTGCACCGGCAATGACGACAATCGACCTGGAGAAATGGCTTGGACGGATCATGTTCGCCGAACGGCGCGTGAAAGCTCGGACGACACTGCTCGTCGAGCGGCGCGCTCGCGACGCATTGTAGTCACACGTCCGGGAAGTCGGACCCCGCGGCGCGCCGGGATAGCCGATCGGCGCACATGGCGTTGCGCAGTGCAGCGCGTGGGCCTTACGGATGTCTAGTGCTACGAGGTTCGCAGGAACTCGATCACGGCCGGCAACGCCGAGCGGTCCTGCATGAAAAAAGCGTGGCCACCCTCGTAGACGCGGAGCTCCGCGCCCGGAATACGGCGTGCAATGGCCTCGCTGTTGGCCAGGGGAGCGATGCCGTCGTAACGGCCGCAGGCGACCAGCGTCGGGCAGGCAATTTGACGCAACCGTTCCCACACATCGTGATGACGGCGCGCATCCATCTGAGCGAGCTCGCCGCGTTGGTCTCGTTCGCTCCGCGGCGCCTCGCCGCGGGCCGCCCACGTCTCGTCGATCATCCTGTCGAAGGGGTGCTCCGAAAGCCACGTCTCGTCGAACCGCGTGTCGAGAATGGAGCGGCGAGTGGCGAGCCGCTCGTCAGGTGTCATCGCGGCGAGCGCATGTAGCGGATACGACGCTCCGCCCTCGCCACCCGAGGACGTACACAGGAGGGCGAGCCGCGTCACCCGTTCGGGCCGAGTGACGGCGAGCTCCTGCGCGACCATTCCCCCGAAACTGATGCCGACCACGCGACACTCCTCCCAGCCCAGGTGGTCGAGCAGCGCCAGGGCATCCGCCGCATAGTCCGCCATCGTCCAGGAACCTGCCGGCACGTCGCTGAGGCCCATCCCACGCTGGTCGAACGCCAACACGTCCAGGTGCTCGACAAACGGCGCGACCAGAAAACCCGTGCTGGCGAGCGACGAGCCCGAGCCGTTGAGGAACAGCGTACGTGGGCCGTTGCCCGCTCGTTCGAAATACAGCTCGATACCGTTAACCAGTGCCGTCGTCATTCGCGGGCGGAACGTATCACGTGGTCAGCGGTCCTTTAGCCGAGAGGACCGGCGAAGCGGACCGACGACAGAGCCTGGCTCGGCGCCATGCCGAACTGGGCCTGGAACACCCTGGAAAAATGGGCGCCGTCGGCGAACCCGCCCTCCACCGCTGCTTGCGTCAATGTCGCGCCCTGCTCGATCGACGCGATGGCGCGGCGCAACCGGCGCCAGCGCAGATAGGAGCGCGGATTGATCCCGAGCTCCTCGGTGAAGCAGTGCCGCAGCTGGCGCATGGATAGACCCGCCTGCTTCGCCAGCTTCGTCATGCTGAGCTCGTGCGCGGAGGCGGTCTCGTCGAGCAGCGCGCACATACGCACCACCGCCGGATGGCGCGGCGCACGCGCCTGCGCGCCATGTCCAGGAGCCACGACCTGCAACAGCGCCCGAGCGACGTCGAGAGCCTCCGCGGGCGTCAGCGAATCGTCGAGCCGCCCACCGAGCGCTGACGGAAGCGCACTCGATACGTCCGACGACAGCTGCGGCAGGCGATCCCAGGGCAAGTCGTCACGGTCCACCCAGAGGACGGCAGCGGCGGCCGCCGCGTCGTGACTGTGCAGCCTGTTCGGACGCACCACGTGCGCGGTGACGTCGTGTCGATTGCCGTCTTCGTCCACGACGGTCAACCCGTCGGGCACCCACATCACCTGGCCCGCGTGATGTTCATGGCGCGCCGACGCGATCAACGGACCCACGTAAAGAGCGTGAGTCTCGTACGTATACATCGCTCCCGTCAGCTTCGGTGCCATGGCCCGGCGGGTGAGCGTAGCGAAAAAGGAGACGCTTTCCACGACGTGGCCCGCGCAGTCCCTCCTCTTCGAATCCACGCTTCCCCGTCAAGCAAACGACGTACCGGCGCAAGACACGGCAGGGCCGGACACGGGGATCGGCGCTATTCTCCCCGGTACAAGGCCTTACAAGTGAGCGCTCTCTCTGGTCGTTCGAAAACCGAACGTGGAACCATTTCGATGTACTTCGTGGGCGAGGCGGTGCGCCTCCTCGAGGCGCGCGGCGTGGCGATCGAACCGCTGCTCGAGCAGGCGGGCATCCCCCTGAAGTTCCTCGATGAGCCCCTCGCTCGAGTCTCGCCGGCCCAGTTCAGCGCGCTGTGGAAGGGCATCACGCGTGAGCTCGACGACGAGTTCTTCGGCCTCGACAGTCATCCGATGCGCGAAGGTAGCTACGCCTTGATGTGTCACAGCGCGCTGAGCAGCGCGAATCTCTATCAGGCCCTCAAGCGCATCCTTCGCTTCATGCGACTCGTGCTCGACGATCTGGATCCGGCGCTGGACGTCCGGGAAGGTCAGGCCTTCATCCGCTTGCGCGACACGCGGTCAGAGCCGCTTCTGTTCGCACACGCGACGGTGTTCGTGCTGGTACTTGGTCTGGCGTGCTGGCTCATTGGCAGGCGTATTCCTCTCTCGGAAGGCAGTTTTCGGAGCCCTTCGCCAGGCGACGCCGCCATCGAGTATCAGACGTTGTTCTGCGAACATTTGAAGTTCGGGCAACGAGAAACGTGGCTGGCCTTCCCGGAGTCCTACCTTCAGCAACCGGTCGTGCAGAGCGTCGAGACGGTGCGCGAGTTCTTCCGTGACGCGCCGGCGAACTTCCTCGTGAAGTACCGCAATCCCAGGAGCACCGTTGCGATGATCCGTAGACGCTTGCGGGGACAAGCTCCGGTTGATTGGCCGCTCTTCGAACGACTCTGCGAGGAAATGGATTGTGCGCAGGCCACGTTGCGCCGACGCTTGCGCCTCGAAGGGCAGACCTACCAATCGGTGAAGGACGATCTGCGCCGCGATATGGCGCTCGATCAGCTGCTCCATGGTGACAGGAGCGCCCAGGAGATCGCGACGCTCCTCGGGTTCGCCGATCACAGCGCCTTTTATCGCGCGTTTCGCAAGTGGACCGGCGGGCTACCCTCCGACTACCGAACGGGTTCGGTCCGGGCGCGCGCGCGCTGATTCTCGTTCGCCGGCCCTCCGGTGCATCCCCAGCTGGCAAAAGCGCTCACGCGATTTGACCGATTCGGCCAGTTGCTCATCGCTCATGCATGCGCGAGCATCTCGCCGCCTTGGTAGGGCGCGGCCATCGACGGATGCGCCGCTGAGAGTTCGTGGTGCAATCCAGTGCGATTCCTCTTCCCGATCTTCGAGTTCCCTCCGCAGGCAGAGGCATTGCGCGCCGAAGTGCGCGCCTTCATCGCCGAGGAGCTGAGCGCCGGGCTCTGGGAACCCGGGGGCGACTTTGCGAGCAGTTACGACGCCGCGTTTTCGCAGCGCGTCGGCGCACGCGGCTGGCTCGGCATGACCTGGCCGCGGCGTTACGGCGGCCACGAGCGCTCGATGCTGGAGCGGCTGGTGGTGACAGAGGAGCTGCTCGCGGCGAGCGCCCCCGTCACCGCCCACTGGATCGGCGACCGGCAGAGCGGGCCCCTGCTGCTGCGTTACGGCAGCGAGGCCCAGCGGGCCTTTTTCCTCCCGCGGCTGGCGCGCGGGGAGATCTTCTTCTCGATCGGCATGAGCGAGCCGGACTCCGGCTCGGATCTCGCCTCGGTGCAGACCCGAGCCACGAAAGTCGACGGCGGCTGGTCCATCACGGGGCGCAAGGTCTGGACCACCTTTGCGCACTTGAATCACTTTGCGATCGTCCTCGCGCGCACCGGGGTGGTCGGCGACTCGCGTCATGGCGGGCTGTCTCAATTCATCGTCGATCTCAGGGCTCCCGACGTGAACGTGCGCCCGATTGTGAACATGGCCGGCGAGCCCGAGTTCAACGAGGTCGTATTCGATGCTTCCTTCGTCGCTGACGAGCGCCTGATCGGCGAGCCCGGCAACGGCTGGCAGCAAGTGACGAGCGAGCTCGCCTTCGAGCGCAGCGGCCCGGAGCGGTATCTCTCTTCCATCCGCCTGGTGGAATCCGCGCTCGCCTGCGCACGCGAACGACCGACACCCCGCGTGCGCGAGGCGCTCGGCCGAATGGCGGCCAAGTTGATCGCGCTCCGGACCATGTCCATCGCCGTCGCCGCGCAGCTGGAGAACGGCGAGATGCCGAACCTCGAGGCCGCACTGATCAAGGATCTGGGCAACGCCTTCGAGCGCGAACAGATAGCCGTATTCCGTATCATCGGCGCCGAGCTGCCCGAGCGGAGCAACGATTACCTTTCGGCGCTCGCCGGTGCGACGGTCAACTCGCCCGCGTGGACGCTGCGAGGCGGAACGCGCGAGGTGTTGCGTGGCCTGGTGGCACGCGGACTGGGATTGCGATGACGCTCGCACCGATGTTCACGGTGGATTCGCTCGTGCACGAGGCCGCGACGCGCGCCTTCGGCGACCTGGCGCAGAAATGGTTCTCGCAAAGCTCATCGCGGCGAGACCTGCTCGCCGCGGTGGAGCAGCTCGGATTCGCCGATGCGCTGCCGTCTCCGGATGGCCGCGACGCCTGGCCGACGGCCGCGACGCTCATCCGCGCCCAGGCGCGGTCCGCGACGCCGATCGACATGGCGCTGCTGCTGGCCACCGGGGACCGCGCGGGTTCGATCGCGCAGCCACCGAGCGAGTATGCTTGCGCCGCGAGCGTCGACCCGCCGGATTCGCGCGCTGCACTCGCCGCGCTTTCGCTCGGGCGCTGCTTGCAGATCGGTGCGGCGATGGAGGCCGCGCTCGAGCTGTCGCTCAGATACGTGCAGGACCGCAAGCAGTTCGGCCAGCCGCTCGCGAGGTTCCAGGTGATCCAGCACAGCCTCGCCCTCGCCGCAGAGGAGGTCGCCGCGTTCAACGCCATAGCAGACCTCGCGCTCGCCTGCGCCGCGTCCGAGGACATTCTGGGCGCTCGCATGGCAGCGCTGCTGGACGCCACGGCGGTCGTCGCCGGTCGCGCCGTGGACGTGGTCTACGATATCTGCCACCAGGTCCACGGCGCCATCGGCTTTACCCAGGAATACGCCCTGCACCGCCATAGCCTGGACCTTCTGCGCTGGCGCGATCATCTGCAGCTGCTGCGTGGTGGTGAGCTACGCTGCGCCGAGCGGCTCGGCGCCGCAGCGCTCGAAGCGGGCTCCGTGTGGCGCGCCGTCACTTCTCTGATGAAACCCGGAGGTTCCAATGGCTGACTTCGTTCTGTTCGAGCAGGACGACGCCGTCGTCACGCTCACCCTCAACCGGCCCGAAGAGCGCAACGCGCTCTCGACGCAGGCGCAGTGGGACGAGATAGTCGATTGCTGCGCGCGGGTTCGAGCAGACGAGTCGGTGAAGGTGCTGATCCTCACCGGTGCCGGTACGGCGTTCTCGGCAGGCGGCAACGTCAAGGACATGCGCGACAAGAAGGGCATCGCGGGCGGCAACCCCTACGACGTCTTCAAGGGCTATCAGGGCGGTATCCAGCGCATTCCACTCGCGCTTTTCGAGCTCGACGTGCCGACGATCGCAGCGGTCAACGGTCCTGCCATCGGCGCCGGCTGCGATCTCGCCTGCATGTGCGACCTCCGCATCGCATCCGACCAGGCAAAGTTCGCCGAGAGCTTCGTGAAGCTCGGCATCATTCCCGGCGACGGCGGAGCCTGGCTACTGCAGCGGGCGATCGGCTATCAGCGCGCCGCGGAGCTCACGTTCACCGGCGACGCGATCGACGCACAGACTGCGCTCGCAATGGGACTCGTGACGCGCGTTGTCGCACCCGAAGCGCTCCTGCCGACCGCTCGCGACCTTGCTGCGCGAATCGCGGCAAACTCCGGTCCCGCGCTGCGCATGGCCAAGCAGCTGCTCCGGCAGGCGCAGACCGCGCGGCTGGACGAAACGCTTCGGCTCTCCGCGGCGCTGCAGGCACTCGCGCACCACACGCCGGAGCATGATGCCGCCGTGGCCGCGTTCTTCGCGAAGCGCCCCTAGCGTCATATCCCTTTTCCGCTCAACCCGAGACCGCGAGGAGCCACTTCATGCGCGACACCGTCATCTGTGAACCGCTGCGGACACCGGTCGGTCGCGCCGGCGGCATGTTCAAGTCTCTCCACGCGCACGAGCTCGGCGCGACCGTCATCGAGGCGCTGTTCTCGCGTACCCGGTTACCTCCTGAAGCAGTGGACGACGTCCTCTTCGCGCAATGCTATTCGAGCATGGACGCGCCCGCGCTCGGTCGCGTGGTCGGTCTCGACGCTGGCCTGCCCGTGACCTCGACGGGCTTGCAGCTCGATCGTCGCTGCGGCTCGGGCCTTCAGGCCGTCGTGTACGCCGTGCTGCAGGTGGCCTCGGGCGGCTCCGAGGTCGTGCTGGCGGGCGGCGCAGAATCGATGAGCAACGCGCCTATCTATTCACACACTGCGCGCTGGGGCATCGGCAATGATCAGGCGCTGAGCTTCCAGGATTCGCTCGCGCGTGGACGGATCACCGCAGGCGGAAAGCGCTTCCCGGTGCCCGGCGGCATGGTCGAAACAGCCGAAAATCTGCGCCGCGACTACAAGATCGGCCGGCTCGAGCAGGATGAGTTTGCGGTGCGCTCGCACCAGCGAGCGGTCGCCGCGCAAGAGTCCGGGGTCCTGAAGGACGAGATTGTGCCCGTCGTGGTGAAATCAAAAAAGGGCGAAGAGACCATTCAGCTCGACGAGCACCCGCGAGCGGACACCAGCGTGGAGATTCTCGGCAAGCTCCGGCCGATGCGCCTCGGCGCTGACCCGGAAGCGACGGTGACTGCCGGTAATTCGAGCGGCCAGAACGATGCGGCATCGGTCTGCATCGTCACCACGCGCGAGAACGCCGATCGCTACGGCTTGATGCCGCTCGCGCGCCTGAAGAGCTGGGGCGTGGCCGGAGTGGCGCCGAACGTCATGGGCATCGGCCCGGTGCCCGCGACCGCCAGAGCGCTCGCCAACGCCGGCCTCGCATTGAAGGACATCGACCTCATCGAACTGAACGAAGCATTTGCGTCCCAGGTGCTCGCCTGCACGCGCGAGTGGAAATTCGTTCCGTCCGACTTCGACCGCATGAACGTGCACGGCTCGGGGATCTCGCTCGGCCACCCCGTGGGAGCGACCGGCGGGCGAATCCTCGCCACGCTGCTGCGTGAGATGGACCGGCGCGGCGCGCGCTACGGGCTCGAAACCATGTGCATCGGCGGCGGCCAGGGCATCGCCGCGGTATTCGAGCGCGCCACTCAATAGCTTCTCGCCTCATCATCCGACGTCAACGTTCGCGCAAGGAGACGCCATGCAACATTTCAAGATGCTCATCGGGGGAGAACTGGTCGACGCGAGCGACGGTGCACTGCTGGAGAGCATCGACCCGGGCTCGGGCCAGGTCGTTGCCACCTGCCCCCGAGCGGGCGTGCGTGATGCAGAGCAAGCCGTCGAAGCGGCGTCTCACGCCTTCGAGACCGGACCCTGGCGCGGCATGGATCCGAAAGAGCGCGCGCGCGTCATGATGGATCTCGCCGATCGGATCCAGGAGCAAGCAGGCGAAATTGGCTTGCTCGAAGCGCGCGACAGCGGCGGCTTGATTCGCCGCACCATCGGCGACGTGGCCCTGGGCGCGCGGCTCATTCGCAACCTGGCGCAGATCGCCCAGGATGAGTTCCCGTGGCGGCAGGAGCTGCCGCAGGCGAGCGGGCCAATGTTCCCGAGCCGTCACTACGTTCGGCGCGAACCGATCGGCGTGTGCGTCGGCATCGTGCCCTGGAACTTCCCGTTCACGATGGCGATGTGGAAGGTCACGATGGCGGCGCTGATGGGCAACAGCGTGATCCTCAAGCCCGCCAGCGATACGCCGCTATCGGCGCTCGCGCTCGCGAAGCTGGTGGCCGAGTCCAATATCCCGAAGGGCGTGATCAACGTGATCTCGGGTCCCGGCGGCAGCATCGGCAAGGTGCTCTGTACGCATCCCAAGGTCGACAAGATCGCCTTCACCGGCTCGACCGAGGTCGGCTCGCAGATCATGAGCATGGCTGCGGGTAGCATCAAGAAGGTGACGCTCGAGCTCGGAGGCAAGTCGGCGAACATCGTGCTGCCGGATGCCGACCTCGATTCGGCCGTCGATGGAGCGCTACTCGCGTCGTTCCTGCATTCGGGTCAGGTATGCGAGTCGGGTACTCGGCTGCTCTTGCCGGAGTCGCTCTACGACCGTTTCATGGAGCAGCTCTGCAAGCGCGCGGCGCAGATCCGCGTCGGATATCAGCTCGACCCCAAGACCAAGATGGGGCCACTGGTGAGCAAGAAACAGCTCGAGAGCGTGGCAAGCTACGTGAGCATCGGCCGTGCAGAAGGGGCAGACCTCGTGCTCGGCGGCGCCCCGGTCACGGTCGAGGGCTTCTCGAACGGCTGCTACTACGCGCCCACGATCTTCAGCAACGTGAAGAACGACATGCGCATCGCGCAAGAAGAGATCTTCGGCCCGGTGCTCAGCGTGATTCGTTATCGGGACGAAGAAGAAGCGATCGCGATCGCCAATGATTCGCCCTACGGCCTGGCGGGCGGCGTCTGGTCGAAGGACAGCGCCCGCGCCGAGCACGTCGCGGCGCAGATTCGCACCGGGACGATGTGGATCAACGACTATCACGTGTTCAACGACCTGACGCCATTCGGCGGATACAAGCAGAGCGGCATCGGTCGCGAGCTCGGGACGTGGGGGCTCGAGGAGTACACCGAGGTCAAGCACGTGCACGTCGGCTCCGAGGGCCATCCGGCGCTGCGTCCCGGCAATCGGCTCCTCCTCGGCTATCCGCGCACCACGGCGCTCTCGTGGGCGGGCCCCACCCGCGTCACGATCGGCGCCGGCCGAGCTGCAGCCGTGGTCGACGAGGTCCTGCGTCTTGGCGGCACCCGCGTGCTCTTGATCAGCGATGCCGGGGTCGCGAAGGCCGGACTGCTCGAGGGCGTGAAGGGCACCCTGGGCTCGATGCTCAAGGCCACCTTCCTCGAGGTGCCCCAGGATTCGAGCCTCGAGACCGTCGACGCGGCGGCTTTGCTGGGGCGCGAAGCCGGCGTCGATGCGGTGGTGAGCGTTGGCGGCGGTAGCGTCATCGACACCGCCAAGGCCACGGCCGTCTGTCTCGGCGGGGGCGGCAAGGCGATCGACTACGTCGGCGTGCACATGTTGCGCGCCACGCCCGTTCCACACGTCGTTCTGCCCACGACCGCAGGCACGGGCAGCGAGGTCTCCAACGCCGCGGTCATGCGGCACTCCGCGATGAAGCGCAAAGTTTACATCGTCGACGACAAGCTCATCCCAGGTGCCGCGATCCTCGACCCCATGCTCACTGCGGGCCTGCCGCGCGGGCTCACGGTATCGACCGGCATGGACGCGCTCACCCATGCGGTGGAGGCCGTGGTCAGCAAGCAAGGCAACCCGATCAGCGAGGGGCTCGCGCTGCAGGCCATCCGCATGATCGCCGAGTACCTGCCCATCTGCGCGGACAAGCCGCAAGATCTCGAAGCACGCGTGCAAATGCAGATGGCTTCGACGATGGCGGGCTGGGCGTTCTCCGTGGCCGGCACGGGCTTGGTGCACGGCATGTCCCACTCCGTCGGCGCGCGCTGTGGCGTTCCACATGGTACCGGCAACGGCATCCTGCTGCCGCACGTCATGCGCTACAACCTGGAAGCGGCCGGGCCGAAGCTCGCCCTGGTCGCGCGCTCACTGGGTGTCGAGTCCAGTGCCGACGGGAGTCAACTTGCGGCGGCCGCAGCGGACGCCGTTGCCGCCCTGCTGGTGCGCGTAGGACACCCGACGAAACTCTCCGAAGTGGGTGTGAGCGAGAAGGACCTCGTGACCTGCGCGGGGCTCGCCTTGACCGACGGAGCCACCACCACGAATCCGCGCGCAGTACGCTCCGCCGACGAGATCGTCGCGGTGTACCGGTCGGCGCTCTAGCCGCCGCCGGGATGCTAGGTACCGGGAGGTCCGCCGATCGCGATCCCTGGTTCCGGCGCGTGGAATCGAACCACGATTCAGGGATTCAAAGTCCCTTGTCCTGCCTTTGGACGACGCCGGAAAACGGGGCGCGAGCATAGCAGCACCGCGGTGGACGTCATCAAGGATGAGACGACGGATGGCGGGGTTCAGCGTGCGGCAGCGGCGGGCGGCGCGCTCGAGAGCCAGCGCTTTTCGAGGGCCGCGGGGGCCACGCTCGGGCGCTCGCACACGGCGGATACGGGGCCCGCGCTCGACGGCATCGGGCGCTCGCAGACGACGGAGGAGCGGGGCGCGGCGCTGCGATACGTACGGACCTTTTCCTCGTACATGCGCTCATCGGCTTCGGCGAGCAGGTCCTCGATGGTGCGCGACTGACGGCCGGCGCGATCATAGGTGGCGACGCCGATGCTCATCGACAGCTGGTAGCGCCGCGCGGGTTCGCCGTTGAAGAGATCGAGCGCGGCCTGCAGGCGGTTCTTCACGATCGGCACCATGCTCCCCGGGCAGTCCGTCGCGAGCACGACGAACTCGTCGCCGCCGAGGCGCGCCACGACGTCGGAGTCGCGGAAGGTCTGCACGAGAAGCTGCGCGGCGTCGAGGAGCGCGCGGTCTCCCTCGTCGTGCCCGAGGCGGTCGTTGATCGCCTTCATTCCGTTCAGGTCGATGAAGAAGAGCGCGACGGGGCGTCCGCCGCGATCGGCGAGCTTCACCTGCTGCTCGCCGAGGTGCATGAATCCGCGGCGGTTGTTGAGGCGCGTGAGCTCGTCCTTCATGGAGAGCTCGCGGAGGACGTTGGCCTGGTCGGCGAGCTGCGCACGGGCGCGCTCACGGTCGGTCACGTCGCGGTAACACCAGAGATCGCCGCCGAAGGCGCCGCGCATCTCGACGGGCAGGTAGTCGCGCTCGAGGATGCGCCCGCTCTTCAGGTGGAGGCGATCGCCGATAACGGGCATCCGTACCCGGGCGCGCTCGCCGACGGTTCGCGTGACGGCGTCTCCGTCTTCGAAGCGTGCGGAGTGCATCGCGTCGGTCATACGAGTGCCGATGAGCTCCGTCGGGTTCGACATGCCGAGGAGCATCCCCATCGCACGATTGACGATCTGGATGTTGCCGCTCTTGTCCGAGAACACGACTCCGGTGCTCAGGTGGTCGAGCAGGAGGGCGAGCTGCGCGGTCACGGTGCGGAGCCGCTCCGTCTCTTGATGACGCTCGGTGACGTCGTAGCTCTTCACGAGGCCCGCGACGATGGCGCCGTCGGCGTCGTACATCGGCACGGTGCGTACGTCGAAGACGCGCCCGCCGCGACGGACCTCGACGCGGCGCGAACGGCCGGCGAGGGTGTCGCAGTAGAGCGGCTCGAGCTGCATGAAGTGCTCTGGCGCGATCACCTCGCGGAGCGTGCGGCCCTCGATCTCTTCCTTGCTGAAGCCGACTCCCTGACGGAGCTCGGGGCCCTCGGCGGCGATGAATCGAAAGTCGCGGTCGAACGCGAATACGGCGCCGCTCGGCAGGCTCTCCACGATGGCGCGGTAGACGGCGTTCTGCTGGTTCTGTTGCACGAGCTCGGCTTCACGAAGCTTCGTCTGGGCGAGCTCCTGGCGGAGCCGCGCAATCTCGAGCCGCGCCTCGTCGAGCGCGCCGGGCGCGTCACTCGAGTGGGGGGCATCGTGCACGACCATGCACTCGACTAAACGGTCGAACGTGGTCATCCCTTGAGACCGCATGAACGGGTGAGGCCAGCAGAGAAACGCCCTTCCCGGCGGGATCTCCGGCGTTTTCGCCGCTAAGCGAAGGATCGTCTCAACGTATTTCGGCTCTCGCCGTTCACCGAACGGCAGACTCTTGGCGCTTTGTCCGCCAAGGCAACGGGCCAGACGTCAGCCGGCCGCGCGGCGGGGCGCGTCGAGCGCGACGACGATGTCGCGCGCAGCGGCGCGTGCCTGCCGTATGCAGTCGGGGATACCCACACCGTCGTACGCCGCGCCGGCGAGATGAAGGCCGGGCAGCGTCGCCGCGCAGCGAGCGCGCGCGCGCTCGAGGAGCGCACCGTGTCCGACACGCGGCTGCGGACTCGCATTTTCGTATCGATAAACGCGGGTGAAGCGGGGTTCGCCGAGGGGGCCCATGAGCCGCTCGAGCTCTCCCTTGGCGAACGCGACGAGCTCCGCGTCGCTCGACGATACGACGCGGTCCGGATCGCGCGCGCCACCGACGAAGGCGCGCACGAGCGCAGTGCCTTCCGGAGCGCGGTCGCGCCATTTGCTCGACACCCAGGTGCCGGCGAGGATGTTCGCCTCGCCGGGCGGGACGATGAAGCCGAAACCGTGGAGGTCGCTCTTCACGTTCGCCTTGTCGAGCGCGAAGAACACGGTGGCGGTCGAGACGTAACCGATGCCGGCGAGTTCCTTCGACAGAGACGAGTCGGGAACGAGCTTTGCCGCGACGTGCGCGGGCGTCGCGAGCACCACGGCGTCGGCGACGACGGATTCGTCGCCCGCCGTCACCCGGTACTTGCCGTCGGGGAGGCGCTTGAGCGCCGTCACAGCGACGCCGCGCCGGACGGCGCCCGGCGGGAGCTTCGCCGCGAGCGCGTCGATGAGCGTGCCCATGCCGTTCTTCATCGAGCGAAACGGGCTCGGTGCCTGCGCCGTACCGGAACGCCGGAGCCAGCTCACGACGGAGGCGATGCCAGGGCGAGCGTCGGAACCGCCGCCGCGTGACAGCTCGAGCGCGAGAAAGCCGCGAATGAGGCTGCCGTAACGCTCCTCGAGCTCGACTAGCTGCGGGAACGTGGAACGGATGCTGAGCGCAGCGACGTCACCGGCGTAGATGCCGCTCAGCAGCGGCCCCGCGAGCTGCGCGGCGCCCTCCGCGCCGAGACGGCGCGTGAGAAAGGATTGCATCGATTCATCGGCGCTCGCGCGGCGTCGCGGGATGAACGGCTCGAGCAGGAGGCGGAGCTTGCCGGCGAAGCTCAGGAGCGGCGTCGCGAAGAGCGGACCCACGCGAGTCGGCACTGCGAGCGCCATGCCGCCCGGCATGAGCGTGAGCGCGCCGTCGTGCGCGACGAAGACGTGGCGCGCGCGATCCTCGGTCGCGCAGAGCTCCGGCTCGAGCCCGAGCTCGCGACACAGCACGAGCGCCTCTGGCTTCGTGATGACGAACGAGTCCGGTCCCGCGTCGACGACGAAGCCGTCGCTGCGATCGGTGCGGATGTTTCCGCCGAGCTCGGCGCGTGCCTCGAAGAGGCGGACGTCGACGTCGGGTCGCTGCCGGTGAACGTCGTAGGCCGCCGTGAGGCCCGTCACGCCGCCACCGATCACCACGACACGCCGCGGCTCGATGTCCGCCATCCTGCGCGCCAGGGACTCCATCGACCGGTTACCGCGCGGTGCGCTCGTGGACGAGATCCGCGACGAACTTCACCGCGTCGGGCGGCGTCTCGGGGAGGATCCCGTGGCCCAGGTTGAAGATATGGCCGTCGCCGCCGGCGCGCTTCAGCACGTCGTCGACGCGCGTCGCGAGGAGATCCCTCGGCGCATTGAGGAGGAGCGGCTCGAGGTTGCCCTGGACCGCGACGGACGACCCGAGCTCCTTCCGTGCCCAGTCGAGCGGCGTGAACGTGTCGACGCCGATGACGGTGCCGCCCGCGCGCTTCATCAAGGAGAGGAGCATCGCCGTCCCGGTGCCGAAGTGAATCACGGGCACGCCCGTCGTCTGCACGTCGGCCAGGATGTGCGACACGTGGGGCAGGATGTACTGCTCGTAGTCGACCGGCGAGAGCTCACCGACCCACGAATCGAAGAGCTGGAGCGCCTGTGCACCCGCGTCGACCTGGGCGCGCAGGTAGCGCCGCACGACCTCCGCGAGCTTCCCCATGAGCGCGTGCCACTGCGCGGGCTCGCGATACATCATGCGCTTCGTGATGGCGTAGTTCGCGCTCTTGCCGCCCTCTATCAGATAGCTCGCGAGCGTGAACGGCGCGCCGGCAAAGCCGATGAGCGGCGTCTTGCCGTCGATCTCTTTGCGGATCATCCGGATCGCGGCGAGGACGTAGCCGAGGCTCTCTTCCGGATCGATGATGCGGAGCTTGTCGATCGCGGCCGCGTCGCGCACGGGCTCGAAGAACCGTGGTCCCTCACCCGCCGCGAACTCGAAGGGCGCGCCCATCGGCTCGAGCGGCAACAGGATGTCGGCGAAGAGGATCGCCGCGTCGACCGAGAACGCGCGCAGGGGCTGCAGCGTCACCTGGGTCGCTATCTCGGGCGTCTTGCAGATCTCGAGGAGCGTGCGCTTCTCGCGGATCGCGCGGTACTCGGCCATGTAGCGGCCGGCCTGACGCATGAACCACACCGGCGTAGCGTCGACGGGCTCGCGACGACACGCGCGCAGAAAACGATCCCACATGGCGCGACTCAGTAGGTCTGGGGTGCGGGAGCTCGGGGAGTTGCTTCGGCGGACGGTCCCAGGCCCATCCCGTGCGGCATCTGCTTCCCGGAAGCAGCCATCTGCTTCATGTCGTACTTCGAGGGGCACTTGGCCATGATCGCCGAGGCCTGGAAGTGGCCGTCCTTCGCGAGCTTGCCGGTCGCGGTCACGTCCACGTCCATGTTCGGGACGTCACGGAAGGTGTCGGGCACCACGCACTGCGGATACCGCACCTCGACCTCTGCGCCGTTCTTCTTCATGCGGAAGCGGTACTCGCAGGGGGAGTCGCGGCGCGCGAGCGTGCCCTTCACGAGCGTCCCCTGCACGCGCAGGTTGCGATCGGCGAGGCTGCTCTTCTGCGCGATCATCTCGTCGACGCCCTTCGAGTAGATGGCGGCGTCGTTGAGGTTCGTCATGACGAGCGTGAGGATCGCGCCGCCGACTGCGAGCAGCGTTCCGAGCAGCACGAGCTCACGCCGCGGCTTCTTCCCGGTGTCCGGTGCAGGGCCACCTTGCATGACGACGGGCCGGGCGACCTCGTCCGCTTCGGAGTCCTCGACGGCTTTCGCCAGCTCGTCGTCGATCTTGCTCATCGGGGGGAACCTAGCACGGACCGCCTGCGAACGCCGAAGCCGCCACCCACGAAACCAGCTCCCGCGCCGGTCGTTACGAGCACGAGAAGCGCTGCGGCAAATCCGGTCGTCGAAAGACCTGAACCGCCGAGCATGGCGACGGAAGTGACGAGAAACGCAGCGATGGCCCCGGATATTCCCGCTTCGCGCGCGCCGGCCCGGCCTCCGAACCGTCCGACGAGCGCCCCTGCTGCCGCCGCCGCGAGACCGAAGCAGACGAGCAGTGGCAGCGCGCTGAGCAGGGCGAGCGACGCCGCTCGCGAAGCGGGCAAACCCGCTGGCCCCGCAGCGATATCCGCCGGCGAGACGTGAACGAGGCGCGCCGCGATCGACGCGCCCACCGGTGCGGCAATCACCGCGAGCGGTACCCAGATCGTCGTCGCGAGACCCGCACCGACGAGACACCACTGCCACCGCGGACGCGCCGCGGCCTCGCCGTCTTCCACGGCCGTCTGCTGGATGACGGGCAACCGGCGCATGCGCTCGCCGCTGGAATGTACCCGGATCGCCCGGAGACGCTATTGTCGCGTCGTGAACCTCACCGAACGCGATCTCGAGTCACTCGATCCGTTACGACTCGATCGTGAGCTCGCGCAGGTCGCGGCGAGTGTCCGTCGCTGGCGACGTCGTCTGCGGAGCGGCGGCGGCCTGGACGACGATCCGTTCCTCGGCGCACGCCTCGTCACCGGGCGGCGCGCGTTCGAGGCCGTGCGCGCGCTTCCCGACTACGACCCGCTCCGGCCCGCGTTGCTCGCGTGGATCTACCGGCTCGCCGAGCAGCGCATCGACGCCGGCGCGATCCTCGCGGTCACCGTCGCGGCGCAGCACACCGAGCACATCGTGAACGACCCGGAGCGCGTGAAGCTCTCGCTGTCTTCCTTGATGATGCGCGCCCTGTCCGAGCCGGGTCGTCGAGCAGCCTGGCTCGGTTCGTTCGAGCGGACCGCCGCGCCGCTCGGCGAAGCGGTGAGTCTTCTCTGGGAACGGCGGCAAGAAGTTGCGGCGCGGATGGGTCTCAGGAACCCCGACGACATCGAGTCGCCCGGCGCCGACGTCGCGCGCGCCGCATCGGCGTGGCTCGACCGCACCGCGGATCTCCTCGAAGGCCCTGCGCGCATGACGCTCGCGAACGTCGTCGACGCGTCGCTCGGCGAGCGCGCTCGCGAAGGGTGGCCGCGCGCGCTCACGCCCTGGACGATCTTGGATCTGTTCCGCGGATCGGATCTGTTCCGCGATGTGGGGATGGATCCCGGAACATTGCCGGAGGCCATCGCGCCGGCGAGCTTCCTGCGCGCGATGGCACGCGTCGGCGCGGCGTGGGTCGACGCGACCGCGCCGAGCAACCAGCCCTTCGTCGTCGCGAACGACGCGCACGGGCTGCGTCGTCGCACCGTGAGCGCGCTCTTCGGTGCGCTACCGTGGAGCGCGCCGTTCGCGCGTCGTGCCCTCGGGCTCAGTGGCGACCGGCTCGTGGAGCACCGGCGCGCCCTCGGCGTCTCCGTGCTCGTCGCGACGCGCGCCGCGGCGCTCTCGGTGCTCCTTCGTGCTGGTGCGCTCACGGGCCGTCGCGCGTTCCACGACGCCTTCGAGGAACAGGTCGCGCGCGCGTTCCGTCTCGCACTGAAGCCGGAGCTCGCCGGCGCGATCTTCCGCATCCACGCCGGCGCTCCGCAACGCTTCGCGGGGATGCTCCTCGCGGGCCGTCAGGCGAAGCAGCTCGTCGAGGAGTGCGAGGACGACTGGTACCGAAATCCGCGCGCCGTCGAACGGCTCCGCGACGAAGCGCGGCTCTCCCCCGAGACGAAGACGACCGACGACGCGCTGACCGAAGGCGCCGACGCGCTCTACGCCGACGTCTACGCCGTCCTCAGGTGACGCGCGCTATTCCTCGGGCGTCAGGCTGCCGCCGCTCTCGACGTGGTACTGGAACCCGAAGATGATCGCGGTGGCGGAGGGACCGGACACGCTGCGCTGCACGGAGAAGTCGATCGCGTACGCGCTGTCGATGTAGCCGAGGCCGCCGGTGACGGTGTGGCTCATCTGGCCCTGGTCATATCTATAACCGAGCCGGAGCGGCACGTGATCTGCGGCGAGGTATTCACCCCCCAGCATCGCACGAAGTTTCGAGCTCCCGTACGTCGTGAAGTCACCGAGCACGTCGGCTTCCACCGTGACGTCGGCCGTTCCGACACCGATGCCGCCGCCGAACATGAGCGGCAAGAAGCTCGTGGCCGGATTCGTCAAGTTCGAACCGACGACGGAGATCGCGATCTCGTCGATCGGCTTGAAGGTGGCGCCGGCGTCGAACGTGATGCCCTGCGAGATCGTGCCGCCGTGTTCCCCGCCGGACGCGAGGCTCGGCGCGAGGTCGTAGAGGCCCTTCGGATATCCGTTCTGCTTCAAGGAGAGGTAGCGACCCGTTGCACCGAGAAAGAAACGGTCCGACAGCGGAAACGCGAGCGCGAACCGCACGTCGAAGTCGCTGCGATCGATGCCGCTAGGATCTTGACCCGTCCAGCTCGCGGCGAGACCGCCCGCAAGTCGCGATGCTGAAACAATGGAGTCGACGATCGCAGCGCCATACGTCTGTCGCCCCGCCTCCGGCCAGATCTGGGCCATGCCGGCGAGGTGGTACACGCGCGACGTCGCCATGTTCGCCGGGTTCATGAACAGGGCGTCGGTCGAGTTCGAGAATGCACGCAGCGCGCCGCCCATTCCGGCCGTGCGCGGCGCTTCGGTCTGGCCGTAGTTGTACCCGACCTCGGGCGGCAGCTTGCTCGGGTCCGCGCGCGAGGTGGTCGAAAGTGTCACGAGCGCGAGGCCGGCAAGTAGCGCGTATCTCGTACCGGTAGTTCGGAGTGCTTCGCGCATTGAGCGTCGCGCGAGGCTCTCGGGACTCGCAACGAAACCGCCCCTTAGCGCGTCGATCCGGGGGCGGCCAAGAAAACAGTTTTCGCTCGCGCGAAACTTCCATTCACGACGCGCTTGGCCGTTGCCTCTTGACGACGGAAAACACCGGAGTTGATGCATGAGCGAGCGCGACGCGATTCGCTCATCGACCAATTCTCTTCCGAGTTTGACGACTTACTGATCACGCGCGAACGCGCATCGCGACGAATCGCGGAAAGCGTCGAACGAGTGCGCGGTGAACGACGAGATTTTTCGCCAGATCGTGCGAGCTCGAAAATACCCCATTGAGTTCCGTCGCGAGGCGGTGCTAGCTCACGCTCGGTTGGCACGTTCGGCTCTTTCGGGTAGCGCCGGCGTGACATCCTCCGATCGTCGATTTGACTCGCCTGTCCCCCTCTCTCTCTACTAGTGCGATGCAGACTCACTCTCGTCCGACAGAGCAACGCACTACTGAGCCGAGACGGCAGGCGCTGACACGGGCCTCGGCGTAACTCACAGACTGTCCACTTGTGGGCAATCTGTGTGGGCGCCCATTTCTTCTTTGGAGTCAAAGACTTGGACGTGTCACTCAGCAGCATGGTGAGCTCTTCACAAGCTTTCCACATCTGGCGCGAGGCCCTCGAGCACGCTCGCGCGCTGTCACCCGCATCGTTCGAACAGTGGTTCGCGAGTGTGCAGTTCGACGGCTTTCACGACGGCACGGTCGCACTCGTCGCACGCGACGAATTCGTCCGTGACTGGGTGAAGACACACTTCCAGCCCACACTCGTGAAGCGCATGCGTGAGCTCGCGGGGCTCGAGACCCCCGACGCCGTTCGCGTCGAGTGGCGGATCTCGCCCGACTTGTTGAACCCCGTCTGTCAGATGCGTGATTCACGGATCGCGCCGCGCTCGTCACGCCCCATCTCGTCGGTGCCGCCACCGCGACCGCCAGGCCGCTTCCTTCACGGGGACAGCCTGAACACGAAGCACACGTTCCCGAACTTCGTGGTCGGCCCGTCGAATGAGCTTGCGTACGCCGCGGCCTGCGCCTCGGCCGGGGAGAGCGGGCCACGCTATAACCCCCTCTTCCTTTGTGGAGGCACCGGCCTCGGCAAGACGCACCTGATGCACGCCATCGCGCATCGCGTCCTCGAGAAGAAACCCGACGCGCGCGTCGTGTACGTCTCGGCGGAGCGGTTCACGAACGAGTTCATCGAAGCGCTGCAGCACCACAAGATGGACGAGTTTCGGACGCGCTATCGTTCGAGTTGCGATCTTTTGCTCCTCGACGACATTCAGTCGCTCGCCGGTCGCGAGCAGACCCAGGAAGAGTTCTTCCACACGTTCAACGCGCTCCGCGACGCCGACAAGCCAATCGTCGTGTCGAGCGACAAGTATCCGCAAGAGCTCCAGCGCATGCCGGAGCGGCTCGTGTCGCGCTTCAACTCCGGCCTCGTCGCCGACGTCCAGATCCCGGAGCTCGAGACGCGCGTCGCGATCGTCCGCAAGAAGGCCCACCTCGAGGGCATCTTCCTCGGTGACGACGTCGCCGTGCTCCTCGCACAGAAGATCAAGACCAACGTCCGCGAGCTCGAAGGCACGCTCATCCGCCTCGCCGCGAAGGCGTCGCTGACCGGCAAGAAGATCGACTACGACTTCGCGAGCGCCGAGATCGCGGCCATCTCACCGACGCGCGCCGACACCACGAGCGTCGAGGACATCCAGCGCGCCGTCTGCACGCATTTCCGTCTGTCGAACTCGGAGCTCGTCAGCAAGGACCGCCACAAGAGCGTCGCGTTCGCGCGCCACGTCGCGATGTACCTCTGCCGGCAGCGTCTCGGGTGCAGCTTCCCCGAGCTCGGCCGTGCCTTCGGCGGACGCGATCACACGACGGTGATGAGCGCCGTCCGGCGCGTCGAGCAGCTCCGGCAAAAAGACCCGCAGGTCAACGCGCACCTCGCCGCGATCGAACAGTTCCTCGCCTCGTCCGACGACTGAGGTTCCCCGCTCTGCATTGCAGGCGCGCGCGGTCTTCGGGCGGTCGACCGTACGGCCCGTGATCAGCGTCGCCTGCCGTTCGGGGGGACGGGTGGTATAGGCAACACATGAGCGTGAAGATGCGCGGCCTCCGTCACGTTGCGTTTCGCTGCAAGGATCTGGCGGCGATGGAGCGGTTCTATGTCGAGCTCCTGGGGTACCGCATCGAGTGGCGACCGGACGCGGAGAACGTCTATCTGACGAGCGGAGAAGATAGCCTGGCGTTGCACGCCGAGCCGTCCATGTCGGGCGAAGAGACGCACCTCGATCACATCGGGATCCTCGTCGACACTCCGCAAGAAGTGGACTCGTGGGCGGAGCACCTCGGCAAGCGCGGCGCAGAGCTCGCGGCGATGCCGCGCACCCATCGCGACGGCTGTCGCTCGTTCTACGTCGCCGATCCGGAGGGCAACAAGATCCAGTTCCTGTACCACCCCGCCCTGTCCGGCCTGGCCGCAGCGCACTGAGTCGGCGCGGCGTTCACCCGAGCTTCGCGAGCTCGATGCTGCACTGGTCGGCGTAGGAGTGGTTCCCGGTCGACAGCGCGATGCGCGCGGCGAGGAGCAGCTCGTGACGAGCTTCGTCGGGAGCGCCGAGGCGCGCCGCCATCCGTCCGAGGAGATAGCGCCCGAGCAGCGCGTCGCCGATCCAGCCGCGGCTCTCTGCCGCTGCGATGTAGCCGCGCTGAGCGTCGAGCGATGCGCGCCCTGCGTCGATGGACTCGAGGAACCCGAGCACGAGCCGGCAGCGCGACAGGACGCGCTCCGCGCCCATCTCTTCGGCGGCCGAGAGCGCCGACGCGACCGCCGCCCGCGCTCGCGAGCCGTCCCCGAGGCGCGTCAGCGCGACGGCTTGCTCCGAGAGACACGACGCGACCTCGTAGAGAAGCCCGAGCTCTTCCGCGAGCGCGGCGGCCTGGACGCTCGCGTCGGCGGCGTCGCGCCACTTGCCGGCGAACCCGGCGAGCGCGAACCGCGCCGCGGCGCGATCGAGGGCGAGCAGCGGATCTTCCGGCGCAACCAGCCGCTCCGCTTCGGCGAGCGCGGCCTGCGCCGCGTCCATCTTCCCGGAAGCGGCGAGGGTCCGCGCCATGCTGAGGGTGATGCCGTGGAGCTCGACCTTGTCGAGCACGGTCTGCCGCGCGAGGGGATCGAGGGCGCGCCGCGCGAGCCGGAACTCGCCGCGGCTCGAGGCGAGCTCGGCGTGCGTCGCGAGAAAGCCGGTCGCGATCTCGGCGTTCGTCGACCCTTCGGCGGCTCCGCTATCGAGGAGAGCCTCGGCGAGCAGCGGCTGATCGAGCGCGCCGAGGATGCGCGCCAGATCGATGCGCATCTGCGCACGGAGAGCGAGCTCCATGCCGCCGGTCTCACCACGGCGGATGAGACGATCGATGAGGCCGGACAGGTTCGGCCCGCTGCGCACGTAACGAACGGACGTCGAGAGCGCCCGTAACCAGTTGCCGATCTGCGCGCCCGGGCGCGACTCGAGATCGGCGAGGTCGAGGGCGTAGGCGAGGTCGAGCGTGGCGCGATCGAGCTTGCGCGTCGCGAGCGCGTGGAGCCCGCCGCGCGCGTACATGTCGGCGGCCGCGGCGCGATCGCCAGCGGCGGCGAGGTGATAGCCGACCTCGTCCGCCTCCTCGTCGATGCGGTCACCGAGGAGCGCGGCGTGTGCGTCGGCGGCGCGCCGGTGGAGCGTCGCCAGATCTTCCGCCATGAGCTCGGCGAGCACGACCTCGCGCGCGAGCGGCGACGGAAAGCCGAACGACGCGGGACCGTCACGACGGAGGAGAGCGCGGCCGGCGAGGGAGTCGACGACGGTATCGACCACGTGGAGCGGCAGATCGAGCATCTTCGCGAGCAGCTCCGGCGAGATCGGCGGCTCGAGCACCGCGGCGGCGACGAAGAGATGGCGCTCGTCGTCGGAGAGCCGGCGCAGGCGGTCGCCCATGAGCGCCCGGAGCGTGCGCGGCATCACGACGCCGTCGTCGAGCGACAGCGCCGAGACGCGCCCGTTCACGACGGTGAGCGCGCCGCTCTCGACGAGCTTCTGCACGAGCTCCTCGACGAACATCGGCTGCCCGCCGGCGCGCTCGCGCAGGAAATCGAGGAGCGGCTCCGGCACTTCTTCGACGCCCAGCGACTGAGCGACGAACCGCTCCGCGTCGGAAGGGTCGAGCTCCCCAAGGCGGAGCTCGGAGTGGATGGGGAGCGACTGGTACGGCGCGCCGGGCTCCGGGCGCGCGCAGAGCACGAGCGCGATGCGCGACGTGCCGAGGCGCGCCGCGGCTCGCCCGATGACGTCTGCGCTCGCCGCGTCGAGCTCGTGAGCGTCGTCCCAGACGAACACCGAAAAGCGGTCGTCCGCGAGGCTCTGCAGCATCCTGAGGAAGCCGCCGCGGAGCGCCGCCGAAACCGGGAGCCGCGACGATGGCGCGGTCGCGCCGAGCTCGCCGAGCACCGCGGCGACCTCGTCTCCGTCGAGGCCGAGGGCGCGGAGACGGGGCTCGAGGGCGGCGATGCGCTCCTCGGGATCGCCGTCGCGTACGCCGGTGATGCGACGGAGCATCGCGAGGATACCGCTGTGCGGGAGCTCCTTGCCGCGCGGCGGGCACGTCGCGAAATAGCTCACCAGGTCGATGGAACCGCGCGAGAGACGTTGCTGCATCTCGACGGCGAGCCGCGTCTTGCCGATGCCCGGATCACCGACGATGCTGAGCACGCGGAGCTCGCCGCGCGCGGCACGGACCAGCGTCTCGCCGAGGTGCTGGAGCTCCGCCTTGCGTCCGATGAAGGGGTCGGCAAAGCCGTCCTGGGCGAACTCGGTGACGCGAAAGCCGGCACCCGCCGGCTCGAGCGGAAAGCGCCCGCGGAGGGTCGGCGCGATGCGCTGCGAGACGCGCACCATGCGCTCCGCGCCGGCGAGGAGACGCGCCTGTCCGATGAGTCTCTCCGTCCGGGAATCGGGGATCGGCTTCTGCTGTGGGTCGAGGTTGAGACGGCCGGAGTCGATGCCGACCGACGGCAGGATGGCGCCGACGTCGAGGGAGCGCACGAGCACGAGACCGCAGCGCACCGCTGCTTCGCTGTCACGGCCGTCGCTCCGATCCACGCCGAAGAGCGCTATCTTCTCGTTCTCGCGCTCGGCCACGACGGAGCCGCCATAGCGCGCGAGCACGGCGTGGAGACGCGCCGCGAGCGTCTCGGAGAGCGGCTGCATCAACGACAGCACGAGCACCGAGACGTGCCGCATCTGTCCGAAGCCGGTGAGCGGCGGGACGCTCGGGACGCGGGCACCGACCACGTCGTCGGGAGTCAGCTCGAGGTCGAGGGGCGCCGGCGGCACGGTGAGCGGGCGCGAGAGCAGCACGCTGATCGCCTCGACGGGCTCGGCCGGCGTGACGGCGCGATGGACCTCGACGAAGCTCGCGAGCTCCGTCGCCGTGGAGCGAAGCCCGCAGGCGTACGTGACGGCGAGGAGCTCCTCGTGGAACGCGGACGCCGTGGGGAACCGCTCCGCCGGCTCGACGGCGATGGAGCGCGCGATGATGTCGGCGAGTGGCGGCGGGACGTCCGCGCGCACCGAATCGACGGGCGGAAGCTCGCGTCGCGTCGCCCGCGCGAGCGTCTCTTCCGCGCTCAGCCCGGCGTGGAGAGGCGCACCGGTGACGAGCGCGTAGAGCAGCGCGCCGAGCGAGAAGACGTCGCCCTCCACGCTCGGGGTGCCACCGGCGGCGAGCTCGGGGCTCGCCGCGGCGTAGAGGCGCTCGAGGCCGGCGCGCGGGCGCGGCAGCGTGAGGAGCGCCGTCCCGACGCCGAAGTCCGTCACCTTGACGTCCCCGTCGGCGCTGACGAGCACGTTGTGAGGGCCGAGCGCGCCGTAGACGATGCCGAGCGGACGAAGCTGCTCGTCCCGCCGACGGTGCGCGTGATCCAGGGCTTTCGAAACCTCGAGCGCGACATAGACCGCGATGGATAGCGGCACTCCATCCTTGTCGCGGGCGCGGGCGAGGAGCGACGTGACATCGATGCCGGAGACGCGCTCCGTCGCGAGGAAATACGTGGAGGGCTCGTCCTTCTGCTCGTCCTTGCCGAGATCGAATACCTGCGCGAGGTTCGCGTGCGAGAGCCGCATCGCGCGCTGGACGTGCTCGAGAAACGCGTCGACGAAGCTCTGCTCGGCGAGGAGCTCGGGCAAGAGACGCTTGACGACGAGGGTCTTCTCGAAGCCCTCCACGCCGAAGCTCTTGGCGCGGTACGCCTCCATCGCGCTTCCGCGGCCGATGAACTCGAGGAGTTCGTAGCGGCCGACGGTGCGTCGCTGCACGGGCGAGCTCATGGTTTTATAAGGCGGTTTCGCCGGGCCTAGGCCGGCGGGGATCCGCCTCCGGAAGCGTCGTCCGTTCCCCCGTACATGGCTTCTGCGATCTGGAACGTCGCGGTCTCGAGCCTGGCGTAGGCGTCGCGGATCCCCTGGAGATCGGAACCGCTCTCGAGGCTGTCTTTCAGAGCGGCGACATCGGCGAGGACGCCGTCGACGCGATCGGCACCGAGCAGATCGGCGTAGCCCTCGAGGGCTTGCTCGGTCGTGTAGATGAGCGTCTCTGCCTGATTGCGGAGCTCGGCGAGCGTCTTTCTGATCTCGTCCGTCTCCTTGAAGCGCTCGCCCTCGCTCACCAGACGGCCGATCTCGTTCTCGCTCAGGCCGGTGGTGGGCCGCACGTTGACCGCCTGCACGCGGCCGGTCCCGAGATCCTTGGCCTCGACGGAGAGGATGCCGTTGGCGTCGATGCGGAAGCTCACCTGGATCTTCGGAACGCCGCGCGGGGCGGGCGGGATCCCGGTGAGCTCGAACTTCGCGAGGCTACGATTGTCGGCGGCCATCTCGCGCTCGCCCTGGAGCACGTGGATCGGCACGAAGGGCTGGTTGTCGACGCTCGTCGTGAAGGTCTCGCCCTTCTCGGTCGGGACGGTGGTGTTGCGCGGGATGAGGCGCGTGAACACGCCGCCGCCCGTCTCGACGCCGATGGAAAGCGGCGTCACGTCGAGGAGCAGCACCTCGTCGATCTCGCCGCCGAGCGCGGCGCCCTGGATGGCCGCGCCCACGGCGACGACCTCGTCCGGGTTGACGCCCTTGTGCGGCTCCTTGCCGAAGAACTCCTTCACCGCTTTCTGCACGGCGGGCATGCGCGTCATGCCACCGACCAGGACGACCTGATCGATGTTGAGCGGCTTGGCCTTCGCGTCGGCGAGCACCGTCTTGCACGACGCGATGGTGCGCTCGACGAGATCCGCGGTGAGGATCTCGAGGTCACTGCGCTTCATGGTGCGCTCGAGGTGGAGCGGGCCGCTCGGCCCGGAGGCGATGAACGGCACGTTCACCTCGGTCTCGAGCGACGACGAGAGCTCGTGCTTCGCCTTCTCGGCCGCCTCGCGCAGGCGCTGGAGGCTCATGCGATCTTTGCGCAGATCGATGCCGTGCTCGACGTTGAACTCCTCGGCGAGCTTGTCGATGATCCGGATGTCGAAATCTTCGCCGCCCAGGTGGGTGTCGCCACCGGTCGACTTCACGTTGAAGACGCCACCGGCGATCTCGAGCACCGAGACGTCGAAGGTGCCGCCGCCGAGGTCGTACACGGCGATACGCTCCGCCGCCTTCTTGTCGAGGCCGTAAGCGAGGGCCGCGGCGGTCGGCTCGTTCAGGATGCGCTTGATGGAGAGCCCGGCGATCGCGCCGGCGTCCTTGGTGGCCTGGCGCTGAGCGTCGTCGAAGTACGCGGGGACGGTGACGATGGCCTCTTCGATCGACTCACCGAGGTACGTCTCGGCGATCTCTTTCATCGCGCCGAGGACGAGCGCGCTCACCTCGGGCGGGGACATGCGCTTTCCGCGAAGATCGACCCAGGCGTCGCCGTTCTCGTGCCGGACGATCCGGTACGGCACGGACTCCCGCTGCTTGCCGACCTCTTCCTCGTCGAACTTCCGCCCCATGAGCCGCTTGACGGCGTAGACGGTGTTCTCGGGGTTCGTCGTGGCCTGGCGCTTGGCGACCTGACCGACGAGTCGCTCACCGCCAGCGGCAACGGCGACGACCGAAGGCGTCGTCCGGGCACCGTCGGCGTTGGGAACGACCTTCACTTCCGGGGTCCCGGTCGCGCTCACGCCCTCCAGCACGGCGACACAGGAGTTGGTCGTGCCGAGATCGATGCCGATGACTTTCCCCATGGAGGCTCGGCCTCAGGATAGCGCGGGAAAGCGCGGGGAACCAAGCGTCGAGGACGCGCGCCTCGGCGCGCCGTCAGCCCTCAGGACTTCGCTTTAGCGACGACGACCAGCGCGGGCCGTATCAAGCGGTCGTTGGCGCGATAGCCGCCCTGGATCTCGTGGGCCACGGTGCCGGGCGGGTGCTCGTCCGTCTCGAGGTGCTGGATCGCCTCGTGCATCGCTGGGTCGAAGGGCAGGCCGACGCTCGCGACGCGCTCGACCCCGAGCTTGCCGAGCGTGTCGGTGAACTGACGGATGACCATCCGGACGCCGTCCGCCACGGACTGAACGTCCGTCGCCTTTTCACTGTGGCTCATTGCGCGCTCGAGGTTATCGAACACCGGCAACAGCTCCCGCAGGACGTCTTCTTTCGCCTTTTTCTCGGCGTCGGCCTGCTCACGCCGCGAACGCTTGCGGAAGTTGTCGAAGTCCGCCGCGGTACGAAGGAGCTGATCCTTCAGCCGGGCGGCCTCCTGACGGGCGGCGTCCAGCGGATCTACGGGGGGCTCGGGCTTCGCTGCGCTGGGCTCGGAGCTGACCTGAGTCTCGGGGGCGGCTTCGCCGTTCGGTCCTTCGGGGTCCACGGTGGGGGCTACTATAATCACTCCCGCGCGCTTGCAAGCCACGGCAAGCAGCTAGTCGGGAAGAAATCACATCGGCTCTGGAGCGTCTTCACAGGGCGCTTGCCGGACGGCGTACGAGAACCCACCGCTCGAGCGATCGTCGTTGCCCGGACGCGGCGACGGGGCGAACCACACGTCGATTTCTCGCGAGAGGGTCCAGAACGTGTTCATTCGCGACAAAAGCTCGGGTGCGGGCGCGTCGTTTCCACCGCGGCCGTAGCGTGTTGTTTCGACCCAGAAGCACACGCCGCTGCTCCCCGGCGCATATAGATGCTGGAGGCCGCCCTCGAGCGTCACTTCGGCCGTGTCGACGACGCGCCCCGTCGGGTCGGTCGCGGTGAGCACGTGCCGGCCCGCCGGCAAGCGGACCGTGACGCCTGCGGTCGGGCTCTCCGCGCTCGTCGGCTCGACGTCGGTGTAGGTGCGGCCGTCCACGGCGATGGCAAGTCGGGTTGCCGTGACGTCGATCACGCGCACCACCGGGAAGTGCGCGCCGAAGAGCAGCAGCGCACAGACGCCCGAGACGAACGGTATTACGGCGGTCCACGCTGGCGTCCCCGGTTGCCGGAGCGCAGTCTCGACGAGCTCCGCGTCGCTCGCGACGGCGAGCCGCGACGCCCACCCGGCGTTCGTGCACACGAGCACGCCGTCGGTCGCCCAGAATGCGGCACGCCCGGCCGCGGTGTGCCCGTTCGCGGCGATGAGCCGACGCCGGCGCGCCACGACGAGTGGCACCGATGCCGCGACGACGACGACCGCCGCGTACACCACGGCGGACGGCGGTTGCCAGAGGAGCGGGAGCCCCGCCGTGAACGTCAGCGCGAGGAGCACCGACGAGATGGTGAACGTGAGTGCACGCGTGTTTGCGCGAGCGACGTGTTCGTGGCAGTCCGCGCAGTACGGCACGAGCGCGCGGAGCTTCGAAGCGAACCGCGCCTCGAGCACGGCGCGAGACGCGAGCGCGCCGCAGCACGCGCACTCCGGCGGCAGAACGACGCGCTCCGGGCGGAGCCGGACCGCACGCCGGGGCTCCGTGCTCTCGCCGATGACCGACACGCGCCGAGCTTTCCACCGAAAATCGCCCGACGCGAGCTTCGGCTCGCACCGAGGAACGGGAAGCGCTATCTGGAGCGAGCTTTTCCAGGCAACGCCGCTTTCGGCCGACCGAAGAACGACTGATGACCGAACTGAACGACGAGCAGAGGCGAGCCGTGCTCCACGCGAACGGGCCGCTGCTCGTCTTCGCCGGAGCCGGCAGCGGCAAGACCCGGGTGATCACGTACCGGGTCGGCAACCTGCTCGCCGAGCACAACGTGCCGCCGTATCGCATCCTGGCGGTGACGTTCACGAACAAGGCCGCCGGCGAGATGCGCGAGCGCCTCACCGCGATCGCCGGGGAGGGCCTCACCCGCGACCTCTGGGTCGGTACGTATCACGCGACCTGCGCGCGTCTGCTCCGTCGCTACCACGCCGAGGTGGGGCTCGAAAAAGGCTTCGTCATCTACGACGACTCCGATCAGAAAGCCGTGATGGGTCGCGTCCTGAAAGAGCTCGACCTGAGCGACCGCACCCACCCGCCGAAGCTCGTCCTGTCGCGGATCCAGAAGCAAAAGCGGGAGGGCATCGGCCCCGACGAGGTGCGCGTCGATCACGGCTTCGACGAGGGAACGCGCGACGCCTACGCCGGGTATCAGCGGGCGCTACTCCGCGCGAATGCCGTCGATTTCGAGGATCTCATCCTCTACGCGCTCCGCATCGCGGAGAGCAAGACCCAGGCGGGGGAAGAGCTCCGCGCGCGCTTCCATCACGTGCTCGTGGACGAGTTCCAGGACACGAACGGCATCCAGTATCGCCTCGTCCGCGCGCTCTCGCAGCACACGCGTAACCTCGCCGTCGTCGGTGACGACGACCAGTCGATCTACAGCTGGCGCGGCGCCGACATCCGCAACATCCTCGGCTTCCAGCACGACTTCCCCGACGCCGCCGTCGTGAAGCTCGAGCAAAATTATCGCTCCACGAAGACCATCGTCGCGGCCGCGCTCGGCATCATCAAGAGCGCCCGCGGTCGCGAGCCGAAGAACCTGTGGTCCGCCGCCGCGAACGGAGAGAAGGTGCGTGTCCGCCTCGTGCGCGACGAGCGCGAGGAAGCGGCGCACGTCGTCTCGACGATCCGGAGCGAACGCGCGCGCGGCATCGAGGCGAGCGACATCGCCGTCTTCTACCGGATCCACGCGCAGTCCCGCGTCCTGGAAGAGGCGCTCCGCAGCGAGAATATCGCTTACCAGATCGTCGGCGGCACCAAGTTCTTCGATCGTGCCGAGGTGAAGAACCTGCTGTCGTATCTGCGCCTGGTGGACAACCCGCGGAGCGACGCGGACTTCATGCGCATCGTGAACGTCCCCGCCCGCGGCATCGGGGACAAGACGGTCGAGCTCATCGTTCGCGAGGCGACGCTCCGCAACACGAGCCTCTTCGACGCGCTCCCGAGCGTGCTCCGCGAGGGCGGTCCGCTGAAGCCCGCCGCGAAGAAGAGCCTGACCGAGTTCCGTCGTCTCATGGACCAGCTCCGTGAAGACGCGCTTCGGCTCTCACCGCACGATCTCGCGAGCCGCGTGCTCGAGGAGACGCGCTACCGGGAAGAGCTCGAGAAGGCCGACAATGCAGAGGCCGACGCGCGTCTCGAGAACTTGCAGGAGCTCATCGGCTCCGTGCAGGAGTACGAGACGGACGCCGAGCAGTCCGGCCAATCGGCGAGCCTGAGCGGGTACCTGGAACGCGTCTCGCTGGTGGCCGACGTGGACACGATGAAGGACGTCCCGCTGGTGACGCTCATGACCATCCACGGCGCGAAGGGGCTAGAGTTTCGCACCGTGCTCCTCACGGGGATGGAAGAAGAGACGTTCCCCTACCGCGGCCTCGACGAGGCGCACGCCGACGAGATGGACGAAGAGCGTCGTCTCGCGTACGTCGCGGTGACGCGCGCGCGCGAGCGCCTTTACGTGACGCACGCCACGTCGCGCACCCTCTTCGGCAGGACGCAATATCTCGCGCCGAGCCGCTTTCTAGCCGATCTGCCGCCCGAGCTCGTGCAGCGAGAGGGCTCCATGGATTCGGCGTGGGGCCGCTCGGACCGTGGCACCTCGCAGGGCAGATCGTGGAACAACAACGCCTATCCGTCGCAAGAGCGCCGGCCGCCCCCGCCTGCGCTCGCGCCGGGACAGCGCATCGTCGACTACGACGCGTTCGACGACAGCCACGGCGACGAGGAGGGCGTTCAGGTTCGCCCCGGGTCGCACGTGTTCCACAAGCGGTTCGGCAAGGGCGTCGTCAGCAGCGTCGAGGCCGGCGCGCCGCCGACCATCGTCGCGCACTTTCCCGGCTTCGGTTCGCGCAAGGTGCGCGCCGATTTCCTGAGCTTCGAGTAGCCATGAGCAAACGACTGGAGATGCTGGAGAAGATGGCCGCGTCGGGCAAAGCCGACGCCTTCGCGCTCTACGCGCTGGCCATGGAATACCGGAACGTGGGCCGCATCCCGGACGCGCTCACGACATTCGAGAAGCTCCGGGAGACCGACGCCGGGTACGTCCCCATGTACCTGATGGCAGGCCAGCTCCTCCTCGAGAGCGAACGCCCGCACGACGCGCGCGAATGGATAGAAGCCGGCGTCGAGGTCGCGACGTCCAAGGGCGACAGCAAGGCGAAGGGCGAGCTGACAGCGCTCCTCGCCGACTGCGACTGAGCATCGCGCGCGAGCGCAGCGAGCCCGCCCGAAGGGCGGCGGGGGAGCGGGTCGCGAAGCGAGCCCGCGGGGGTCAAGACCCCCCACAAACCAATCCCACGACGAACAGCTCCGCCCTCACGTCATCGCCGTCACGTCTGCGCGAGCAAAGCGAGCCCGCCCGAAGGGCGGCGGGGGAGCGGGTCGCGCAAGCGAGCCCGCGGGGGTCAAGACCCCCTCACAAACCAACCCCACGACGAACAGCTCCGCCTTCACGTCATCGCCGTCACCTCTGCGCGAGCAAAGCGAGCCCGTATGTCTCACCGCGACGCACTGCTGTCCCGCGCCGGCTCGCCGAGGAGCGCGACGACGATGCGCCGTCGCTCGAAGGCGCGACGGAACTCGCCCGCGCGGATCGAGTCGCGGACGGTGCGCGCGTGCCCCTCGGCGCGCTCGCGCATCTGCGGCGCCTGCGGCGAACGCGCCGTCTCGAGGGCCTCGCAGCAGAGGGCACGCGTCTCGAGCCCGTATTCCGAGCCCTGAATCGTCTCGATGGCGCCGCTCGCGGTGGTGGCGAGGAGAATGCCGGTGTGGTGCTCCCCGATGTCGACCCGGGCGCGCGCCTCGATGGCCATCGCGTAGAAATGGAACGCGACGTAGGCCTGCGCTTCCGCGACCTGACGTCCGTCGAAGGCATGCATCACCGCCGCGCCGGAATCCCCTGCTTTTCGAGCGAGGAGCGCGCGCAGGATCTTCTCGTGGACGGCGTCGTACGCGCTCCCGGTGACCGCGGTCAGCGCGCCGGCGTCTCCGACCAGCTCGGCGGCCGCATCCGTCTCGTCGACCTCGAGGAGCACCTCCGCGGTGGCTAGCAGGGTCTCGGCTCTGCCGTCCTGATCGCCATAGCGCTGGTGCGCTTCACGGGCACGGCTGAGGTACGAACGAGCGCGAGCATAGTCGCCGAGGCGCGCGAACGACCGGCCGATGTTGGCCAGCGTCCGCGCGATCTGGAAGCGCCCGCCGATCGCGAGATCGATGCGGATCGCCTCGAGGCCGAGCGCGATCGCGTCCTCGAACCGGCTGAGCACGAACATCGCGAACGCGAGCGAGTTCTTCGCGCGGGCCTCGAGACGGCGGGCGCCGGCGTGACGGAACACGGCGATCGCGTCGGCGTGCGCATCGACGGCCTCCTGTACGCGGCCCACGCGGAGGAGCAACGTCCCCTGCGCGCGCAGCACCTCGGCCCGTAGACGCGCGGGCACCGTCGCGCGTCCCGCGGTATCGAGCGCACGATCGCACGCGGCGAGTGCGCCCTGCATGTCCCCGAGGTCGCGCAGCATCTCGGCCATGAGAAGCTGCGCCTCGACCTCGAGCCGCGCGGAGTGTGTCGTCCGCGACACGATCTCGCCCTTCTGCGCGAGGGTGAGACCGCGGGCGAGCCGCCCCGCGTCGAGATCGAACCGCGCGGTGCGGATGAGCGCGACCGCGACCCAGTACGGCTTCTCGTTCTCGCGGGCGAGCTGGCGGAGCGAGGCGAGATAGCGGCGCCGATCGCGCCATTTGCCCTGGATTCGCGCGATATTCTCGAGCGCCTCGAACGCCGAGAGCCGGCTCGGATCGAGCCGCGGCGCGAGCTTCACGGCGCGTCGGTAGTAGCGCGCCGCGAGCACCAGCTGATAGCTGGCAAGGGCCGCCGACGCTGCCTCGAGGTAGAAGTTCGCCGCCTCGGCGCGCGCGTTGCCGCGTGCGAGATGCTGCGCGACGATCGCCGCGCCGAGACCCTCGACGGCACGCTGCTTGGCGAACAGCATGCCGAGCTTCCGGTGCATCACTTCGCGATCAGCGGCCTCGATGGCGAGATACGCGACGTCGCGGGTCAGCGGATGGCGAACGTCGACCACGTCCCCGCGGTCGTCGCAGAGACCACGGGCGCAGAGACGAACGATGGCGTCCCCGGGGTCCGACTCCGAGAGCTCCTTCAGATCGTCCGTCGTGAGCGGACCGCCGGTGACGGCCAGCCAGAGCACGACGGCGTGCTCTTCCTCGGGCAGCTCGTTCAGGCGGTCGGCGATGAGCTGCTCGAGGGTGGATGGAAGCGGCTGCTTGCCGTCGTCGCCGCGCTCGGTGCGCGCGAGCACCGGCTCTTCTCCCTCGCCGCGCTCCTTGAGCTCGAGGGCGCCGCGCTCGAGGAGCGCGTCGATCATCTCGAGCAGGAAGAACGGATTGCCGGCGGCACGAGGCACGAGGTCGGTGCAGATCTGCGCGACGCCCTCGGTCGCGCCGACGTGAGCCTGGACGAGGCGCACCTGGTTGTCGGAGGAGAGCCCGCGGAGCTCGACGCGCACGATGCCCTCGAGGAGCGGCGTGACGCGCTCGTCCGGACGGGTGACGAGCAGGGTGAGCACCGGGAGCGGATCGCCGCGGCGCACGAGGGTCGTGATGAGCTCGAGGCTCGCCCGGTCGCACCACTGGAGGCTGTCGATGACGACCACCAGCGGCGCCTCGATGGCGGCGCGGGCGAAGAGACGCCGCACGCCGGACGTCAAGAGACGCCGGTTGTGCGCGACGTCGGCCTCGTCGGACGCCTCGGCGAGACGGCCGGTGCCGAGCTGCGCGAGCCGCGTCACGATGTCGTCTCGGTTACGGCCGCCGGCGAAGTCGCCGAGCGCCTCGAGCACGATGGACCTCGCCTCGTCGATGGCCTGATCCATGCGCGTCCCCGTGAACTCGCGGACGAACTGGCCGACCGCCGAGAACGGGAGCTCGCTCGACGCGGGCGAGCACTCGACGCGCACGACGCGCGCGTCGGGGGGGAGCTCCGCCGCGAGCGCATTGACGAGCGCCGATTTGCCGATGCCCATCTCGCCGATGATGGCGCGCGCGGTGACGTGCCCGATGCCGTGCTCCTTCGTCGGCGTGACCGCGCGGTGATACGCGGCGTGGAGATCGGCGAGCTCCGCGTCGCGCCCGACTAGGTCGCGCGGCGCGTGCGACATGAGCGCGAGCTTTTCTTCACGCGTCAGCGGGCGCTCGAGCGCGTAGATGCGCATGTTGCGCGGCAAGGAACGACGGTCGCCCTGCTCGAGCGAGATGGTCGGCGCGTCGCCCCACACGAAATCGCGGCGCACGAGCCGGTAGAGGCCGCCCGCGACCCAGGTCTGCCCCGGCGGCGCCTGCTCGCCGATGAGCCGGGCGAGGTACTCTGCCGGCTCCTGCAGCACGTGTCCGACGAGGTGACCGGCGCGATCGCGCCGACCCGTGGCGATGCCGCGCACGATGCCCACCGTGGCCTGGATCGGCTCCGCGAGATCGTCGGACGCGCCGTGAACCGCGTCGTGGACGTCGACCGCGAGCGACGCGGCGTCCGCCGCGGAGCGCGACGGGTTGGCGAGCAATCCGACCACCGACGTGGCCGCTGGCTCGTTGACGAAGCCGCCGATCGGCGCCGGATCCCACGACCACCGGCCGCCGCGCTTGAACGCGATCTCGTCGAGGATGCCCTTCAGCCGATCGAAGAACCGCTTGGCCATCGCCGGGCCCACGGTCGACGCGAGCTTCGAGAACCCGACGAGGCGCAGCCGGACGACGGCGATGTGTCGCACCTCGCGGCCGGCGCGCTCGTGCAGTGGACGCACCGGGCCGCCGGGGCCCGTCTCGCGATCGCGACCGGTGCCGTGCTCCGACGCAGAGGGCGGCTCGGGCTCCGCCTCGGAGCGCCCGTGCTCCGAACCATGACGCCCGTCGCTCTCACCAGCGTCGACTCCCTCGGCCGGAACCGACTCGCGACCGACCATGGTCACGATCACCTGCTCGAGCACGTGCGCGTCCACCGGCTCCTGTTTCTGGAAGAGCACGCGCGTGATCGCCGCGGCGAGATCGCGCGCGGTCTGGAAGCGCTCGGTGCGATCGCGCGAGAGCGCGCGCATCACGATTGCCTCGAGCTCCGGCGGGATCTCCGGCGCGAAGAGGCTCGGCGGCTCGACCTGACCGGCGCGCACCACCTCGAGGAGCTTCTGTCCCTCGGCCGCACCGTGAATGAGCCTGCCCGTGAGCAGCTCGTGAAACACGACGCCCAGCGAATACACGTCGGTGCGCCGATCGACCTTGTCGGCGTGCGCCTGCTCGGGCGACATGTACCCCGTCTTGCCCTTCAGGACGCCGGGTTCGTCGCGGAAGAGACTCGCGCTCGCGATACCGAAATCGGCGATTTTTACGGCGCCGTCGAAACTGAGCAGGATGTTCTGCGGCGATACGTCACGGTGGACGATCTCGAGCGGCTTGCCGCCCTCGTCCCGGCGCTCGTGCGCGTAGTGGAGTCCCTTCGCGACTTCGGCCACGATGTACGCCGACACGTACGGCGGAATCTTCGTCTTCTTCGCGAGCGAAGAACGCTGCAGGCGTCGAAGGTCCGGGCCTTCGACGTACTCCATGCTGAGGAGCTGCCCCTCGTCCCCGTAGTCCTGGAAATCGTAAACCTGGACGATGTTCGGGTGATTGAGACGCGTCGCGAGCTGCGCCTCTTCCGCGAACATCGCGCGGAAGCGACGCGACGAGTCGTGCGCCGGCAAGATGCGTTTGACGACGAGGAGCTTGTACGTCCCTTCCGCGCCGCGCTTCTTGGCGAGGAACACCTCCGCCATGCCGCCTACCCCGAGCCTTCGTACCACCTCGAAGTCGGCGAGCCGCTTCGGCACCGGTCGAGACTCGTCGGACATCGGTCCATAGGTTACCCCGCGTTGGGGCTCGCGTGGTAACGTCGCGCGCCGCCTGCCGGGGCGTGCGCAAGATCGTTGCGTTTTCTCGCCTTTTCCCGGCCTTTTACCGCTGATTCGCATCGAGGAACGACGATGAGTGTGAAGAGGTCAACGTTCTCCGCGGTCGCCGTTGCGCTCACCGCGTTCGCCATCGCCGGAGCTGTCTCCGCCAAGGCCCCCAAGAAGAAGGACACCGGCCCGGATAAGTCCGGCGGCATGATGGAGGCGGGCGAAAAAGATCCCGCGGAGACGGAACCGGCGAACGACGACGAAGGCAACTTCGTCCCCGGCAAAGAGAAGAAGCAGAAGAAGATCGAAGCCAAGGAAGAGGCTGAAGCGAACGGTGAAGTCGTTCCCGACGAGACCGCGAAGCCGGTCGAGAAGAAAGCGCCCGTCGCACGCAAGACGATCGGCGTGTTCGCAGAAGGTCTCCTCGGCATCGGCAAGGCGCCGCTGCCCGGCCCGGTGAACGTCGATAGCGGAGATACGACCACCGGGAGTGCCACTTCGTTCGGCATCATGATCGGTGGCCACTACGATCTGACTCCGGCGTTCCGGCTGATGCTCCGCGTCCCCTGGACGATCGGCACCGTGAAGTCGGGGCCGAGCGACAGCTCGGTCAGCGCGTTCGGCAATCCCGAGATCGCGGCGCGCTACCGGCTCACCGAGCCGGGGGACTCCGAGTGGTCAGTACGTCTCGGCGTCGGCGTTCCCATCGCGCAGGGCAACACCGACTTCTACGGTGGCCGTGAAGACGCGACCGGTAGAGCGCAGGGCATCCTCCAGCGCGTCGCCGACGCGGCCGACGGATGGCACGATCAGGAGCTTTACGCGCTGAAGCGCTTGCCGATCACCCCGGCCCTGCTCTTCTCGCATCACGAGGACAGGTTCCGCGCGACGGGCGAGTTCAAGGCGTCGTTCATGCCGAAGATCGGCGGCAACATCACGTCACCGGTGACGGGGACGCTCGAGCTTCCCGGCATGGCCGTGAACCTCGTCCTGGGCGGCAGCGCCAGTTACGAGGTCTTCACGCACGCACACATCGCGCTCGCTGCCTGGGCGCGCTGGGGCCTCATCGAGCAGGTGAAGTACCACGCGGCCGCGACCACGCCGACTCCATTTCAGATCGTCGCCGAGCCGAAGATCTTCGCGCAGTTCGGCCATGTGGTTCCGTCCCTCGGCTTCGTCCTCCCCATCGGCGGGCAGCTCGGCGGCGATATCTTCGGGATTCGCCTCCACGTGGACGTCGTGTTCTGAGCCCCGTCGGTGAAAGCCGAGTGGGAACCCGCGTGTTCACGGGTGCGACGCTGACGGAGTAGTGCTACCTCGGTAGGCAAGGCTCTGGTGCCAATGGGTCACCGGCCACCTCGATGAAGCACGCAAAGAACCCGCACTCGGGCCCCTCTCGTCTCGGTAGTTCCGCATCGACGATTCCCTCGTCCCCGAAGCATCAAAGAGCTGCGGAACCACGCGAGCGAAGCGAGGCGGTGGGGGAGCGGTCGCGAAAGCGAGCCGCGGGGGCAAGGCCCCCTTGCTCAGTAAGCGCCTTGGTCTCATTGTTCGTCGCTCTGACCACCGGCTGCGCCGCGCACGCCACGGGGAGAGAGGCCGCGAGCGCCGCCGGCGGCATGCCCGTCCACCCGGTCGAGATGACCGACGCGAACTTCGCTCCCGCGACGGCGGAGCTCATCAAGAAACGCGACGCGACCGCCGCTCGTCTGAACAACCTGATCGGGGTCGTGCGCTACGAGCTCGGCCGGGCCGGCATGCTGCTCGACGCCGGCCACGACGAGGTCGGGCTCGATGCCGTCGAGGGCGCGCTCTACCTGGTGCGCTCCGGGGAGTTCCATCCGAGCATGGTGGAGGGTCGCATCCCCGCCCTCGCGGCAGCGGCCAACGCCGTTGCCAGAACGGGCACCGAGGGCCGCTCGCTCGCGCTCTACTCGATGCTCGATCGCGTCCTCCCCGCCGGCCCGGAAAAGACGGAGGTCGAGGCGCACATCGCCGCGATCGTCGGCTGGGAAGAGAAGACCCGCAGCAAGGGCGTGCTCCAGTCCGCGGGCGGAGACGAGCGGAGCGCGATGGCGCGCTCGCTCTGGGACCCGAACCCGGAGACCATAAAGGTGGCGCGCGCGGCGGCGACGGAGTGGATCGACCGCGCCATCAAGTACAGCAAGGAGCAGACGCCGCCCACCGACGACTTCGAGCGCGACGAGGCCATCGAGGCGTATCGCGCGATCCGGACCGGCGCGATGGCGATCGCGGCGCTGTATCTCCGCAACGGTAACCCCGCCGGCGCGCTCGAGGCGATGGAGTCTCCGCGCGTCTCGCGCGTCGTGTCGCCGCACCTCCACGACGCCCTCCGTCGCGCGGCAGAGGACGACGATCCGGAGGCGTGGCTCGAGCTCTTCTCGACGTTCGACCGCCTCGGCACGACCGACTCGGACATCGTGCTCGAGCCGGAGCTCGCGCAGGCCGCCGCGTGGGGCTCCGCGGTGGAGCTCTGCCGCGTCGAGCCGACGACGATGCGCGGCGTGATGCCGATCGCGACGCTCCTCATGCGCCACGGGATGGCCGAGGTAGCGCCCGTGCTATTGACGCCCATCGTCGAGAAGCGACCCGAGGCCGAGATCTCGTCGTGGTCGCTCGGGTACGTGCTCGAGGCGCTCATGGCCTACGATTCCATCGGGGATCTGGGTGCGGCGCGCCGCACGTTCCAGCAAGCCGCGCCGCTCCTCGCGTTCATCGAGAAGAACCCCGTCGCGAAGGACGTGAGCCCCAGCGTCGCACGCGTCAAATACGCGATGGGTGCGCTCGAGGCGCGCGCCGGGGAGCTCCTCGCTGCGCGCCCCCTCGTCGAGGCGGCGCTGAAGAGCGAACCGACGTTGCCCGGCCTCGAGCTGATGGGCGCCATCGATCGCCAGCGTGGCGATCAGGCAGCGGCCCTGAGCTCGTTCGAGGCCGTCGCGAAGATCGCGACGGAGGCGTCCGACCCTGGCGCCGTCGCCGACGCACGTCTCATCGAGTTCGAGATCTACCAGGGCCAGGGCAACGCCGCCGAAGCGTCGAAGGCGCTCGAGACGGCGCTTCATCGCGCGCTCGACGCACAGAAGCTCGCTCACACGTCGCCCGAGCAAGCGTCCGCGGAGCGGATCCTCGCGCGCGTCCTCGAGCGATACGGGAGCGTCGAGGGCGCGCGACGCGCGACTACGCGCGCGTACGAGGCGTCGCGCGGTGACGTCCGTCAGATGACGGCCACCGTGCTCGAAGCAGCGCGCCGCGGTCTCATCCGCGGCGATCTCCCCGCGACGCGAGAAGCGGCGCGCCACGCGATCGACGCGAACCTGGCGCCGGACGACCTCGTCTACGTCGCGCTCTGGCTCCGCATCCTCGAGCACAAGCTCAAGGTGTCGAGCGACGGCACGGTGGAAGAGGCGTTCGCGAAGATCGACGAAGAGGACGGCTGGGCCGCGCGCCTTCGCTCGTGGGGCGCGGGTCGTCTCACCGACGATCAGCTCATGTCCGCAGCGCGGAGCCGCGTCGAGCAGACCGAGGCGAACTTCTACGCTGCGATGGCCGCGTACGCGATGAACGACGCGCGCGCCGCCGAGCGCCTCGACCGCGTCGCGAAGAGCGAGGCGATAGAGCTCGTCGAGGTCGGCATCGCCCGCGACCTGTCCGAGAAACGACGGCTCGACCTGAAGCTCCCATCCGGCGTCGACCTACCTTAGGGCGGCGAAGGTCCGCTTGCTTCGAGCACGCGGCCATCTGGCTGGGTGCTCTCGGTGCTCGGCGTACCAGCGTACGCCTGCGCGCCTCACCCGGTCATCTCGACCCGCGGTCTTCGCAATCGGACCTTCGCCCCGCTTAGCGCTTGCCGAGCAGCTTGTCGGCCAGGTGTTCGCCGAGCTGGCCGACCGCGAGCTGCTCGACGATCTTTTCCATCTCGCGTCGTTCGTCCTCGTCGGCGTACTGAAACTCGATGCCCATGCCGGCGGGGTTCGCCTTGCTCGCTTCGTCGGGCGTCGTCGTCCACATGACGCGCCCTCGCAGGCGTAGCGGCTCGGCGAGCGTCGGCAGATCGAGCGCGAAGATGAACTCCGTCCCGATCTCGAGCGGACGCTCCGTGCTGATGAACGTGCCTCCGCGAGAGATGTTCTTGGTGTAGTCGGCGAAGAACGTGTTGAGTCGCTTGTACTCGACACGGAGCTCGATCGGCGCCCGCGCCTCGCGGCGTCGATCCGATCCGTCGGAAGGCATTCCTCACAGGGTATGCGGCACTCGGGGGAACGCCAAGCGAAGCTCGCGTGCGGTGCTCCTCGGAGAGTGGCTCCTCCAGGCGGCGGTATCCTCACGGGAACCACTGCCGCCTACCCTCCGGCCTCCGGGAGCACGGGAAGAGCTGCCTCGCGCTCGATCGCGCCGCTCGGGGCCGACCATGCTATGCGGTGCGGGTGCGGGACCCGTACGACATCCTCGGCGTCGAAAGAGGCGCGTCGGAGGGCGACATCAAGAGCGCCTTTCGCCGCCTCGCCGCCGAGCACCATCCCGACAAGAACCCCGGCGATCCCGACGCCCAGTCGCGGTTCACCCAGATCAACGCCGCGTACCAGCTCCTCAGTGACGAGAAGAAGCGAAGCGCCTTCGACCGGTACGGGGCGGCGGCCTTCGAGCACGGCGCCGGGCTCGACTTCGACCTGAGCTCGCTCGGCCTCGACGGATTGTTTGGAGATTTGCTGGGCGCGTTCGGAATCCGCACCGGCGACCGCGGGGACCTCCGCCAGAAGCTCTCCGTCACCTTCGAGGAGTCGATCCTCGGCGCCACGAAGGAGATAACGTACCAGCGCGTCGATTGCTGCGAGCACTGCTCGGGCTCCGGCGGCGAACCCGGGAGCCGGGTCGAGCGCTGCACCGCGTGCGGCGGCCGCGGCAGGATCCGGGTCCAGCAGGGGATGATACCGCTGGCGTTCGAGCGCCCCTGCGGGACGTGTCGCGGGCGCGGGACGATCCCGTCGATGCCGTGCCGGCAGTGCACCGGCAAGGGCCTGTCGAGGACGTCGCGAACGCTCGAGGTGACGATCCCCGCCGGTATCGAGGACGGCGCGACGCGGCTCATCGAGGGCGCCGGAAGTCGTGCTCGGCCCGACAAGCCGTCCGGGGATCTCGAATTGCTCATCCAGGTCGAGCCGCATGCGCTCTTCACGCGCGACGGAGACGACATCGTGTGCAGCGTGCCGGTGACGTTCGCCGTCGCCGCGCTCGGCGGCGAGATCGAGGTGCCGAGCATCACCGGCCGTCTGAAGGTGCGGGTACCGCCGTCGACGCAACCGGGGAGCACCCTTCGCATCCGCGGCAAGGGCGTTCCTCATCGTCACCGCTCGGGCCGAGGCGATCAGCTCGTGACCATCGGCGTCGAGGTGCCGACGCGTCTGTCACCGCGCGCGCAGCGGCTCATCGAGGAGCTCGGCCACGAGCTCGGTGAGGACGTGCAGCCACAGCAGCGCACCTTCGTCGAGAAACTCCGGGGTCTGTTCGATTGACGCCCGAGGTCGGCACCACGAAGGTCCGTGCCGTCACCTTCGACTACGGCCAGACACTGGCGGAGCTCGATACGGCATTCCTGTCGGCGCGCGCGCTCGAGTGGGGCGCCGCGGTGGACGCCGCGCGCCTCGACGCCGCGAGCCCCGCAGCGTGGCAGGCCTACGACGACGCCAAGCGTAAGGGACTTTCCGGTCACGACGCCTGGTGCACGTTCATGGCGTCGCTGCTCGGACAGGCCGGAGTCACCTCGGTCAGAACGCCCGCGACCGATGTGACCTCCAGCCTGGTCGAATATCTCTGGTCGGAGCAGCCCCGCAAGAACCTCTGGCGGAGGCCGATCGCCGGAATGAAGGAGCTCGTCGAGGAGCTCTTCGGGCGCGGCGTCCCGCTCGGCATCGTGTCGAACTCCGAGGGCCGTCTCGCCGAGCTTCTCACCGAGGTCGGCCTCGACCGGTATTTCCGCTCGGTTGCAGACTCCGGCGTGCTCGCCTTCGAGAAGCCCGATCCGCGAATCTTCGAGCACGCAGCCAGAGGCCTCGGCGTAGCGGCGAACGAGCTCGTACACGTCGGAGACGTGTGGGTGGCGGACATCGAGGGCGCGCTCGGTGTCGGCGCGCGCGCCATCTGGGTCACCGAATCTGCGCCGGAGGAGCTTCCCTCGGGCGTGCTCCGGGCCCGCGGAGCCGACGAGGTCCGATCGGCGTTGCGCGCCTTCGGCGTACCGGCATGATCGCCGCGTCGCCTTCCCGAGAGACAACCATGAAAACGATACGCATCGGCTTCCTCGGCGGCGGAAACATGGCGGGCGCACTGGTCGCCAGCCTCCTCGAATCGAAGATCGTCTCCGCCGATCAGCTCGGCGTCGCAGAGCCGGTCGCGGCGCGCCGCGCCGAGCTCGAACAGAAGCACGGCATCGAGACGACGGCGTCGAACGCCGACGTGGTGCGTTCGGCCAACGTCGTCGTTCTGGCGGTGAAGCCCCAGGTTCTGACCGCGGTCCTCACCGAGTGCGGCGGGTCGATAGGACCGGACCACCTCGTCGTCTCGCTGGTGGCGGGGACGCCGATCTCCGTGCTCGAGTCGCGGCTCGGTCCCGGCGCCCGCGTCGTTCGCGCCATGCCGAACACCGCGGCGCTCGCGCGCGCAGGCGCGACGGCGCTCGCGCGTGGCTCGTCGGCGACCGACGAGGACGTCGACGTCGCTCGCTCGCTCTTCGACGCGGTCGGCAAGACCGTCGTGCTCGAGGAGCGCCACCTCGATGCCGTCACCGGGCTATCGGGGAGCGGACCGGCGTACGTCATGCTCTTCATCGAGGCGCTCGCCGACGGCGGCGTGAAGATGGGCTTGCCCCGCGACGTCGCGCTGCTCCTCGCCGCGCAGACCGTGTACGGCTCCGCAAAGCTCCTGGTCGAATCTGGGCAGCACCCGGCGACGCTGAAGGACATGGTCACGAGCCCCGGCGGCACCACGATAACCGGCCTTTCCGTGCTCGAAGCCGCGGGCGTACGCGGCAGCTTGATGGCCGCAGTCGAAGCCGCGACGCTGCGCGCGACCGAGCTCGGCAAGCGAAGCTGAGCGCGCGCGAACCGCGACGGCGTCGCGTTCGCATCCGTCACGTTCGCGTGTGATGTACTCGACGCGACGGAACGCGTGCGACGTGGTCGTCGTGGCTACCGTCCGGCGAGCCGAGGCAAGCGCGCACAGCAGGCGATTATAGTGTCCGCGCAGAGGGGCCGGGGGGGGACAGCCTCACTCCACGCGGACGCGGTATCGGTAGCAGCCTGCAAAGCGAATTGCAATCTAAAGGGGTCTCAGACCGAAACGCCCCAAGCGTGCGGATCCGAGCAGCAATGCATCGCGCGAATGGCGAATTTCAGAATTGAAAGACACACGGAATGCAATGTCACGGAGCGCAGCGAAATCCCCATCGTCGATCCGAAACGCGATCGGAGAGCGCGAGTGTGGCTGTCCTCGCGGGCCAGGCCGGCGCTCCACGCATTTTGAGGTCCTTCGGTGGGTCGCCATCGAGCTGGGCCGCCATCGCGTCGAGGCAAAGCCCGCGGGCCCCGAGCTTCAGACGCGCGGCGACCCGTGTCACGGACGGCGTCTCACTGACGTGATTGAACTCGAGCTTCGCGACGCTGGGACTCACGTCGTGGACGAGCACCCAGCCGTCCTCCTCCGGTTCGCACGGACGCGGTGCGTGCGCGAGCTCGCCGCGCGGCACGACGAGCGGCGCGGATGCGGCGCCGTTGCGCGTGTCGATCGGATAGACGTACCAGGTGTCGCCGCCACCACGTGTTCCGTCCTGACCGTGCGCGACCACCCAGATGCCGAGCCCTCCGCCGGATGCGGTGCGCACGACTCGCGCCTCACCCTCGTCGGAGTAGCGCGGGTACGACGCGAGCACTGAAAGCTCGCCGCCCTCGGTGCCGAATATTTCGAAGGCGCGCGGGCCCGGGACGAAGCCGAGGTACCACTTGCCGTCCACCTTGACGACGCCGGAGAGTGCGCGGTCGCCGATCAACTCGTCGGCGTTCTTCACGACGACGATCGCGTGATCGCGCTCGACGATCGAAAGCTGGGTCGTCGTGCCCGCGCGCAGCACGACGACGCCGCCCTCGCCGAGCGGATCGACGAAGGGTAGCCATTCGCTCGAGACACGGTGCGACGGCTCGCTCCCGAACATCTCGGCGGCGGCTTCCGCATCGGGCCAGGGAGTCCGCGACGCGGCCGTCGACCAGATCGCTCGTCCCACCGAGAACCGATCGGCGACGCGCACGAGCCAGCTCCCCGCGCGATCCCACGCTGCCGACCGCGCGCCCCAGGCGTAACCACGGATCTGGATCGTCTGATCCTCGGTACCGAAATCGAAGCCGAGATCGTCGGGTGCGCGTTCGGGGGGCGGGACACCGAGGAACGGACGGAACGAGCTGCTATCGAGCTCTGCGAGCGAGGCGTGCGACGTGTCGACCGTCACCCGTGAACGCGGCGCGAACGGCGCTGCCTTGCGAACGCTGCCCGCCGCCTCACGCGGACCTTCCGACTCGCCCGTCGGCGCGCACTCGAGCGCCCAGCTCACGAACGGCATCGGCGGCGCCTTCGCGATCGGCGGTTCTGCCACCATCGAGAGCGCGCCCGTGTCGCTGCCCTTCGTCCAGCCGACGCGTAGCCACTGACCGATGCTGCACCCGACGGGGCTGCAGCCGCGCTCGTGATCGGCTGCAGAAGCCGCCGTCGGATCCGCGGCGGTGGGCAGCGACAGCTCGTACCAGGTGTCGCCGCCGTCCATCGTCTGCCTGCCACCACCGTGCTCGTCTGTGACGAGCCCGAACTCGCCGGAGAGGCTCGCGCGACCCACGTTCTCGCGCACGGTGCCGGCCGCGACCTTGCCGTCGAGGCCGAGCCGGACGCCAACGAAAGTCGACGAGCCCGCGACCCACGCACCGAGCACGTTGCGGTCCGACTCGTGGATCCCGTCGAGCCACAGGCCGCGCGCGACGAGCTTCTGCGTGTCGCCGGGCAGTCCGTCGAGCGAGATGGCGACGCTCTCGGAGCCCCCGTCTTCGCCGAGCGTCGTGAGCTGACCTGCGACGCCGAGTCGAGGCGGCACCACGACGACCGCGCGACCGTCGGCGAGAGCGACGACGCGTTCCGCTCCGACGTCACCGCGCACGCGCACCTCGCGGGTACGCCCGTCGCGCGACAGAATGCAGTACGTCGCGTCGGACGGCGGCGCCGACCCGGGGCACGAACCGCGCACGGAGAGCGCACCGGTGCCGCCGGGCGAGACGACGCGCGGCTCCTTGAAGTACAGCACCGGCACGAGCGCCAGAGGAGGCCGATAGGCGTAGATCGTCGTCGCACCGAGGTGCTCGCCGCAGACGAACCCGATGCCGTCGAAGAGCCGCACGCCGTCGCAGGTGGCGCCACCGGGAGCGGCGTGCGCGTCGACCGCGAGGATACGTCCGTCGGTCAGGTCGACGCGCGCGAGCGCGCCGTTCGCGACCACCACGGCGCTTCCTGCGCCGTCCGGCATCCCGCGTAGCACCGCGACCTCGAGCGGGCGCGGGCCGAGCACGCCTTCGTTCGGCCGCAGGTCGTCGTCGTTCTCGCCGTCGCCCTCGTCCTCCGACGTGGAGGACTGGCCGCGCCGCGGAGATCCCTCCGGCGCCGACACGCCGGGGTTCGGGCCGTCCACGCGCTCGAGCTCCCCCGACGGCTCCAGCGAGAACGCACCGCGCGTCGTGCCGAGCACGATGTGCCCGCCCTGCTCGAACACGCCGGGCACGGTCATCGGCGCGCGCACCGGGTGGAAGCCGAGCCCCGCGTCGAACGTCACGAGCGCGCCACGGATGTCCACCTCGAGCGCGCCCAGCCAGGCGTCTGCGAACGCCATCCCGCCGTAGGCGGGCGACGGCGGAAGCGTCCCTCGTCCGATCAGCGCACCGTTCGTCGGATCGATCCCCACCACGGCGCGCGTTCGCGTACTGAGCGCGTAGAGTCGGTCTAGCCCCGCACGGATCTCCGCGACCTCGAACGGAAGCCGCACGAGCGGGACGAGCTTGCCCGTCCATGTCGGCGCCCGGTATAGACGCGTCGACTCGTCCGCGACGGAATAAAAGACGAAGCCGCCGCCGAGACGCGATGGCAGCGCGAGCGCACCGAGCGGGCCGTCTGGGATGAGCTGATCGGCGCGCTCGAGACGCCCGTCCGGGTGCTCCACGAGACGGAGCCCGCGCTCCACGACGCGCGCGCTACCGTCGGGGTCCATCTCGAGAAGGCGTGGCTCGGCTTCGTCGATGACCGGGAACCAGCGCGCGGAGGCGCCGACCACGGATGGGGCCGCAGGAATCGACGCCCCGGATGCGACGGGCGCGCGCGCCTTCACCGGACGCGCGCCGCAAGCCGGCAGCAGCAAGGCCGCGAAGGCGAGCCGCGACGCAAGCCTGGATCCCTTGGGACGGAACACTCGGGCTCGAGCTTACACCCTCGCCCGACCGGTGCTAAGCGACGCGGATGTCGACTGGCCGCCCCATCGCGCCGCGCGCGGAAGAGATTCTCGGGCTCTATTTTCCCGTGCTCGATCACGGCTTCGTGTCGCTCGTCGACTACATGGGCACCGACGACTGCATCGAGCGCGCCGCGCGTGTGAGCTACGGCTACGGCACCCGGAAGCAGAGCCAGACCCGCGGCCTCCTCCGCTACCTGCGCCGGCACAAGCACACCACGCCGAGCGAGATGGTCGAGCTGAAGTTTCACTGCTGCATGCCGATGTTCATCGCCCGGCAGTGGATCCGTCATCGTACGGCGAACGTGAACGAGTACTCGGGTCGCTACTCGCTGATGCCCATGCTCTTCTACACGCCGTCGCGCGAGCAGCTCCAGAAGCAGAGCAAGCGGAACAATCAAGGCCGCAGCGGTCAGCCGGTCGACGACGCGCTCTACGACGAAGCGATCGCGCGCTTCGAGAAGGTGCGCGAAGCGAGCCGGAGCGCCTATGAATGGATGACCGGCGAGGACATCGCGCGGGAGCTCGCGCGCATCGACCTGCCGCTCTCGACGTACACCCAGTGGTACTGGAAGATCGATCTGCACAACCTGCTCCACTTCCTGACGCTCCGGGTCGACTCGCACGCGCAGTGGGAGATCCAGGAGTTCGGCAAGGTCATGGCCGGCATGCTGAAGCGCGTCGCGCCGCTCAGCTACGAGGCGTGGATCGACTACGACGTGTGCGGCGCGCCGCTGAGCCGCATGGAGCTCGACGCGATCCGCTCGCTGCTGTCGGTCGACGGGCAGAAGCTGGGCGGCCGCGCCGGCGAGCTCGATCGCGACGCGCTCGCGAAGACGGGCCTCGGCCCTCGCGAGATAGACGAGTTCATGACGAAGCTCGGCCCGAAGCCGGTGCCGGATTTCGAGCTCGATGTGACGCGCGCGGTGCCGGTAGAGGGGCTCCAGGAGCGCTTCCAGTCCGCGGTTCCGCGCCTCGACAAGCCGCCGACGGAGTGACGTGGCGCGGCCATGGCAGAACGCCGCGTTCAGCCTTACATTCGCGCCATGGCCGTAGCGATGCCGCCCGGGCGCGATCTCGAGCAAGAGATCCGTCGCCTCAAGAAGGAAAAGAACGCGATCCTCCTGGCGCACTACTACCAGGAGAGTGAAATTCAGGATCTCGCCGACTTCATCGGTGACTCCCTGCAGCTCTCGCAAGAGGCGAAGAAGACGGACGCGGCAGTCATCGCATTCGCCGGCGTCTACTTCATGGCCGAGACGGCGAAGATCCTCAATCCGGAGCGCATCGTCGTCGTACCCGACACCAAGGCCGGCTGCTCGCTCGCAGACGGCTGCCCGGTCGACGAGTTCCGCGCCTGGCGCGCGGCGCACCCCGGCGCCGTCTCGATCACGTACATCAACTGCTCCGCCGACGTGAAGGCGGAGAGCGACTACATCTGCACCTCGAGCAACGCCAAGAAGATCGTCCAGTCGATCCCGAAGGACAAGCAGATCCTCTTCGCTCCCGATCGCAACCTGGGCCGCTATCTCGTCAAGGAGACGGGGCGTGACATGGTGCTCTGGCCGGGGAGCTGCATCGTCCACGAGACGTTCAGCCAGCGAAAGCTGGTGATGCTGAAGGAGCGAAACCCGACGGCGAAGATCATCGCGCACCCCGAGTGTGAAGAGCCGCTCCTCGCGATGAGCGACTTCATCGGCTCGACCTCGGCGCTCCTCAAGTACGTCGAGCAAGATCCCGCGAACACCTTCATCGTCGCGACCGAGGCCGGCATCCTCCATCAAATGGAGCGCGCCGCCCCCGGCAAGACACTGATCGCCGCCCCGCCCGAGGCGAACTGCGCGTGCAACGAGTGCCCCTTCATGCGCCTCAACACGATGGAGAAGCTCTATCTCTGCCTGCGCGACCTCGAGCCGAGAGTGGAGATGGACGAACAGCTCCGTCTCAGAGCAAAGATCCCGATAGACAGAATGCTCGCGCTGAGCTGATGGCTCGAAGGGCGGGTTAGGGCGTCACGGGACGGGCAATCCTGATGATCTCGTCCTCGGCTAGCTGCTCGGTTTTCATGACCGACGGCATGGCCTTGAATTCCACGACGTCACCGTCGTTCAGCCGAAAAAACTCGCCCGTCTTCGCAGAAGCGAGCTTCGATCCAACGTTGATGCGGCATTCGCTGAGCAGTGGCTTCATCTTCTCGAGTGCGGTCTTCTCGGCAACGCGGCCAACGAACCATGTGCGTATGTTGTCCCGACATCTGTAGTCCAGATCACCGGGGCTCTGCGTGGCGATGAACACGCCGAGGCCGGCCGACCTCGCCCTCTTCAGGAGATCGAGCATCGGCTCCTTGGTTGCAGGCTTCGACTGCGCAGGCAGATAGATGTCGGCCTCGTCGAGAAATGCAACGGCTTGAAGTGATCCGGCCGGCCGCTGGCTGGCCCATCGACTCAATTCCCCGAGCAGCCGGGCCACCCAGAACTCGATGGCCGCATTGTCGCCGAGGAACTTGGTGCTGATGATCGTCACGCGCGTCTTGCCGGGTACGCCATCTTGCATCCCGAACAGCAGATCGGGCGAAAGACGATCGCCCTCCCCTCGCAGCACGTGCTCGTACCGCAAACGAAGCGTTTCCAGGTTCTCCACCAGGGCGCGGAAGTGCTTCGTGTCCAGCTTACCCACGGCCGAAACGAGGTCCGGATCGACATCGTCGAGCGCCGCAACGAGTTGCGGAATGCCAGCCTCTGCTTCCGAAGGGAGTCGTCCGACGAGCTCAATCGCTTTTCCAAGAATGCCCAGGCGTGTCTCGTCCGATTTCGAGGTCTTCCGGTACCCCATCATCGCGCCGAGGGCGGAAGCCGCGTATCGAGCAGTCATTCCCCTTTCATGGGCGGGGAGATCGCGGAGACCGGTCGGCAATACCGGCAGATTGAGCGGTCGCCCGCGCGGCTCCCCCGGTGTGTAGACGCGTACGTCGAGCTTTTCTGCAAGAGCACGCTTGCTTTCAGTGAGTTTGGGATCGCTCTCCGCAGACTGCCAGTACTCCGTCGAACCGTACCTGCACAGATCGCCTTTGCGATCGAGCATCAGGACGGGAACTCGTGCGACCGCGAGCTGCTCCAGAATGCGAAGCGCAAGGGTGGTCTTGCCGCTACCGCTCGACCCGAGAAACGCTGCGTGAGTGACGAACGATCCGGGGAGAACCGCCAGCTCCTGAGGCACGAGTCCGCGGGTATCACCGATGCTGAATGGCTCCATGGCGCGACCTGGGCTCGTACGCTTCTCGGTGGTGCTCGCGCTCGTCTTCACCAGGAGTGACGGCGATGGCGACGGCGGTGGAGCTGCGGGCGAAACCGGGGCATTCCGCGGCGCGGGAGCGGCGTCGTCGAGCGCCAAAATGGCGCGCAAGATCGAGATACCCGAGAGCGGACGCTCTGTCTTCAACCACTCCTGATAGCGAACGTTGGTCCCGTGCTTGACGTCGAAAGTGTGGAGAGCGTGTAGGGACCGCCAGTCGGCGTCGGACATCACGAGCCGGCGGCCGCCCGCCTGCAGCACCTCCTTCAATTTCATCGCGATCCTCGAAGTGCCGGGAGGCGGATACTCCGTGCCTCTCAGCACGATGGGAATCGCCCCTCTCGTGGACGCATGTTTCAGGAGGCCTTCGACCTGGAGTGCGAGTCGCCCACCTTGAGCTGCCTTGTTGCAGAGACCAATGGACAGCTGCTCCTCACCAACCTTGACGGCGACGAACGATGCGTCGGCCTGCGCCGTGACTCGTTGCGGAGCTTCCAGTTCGCGTCCCACTCTCTCGAGACACCAGGCGAGCAGACGCGATTGGCTCGCTTCGTCGTCGGGGGGTGTGGTCGCCGCGCTGCGATGATCGTTCCACTGGCGTGACAGGTCGACCATAGGAGCGATGGACGGCACGGGTGGCGAGACGTCAACCGAATCGACGACGCGTCTGGCATGGACGCTGTCCTCGTGGTGCCTTCTTGCCCAATCCAGCACGTCTCGCGTCCTTTGATTTATCCGAGCCACGAGTTGCTCGTGACGGAACGGGTACAATTGTTCGTCCACCCGAATGGTCACATTCTGATGCTCGAAGAGGTGTTCGAGCCGACGCTGCAGAATCTCCTCGATCTCGTCGAGTGTTCGACCTGCTGTCAATCGCACCGGCTCGGGGTCGCGCTCGAGCCGATCCAGCAGCGGCATGCTCAACGCGCCGCGCATCTTCACGTAGTAGTCCTCGAGACACGCGATGACCACGATGCTGCTCGGAACGTGGTCGGTCACATGACGCAGGGCGTCCATCGCAAGACGAAAGCGTGATGTGGCGTCGTCCAGATGAAAGACGTCTTCGACCTGATCGACGAGAAATACCATCGCGCCGTTCCCGGTGACGGAAATGAGCTTGCCCAGCTCCGTCAACATTCGAGAAGGCCCCTCTTCTCCCTCGAACGACGCGATGCCCCCTACGAGCTTCTGATCGTAGGGGCTGAGCTGCTCACAACGCAGATACTTGATGACCCTGGACATTCGCGCCGGATCGCGACGCTGCAGATAGAGCATCATTCGTACGACGTCGACGTGCACCGGCGAATACTTCCCCGAAGCCAGCAGCTTATCGGCGCCGCGGTTGACGACAGCGTCGAGCTCCCCGTCGGGCAGTTCGTTCTCCCAGAGCGCTTCTCGCTCCTCGACCGGGAGATCGCGCGCGACGGATTCTGAAAGGCAGGCGATCGCGGAATCAGCGATGGCGTTTCCCCAGAAAGGGTGCTCCCACGAGGAGAGCGTGTTCGAGAGGATGTACCGCGCGTAGTTGGTGACCTGGGTCGACATCTGCATGTACGACGCGATCCCGAGCTGCTCGCCATGCGTCGAATTGCGGAATGCGCGCATCAGATGGGTCTTACCGCTCCCGGAGTCTCCCTTGACGAGAAGCATTCTTCCGGCGCGAGCATCACTCGATATCGACAGCATGCGGGCAAAGGCGTTTCGCGCCGGCTCGTGGACGGTATCGACGTCGAATGGGTCGTGAGCGAACACCTCGTTCGCGTGGGCCACGGCGCTGAAGACTTCTGGCGAATCGGGGGAGCAGTACGCCGCTTCGCGAGCGTCGGTCGCCACGACCCTCGGCGGAAGCACGGCCATCAAGTCCGCCGCGATCGTCGCCTTGCCGTCGACAGGCCCGGAGCGCACGCCGTCAAACAGGTCGTCCAGCGTCCGCAGAGCGATGTCCCGATAGTCGTCAGTGAACCGGCCGTCACCCGACAGCTCCCCGGCCTTGCGGCAAATCGAGACGCCAATCCACTGCGTATCCTTGCACTTTCCGCCGAACATCTGCCGGTCGAGGACGTGTTGCTGAATGAACTGCGCAGTCCCCTGCGGATCCCCCTCGAACGCATCCTTGTAGGCGCCACGAAACCGACCCAGGTATTTCAGCGACTCGCGAACGAGCGGTTCGACGTAAGAAATTTCGTCGTCGGTGATCGTACCGTCCGCCAGGATCGCGGCCTCGGCGATCCTCAACATGTCGTTCAGCAATGCGAGCCGGATCACGGCGCCCGGTGTCACCTGCTCCTCCGACGGGATTCGCGCGACGAGCTTGGACAGTGTCTGGCCGAAGAGTGCCACGGACGACTCCGAGTCGACGAGGCGCTCGATCTCCCTGGCGAGTTTGTCGATCGTCGACGTATCGAAGAACTGGTGACTCATGGCTTCTCCCCACCGACGTTGATGAAATGATACGTTGCACCCAGGTGATTCACTTCCGACGCGTTCACGTCGTCGGGGTCCATCGCCGTCACCAGATCGGCACGGCTCAGGGTGAGCAGCCCGCGACGGTGGGCGTCGGCCAGAAGTTGTTTGAAGCGGGTTTCTCCGATGCGATCCATGTCCCGGTCGCTTCGGAGCGCTGCCCACACCGAACCAATGAAGGTCTTCGTCGGGCCGAAGCGGCGCACGGCGCTTCCATGCGCGACAGCCAGCACTCGTGAAGCGAAGTCCGCCGGCTCCCGTAGGTCTGCCGTCGAGGCGCCGTTACCTTTCGACGTGCCCGCAGATGCACGAGTCTTCGTCTCGAGACCTCGCTTCGCGCCTTTGCCCGGAGCGGGAACGCGACTCACGTATCGCGCGACCATGGCATTGAGCAAATGCTCTTCACTGCCGCTCGGGGCGTCCGCCTGCCTCGCTACGGCCAGGCGCACGACCTCGACCAGGCTCTGACGAACTGGCACACCCAGCTCCTTCGCGACGAGTGCAGCACGCAGACCGCCGAGTGTGACCTGCTTGCCGCGTAAGCCCAGCTTTCGAGTAAGCCATTCATCCACGACGGCCGTCTCTTTCGGCGCCGGCGAAACGCCGAGCGCCTGTCCGAGGAGCATCGCCGCGGCGCGCGACCCGTTCGGCGCGGCGCCGTCGGTGACGAGACGCAGCAGGCGTTGCTGCTTGAAGGCTCGCCAATCTTTCACTGGCGGGGCGGACCCGAGAACGTGCCGCACTTCCTTTTGTCCCTTCACGGTTATCCTCAGTTGTTTCGTGTCGACCAGGCCCGCGTCGCGCGCTGCCCCGATCGTCCTTTCAAGGAGCGTGCGCCATTCTCGCGCTGAAACCAGCGAGTCGACGAAGGGAAAGAGCCGTCGAGAGACCTCCGAGATCGAGGAAGCCTTCTTCGTCGGAAAGGACAGGCGGCACAGCAACAAGACCTGCAGCTTCTTCTCGTCAATCATCGTGCTTCCTCTCACGGCCGACGATCGCTAGATCGATGGCGCTCAAGACATAGTCGCGCTCTTCGACGACGTCGGATGCCAGAACCCTGATCACCATGTAGCCCAGCTGCTGCAACCGAAGATCCTTCCTTCGGTCTCGCCGGTAAGCTTCGTGGTCTTGAAAGTGGTGGTACCCGTCCACCTCGATCGCCAGCTTCAGCTTTTCGCAGAGCAGATCGACCTCGAGCGCCGCGGTTCCGAAGCTTTCCCGTAGCTTCGCATTCAGAACGAAGAGGTCACGCGTTCGGCTCCGAGCTTGAAGCTGTTCGTGAAGCCGCAACTCCGCCACAGACCTCGCCATCCCCAGGTCGACCGTCGAGGTCGTGATATCGGGTGGACACTCTGTTCCGGAAGGCTCGAGGTCGAGGACACCTTCTGACGCCACGGCCACAGCGTGTCGAGAAGCCGTGAGCTTCCATTCGGCCATGATCTTCGCTGTTCCAGTGATACCTACGTGTACCGACGGCACGATCCGACTCACCTCGATCGCGGTGCGCATCGCGGCTCCGAACCAAGCTGAATCCTGCCGTCCGCTGAACAACAGCGGCGGCAAATCGGCGAGCCGGTTTGCGTCCTTGAGGGACCGTGAGAACTCCTCTGCGAACACACGCGCCACCTCTGCGTCACTCCCGCAGATCAACGCGCGGCCAAACTCCTCGTCGCAACCGGCAGCCAGAGAGAGACGGCCGGCGAAGTCGTGCAACTGCGCAGGTCCGAGACCCGTGATTCTCGCCCTAAGCTCGGCTTCCGTCGTTTCATGGTCTCGTGCAGCCTGTCGAAGGAAGCGGCTTCGTAGTCGCGAGACGAAGTCAGGGACCCCGACCAACGACGCAGTCAGACGTGCCAGCTCCCGCTCGAATACCAATCCTGGTCCGCCATTGCGTGCGGCCCAACCTTTCCAGAGCAGCTCGGCAGTGGCTCGATCTCCAGTCATCACCGTCACGGTTGGAATGGACTGCTCTCGCCGTGCGCGATGCCGATCGAGCACCCGCCATTCTGTAGATTCACCGCCCCGCCCCATCAGAATCGTGGAGGCTAACGATCCCGCACCGAGCCTGCAATGAGCAGGAGTGCCTGCTCCGCTGCAGCTCTATGTTCTCCTGATCACGAGCGTCAGTCCGCTCGAAGCGCCGAGGTAGGTTTCCCTACTACTGCTCGATCAAACAGCAGTCTTCTAGGTGGACCTCGTTGCGGTGTGGAGAACCGCAACGGTGTTCGCGCCCCGCCCTACCTCTTCTCGCCGCCCGGCAATCTTCCGAACGTCGTGGTGGCGAGCTGTTCCAGGGCGCTGCAGGCGGGGGTGTGGAGGTTGCGGGCTTCGTAGGGGTCGCCGTCTACGTCGTAGCAGTGCCACTCGGGGTCCCAGGCGCGCGCCTCTACCTTGAGGCTGCCGTCCATGATGCCCCAGTTCTCGAATGCGCAGCTCCAGACTCCGGCGCAGTTCGTTAGCGGTATCGGACGGTTCTCGGTGAGCGGCCTGAGGAGGCTTCTGCCGAGCATCTTCACGCGGTACTTCGCGATACCGGGGTCGTCCCATGCGCCGAGTACGTCGAGGATCGTCGCGGTCAGATCTGGGTGGAAGAGGAACGAGTGCCGGGCGGCTCGCAGGTTCTCTTGCGCGGCGGCAGACACGGTGGACGGCGGCGCGTCGATCCAGGCCGGCACGTGGATCTCTTCGTCGAGGACGCTGAAGGTGTGGCCCATCTGGCCGTGATCACGGAACGCCTCGGCGTGGTCGCTCGTGTAGACGATGATCGTGTGGTCGCCGAGCGGGCTCTTTCGCACACGCTCGAGCATGCTCCCCACGTGCTCGTCCTGCTGATGGACGCCGTTCAGGTAGTAGTTGAAGAACGCGGGGTTATCTTCGGGCGCCTTGCTCGTGGTCCACGGCTCGAAGGGCATCTTCCCGTGATGATCGACGTAATACGGGTAGTGCATGTTGGAGAGCTGCACGACGGCCAGGAACGGCTCCTTCAGCTCGCCGATGTGCGCATTCACGTGCTTTGCGAGCAGCGCCTCGGGCGCACCCATGTCGAGATCACAGGTCGGATCCAGATCCGTCGCGGTGACGATCTGGCTCACGCCGAGGTTCTTCACCCAGAGGCGCGCGTTGCCGAACATCATGTTCTGCGACGTGTAGAACGCGGTGTCGTAGCCCTCCGCGCGCGCATAGTCGAAGAGGAGCGGCCAGGTGTGCAGCACCTCGCGCGGCTCGTCCGGTCCCACTCCGGACCAGAGCACCGCGAGCGAGATCGCCGTCGACGAATCGAGGGAGCGCATCTGCGAGAACGGGTAGCGCTCCGGCACGACGCGATCGGAGTACGGCGTCCGCTTGCAGTCCGCCTCCGGCTCGACGCACACCGCGTCGGCTCGCGTGCTCTCGAGGATGATGAACAGCACGTTGGGGCGCTTCCCCTTCGCGGGCGGATTTGCGAGCACCACGGGCAGCGAATTTCGCTGCCTTGGACGGAGCTGACGTGACTGGTCGGTGAAACCGAGCTGCGTGCGGATGATGCCGCCGATGGCCTCGAGATAGAGGACGTCGGGCGTCGCCGCCTGCATGTGCCGATGCTGGGTCGGGACGAAGAACGAGCCGATCAGCACGAGCGGCGCGAGCAAGCCGGCGACGAAGGCGCGACGCCGCCGCGGGCGAACGATGCGGCGCGCGAGCACGAGCGCGACGACCGACACCGTGAGCGGCGGAGTCGTCGCGATGAGGTAGTTGCCGATGTCCGCGAGAAGCTGATTGAACACGCTGTCCATCAGGTTCGTCGCGAAGAGCGACACGTCGACGTTGAGGTAGGCCTTGTATTGATCGTGGAAGTACCGCTGACCGCCCAGGCTCAGCGTGAGAGCGATGACGAAGAGCACGCCGACGACCGTCGACCAGACGCCGCGACGTCGCGACGCCGCGTAGAGGAGCGTGGCCCAGACGACCAGGCTCTCGACGATCGCCGCGAGGTACGTCTCCCGGTAAAAGCCGGTGAACCCGACGATCCGCGGACCGCGCCGCGCGAGGTCGACGATGAGCACCATGACCGTGGGCACGGTGAGCAGCGCCACCGCGGCTGCTTTGCGATACCCGACGAGCTTGTGCAGCGTGACGAGACGCGCTCTTCGCGAGCTTTCGCCGGGCTCGGCCCCCGCATCGGGCCGGTTCTCGGTCGCGGTCTGCATCCCGCTCACATATCCGTCATCAAGCTCGTGATCAGGTAATTCATGACGAGGATCGCGACGGCGCTCTCCACGACCGCGCGCGTGGTGGCCACGCCGACGCCGCGCGCGCCGCCGCTCGCGTTGTAACCCTGATTGCACGAGATGGCGCAGATCAAGAAGCCGAACACGCACGCCTTGATCTCGCCCATGAAGAAATCCCGCGGCACCATGTACTTCTCGATGTTCGAGATGAACACGCCGGGGTCGACGCCGAGGCCCTTCACTGCCACGAACCACGCGCCGGTGAGACCGACGCACGTGTAGAGGATGGTGAGGAGCGGCACCATGATCACCGCGGCGAGGAGCCTCGGCGAGAGCAGGAACTGTACGGGGCTCACGCCCATCGTGAGGATCGCGTCGATCTGCTCACTGACGCGCATGTTGCCGAGCTCGGCCGCCATCGCGCTCCCGGCGCGAGCGGTGACCATGAGCGCCGTGAACACCGGGCTGATCTCGCGCGTCAGGGACACTGCGACGACCGACCCGACGATGCCCTCGGCTCCGAATTGCCGGAGGCTGTTCGTCGTCTGGAGAGCGAGCACCATGCCGCTGAACGTGCCGGTGAGACTGACGATGAAGATCGACCCGACGCCGATGAACTCCATCGCCGCGAGGAGCTGCGTGACGCGATAGGGCGGACGGATCATCCAGGTGAGCGTCTGGCCCGTCAGGAGGATCAGATTGCCGACGCGATCGAGGACGTCGAGGACCGGCGCACTGAAACGCTCGCCGAGGCCGGGTTCGGCCTCGGGAGGAGCGGTTGCGGCAATTTCGGACACCGGAACCGGTTCTAACATGCCGGGAACCGGCCGCACCCGGAGAGCGCCGTCCGGCCCACAAAACGAAACCGACCGTGCCGCGCGGAGTGCGCGGCACGGTCGCTCGTTCGACCTAGCGCTAGCTCAGAGCTCGCAGGCCGTCTTCGTGCCGCCGACGGAGCCGAAGCAGATGTCTCCGCCGCCGGGTCCGCCGTTGACGACGTCCGCGCCACCCGCGCCGTCGATGACGTCGTCGCCATCGCCGCCGTTGATGTGGTCAGCGGCCGCGCCGCCGACGAGCTCGTTCGGGCCCGCGCTGCCGGTCATCGTGTTCACGCCGCTGCCGCCGGTGAGGTTCTCGCAGTCGAGGCCGATGGTGTCGGACTCGCCCGGGATGACGCCGCCGTCGACCATCGCCGCGACGCCGCCGTCCGCGCCCGGATCGAGGGCCGGGTCGCCGGAGTCGGCGTGGCCGTCGATGCTGAGCGTGAGCGCGTTCGTACGACCCGCGTAGGTCACCGTGTCCGTGCCCTTGCCGCAGACGAACGTGTCGTTGTCGACGTCGCTCGCGAGACGGTCAGAGCTCGTGCCACCTTCGACGAAGGTGTCGTCACCGTCGCCGCCGTTCAGCGTGTCGGCGCCGAGACCACCCTTGAGGGTGTTGTTGCTCGAGTTGCCGGTGATGGTGTCCGCGGCCTTGCTGCCGTAGCAGTTCTCGACGTCGGCCTTGACGTTGTCCTTCTCGTTGCCGGCGGTGTCGCCGTCGTTCGCCTTGGTGCCGTCCATGGTGACGGTGACGCCGAGCGTACGCGCCGAGTAGTCGACGGTGTCGATGCCGGCGCCGCCGTTGAAGGTGTCCGCGCCGTTGGCCGAAGTGCCCTCGTTGAACGTGTCGTCGCCGTCGCCGCCGTTCAGCGTGTCGTCGCCGGTGCCGCCAGCGAGCTTGTCGTTACCGGCGCCGCCGGTGAGGTTGACGGCCGCGGTGCCCGCGGTGTCGGCGATGTCGTCGTTACCGGGCGTGCCGATGACGTTCTCGATGTCGACATCGACGTCGTCGGACTCGATCGTCGCCGAGCCGGTGAAGTCGTACTCGCCGTCGTCGGTCGTGCCGGAGCCCATCGTGATCTTCACGGGGTGCGTCGCGCCACGGGTGGCGTAGGTCAGCGTGTCGGAGTCGTCACCGCCGTGGAGAGACTCCTTGGGGGTGCTGAGCGTACCTTCGTCGAAGGTGTCCTTGCCCGCGCCGCCGTAGATCGAGATGGGCTTGCCGCCCGCGTACGCGCCGGCGAGGCCGACCGCAGCGCCACCGGAGGCGCTCCACTTGTCGTCACCAGCCGCGAGGGACACCGCGTAGGTGTCGGGCTCGCCGCCGGACTTGAACGTGATGTCCTTGAACTTGTCGGAGTTCACCGCGACGCCGTCGGCGCCGAAGGTGACCGTGTCGGCCGTCGAGGTACCGCGGATGCCGAAGCTGTCCGCGCCGGCGCTGCCGCCCATGTCGACGTTGGCGATGCCGACCGTGGAGGCCGTGCCGGTCGCGAAGAGGCCGTTGGTGTAGTCGAGGATGACCGTCTCGTTGCCCGTCGAGCCGGTGATGACGATGCCCTTGAGCTTCGCCGAGTTGACGGGGACGTCGCAGTCGTAGCCGTTCTGCACGATGTTCGAGTCGGTCGCGCGCTTCGAGATGATGGCCGTCTCGGCCGCCACGTTCACGGTCATCATGCCCGTGCTGGCGACGAAGGTGCACTGGTGAACCGGAGCCGTGAGCTTCTGGCCGAGGATCGCCTCGATGGGGTCGACGGACACGGGCGCCTGCGGCGACGGTGCCGAGGTCTGGCCCGCGCCGGAGCTGCAGCCGGCAGCAAAGGCGAGGAGAAGCGTTCCGAGCGATGCACGTAGCGTCCGAGTCTTGATTTGTTTGTTTAACGTCGTGTTGGGCATGGTGAGGGCCCTCCTTCTTGGTGGGTCGTCCCTGATGGGTCGTGTGCACTGCACGGTCGCCGCGACGGTTGCTTTAACAATTTGGTGAGCGTTGGTGGGTGCTGGCCCGCATTTCGCCGACCAAACGAAATCGCGGCGATGGGCCTTAAGAACCGAAACGACCATTCGTGTGGTCGCAAATGCGGATCGAGCGACCGGAAAGCAGAAAACCCACCGTCATCGGGATGACGGTGGGCTCGACCCGGTTCACACCGGGGGTGTATGACGTTGCTCAGTCCGCGGTGACGGTGACGCCGTAGGCGCCGCCGCTCTCGCTCACCGAATCGACGATGACGAGGTAGTCCCCCGCAGGAACTTCAGTGGCCGTTATGGTCGATGAGTAACCCCTGGTGTCGTCGTTGCACACCGTCTTGGCCGTGACCGTCCCGCCGCAGTCGGCGGCGGTGTTTTGCACCAGGTACACGACCGTGTCGCTGCGCGTCTCGGGGAGCGCAGTCGTGACCGTCAGGTGATGCGCCACGGTGGCGAGGTGAAGCTTTGCCATGCCCTCGGGACGCCTGATCCAGCCCGGCTGCGTACATCCCGCCGGGGGATCCCACATGCTGATGCCCTGGGCGCGTCCGTAGGCGGTCGTGATCGACTTGGCGGGGTCGAGCACCGGCGCCGCAGCGCACACGCCCTTTTTCACCGTCGTGGCGGCGGTGCAGCTGTTGGCCACGCCGACGATGCCGGGTGCGCAGAGGTCGGCGGTTCCGCAGGTGTCGAAACCGCGGGGGTCGCAGGCATGGAGCGTGGCCTGCTCGAGCGGCGCCGCGATGGTGATCGACTTCGGGTCGCCGGTCTTGCCCTCACCGTCGATGGGCGTGATCTTCATCCTGGGCGATATCGCCTCGAAGCCGAGCCCGAGCTGGTCCTTCAGGAAGAACGCACCGTGATCGGAGGAGCCGTACGCGTCGAGGTCCCACGACGTGGCATCGGGGATCTGGTCTCCGTTCAAGTCGATCTTCACCGGCGTGCCGGCATTGTCGAAGAACTCCATACGGAGGGTCGCGATGTCGTCGTCCGCGTCGCCACCGGCGGCGAGGAGCCGCGGTCCGTCGGAAGAGCGCATGTAGAGGGCGTTGACGAGAGCCGGCGCGACGCCAGCCTGGCAAACGGGCTTCTTCCCTCCGCAGGCGAGGCCGCGCTCGCAGCGGCTGGTGACGATGTCGGCGTCGCAGCTCTCGCCGAGCTTCTTCTCCGTTTGCAGGCCGATGGTGACGGTCTGGTCGTCGGAGACGTTGCCGGCGGTGTCCTCGAGGTGGAGCACGACGCTGGTCGCCTCGGGGTAGAGCGTCGCGTAACCGGCGAGGGTCACCGTGCCGTCGAAGCGCGGGTGACCGAGGAGGCTCGTGTCGAACTGGAGGCGATCCTGCGGCGCGTCGGCGATGCCGTTCCAGTGGACGTCGAACACGTCCACCGGATCGCCCGCGTCGTTCAGGAAGCGCGCCGAGAGGAACAGCACGTCGCCTTCGGCGTCGGTGCCGGACGCAGAAAGTGTGAGGTCGTCGCCATTTCGGCCGGTGACGTGGGCGTCGAAGACGTCGAGCGACGGAGTCGTGTTGGTGGGCGGGGGACCGTCGTCGGTCGAACCCTTGCCGCCCGCTCCCGTGCCGCCGGTGCCGGAATTTCCGTCGCCGCCGCTGCCGCCCGAGCTCCCGCCATTCTTGCCGTGATCCACGGCCACGCACGCCGAGAGGGCAAGTGTGAGTAAAGGTATCAGCGCCTTACCGAGCACTCGTGTCATCGAGTGATGGGTACGGCAGCAAACGATGCCCCTGAAGTAACTACAGCGCCTCGACGCGCTCTCGCGATCGTGGACCGGTGGCGGTGATGTGCGCGGACCTCGGCGTGACGGTGAGGTCGATCAGAATCGCGTCGCCGCCGAGCATGTCGATGAAGGGGCCCCCCCACTCCACGAAAAGGACGCGTCCCTCGTCGCGCTGCTCGGCCAGAGCGAAGAGCGTCGGATCGGACGTCGCTTCGGGCGACGTCGCGTCGAGCCGATAAAGGTCGGCGTGCACCAGCGGCGGCACCGTCGCGTACTCGTTGACGAGCGTGAACGTCGGGCTCGTCACGCGAACGGAGCGGTCGAGCCCCATCGCGCGACACACGGCGCGCACGAAGAACGTCTTCCCGGCGCCGAGCGGGCCCGTCAAGACGAACAGATCGCCGGGCGCGAGCTGCCGGGACACCGCGCGCGCCAGGAGCTTCGTGGCGCGGCGATCCGGGAGCGGAACCTGACGCTCGGTCACGGCGCGAGCCCACTCGCGGCGCCGCCCGGCGCGACGACGTCGAACCGTCGCGACAGGACGCTCGCGCCCGCGAACCCGCGCGACGCCGACGTCCAGAGCGGCACCTCGGCGTGAAGCAGACGTCCCTGGGCGCGCCAGTGGAGGCCGACCACGGCGCCCTTGTCGTCGACGCGATCCAGCGGAAAATCGGCTAAAACAGCAGCGGCGAGGACGGCCGCGTCGTGCCCGAGTGCCTCGAACCACGACGGCGCGCTGCCCCATCTGTCGACGTAGGCGCGCTCCTCGTCGTTCATCGGCGCGGCTCCGAACGGAAAGCGCCCGGCAGTGACGAGGAGCTTCCGTCCGGGCACGGAGTCCTCCGCCTCTGCGGATTCGAGGCCGAGCACGAGGAGCGGCGAGAGGCCGAGCTGGTTCACCTCCATCACCGCGTCGCGCGTGCACTCGGCGTCACCGCGGAGCACGAGCGCGTCGATGCCGTCGTGCTTCCAGTCCTGAACCGGGAAACGCGTCTGTCCGGCGGACGCCGTGCTCTCGCATGGCGCGCCGCCCACACCGACGGCGGCGACGCTGTGGACGTGAACCGCCGCGAGGCGCGCGTCGATCGCCTGCGACACGTCGTCGCGCGCGCCGCCGAGGACGAACGTGAACCGGAGGGCGCCGAGCGACGGCGGTGCCGACACGACGATGACCGGCACCTGGGACCGCTCCGCGAACGACGACGCTGCGGCGGCCGCGTCATGGGTGACGCCCGCGACGAGGATGCTCGCGCCGTCCCCGGCGAGGCCGCGGAGCGCGCGATCGACGTCAGCGGGATCGGTCGCGTCGCGCGTTAGCAGCTGCACGGCGCGCTTGTCCGACGCGGAAGCGGGGAGCCCGAGCGCCCGCGACATGCCCTCGACGACCTCCGACGATCTGCGTCGCGACGTGTCGTCGGCGACGTCGAGCACGATGCCCACCGAGCGACCCGCGACCTTCGCCGAGCCGAGCCCGGTCGCGGCGAGCGCGACCAGCGCCTCACGCGATTCGTCCCCGCCGATGCGCACCGACGCGGAGTCGAGCAAGCGGCGCGCGAGCTCCGGATCGCGATTCGTCAGCGCCATGCGCACGAGGCGCGCGCGCGCCGTCGTGATGAGCCAGCGACGCGCCTCGGACCGGGTCGAGCGCGGGCCGGCAGCGTCTTGCCGATCCTCGTCGGCCAGCGTCGCGAGGCCGCCTTCGATCGCCGCGGTAGGCATCTCCTTGATGAGACCGTCTATCGAGGTGACCACTTGCTCCCGCTCGACTTGCGGGGTCTGCTCGGCCCAGTCCACCATCGCGGAGATGGCGTGCTCGAAGGCGTGCGCCGACACGAGCGCGCGCACGAACTGCTCCGAGTAGATGCCGAGCTGCTCAGGATCCGCGATCTTGCCACGCAACGGCTCGAGCAGCGCTAGCGCGTCGGTGAGCTTGCCTTCGCGACGCAGCGTTGCCGCCTCGACGACGTCTGCAAAATCCTTCGCCGCGCCGGGCGGCCCGGCCTGAACCTGGCGCGCGAGGGAGTGCGCGGTGCCGAACCGTCCCTCGTCGAGGGAGAGGAGCGCGAAGTAGAGGCGCACCATCCGCGCCCGGTCGTCCACCGGATAGCGCGTCAGGAAGTCGCGAAGCTCCGGGAGCAGCTCTTTCTTTCGCTCTGGCGGCAGATCCGTCCAGCGTCCCTCGATCTTGCGGTAAGCGGCCTGCGCGGCGGGGGTGCTCGCGAGCGTGGGAACCGGCACGACCGGCGCGCGCGACTCCGAGCTGCAGCCGGCGATTGCGCACGAAAGGACCGACGCACCGAGAAGAACCCGGGCTACGCTCGGGCCTTCGCTCGCGAGCTCTCGAAGGTGTCGCGCGATCACGATGACGTCTTCCTTTCGAGACCCTGCCGTTCCGCTGTTGCTACGCCTGCACTCGGCGACGGGTGTAATGCCGCTCGGCGCGTTCTTCGCGGTCCATCTTTGGATCAACGCGCGGGCGACGCAAGGACGAAGGGCCTACGAAACCTGGGTTCACGCGCTTCAGGCGCTGCCGGGACGCGCACTGATGGAGGTCGTGTTCATCGCGCTGCCGCTCGCGTTCCACGCCGGCTACGGGGTGCTCATCGCGCTCGGACGCGCACCGTCGTACCCCGAGTCGGCGCACGCGCATCCCTGGAGTCGCTCGATGGAGCGCGCCACGGGGCTCGCGGCGATGGTCTTCGTGCTGCTGCATCTCGTCGAGCTGCGCTTTCCGCTCATCGCCGGCACGCTGGCGCCGGCAGATCTACACCCCGAGCTCACCTATGACCTGTCGCGCACGAGTGCCCTCGGATTTCCGCTATTCGCTACCGCGTACCTGCTTGGCCTTGCCGCGACGTCCTATCATCTGGCAAATGGCCTCTCTCGTTTCTGCTCGCGAAACGGCCTCGGCCAAACGCCGCGAGCTCGACGAGCCCTGTCGATCGGATGCACCGTATTGGGTAGCGCACTCTTCTTCTCCGGAGCCAACACCGTCGTCTACTTCGCGACGGGGGCGCCGCTCTAACGACGATGCCGCGCTGTTATCTCCTCGCGTCGTGCAGCGGCTCGTCCGTCGATCAGCAGTCGAACAACGTCACGCTGTTCAACCTCGTCGAGCAGATCAATGTCGCCCCCGGCGCGCCCCCGCCCCCACGCGGGCTCGTGCCTGTCGAGGTTCACGCCTACTTCCACGTCGCGCAGCACGAGTTCGGCCGTGACTTCGAGGTGCGCTTCGTCATGGTCGCGCAGAGCGGCCTCGAGACGCCCACCGACACGTTCACTCACCGCGCGATGACGCCACGCTTCCGCACGCGCACCTTCGGCCTGCCGTTCCCACCCGTATCAGGACACTACGAGCTCCGCGTCGACGTACGACTCGCCGGGGAAGAGAGCTTCCGGCGCGAGCCCATCACGTGGCCGATCACCATCGTCGAGACGTCGCCGCCAGAGACGCGCGCGGTTCACTGAAGGCCCGGTGCACGGCGGTGCGCGGTGAACGGCGGCGCGCCGTAGGTCCTGGACGGCGAGCTGTTCACGAGTCCGCGGCCCGCCGGCCCCCATGCAGAGGCGGCATCCGTCCAACGGATCGCGTACGCCTCGAGCCCTTCGCGGCCATCGAGCTCGAGCTCGGGGCACTCTGGCCCGGTTCGCAGAACGACACCGCGTCTAGAACTTGAAGCAGCTCCAGGGTTGACCGGTACCCGGGGTCACGAAGCCGAAGACGTTGCACATCTCGGCGGTGTAGGCCTCGTTCGCAAACCTGAGCGCGGTGTCGGTGTTGTTCGTGACGTCGCACTCCCAGCTCAGGGTGTCGCCTCGCTTCAGGATCAGATCTCCGCTAGCGGCTCCATCCGTGCCGGGGATGGCGCCGAGTATCTGATTCTGCTTCACGGAGTTGAATTCCGCGTTCAGGGGCTCCTGCCAGTCGTAGCTCTGGTAGATGAGCTGATGCGCTGCGGCGCCGGGGTCCGGCGTCTGACGATCGACGTAGGCGCGGAACTGGGTCGACATCGCGTGCGTGTGGCCGGTCATCCCGACGATCCGCAACGAGTCCCCTTGCGCATCGGTGAGGCCGCATCCCTGGGCGGTGATCGTCTCGCTCGCGTGAGCCGGCGTGTTCTCCCCGAGACCGCCGATGAAGTAGATGGGATCGAGGATGCCTTTCACTTGCTCGACCGGCGTGTAGAGGATGTTCGTCCAACCCTCGGCGAGCAACTGCGTGGTCCCGGTGTTGACGTAGTGCATCTCCACCACGATCTTGCTCGCGGCCGGGAGCTTCGCGGCGAGGCCCTCGTCTTCCGGAGCGACCTTGCCGGGCAATGGCACGTCCAGGCTTCCGCCGTTCGCCCCGAGGGCGGCCTGGGAGCCGATGATGAAATGAAAGCTCGGGTCGTTCCCGCCGCACGGCTGCACCGTACCGTCGGGCGGCACGGTGGGATTCGTGAAGCTCGCGTACGTGATCATGTGGTGCGTCCCGGTACGAAGGTGCGCGTGGTACTCGATGTAATACCGGTCGCTCGTGTTCGGCGACGTCATGTTCTCGCAGAGCACCTCTTCACCGCCGGGGTCGACCACGAACGGCTTGATGTCGTCAGGGTCGTCGTAGTCCAGCGGCCCGAAGTGCAGCTGAAATCCCTCGCTCTCTGGCGGAGGATCGAGACAGAGCTCATCATTTGCGAAGCCGGAGTGAATCGGGTGCGCGCAGGCGTCGGCGTGGCCAGGTTGCCAGGTGAACGCGCCGGAGTCGGTCTCACCCGCGTCTTCCGGCGGGGCGGCCGGCTCTCCGATTCCCGGAAATGCATGTGTCGAGCCGGCGTTACCGCACCCGAACGCCGCGCAGCCCGACACGCTTGCTGCCATGATCAGAACCCTGGACGACAATCGAAGCTTCGTCATCGTCCGTGATCAGTGGTGCGCGAATGTCGGATCAGTCGGAACATTCGCGCGACGCTCGACGACGAGCGCGATGGCGAGTCCCGCACGCGTCACGAGTAACCCGCACACTCATTGAGAGGTGGCCGACGCGCGCGCATGGTGGGCCGTATCAGAGGCCGCTGAGATCCGGCTCGGTGTTGCCGGCTCCGAAAATACGATTGCAGACCGTGCCGAGTGCCTTGGCGATGATGACGTTCTGGTCTTCGGTGAGGTCCAGCTTTCCGCCCACCACCAGCGCGTCGACTCCCGGAATCTCGATCGCCTCCGAGAGGCTCACGGTGCACATGATTCCGCCGTGCTCGGCGTATGGATCCAGGTCGCCGGTCTCACGGAACGCTTCGTCCCCCACGCCGTCCAGGGGCACCGGGTCCGTTGCCTGTTTCTTCGCCTGGTCGTAGCCGATCGCAGCGTCCGAGGCGGGGACCACGATGATGTCCACGGCCTGTTCCGAATCCATGTCGTGGAACACACACTGCTGGCCGTCGCTATCGAGTCCGACGTCGCTCACGTCATCACCGGCGACCACGTTCGTCATCAACGACTGCACGTCGGCAGCGGTCAACTGATTGCACGTCGCCTTGCCGGTAGCGCCTCCACCGCCATCTGCGTCGGAACCTCCCGGTGCCGCATGATCGGTGGAACACGCGAGACATGCGGAACAGAGCGCGCCGAGGCAGAGCGCCACACTTGCGCGCCTGGACCCGTACAATCTTCGTGCTGTTCGCCCGAGAAGAGACGCGGTGAGCGACCGTTTAACCATTCTCGCTCGGATAACATTTCGCGCCGAAAATATCCAAGCAACGGGACCGCGAGCGTTCGGGCGTGGCACGCCCCCAGGGCCACGAGCGCCGCCCGAAGCGCGGCATGAGCTCTGCGCTCAAGACGCTTCGAGAGTCGTCCGCACCTTCTCCGCGAGCGAAGCAGGTGAGAATGGCTTCTCGACGTACGGCGTCCCTTCCGCGAGCAATCCATCGTGAACGACGGCTGCGTCCGGATACCCGGACATGTGAAGGACGCGCATCTTCGGAAATTCGTTCGACAGCTCCGCCGCCAGCTCGAATCCGCTCGTCTCGGGCATCACCACGTCGGTGAGCAGGAGGTCGATGGCAGGTCCCATCTCGCGACAGATACGGCGCGCGTCGGCGGCGCGCCGGGCCTCGAGAACGTTATATCCGCAGCCGCGCAGGATCCGGAGCGCGACACGGCGCACGGCGTCGTCGTCTTCGACCAATAGAATCGTTTCGGTGCCAGTCGGTAGCGGCGAGTGCTCCGCGCGACTCTGTCTTCGGGCGCCGTCGTCCTCCACCTGGGGGAAGTAGACCTTGAAGGTCGTCCCCTGTCCTGGCTCGCTGTAGACCCAGATGTGGCCGCCGCTTTGCTCCACGATGCCATGTACGGTGGAGAGCCCGAGGCCCGTGCCCTTACCGACATCCTTGGTGGTGAAGAACGGCTCGAAGATTCTTGCGCGTGTCTGCGCGTCCATTCCCATTCCCGTATCCGTCACTGCGAGCATGACGAAATCTCCGGCTGCGGCTCGAAAGCTCGACCCTGCCTGATCGTCGCTGAGGGTCACGTTCCGCGTTTCGATGGTGAGCTTCCCGCCACTGGGCATCGCGTCGCGGGCATTGACCACGAGATTGACGATGATCTGCTCGATCTGTCCCGGGTCGGCGTGCACCATTCCGAGTGTAGGGGTCAGACGGGTCACGAGCCCGACGTCTTCCCCGATGATCCGTCGCAGCATCTTCTCGACGTCCGAAACGACTTCGTTCAACTGCAAGACCTTGGCCTGAATGACTCTCCGTCTGCTGAACGCGAGCAGCTGTCGGGTCAGGCCAGCGGCGCGCTCACCGGCTGCGATCAGTTCCCGGAGATCGTTCCTGTAGGGGCTCTCCGGCTCGAGAGATTCCATCGTCAGCTCGCCGTAGCAGATGATGACTGCGAGCAAATTGTTGAAATCGTGAGCGACGCCCGCGGCCAGCCGTCCCACCGCCTCCATCTTCTGAGATTGCAGGAGCTGGTGTTCGAGATTCCGTTGTTGCGTCACGTCCCGAAGCAGCGCGATACCGCCTGCGATGCGATTTTCGTCGTCGACGAGCGACGTGGTCGTTACGGCGACGGTGATGGCAGAGACGTTTTCGTTGTCGACGCCCACCTCCATCAGCGGAACCGGGTCGCCTTGCATGGCTCGCAGGAGGGGATCTTCGGCGCCCGAAATCCGGTGTCCGCCATCCTTGTGATGCACGCCGTAAGCTTCGGTCCAGTCCGCACGGGGCTTCGTCTGCGCGGGTACGCCCAAGATCTGCTGAGCTCGCCGGTTGAAGAGGAGCGCCTGCCCGGCGCGATCGACCGCAATGACGCCATCGCCCATGCCCTCGAGAATGGAGTTCAAGACACGGGTTTGCTTGCGCAGCTGTTCTTCACTTTGCCGAAGGGCTTCTTGCGTGGCGACTCGCTCGGTCACGTCACGGGCGATACCGACCAGCCCCACCACGCGACCATTCGCGTCGCGAACCGGCGCCTTCGTCTCGGAGAGCCAGTGCGTCACCCCGTTCCTCTCGTATGCACGGACCACGTCGAGCACGGGGGCGCCCCCGGATACGACCCTGCGCTCCTCCGCGTCGCTCGCGTCGGCGTGACCTGCGGCGGCGGCGACCTCTTCGAGGTGCTGACGCACGACGGCCCCCGGGGCAGAAGCTCCTATCATGGTCGCGAACGCGCGGTTGGCGCGACGAAACCTCAAGTCCAGATCCTTGAAGTAGATCCCATCCGGGATGTTATCCATCAAATCGTGGAGCAGCTGGCGTTCGGCGGCGAGTTCCTTCGACAGACGGAAATGGTCTACCGCTGACTGAACCTTGAGCTGGAGGTCCTCCGGGCTCCAAGGCTTCGTGACGTACGAGAAGATCTTGCCGTCGTTGACGGCGCGAATCACGGCCGAAAGGTCGGCAAAACCGGTGAGGAGGATGCGCTGCGTGTCCGTCCAATTGCTCAGCTTGGCGAGCAGCTCGTCGCCGCTCATGCGAGGCATTCGCTGGTCGGTGATCACGACGGCAATGTCTTGCTCCTGCTCCATCAACCGAAGGGCGTCTTCCCCGGTGGCGGTCTTGAAGACCGTGAAGCGATCGCTCAGCAGATCCTCGAGCGCCACGAGGACCTGTGGTTCATCGTCGACGACGAGAACTCGTTCCTTGGCTGGAGCTTGCATTCAGGTGTCTCCTCTCGGGCTCGGCGGTAGGCGGATGATGGCGGCGGTGCCCTTTTGACCCTCCGCGTCGCGTAGCTCGATCGTGCCGCCGTGCTTTCGGACGATGGAGTACGTGATGGACAGACCGAGACCAGTTCCCTGGCCAACCGGCTTGGTCGTGAAGAAGGGCTCGAGAACGCGTTCACGAAGCGCGGAAGGGATCCCGGTCCCGGTGTCGGTCACGACGATCGTGTAATCATCGCCTTCGGCGCCCACCCGGACACCGAGCACACCACCGTCGCTCATGGCGTCGATGGCATTCGCGATCAAGTTCATCAGAGCCTGGTTGAGGAGGCTCGGGTAGCAATCGAGCGAATCCGGATCGCCGAAGCAGAGCTCCACCTTGATGTTGTCGCTTAGCTTGTGGCCGAGAATCGTCATGACCGACTCCACGCACTCGCGCACGCTAACGACCTTGCGTTCCCCCTCGTCGAGCCGGGAGAAGGTGCGAAGCTTCACCACGAGATCGGAGATGCGCACGAGCCCCGTGGCCATCTCGTGGAGGCGATTGTTGGCTCGTTCCCAGCGCTCCCGGGCCGCGTCGGAGAGCCCTGGGCATACCTCGTCGCCCACGCTCGTCAGGTTTCGTTTGACGGTATCGAGGTGGCTCTTGACGAACGCGAGCGGGTTGTTGATTTCGTGCGCGACACCTGCGACGAGCTCGCCCAGCGATGCCATCTTGGCGGATTGAACGAGCTGCATCTGAGTCGCCTTGAGTTCCTCGTTGGCGCGGCGGAACTCCTCCGCGAGCGCTGCCTGGGCGCCGGCGAGCTGATGCAACTCGACGTTCGAGCGCTCGAGCTTGCTCTTGGCGTCGGCGATCTGCCGACGTCCGGTGTAGAGCTCCAGGAAGATCCGTACCTTGCTGCGCAGTATTTGCGGCGTCACCGGCTTGAAGAGAAAATCCACCGCTCCGGAGCCGTAACCCCGGAGGGCGTTGTCTTCGCTGTTATTTCCGGCGGTGAGAAAGATGATCGGCACGTCACGGGTGGCCGGATTTTGCCTGGCGTAGCGAGCGACCTCGTAACCGTCCATCTCGGGCATCTGCACGTCGAGCAGCATGACGGCGAACTCGTGCTTCAACAGCGTGCGCAGAGCCACGTTCCCGGAGCGGGCCAGGAGGACGTCGCACCCCAGATCGGCGAGCAGGGCGTCCATTGCGACCAGGTTCGCCTGGACGTCGTCCACGACGAGAACGCGCGGCCGCGCCTCCTGATCTCCGGAGATTGGCTGCTGGATTGGAATAGGTGCCATCAGCTCTCGCCTCGATGCCGATAGATTCGCTCGGAGGGAGCGAACGGCCCGAACGCCGGGACCTTCGACGCCGGTAGACCCTCGCTGGCGCCCAGACACAGGAACCCGCCTTGCGCGAGATCCCTCGCGAACATGTCGAGGACGCGCTCCCGGAGGTTCACTCCGAAGTAGATCATGACGTTCCGGCAAAAGACGACGTTCATTTCGCCGAGCGAGTAGTCGTTCACCAGATCGTGCCGGAAGAAGACGGCGTTTCGCCGGAGGTCCTGCCGCATCGCCACACGCCCGTATCCGCGCGCGCAGTATTGCTCGAAGGTCCCGGTCCCACCCGCCTCGGAGTAGCGCACGATCGCTTCCTCCAGAACTTCGTTCGAATAGACGCCCTCACGAGCGTGCTCGAGGGCTGCTTCACTGATGTCGGTGGCATAGATCTGGGTTCGGGCAAGGAGCCCTTCCTCCGCCAGCACGATCGCCGTCGCGTACACTTCTTCTCCGGTGGCACAGCCTGCGTGCCATATCTTGAGCCTCGGATAGGTGCGCAAGATTGGCACGACGTTGTTCCGGAACGCGCGGTAGAACGCCGGTGTCCGGAACATGCCGCTCACCTGGACAGTGAGCCCCTCCATGATCGTTTTGAACAGCGATGGCTCGGTGAGCAGCCGGTGCTGGAGCTCACCGAGATGTGCGAAGCCCGACTTCGCGAGTGTGGCTTTGACCCGCCTGGCAATCGAATCCGCCGCATAGCCTCGAAAGTCGTAGCCATACCGCGCATGGATGGCCTCCAGCACCAGCCGGATCTCGATCGCTTCAGCCGAGTCGTCGGGAGCCATTCGAGCCTTGGGGTTGGAAGATCGTCGCCAAGGTCAGGAGAAGCTGCTCGGAATCGACCGGCTTCGTCAGGTACTCCGTCGCACCAGCCTCGAGGCACCGCTCGCGCTCACCCTTCATGGCCCGTGCAGTGAGGGCAACCACGGGCAGAAGTGCGAAGCGCTTGTCCTGCCGCAGTCGGGTCATCGCCTGGTACCCGTCCATTTCAGGCATCATGATGTCCATCAAGACGCCGTCGACGTCAGGGTTGACGGACAGAAGGTCCAGCGCTTCGCGACCGTTGTCGGCGACCAAGACCTCCGCGCCCTTGGCCTGGAGCAGCGCCGAGAGAGCGTAGACGGTGCGCATGTCGTCCTCCGCTATGAGTATCTTCCTGCCGACGAACGATACGTCGCGTCGCTCGGGCGGGCTCGGAGGCTGCCCCTGCGGCAGGGTCTCCTTCACGTGATGAACGAAGAGACGGATCTCCTCGACGAGACGCGCCTCGGAATGACCGCCTTTCAGCACGATGGCCTCGGCGTACGCTTCGAGCTCGCGCGTTTCGACCTTGGTGAGCGCGCGGCCTGTGTGCACGATCACTCTTGGTGCTTCGATCTCCGGGCGCTTCCGCAATGTCTCGAGGAGGCCGAGGCCATCCATGTCCGGAAGGCCCAGATCGAGGATCATGCAGGAGAACCGTTCCGCTTCGATAGCCGACAGCGCAGCGGTGGCGCTCTGAACGTGACGCGAGTCGTAATTTTCTTTGCGCAGGAACTCGACGATCAATTCTCCCTCGACCGCGCTGTCCTCCACGACGAGCACGGTCTGCGCGGCGTCGGAGCGCGGGGCAAGGGTTCGCACCATCTCGGCGAGCTGCGCCCGGCTCGCGGGCTTCGTCAGATATCCGAGGGCGCCGAGCGAGAGCCCGCGTTCCGGGGTGTCCACCGCCGAGATGAAATGAACGGGAGCGGAGCCAGTCGTCGGATCCTGACTCAGGCGTTCCATGACCGTCCAGCCGTCCACGTCAGGCAGCCTCACGTCCAGGATGATGCCGATCGGCCGGCGCTCTCGCGCAAGTCGAAGGCCCTCTTGGCCAGTGCCCGCCACGACCACCTTCAGCCTTCGGGCACGGATGATGTCCACGAGTTGCTCGGCGATGACCACATCGTCCTCGATCACGAGAAGGTAGGGCTCTTCGACCGCGATCGAGTGTCGATCGTCGGCAAGCGCCTGACGCGAGGTCTCGGAAGAAGCCGACCGTGCGGGAACGTGCCGCGCGTCGTCACGTTCCGGCAGGTAGCAAGTGAATGTGCTCCCTCGTCCGGCCTCACTTTCGAGCCGTAGCTCTCCCCCGAGCAGGCCAGCAGATTCCCGCGCGATGGCGAGACCGAGCCCCGTGCCGCCGTATCGCCGGTGAGTCTGAGATTCCACCTGCTCGAAGGGCGCGAAGACTCGTTCGTGAGATTCCGGCGCGATGCCGATACCCGTGTCCGAAACCACGAACGCGATCGCCTTGTCCAGAGAGAGGTCGTCCCGCTCGAATCGCGTGCCTTTCCGCGGACGCTGGATCCGCAAGCGTACCTCTCCCTTTTCGGTGAACTTGATCGCATTGCCGAGAAGGTTCGTGAGGATTCGTTCGACTCGCTGCTGATCCGTCGTGACGGCACGAGGCAGACCCTCTTCGATTTCGAGAACGAGCTTGAGGCCCTTCTCGGACGCCAGCGCCTCGAAGACACGCTTCGCGTAGGCGGTGAACTCCCCGAGTTCGATCGACTCGAGCAGCACCTCGTGTTTGCCGGCTTCGATCTTCGCCAGATCCAGCACCTGGTTGATGAGACCGAGTAGATCCTGGCCGGCTGCGTGGATCGTCTTGCAGTGTTCGACCTGCTTGGCAGAAAGAGTTTTCGATTCGTTCTCGGCCAGGAGGTGCGACAGCAGCAACATGCTGTTGAGAGGCGTGCGGAGCTCATGCGACATGTTCGCCAGGAACTGCGACTTGTAAGAGCTGACGCGCGACAGCTCGTCCGCCTTCTGCTGGACTCTCAGGCGGGCTTCTTCGAGCTCGCCGTTCTTGTGACTGAGCTCCCGTCGTTGCTCTTCGAGCTCGCGGTTGGCGCTCTTGAGTCCTGTCTGCTGGACCTTCAGCTCCTGGTTGTTGTGTCGCAGCTCCTCTTCTTGAGCCGTCAATCGTTCTGCCTGCTGGCGGGTCTCCTCGAGCAACTCTTCGAGCTCTGCCCTTCCCTGCGACGCCGCGAGGGTGATGGCGACGATCTCTCTGATGGAGGTAAGCAGTTCGAGGCCGGCCTCCGAGCACGGCTCGAAGAGCGCGAGCTCGACGATCGCAACCACCTTGCCGAGGCGGGCGAGAGGCACGAGAACGACCGCTCGAGGAGAGGCTTCGCCGAGCCCCGAACGGATTCGTAGATAGTTCGGCGGCGGGTCGTCGACGACGAGCAGCTCGTTCGTTGCGGCGGCGCGTCCCACCAGGCCTTCGCCGATGCGAAAGCTCGCGAAGAGATGCGCCTCGTCCTCGGGAGTGAGCCCGTGGTGGCTTCGTAGACGCAAGATGGCGTCATCGCCCAGTACGTAGATCGCGCCGGCGAGGGCGCCGATGCGCCGCACCAGGAAGGTGACCACGCGCCGCGCCGCCTCGTCCGGATGAAAGGTACCGCGAAGCTCGTCCGATAGCTCCGCCTGACCGGCGCGTATCCAGTCGCGGCGATCGCGCTCCTTGGCGTGAAGACGGAGGCTGTCCGCCATTTGGTTGGCTTCGCTCGCGACACGCCCGAGCTCGTCGCGCGTGATCACGACGATCGGAGCATCGAAATCGCCTCGCCCAAACCGTTCGAAGCCGCTCGATAACTGGCGAACGCTCCGGAGCATTCCTTGCCCGAGCCAGAAAGAGAGCACGATCAAGAGCACGAGAGCACCCGTCCCGATCACTATGTAAAATCGGCGAGCCGAGTCGCTGGCCCGTCGAACCGCGGCGAAACCAGCGGTGAGCTCGTGGCGGTCAAGGCGCGTTGCGTGCTGGAGCAGCGCAAGGGTCTTCTGTTGTTCGGCCTGCATCTTCGCGACCGCGGCGAGCACCTCATCGCCCGCCTCGCCACGGATGAGTCGCCGCGAAACGTCCGAGGCGACGGCGTAGTAGCCGTTGAGCGCCCATCGAAGGCGAGCACCGTCGGCGGGGTCGACGGCGGTTCCGGCGGAAGCGAGGCCCTGTATCAACTCGTCCTTCAGCGCGGACGTTTCCTCCAGCGCCTTCAGGTCCTGGGCGGCCACCGCATTTTGCAGCTCTTGCCTGAGCCGTTCGAACTCTGCTTCGAGTTTCGGACCCATCTCGAGCTTGGGTACCAGCCGGCCCTCGACGTCGCTCAGGTACCGCACCTGCGTGGCGGCGATCACGATCCCGCCGAGCATGACGAAGAGGAACGCCGCGGCCGCAGTTCCAACGATGAGTATCAGCTTGGCACGAATGCTCACGATCGATTGGACTCCAGTCCGGTTCTGCAACGCCAGGGCTGCGATTCACGAGGTGGGAATAGGTTCGTCTAGTCGTAGGTGACGATGAGAGATCTCACTTTCCCGATGTCGGCGCGGCCCGACACGTAACCGACGGCCCCGCGATCTCGCTGGACGTAGCGAACGACGTCTTCGTCTGTGTCGAGCTCCGGCGGCGGCAGGGAACGCCCCGAGAAGATCCTCTGCTGCCAGTAGCTCCGCACGGCGGACACCGAACGTCTGATCACGCGCTCGGAGAACCTCCCACGAACGGGCGAGTCGGAACGGAGATCCACAGGGCGGGCCGCTTCGCCGCCGTCCCAGCGCGAGATGTCCTTGAGAAAGACGTCCGCTATGAACCGACGGCTGACCGAGCGATTGGGATTTTCGGGGTGTACGATGACGCGAAAATCCGGCGGCGCCTCGTCCGCCCGCGCCGCAGAGAGTTCGAGCGTCTCTCCGATGATCGAGAACACGAGGGCGCCAGTCGCCCGCAGGAAGCGCCGCCGCTCGAGTCGAATGACCATTTGCTGGAAACCCCGGACGTTCATGGCAATCCGTTGCTCGATCCTCAGAAATAGACCGTGGTCTTGACCAGAAAGACGCCCCAGTCGCTCTCGAGTGTGTTGAGGGCGGCCCCCCCATTCAGGTCCGAGCTGAGTCCTGCGGTGCCGTGCATGTAGTGCCCTTCGAGCTTGAGCAGCCAATACTTGTTCAGATCGAAGCGGAGCGTCCCCGCGACGTCGTGTTGATATTTGTCCCTCCCGCTTCGATGGTCGACGTTGGGAAACAGCGCCGAGTAGTACACGCCCGGTGTGAACCACTCGTTGATGCGATAAGATCCCATGACGTAAGCGTGCTCGCTGACTGTCGTTGCGTTGGGAGCCAGCGCCTGTACGTTGCTCGTGAGCTTCGCCCGTTGCCGCCCGTACTCCGCCGCGATGAGTAGATCGTTCGCGGAGTACTCGATCGAACCGACTGTAAGGAGAACGGGGGCGCTGGCATTGACCGTGCCGTTGAAGTTCGCGGGTAGCTGGCCGGCCGCGCGAAGCGGAGCTAGCACTGCATCGGGTGGTACTATCTCGAGATCCAGCCGAACCAGCTGTGCGCTGCCACCGAGCTGAAGTCCCTGCAGGGGCGTTGCCCACATCAGGCGCCCGCCGACGAGATACGGCGTGGTGGCCTTGGTGAGGAGTTGCCCGAGCCCTTCGTATCTCGGGTCGATGAACAAGGCTCCCCCGTAGACGCGGTACTCGAGATCCCCCGGCGATCCGAGGGGTATGAAGCCGTAAGCCTCGACGCCGTTCTGAGCCAGCAGATAGTCGCGACTCTGGATGGGGTACACGGATTGCGGCAGGAGAACGGGGACGCGCGCCGCGTCGACGTCGCTGGTCTCGTTGTAGAGACCGAACGGCAACTTCGTTCGTCCTGCACGGATGCCGAACCAATCCGCGAAGCGATAGTCGAGAAAGAACCAATCGAACTGCGCGGTGTAGTTCCCGATGGGGCCCAGGTTTCGCGCAAAGAGCTGGACACCCACGCGGAGCCGGTCCGTGAGGTCCTTCGTGAAGTTGATGCCGACCTCCGTGAATTCGAAGCTGCCCCGCTTGGAATCCGCCAGATAGTCGTTCTTGGTCGTCTTGATGAAGCCCTGGCTTGCGAACCCGTGGATCGCAATCGGTGTTTCGAGCGGTGTCGGCGGCGCCTCTTCGGGTGTCGACTTCGCGCCTTCGGCCGGCGAAGGCGGCGCGGGCGCGACGGCCGCGGCGGACGGCGACGTCGGCGTGACGACCGCGGCGGACGCTGGCTCAACAGGGCTCGTTGCAGGCACCGTCGGTTCCGCGACTGCCGCGGGCGCCGGTGCCGCGGGCACCGTCGGCGCAGCGGAAGAACGTCCCGGTGGCCCGTCCGGAATTGCGGTTGGCGGAGGTATGCTCGGCGCGGGAAGGGCGTTCGGAGTGGTCTGAGCTGCGGCTGATGTAACGAAAAAACACCAACCGAGCGTCAGCCGCAGCACGCAACGATGCATTCCCGAAGCCTCCTGTACGCGCGAGCGCAGCCCGGCAAGACACCGGGCAGTCTTCCAATCTTCTCCGGGAATCCACCAAGAGGTCAAGTCCGCGAATCCACCAAGAGATCAAGCATCGCGGGACGGCGCCGCGCTCCACCAGCCGTTCCTCACTTCTTGCTACTACTGATAGCGGCCCAACTTAAGGCCGCGAGTGGTCCTCCACTCTCGTCAAAAGTGCCGTGGCTGGGAACACCTGTTACCCACACGTGACGCCATCGACTCGATCTCGGACAGATCCAGCTCATCGCCGAGGAGGTCCGTGAGCTACCTCGCCGGAGCTCGAGGTCGTCCGGTTCGTCGCCGCGCTCGACTATCAGTATCCGGCGAGGCTATCTGACCATCAGTGTGGCCACCTTCGCCATATGGCGATCCAATAGTCAGCGTACACGAGTCGACCGAGCTCACACCAACGCCCTCGGGCATGACTCTGCGAGCTTCTCAGGAGCCAATCTCGTCAGCGCGAGCATCGTGGCGGGCTCGTGACCGCGCCCTCGAGTGCGGTGTCGCTTCGCCTACTTGAACCCGCAGGCGCAGTTGGTCGCCTGGAGACAACCGAAGAGCGGCAGCGCGAGCTGTACGCCGCTCGCGCCGATGCCGCCGGCCTTGTCGATGACGTCGGCGCACGTCGAGGTGTCCAGGCAGTCCGCACCGGTGCAACCGGTCCGGTTCGCGCAGGCGAGAATCTGGGGACACCAGGTGTCCTTGAAGCAGGGGATCAACGTGTCGTAGCAGCTGCCGCACGCGCAGCGCTCGCAGTCGGAGCGCGCTTGACTGACACACTGCTGCACGGGAGCACCCGCCGCCCCGCCGACGCCGCCGACGCCGACGGAGCCCCCTGAAGAGAAGCCGCCCGAACCGACGAACGTGCCGCCCGAACCGACGGCACTGCCGCCCGCGGCGAGCGAACCACCGAAGCCGCCGCTCGGCGCGCCGCCCACCGGGTAGCCGTCACAGCTTCGGCTGAACGGCGTGTACGTCGCCACGCATCCCAGCGGCGCCAGGGAGTCGTTGATGGAGATGCCGCAGAGGCCGTTCGAGGTGCAGCACGGCGGATATTGCACGGCGTTCGTGCCGCCGCTGGTGACCGGCGGGCAGGCGTAATCGACGGAGCCCGGCTGATTCAGCGCCTGGCATCCCGACGAGATCGCGAGCACGGACGACACGCTGTCGTCGATGCCGACGCCGCAGTGCCCCTCCGCGGTGCAGCAGCTCGACGGAAGCGAGTATTTGCAGACCTCCGCCGCGCAGATGTACGAGCCGCCGATCGGCACGCCGCCGGCACCGCCGCCCCCGCCCGCGATGCACGAGTCGAGACAGAAGCTCGTGTCGGAGCCGCGACACAGGCAATTCTCGAAGCAGCTGCCGCAGTCGCACAGCGGGTACGAGCACCCGCCGCCGAAGCCGCCCTGACCACCCGACGCGTAGTAGCCGCCGGTCCCGTAGTAGCCTCCCGCACCGAAGTAGCCGCCGTAGCCGTAGTACCCGCCGGCGGCATAGTAGCCGCCGGTCCCGTAGTAACCGCCGGAACCGTAGAAGCCGCCGACGGCCTTGCCGCCGTAGCCGTAGCTTACGCCGCCCGAGCCGATGCTGCCGCCCGACGGGGCTCGACCACCGCTCGCGACGACGGGTCTTCCGCCGTTGCCGGCGCCGCCGGCCGACCCGGTGCCACTACCGCCTTCACCGTAAGTGCCGGCGTCGGGCAGGGGGAAGACGTCGTCCGGAAGGAGATCCGACGTGCGCCCGCCGCATGCCACCGGAAGAGCAGACGCGAGCGCGACCAGGACCGAAACCCGTAGAACGTTCATTTAAGCGTGGACCCCGGCGACGAATCTAGCATCCGCGCCGCTCCGAAGCGAAAAACACGGCCTTTTACGCCGTCTTTCCGGGGCTCCCACCTTTCGCCCGAGCGACACTTCCGGCTCGCAATGGGCCGTGCGATGAGCGAGCACCGATGGACTTGATCCGGATCCGCGGCCTCGAGATGGACTGCATCGTCGGTATCAATCCGCACGAGCGGGAGCGCAATCAGCGCGTGCACCTCGATGTCGCGTTCGGTCTGGATCTGTCGCCCGCAGGGCGCACCGGGCGCATCGCGCTCACCTGCAACTACGACGAGATCGCGACGGAGATCATCGCGGTGCTCAAGTTCCGTCGCTTCCATCTGATCGAGATGGCGACGGAGGAGCTCGCCGCGATGCTGCTCGGCATGTACACGGCGCTCGTGTTCGTCGAGATCCGTCTCGACAAGCCCGCAGCCCTCGACGGGCGTGCGCGAGCCGCGTCGGTGGAGATCCATCGCGCGCGCGAGGCGTTCCCGACGGAGAAGCGCACGACGCCTTCCGGGTACGTCGAGCTCCTGCTCGAGACCCGCGACGCGAGCCTGACGCGCGTCGGCATCGCGCCGGGCAAGGAGCTCGTGTCGACGCTGCCGGAGGGCGGCCGGGTCCTCGAATGGCTCGCGGAGGGGGACGTGTCGCGGAATGGTCGCGTGCTCGTGCCGCACTCGCCGCTGGCCTCAGGTCCCGAGACGGCGACGTACCGGAACACGGGCTCCGAGCCGGCGGTGCTGTTCAGGTGCATTTGTCCGCCACCGCTCGACGCGTGAACGACGCGCGGACGTCGCCGCTTTGGTTCCCCAAGATCGACGAACGGTGTACGGTCTCCGCTCCTGGAGGCCAAATGACGAAGACGGGCAGAGAGTGGCTACGGTTGTTCCTCGCGGCGGCTCTTTCGATCGGCGTTCTCGCGCTGGTGTTGCCGGCCAAGGCGGCCGGACGCGTCGAGTGGAAATCGAAGACCCTGAAGGAGAGCGACAACCACTCCTGGACGATCGACATCTCGATCTACATGACCAAGGCGCCGGACGTGAACACGCTGCCGATGCGCTTCACGTTCCAGCCGGTCATGTACTACGAGCGTGCCCTGCTCGACGGCAAGGACGGCCCGCAAGAGCGTCATGTGCCGCTCGAGGGGAAGCCACCGCTCGTCGAGAGCGTCGACGTCGGTTTCATGGATCCCGGTAACGGTCAGGTCCAGAAGCGGACCAAGTTCTCGTTCAAGGTGACGCGCGGTCACGGCTACGAGGCCGGCGAGTACGACGTCACGATCCGCGACGGTCGCACCGACGCACCGCTCGGCGCCGCGGCGCACATCGTCTTCGATGGCCAGAACGAGGTGATCGATCGCCGCGCCGTGGTATTCAGCGGCGAGAAGAAGAAGGAAAAAGCCAAGGACACCGACGAGAGTGACGCTCCGAAGAAGAAGGAGCTCACGACCGACGACCCCGCTTACTGGCAAGGCGGACCGAAGGACGACGAGCAGAAGGAGAAGGTCGAACCGAAGAGCGGCTGCGGTTGCCGCGTCGGCGCGACGAACGAGCACGGCGCACGCAGCGCCAGCGTCGCTCTGACGCTCCTCGCTCTCGCCACCCTTCGCCGGCGGAAGCTCACCCGCGCGTGACGTATGCGGCGAGCCGTCGAACGCCTGTAAGAAACGGCGCTTCTTCGGTGAGCAAGCTCAGCACGACGAACGGCTCGCTCGCAAAATCGTAGAAGAAGCCGGGCTGCACGAGGACGTCGGTGTCTTCGAGCAGCCCGAGCACCCACTCTTCTTCCGAGTGGACGGCCGGCAAGCGGACCACGGCGTACCAGCCGCCCTCGCAGGTGAGCGGCGTGAGCTCGGTGTTCGCGGCCACGGAAAAGAGCGCGCGGTGGTTCGCCGCGAGACGCGCCCGGATCGCGTCGCGTGAGATCGCCGACGACGCAAGAAGGCGTGGAAGGGCATGCTGGACGCTCGCTGCCGGCGACAGGAACGCGTCGCAGACCAGCTCGAGCCGGGCGAGCGCGTCATTCGCCGCCTCGTCGGGGCCGCCGACGGTGATCCACGCGAGCTTCATCTGGGGGAGCGCGGCGAGCTTCGACAGACCGTCGAGCGCGAAGACGAGCGCGCCCTCTGCCTCGAGTGCCGAGCGGGCACGAGACGGATCGGTAGCAATGGCGTACTCCCCGAACACTTCGTCGGAGACGATGGGGAGCCCGAGCCCGGCGAGGCGCGCCAGCTCGTCGCGCTTCAGGTAAGAGCTCGTCGGGTTGTTCGGTGAAACGACGACGACGGCGCGCGTGCGATCCGTCCGGGCCCGCGCGAGCGACTCGAAATCGACGTGCCACGCGCCGTCGTAGCGCAGAAGATAGGGCGCGACCTCGACGCCCTCGAAGCGACAGAGATGCTCGAAGAGCGGGTAGCTCGGCGTCGGGACGAGCACCGTGTCCCCCGGATCGCAGAGCACCTTGAAGAGGAACGAGTACGCCTCGCTCGTACTCGCGGTGAGCACTACCCGCGACGGCGCGACGGCGATGCCGCGGCTCTGCCAGAGCCTTGCCACCGTCTCGCGCGCGCTTTCGAGCCCGAAAGACGCGGGTTCGTACGCGAGCGCCCGGTCGCTCGCGACGGCTTCGAGGAGCGCCGCGCGGTCGTAAGGTACGTTCGCCCGCGTCGGGTTCGACACCGTCAGGTCGAGGTGCGCCCTGCCCGCTGCTGCACGCCGCCCCAGCGCCACCGTGAGTGCGTTCTGCCGTCCGTCGAAGTCGCTCCGCCCGGAGAAGCGCACGAGGGGAACGTTAGCGTAGTTCCCGACCACTCGTGGTAGCTATCGGTGAGGATGATGAGCTCGGACGAGCCCGCTCCCGCCCCGCCTTCGCCAGCGCAAGGCCGAGGCAACGTGACGCGGCTCGAGCTCGACGGGCGCGAGCTCTTCCTCGTCGGGACGGCGCACGTCTCGAAGAAGAGCGTCGAGGAAGTGCGTCGAGTCATCGACGAGCTCCGGCCCGACGCAGTGTGCGTGGAGCTCGATGCTGCGCGACTCGAATCGCTACGCGACGACCGGGGGTGGCACGGACTCGACGCGCGTGACGTGCTGCGCGCCGATCGCTCCGGGCTGTTCCTCGCGAGCCTGCTCTTCGCCGGTTTCCAGAAGCGCCTCGGTGATCGCCTCGGCGTGCGCCCCGGGATGGAGATGCTCGCCGCGGTGGAAGCCGCCGAGCGCGTCGGCGCCGAGATCGTGCTCGCCGACCGGGAGATCCAGGCGACGCTGATGCGCTGCTACCGGAGCCTCGGCGTGATCGATCGTGCGAAGGTGCTCTTCATCCTCGTGATGCTCCCCTTCACCGCGTCCGAGATAGACGAGGCAGAGGTCGAGAAGCTCAAGGACCGCGAGAAGATGGGCGACGTGATGCAGGCGTTCGCCCGCGAGATGCCGGCCCTCGGCACGCCGCTCATCGACGAGCGTGACAGCTACCTGATGGCGTCGGTCCAAGAAGCAAAGGGCAAGCGCATCGTCGCGATCGTCGGCGCGGCGCACGTACCGGGAATGACGCGACGGCTCGGGCAAGCCGCAGATCGCGTCGCGCTCTCGGTGATCCCGTCGCGCTCCACCGCCAGCGTCGCGGTCGAGTGGCTTCCCCTCGTTGCGACCATCGCGCTGGTCGGAATCGCGTTCGGCCGCTCGCCGGCGAGAGCGCTTCGCGTCGTGGAGCTCGTCACCCTGCCGAGCGCGGGGTTCGCCGCCGTCTTCGCGGCGATCGCGGGCGCGGGCCTCGTCGCGGCGCTGGCGACGGCAGTGCTCGCGCCGCTGACGCTCCTCTTGCCGTCGCTCCGTCTCGGTCCGCTCGCCGGGCTCGTCGAGATGCGCCGGGTGCAACCCACAGACGCCGACAGCGCGAAGATCCGGGACGACGTGCTGTCGCCCGCGTCGACGCGAAAAAATCCGTTCCTACGACCGCTCCTCGTGGCCGTCGCGGCGGCGTTCGGGCGGTCGCTCGGCGGCGCGATCGGCATCGCCTGGGCGCTCGTCTGGCTGCTGTTCGGCCACGCACGCTGAACCGGGTCACTCCTCTCCGTCGCAAGGGCGCGCTTACTCCGCCGGGTGGCCGGCGAGCGTCGTGTGGCTCCGTCGCCGATCGGCGCTAGATTGCAGGTTGCCTCGCCTTCATGTCGTTGCTGCTCTACTTCGCCGTTCCCTGGTTCGTCATCTCGATGATCGTGGAGGCACGGGTGCTCTCTGGCGCCCACGCAGCCGGCAGAGCCGACGTCGTGCCCTACGACGCGAAGGACGCGCGCGCGAGCATCGTCATGGGGGTCGGAAACCTCGCCGTCTCTGCCGCCACGCGGCTCGGCACGGTGGGCCTCTACGCGTTTCTGTACGCGCACCGGCTCTTCGAGGTCGGCACCGGGGCGGGCGCGTGGGTGCTCCTCGTGTTCGCAGAAGACTTCACGTATTACGCCTGGCACCGCGCGTCGCACGAGGTGCGCTTCATGTGGGCCGCTCACGAGAACCACCACTCGAGCGAGCGTTTCAACCTGTCGACCGCGCTCCGTCAGTCGTGGACGACGCCGTTCACCCTGCCGCTCTTCTACTTCTGGCTGCCGCTCGCGGGCTTCCGTCCAGAAATGATCCTGACGCAGATCTCGGTGAGCCTCATCTACCAGTACTGGGTCCACACCGAGCTCATCGGCAAGCTGGGGCCGCTCGAGTGGATCATGAACACGCCTTCACACCACCGCGTTCACCACGGCTCGAATGTCGAGTACCTCGACCGGAATCACGCGGGCATCTTCATCGTCTGGGACCGTCTCTTCGGCACCTTCGAACCCGAACGCGCCAGGGTTCTTTACGGCCTGACGAAGAACATCGAGACGTTTCGTCCGGTGACGATTGCCTTTCACGAGTGGGCCGCGATGCTGCGCGACGTGAGGGCTGCGCGGACGTTCGGTGACCGCCTCGGGCATCTCTTCCGGCCCCCTGGATGGAGCCCCGACGGTTCGACCCAGACAGCCGCCGAGATGCGCCACCGCGCCACTGTAACCAGCGGATAACACGCCGTAATCGGGGGCTAGCCGGCGGCGGGCTTTTTTCGAAATTCGCTACGGGGACAGTAACGACGGGCGGGCATCCGGCCGTTACTTTCGACGAGTGGCCTCTCCCACGCCCAAGAAGCCCCGCCCCGAAGGCGTGAGGCGATGGCTCTTCGAGACGACGACCGCAGCGGCGAAGAAGCTGGGCTTCATCGCGGCGGTCGACGCGCGTGAGCACTCCGACGCGCGTGTGGCGAGAAGCGAGGCGCGGGCCAACGCGCTCCTCGACGCGCTCCCCGACGTGCTGGTGCGTCTCTCCCGCGGCGGCGTGGTGCTCGACATCCGGAACGACGAGTCGAACATCCTCGGCAAGGAGCTTCACGCGTACCAGGGCGGCAAGCTCGACCTGCTCCTCGGCGAGCGCGAGTCGAGGATCGCGCGCGCGGTCGCCGAAGCGCTCGACACCGGCCGCGTCTCGAAGGTCTTCAGCGAGGTGCGCAATGGAGACGGCGGAAGGAAGCTCGAGATCCGCGTCGCGCGCACGAGTGACGACGAGTGCCTCGCCATCGTGCGCGACGTCACCCAGGAGCACGAGATGGAGGCGCGGGTCCGCGTCGCCGATCGTCTGGTGTCGCTCGGGACGCTCGCGAGCGGCGTCGCCCACGAGATCAACAATCCGCTCTCGTACGTGGTCGCCAACGTCGACTACGTCGTCGAGGAGCTGAAGAGCCTCGGCCCCGAGGTGATCGAGTCGACGACCGGGCACGAGCTCCTCGAAGCGCTCGGCGAGATCCGCGAAGGAGGCCGGCGCATCGCGAGCATCGTCGAGAGCCTCCGCTATCAGGCGCGCCAGGACGACGAGCTCGCCGCGCCGGCGGACGCCAACTCCGCGATCGAGGCGTCGCTGCGCATCCTCGACAACCAGCTCCGTTACCGTACCCGGGTCGAGCTCGCGCTCGGCAAGCTGCCGCTCTGCCTCGTGCACGAGCGACGACTCGTCCAGGTCGTCGTGAACCTGCTGTCGAACGCGCTCGACGCGTTCCCGGCGCGCTCGAGCGATCAGAACCTCATCCGCATCGTCACCCGCGCGAGGACCGACGGCGTCGAGCTCGAGGTGCAGGACAACGGCCTCGGTGTCCCCGACACCGTGCGAGACCGCATCTTCGATCCGTTCTTCACGACCAAGGCGCCGGGGGTTGGCACCGGGCTAGGCTTGTATTTGTGCCACCAGTACGTCGCGGCCGCCGGCGGCACGATAAACTTCGAGACGCGCGCAGGCGAAGGCACGACGTTCCGCATCGTCCTTCCGCTGGCGCAGGCTCACCGCACGCTCAGCGTCGAGCCGGCCGCGCCGCCGCTCCCCGCGTCGCGCATCCTGATCGTCGATGACGACGCGCTCGTCGCGCGCTCGCTCGCGCGCATGCTCCGCGGCCACGAGCTCGTGCTCTCGGGCGACGGCGAGTCCGCCCTCTGGGAGTGCCTCTCGCGCGACTTCGATCTCATCCTGTGCGATCTGATGATGCCGCGGCTCGATGGCTCGGGTTTCTACAAGGCGCTCTGCGAACATCGCCCGACGCTCGCCGCTCGCGTGATCTTCATGACCGGCGGCGCCTTCACGTCGGATACGCGAGCCTTCCTCGACAGCGTCGCGAACCCCTGCCTCGAAAAGCCCATCCACGCGACGCGCCTCTTCGGGGCCGCTCGCCGTCTGATGGCCATCTCCGAGACGGCGGAGCTCGGCGAGCATCGCGGCCAGAGGCCGGCCCCGCGCCCGTCCGAGCGTCCGTCGGGCTCTCCTACCGTCTAGCTCGCGGCTCCGTGAAGGTCGTGTAGCCGCCCAGGCGCGCGCCTTGCGTACCGCCGACGAGAAGTGCCATTGATGGGGCACCACATGGACCTGAAGCTCGCCGGGAAGATCGCGGTCGTCACTGGAGCCAGCAAGGGGATCGGCCTCGCCATCACGCGGGCGCTCGTCGAGGAGGGCGCGCACGTCGTTGCCGGCGCGCGCACCGTCGACGCGCTCGCCGGCATGGAGCGCGTCACTGCGGTCGCCGTCGATCTCGCGTCGCCCACCGGTCCCGGTGAGCTCGTCGCGCGAGCGATCGCGGATCACGGGCGCGTCGATGTCCTCGTAAACAACGTCGGCGCGGTTCGCCTGCGTCTCGAGGGCTTCCTCGGCACGAGTGACGACGAGTTCGCGTGGTCCATGCAGGTGAACTTCTTCTCGGCTGTCCGCGCGACGCGCGCGGCGATCGTGCAGATGCTGAAGCAGGGCGGCGGCGCGATCGTGAACATCGCGTCGGTGAATTCGATCTTCGAACCGGACGCCGGCGTGATCGACTACGGCGCGGCGAAGGCCGCCCTCGTCAATTTCGCAAAGTCCGTCTCGCAGGAGTTCGGCCCGCGCGGCATCCGCATCAACTCGATCTCACCAGGCCCGGTGAGCACCGACCTCTGGCTCGGCAAAGGCGGCGTGGCGGACACCGTCGCGAAGGCCACCGGCCAGGACATCGAGACCGCACGGAAGAACGTCGTCGCGAGCATCGGCGGCTTTGCCACCGGCCGCTTCACGACCCCGGAAGAAGTCGCGACGCTTACCGTCATGCTCGCCTCCGAGCGCACCGCAAACGTCACCGGCTCGAACTACGTCATCGACGGCGGGCTACTCAAGACGACGTGAGCCGGCTCTTTGTGACTGAGGCGAAACGCATCGGCTCCGTGTCGAATACCGTGACGTAGCGTCGATTCCGTCGCGGCCCGTCGCGGCGCGCGTTGACGAGGGCGAGGCGGGCTCCATGGCTATTTGGACGGAGCTTTGCGGCGATATGAAGAGCCAGAACGACCACGAGCCGCTCTCGAACTTCGTCCGCGTACGCGGAGCGCGCGTTCACAATCTGAAGAACGTCGACGTGGACGTTCCGCGCCACGCGCTCGTCGTGTTCACCGGCATCTCCGGCTCGGGGAAGTCGTCCCTCGCGTTCGGCACGCTCTACGCAGAAGCTCAGCGACGTTATCTGGAGTCGGTCTCGCCCTATGCAAGGCGTCTCTTCGATCAGATGGCGGTGCCCGACGTCGACGAGATAGACGGACTTCCCCCGGCAGTCGCGCTCCAGCAACAGCGCGGCCTACCGACGACGCGTTCGTCCGTCGGCAGCGTGACGACGCTCGCGAACCTCGCGAGAATGCTGTACTCCCGCGCCGGCGACTATCCCGACGCGCAGCCGCTCCTCTACGCGGAGTCCTTCTCGCCGAACACGCCGGAGGGCGCCTGTCCGAAGTGTCACGGCCTCGGTCGGATCTACGAAGTGACCGAGGCGAGCATGGTGCCCGATCCATCGCTCACCATTCGCGAGCGCGCCGTCGCGGCGTGGCCCACGGCGTGGCAAGGGCAAAATCTGCGCGATATCCTGACGACACTGGGGTACGACGTGGACGTTCCCTGGCGCGATCTCCCGAAGAAAGCACGCCAGTGGATCCTCTTCACCGAGGAGCAACCGACGGTGCCCGTCTACGCGGGCTACACGGCTGCAGAGGTGCGGCGCGCGCTCAAACGCAAGGAAGAGCCGAGCTATCAGGGAACGTTCACGAGCGCCCGGCGGCACGTCTTGCAGACCTTCGCGACGACCCAGAGCGCGCTCATGAAGCGGCGCGTCGCGGAGTACATGCTCGGCACGGAATGCCCGGAGTGTGGTGGGAAACGTCTCCGTCGCGAAGCGCTCTCCGTCAAATTCGCTCGCATGGATATCGCCGAGCTCGCCCGGCTGCCCTTGAAGCGACTCTCGAGCCTGCTCCGCGAGCACGGCGACGGCGCGTCACCACGCCGGAAGAAGACCGATGCGCATCCAGAAAAGGCGCTGGTCACACGCCGGATCGTCGATGACATGGTCGCCCGCCTGACGCATCTGCTGGACCTCGGCCTCGGCTATCTGACGCTCGAGCGAAGTACTCCGACGCTGTCGCCCGGAGAGCTGCAGCGACTCCGGCTGGCGACGCAGCTGCGCTCGAACCTCTTCGGTGTGGTCTACGTGCTGGACGAGCCGTCCGCTGGCCTGCACCCGGCGGACACGGAGGCGCTACTCCGCGCTCTCGACGTTCTGAAGAAGACGGGCAACTCGCTGTTCGTGGTGGAGCACGAAATCGCCGTGATCCGTCACGCCGACTGGCTCGTCGACGTGGGGCCGGCAGCAGGACGGGACGGCGGGGAAGTGCTCTACAGCGGCGTTCCGGAGGGGCTCCGCGACGTCGAAGCGTCGGTGACCCGACAGTTCCTGTTCGAGAACGGAGCCGCTCGCGCAAGGAGCCCGCGGAGCCCGACGGGATGGCTCCGCCTCCGCGGCGTGACTCGCAACAACCTGAAAGGTCTCGACGCGAGCTTTCCGCTCGGAGTCATGACCAGCGTTACCGGCGTTTCCGGATCGGGGAAATCCACGCTCGTGAGTCAGGCGCTGGTGTCCCTCGTTGCCGATGCGCTCGGCCAGGCTGCACCGTCGGACGAGCAAGAGGGTGAAGAGCTCGAGAAGACGACGGACGATACGCTGGAGGGCAGGATAGAGAGCCTCGGGGGCGTGAAGCGTATGGTGACGGTCGATCAGAAACCGATCGGACGTACGCCCCGCTCGAACCTCGCGACGTACACGGGCCTCTTCGACGAGGTGCGCAAGCTCTTCGCGGCGACGAAGATGGCGAAGGCTCGCCGGTACGACGCTGGCCACTTCTCCTTCAACGTCGCGAAGGGCCGCTGCGAGCGGTGCGAAGGAGAGGGATGGGTGATGGTCGAGCTCCTCTTCTTGCCGAGCGTGTACGCGCCCTGTCCGGTCTGCCACGGCGCTCGCTACGACCCGAAGACGCTCGAGGTGAAGCTCCGCGACCGGAACATCGCCGACGTCCTCGCGATGACGGTGGACGAGGCCGGAAAATTCTTCGCCGGGGAGCCGCGGGTGAAACGCGCGCTCGACGTCCTCGGCGAGGTCGGACTCGGATACCTGCGGCTCGGACAGCCAGCGACCGAGCTCTCCGGTGGAGAAGCGCAGCGCATCAAGCTTGCCACGGAGCTCCAGCGCATCCATCGCCAGGACACGCTGTACGTGCTCGACGAGCCCACGACCGGCCTTCACCCCGCCGACGTCGAGCGATTGATGCGGCAACTCGAGAGCCTGGTCGATTCGGGCGCCACGGTGATCGTCGTCGAGCACGACCTGCGCGTGATCGCGAGCAGCGACTGGCTCATCGACATCGGCCCTGGAGCAGGCGACGAAGGCGGCAAGATCGTCGGCGCGTCCCTCCCCGCCGAGTTTGCACGCTCGAGTCGGAGCCCCACGGCGAGGTACCTGAAAAAATTTCTGCAACGCGACTCGATCTAATCAATGGGCGCCGGTTCCTCGCGCGGCTCTTGTCGCGTCACGACGCTCACCCTCATGAGCCGGCAGACGCTCGGGACGATCAGGGCCACCGCGGCGGGGTACACCTCGTAGTAGTCCCGCATCTCGTCGACGAAGCCGAAGACGAGGCACGATCCGACCAGCGGGATGGCCATGCCCATCGCTTCCCGGAGGATGGCGGGCTTGCGACTCCAGTCGCCGAAGACGAGGACGAGGAACGCCAGCGCCGAGAGCAACGACGGTAGCGAGAAGCTGCGGAGCAGCCCGACGTTGTGATCGAAGAAGTGCACCATGGTGAACGCGCCGGGGTTCTCGCCGTAGAGCGCGTTCAGGAGCACGCGGCTCAGCACGAACGCGACGAGCATCACGCCGAGGAGCGTGAAGTAGCGGCTGGCAGGGAGACGGCCGCGCTCGTGATAGGCGAACAGCACGGCGAGGAGCACCGCCGTCTCCTTGTTCAACAGAGCGAGCGCATACACGACGGTGAACGCGACGACGCGCTCGCGGACGAGAAGCGACAGCGCGAGCGCGCCGAAGAAGAGCGTCGGCGGGTCGTAGACGTAGTTCGAGTACCCGTGGGAAAACATGACGGGCACCGCGGCCACCGCGGCGAGCGCCGCGACGTCCGCGACGACGGGCGTCGTGTCGTAGGCGCGCCGCACCACGTCCCGGAACGCGAGCCCGAACGCCGCGAAACAGCCGAAGAACAGGCTCGACGCGACGGCGAACTCCACGAAGTAATCCGGGTGGACGTGAACCGTGTGCGACACGAACGCCCACGCCGGCGAACCGTCGGAGACGACGGAGATCGCGTGGCGCACGCCGGAGGGCAGCGCTGCGACGAGCACCCTGACCGTCCACGGCAGCAGCGCGCGATACACATACGGCTTGAACGCGTGCCCGTGGATCATGTCCGGGAAGCGAGCGGCGAAGAACCCGTCGATTCCCGGATCCGTCAGGTAGATCCACAGCACGGCAGCCGAGACGACGGCGAGCGCGACGGCGAAGGCGGCTCCGCGAATTCTGTCGTCTCTCACCACCGCGCCGAGGCTGTCACGAGCCCGCGCCGCTCACAACGCGACGGCGAATCAGCCGTCGGCGATGCGGTTTCCGTCGAGGACGTGCTGCGGCGGGCGGTGCAGGTCCCACACCAGACCGACGGCTGCGAGGCCGCGGAGCACGTAGTACGTCAGATCGATCTCCCACCAGTAGAAGCCCTGGTTCGTGGCCCGCTGGTAGTAGTGGTGATTGTTGTGCCACCCCTCACCCATGGTGACGAGCGCGAGCGCCAGGCTGTTACGGCTGTTGTCGGTCGTCTTGTAGCGGCGACGTCCGATCATGTGCGAGAGGGAGTTGATCGTGAAGGTGCCGTGCCAGAGCAGCGTCGTCGAGACGAGGAAGCCCCACACGAAACCCCACCACGACCCGAGCGCGAACGTGAGCACGCCGTAGCCGAGCGCCGGTAAGAAGTACCAGCGATTCAGGAAGCGGAGCTCGGGGAACTTCTCGAGGTCGCGCACGCGCTCGTTGTCCGTCGTCTGGTAGTCGCGCGAGAGGATCCACCCGACGTGGCTCCACATGAAGCCGTCGTGAAGGACGGAATGCACGTCACCGGGCTGATCCGACATCTTGTGATGCAAGCGGTGATGAGACGCCCACCAGAGCACGCCCTTCTGCACGCTCGTCATCGCCAGGACCGCGAGCACGAACTGGAAGGCGCGGCTCGTGCGATACGACCGGTGCGAGAAGTAACGGTGGTAGCCGCCCGTGACCCCGAACATGCGCAGGTAGTAGAGCCCCATCGCGAGCGCGAAGCCCGACCACGACCACCCGAGCATCACCACGCCCGCCACCGCCGCGACGTGCACGGCGATGAAGGGCAGTGAACCCACGCGGTCGATGCGAGTGCGACCAGCGGCGGGAGGCGCGAATTCGACGACCGGCGGGGCTACGAGGATCTGTGTGCTCTGCACACCCGGAATGTACGGACGGCAGTGTCAGGGCCGTGTCACGACTCGATAAGATTCGTCTCGCGAGCCGCGCCGCGTCGTGGTTTTTTCTCAGACGAAACCGGTGAAGTAGGGGAGCTTGGCGGCCGTCGCCTTGATGATGTCGCGGTTGCCGACGAGCTCCGCCGTCGAATCCCAGCGGCCCTCCATGAGCTGCTTGCGCGGGCCGTCGGGCATCGTGATCGGATACGACGCGCCGCCGACCTTCACCGTCTTGGACGCGAGATCGACGCTGACCTCGGCGGCGGGGTTCTGCTCGATCGACGTCTGGAGCGCGCTCGCCGTCTTCTCGTCGACGGTGACGCACGGCAGGCCGAGCGACACGCAGTTGCCGAAGAAGATCTCGGCGAAGGACTCCCCGACGATGGCGCGGATGCCCTTGCCCCAGCGGACGATGGCCTGCGGCGCGTGCTCGCGCGAGGAACCGCACCCGAAATTCTTGTTCACGACGAGGACGCGCGCCCCCTGAAACTTCGGTTCGTCGAAGGAGTGCGTCTTGCCCGCTTCACGAAGCTGGCCGCGGTCGTCCTCGAAGGCGTGCTCGCCGAGGCCGTCGAACACGACGGTCTTGAGGAACCGCGCCGGGATGATGCGGTCGGTGTCGATGTCGTTGCCGCGGACGGGGATGCCGCCGCCGGAGATCACGATGCGCTTCGGGTCTTCCATTGTCGTCCTTTCAAGCTGCGCCGATGCCGAAGAGCTCGCGCGCGTCGGTGACCTCGCCGGCGATGGCGGCCGCGGCGACCATCGCCGGGCTCATCAGAAGAGTGCGCCCGGTGGGCGAGCCCTGCCGTCCCTTGAAGTTACGATTCGACGAGGACGCGCACACTTCGCGCCCCTTCAGCTTGTCGGGGTTCATCGCGAGGCACATCGAGCAGCCCGCTTCACGGAACTCGAACCCTGCCTCGGTGAAGATGCGATCGTACCCCTTCTCGATCATCTCTTTACGCACCGACTGCGAGCCGGGGACGATGAGCGCGCGGACGTGCGGCTTCACCTTGAGGCCCTTGCCGCGGAGGAGCCCGAGCACCTCCTCGAAGTCGGAGAGACGGCCGTTCGTGCAGCTCCCGATGAACGCGACGTCGATCTTCGTCCCGCGGATCTGCTGGCCGGGCTCGAGCGACATGTACGCGTACGCCTCTTCTGCGGCGCCGCGCTCGTTCTCGGGAACGTCCTTCGCGGTCGGGACCTTGCCGTTCACGCCGACGGACTGGCCCGGGTTGATTCCCCAGGTGACGACCGGCTCGATGTCCTCGCCGCGGATCTTCACGACGTCGTCGTAGACGGCGTCGGCGTCGCTCCGCACCGATTCCCAGTACGCGACGGCGCGGTCCCACGCCTCACCCTTCGGCGACAGCGCGCGGCCCTTCAGGTACGCGTACGTCGTTGCATCGGGGTTGACGTAACCGCAGCGCGCGCCGCCCTCGATGCTCATGTTGCAGACGGTCATGCGCTCGTCCATCGTCATGGCGTCGACGACGTCACCCGCGTACTCGTAGGCGTAGCCGACACCGCCGTTCACGCCGAGCAGGTTGATGACGTGGAGCGTGACGTCCTTGGCGTAGACGCCTGGGCCGAGCTTGCCGTTCACCTCGATGCGGCGAACCTTGAGCTTGTCCATCGCGATGGTCTGGGTCGCGAGCACGTCACGCACCTGTGACGTGCCGATGCCGAACGCGATCGCGCCGAACGCGCCGTGCGTCGAGGTGTGCGAATCACCGCAGCAGATCGTCATTCCCGGCTGGGTGAGGCCCATCTCCGGACCGACGACGTGGACGATCCCTTGCTCGCCCTTGTCGGTCGAGAAGTACCGGATACCGTGCTTCTTCACGTTGCGCTCGAGCGCCGTCATCATCTCCTCGGCGAGGGAGTCCGAGAACGGACGGAGCTGGCTCTTCGTCGGGATGATGTGATCGACGGTCGCGAAGGTGCGCTCGGGGAAGAGCACCGGCAGCCCGAGGTGTTCGAGCATGCTGAACGCCTGCGGCGACGTCACCTCGTGGATCAGGTGGAGGCCCATCAGGAGCTGGAGCTGACCCGACGGGAGCTTTGCCACCGTGTGTGCATCGAAGACTTTTGCGTAAAGTGTCTTGCCCATGGTCGCTCTCACTCCTTCTTCGCGCTGGAGGCGTATTGCTCCAGCCGTTCGATCAGCTCCGTGCCGAACCCGGTGAACGCGCGCATGCCGTTGCCGTCCATGCCGAGCCATACCTCGCGGATCGCGTCTTCGCGGCTCTCGCGAAGCTGCTCCATCACGCGCTTGGCCTTCGCGGTCAGCGCGTAGTGACGTTGCCGGGCGTCGACCTTCGCGATGGTCGCGACGACGAGCCCCTTGTCGACGAGCTGCCGCAAGATCTTCGACACTGCGGCAGGTGAGCTGTCCCTGCGCCGGGCGAAGAGGCTCGGCATGAAGTGCTCCGTCGCGATCTCCTCGAGCACGCCCCACTGCTGGTCGGTGAGTGAAACACTCGCCGCCAGCTGCTCGCGCCGCTCCTGATAGAGCGCAGCCAGGCGCCCGAGACACTCGATGGCCGAATGCACCTCTGCGACGCTCGCCGCGTCGGCCGGCAAAGACTGAGCACTGGCGGGCCGCGCCCGCGCGGAAGGCATGGGAGATACTTAACCTAGGGAAACTAATTCGCAAGGGCAATCGTTACCGACGGGTCATATGTAGGAGCGGGAAGGGCCGCCCTCCGCTGTCCGTCGGCGATCTGCCGTCGACCACGAAGCCGACCGACTCGTAAAACCGGCGCGCCTCTTCGTTCTGCTCGTTCACCTCGACCGTGAGCGGGCCCGGGCAAAGACTCTCCGCGTGAGCGAGTAGGAAGCGCCCGGCCCCTTGCCGGAGGTGCGCGGGGTCGAGGAACAGCCCTTCGATCGCGTTTCCCGACATGCCGAGGAAGCCGAGCAGCGCCCCGGCGGACGAGACCAGCACCCACCAATCGACGGCATGCCCCGCGAGCTCTTCCGCGACGAGAGGTCGCAGCGTCACCACGTCCGCGTCGTCGAGGAAGTGGTGCGTGGCGCGCACGGAACGCTCCCAGATCGCCAGGAGCTCTTCGCGATCTCCGGCCTGGGCGCGGCGCACGTGCAGTTCCATTGGCGTCATCCGCCTCTAAGGGTGGTCTACGTGATGCGCTCGAGCAGAAAGCTGCACATCCGTTCAAGCTTTGGTCCGGGTCCGTCGTCCCGCTTCAAACTGGTTCAACCTGCTTGCTCCATCCGAGCAGCGACCGCTACGATGTAGGCGCGTTCGCGCGCACCGTGACTGCCGCGAGCGCCGTGCTACTCGAAGCCGGCCCTTCGAGCGCCCGCAAAATCCACCATCCGGCGGCAATTCTGCATTTCTGGCGTACCGAGCTCCTGGACTTACCGAGCTCCCGATGAAGGGGCGCCGACGCGGACCGCCGGTCGCTAGCTGATCGAAATCTCATGGATCGAATTCGAATCTTCGACACGACGCTGAGAGACGGCGAGCAGTCGCCCGGTTACGGCATGACCGCGGCGCAGAAGCTCGTGCTTGCGCGGCAGCTCGACAAGCTGGGGCTAGACGTCATCGAGGCCGGATTTCCGGCGGCGAGCGAGGAAGATCTGGAGGGCGTTCGCGCCATCTGTCGCGAGGTACGGCGTCCGACGATCGCGGCCCTCGCGCGCTGCGTCGATTCGGACATCGAAGCCTGTGCGCGCGCGCTCGAGCCTGCGCAGCACGCGCGCCTCCACATCTTCTTCGGCACGAGCCAGCTCCACCTCGACGCGAAGACCGGGCTCAACGAGGAGCAAGCGCTGGAGCTCATCGCACGTTCGGCGCGTCTCGCGGTGAAGCTCTTCGGCGAGGTCGAGTTCAGTCCGGAAGACGCGACTCGCACCCGCGAAGAATACCTCGTGAAGACGGTGCAGGCCGTCGTGGACGAGGGCGTGAAGGTCGTCAACATTCCCGACACCGTCGGCTACACGGTGCCGTCGGAGTACCGCGCGCGCTTCGAGATGCTCCGCGCGAAAGTGCGCGGCATCGAGAAGATCACGCTGTCGACCCACTGTCACAACGATCTCGGCCTTGCCGTCGCGAACTCGCTCGCGGCGATCGAGGGCGGCGCGCGCCAGGTCGAGTGCACCATCAACGGCATCGGTGAGCGCGCCGGCAACGCGTCGCTCGAAGAGCTCGTCATGGCGCTCCGCGTGCGGCCCGACGTGCTGCCGTACGAGACCGGCATCGTCAGCGAACAGATCTACGAAACGAGCCAGATCCTCTCCGCGCTGACCGGCTGCGGCGTGCAGCGCAACAAGGCCATCGTGGGCCGGAACGCGTTCGCGCACGAGTCCGGCGTTCATCAGCAGGGCATGCTGAAGGACCGGCGTAGCTACGAGATCATGACGCCGGAATCCGTCGGCGCGCCCCCGACGCAGATCGTCCTCGGACGGCACTCGGGTCGCCGCGCCCTCGCCGCGCGCCTCGGTGAGCTCGGGTATCCGATGGCCGGCTCGTCGCTGAACCATATCTACGACCGGTTCCTCAAAGCGTGCGAGAGCGGGCAGCCGCTCGACGACGACGCGCTCATCGCGCTCGCGCTCGACGGACGACCGCAAGCGGCGCCGCCCTATCAGCTGAACCTCGTGCAGGCGATGACCGGCTCGGTGAAGCCCGCGTCGTCCACCGTGCAGCTGCAACGTGACGGCCGTACCTACGCGTCGGTCGCCCTCGGCAACGGCCCGGTCGAGGCGTCGTGCATCGCCATCGACCAGATCACGGGTCACCCCGGTCGCGTCGTCAACTTCGAGATCCGCGCCGTCGGCGAGGGTCGCGACGCGCTCGGCGAGGTCGCGATGCGCGTCGCCATCGGCGACAAAGAATTCACCGGCCGCGCCGTGAACTCCGACATCGTCGAAGCGAGCGTCATGGCTTATCTCTCCGCCATCAACAAGTTCCTCGCGGTCACCGAGAAGGTTCTCCCGCCGCAATCCGTCGAGGTCACCGATCGAGCGCCGCAGCTCGTTCCGCGGCAAGAAGAAGGGCGTCCATGACCCGGTCCGACAGCGTGCACATCGTTTCACTTCCCGGCGACGGGATCGGTCCCGAGGTATGTCGCGAGGGCGTTCGCGTCCTAGAGCTCGCGTGCAAGCACGAGAAGCGGAAGCTAGAGGTCGTCGAGATGCTCCTCGGGGGCTGCGCGCTCGACCTCGGCAAACCCGCGCTCCCCGACGAGACGAAGCGTGCGCTCGAGGGAGCGGACGCCGTGCTGCTCGGCGCCGTCGGCCTGCCGAAGTACGACGGGCAGCCCGGCGATCGCCGTCCCGAGAAGGGCCTCCTCGATCTGCGAAAGCTGCTCGGCGTGTACGCGAATCTGCGCCCCGTGCGCGCGTTCCCGATGCTCGCCGCCGCCTCCCCGCTGAAAGAAGAGATCCTTCGCGGCACCGACATGGTCGTGGTGCGCGAGCTCCTCGGCGACGTGTACTTCGGCGAGCCGCGCGGCTTTTCGCCGGAGGGCGACCGCGCCTTCAACACGATGACGTACAGCGTTCCGGAAGTGGAGCGCGTGACGAAGGTCGCCTTCGAGATGGCGCGCAAGCGAAGGAAGCTCGTGACGTCGGTCGACAAGGCCAACGTACTCGAAGCCTCGCAGCTCTGGCGGCGCGTCGTCACCGAGATGGGCAAGCTCTACCCCGACGTGAAGCTCGAGCATCAGTACGTCGACTCGTGCGCGATGGACCTCATCAAGAAGCCGTCACGCTTCGACGTCGTCGTCACCTCGAATCTCTTCGGTGACATCCTCACCGACGAGGCGTCGGTGCTCGCCGGTTCGATCGGGCTCTTGCCGAGCGCGAGCCTCGGTGACGGCCCCGGGCTCTTCGAGCCGATCCACGGCTCGGCGCCGGACATCGCCGGCAAGGGCATCGCCAATCCGCTCGGCACCATCGCGTCGGTCGCGATGATGCTCCGTTCGTCGCTCGGAATGCCTGAGCAGGCAGAGCGCCTCGAGCGCGCAATCGAGAAGGTTCTGGAGGACGGCCACCGCACCGCAGACCTCGGCGGCAAGGTGACCACGAGTGAAATGGGAGACCTGGTATGTCGAGCATTCGAGTCATGAGCAACGCATCGAGTCCGCGTCCCGCCGACGCTCCCGAGAGCAACGATCGCCGTACCACCCGCGCCGTGGAGCCGGTGGGCGAGACCATGCGCGGCGCGCGCATCCTGGTCGAGAGCCTCATCAAGGAGGGCGTCGACATCATGTTCGGCTACCCCGGTGGCGCGATCCTCCACGTGTACGACGAGCTCCACAAGCAGGCGTCGCGCATCTCGCACATTCTCGTGCGCCATGAGCAGGGCGCGGCCCACGCCGCCGAGGGTTATGCGCGGTCGACCGGCAAGGTCGGCGTGTGCATGGCGACCAGCGGTCCCGGCGCGACGAACCTCGTGACCGGCCTGACCAACGCGATGATGGACTCGACGCCCATCGTCGCCATCACCGGCCAGGTCGCGACGAAGTTCATCGGCAACGACGCCTTTCAAGAGGCGGACATCGTCGGCATCACGCGGCCGTGCACGAAGTACAACTACCTCGTCAAGGACGTGAAAGATCTCGCCGAGACGATCAAGGAAGCCTTCTACATCGCGCGCAGCGGGCGCCCCGGGCCGGTGCTCGTCGACATTCCGAAGGACATCACCGCGAACGAGTACCCCTTCATCTGGCCTGAATCGATCGACATCCCGTCGTACAAACCGACGGTGAAGGGTCACCCGCTCCAGGTGAAGAAGGCCGTCGACCTCATCACCAAGACCGAGAAGGTCATCCTCTACATCGGTGGCGGCGTGGTGAACGCCGGTGCCGCCCCCGAGATCCTCGAGCTCGCCGAGCGGCTCAACCTGCCGGTGACGCCGACGCTGATGGCGCTCGGCGCGTTCCCGCCCGGCCACGCCCAGGCCCTCGGGATGCTCGGCATGCACGGCACCTACACCGCGAACATCGCGATGCACGAGGCCGAGCTCATCGTGAACATCGGCGCGCGGTTCGACGATCGCGTCACCGGCGCGGTCGAGCACTTCGCGCGCAAGGCGCAGAAGATCCACGTCGACGTCGATCCGTCGAGCGTGAACAAGAGCGTGAAGGTGGATCTACCCATCGTCGGCGACGCCAAGGTCGTCACTCGCCAGCTCATCGACGCGCTGCCCCCCGGGCCGCCGCCCGAGCGCACTGCGTGGTGGAATCGCCTTCGCGACCTGCAGAAGAATCACCCGCTCCGCTTCCGTGAAAAGGGCGACGTGATCATGCCGCAGCGCGTGCTCGTCGAGCTCGCCGACATCACGAAGGGCCGTCACATCTGCGCGACCGACGTCGGGCAGCATCAGATGTGGGCCGCGCAGTACTACCCCGCGGACAGCCCGCGGAAGTGGCTCACCTCCGGCGGCCTCGGCACGATGGGCTACGGCCTCCCCGCCGCGATGGGCGCCGCGATGGGCCACCCCGGCGAGACGGTGCTCTGCATCTCCGGCGACGGCTCGTTCCAGATGTGCATCCAGGAGCTCGCGACGTGTGTGCACGAGGGGTTGAACGTCAAGATCATCATCTTGAACAACAACTTCCTCGGCATGGTGCGCCAGTGGCAGGAGCTCTTCTACTCGCGCCGCTACTCCGAGGTCGGCATGAAGTACTTTCCCGACTTCGTGAAGATCGCCGAGGCGTACGGCGCGACCGGGCTCCGCGCCGAGAAGCCGAGCGAGGTCCGCGCCGTGCTCGAGAAAGGCCTCTCGACGCCGGGCACCGTCGTGATGGACGTCATCGTGAGCAAGGAAGCGAACGTCTATCCGATGATGCCCGCGGGCGCCGCGCACTACGAGATCCAAGAAGAGCCGCTCGACGACGCGCCGGCTCCCGAACCGCGAGAGCTCGCGTGAGCGCGAGCGAGTACGGAACATGAGCAACACGAACCGTCACGTCCTCAGCATCCTCGTCGAAGACCGCTTCGGTGAGCTCGCCCGCATCGTCGGCCTGTTCGCCGGGCGCGGCTTCAACATCGACGCGCTCGCCGCGAGCCGCACCCTCGAACCCGAGCTGTCCCGCGTCGTGCTCGTCACCCGCGGTGACGACACGGTGATCGAGCAGATCATCAAGCAGGTGAACAAGCTGCTCCGGGTCCGCAAGGTCAACGACATGGCGACGACGCCGCACGTGGAGCGCGAGCTCTGCGTGGTCAACGTCCGCGCCGCCGGCGGCAAGGGCGAAGAAGAGCTCGAGCGGATCCTCCGGCTCACCGGCGCTCACGTGCTCTCGCACTACTCGGGCGGCTTCACCGTCGAGCTCGCGGCCACACCGGATCAGATCGACAGCTTCCTCGAGCGGCTCCGGCCCCTCGGCATTCGCGACATGGTGCGCTCCGCTCCGATCGCGATCGTGAAGCCCGCCGTCGAAGCAGACGGCGTCGACGGCACCGGGCCGCTGAGCGCGACGGGCTGAACGACGTCGCTCAGCTCTGGACCTTCACGCTGTCGAGCATCGTCATGTAGGCGTCTTTCTGCGCCTTCACGGTCTTCGCGGGGCCCGTCAGCTTGAAGAAATAGGAACCGAGCGGCGTCTCGACGACGGAGGCGATCATGGCGTAGTCGCTCTTCGCCGAGGACGTCTGGCCGGGCATCATCGCCATCGCGGTGTACGTCCCGCTGTCGACCTCGAGGACGTGCGCCTTGAGTCCGTTGACGACACGCTCCGCGCGCTTCGCCTCGCTCTTCTTGTCGCTGAACTGGCCTTCCCAGCGCTTGAGGTTCGCTTCGACGTCGCCACCCTGACCGCCGCCGAAGTGGAAGACGGCGAGCTCCGCGTCGTCCTTGTCGGCGGCGCCGTGGGGAATGCGATACGTCGCCATTCTCATCGGAGACGATTGCGCCGATCGCTGCCACCCGGGCGGATCGGACCAGACGAGCTTGCCGGCAGCAGCCGTGTCGGTCGGGGTATCACCGTGTGGCGACTGCATGTCTCCGTGAGGCGACGCGCCCGCGTGCGGCGAAGGCGCGAGGAACTGCGCCGGCGGCGGCTCCGACGACGCCGTCGGCTCAGGCCGGCTTTCCGGCTCCGCGCTCTGACGTTTGCAGCCGGCGAGGAACACGAGAGAGACGATCAACGAAGTCCGGAGGACGCGCTTCGGGGTCATGAAGGCGGGATTCTGGCACGATGCCTGGCCACGAAAGCCCGTTCTTTTCCCCCGGGACGCCCGCCGGACCCCTGAACGCATTTCCCGACGGCCGACGCTGGGGCGGCGTATCGTGCCCGGCTCGTCCGGTCCGTGCAGAAACGCGGTCTTCGACTCCGGGCCCGCCGGTGCTATCGAGGCAGGCCCGGACCGGCGAAACCCACTCGGGCTCGAGTCGGACCCGGCGCCTCGCGAGTGTGCGAGCGGAAGAAGAAGGAAGTCACATGAAGGCGTTTTACGATGCGGATGCGAACGTCGGCCTCATCCGCGACAAGAAGGTCGCGATCATCGGGTACGGCAGCCAGGGTCACGCGCACGCGCTGAACCTGAAGGACAGCGGCATCCAGGTGGTAGTGGGCCTTAAGAGCGACTCGAAGTCGCGCGCGCGCGCGGAGTCCGAGGGGCTCAAGGTCATGGAGCCGGCAGCCGCGGCCGAGTGGGCCGACGTGATCATGATGCTCGTGCCGGACGAGCTCGCTCCCGATATCTACGCGAAGGACATCGCGCCGGGCCTCAAGGCCGGCAAGTTCCTCGCCGTCGCGCACGGCTTCGGTCTTCACTTCAAGAAGATCTTGCCGCCGAAGGACGTGGGCGTGTTCCTCGTCGCGCCGAAGGCGCCGGGCCACACCGTTCGCCGTGAGTACGCGAACGGCCGTGGCGTGCCGATGCTCATCGCCGTCCACCAGGATCCGACGAACAACGCGCGCGACGTCGCGCTCGCCTACGCGTCGGCGATCGGCGGCGGTCGCGCCGGCGTCCTCGAGACGAGCTTCCGCGAAGAGACCGAGACGGATCTCTTCGGCGAACAGGCCGTGCTCTGCGGTGGCCTCACGGCGCTCATCACCGCCGGCTTCGAGACGCTGACCGAGGCGGGCTACGCCCCCGAGATGGCGTACTTCGAGTGTTGCCACGAGCTGAAGCTCATCATCGACCTCATCTACGAGGGCGGCATCGGCAACATGCGTTACTCGGTGAGCAACACCGCCGAGTTCGGCGATCTCACGCGCGGCCCGCGCGTCGTCACCTCCGAGACCAAGAAGGTCATGAAGGCGATGCTCGAGGAGATCACCTCCGGCAAGTTCGCCGACGAGTGGATGAGCGAGCACAAGGCCGGCAAGCCGAAGTTCAAGGAACTCGAGAAGAAGGGCGAAGGCCATCCGATCGAGGCCGTGGGCAAGAAGCTCCGCGCGATGATGCCGTGGATGAAGGATCACCGAGCCGTCAAGGAGCGCCCTGACGCCTGAGTCGAAACCGCCGGCGGCGCCGGCTCCCGAGGACCTCATGTCTGACCCGCACGAGTCCGCGCTAGAGGAATGGCCGAGCTTTGCTCGAATCCCGATCGACGAGGTGCTTCCCGCACCTCGTCCGAAGGGCCAGAAGCTTGCGCGGTTCGTGTGGTGGGAAGGCGGCCTTCGCGAGGCGAGTGAGGTCGGCGTTCACTACTACTCGAATGCTCTCCACTACGGCACGGCCGTGTTCGAGGGCATTCGCGTCTATCCGGGGCCGCGCATTTTCCGGCTGCGCGACCACGTCGACAGGCTGATCGGCTCGGCGCACCTCTACGGCATGACGCTGCCGTTCTCCTCGGACGACCTCGTCAACGGCGCGCTCGAGGTGACGCGGAAGAACGGCATCGAGAACGGGTATCTCCGTCCCCTCGCCTACTTCGGCTACGGCCCCATCGACCTGAAACCGAAGACGCACTGCCCGGTCAGCGTCTTCATTGCGGCGCGCGAGCTCGGCTCGTTCCTCGGCGAGAACGCGCTTCGCAACGGCATCCGCGTCACCGTCTCGTCGTGGCGTAAATTCCACCACACCATGCTGCCGACGATGGCAAAGGCGAGCGGCCACTACGCGAACAGCGTGCTCGCCGCCCACGAGGCCCTCGACCGCGGCTTCGACGACGCGATCCTCCTGAACCACGACGGCACCGTCGCGAGCGCCACCGGGGAGAACGTCTTCTTCATGCGCCAGGGCAAGCTCTTCACGAACGACGAGATGTCGTCGATCGTGCCCGGCATCACCCGCGACTGCATCCTGAAGCTCGCCAAGACGCTCGACGTCCCTGTCGAGATCCGCGCCTTCACACGCGAAGAGCTGCTCCGCGCCGACGAGGTGTTTCTCACCGGCACCGCCGCCGAGGTCACGCCGGTGCGCGAGATCGACGGCGTCCACTACAAGACCGGACAGGGCACGTACGGCACTCTGTTCCGCAACGCCTATCTCCGCGCAGCGACCGGCAAGGACCAGCGCTTCGCGGAGTGGATCACGACGGTCTGAACGAACACGGGGGGCGCCCGACGACGCCCCCCGCTCTCACTGTCCCGATTCGCTCAGCGCTTCACGTAGAGGCGCATGCGATCGGTGACGAGCTGCCCGGAGTCCGATCCGTTGTAAGCCGGCAGACCGCTGCCGAACTGGGTCGTGGAACCGATCGGGAACCACCAGCACCCGCCCGGATCGCCGTCGAGCGTACCGGAGCCGGCATCCATGCCCAGCCCCATGAAGGGCGACGTGCAGCCGACCTGATTGAGGGGAAGCATGCTGACGGCCGAGACCGTTCCGCGCGACGCGGTGGTGGGGTCGCCGCTCTGCACCCACTGCGCGTAGCGCGCTTCGTCCTGGCCGTAGGTCATGCGGAGATTCCAGTCGTTGGTGGAGCGCTTGAACGCCGAGAGGCGATTCAGGATGCCCCACTGTCCGCCGTTCGGCGCGGTGGTGTTCACGCCCGCGAACCAGACGTTCTTCGCGAGATAGCCGCCGTGCACGGCGACGTCCTGATCGTTCACCTGCGTCCAGCCGCCGTGGGTCATGTCGCAGTAGACGTCGAAGGGCGCGGTGGGTCCGCTGCCGTCCATGTCGATGGTGTAGACGCCGTTCGCGGTGCCGGGGCGGCGCGTGAGCAGATCACCGCAGTCGAGCGCGATGACGGGCACTCCGCCTCCGTTGCTAGCCGTGGGCCCGAAGAGACCCACGCCGTCGGTCTGGATCATGCGCCATGCCGTGTCGACGGCGCCGGACGAGGGCGCCTTCACGTAGAAGGAGAACGTGTGAGTGTCTCCCGATGCGACGGAATCCGTCGATGCGAGCGGCACATAGGTCGTTCCCCAGATGTTCGAGGGAACACTCACCGAGCGCAGACCGAACGTCGTCCCGGCCCACGTCTTCGAGCCGGTGTTCATCATCGCGACGGTCACGGCGTAGTAGGTGCCGGGGGTCGTCGTGGGCAGCGTCGATTGTGACGCCACCGACGCTCCGTAGCCGGCCGTCGTCGAGCCGTTGACGACCACCGGAACGCTGATCGTCTGTCCGAACAGACCGGCGTCGGCCCCCGTCATCTTCCGCATCTGCCAGCTCTGGGTGTAGCTGCCCGCAGCCGCTGGTGCGGTGACGTTGAACGACAGCGACACGGTGCCGCCCATCGAGGTCGACACCTTCACCGGCACGGACGTCGTGCCCCAGAGATTGACCGGCGTGTTGTTCGACCAGAGCGCGTAGCTTCCGTCCGCCGGCCATGCGGCGGTGCCGGTGTCGTTCATCGCCACCGTGACCGTCGTGGTCTCGCCCACGGCCATGGTCGCCGGGAAGTTCTGCGACGCGACCGTCGCTCCGTTCGCCGAGGTACCCCCGACGACGATCGGCTGATCGACGCAGAAATTGCTCGCCTGGAAGAAGCCGACGCCTGCCGGAGGCGGGTTCGTCATCTCGCGAACGAACCGATACGTACCCGCCGTCGACGGCGCCCGGATCGAGAACGTGAAGCTCCTCGTCGCGCCGGACGCGACGGTGCTCCCGAGGACGACGTTGGTCTGACCCCAGAAGTTCGTCGGGGTGTCGTGGCTGCCGAGATAGAAAGCGCTCGTCCAGTCGCCGGTGCCGGAGTTCGTCACCGCAAGGGTCACCTGACGGCTCTCGCCGGGGGACAGCATCGTCGGGAGCGAGCTGGAACCGGGGACGTAAGTGCAGCCCCACTGACGGCTCGACGCGGCGCTCACCGTGACCGGCGTGCTCACCACGTCACCGAAGCCGCCGCGGCCGATGGCCTGCATGTCGGCCGTGAACGTCTGCGCTCCAGCGGCGCTCGGGGCGCCCACGATGAACGAGAATGTGTTCGTTCCGCTCGGGTGTACGACCGCGGAGACCGGCGTGTAGCTCCAGTTCCAGGCACCGTCGAGGGTAGTCAGGCCGAAGATGGGCGAGGCCGTCCAGTCGTTGGTGCCGGCGTTCGTCATCGTCACCGAGACGACGCCGCGCTCGCCGGGGTACCAGGTCGACTTCATCGTCGAGCTGACGAATCGCGCGTCACTACCCGCCGGAGCCAGGGCCTCCGACACCGTTCCGTCGGAAAGCGTCTCCCGAGCTTCGCCGCCGCATCCCGCGACGACCAGGAGCACACCAGCACACACGCAGTTCCGTTTGAGCATCATCATCGCTTTCCGCGACGATTACGAAACGGGTCAGGTCCCCTTCGAACCCGGAGCTTCGCATCGCCGCGGAGCAGTGAACGGCTCTCCGCAACGTACCGATAACGGCTATCTGCGGACCCTCGTCCGGATTTTCACACGCGCGTATTTCGATTTCTTAAGCGGACGGATCCGCGATTTGCGTCACTCGGCGTGTACGGAGCTCGCACCGTCTGGTAGCGCGTCGTGCTCTGGCGCCCGCTCGCCCTGGTCCTTCTTGCGCGTCACCAGGCGCTCCACCATCACGTAAAGCGAAGGGATGAGGAACGTACCGAGGAACGTCGCGGCGAGCATGCCGGAGACGACCGCGGTGCCGAGCATGCGGCGTGCGTTGGCGCCGGCACCGGTCGCGACCCACAGCGGCAAGCAGCCGAAGATGAACGCGAACGACGTCATCAGGATGGGACGCAGGCGGAGCTTCGCGCCCTCGAGCGCCGCGTCGATGATGGATTTGCCCGCCTCGCGCTGGCTCTTCGCGAACTCGACGATGAGGATCGCGTTCTTCGCCGTGAGGCCGACGAGCATCACGAGACCGATCTGCGCGTACACGTTGTTGTCGAACTTGCGCGACAGGAGCCCGAGGTACGCGCCGAGCACCGCGACCGGCGTGCTGAGCAGCACCGAGAACGGCAGAGACCAGCTCTCGTAGAGAGCGGCGAGAATCAGGAACACGAAGACGAGCGACAGCCCGAGGACGCGCGCCGAGCCGCCGCTCGCGATGCGCTCCTGGTACGAGAGCGCGTTCCAGGCGTAGCCCATCTCCGGCGGCAACGTCTTGGCGGCAACGTCCTCGAGCGCGTCGAGCGCCTGCCCGGAGCTGTACCCTGCTGCCGGTGCGCCCTGGATCTCGACGGCGCGGAACAGATTGAAGCGCACCGTGTACTCGGGGCCGGTCGTGGAGCGAATGCTGACGAACGACGACAGCGGGACCATGTCGCCCTTGAGGCTCCGGACGTAGAAGCGCGAGATCGCGTCGGCGTTCGTGCGAAAGCTCGGCTCGGCTTGCAAGAAGACGCGCCACTGCCGCCCGAACCGCGAAAAGTCGTTGATGTACGCGCCGCCGAGGAACGTCTGCAGCGCAGCGTAGATCTCGGTGATCGCGACGCCTTCCTTCAGCGCCTTGTCCTTGTCGACGTCGGCGAAGAGCTGCGGCACAGCAGGCGAGAAGATGGGACGAATCTGGTCGAGCTCGGGTCGCTTCTTCGCCTCGGCGAGGAACTTCCCGACGTTCTGGGCGAGGAACTGATACGTGCCGCCGCTCTTGTCCTGCAGCATCATGCTGAAGCCGCCGGCGGAGCTGATGCCTGGGATGGCCGGCGGGGTCACCGCGAACACCCGCGCCTCGGGGATGCCCTGAAACGCGCCGTTCAGCTTCTTCAAGATGGAGGGCGAGTCGAGCCCTGGGCCGTCGCGCTCGTCCCACGGCTTGAGCCCGATGAACCCGGTGCCGGTGTAGCTCGCCGCCGTGCGAGTGAAGAAGCTGAAGCCGGCGACGCCGTTGTACGTCCGGATGCCGGGCTGCTTCGAGATGATGGCGTTTATCTTCTCGTAGACGGCCTTCGTGCGCTGGAGCGACGCGCCATCCGGAAGCTGCACGCCGATGATCGCGTATCCCTGATCCTCGTCGGGGACGAAGCCCGACGGCAGCTTGCCGCCGATGAGCACCGAGAAACCGGTCACGCCCGCGAGCAGGATGAGAGGAATGGCGAGCTTCCTGATGAGCTGCCGGTTCACGCCGATGTACGCGTCGGTCGCCTTGCCGAACCAGCGATTGAAGCCGTCTCCGAGGCGACCGAAGAAGCCACGGTGCTCCGACCGCGGCTTGAGCAGGAGAGCGCTCAGCGCGGGGCTCAGGGTGAGCGCGTTGAAGGCCGAGATCGCGACCGAGATCGCGATCGTCAGGGCGAACTGCTGGTAGAGGCGCCCGGTGATGCCACCCATGAAAGCGACCGGCGTGAACACCGCGATGAGGACGAGCGCGATCGCGACGACCGGGCCCGACACTTCCTTCATTGCCTGGAGGGTCGCCTCCCGCGGGTTCTTGCCGGTCTCGATGTGATGCTCGACGGCCTCCACTACGACGATGGCGTCGTCGACGACGAGGCCGATCGCCAGCACCAGACCGAAGAGCGACAGGGTGTTCACCGAGAAGCCGAGGAGCGGGAACACCGCGAAGGCGCCGATGAGCGAGACCGGCACCGTGAGCAGCGGGATCAGCGTCGCGCGCCAGCTCTGCAGGAAGATGAACACGACGAGGACGACGAGCAGGATGGCCTCGACCAGCGTCTGCACGATCTCGCCGATGCCGGCGGTGACGGGCAGCGTCGTGTCGAGCGACACCTGGTACTCGATGCCCGGCGGGAAGCTCTTTGCGAGCTCCGCCATCGTCTTCTTCATGTTGGCCGCGACCTCGAGGGCGTTCGAGCCCGGGGTCTGGAACGTCGCGATGACGGCGGCCGGCTTGCCGTTGAAGGTGCCGTACTGCTGGTACGTGAGCGCGCCGAGCTCGGTGCGCGCGACGTCGCTCATCTTCACGCTCGAGCCGTCGGGGTTCTCGCGGATGATGATCTTGCCGAACTCCTCGGGCTCGACGAGGCGACCTTGCGCGCGAAGCGTGTACGTCAGCTCCTGGCCGGGCGGCGACGGTTCCGCGCCGATCTGCCCGGCGGGGTTCACGACGTTCTGCGAGCGGAGCGCGTTCTGGACGTCGGTGACGGTGAGCCCGAGACGCGCGAGCGTGTCGGGGTTCAGCCACATGCGCATCGAGTAGTCGGCCGCGCCGAGGTTTCTGATGTCGCCGACGCCCTTCACGCGGAGGAGCGCGTCGTTGATGTTGATGAGCGAGTAATTCGCGAGGAACGTCGGGTCGTAGCGCCCGTCGGGCGAGTACAGCGAGAAGACCATCAGCGGGAACGCCAGGGACTTCTTGATGGTCACCCCGAAGTTCTTCACGTCCTGGGGCAGGAACGGCTGCGCTTGCGAGTAACGGTTATTGACCAGGACGTTGTCGACGTCGATGTCGGTCCCGATGTCGAACGTGACGACCTGGCCCATCGAGCCGTCGTTGGCGTTCGTGGACTGGATGTAGAGCATCCGATCCACGCCGTTCATCTGCTGCTCGATCGGCGTCGCGACGGCCTGCTCGATGGTGAGCGCGTCGGCGCCGGTGTACGTCGTCGTCAGATTGATCTGCGGCGGGAGGATCTGGGGAAACTGCGCGATCGGCAGACCGACGAGCGACACGATGCCGAGGAGCACGGTGATGATCGCGATGACCATCGCGACGATTGGACGGCGAACGAAGAAGGCAGACATCGGCGCTCTCCTCGTCTCAGTTCTTCGCGGCGGCGGATGCCGCAGCAGGCGGCTCTGCCGAGGGCTCCGCGGACGCCACCGCGGCCGGCGCGGTCTTCGGAACGACGACCGCCCCGTCGCTGATCTTCTGCACGCCCTCGACGACCACGCGGTCGCCCTCGCTGACGCCCTTCATGACGATGCGCTGCCCGCCGCTGCCGGGCCCGAGGTCGACGCGACGGAGCTGCACCTTGTTGTCCGGCCCCACCACGCCGACCGAGAACGTCCCCTGAACGGAGATGAGCGATTTCTCGGAGACGGTGAGGGCGCCGACGCCCGCGTCGGTACGGCGGATGCGCACCCGGCCGTATTGCCCGGGCCGCAGATCGCCGGTCGGGTTCGGGATCAGCGCCTGCACCTGGATCGTCCCCGTGTTGACGTCGATCTGGCGGTTCACCGCGACGACGACGCCGCGGTGCTTGTAAACGGTTCCGTCGGAGAGGACGAGCTCGACGCCGGGGTCGCCCTCGTCGGTCTCGGCACCGGTGTCGAGCTTGACGAACTCTTTCTTGGCCCAGGCAAGATCGCGGGCGTCGAGGTTCTTCGAGCGGTACGGGTACTTCACGTAGTCCGACTCCGACATCGGGAACGTCGCCCGGATCGGATCGACCTGGGACACCGTGGTGAGCAGCGTGGGCCCGTCCTGACCAACCAGGTTGCCGGTTCTCACCTGGGCGAGGCCCGCGACGCCGTCGAGCGGCGACTTGATCGTCGTGTACGACAGATTGAGCGCCGCCTGTTCGACCGCCGCCTGAGCGCCCTGCACCTGGCCGTCGGCGTCCGCCACGCTGGCGGTCGCGTTGTCGACGTCCTGACGCGACACGACCCCGGTCTTGAAGAGCCCCTCGTCACGCTCGGCGAGCACCTTGTTGTGGTCCTGCGCGGCGTGCGCTCGCGCGAGACTCGCCCGCGCCGACGACAGGGACGCGCTGTATTCCGTCGCCTCGATCGTGAACAGCGTCTGCCCCTTCTTGACGATGGCGCCGTCCTTGTAGAGCTGCTTCTCGAGGTAACCGCGCACGCGGGCCCGGATGTCGGCGTTGACGTAGCCGTCGATCGTCGCGACCGCCTCGATGAAGAGCGGCACGTCCGCGCGCTTGACGGGCGCGACGACCACGGTGGGCGGCGGCGGCGCGCCCTGAGCCTTCTTGGCGTCGCCGCAGCCTGCGACGAGGAGCACGAGGGCGGCGAGCGCCGCGCCCCTGGCGATGACGCGATTTACCCCGATGTCGGTGTGATTCGGTTTCAATAGACGCACTCCGCGTTGGCAAGCACGGCGCCGGCTCGAGCTTCACCGAGCTCGAGGTCCTGCACCGCCAGATCTATCTCGGCCTGACGAAGGGCCTGCGCCGAGATCACGAGATCGAGACTGGTTCCGAACCCGCGCGCGAACCCCTCGCGCGTCCTGGCGTCGACCCGCTTCGCGAGATCGCGCTGGGCGAGGGCGACCTCCCGGGACTGCTGCGACACGCCGACGGCGCGATGAGCCCGCGCCGACGAGATGATCGCGTTGAGCCGGGTGGAGACGAGGGCCTGGCGCGCCTGCTCGCGAACCGCGCGCGCGTCGCGCATACGGCCGTAGCGCGCGCCGCCGTCGTAGAAGGGCACGTTGAGCACGCCCTCGACGAGCCACGTCGTGTTCGGCGCGAGTGACACTTCGCTCGCGTAATTCAACGTCGATACCGCCGAGAGCGTCGGCGCGATCTCGAGCTCCGCATCGGTGATCTGCCGGTCGGCGACCTCGACTCGCTTTCGCGCCGCGGCCACGTCGGGGCGTCGCTCGAGCTCCTCGTTCAGGTGGCAGGTGCGCGCGACCGCGTGCTCGAACTCTTCCAGGTCGAGCTCCCTCGGGACGCCGAGCGGCTGTGACATGCCGAGCGCTCGCCCCAGCTCTTCACGCGCCTGACGGAGCGACTCGTCCCCGGCAATGAGCTGCGCGCGGGACGCCGCGACGTCTTGCAAGGCGCGGTCGTGATCGAGCTCCGTGCCCTGCCCGAACTTCAGCCGCGACTCGGTGAGACTCAAGCGCTCGAGGGACGCGCGCAGGCCGACGCGGTTCAGCTCGGCGACACGCTCGGAGGTGAGGCTCGAGAGCAGCGCGTTGACGACCGCTGTCGTGATCTCCCGCCGCGTGTCCTGGAACGACAGCTTGGTCGCCTCGATGTTCCGGTTCGCGGTGGCGACACCGTAGAGGCCCCGCACATTGACGATCGGCACGCCCAGCGTCGCGCCGGCTGCCCACACGTTGGGCGGCGGCGACGTGATGTTCACCGGTCCTATCGCGAACTCCTTGGTGAGAAACTGGTGCGTGTAGCTCCCCTGCCCGTTCAACGTCGGGAGCACGGTCGCGAGGACGATGCGCTTCTGCGCCTCGGCGCGGTGGATCGTCTCGGCGGCGGTGAGATAGTCGGGCGAGCGCGTGCGGATCAGCGTGAGCGCCTCGTCCCAGTTCTTCACGAGGCGCGACGCGGGTTGCACCGGCGAGAGCATCGCGTCCGAAACGTCGGGCGCGGTCACGACCTGGTCGGTCGGCGGTGGGGCGTCCGTCGGAGGTCCTTTCTGCGCCGCCGCTGACGGCGGGGCCGGCGTCTTCTGCGCGAGGGCCGCGGACGGCCACGCGAGCGCCAGCGCCCCCAGGAGGAGAAAACGTCGAGATGCGGCGGCGCGTCGGGAGGGCGCGCCCGCGGTGGCAGAACTGGCCTGACTCACGGTCGGATGGATCTAAGACGGTTACGCGCCACAGCAATGCCTTGCATTTCTGCAAGTTCCGTCGCTCGCACTCGTGAAACGATGCCCGCGCTACCGCGCGGATTGCTTCGAGTGGCGGTCCAGCGCCAGGAGCGCGAGCAGGGCGTGGGACGTCGCGTCCGTCCGGAGCAGATCTCCCTCGGGGACGAGGGGGAACGCGCCGTCGATGCTCCCCGCCTGAAACGGCTCTTCCACCTCGGCGAGCTGGCAGCGCACCAGGAAATCACGAGCCCGCTCTGCCGCCTCGCGAGCGACGGCCGATTCGAACGGCTCGAGCGCCTCGACAGTGGCGGCGGTGCGCGCGATCTCGGGTCCGTTCGGGCCGGAAACGGCTCCGTCGGGGCCGATCACGCGGACGAGCTCCGCCTCGCAGCGGGCGAAGACGGCTGCGTCGCCTCGCGCCCGGGCGGCCATCGCCGTCCAGGGCGCCCAAGCGTCGCCTTCGAGGGCCTTGAGGCACGCCGACCACACGACGTCGGGCGCGGCCCTTCCGAGGGCCGTCGAGACCTGGGCCGCATACCAGGGCGTGCGCGCGACGTCGGGGGCGAGGGCCGCCGTTGCGAGCGCGCGCTTCACGTCGATGCCGGCCAGCACCGTGAGCGCGAGCGTCGCGGCGACCAGGGACGGGTCGTCGGGCCAGCCGGGCACGTCGGCTCCGGCAAGGGCGGCGGTCACATCGGCCCGGAGGCGCATCGCGGCGCGCTCGGCGGCCGCGGGGTGTCCGCCGTGAGCGACGAGCGCCCGGACGGCGAGAGCCGCCCTGCCGTGCTGGAGCTGACCGACGGCCTCGGGCAGCCGGGTACGCGCATCGAGGGCGAACTCGACGTTACCGGTGTCGCCGACCCGCGCAGCGAGCCACGCCGCTGCTCGATCGACCACGCTGGTTGCCGGATCTTCACCGATGGCGCGCAGCGCGGCGACGCGTTCACCGCCACCGAAGACGAGATCTTCGCGGCCGAGGGCACGCGCGGTGCTCGACGGCCCGCGTGCGCGCACGCGCCAGGCGTGGGACGCGCCGAGACCGAGCGCATCGAGCCCGGGGACGATCTCCTCTTCCATCACCTGCCGCACGACCTGGCGCTGCGACTCGGAGTCGAGCACGCCGAGGGCGTTCGCGGCCGCTCGCGCCTCGGGAGGTGCGTCGCGCCCGAACCAGAGCGAGCGCTCGATGCCCGCGACGAACTCGCCGAGGTGATCCGCGACGGTCTGCCGTTCGGCGGTCGTCCAGAGCGGCGCGCGCCACGAAAGGAAGTACCAGCCGAAGCGTGCGTGCGCGACCTCGTCTCCGAGGAGCGACGAGAAGAGGGCGCGCGCCAGCGGATCCTTCGCGCGCTTGCGGCATGCGAGGAGGAGCGCCGCCGCGAGCGTCTCGCCGGTCGCGGCGTACTTCGCGACGAGGAAATCCGCGTCGGCGACGTCGGGCAGCACCGGTGCCGCAGCGGCGAGCGCGCCGCGATCGACGGCGAGCGTCACGTCTTTGCCGAAGCAGAGCGACGCGAAGCGGGTGCAGTAGTCGGCGTGACGGATCTCGTCGCTGCTGATGCGCGTCGAGGCCGCGACGATGTCGAACGGCGCGGGCAGCATCGCGATGCCCGACGAGATGCGCCCGAAGAGCCCGACGGCGTGATACTCGCCCTCCGCGAGGCGTGCGTGCGCGTCGCCCGCGAGCTCGAGCGCCGCCGCCGGATAGCGCGACCGATCGAAGGCGCTCCACGGGATCGGCCTTCGCTTCCGCGTCTCGCCGAGGAGCGCGAGCTCGTAACTTCGCGCGAGCGGCGTCTCGCTGAGGATCCGGCGAACGGGCGTTTGATGCGGCAGCATCGGCTCGTTCAGGGCGTTCCGCCCGCGGGGCCCTTGTTTCCTTCGTCGTCTTCCGCGGCGCTCTGAGTCGCGAAGCCGGCGACGGCGAGCACGATGATCCTGCCGCCGGTGCCGAAGCGACCGCCCGCGCCGACCTTGCCGCCGGCTCCGAAGAGCCCGCCGATGCCGATGCGACCGCCGGCTCCGAAGAGCCCACCGATGCCGATGCGACCACCAGCTCCGACCTTGCCGCCCGCTCCGGCAGTGCCGCCGGCGTTGCTGAAGCCGGCGATGGCGAGGACGATGACCCCGCCCCCGATGCCGATGAGCCCGCCGGATCCCGTTCTGCCGCCGGAGCCGAGGGTGCCGCCGGCTCCGATGCTACCGGCGTGGCCGGCCGCACCGCCCCCGCCGTCTCCGCTTCCTGCGTCGAGGAGCACGCCGCCCGCACCGGGACTGCCGCCCACACCGACGCTCCCACCCGACCCGTTGGCGAATCCGGCGACGGCGAGCACGATGACTTCCACGCCACCGGTACCGCCGCGTCCCTGGATGGCGCCGCCGTTTCCGGTCGTGCCGGCATGGCCCGCGGTTCCGCCGCTACCGCCCTCGCCTACGTCGCCACCGTTTCCGGAGAAGCCGGCCACGGCGAGGGCGATGAACGTGAACTTGTCGGACCCGCCACATGCCGGGACGACTCCGGCAAGGGCGCTCGTGAAGACGAGCGATGGAACGAATCTAGGTGCTTTCCGCTTCATCGACCTCTCACGATCCCCCGCGAGCAATCTGAGCAATCAGAAAGGGTGCCGTGGATCACACCCATAGGCAAGGCTCCGAGCCCTCGCTTCGCGTGGCAGCGTGGATCGAGATTCGCTACGCGCCGCGCTAGGACACGCAATGTCACGAGTGAGCGTCGAACACCGAGACTGCACGGCCGCTCAGTGATAAGAGAAAAATATGGATGCTTCTCGAGGCGTGGGCTCCCAGCTCGAGCTCGGCGCACTGACGCTCCCGATGGAAGGGCTCGCGACCATGACGCGATCGAGCAGTGGCGCCCGACGCGGCGCGAAGCCCGCGCGCACCATCCTGCCGCCCGGCGTCACCCACGTCCTCCACGACCAGGACGCCGTCGAGTGGCTACGCACCTTGCCGGAAGAGAGCGTCGATCTATTCGTCACCGACCCGCCCTACGAGTCGCTCGAGAAGCATCGGGCCATCGGCACCACGACGCGTCTCAAGCACAGCAAGTCGTCGAGCAACGACTGGTTTCGCATCTTCCCGAACAGCCGCTTCCCCGAGCTCTTTCGCGAGCTCCACCGCGTGCTCGCGCGCGACCGTCACTTTTATCTCTTCTGCGACGCCGAGACGATGTTCGTCGCCAAGCCCGCCGCAGAGGCCGCGGGCTTCAAGTTCTGGAAGCCGCTCGTGTGGGACAAAGTCCGGATAGGCATGGGATATCATTATCGTTCTCGATATGAATTCGTGCTCTTCTTCGAGAAGGGGAAGCGAAAGCTCGCCGACCTCGGCATCGCGGACGTCATCACCTCGCCTCGAGTGCACGCCGGCTACCCGACGGAGAAGCCTTCCGCGGTGGCAGAGGTCCTCATCCGGCAGAGCACCGTCGCGGGGGAAATCGTAGCCGATCCGTTCATGGGCTCCGGCTCCTCCGGGGTCGCCGCGCTCGGTCTCGGCAGGCGATTCGTCGGGACCGACATCGCAGAAGCCGCGGTCCAGCTCTCTGCGGAGCGTATTCGCGCCGCGCTCCCGTGATAGAGAGCGTGTCGTGACCGGACACGAGTACCGCAAGCGCGTTGCGAGCTACATCGTCTCCGCATATTGGGACCGCGGCATCCAGGTGTTCGAAGAGGTGAACCTCGGTACCTCGATCATCGGAAAGCAGCGCCGCGTCGACCTCTTCATCCTGCACCCCCAGGAGCGCAAGGCATTCGCGCTCGAGTGCAAGTACCAGGACGTCTCCGGCACCGCCGACGAGAAGATCCCCTACACCCTGCAAGACCTCGCCGCGCTGCGAATGCCCTCTGCCGTCGTCTACGCCGGGGTCGGCTTCAGCGAGGGCGTGCTCCACCTGCTCCAGGCGTCCGAGCTCGCCGCCTACTGCCTCCCCGACGACACGCTGAAGCCCCTCGGCCGTCGATCAGGAGAGTCCATCGACTCCGGCACCTGGCAGCTCGATCACGTCCTCGCCATGGCCTTCAGCTGGTGGGACGTCATCGTCGGTGGCCGCACCCCCGTCGACAGCTGATCTATTGGGGAGCCCTCCACGCCGCTCAGCGTCGGCGGGACGGAAAAAGCGGTCACCGAGACGGCGTCACTGAGACGGCGTCTCGAGACGGTCGAGGCGGGCCATCGATTCGGAGACGGGGGGCTCGTTGCCGCGCTCGATGAGGCGGGCGCTGTAGAGGACCTTGCCGTCGTCGGCCACGATGTCGCCGCCGATGTCGCGCCCGGGGACGCGGGGGCTCTTCGTGATCATTAGCTTCGCGTGCTTGCCACTCAATGTGACCATGTATGTGGTCATATCGCAGTCCACCTGCTCGTCGCCGATCAGGCACGACGTGTGATCGGTGGCGACCATCTCGTCGTTGCTATCGGGGAGGAGCTCGGTGCGTTTCATCATCGCGTCGTACTCGGCCATGGTCGCCGGCACGTCGCCGTCGTCGGTGATGCGACGAACTCCGAGCACCTCGCCGTCGTCGTGCATGCTCACGCGGAGCGCCGTCATCTTCTCGCCCTCCTCGAGGACGAAATCGACGAGGAGCGCATCGCCGTCCTTGCCGACGACCTGCTCGGTGAGCGTGAGCGGCTGCTTCGAGAAGCTGCCCGTGTACTGGTACACGTGATAGTCGCCGACCTGCCGGAAGGCGTTGGCGGCAGACGTGCCCTCGGCGACCTCTTTCTCGGCGACCGCCTTCGTCGGGTGACGAGACTTGGTCGGGGCGGTGCTCGCGGTGGCGGAGAGGGGCGTCGGTTTCGCGATCACTCCGCACGCGGAGACGAGGGCGAGGATCGAGGCGACGGTGAGCGAGTGTCGGACCATGACGACGAGATACCGAGACACCCTCGATCCGGCCAAATTCTCGCTCTTTCCGCGCGCGCCGCGATCGCCTCAACACGGCGAAAGCACTACGCTCACCGAACTACTTCACGGTGTGAGCCGACCCGACTCCGCCGTGACGGCGCTTCGCCCGAGCGCAACGGCGGCGATGACGTCTCGGGCCGTCTACTTCGCCGTCACCGGGGACGTCGCGATGGCTCCTCCGCCGGTGCGGACGGTGACCGTCGGGGGATCGCTGACGACGTTCGTGAACTCGTTACGGAAGCGACCCGCGTCGTTCGCGAGCGGCTCGGTGCGGCCGCCGAACTCCGCGGTCAGCGTCGCAGTGACATCGGAGACCGTGCCCTCGAGACGCAGGGTCTCCTTGTCCGCGTCCCACTCCGCACGCGTGACGGCGAGCACGACGGTGCTCGACGACCCGCTCGTCGTCCCCGTACCGCCGGCGCTCGACGGCGCGCCGGCCGCGGGCGTCCCCGTGGACGCGCCGCCTGCCCCGGAGGGCGGCGTACCGGTGCTCGCTCCGCCGGAACCTGCGGACGGCTCCGGATAGCCCGGGCCCTGCGAGGACGGCTGGCAGCTCGCCGGGAGCGCGCTCGCATTCTCCGGGCACCCGAGGCCGACCCACGCTGCGACGAGCGCCTTCTGCGCGGCATCGAGCGGAAGCTTCGCGCTCGCCGGCGGCATCGCGCCGCTGGCCACTAGATCGCCGATCGTCCCGCACGACGCCGACGCCACCGAATACTGTCCCCAGTTCGGCGCCTTCGAGTTGCTGCCGTCGTGACACTTCGAGCAGACGGGCTCGTAGACCTGGGGAACGAAGTCATCCTGATACGTCGGGCAGTTTTGAGCGGCAGAGGCGCCCGGGGCCGTCGTGCCCGCGCCCGCGGCGCCCATCGCGGTCGCGCCACCGATCGTCGTGCCGCCGGCCTGCATACCGCCGCTCACCGTCGTGCTCGCGCCTGCGCCCACCGCGCCCGTGCCTGCGCCCACGGAGCCGTTCCCGTCGGCGCTGCCGCCCGCGCCCGGCGTTCCCGCCTGCGCTCGCGGCGTCGCCGTGTCCTGGGGACCGCACGCGACCGTGGTCGCGAGGGCCGACAGAATAAGCATCCCCTCGAGCGCGCCGAACGCCCTCTCCGGAACCACGGCGAGCAACGGCGTACTCGAGGAGAAAAGCCAAGCCGCCCGTCGCACAAGGAAGGACATGCGCGGGAAGTGCCGCGACCCTTCGGCGAGCAGGCACGCGCGCCGAAAAAAGTTACACACAGCGCGTCCACGCAACGCCGGACATCGACACGACACCGCGTGAGACGCGACGTGACACGCACGAGACGCGCCGACGAGTGAGGCACAACGCCGCGAAGCGCGGCGCTGAACGTCCGCGACGACGTGAGGCGCAGCTCTACGACGGACGGAGCAAGCCGATGGCCGCGCCGGCAGCGCGGATCGAAGCCGGCGCGCTGATCGGCGGGATGTTTATCTCGTCCACCCGGCGGGCCACGACGTTGCCGAGCATCGTCGCGGCGACCGAGGCACCGATCGCGGTGGTCCACGCGATGGGGCCGAGCGGGCGACACCCGAAGAAGTGACTCACGCCTGGCGTCGAGATGAGGAGCGAGAGCGCGCCGGCCGACGCGAGCGTCGTGAGCACGACGGGTCGGCTGAATTCCCCCGACGTGATCGTCTGCCCGAGCTGCGTCCCGACCAGCGCCGCGAGCCCGATCGTCCGCGCCTTGGCGCGTGAACCGGTGAGACGTCCGACGGCCCACGCCGACCCGGCGCCCATCGTCGTGACGAGCGCGCGCGTCGCGATCTGACGGTTCAGCGGCGCGCCGAGCGCCGTGTCGGGCGTCTCGCGCGCGAGCGACTCGAACGACTGCGCAACCGGCGGCTTCAGCGCGATGGCCATCGCCGGCGCGATGTCGGTGAACAGATTGACGAGCAGGAGCTGGCGCGCGTGCAGCGGCGGCGAGCCGTCGATGAGCCCGGCGAGCAGCGTGAACCCGATCTCGCCGAGGTTGCCGCCGACGAGGATCGACACCGCGTCGCGGACCGACGCCCACATCGCACGGCCCTCGGCGATGGCGTCGACGATCGTCTCGATGCGCCCGTCGGTGACGACGATGTCCGCGGCGGCGCGCGCCGCCTGCGTGCTCTGCTCCCCGATGGCGATGCCCGCGTCGGCGAGCCGGATCGCGGCGGCGTCGTTGGCGCCGTCGCCGGCCATCGCCACGACGCGACCCGCGCGCTGCAGCGCGCGCACGATGCGGACCTTCTGCGAGGGAGTCACGCGCGCGAACACCGCGACGCTCCCGACGCGCGCGTCGAGGTCCGCGTCCGAGAGCGCCGCCAGCTCCGCGCCGGTGACGACCGAGCGCTCGCCGAGCAGGTCGAGCTCGCGCGCGATGGCCTCCGCGGTGCTCGGATGATCGCCGGTGATCATCACGGTCGCCACGCCGGCTCTGCCGAGCGACGCGATCGCCGCCGACGCCGAGCGTCGGATCGGATCGCGGAACGCGACGAAGCCGCGGAAGGTGAGATCGACGACCAGCGACGGATCGAGCTGCGCGTCGGACGCCATCGCGCGCTCGGCGACGGCGAGCACCCGGAGGCCCTGTGCGGCCAGCTGGGTTGCCGTGGTGAAGAGCGAGAGCCGCGCGGTGTCGTCGAGCGGCTCGACGCTCGCGCCGCGCGCGATGCGCGTGCATTGCAAGAGCAGCACCTCGGGCGCACCCTTCACGGAGAGGCGCGTGCCCTCGGCGCCGCGACCGAGCACGGCGTGGTAGCTGCGCGCGAGCGCGAGCGACAGCTCGGCGGTCGGACGCCACCCGGTGCATCCGTAACCCGCGTCGACGCCTGCGCCACGTGCGCCCGCCGCGAGCGCCTCGTCCGTCGGATCGCCGGGGACGGTCGTGCCTTCGCGCGCGAGTGTCGCGCGGAGGCCGGCGGAGAGCACGAGGCGGTGCGAGCGATCCAGCGCCTCGACCGCGGCTACGACCTCGCCGTCGAACACGACGGAGAGGGACAGCACGCCCTCGGTGATGGTCCCGGTCTTGTCGAGACACACGACGTCCACCCTGCCGAGCGCCTCCAGCGCGCGGGGGTTCCGGACGAGCGCGTGACGGCGTGAGAGGCGCTCGGACGCCGCGAGCTGCGCGGCAGTGGCGAGCAGCGGGAGTCCCTCGGGCACCGACGCGACGGCGAGGCTCACCCCGGACCCCACGAGCTCCTCGAGCTTTCGCCCTCGGAGGAGACCGCCGCCCACGACTCCGACGCCGGCGGCGAGGGCGACCGGCCCGGTGAGGCTCATCAGCCCGCGGAGACGCCGCTCCACGCCCGCTGAGCCTCGTGCGCCCTTGGAACCGGCAGCGCCGCGGCGCGCCTCGGTGTGCGCACCGACGGCGACGACGACGGCCGCGGCTTGCCCGCCGACGACGGTGGTCCCCTCGTACACCATCGAGCTGCGGTCGGCGGCCTGCGCCTCGAACGACGGCGCCGCGAACTTTTTCACCGGAAGCGACTCGCCGGTGAGGCTCGACGCGTCGATCTCGAGGAGCGTCGCCTCGAGGATACGGCAATCGGCGGGCACGACGTCGCCGGCCGCGAGCAGCACGACGTCACCCGGGACGAGCGCCTGGGCGTCCATCTGTTCGATACGCCCTTCACGGCGCACCGTCGCCTGACGTCGCTCGGAGCGCGAGAGCTCGCGGAGCTTCCGCTCGGTGGCGAACCGCTGTGCGCCGCCCATGAGCGCGTTGAACCCGACGACGCCGCCGACCATCACCGCGTCGCTGATCGAGCCGACGGCAGCGGACAGACCCGCGCCGGCCGCGAGCAGCGGCGCGAGCGGATTGAAGAGCTCGTCGGTGATCGCCTCGGTGAGCTCCCGGAGCCGCGTCGGCCCGGTCGGCAGGGGGACGCGCCGGATTGCCGCCTGGCTCGTGCTGAGACCCTGCCTGACGCTCGCGAGACGACCGAGCACGCCGTCGGCGTCGAGTGCGTGCCACGGCGTCGGATCGCGCGACGGCGGAAGCGCGAGACGTCGAATGGCGATCGAGCCGCGGAGCCCGTTCGCCATCGACATGAGCGTCGCCGTGTTCACGACGAACACGACGCGACGGCTCGTGAGCGGGAGGAGCCCGCCGGCGGAGACGAGCGCGCCGAACGCCGCAGCGCCGAGCGCGATGTTGACGCTCTGCTTCGACACCTCGCGCGACCGCATGCAAGCGCGCATCAGGAGCCGCACCTCGGCGAGATCGTCGGGGCAGAGCACGTGCGCGCCCCACGGCGTGGGCTCCCCCTGACGGCAGAGTCCGACGCCGAGATCGGCGATGGGCAGTCCCGGTGAGTCGCCGTGAGCGACGAAGCAGACGCCGTGCCCTTCGCGCTGCAGACGGCGGATGCCGGCGCGAATTCCTTCAGCGGCGCTGATCACGTCGTCGGCGCTGACGGCCTGGAGGATCGTGTCGTCGCTCGACGCCATCACGACGCGCATCCCCGCCTCGTGCGCCGCGGTGACGAGCTCCTCGAGGCCGGTGCGCGCGGTGATCAGCACCTCGACGGCGGCGACGACCTCGCCGTTCCGCTCGAGCGAGAGGACGAGCGCGCCCTTCCGCGCGAGGTCCTTCGCCGTCTCCTCGAGCTCGGGAGGCGCGCTCGCGTGCGAGAGCTTCCACGGGCCGAGGTGAAGACCGAATGCGGACTGACGCGCGAGCGGCGCGTCCGGATTGAAGAGAACCTCGAGTGCGCTCCGCGTCTCGGTCGCGTCGACGCCGGCGGAGTAGTGCGCAGCTCCGAGCTCGAACGCCTGCGACGACGCGAGATCGCTCGGCAACACGACGCAATCGATGCGATCGAGCCGCCTCAGCACGTCGGGGTCCAGCACCAGCGCGTCGCGCGCCGCGAGGATGCGGCTCACCTCGGCGCTGAACGTGTCACGGCCGAGGCGCGCCGGCCGCGGGAGGCTGCCGTAGAGCGCCGCGATCGCTCGCTGGAGGCTGCGCGTCGTGGCGAAGCTCACCGCGAATCCGGCGAGAGAGACGAGCCACGCGCGGTCGGCGTATTCCTCGATGGGGCCGCGCGGGAGCGGCAGGGGGCGGTCCTCGGTCTTCGGCGCGCCGACGATGCCGTCGACCGGCTCGCGCGAGAGGTGCGGCTCGAGGCGCGACCACGCGCCGCGCTGGGCCTGCGCTTCACGCAGCATGCCGAGCTTGTGAACGCCGTCGACGAACGACGTGAGCGGCCGCTGTGCGAGCGCCGAGAACGCGGACATCCCGAGATCGAGCAGGAGCTCGGCGCGCTCCGGTCCGAGCCGCTCTTCGAGCCCTTCGCGCAGGCGATCGACGCTGCTGACGAGGGACAGCACTGCCGACGCCGTCCCTGCGAACGGGAACGCGGGAAGCGGTGTGACCGACAGCCCGAGCCCGGTGAAGAACGCCGCGCCGTCGGCCGCGAGCCCGATGAGCTTCCGGAGCCCGGGCTCCACGTCGGCAGGGTGCTCGTTCTTGCCTTCGAACCGCGCGTCGGGGATGCCCGCGGAACGCTCCGCCTCTTCGACCCACTGGACCAGCTCGGACAGGGGGCACGCGCCCGGCTCGAAGACGAAGATGGCCCGCCGCAGATAGGCGTTCACCTCGAGGCGCGTCACGCGGCCGTCGGCCGTCGCCTGCCGTCGAAGCGCGCGCTCGAACCGCGGCAGCTCGTCCACCCCCATGTCGCCGATCTCCACGTGCGCGCGCCCTTCCGCGAGGAAGGAACGCCGCCCGCGCTCACGGAAGAGCCGAGCGACCGGTTCGAGGACGTCGAGAAAGCTCATCGTTGCGACGAGGCGGGACTACTTGCGATAACACGCCCCGATGACCGACGCGACCAGTGACGACAGCGAGAGAACCTTCGAGGACGCCTCGGCCGCCGTCGCTGCAGCGCGTCGCGGCATGAAGAAGGACGTCGCGGACCTCATCATTGCCCTCAGGAAGGCGCGGCTTCTGGTGCCGCTCGCGAAGCGCATCACGAACGTGGCGCTCGGCAGCGAGCAGGAAGTGGGCGAGGAGCTGTCCCTGTCGCCGCACCTGCTCTTCGACGACGAGAAGACGGGCTTCGTGACCGCGTTCACACGGCCGGAGCTCGTGGCGCACGCCACCGACGAGATCGGCTGGACCACGGACGACGGGCCCCTCGAGTACTGCGCGCTCCCTTCCCAGGTCGTGCTCGAGCTCGCCCTCGCGCTCTGCGACGACGAACGCATGGGCGGCATGCTCTTCAACGCGCTCGACTCGACGGAGCTGATGCTGCACCGCCACGAGATCGCGAGCATCGTCCAGGGGCGTGCGCTACCCCTCGTCGGCTACGTCGGAGAAATCCCGTTCGATCCGAACGAGCAGCGTCTCATCGCAGAGATGGATGGCGGGCCGCCCGAGGACGTCGTCGCGGCCATCGAAAAGATCCTCGACGGCACGCCCTACGCGCTGAAGCGAACCTTCAATCCGGAGCGCGACCTCGAGCCGCACCTTACCCTCAACGTGATCGGCACCGACGCTTCGGTGGACAGAAGCGCCCTGGCTCAGAAGATAGCGCAGGCGCTCGACGGCATTTTGCCCCTGCCGGGATACATCGACATCATCTTCGACGATCCCACGCTCGGCTGACGGTCGGCATCGTCGGCTGACCGGCGCCGGCTGCTTTGCACGGAGCGACGGCAGGCGTGTAAGCTCGCGCGCGCCTTGCCCGTAGAGAGACCCGACCTGATCCGAGAAGGCGGCGAGCGCCTGTCGTTTCTCGAAAAAATGAACATCGGCGCGGTGCGCGCGACGTTCGAGCCCGGCGTGTTCGACCGCGCGGTCCGCTACTGCCAGCGGCACTTCGGCGCGGAGTGGATCACGACCGTCACCCGGAGCTTGCTCCACGTGCACGGCCTCGACCGATTGCCGCCGCTCGACCCCGGCAAGAGCTACATCTGCGCGTCGAATCACCGGAGCTTCTTCGACCTCTACGTGATCACCGGCTATCTCGTGAAGCACGGCATGCCGCACCGGCTCGTCTTCCCCGTGCGCTCCGACTTCTTCTACGACAACCCGCTCGGCCTGTTCGTGAACGGCATCATGAGCTTCCTCGCCATGTATCCGCCGATCTTCCGCGATCGAAGCCGCGCGGCGCTGAACCTCGCCGGGCTCGACGAGCTCGCGTGGCTCCTCCAGCGCGGCGGAACGTTCCTCGGAATGCACCCCGAGGGCACACGCGGAAAGGGCGACGACCCCTACGAGCTATTGCCCGCGCAGCCCGGCATCGGGCGGCTGATTCATCGCTCCGAGGTGACGGTGCTCCCCGTCTTCGTGAACGGGCTCCTCAACGATCTGCCGCGGCAGATCACGAGCAACTACGACGGTACCGGCGTGCCCGTGCACATCGTGTTCGGCAAGCCGCTCGACTACGGCGAGCTATCGACCCAGCGCGGCTCGCCCCGCGTCTATCGCGCCATCGCCGAGCGCACCCGCGCCGCGATCGCCGAGCTCGGCATCGAGGAGCGCGCGCACCGACTTCATTCGTCGTCGTAAAAGAGCGGATCGCGGTCCTTCAGAAAGTCCTCGATCGCCTTCGCGTCGGTCTCCGGCAGCTCGACGAAACGAACGCCGAGACCGGGCGGCACGTTGCTCTGCTCCGAGTAGTCACGCAGCCAGCGCACCTCGCCGACCGCGCGGATGGGCTCGGGGCGGCCGGGGATGTTGATGACGATCTCCATGCGGTCACCCCGCGGTCGCTTGACGTAAGTCGCGACGAAGAGACCGCCCGACGAGATGTTCTCCGCGAAGCCCGCGTAGAAGTTGTGCTCGCTGGACATCGTGACGTCGAGATCGACGCTGAACCGCGGCGCACGCCTGCGCTTGTCCGGCGTGAACGAGTCGGGTTTCTGGGAAAACGTCGCTTCGTCCCGGGGTGCACGAGACGCGCCGTCGGGGGTGGGGATCGAACCTGACATGAGCTCCTCCCTCGGAACGGCTCCATCGTCCCCGGCCTTTAGTGCGACCCGTAAAACGCCTCCCGGCGGGCCGATCTACCCGGGAAACTGCCCGCTCAGAGCCAGGGATTCACGGTGGCGGCGGTCGCGACGTTCTTGCGACTCACTAGGGCGGCTGCGGCGATGTACGCCGCGGTCGCCGTCAAGAGCATGACGGCGACGTAGCCGATGGAGTCCGCGCCGACGGCGGAGCGAAGGACGTCCTGAGCCGCCGTCCAGCCGACGGCGAGCGCGAGCCCGACGAGCACGGCGGGGAGCGCCAGCCGGAGCGCGAGCGGCGCGACGTGATGAATCGCGATCCGCCCGGCGCGCTTGCGAATTGCCCCCACGATCAGGGCAGTTGTCCACAGCTTTACCAGAAAGAATCCCGCGCCGACGGCAGAGAGCACGCGACTCCCCTCCTGCGACGCAGCCGTGAGACCGGGGATTCGCCACCCTCCGAGGAACAAGACCACAGCGAGTCCACAGGCCGTCCACAGGTACGCGGACTCGATGACACGAAGCACGGTGCGCGTCGTGGACGGAAGCCGCGACGGCCCCTCCGGTAGGCCCTCGATCGGCGGTGACGCGCTTTCCGCGCCGACGTCCGGAATGGCGCTCGCGACGAGCAGCGCGAGCAGGACGAACAGGCCCGGATTGCGCATTCCCGCCCAGCGCCAGGGCGCGCCGCCCTGATCGGCCACCATCTCCGCCATGACGAAGCGGCCGCTCGCGACCACGGCGCCGATCACGGCGCCGATCGCCGGGAGCACGCACACGACGGCGCGCGCCGTGTTTTCGACGAGCGCCCTCGCCTTGCTGCGCCGTGAGCGGACCGCGCCGTCCACGCCACGGGCAATCACGAGCGCGCCGGCGGTGCCGATCGCGAGCGCGAGCAGATCGGAGTCCGGCGAGACGAGACTGTGCCCGAACGAGAGCCAGCCGAACGCCGCGAGCACCGCGACGAGCGCCGCGAGGGCCGGCGCGACGAGCTGACGTCCCTGACCCTCGGGCGGCAGGAGCGCACCGGCGATCCCGTAACGGTCCGACGCAGATCCGCCGCCACGACGTGGCTCGGCGAGCCGCCCGAGCCAGCGGAGAAGGACGCCCGCGCGCGTCGCCGGCACCGACAGCAAGAGACAGCCGAGGAGCACGAGCGACGCCGCGCCGATGACGTCGGCGATACCGAGCGGCGAGAGCCCTTCGACGTCGACGGTCAGGGCCGGGAGCGGGCGCCCCGCGCGCTCCACGACGAATCGCGCCGCGCGCTGACCGCCGCGAACCGTGAGATCCGCCTCCGAGAGCACCGAGACGCCGTCCACCTCGACGATGAGATCTCCACGACGGATCCCCGCCGCGAACGCGCGACCGTCGGGATCCGTCGCGTCTACCTGGAGCCCGCGACCCGACGGATCGGGCGTCGCTGAGAGCCCGAGGAACGCGAGCGACGAGCCTTCGTCGGCCGCGTCGGGCGCTGCCGCCGCGGCGCCGACCGAGGGCAGGACGTCGAAACGGAGGCCGTGTGCGGAGCCGGTGAGCGGCATCGAGCCGTCCTGACCCGGCTGGAACGTCACCTGGACGTCCCCGACGAACGTCGTGTGCGCGGCGGTTGCGCCGCCTCCGACGAATCGCCGCTCCATCGAGCGGTCGAACGCGATGGCGACGGTGCCGCGCTCGGCGGGTAGCGCCTGGGCGACGATCCGGACGTCGGTCTGTCGCGGTAAGCCAGCCCTGAGCAGCTCGCCGCGGAACGTCACCGTGGCCGAACGGCCCTCCGGGAACCCTTCGCCGCTCACGACGACCCGGTCGCCGGCCGAGGCGCGCTCCGGATCGAGCCGGTGCACGACGAGCAAGTCGAGCGGCTCGCGGGTGTGGCATGCCGACGCACATCCGACCGCGACCAGGGCGAGACAGAGAAGACGGACGAGATAGCTCGTCGACGGAGCAGCCAGGCAGCGCATCGCTCGAAGAACGATACTCGGCGCTCTCTCCCGGGGCGAAAAACCGAGACCGTTACCTTGCGACCGGTCGCCGCTCACTCATGATGTGGTTGGTCGCGGGCGAGTCACGCCGCGGCGCGAGCGACTGACAACGACGAAACGAGTCGGCACGAAGCTTGACGCCTTGCAGCAAGTGAGGCTTAATTTGTGAAAGTGCGGCTTCGAGCGGCAAACGCCGTCGCGCGCTGTATCCTTCAAAGCAGGGCCACCGGAGAATGGACGAAACGAGAATGGTTTCCGAGGTCCCCGAGAGCGGCTCGACCGGAGAGCGGCGGGTAATCAAGCGTTACTCGAACCGGAAGCTCTACGACACGAAGGACAGTCGGTACGTCACGCTCCTGCAGATCGCAGAGATGATCCGCGCGAACGAAGACGTGCAGATCATCGACAACGCGACCAAAGAGGACAAGACCGACGTCACTCTCGCGCTGATCATCTCCGAAGAGCTGAAGGCGCGACCGCGCGGTATTCCTCTCGCCACGCTGAAAGCGCTGATTCGCCAGCGAAGCGAGAAGATCCTCACGCATTTTCGCGACAGCCCCATCCGTCGCCTGATAACGAAGGAGCATCCGGAAGAAGGCGGCGAGGTCGGCGAGGTCGGACCTGGGCCGCTACCGGAGGAGGACGATGTGACCGGCAGCGAAACCCATCAGAAAGGTCTCCGCGCGACACTCGAGCAATGGCAGCACGCCATCGACGAGCGCATCCGTGCGGTCCTACCGAATTTCTCGCCTATCAGAGAGCTACAGTCGGAGCTGAAACGCGTCTCCGACCGGCTGGCTGCCATAGAGAAACGCCTCGAAGAAAAGGCGAAGGAATAGACCGCGGGGGCCCCCGGTTGCGGTCTTCAAGGAAGCAACCGTGAACCGGGCAGAACCCAGAGCGGAATTAGAGGAGTTCGAGCGGGCTCTCCTTTCTCACGGAGGGAACCTGCTCGCCGTCGCCACGCGGCTCGCCCGGAACCGTTCCGAGGCAGAGGACCTCGTGCAGGACACGCTGGTCAAGGCGCTCCGCGCCAAGGATCAGTACGAGTCGGGCACGAACCTCAAGGCCTGGCTTCTCAAGATCCTCAAGAACACGTTCATCAACCGCTACCGCAGGAGCGGCCTCGAGCGGAACGTGTTCGACGGACCCGACGCCGACCCCCTCGCGGACGGGTGGATCGGCGCGAGCACGCTTCGCGCGATGCGTGAGCCCGAGGCGCAGGCGTTGCGCCCGATCCTCGAGCGCGAGATCAACGATGCCCTCGACGCGATCCCCGAAGAGTTCCGTCTCATCGTGTTACTCGCCGACGTCGAAGAGCTCTCCTACAAGGAGATCGCCGACACCGTCGGCTGTCCGATCGGCACGGTGATGTCGCGCTTGCATCGCGGCCGTCGTCTCCTCAAGACTCGGCTCATCGATCAGGCACGCACGATGGGAATCGCCGCTGATGCGCCCGCTCGCGCGGAAGAACGCGGGCCCGAGCCTGTTAAGCTAGACATGTACCGCTCGAAGCGAGGTGGCTCGTGAGCTGCCGTCAAGTTACCGCGCTGCTCGACGCGTTCCTCGACGGCGAGCTACAGACCGAAGACGTGTTCGACGTCGAGGAGCATCTCTCGACGTGTGGCGCCTGTTCCGAGCGAGAGCGCTTCGAGGTCGCGCTCCGCAGCAGCGTGAAGAGAGCGACTCAGTTCGACGCGCAGCCCTCTGCCGGGTTCGAGGGTCGGCTCGCGGGCGCGCTGCGCGCGGAACGCGAGCGCATCCTCGATCTGCGCGAACACCACGAAGCATCGGCGGCGCCGAGCCGGTCCCGACGCACGGCGATGCTTCCACTGCTCCTCGCCGCCGCGGCGACGCTCGGGTCCGTGCTTTTTTTGAACCGGCACGTCGGCAACGACGCGATGTCGACCTTGCCGTCGCCCGCGCCCGCCGCACCGGTCGCCGCCGCGATGATGGACCCCGAGCAGGTGCTCGAGGAGCTCGTCGATTATCACGCATCGCCTCCCGCGACGGAGATGAGCGATTCGGCGCAGGTGCTCAAGCTCCAGCCCGAGGTCGGCGTCCCCGTGCACATCCCGAACCTGAAGCAGTTCGGCGCTTCGTGGGAGGGTGGAACCGTGGTGCCGATGAAGAATCAGCGCGCCGCCTACCTGCGCTACCGCATCTCGAATCATCCGGTCACGCTCTACGTCTACGACGCGCGCCGGGTGCCGCTCCGGGGCGTGCTCGAACCGCGGGTAGTGCACAACCAGCCGGTCCACGTGGGTGACCGCCGGGGTTACTCGATTGCCGCCCGCGAGCAGCACGGCGTGGGCTACGCGATCGCGACCGACCTGAACGACGACGAAAGCGCCGAGCTGGTAACTACTATTTACTAGGGGGTCTTGACCCCCGCAGCTTCGCCTTCGGCGAACTGCTCCCCCGCCGCTTCGCGGGCTCGCTCCGCTCGCGGCTCGCTGCGCTCGCTTTGCAATCTGATTGCGAGGTCGGGCAGCGACGCGCGAGCCTAGCGAGCCCGCGGGGGTAAGACCCCCTCACAAACCAATCCCACGCCGCCAAACCCGTCATGCCTGGGGAGCTTGCGGCTCTCGGTCCTTTGCGAATAGCGTTCGCTGCCCCTGGGGTTCCCCCGGGGTTGAACGAGAGCCGACGAGATGCAGAAGCCGCGTGTACTGGTGACGGGGGCTCCGGGCTGGCTCGGGTCGAGCCTGGTCGAGGCCCTGACGAACGGATTTCGCTCGGGCCCGGTGGAGCAGAAGCCGGAGTCCGTGCGCATCGTGGCGCTGCCCGGCAGTGACGCGCGCCCGCTGACGAAGTCGGGGCTCGTGGAGGTCGTCTCTGCCGATCTCACGGAGCGACGGCTGCCGGACGGCGTGTGTGACGGCATCGACACCGTCTTCCACTGCGCGGGCATCATTCACGCGAAGCGGATCTCCGATCTCTATCGCACCAACGTCGACGCGACGCGCACCCTGCTCGAGACGGCGAGCGCGGCGAAGGTCCGCCGGTTCGTCTTCGTGAGCTCGAACTCGCCAGCGGGCCTCAACACGTCCGCGACGCACCTGATGCAAGAGGACGACCCGCCGCGTCCTTACCTGAACTACGGCCTCTCCAAGCTGCAGAGCGAGTGGCTCGTCAACGACGCGCACCGCGCCGGCCGCATCGAGGGCGTCATCCTCCGTCCTTGCTGGTTCTACGGCCCGAACCAGCCGCTCCGGCAGACCACGTTCTTCAAGATGATCAAGGCCGGCCATCCGCCGATCGTCGGCAAGGGCGACAACCTGCGTAGCATGAGCTACGTCGACAACACCGTGCAGGGCCTCCTGCTCGCACGCGACGTCGCGAAGGCCGCGGGGCAGACGTACTGGATCACCGATCGACGGCCATACTCGTTCATCGAGATCCTCCAGACCGTCGGCAAGCTCCTCGGCGTCACGATCCATCCGCGCTACCTGCCCGGTGCGATCGGTGACATCGCGCGCCTCGCCGACTCGCTGGTCCAGATGACGGGCCTCTACAACCAGGAGATCCACGTGCTGGGCGAGCTCGGCGAATCGATCGCCGTCTCCATCGAGAAGGCGAAGAAAGAGCTCGGGTACGATCCGGAGATCGACCTCGAGGAGGGCATGCGCCGCTCGATCGCGTGGTGCCGCTCGATGGGCGTGGACATCTGAACGGAGCTCGTCGGGCGCGCTCGGTGGGCGCCTCACTCCGTGAGCGCGGCGCGGATCGCCCTGAAAATGCCCCGCCGCGTGGGAGGCGGGCGACGCGAATTGCTGGCGTTACCTTCGCCGGGTATTTCATTCGAGTCCCATGTCGTCGTCGGCCGACCGGAGTCGGTCCCCTTTTCGCCGGAGCTTCGCGGCGGACGCCGTCCGGCGGGTGAGCGACTTTCTTCCGCCGGGGCCGCGCCGCACGGCCGCGGCGGTGGCGGCGAGCGTCTTCGCGGTCGTGCTGCTCGTCGTGCTCGTCAGCGGGCCCATCGTGCGCGGCATGGCGGAGTCGCGCGCAGAAGCGCTGGGCCTCAAGCTCGCGATACGGCGCGCCGGCATCGGTCTCGGCGTGGTGCGGCTCTCCGGCGTGAGCATCTCGTGCCCCGAGCTTCCGGGAGTGACGGCGGAGCTCGCTCACGTCGAGGTCGTACCGGGGCTCACCGGCGCGCCGCGCAGCGTGCGCGTGCACGGCGGCTCGGTGACGCTGCACGGCTCCGCCGAACGACTCGAGAGCGAGCTCGACGCGTATCGCGCCGCGCACACGCGTTCGAAGGACGGCGCCGACGGCGGGCGCGCGTCGTCACTGCCGCTCTCCGTCGACGGCATCGACGTCACCTGGGACACCGAGACGAAGACCGGCGACGTGGAACACGTGTGGGGCGCGCGCTACGAGCGCGGCGAGGACGGTAGCGAGCACGTCGGCGCGGACCTCGCTCGCGTCGGCACCGGCTCCGTGCAGCTCGAGGCTACGAAGGCGACCGCGTCGCTCGAGCGCGACGGCAAGACGCGCAAGCTGACGTCGGTCGGCGCCGAACACGTCGCGGCAGTGGTGAACGTCGGGGACGAGTCCGCGACGCCACACGACGACGAGGGTGCCCCCCCAAAAATCCAGGGAGCGCCCGCGACGACAGGGACGGATCGGGCGTCGCGGTGGCTCGAGCTCCGCGAAAAGCTCGGTCGCGCTGCCGAGTCCGCGTCGAAGATGCTCCGGCCCGGCACCGCGCTCGGTCTCCCTGCGGTGCGGTTCGAGCTCCGGCACGCAGGCCAGGTGCTGAACGTGGGCCCCGCGAAGGCGGCGATCGAGCGCACCGACAGCGCGATGAAGGGGTGGGTGACGTCGGGCGAGAGCGACGGCGCGACGCCGATCCGCTTCGACATCACGGTGCCCCTCGGTGGCGGCGCAGTCGACGTGGGCCTCGCGGGCGGCCCGCTCCGCCTCGCCGCGCTCGGCGTGAAGGAGCGCGACATGGGGCTCGAGGAGGTGAGCCGCACCGACGTGGAGGTGAACGGACGCGCGCGCCTCGAGGCCGACGGCAGCTCCGTTCATCTGTCGGGCGGCGCGAAGCTCTCGGATCTGTCCCTCTTCGAGCCACGGCTCTCGAAGGAGGTCGTGCGCGGGCTCCGGCTCGGCGCGAGCGGCGACGCCGACGTGTCGCTCGACGGCTCGACCCTGCGCTTCACGAAGGTCGACGTCGAGCTCGGCAAGGTGAAGCTCGTCGCCAACGGGAACCTCGACCGGAGCGAGGGCCACGCGAAGGGCTCGCTCCACCTGGAGATACCGCTCGCGGCGTGCTCGGACATGCTCGCGTCGGTGCCGTCGGGCCTGGTCCCGCTGCTGGCCGGGCTCGAGATGTCGGGGACGTTCGCGTTCCGCGGCGATCTGACGTTCGACAGCCGCCGGCCGAAGGACACCCGCGTCGTGGGGGCCGCAGGGAACGGCTGCAAGATCACGCGCGTGCCGGCGAACGTGTCGACCGACCGTTTCGCGCGGCCGTGGACACGGACCGTGCTCGACGTGACGGGACTGCCGACGACGATCGAGAGCGGCCCCGGGACCCAGAGCTGGGTCTCGCTCTTCGACGTCTCGCCGTATGAGGCCACTGCAGTGGTCGTATGCGAGGACGCCAATTTCTGGACGCACTCGGGCTTCAACCAGAAATCGATCCAGGACTCGATCAGAGACGATCTGACGGCCGGCAGGTTCGTGCGGGGCGGTAGCACCGTCACCATGCAGCTCGCGAAGAACCTGTACCTGAGGCGCGAGAAGACGCTCTCGCGGAAGCTCCAGGAGGCGGTGCTCACGATGCTCCTCGAGCAGTCGCTGACCAAGGAGCAGATCCTCGAGCTTTACCTGAACGTCATCGAGTTCGCGCCGGGGCTCTACGGAATCGGCCCCGCGGCGGCGCACTATTTTCACTCGACACCGCGCGAGCTCTCCCTCGGACAGGCGCTCTATCTCATCACCCTGCTACCGAACCCGAAGGTGCAGCACTTCAAGGCCGACGGGACGCTCGGCGATCGGTGGGTGGAGTACCTCCATCATCTGATGGAGATCGCGCACAAGATCCGGCGCATCGACGACAAGGAGCTCGCGACGGCGCTCGCCGAGGACATTCACCGCGGCGTCGCGGCGAGCGAGAACGAGGCCGCAGGCGGCAGCGACGACGACACGGCGCCGGAGCGGCCCGACCCCGACGGGCCGTGAGATTATTTCTCGCCGCGGGCGCGGAGCACGGCGAAGAAGCCGCGAAGAAGCTCGACGGACTCCGTCGCGAGGACGCCGCCCTCGGACGTGAAGCGATGATTGAGACGCGCATCGCGTCCGAGCTCGTAGAGGCTCGTGACGGCGCCGGCCTTGGGATCGGTCGCGCCGAAGACCAGGCGCGAGAGGCGTGCGTTCACGAGCGCCCCGGCGCACATGGCGCACGGCTCCAAAGTGACGAAGAGGGTGCACCCGTCGAGCCGCCAGTGGCCGCGACGACTCGCTGCGGCACGAACCGCGACGAGCTCCGCGTGCGCCGTGGGGTCCGCGTCGATCTCACGACGGTTGTGCGCTCTGGCTAACTCTTTACCGTCTGGCCCGACGACCACCGCGCCGACGGGCACGTCGCCGTGCTCGATCGCGACGCGCGCTTCGTCGAGAGCGACGCGCATCCATGCGAGATCTTCGTCCGCCAAGGATCTGGAGCGTACCCGAGGTGCGCGACGACGCCCCCGACATTTCTGCGTCGTTTCATTCCGGTTCCCGTGAGCGGTACACGCGTGGTGATCACTACGTGCGAAGGAAATCGCCCTCCCGCACGACACACGCACTCTGTAATCTTCATCATGGCCGACGCTCGCATTCCACGCGATTGCCGGCTCGAGAGAATCGCCCTTTGAGCATCGTCCCGTTTCAGCGCCGGACGCCGGCCCCGCTCGCCAAGCCGATGGGGTACGACATGCAGTACCGCGTCGTGCACGGCTATCGCCGCGCCTTCGTGCACGTCGGCGAAGGGCCGGCGCTGCTCCTCATCCACGGCATCGGGGACTCGTCGGACACCTGGCGCAACATCATCCCCGAGCTCGCGCGCGACCATCGCGTCATCGCGCCGGATCTCCTCGGTCACGGCCGTTCCGACAAGCCGCGCGGAGACTACTCGGTCGCCGCCTACGCGAACGCGATGCGCGATCTGCTGAGCGTCCTCGACGTCGAGCGCGCCACCGTCGTCGGCCACTCGCTCGGCGGCGGCGTGGCGATGCAGTTCGCGTATCAGTATCCCGAGCGCTGCGAGCGGCTCGCCCTGGTGTCGACCGGCGGCGTGTCGCACGAGGTGCACCCGGTGCTCAGGTTAGCCGCGACGCCGGCGGCGGATCTTTTTCTACCGCTGCTCCGCCTCGCGCCCGCGCGCTTCGTCGGGATGACGAGCGTGCGCATCATGGAGCTATTGCAGACGGATCTCGGACGTGACTCGGAGCACCTGCTCCGCATGTTCGAGTCGCTCCCCGACGCGACGGCGCGGCGCGCGTTCGTTCGGACGATCCGCGCCGTGGTCGACTGGCGCGGTCAGGCGATCACCATGCTCGATCGCTGCTACCTGACGCGCGGCATGCCGACGCTCCTCGTGTGGGGCCAGCACGACGCGGTGATCCCGGTGCACCACGGCAAGATCGCGCACGCCGCGATGCCGTCGAGCCGGCTCGAGGTCTTCCCAGACGCCGGGCACTTTCCGCATCACTCCGACCCGGCGCGGTTCGTCGCGGCCCTCCGCGACTTTCTCGCGACGACGTCGCCCGCGTCGTTCACGTCGGATCAGTGGCGCGCGCTCCTCCGCCGCGGCCGCCCCTCCGCGCTGCCGGCAGGGCCGGTCTGCGATCCTCCGGCGCTGACCGGGCACGGGCCGCCGCTCGCCGCTTCATGAAGTGGCTCAGCGGGTCGTCTTGCGGAGCGCCTTGGTGAGCGCCTTGACGGCGTCGGCGCGCGTAGCGTCGGTCGCCTTCTTGACGTTGCGGACGAGCTGACGGAGCTGACGGCGATCGGCGTTCGGGTACGTCGCCACGTACTCGCCGAGCACCGCGTCGTCCCCCTCGACGAGCTTTCCGCGCCATTCCACGACGATCGGCGTTTCGCGCGCCGGCGCTGGAGCAGGCATTGGCGCGCCCTTTCGCGGAGGGGCGTGGACGTCCTCGAGGGCCTGGGCGATGCCGACACCGTCGCCGTCGCGTAGCGCGATCCTGACGAGCCGGAGCGCGCGGTTCTTCGGTCCGCCGCCGGGCACGAGCCGCGCTCGATCGACGACGTCCTGCACTTGCTCCGGGAGCTTCAGCCGCTCGAGAGTCCTTGCGGGTAGCTCGACGAGCGCCTTCGCGAGGTTCATGAGCGCCTCCTCCGACTGCTTCCGCTCGCGACGCGCGTCGCTGCGGGAGCGGAGATCTTCTTCTTCTTCCGGAGCGGGTTCGCCGTTGAGCTCACGTCTGGGGGGCAGCGCCATGTCGCGGCGGTCGTAGCACCGCTTCGGCCGAGGGACGCGCGCGTATTCGTCCGATACGGCAGGAAGGGGGGCCTTAGCCCCCCGTTTAATCACGGGGGCCTTGCCCCCGCGGCTCGCTATCGCGACCGCTCCCCCGCCGCCTTCGCGTGCTCGCTGCGCTCGCGTGCTCGCCTAGTTCCGCATCTTTGATGCATCGGCGACGCGGTGGCGTCGATGCGGAACTACGAACTGCCCCCGGCGGGCATATTTTCAGGCTCGAGGCGCACGTCGCTGCCGCCGGGGAACGACTTTTCCGCGCCGGAAAAAACCCCGCGGGCCGCGATCTGAATTCGTTTCGAATCGCTCGATGCGCTGCCGTATAAAGCGGCCACTCTCCTGGTCGCAAAGCCCGCGCGGGCGTGAGCGGCGCGAGCGGCGCGAGCGGCGCGGCGAAACCGATTCTGCACTGCGGCACCCACACGCTTTCATCGTCGCACCGAGCGCGACGCACATGCGTCGTCAACGTAGGTGACGTCTTGCGTCGCGGTTTTTATGCTGTTTCGTCGATCGTTGTCGTTGACGGAACCGAATCGAAATCTGTATGATTGAAGGTCTGGGCCTTTGTGCGTGGAGCATTGGTCCCCGGAGGTAATCATGACGAGTCACGACTCTCTCAGAGCAGTCATCGTTGGGGCACTTCCGATCGGAGCGGTCCTGCTGGTCGGCGGTCTCGCCGGTTGCAGCAGCGGCGCGGCGAGCGATCCGGACACCATTCAGCCCGTCTCGGAAGATCTCCGGTTACCCCGGTGGTGCGGCGGTTTCTCCGAGCGCGAGTGCCACGACAGCGAGGTGTGCCTACCCTTCATCGCGCGCGGCTGCCCTGGCCCGCGACGGATCGGCCTCTGCGCACCGAAACCGCACCTCTGCCCGTCGTTCTCCGACCCCGTGTGCGGATGTGACGGCATGACCTACACGAACTTCTGCGACGCGGCGAAGGCCGGCGCCGCCGTCGAGCACCGCGGTGCCTGCGCGCCGACGGGCGAGCCCATCTGCGGCGGCGCGGCGGGCATGGCGTGCGCCGGTATGGGCACCTGCGCCGACGACCCCGGTGACAGCTGCACACCGGGTCCGGGCAAGAACTGCCCTGGCGTCTGCCAGTGCACGGCGAACCAGCCCTGCACCCGCGACCAGCACTTCGACTCCGATCCGACGGTCTGCGCGTGCGTGCCCAACGGGCCCGACCCGTGCGCGCGCGTCGTCTGCCCCACCGGCACGATGTGCGTCGCCCAGTCCGACGGCACCACGACCTGCGACCCCGTTCCCTGAGCTCACTCGAGCAAGACTGAAAAAGCGCCGTTCGCGCCCATCTTGGCGCGGACGGCGCTTTCGCATTTTCCCCCCGGCTCGTTCCCCGTCCTGCTCGACCGTTCACTCGACGGCGTGGCTCGCTGGGGTCCGACCTCTGCCGGTGCCGGACCCCGCGAGCGCGCCTACATCACATCGCCTTCAGATCGTCTTCCGTGACCTCGATGTCGTCGGACTCGTCGCCGAACGGCAGCGGGGTCTTGCCCATCTCGCGCATGGGGTTCATCCCGTCGGGGGACTTCAGCTTGATCTTGGAGATCTCCTTGGGGGGCGCGTCCTTCAGGCCGCTCTCCTTCGGCTTGGCGACGGGCTTGAGGCTCATCTCCTTGGCGGCGGTGTTCGTGACGGGAGCGTCCTGCACCTGGGGCTTCGGGAGCTCCTGCAGCTCGGCCGCGGTTTCGTGCTTCGGCGACTCGAACTTCGACGACTCGACCTTCGCGGCATCGGGCTTCGACGTCTCGGGCTTCGAGCCCTGGTTCGCCTCGGTGATGTAGTTGTGGCGGCGCGCGATCTTCGGGACGACCACGTTGTCCCAGAGGTGCGAGAGGGGGACGTACTGCACGAGCGTGCGCGCGGGCGTCGTCGCGAGAAGATCGGCCTCGGTGAAGGTGCTGCCGCGATCGGCATTCTGGAGGGCACACTGGATGAGCCGCCCGAGCTCGGCCTTCGGCAGGCGGTTCGCGAGCTCTTCCACCGTCACGCCCTCGACCACGTCGCGATGGCTGATGAGCTTGTCCGCGAGCGCGCGCTCCAGCATGAACGCGATGTGATTGCGCGCGACATCGGCCTGCGTCTTGTTCGTCGACGCCTTCCAGAACTCGCCCTCGGTGAGGAACGACCAGATCTTCTGCGCGTCGAGATAGCGGACGCGATCGTCGGCGTCGAACAGCGCGACGATCGACTCTGCATCGGTCTCGCCTTCGTCGAGCGCAATCTGGAGATCCGTCGCCGCGTCTTCCCACTCTTTCTTCAGGGCGATCTTCTGCTTCAACCCGGTGGTGAGCACGAGGATCGCGGCGCGCAATCCAGCCTGATTTTCCAGGCCTTTCATGATCGCGCGCGGCGGGAAGTGACGGATGAAATCTTGTGGAGTGCGCCGACCGCAGACGAAGCTGTGCTCTATCGCGTAAGCAAGGAAGCGCTGGTCCCCCTCCTTGAAGGTCGAGAGGAAGAGCGGGGCTCCGTTGTCTTGCGATTGCACAGGGGCGTCGGGGTTCGTGGCGGTTGTCATTGACTGGTTTCCTCCGGGGCAGAGTCGAGCGAAGAAATCTCGAGCAGAAGCGAGTCTATCCGATCTTGTCGAGCCTTGGGGACGCAGCCGAAAAATGCGTCGGACCATCCTCCATCATGTGTAAGCATGTAGGCGCAGAGTCACCGGCGTTCTTACAACTCATTACGGATCACGCATGCAGGGAACGACGCCGCGCCGTTACCGCATCGCTATCGCGCTGACGCCCCGCGGATTCGCGCGCGACCGCTGACGATGCAAACCGGGAAGCCGGCCATGACCGCAACCGCGTCCTCGTCCATCGCCAAGTGCCCTTATTTACGAGCACGCGCGACGGAGCAATGTCGTCACGTGCGGTAAACGGCGTTCGGCACGGGCAGCGTCTCGTAAGCGAACCCCTTGCCGGAGAGGATCGCGGGATCGGACGCACACAGGGACGTCATCTCCGCCTCGTCCGACACGCGCACGATGCCGGCGCCCCAGCCGCCCTTCGGATCGGCGACCGGACCGAACACGACCGCGACGCCCTGCCGGCAGGAGTCCAGCCCAGTAGCCGGCGTGACGGCGCATCACGTCGCGCTCCTCGTCGGTCAGGTCCATCTGGAACGTCGGGCGAGGGGCGAGGAGCCGCAGCAAGAAAAACCTGGAGGGCTGTGCGGGCGGAAGAAACCGGGAGAGCCAGCCGAGCACGCGCTCCCACCCTTCTCCGTGACCGCTGCAGGACTCTCGTCGCTCGCCGAAGCCTTCGTGCTTCACGGTGAGCCGCGTGCCGCCTTCTATCGGCTCGAGCATGTACGTGATGACGGTCTCGTTGTTGCCGTCCCACGGTGCGACCCACGTCTGCACGAGGCGGCGCGGCGAGTCGATCTCGCGGTACACGCCCTCGACCGCGAACTCGTCGCCCTTCGCGCCGATGCCGGTCGTGCGCCACTTCCCGCCGACGCGTAGCTCGGCGGTGAAGCTCGTCGTGCGGTATTCCTCCGGCGAGCCCCACCACTGGGTGATCTCTTCGGTGGTCAGCGCGCGAAAGACGCGCTCGGGCGGAGCAGCGATCTCCACCGACGCGAGGATCATGCCGGCGTTGACGTCGGCGACCGAGCGAGCGCTCTTCGTTGCGATGCTCATTTTTTCTCCAGGTGCTTTTTGAGGTTGTTCAGACTGACCTGCCAGAACGAGCGATATCCCTCGACCCAGCCCGCGACCTGCTGGAGCGGCATGGGCCTGAGCTCGTAGACGCGTTCGCGACCTGCGCGCCGTTCGGACACCAGGTGCGCCTTGCGCAGAACTCCGAGGTGCTTCGAGATGGCGGGGCGGCTCTGGGAGAACTCCGCCGCGAGTGCGTTCACCGGCGCGGGGCCTGCGCGCAATCGATCGAGGATCGCCCGGCGCGTCGGATCGGAGACGGCACGAAATACGTCCGCGTGCGCAAGAGCTCGATGCATCGCATTGATACGTAACCAATCAGTGACGTATCGTCAAGCCACGACGTTCGTCACGTATCGCCGGTACTTCGCGCCGCGAAGGGAGCACTAACCCTGGACACGCCCTCCACGCACGCGTGCCTCTCCGGCCATATTCCGAAACGGCATATAGCCTGGAGGCTATGTCCGGAGAACGGGCAAGTTGAGTGGCCCTTCGACGACGCTGGCCTCGTCGAGTGAGGTGCTTCGCCTTGCGAAGAAGAGGAACGCGACGGGGACGAGGAAGAGTGACAGGAGCGTCGAGGAGGTGAGGCCTCCGACGACGGCGAGGGCGAGGGGCTGGTTCGCTTCCGTGCCTTTTTCGAGCGCGATCGCGGTCGGAATCAGGCCGATGACGGTCGCCAGGCTCGTCATGGCGATGGGGACGAATCGCGAGCGCGCGGCGGCGATCACGGCTTCGACCTTGTCGGCTCCCTCGTCGGAGAAGCGACGGTTCGCGTCGTCGACGAGGAGAATGCCGTTGGAGACGGCGATGCCGACGACCATGAGCATCCCCATGAGCGCCGGGATGGAGAAGCCTTGCCCAGCGGCGAGTAGCGCGGCCACGATCCCGAAGAGCGATACCGGGATGGTGAACAGCATGACGAACGGGAGCCGGAGCGACTTGAACTGTGACGCCATGATCATGAAAACGACCATGATCGCGAGTCCGATCGCGAGCCCGAGCCCGGAGAACGTCGTGCGCATCAGCTCGACCTGGCCGACGAAGGAGAACTGCACGGCGTGCGTCGACGGAGCGGCGTGGAGCTTCTGCTCGATCTCCGCCGCGGCGCTGCCGAGATCGCGTCCCTCGGTCTGCATGAGCACGTAGGCGGCGCGTCGGAGCGAGTTTCGCTCGATGGCCGTCGGGCCGACGGAGCGGACGACCTTGCCGTAGGCGCCCAGGGGCACCGATTTGCCGTTGTCGTCGAGGCGCGCCGGGATCTGCGCGAGCGCGTTCGGATCGGAGACGGCCTTGCCGTCGTATTGCGTGACGACGTAATAGGACTGGCCGTTACTCGGGTCGATCCAGACGCTCGGGGTGTTGATGTTGCCGAGGGTCGCATCGAGCGTCGATTGCGCCGCGGTGCGAGCAGTGACGCCGACCAGGCCGGCTTCTTCACGCGACGTGTCGACGTGGACCTCGGGGTAGTTCGTCTCGAGCGATACGCGGACGTCCCTGACTCCGCGGACGGTGCGCGCCACCTCGGCAACCGCGCGCGCCTGGGCGTCGAGCTCGGCGAGGTTGTCGCTCTGCACCTTCACGACGAGGGGCGCGATGCGGCCGTTGGCGAAGACGCTCGCGACGAGGCCGCCGGGCCACTGCAGGAAATCGACGCCCGGGTAGTGACGGTTCAGGATCTGCCGCGACTGGTCGGCGAGCTCGCGCTGCGACTTCCGATGTTCGGGGTCCGAGAGCGCGAGCCGGATGAAGCCCATGTGAGGGCCGTTGTTCGGGCTGGTCATCGCGCTCCGCGCGTTGTTCGGCGAGCCCACGTTCGTGAGCATGAGCTCGACGGAGCCCTTGGGGAGCTCACGGGCCACGACGGCGCCCATCTCGGCGATCTTCTTCCCGGCTTCCTCGACGGAGATGCCGGGGGCGAGCCGGACGTAGACGCGCTCCATCGACTCGTCGATCTCCGGAAAGAACTGACTCGGCAAACGCGCCGCGGCGAAGGCGGCGAAGGCCGTCAACGCCGCGCACGCGAGCACGACGGTGAAGCGGTACGGCAATACGACGCGAAGTACGCGTGAATACCGCTCGGCGGTGCCGTCGATGAAGCCCTGGATCGCCTTTCGCACGGGGCCGAGCTCCTCGTGACCGGCGAAGAACCGGCATGCAACGGGAGTGACGCATACGCTGACGAAGTACGACGCGGTCATCGCCACCGCGACGGTGAGCGCGAGCGGCGCGAAGAGCTTCTTGGCGAGCCCGGCGAGCAGCAGCACCGGGAGCAGCACGGCCATCGTCGTCAGGGTGGACGCGAGCACCGGCAGCGCCACGGCATTGGTGCCGCGGAGCGCCGCCTGGTACGGCGAGAGCCCTTCCCGCTGATGACGATGAATCGACTCGAGGACGACGACCGCGTCGTCGACGAGACGTCCCATGGCGAGCGTCAGGCCGCCCAGGGTGAAGGCGTTGAGCGTCTCCCCCGCGCCGTAGAGGACGATGAGCGTGATCGCGAACGATAGCGGGATCGCCACCGAGACGATGAGGGTGCCGCGCACGCTCTGGAGAAACAGCAAGATGACGAGCGCGATGAGGACGAGCGCCTGCACGACCTCCTGCTTCAGGCCGCTGTACGTCGTGCGCACGAACGTCGATTGATCGAAGACCGCCTTCACGTGGACGCCGGGCGGCAGATCCTTGAGCTCCGCCACGACCTTCTTCACGGCGTCGACGATCTGGATCGTGTTACCGCCGGGGATGCGCAGCACGTTCAGGTACACCGCGTTGTGGCCGTCGACGGAGACGGCCTGGGTCTCGGGGCTTCCGCCGTCTTCAACACGCGCGACGTCGCTGATGCGCACCGATTTGCCGTCGCGCATCTTCACGAGGGCGTCACCGATGGTGTGCACGCGCTGCGGCACCGCGTTGGTGTAGACGTTGGAATCGAACCTGGGCGAGAGGAACACACCTGACGGCAGGAGCGCGTTCGACTGGGAGACGGCCGCTGCGACGTCACTCGACGTCACTCCGCGCGCCTGCGCCGCGACCGGGTCGACCACGACGTTGATCTGTCGCTGGCGACCGCCGTTCACCGACGCGCTCGCGACGCCCGGGATGCCCTCCAGCGTCGGCTCGATGGAATTCAGCGCGTAGTCGTAGAGCTGCGGCCCGGTGAGCTCGCCCGACACCGCGACCTGGACGACCGGCGCGTTCGACGGATCGAACTGGAGCACGAACGGCGGAAGCACGCCGAGCGACTTCGGCACCGCCGACATCGCGAACGCGACCTGCTCTTGCACGAGCGTCTGGGCCGAGTTGAGGTCCGTCCCCCACTTGAGCCACACATACACGATGCTCAGGTTGTTGCGCGACAGGCTCTCGACGTGGTCCACGCCGGGCGTCGCGCTCACGTACTTCTCGATGCGCCAGGTGAGCGTCTTTTCGACGTCCTTCGGACCGAGCCCCTGCGCGAGCGTGCCGACGACGAGCACCGGCGGTGTGAGCTCGGGGAACGTGTCGACGCTCATCCGCGGTGTGAGTACACACGCGAACACGACGAGCGCGATCGAGATCATCAGGATCGCGACCGGGTTCTTCAGCGCGAGACCGGTCACGGCACGCTCCCGACGGTGCTCGCCGCAGGCGCGGCGGACTTCGCCTCGTCGACCTCGGAGTGCACCTTGTCCCTGTCTTCGAGGAGCGCGCGGCCCTCGGTGACGACGAGCGCACCGGCGGACAGCGACGGATCGAGGAACACGGTGCCGGCGCGCTCGCCGAGGACGGGAACGACGCGGGCGTGCGCCACGCCGTTCTCCACGACGAAGACGCTCGCCTTGGTGCCGCGGATCGACGTGGCCTGGAGGGGCACCGCGACCGCTGACGCCGGCTCACCGACGTCGATGGCGAGCTCCGCCGTCGTGCCGACCGGGATGCTCCTGTCGGTGTTCGGGACGTCGACCTCGAAGTGCACGGTGCGCGTCGCGTCGTCGGCGGCCGGTGCGCGCCGCGACACCTTGCCGGTGAGGTCAAGCCCCGTCGAGAGGACGTGGATCCGCACCTCGGCGTCGGGCGCGACCACGCCGAAGTCCACCTCCGGCGCGTCGCCCGCGACTCGCACGACGCTGCGATCGACGACCACCACGATGGCGGTGCCGGGCCGCACGAACGCGCCGGGATCTATGTTGCGCGTCGCGATCTCGCCGTCGAAGGGAGCGCGCATCACGCAATCGTTCACCTCGAGGGTCGTGCCGAGGAGCCGCGCCTTGGTGGCGAGAAGCTGCGCTTGCTCGGACTCGCTCTGCGCCGATTTCTGTTCCGCCTCGTTCGACGAGACGAAGCCGCCGTCGAGGAGCCCCTGGGTGCGGCTCGCCTCGTGCGCCGCCGCTCTCTGGCGTGCGTCGAGGGACCGCGCCTGCATCGCGACGGCCTGGCTCGTCGCGCTCGCGTTGCGGCAGTCGAGCGTCGCGAGCACGTCGCCCTTCTTCACGACGGCGCCCGGACGCACCAGCACCGTGTCGACGTAGGCCGAGACGAGCTGCGGGCCCACCGCGGCGCGCACCCACGGCTCGATGGTTCCCACGTAGGTCCGCGACGCGCGGAACGTCGTGCCGCCCGCTCGCACGACGGTCACCGGCTTCGGCAGGCTGCTCAGCGCGACGTCGTTGATCTTCGATTCGGCGTGGTGAAGCAAGAGCCCGCCGAGCGCCAGCAAGACGACCACCGCGATCACGATTCCGGCTGGAATCATGGCATTCCGTTGCGTTTTTCGACGCGCCGGCTCGTCGATGGGCGTCTCGGTCCGTTCGTCGGGCATCACAGCTTCTCTCCGATGGCGCGCCCGAAGCGAGCGCGTGCGCGTGCGAGCTCGAAGGCTCCGAGTGCGAGCTCGATGTCGGCGCTGGTACGCAGGGATTCGGCGTCCGCGAGCTCGACGCTGGTGCCGAGCCCCGCCCCGAAGCGCGCGTCGGCCTGGGCGTAGTTCGCGCGCGCCGCATCCACCGCGCGAGCGAGGCCCGGGAGCGCCGCACGTGCGACGTCGACCGCGGCGTAGGCGCGACGTACGTCCGCCGTCTCGCGCATCCGGACGGCAGCGACCTCTTCGCGACGGACCCGCTCTTCGGCCCGCGACGCGGTCTTGCGCGCGTTCACGACGCCGTCGAAGAGCGGCCAGGTGAACACGGCTCCGACGTCCCAGTTCGGCACGTTCGGCAGAAAGCCGTCCTGATCTGCCGGAATGCCGTTGCCCGACGGGGGCGCGCCGCCCGCGCGCCCGGTGAGGGACGCCGTCAGCGACAGATCGGGACGTAGCGCGGCGCCCACTGCGCGCGTCCGCGCTTCTTCAGCATGGAGCTCGGCGAGCGCCTGCAAGAACTCAGGGTCGTGTTCTGCTGCGCGCTTCAGCGCGACGTCGAGGGCCGGCATCTCGGCGGCATCGGTCGCACGGACCGCGAGATCGAGGCCCGGCGTGCCCGTCGTGGTGGCGCCCTCCGTCGCGGCGTCGAGCAGCGGTTCAGGGACGCCGACCGTCGCGGCGAAGACGACCTCGGCCGACGCGACGTTGCCGTGTGCGCGGATCCGCCCGATATCGAGCCGCGCTAGCTCCGCCTCGGCCCGCGTCGACTCGATGGGCGGGCGCAATCCGGAGTGAACGCCGGCGCGAGCGAAGTCGCGGTGTGCGCGCGCACGCTCGTAGGCGTCCTCCGACGCCTTCACGACGGCCTTCGCCGCGAGGACGGCGAAGTAGGCCTCTTCGACGTCGTAGGTGACGTCGAGGATCGCGCCGAGAGCGCGCTCGCGTTCGACGGTCACCGCCGCGTCGCCCGCCGCGCGCTCCGCCGCGATCCGTCCGAAGTCGTAGATCTCCTGGTTCGCGCCGACACCGACCAGCGTCGAGGCGTACGGCTTGAACGAACCTGTCGCCGTCGCGCGCGTGCCACCGATGCGCGGGATATCGGGGACGTCGACGGTGACGTAGCTACCCGTCGTCTGGTTCGCCGTGCCCGCGAACATCTGCGCCGTCACGCCGAGGCGCGGGAGCCACTCCGCATCGGCGATCTTCGCCGTGGCCTCGCCGGAGGCTATGCGCGCCTTGGCCGCGCGGACAGCCGGCTGATGCGCCCGCGCATAGTCGATGGCCTGCGCGAGGCCGAGGGCCGGGACATCCGGCGCAGGCGGCTCCGCGTGCGCGACGCCTGCGACGATCAGCGTCAGCAGCGCCGCCCTTCTCATCACGGTTCCGACCATCTACGAGGGCGCGATGAGCACGTTGCGTGCCCGCCCAGAACGCGCCGAAATCACGCGCCCTCATCGCAACGACCACCTCCGCCCCGGAAAATTGCCGACCCCAGGTCGGAAAACCTCCGACCCGCGACTCACGCCGATGCTCCGCGACGGCGGTCGCCCCGTTTCACGCGCCCTCCCACGGAAAACTTTGCGATGTACTCGTCAGGTACATCGCAAAATTTGCCGCAAAACCCCGCAAAAAAACGGAGACGGCGGCGACGCCGCGACAGCCGCGCGGCTCGAGAAGTTCCGGCTCGTCGCGGGGGTGGTAGTCAACGAGGGCCGGTATCTGGAAGATCCGTCTTGGCTCACCCCTTGCTGCACAGCGCGCCCAATGCCCGCGGTCGCCCCCCTCGCCCGAGCCACGCGGTCCGGCGCGTCGAGCGCATATGGCGCATCGAGCGCGTTCGGCGCGTCCACCGCGCGGTACCTGCTTCCGCGGCGTGAGCGACGCATGCGGGCTCGTATTTCGTGGCTCGGTGCGCTCATGGCGCTGGCGATCATCGTCGTGGCGGGGCTCGCTTACTGGGATGCGCGGCGGGAGTCGTCGAACGCGCTCGCGGATTTTGCGCGGGAGCAAGCGACCCTTGCGCAGGGCGTCGCGGCGGCCGTCGCGACGCATGCGAAGCTCGAGGGCGCACCCGCGGATTCCGTCGAGCTGCTCGCGCATGTGCGTGCCCTCGAACAGCCCGGGAGCCTCGTGCTCTTCCTCGTGAAGCCCGGTGACGGCGCGCTCGTGGGGTCGTCGGGTGAGCGCGTGCACGACGCCACGGTGGAACGCGGGCTCGTCGAGGGCGCGTCGTCGGTGAAGCTCGAGCGCGCCGCCGCGCCGGTCTTCGGGCTTCCCGAACGCACCGCCGTCGCGGGGCTCGCCACGTTCGACGGCGCCGGCGGTAAGTGGGGCGTCGTGGTCGTCGCCACCGCGCTGCGCGAGCGCGATCGCGAGCTGCGCGCGCAGTGGCGCTCGGTGGCTGCCGTCGCCCTCGCCGCCGGGCTCGTCTTCGTGTTCGGCGGATTTGCCCTCGTGCAGCAACGGAAGGAGCTCGACCTCGGCCGTGAGCTCTCCCTCGCCGAGCTCCGGCGTGAGCGCGAAGAGCAGCTCGTCCAGATCGACAAGCTCGCTACGATGGCGGCGCTCGCGACGGGCATCGCGCACGAGATCTCGACGCCGCTCGGCGTGATCGTCGGGCGCGCCGAGCAGCTCCTCCCGAAAGTCGGCGACGACGAGCGCGCGAAGCGCAGCGTCGCTTCCATCATCGAGCAGGGTAATCGCATCGATCACGTCATTCGCGGTTTCCTGGACCTCGCACGCGGCGGCTCTCCGACGCTCGAGCACGTGAACCCCGGCAGGGTCGCGGAAGCCGCCACCGAGCTCGTCGAGCATCGCTTCCAGACGGCGGGCGTCACCCTCGTCACCGATATCGCGCGCGCATTGCCGAACGTCGCGTGCGACCCACGACTCCTCGAGCAGGCGCTGATCAACTTGCTACTCAACGCCTGTGACGCCTGCGAGCGAGACGGCAAGGTCGTGCTCACGGTGCGCGCCGACGGCGAGCGCGTGCGCTTCGAGGTGATCGACGACGGCGCGGGCATCACGCCGGAGGCCGCCGCTCGCGCCACCGAGCCGTTCTTCACGACTAAGCCGGCCGGCAAGGGGACCGGCCTCGGTCTCGCCATCACGACCGAGATCGTCAAGCATCACGGAGGGAACCTCACACTCCGACCCGCCGACGCTCACGACGCGAAGGGCTCCCCTACCCATGGAACCCTCGCTGCAATGGATTTTCCGGCCGCGAAGGAGACGACGTGACGAATCCCAGCGCGAAGCCGCGGGTCCTCGTGGTCGACGATCAGCTCGCTCTCGCCGAGACGCTCGCCGACGGGCTCTCCGAGCGCGGTTACGACGCGATCGCGGCCGACGCGAGCCGTGAAGCGGCGAAGCTCCTGGAGAACGACGACATCGACGTGCTGGTGACGGATCTACGCATGCCGGAGCTCGACGGCCTCGCGCTGCTCGCTCTGTCGAAGGCGGCGAACCCGGCGCGCCCGGTGATCATGATGACGGCGTACAGCGCGGTCGATTCGGCGATCGAGTCGATCCGCCGCGGCGCGTATCACTACCTGACGAAGCCGTTCAAGGTGGAGGAGCTCGCGCTGTTCGTCGAGCGCGCCCTCGACGAGGCGCGGCTCCGGCGCGAGACGGTGTCGCTCCGGCGCGCTCTGAAGGAGCACTTCGCCGTTCGCGACTTCATCGCGGAGAGCGACGCGATGCGCGAGGTGTCGGAGCTCGTCGAGCGGCTCGCCGACACGACGGTCCCGGTACTCGTCCTCGGCGAGACCGGGACGGGCAAGGGGCTCGTGGCGCGCGCGCTGCACTCGCGGAGCAGCCGCGCCGGCGCGCCGTTCGTCACGGTGAACTGCACGGCCTTGCCGGAACCGCTCCTCGAGAGCGAGCTCTTCGGGCACGTGAAGGGCGCGTTCACGGGAGCCACGTCGAGCCGTCCCGGGCTCTTCGAGGAGGCGAACGGGGGGACGCTCTTCCTCGACGAGATCGGCGATCTTCCCGCTTCGCTCCAGGCAAAGCTCCTCGACGTGCTCGAGCGGAGCGTGGTGCGCGCCGTCGGTGCGAACAAGGAGCGTTCGGTCGACGTGCGCATCGTCGCTGCGACGCATCGCGATCTTCCGGCGCGCGTCGCCGCCGGGCAATTCCGCGAAGATCTGCTGTATCGCCTCGACGTGGTGACGATTCCACTGCCGCCCGTGCGCCAGCGTCGCCAGGACGTGCCGGCGCTCCTCGAACACTTCTTGCGCGAGTCGCGGACGAAGCATCCCGGAGCCGTGACGGAGGGCTTCACGCCGGAGGCGATGGCGGCGCTCGTCGCGTATGCGTGGCCAGGCAACGTGCGCGAGCTCCAGCACTTCGTCGAGCGCGCGGTCTTGCTCGGAAAAAAGTCGTTCTACGAGCTCTCCGAGCTTCCGGCGTCGATGACCGCTCGCGCGAGCACCCAGGTCGACTTCGGCGCGGTCTTGCCGCTTCGCGAGATGCAGCGCCGCTACGTCGCGTGGGCCTACGACCAGCTCGGTAGTCGGAAGCTCCTGACGGCGGAGCGGCTCGGCATCGACGACAAGACGCTCGCCCGCTGGCTCACCCGCGAGCCGGAAGACGACCAGTAACAGCTAGAGAAAGTCGGGAGCGGCGCTCGGCACGGTGTGCGACACCGGCCACGGCGCGTCGCTCGGCGCGCCGCGATCGACCGTCCACGCGCGAAAGCCGGGGCGGGGCAGGCGCGCCGCGAGCACCAAGTTCTGCGCGAGCACGATCAGATCGGGGGCCGTCCAGACGTCGCGCACCGCCTCGCTCCCGTGCTCACCGAGCGCGACGCCGATGCGAGAGAGCGTCATCCAGCCGAAGGGCGGTGTGGAGCACCCGAAACACACGAACGTCGAGGCGAGCCGGGCCGCGACCTCGCTACCGCCGGTCGAGTCCATCGTCACGACGACGCTGGCGGGCTTGCCGAGAAACACCTCGGTCGCCTCGTAGGGCGTCATCAGCTCGAGGAACTGCTGCAGCGGCGAACCCCACGAGCCCCAGTAGGTCCCGGTGCCGACGAGGAAGCCGTCCGCCGCCCGAAGTCGCGTCGCCATCTCGGCGATGGTGCCTCCGTACTCGGCGAGCGCGATGCGATCGACGCCGACATCCGGGCCGAACGCTGCGGTGCACCGCGCGAGAGCCTGTGCGGTGTTTCCGACTGCCGGCCTTAGCGAACCGTCGATAACGACGAGGCGTGTCATTGACCTGAGAACTCCCTCCGGGTTCTTGCCGCGAGCGACTCGAGCATCACGCGGGGCAAGCACCAATGATGATACGACCGGCGGCAAATGCCACGTACGATCCGGCGATCTCGCTATACGGTCCATATTTTTTGGGGGCACACTGTGTGTCCCGGTGTGGAGAGGGCACGAGCCTTGCAGCCTCATCCGGCGACCACAGTGGTCGGAAGGCGGAGGTAATCATGATTCGCTCGCTTCTTTCTCTGGCGTCTGGCGTGGCTCTGCTGTCGGCGTGTGCGATCGGGTGCGGTGGAACGGGCTCCGTTGACGGTGACGGTGAAACGACGGGACCGGGCGCTTCCGCCTCGGGTGACCAGATCGCCACGAACGTCGACGCGCTGGCCTGGCGTACGCGCGCACGCTCACGAACGACGACGACCGCAAGCGCACCGACGGCGACCGCAGCCGCACCGACGGCGACCAGCACGAGCGCCGCGACCGGCGCGCAAACTGCCGACGGCAAGGCGATTCCGCAGCCCGCCGGTCCGGGTGGGCAATGTCCCGCCGTCGTCGTTCAGTACGGCTTCTGGTCGTGTGTAACGATTGGCGAACAGTGCTCGTACACCGCGGACGGAGCGTCACACGACTGCACTTGCTCGCGCGTCGACGGCGAGGGACAGGCTCCGGAGTGGCTCTGTAACTGACGGCGCGCCGTGCGCAATCAGACGGAATCCCAGTACGGCATCGTCCACTCTTCGCGCTTCGCGGCGTCTTCCCACTCGCGAAACGCCGGGTTCCCGAGCACCACGTCGGAGTAGCGCTGCGCGTCCGCGCTCAGCGTGACGCCGTACGTCCTGAAGCGCGTCGCGACCGGCGTATAGAAGGCGTCGGCGATCGTCGGCTCTTTGCCGAACAGGTACAGCCCCGCGAAACGTCGCGTGAGCGACGACCAGATCTCCTCGACGCGCGCGACCTCGCGCTTCACGTCGTCCGAGAACGTGCGCGGCTCTGCACGCCGTCGGATGTTGCAAGGCAGCTCACTGCGCAGGGCTCCGAAGCCGGAGTGCATCTCACAAGCGGCTGACCGCGCCAGCGCGCGCGTCATCGGCTCGGCCGGCCACAGCGTGGGCACCTGCTCCGCAGCCCACTCCGCGATCGCGAGCGAGTCCGTCACGACGTCGTCGCCGACGCGCAGCGCGGGCACGGTGCCGGACGGCGACACCGCGAGCACCTCTTTGATCTGTCGCTTCGTGTAGCCCTCTCCGCCGAGGCGGATGAGCTGCATGTCGAAATCGATCCGACCCCAGGTGAGCAACAGGAACGGACGGAGCGACCACGACGAGTAATTCTGATTGCCGACGTACAGGATGGGCTTCACGAAAATACACTCCCTGGGCCCGCGGACCCATGTGCACCCTAGGAGCGGAATTCTCGTTTCGCCAGTGGTCTCGTCAGCGTGAACAGCAGTGTGCGTTCGAGCGACCGCTCCGCGCGCGGCGAAACTCGCCGTAAGCCAGGAATGCGAGCGCTGCGACGGCGAGGACGATGGCCAGAGGCTTGATCAGCGGCGCGACGACCGCCGCCGACGACGCGCCGAGCCCGATGTACGAAAGGAGCGCCGCGACGCAGAGCGGGCACTTCGGCGTGAGTGCGACGAGCACGGCGGAGCTCACTGACGTCGCCGACGTCAGTCGCCGTGACGGCACCTTGGCTTTCTCCGGATCGGTCAGCGGAAGCTCCGTCATGTGCGTACCTCGTCCTTTCGCGCCGGCACCGCGCCGGCCCTCATGGTCTAGGTCCTGCGGAGGACGAGCGGGGAGTAACAACTTCGGCGCGATCGGGGTTACATCTCGAGCATGGACCCGGTCCTCACGGCCGCTGCGCGCGCGCTCGCCCTCTTCGCTCCGCTCGAGGCGCTGCGCGGCGTGGCGCTCCGGAACGACGCGGAAGCGCTCGCGTTGCGTGGCGTCGCGATGGCACAGCTCGGCGAGTTCTTGCGCGCGCGCAAGCTGCTCGCCCGCGCGGCGCGGAAGTTCGACGAGGGTTCCGTCGCACGCGCACGCTGCCTCGCCGCGGAGGCCGAAGTGGCGCTCGCGTGTCGCGATCTCGCCGCGGCCGGCAAGGGGCTCGAGACGGCCGCGCGGTTGCTCGACGCGGCCGGCGACACGACGAATGCGACGTTCGTGCGTCTTCTCACGGTCCGTCGCATGATCCTGCTCGGAGAGCTCGCCGCAGCGGAGCGAGCCCTGCGCAGTCTTCCGCTGAGCAAGGACGGGCGTCTCACGACGTTGACGGCGCTGGCGCGTGCGGAGATCGCCGTCCGTTCATTTCGCTCGGCGGACGCGGGGACGGCGCTCGTTCGCGCGCGCGCCGCCGCTCGCTCGACGAAGATCGCCTCCCTCGTTGCGGAGGTGGAGCACGCTGCTCTCCAGCTCGAAGCGCCGGTGGCGCGTCTCATCGCGCCGGAAGGTGAACGGCTCCTGACGCTCGCCGGTGTCGAGGCGCTGCTCGACTCGGGTGATCTCGTCATCGACGGTTGCCGGCGCGAGCTACGCCGCGAAAAAGTCGTGGTCTCGCTCGCGACGCGCCCGGTGCTCTTCGCGCTGGCATCGGTGCTCGGCGAGGCAGCGCCGCAGGTCGCGTCGCGCGACTCGCTCATCCGCGCCGCATTCGGCGGCAAGCACGCGAACGAATCGCTGCGCGCGCGCCTCAGGGTCGAGCTCGGCCGGCTCCGGCGCGTGCTCGCGACGCTCGCCGCGATCGACGCGCGCGGAGACGGCTTCGTGATGACGCCGCGCCGCGCCGCGCGCATTCACGTGCTCCTGCCACCCGAGCCGGGCGAGGCGAGCGCGCTGCTCGGCCTTCTCGGCGGTAGCGAGTCGTGGTCGACGTCGGCTCTCGCCGCGGCCCTCGGGTGGTCACAGCGCACCGTGCAGCGCGCGCTCGGCGAGCTCCACGAAGCCGGTCGCGTCCGTGCGTTCGGTCAAGGCCGTGCGCGACGCTGGATCGCGCCGCCACTCGCCGGATTCGCGACGACATTGTTACTGGTCGCCCGCGACGGCCCGCAGTAAGCCGTGCATCGTGGCGCGCAAATCCGAAGAAGCTCCGGCGGAGATCGTGCGCGAGTACGGCCCCTTTCCCGATACGAAGCACGTTCACGGCGTGAGCTACGACGGGGAGCGCGTGTGGTTCGCAGCCGGCGAGCGACTGCAATCGTTCGACCCCGGAAGCGGTGAACAAGGGCGCGCCCTCGCCGTGCCTGCAAGTGCCGGCACGGCCTACGACGGGCGGTATTTCTACCAGATCGCGGACGGAATGATCCGCAAGGTGGAAGCCGCAACGGGAGAAGTCGTCGCGACGCTCCCGGCGCCGAAGGATGCGAGCGCGTCGGGACTCACCTGGGCCGAAGGCTTTCTCTGGCTCGGCGATTACGGGGGCCGCAAGATCCACCAGCTCGACGCGAAGACGGGGAAGGTGCTGCGCGTCATCGAATCGACCCGCTTCGTCACCGGCGTCACCTTCGTCGACTCCGAGCTCTGGCACGCCACCCTCGAAGATGGCCAGAGCGATCTCCGGCGCCTCGATCCGGAGACCGGGGAAGTCCTCGAGCGACTCGTCATGCCGGAAGGTGTGGCGATCTCCGGGCTCGAATCGGACGGCGCCGATCTCTTCTACGCCGGTGGCGGAAGCAGCGGCAAAGTGCGCGCCGTCCGCCGTCCAAAGCGCTGAAGGCACAGGCGCGCTCGTGATGTCTGGGGAGCCCTCCACGTCACGCCCGTCGGCGTGCACCACTACACGCCGGCTCTCCGCGCCCACTCAATACGCCCCTTCTCGCTGAAAAATTTCGATGTACTTCGGAGATCTCAAGATGCGGTGAGGAGCAAGAGCTGGAGCCGGGAGCTCGCGGAGGAGCAAGGGCATAGGGTCAAAGGGAAGAGGGAACGGGAAGAGGGAAAATGGCTCTCGGGACTCTTGAGGGTATCGACGTACTCGACGATCGAGGGAGGGCGTCTTCGAAACCTGACGAAGGAGTCCTCCATGACGCTCGAGATTTACCCCGTAGTGCTCGAATTGGTTGACGAAGGCGGCGACGCACAGCGACGAGCCGCCGGTGCTTCGCGTCGCGAAGGGAGACAGCACTCAGGCAAGCTGAGCGCGCACGCGGAGTAGCAGAAGCGTCGCCACGACGACGAAGCCGGTTGCGGCTACGGCGAGCGAGACGTGGATTCCGGCGACGCTTCCGGCGAGTCCAACGGTGATGCCGCTGAAGGCGCGTAACCCTGCCGCGGCCATGTTGTAGAGGCCGAGCACGCGTCCGCGCTCCGCCTCGGGCGCGTGCATCTGGACGAGGGTTTGCACCATGCTGCTGAACGACAGCTCGAAGAAGCCGGCGAAGAACAGCACGCCGAGGGCGAGCGGATACGAGTGGACCAGCGCGAAGACGCCGAGCGCCGTCGCCCACGCGAGCGCGAGCTTGATCGCGGACGCCGGGACGAGGTCGAAGATGCCGCCTCGGCTCTCGAGCAGAATGCCGGCGAGGAGCGCGCCGGCAGCGTCGGCGCCGAGCAGCATCGTGTACGCGGTTCCAGGATCGCCGTGGCCCAGATCCTGCGCGAACCCGGGCATCTGAGCCTGATAGCTGTTCCCGATGAAGAACGACGCGGCGCCGGCCGCGCTGATCATGACGGCGAGCACCGGGATCTTCCGTACGTCGCCGATCGTGTCGACGATGTCGGCGAGGCCGCGCACCGCGCGCTTCGGCGGCGGAGCGCCGTGACGGAAGTGGCGCCCGTACGGCGCAGCGACGAGCCAGACGATGAGCGGCAGATAGAAGAGCGTGTTGAAGAAGATGCCGCGCGTCGGCCCGAGGGTGAGCATGATGATGCTCCCGACGCCGGGCCCGACGAGCACACCGAGATACCGCGCCGTCGCGGCGAGACGCACCGCGCTCTGGAGCGAGCCGGCCCCGACGATGTCGTAGAGCAGCATCTGACTCGACGTGATCCAGAGGACGCCGGCACAGCCGTGGATCACGAGCAGCACCATCGCGTGCCACATCTCGAGAGTGTCGGTGAGGAAGAAATATCCCCACCCCGCGGACGCGACGGCGAAGAGGACCGCGCCGGCCTGGATGAGACGCCGCGAATCGAAATGATCGTTCAGCGAGCCGACGGCGACCGAGAAGAGCAGGAACGGTAGCCAGTGCGATACCACCGCGAATCCGCCGAGCGCCGGCGAGTGGAACTTCTGGAAGCACACCCAGTAGCTGATGACGTGCTCGATGTTGTCCGCCATCATCGTGAGCATGAACGTCACGAGATAAGGGCGATATCCGGGCACTCCGAGGGCACCGAATGCCTTCGGTGCGGGAGCGGCGGGTATGGAAGGCGACATGGACGATCTTTGCACTGCCCAGATTTCACCGGCGCAATGACGGAATCGGCGCTAGGTGGATTGCTGACCGATTGTTCGAGCTCTATAGCGCACTCGCGCGCTCGTCGCGGTCACGCGCGCGCCAAGGATCGACGCAAAAATGAGACTTCTCGCAGCAGGGCTCGTCTGCATCGGTGTGGCGGCTTGCAGTGGAAACGACAGCGGCTCTCCGGGCGCCACCGGGCAGACGACGCAGCAGGTCTTCACGATCGACCCGTTCGAGGTGGATCCCGGTGGTGAAACCTACAAGTGCCAGGACATGCCGAACCCCATCGGCAAAGACGTCGCCATCCTGAAGGCGGACTCCGTGTTTTCGGCGGGCTCTCACCACATGTTCGCGTTCAAGATCGATGCGAAGGACGCGAACCTCGCCGCCGACGGCTCGAAGGGGCCGATCGTCGATTGCCCGAACGGCGGGCTCGAGATTCATCCGTACATCTCGCTCAGCCAGACCCAGCATCAGATCACGACGTACCCGGAGGGCGTCGGCAGATCGCTCAAGGGCACGGACGTCATTCGCATGATGGTGCATTACCTGAACACCACGAGCGGGCCGCTCCAGGCGAACGCGCAGGTCACGGTGGACTACGTCGACGCCGACAAGGTGACGTCGCTCGCTGCGGAGATGTTTCTCTTCGCCGGCAATCTCTCGGTCCCCCCGGGCATGAGCACCCACTCGTACTCGCAGGTGATGCCGGCCGACGTGAAGATCCTCCAGGCGACGGGCCACATGCACAGCCGCGGAACGCATTTCGTGGCGAACGCCGTCTCGGCGACGGGCGCTCTGCCGCGCCAGATCTGGGCGTCCGACACCTGGGACGAGCCGCCGTCGACCGACTACACGCCGGGCTTCGCGATCCCCGGTGGGGACTCGGTGCAGTTCACCTGCACGTACCAGAACGCGACGAGCAAGACGCTCTCGCTGGGCGAATCCGCCGCGACGAACGAGATGTGTCTCTTCTTCGGCGTGTACTACCCCGCTCCCGGCGGGGTCGGCCTGATCACGGTCCTGCCGTCGCTTCCGTAGTCACGGGAGCGCACCGAGTCGCGCGCAGAGTTCAGGAACCAGGGCCGTCGCCGTTCCTTCGAGGAACGCGCCGGCCCCGCGCTCGGCGAGCGCGCTGAACGGCGTCGGCTCGGTGTCGATGACGATCAGCGTCGCGCCGCGCTCGGCGGCGCGGTGGCAGATCTGGTTCGGCAGATTCGTCGCGCCACTCGTTCCGACGACGACGAGCACGTCGGCGCGATCGGCCGCGCGGAGCGAGCTCTGGAAGCGAAAGCGCTCCTCGTCGTATTGCTCGTCGAACCAGAGCACGTGGGGTCGTGACGGACCGCCGCAGCTCGGGCACACGAGGAGCGCCCGCTCAGCGTCACCGAGCGAGCGCGTCTTTTCCCACGTGACGCCGAGCGCGTCGGGGAGCGCCCACAGGTCGCTCACGCAGTCTCGCGCACAGCGCATGAAGTCGATGTTTCCGTGGATCTGAAACGTGCGCTCCGGCGAGTTGCCGGCACGGAGGTGAAGACCGTCCACGTTCTGGGTGACGAGCAGGAAACGTTCACCGAGCCGCTCCTCGAGCACGACGAGCGCTTCGTGCGCGCGATTCGGCTGGGCCGCGCGACACGCGGCGCGCCTGTACAGATACCAGCTCCACACGTCGTCCGGCATGCGCGAGAACGCCGCGTGGGTCGCGAGCTCCATGGGACGGTAGTGACGTGAACCGACCTTCCAGTAGCCCTCCGGTCCGCGAAACGTGGGGATGCCGCTCTCCGCAGAGATCCCCGCGCCGGTGAGGACGACCACGAACGCATCGGGGGCAACGTCGTCGAGCATGGCCGCGGCATCATAGCCAAAGAGGGCGGGGCGATCCGAGCTGTGGCGGAGAACCGCGCGTGCTAGACGTCCCGGATCATGAGCGACGGAACTTCCGGCGAGCTGAAGGGCAAGTTCGATCAGTTCGACACCGACCGCAACGGCTCGATCAGCGAGAGCGAGTTCACCGCGCTGGTCGCCGCGCTCGGCCTGACGCTCAGCGCGGGCCAGATCCAGATCGCGTTCTCCGCGATCGACGTCAACGGAAACGGACGCATCGACTTCGGAGAGTTCGCGACCTGGTGGGCGGGGCGCTGAGGCGCGCGCGTCGTACCTGAAATCGGGGATTCATCATGGCCACTGCGATCGTCCTCGCCGGGGCAGGCGCCCGAGGCGCCTACGAGGCGGGCATCCTCTCGGAGATCCTTCCGGCGCTCCTCGCCGAAGAAGACCAGGTCGTCCTGGCCGGCACGAGCGCGGGCGCGATCAACATCGCGCTCATGGCCGGCACCGCGCACCTGCCAATCGCGAGCACCGCGAGCTGTCTGCGCGACGTCTGGTGCAAGCTCGACGAGTCGCGGGTCTTCGACGTCGACGTCACGAGCGCAGTGCCGTACCTGCTCGAGGTACTCAGTGCCGGCGGGAGCACGAAGCGCACCTACGGGCTGCTCGACACCGCGCCGCTCACGAAGACGGTGGACCAGAACGAGCACGTGGACTGGCCGACGCTGCGTCGCAATATCGGCGCGACGTGGGTGCGCGCCGCGGGCATCGTCGCCACCGAGGTCGCGACGGGCAGCAGCGTCGTGTTCACCCAGGGTCTCGCCGACGTCCCACCGAGGAACGGCTCTCGCGGCATCGAGTACCGCCCGGCAGAGCTCACGGGCGCGCACGTGCGCGCCTCCGCGGCGATCCCCATCGCGTTCCCGAGCGTACTCATCGACGGCCAGGGATGGTTCGCCGACGGTGGAACGCGCCTCAATACGCCGATCGCCCCCGCGCGCGACATGCTCGACTCACTCGGCACGTCGATGAAGCGCGTCATCATCATCGCGACGCATCCCGATCCGAGCACGCCGGCGCCGTCGGTGTCGAAGCCGATCCTCGATCGGCCCGACATCATCGACGAGTGCGCGTCGATCTTGCATTCACTCTTCGTCGATCGAGTTGCAGAGGACGTCGATGCGCTTCGCCGGCACAACCACGTCATCGCCGCCACTCGTAACCTGATCGGCGCGACTGCCGCGCCTCGTTCCGGTGAAGACGGCGCGCCCGACATCGTCGAGCACGCGTACTTCGGTCCGCCGAAGACGGGGCTCTTCGCCCAGGCCGCCGCCAGCGTCTTCGCCGAGAAGTACTCGAAGTGGAGCTTGAAGGATTTCAGTCTGATCAGCCGGGTGCTGGGCGGCAAAGGCGCGAGCCATGACGAGCTCCTCAGCTTTCTCTTCTTCGATCCGCTGTACCTGTCGACGATCTTCGAGATGGGCCGTGCGCACGCCGCCGCGTCGATGACGAACGGGATCCCCTGGGCGGTCACGCGACCGCCGCCGCGGTAGCGCAGCTCAAGCCTGAACGCGATTGCGGCCCGAGGCCTTCGCGAAATAGAGACGTTGATCGGCGCGCCCGAGGAGGCTCTCCTGGCCCTCCTTGCCGACCAGCGACGCGACGCCGGCCGAGATCGTCACGTGTCCGATCCCGGGGCAGACGAGGCGCGCGATCTCTTTGCGCACGCGCTCGCAGAAGACGACCGCGCCGTCGAGCTGCACCGGAAGCACCGCGACGAACTCTTCGCCGCCCCAGCGCGCCACGGTGTCCGTCAGTCGCTTCGCGGCGTCGAGGGTCGCCGCGACCCGGCGCAGCACCTCGTCGCCGGTGGCGTGACCGTACAGGTCGTTCACCCGCTTGAAGTGATCTATGTCGAAGAGCGCGACGCTGAGCGGCGTGTGCGCGCGCTCCGCACCGGCGATGGCCTTGACGAGCGCCTGCTCGGCGGCGCGACGGTTCCCGATGCCGGTGAGTGCGTCGGTGAGCGCGAGCCGTTCACGCTCTGCGAGGAGATCCGCCTCGGCCGTCATGTCCTGCCACACGACGAGATTCCCGGGGCCGTCCGGGAGCTCCAGCGGCGCGATCGTGCGGCGGATGGTGCGTCTCCTCGGGTGAACGAACTTGAACACGGACGTCGCGCCGATCGGGCCCGGCTCGGGGCGTTCGATGGCGCGGTTGAACACGGCCGGATCTTCGGCGAGGGTCGCGGCGTGTTCGAGGAACTGCGTGCGCGTCATGCCCACCAGGCCGTCGAGCGGTAGCCCGAGCAGATCCGCGTAAGCGCGGTTCGCGAGCACGATGCTGCTCCTGGCGTCGAGGACGACGACGCCGTCGTGGATGTTCGCGAGCGTCGCCTCGAGGAGCGCCTTCGAGCGACGGACGGTCTGCTCCTGCTCGCGCTCTTCCGTGACGTCGAGGAGCAGCGCTATGCCGCCCACGACCTGAGCGCCGTCCCATACCGGCGCGACGCGCGTCGTCAGGATGCGGCCGCCGCGACGCGCCTCGAACTCGCCCGAGCCGCCGGCGAGGACCTTCGTGTAGAGCCGCTCGATCGGCTCTACGTTCTGCGGGGACGCAACGTCGCGCGCGAGCCGGCCCTCGAGGCTCGCCTTGTCGAGACCGAGGGACGTGAAGAGCTCGGGGCCGTCCGCTGCGAGATAGCGCATGTCGCGATCGAACAGGAGAACGGCGCCGCGCGGGATGCTCCGCGCGATCGCGGCGTAGATGCGAGCCTGACGCACCACGGCTTCTTCTGCCTGACGCTCCGCGGTGACGTCCTCGATGACGGCGATGGTGCCCTGACCGAGTCCGCCCTTATCACGAAGGAGCGCGGCCGAAAGGCGCACCCAGACGTAGTGCCCGTCCGCGTGTCGATACCGCTTCACGCGGACGGACTTGCTTCGCTCGCCCGAGACGAGCTCTTCCCGCGATTGCGCGTCACCGGGCAGATCGTCAGGGTGCGTGATCGCCCAGAAATCCGTCGCGAGAAGGTCGCTCGCACTCCTGCCGAGCAGCGTCTCGAGCGCGGGATTCGTGCGAACGACCGCTCCCTCGATGTCACGGAGCAACACGCCGGCCGGCATCGTGTCGAGCACCGCCTCGAGTGTCCGCTCCCGCTCGATGAGCCGCGCGTGAGCAATCTTGAGCTCGATCTGCGCCTCCACCGCGTGGGCGAGCTCGCGCAGGAGCCGGATGTCCTCGTCCGACCATGCTCGCGGTTTCTGCTCTATGGCGCAGAAGGCGCCGATCGCGCGGCCCTCGGATTCGATGGGTACCCCCGCATAGGCGATGACCCCGAGCTCGGTGATGGCGAGATTGTCACGAAGGAGGGGTGACTTGCGCGCATCCTCCACGATGAGCGGCTGGCCGGAGGAGACGACGTGCTTGCAGAACGAGTGCGTCAGAGGCGTGCCGCGGCGCGAGGCCCAGGGCTCGCCGAGGCCGCGAGCGCTCTTGAAGAACTGCCGCCGATCATCCACGAGGGAGACGAGCGCAACCGGGGCGCCAATCAGATCCGCACAGAGCCGCGTGAGGCGATCGAACGCCTCTTCGGGGTCGGAGTCGAGAAGCGCGGTCGCCAGCAACGCGTCGAGCCGACGCGGATCTGCGACCTTCGAGCTCCACTCCTCCTGGCTCATGCGATCCATGATGATAGGACTCGCGCCTTTGGCTGGGAAGAACGGCGTCCCATCCCTGGATTTCGGCGGAAGACTCGCGCTTTCCCCACAATTGCTGAGTGAGCGAGCCCTGCCTGGGTCCCGTCGGCCGGACGAATGCCCACGGGTCGAGCGCAACGGGTACTCCAATTTGTGTGGCCGCTGGAGGCGCGACCACACACCACAAGTGGCAACTCGACTTGTCACTTCATGGCATCGACGCGCACGCCAGCCTCGGTGCAAAAAGACTGCTCCACACGACGCGCATGTGACCGCGGCGCTCACCGATGTTCCATGGCGCGTGCGTCGTGTGGCGTGGCGCGTGTTGCTAGTCGATTGAGCTCCAGGAGTCAGTCGAGGGCTCGCGGGTTCGCTGCTAAGAACGTCTCGGTCGGTTGGAAATAAGGGGGGCGCCACGCGAGGTGCCCTGAATGAATCGTACAACGTTGCTCCGTTCGAGCGTCTCTTTGCTCGTGCTGCTCGCGGGATGTGGTCCCACGAGAGAGAGCGGCAGTGCGTCCGCTCACCGCCTCGATCAACAAGAGGCCGGCGACGCAGCTCCGCCGGCGAGCACGACCCCGACGCCGACAGGCCTCGCGGACCTCGGCTTGCCCGACGACGGCTTCCAGGTTCGAAGTCAGGGAGCGGACATCGGTCCCGGTGACGACATCGAGTACTGCGAGATCGGCGAGTTACCTGGCGAGGCGACCGACACCTATTACGTGGGCGACGTGGAGCTCGCGAATGCCGAACACAGCCATCACCTCGTGGTCGCCACGGCCCTTCCCGGCAGCGACGCCGAGGTGGCACTCCGCGCGATGAACATCGGCGACAAGGTCGAGTGTAACGGCGCGAGCTACCAGTGGCCAGAGGACGGCCTCGTCTTCGTCGCCTCGGCACAGACACCCTACATCGATCGCAAGTTCCCCAAGGGCGTCGGCTCGGTGCTCCACGGCAATCAGCGCATCGTCTTCGACTACCACTATCTCAATACCGGGGACACTCCCGTCCACGCCCAGAGCGCGATGAACGTGCACCTCGTTGACGGCGCGTCGATCGAGCACATCGCGACGGCGTTCAGCTTCTTCAACTTCACCGTCGACGTACCGCCGCACCAGTCCGGCCAGTTCACGGCGGAGTGTCATTTCAAGGACGACCTGATGGTCTCGTCCCTCGTGCGCCACACGCACCAGCAGGGCCGTGATTTCTCCGTATCGTACAGCGGCGGCGCGCGCGACGGCGAACACATCTGGACGAGCCACGACTGGAAGGAAGAGCCCGGCTACGACTTCACGCCGGCCTCGCTCGTGAAGGCCGGTGAGGGGCTCCAGTTCGAGTGCGATTTCGACAACCCGAACGACACCGAGCTCCGCTACGGCATCAAGGGCACCGACGAGATGTGCATCCTCGCCGGCTGGTTCTGGCCCGCAGGCGACACGCGCGAGCTCCCGCCCCAGGACTGCGGCATCACCTGGACGGACTCTGAAGGCATCGGCCACCCCGCCGACGAGGCCGGTGGATTCCCCCCCGCAACGTCGCTCGACTCCATGCTCTGCCAGGAGGGCGTCAGCCTGACCGGCTACGGCGGAGATCCCACCTGCACGAGTTGCATGTGCAAGTCATGTGGCAGCGTGCTCATGCGATGCGCGTCCGACACCGATTGCAGCGCCCTCATCGATTGCTTCGGCAAGGACTGCGGGACCGAGGCCGAGTGCATCCAGGCCTGCAAGCAGCCACTGCACGACCATTCGTCCGCCGTCGGCATGATGCAGCAGGTCGAGAGCTGTGTTTCGAGCAAATGCGCAGGCTGCGGTCCGGCTGCGGCGGGTCCCGCCGGCGACTGAGCTGACGTAGTCTCCGGGTGTGGACGACTCGCTCCGCTGGTTTCACGCAGGGGACGTCGAGCTTCTGTCGGGCGAGACGCTTCACGACGCGCAGCTCGCGGTGGCGACGTTCGGCGAGCTGAACGGCGCGCGCGACAACGTCGTCCTCTTCCCGACCTACTACACGGGGACCCACCGCGAGAACGCGCGGCTCGTCGGCGAGGGGCGCGCGCTCGACCCGACGCGGTACTTCATCGTCGTGCCGAACCTGTTCGGCAACGGCGTCTCCTCGTCGCCGAGCAACCACCCCACCCAGGGCGGCCCCGACTTCCCGTGCGTCGCTGAATACGACAACGTCGTTTGCCAGAAGCGCATGCTCGCCGAGCTCTTCGGCGTCGAGCGCGTCCGGGTCGCGTTCGGCTGGTCGATGGGCGCTCAGCAGGCCCTTCACTTTGCCGCGCTCTACCCCGATTGCCTCGACGCGTTGCTCGCGGTGTGCGGCTCGGCGAAGACGTCGCCGCACAATCGGGTCTTCCTGGAGGGCGTCAAGGCGGCGCTCCTCGCCGACCCGGATTTCGCCGGCGGGCGCTATACGCGGCCGCCCGCACGCGGCTTGACGGCGTTCGGTCGCGTCTACGCCGGGTGGGCGTACAGTCAGCGATTCTTCCGCGAGGGCCTCTATCGCCGGCTCGGCTATCCCTCCGTGGAGGCGCTACTCGACGACTGGGGCGCCGATCACCGCGCGCGCGACGCCAACGATCTGCTCGCCATGCTGGACACCTGGCAGCGCGCCGACGTCAGCGACAACCCCCTCTACGGCGGCGACTTGCGGCGCGCGCTCGGCTCGGTGAAGGCGCGGAGCATCGTGATGCCCGCATCGACGGACCTCTATTTTCCACCGGAAGACAGCGCGCTCGAGGTCGCCCTGATGCCGGACGCCGAGCTTCGTATCCTCGAGACCGACTACGGCCACGTCGGAGGCGGCCCCGGCCGCGTCCCCGAAGCGACGGCGTTCATCGAGACGGCGCTCCGCGAATTGCTCGAGGGCGTCAGATGAACGTGAGCTGCTCGCGACGCTGTTCGTCGGTCACGCGATAGAACGACGCTTCCCACTCCTTCGTCTTGTGAGCGAGGTAGACGCCCTTGTAGAAGTCACCGAACGCGCTGCTCGCCACCGCGTCGTCCTCGAACGCCTCGAGCGCGTGAAGCAGCGTGCGCGGCAGGAGCTCGATGCCGTTCACGCGCAGATCTTTCCGTGAATGCTTGTAGAGATCGTCGTTGAGCGGCTCCCCGGGGTCGAGCTTCTCCTCGATGCCGTCGAGGCCCGCCGCGAGCGAGATCGCTGCGGCAAGGTACGGGTTCGTCGACATGTCGACGGCGCGATTCTCGACGCAGTAACGGTTGCCCGGAAGGCGCAGCATCGCGCTCCGGTTGTTCTTTCCCCACGCGACGAGCACCGGTGCCCACGAGAACTCGCGGAGCTCACCCTGGGCGATGAGCCCCTGGTACGAGTTATAGCTCGGGCACGTGACCGCGGTGATCGCCGCGGCATGCCGCTTCAACCCGGCGATGAAGTGCAGGGCCAGGTCCGAGCACCCCGCGGCGTAGCGGGTCGCGAGCTTGCCGGCGCCCTTCGACGGCGCGAACAGCGGCTCGCCCGACTTCACGTCGGCGAGTGACATGTTGAAGTGCGCGCCGCTCCGGAAGTCGTCGGCGAACGGCTTCGGCATGAACGTCGCCACGGCGCCGATCGAATGGGCGATCTTCTTCGCCATGAAGCGCAGGAAGACGAAGCGATCCGCCATGGTGAGCGCCTCCGTGTACCCGAAATCGAACTCGTACTGACCGCGACCACACTCCTGGTCGTAGGAGAAGAGCCCCCACCCGAGCTCGTTCAGATACCGCGACATCGGCTCGAGGAATGCGTCGGACTCGGTCGCGAGCGCCAGATCGTAGCAGGCGTTCGGACCGCGGAACTCCGTCTTCGTGATCGGCGCAAGCTTGCCGTCGGCGTTCTCGCGAAGCACGTAGAGCTCGGGCTCGATGCCGAGGTTGAACCGGAAGCCCATCTGTTCGGCGCGCTCGAGCACACGCTTCAGGATGCTCCGCGGATCTCCCGCGTACGGCTCTCCGTGATAGTGCAGATCGCTGCTGAACCACGCCGACGTCTTCTCCCACGGGAGCACGATCGTGCTGTCGAGATCGGGGACCGTGGCGCACTCGTCCTCCTGGGGTCCGACCAGACCGAGGCCCTCGCACGCACCCACCGTGTAGAGTTCGCTGCCCTCGCACATGTGCTCGAACGAATCGATGGGCGTCGCCTTCGCCTTCGGGATGCCGTACACGTCCGTGAACGTCGCGTAGCAGGTGCGAACGCCGGCACCGACGAGTCGCTTCTTCACCGTCTCCACCTTGCCGTGATCGGGGGTGAAGGTCTGCGCGACGCCGACGCGTGGGAGGTCCGTTGCCATGACGGATGGCTTGCCCCGCAGCCGAGCGCCGCAACGTTTCCGGGAGTTTTCGGCCCCGGATCACTCGTGCAAGTGCGGGTGCGGCTCCTCGCGTTCCTCGGCGAGGCAGCGCTTTCGAGCGGCCTCGTCGACGACGGCATCGGGTAGCGCCGGGGGCGTCACGAACGGCGGTGAGCGGAAGTCGAACAGGTCGAACGGCGGCTCGTCGTTCGCGTCACGACGGGTCAACGCGGGCAGATCGGCGCGCGCCTGCACCAGCCGCAAGATCGACGTATGGGTGTACGTGCGGTGAGAGACGAAGTGTGCGCGCGCGAACGGCGACACCACGACGAGCGGCACACGGACACCGAGCCGGTCGAACCGCGAATTTTCGGGCAATGTCTCGAGGTGGATCTGCTCGTTGTCGGGCGGGCACGCGCGCGGCGGTGGGACGTGATCGAAGAACCCACCGTGCTCGTCGTACGTCAGCACGAGCGCGCTCTTCGGCCACGCGGGGCTCGCCGTGAACGCCTTCACGACTCTCGCGACGAACGCCTGCCCGACCTGCACGTTTCCCGGCGCATGCTCGTCGGTCCCGATGCGACCGTCGTAGGTCGACTCGACCCACGCGAAGAACGGGAGCTTCCCGCTCGCCGCGTCGGTAAAAAACTCCTCGAAATCCCGGAAATGTTCGCCCTTCTCGGCGAGGAGCCGCGGGTACATCTGCTCCTCGAACGTGCGGCCCTGGGCATAGAGCACCCACGAGAGCCCCTTCTTCTCGAGCTGGTGGAACAGGGTCCGCTCCTCGTCCCGGGGCGGTGGCGGCGTATTCACCGCGTGACCGAAGGACGACGCGGACAGGAAGAACATGCGGTTCGGAAAAGTCGGCCCCGGCACCGCCGCGAAGTAGCGGTCACCGATCGCGAAGGTGTTCGCGAGCGCGTAGTAAAAGCCGAGCGTGCTCGCGTCATAGTACGTGACGGCGCGACGCCCCTCGGGGTTCGCCGACGCGAGGAAGCCGTTCATCTTCCCTTCCGCGATCTGGTGATGCACGGCGATCCAGTTGTGCGGCACGTCGGCGAGGCACGGCGACGTCGCGAGGAGCGGGTGCACGATCTCGCCCTCGCCTGAAGGGTCCGCGTTCACATAGGTGAGCGGCGCAACGTCCGCGTCCTTCTGTCCGAACTCGGGGAGCTTCTGGAAGTAGTGATCGAACGAACGGTTCTCCTGCATGACGACCACGAAGTGGTCGATGGGAATGTCGGCCGGCTTCGGCGAGTCGAGATCGAGCGAGTCGGCCGGCATTGCGCCGGGACCGAAATAACAAGCGGCGCGACGCTCCGCGCGTTCCCCGCGTGCGACCTTCGCCGGATCTCCGGCACCGGCCGGCGGCACCTCCGACGTACCCGGAACGAAGCTCGACGAGGAAGGAGCCGGTGCAGGCGCCTCCTTGCGCGCGCACGCAGCTGGAAGAAGAGACAGCCCCGAGAGCGCGACGACTCGCGCGATGATCGTTCGCATCAATATGGTGACTCGCGCCGTGGTGGACGCGAAACAGCGACTCTATCAGCGCACGCTCACTTCCGGGGGAAGGCGAAGCGACGACCCGATTTCGCCCGTTCCTGACGGCGGCGATCCGTCTTAAGACGCGACGATGAGCTCGAAGGAACGAACGGCGATCGTCGTGGAGGGCGGCGCGATGCGCGGCGTGTTCTCGGTCGGCGCCCTCGACGTGTTTCTCGAAAGCGGGTTCCATCCCTTCGACCTCGCCGTCGGCGTCTCGGCCGGTGCATGCAACCTCGCCTCGCATCTGGCGGGGCAAGACGGCAGAAATCGCCGCGCGTACTTCGAGCTGATGACGTCGCGAGACTTCATCGACCCGCTGCGCGCTCTCCGCGGTGGCTCGGTCGTCGACCTGGACTGGCTCTGGGATGCGCTGGCCAGGAGAGAGCCCCTGGACGTCGAGCGTATCGTCGGCGGCACGACGGAGTTCGTCGTGGTCGGCACCTCACCGGACACGGGGCGCCCGTTCTACGTCGTCCCACAGCTCGCGAACATGTTCGACGCGCTGAAGGGGTCCTGCGCGCTTCCCGGGCTCTACCGTCGCACCGTCGTCCTCGACGGCGCGCCCATGATGGACGGCGGCGTCGCGGACCCGATCCCCGTCGAAGAAGCGTATCGACGTGGGGCACGACGCATCATCGTCGTGCGCTCGCGCCCGGCGAGCTACATCAAGAAGCCACGCTTCGAGAACCACATCGCCTCGGCGCTCTTCCGGAAGCGACCCGCGATGATCGAGGCCATTCACCGGTCCCCGTCCGAGTACCGGCGCGCCGTCGAGTTCATCCATTCTCCGCCGTCGGATTGCGCCATTTTCCAGGTCGCGCCTCCCGAGAGTCTCTCGACGTCGAGAACGGGTCGCGACCCCACGAAGCTGAAACGCGACTATGACCTGGGCCGGAAGCTCGCCCATGACGCGATGAAGTGGTGGAACGGCTGAGAGCCGTCACACACTTCAATGCTGCCCGACGAACTCCGAGCGCGAGCGCGGTGGAGCCTTGTCGTCGGCCGCAGCGGTCTTCACCGTGAGGACCGCGCCGGGAGCCGGATTGTCCGACGGCACGTTGGTGGTCACCGGCGCGACGGGCTGGGCCTGCTGATCGGTGGGAATCGCCTCCTTCGCCGGGGCATTCTGCGTCATCAACGTCGTGGCGCTGATGCCCGTGAAGAAGATGCTCACGCCGACCGCGATGAACGCGACGAGCAGCGCCGCAGCCACCATGAAGGCCGTCGAGCGAGACTTCAGCGGCAGGCTCACGGGCGCGTCGGTTCCGTACATGCGCGCGCGCAGCTGGCGTCCATCGTGAACCCGGGCCTGTTCGTCCCAGTCCGCGGTGGGCATGACCATCGGCGCGGAACGACGCGCCCTGAGAGGCAGGCCGGCCGCGTGATCGATTCGAGCTTCCCCGACGCCGATGCGCGTCATCTTCGGGTCCGCGGGAACGTGTCGCCTTGTCTCGATCGAGACGAGCGGGAACGGCTGCATCAGGGGAGTCGAGCGAGAATTAGTTGAGCGCATCATGATGGCTCGTTGAAGAGCATCACTCGTGCCATCTCGCTTCCGATCTCAGCGGAACCGGCCCACCCTCAAAATTTCAGCTCGAGGGAGCTCTTGAACTCGAGGTCGGCGCGCTTCACACCGGTCGGGACCACGCTCTCGTAGCGTGTAGTTGCGTCCATTCGGCTGGTCAGAAGTGGCGTCACCTTGAACTCGACGCTGCTCACGTTGAGGACGTGCGCGTCGGTGAACTCGTCGAAGCGCGGCTGGTAGTAAATGATCGTCGTGATCGTGATGCGCGGGTCGGGCCGCGCCGTCAGGGCCACATAGGTATTCAGCCGGTGAACGAGGGCCGGCTCGAGGATCTGATTGCCGGGCTCGATGTTCGTGTACTCGAGCATGTAAGAGGTGCCGGCGTAGAGATCCATCCACTTGCGCGACTTGAAGAGCGCGAAGCGCGGGCCGGTGCCGAAGAGCGCCCGCTCCTCGATGCGGCGAAAGCGATCCGTCTCCGACTGGGCAAACTCCTCCCACCAGAAGAAGTCGTTGAACTCGTAGTTGTGCCTGAGGTGCACGAACGACTTCTTCACCGACGTGGTGCCGCCGAGACGGGCGTAGTCGGCGCTCGCCGTCGCGAAGCCGAGGTTCGGGCCGATCCGACCACCCACGATGCCGGACGTTCCGAACACGAGGCCCTCGGTGTTGCCCGCGTAGGCCGACAACGAGAAGCGTATTCTCGCACCGAACGACGACGTATCGAGCTGTGAGCGAACGGACTCGATGTTCACCTGCGCGAGGGTCGCCCGCGACCCGAAGAGCCCGCACGCGAGCACGAACGCCGAGGACGCAACTCTCTTCGTCCAGCTGTCCACGGCGCGATTTGATCCGCTCCGCGCCCTCGACGGAAGCCCCTTTACGTGTGGCTAGTTGCCCCATCGTGACGTCCGGACATTCCGGGACGTCAGGTGCGGCGCGTGAAACGTTCCACGACGAAACAGAGCGCGAACACGACGAACGACAGGGGTAGACCCCAGTCGGCGTTGTGGCTCGGGAACGTGAAGCCCCACTCGTTGGGCGACGGCAACGGCGGGAGCGGTGCGCCCCGCGAGAGCACGTGCTGGTCCTCGAGCGCATGGGTGTAGCCGCGGACGGCGGCGCGATACGCGCCGTCCACGTCCGACACTGCGAGATACGGCGCTACCCACACGCGAACGAGCCACTCCTCGAACCCCGCGCTGGTGAACGGCGCGAACGCGGGAGACGGCACGACGTGCACGGATTTCGCTCCGAGGACGAGCACGGTTTCGTCCTCGCCGGCCTTCACGGCCGCGGACGGGGCGCCATCGAGCACGACGCGGGCGGGATAGCCGGCGCGGGCGGCGCGTTCGAGCTCTGCGTGCACCATGTGCTCCGTCAACCGCGAGACCGGCGCGTCCGAGCATGCGCTCGTCGCAATCGCCGCGCACAGCAGCGTGACGGCGTATCTCCGCTTCACGGTGCGCCTCGCTGCCAGACGATGCGGTAGAGCCGCTGTCGCGGCGCGGAGTTCGACGTCGCGCGCACACCGCCGAGCCAGGATACGAGCGGCGTCACGTGGTCGGCCACGACCTGGAGCCGGAGCTCGGATGAGCCGAAGACGCGCAGGATGTCGCCAAAGTTGAACGGCTCCGGCAGATCGTTGCGATACCCGAGCGGAAGGACGAGATGCGTGGCCTTGACGTGCCGGAGCCACTCGACGGCGCGCCCTTCTCGCAAGAACGGCACGATCGCCGGCTGCACGAGCCCGCCGAGATCCTCGATGGGACGACGCGAGAAGTACGCGATGGCGCCGATGTCGAAGCTCGCGACGACGGCGTCCGCCGGGAGCGCCGCGACGTCGCGTGCGACGGCGAGCTCCGTCGCGTCCTCGTGCTGGACGGCCAGCGTGTTCGCGTCTCCCCAGGCAACGACGGCGCGGCTCATGGCGAACACCAGGGGCAACACGAGCGCCCACGCGACGGCACGCCGCGCAGGGAGCGCCGCGCGCGCCGCCACTGACTCCCCGAGCCGCAATGCGCCGAACACGGCACCCACAGAGAAGACGGCCGGGACGAAGGGCTGGTACCGGCCTCCGTGACCGAGCGACGGCAAGAGCGCGACGTAGACGAGCGTGTGTACGACTGCCCACGCGACGATCGTCGCAAGCCGCGCTCGTCGCTCGGTGACGAGGCGATGAACGCCGGAGAACGCAAGCCCGAGCGCGACGAAGAAAACGAGCGGCGACGGCGTCCCGAGCGTGTACTCGGCGAGCCGATCGAACCACTGTCCGAGCAGCGACCACCCGACGTCGACCGGCGTTGCACCGAGGAGACCGATCCGCGAGAGCCATCTCCGCCCCTCGAAGGTCACCGGGAAGGCATGGCCCGTATGAGAGACGTTGACGGTGGCGTACACCGCTGCAGCGATGACCACCGGGCCGAGCAGCGCGCCGACTTCACGCCACGTTCTCCGCCGGACGAGTACGAGCAAGAAGCCGAACAGGATCGTCTCGGGTCGGGTGAAGAAGAGGAGCACGAGCACAGCGCCGGCACTGCCGCTGGACCGGAGCGACGCCTTTGAGAAGGCGAAATGAAGGGCGGCCAGGGTCAGCAGAACGACGAGCGTCACTTCCATGCCGCTCGCTGCGAACCACACGACGTTGCCCGATGCGGCGAAGGCGACGGCGACCAGCGCAGCCTCCGCGTCGTCGAGACCATCCGCGAGCGCGAGCCCATAAATAAGCTGGCCGCATCCGAGCAAGCAGCCGGCAGTGACGAGGATGGTGAAGACCGGCGGCGCGACGTGAAAGAGCGCCGGATTGATGGACAGGAGCAGCGTCCACAACAGGCTCGTCGCTCCGGAGCCGGGGTGCGAGGGGTCGAAGCCGAGCACGCCGGTTTCCACGAATGTACGCGCCACGACCTGGTGAATCCACGCGTCGTCGAGCGCGAACCCGCGCGGGAAACGGAAGGCGAGCACCGTCGCGAGGGCTGCTAGCTGGAGCGCGGCGACGAGCGTTCTCGCCACGATTCGCCGGCGAGCAACGTCGACGCCGATCGCCATTCACTCGTATGATAGACGCTTCGTGCCCGCGCCGGAAAAATGGTTGGACGGGACGCTGGCCTCAGCGCCGAGGCGCATCTTTGCGACGTCGACGTTCGACGCCAGCATCGCCGTCGCATCGCTTGCGGCGTGTGAGGCACTCCTCAACCCGGTCGCGTTCGGGTTCTCGGCGCTCCCCCTCGCAGCGGCCCTCGGGGCGGCGATCGGTTCATTGCTGGGTTTCGTCTACATGCTGCTCCTGCGGCAGACGCGCCCTCGTCAGATCCTGGCCTGGTGCGCGCCGTCCGCGGCTCTCGGGCTGACGCCGGCGATCGCCATCGGATCGTTTGCCAAGCTCCGCGGTCCGCACCACGGCCTGGCCCTCGTCACCATCGTGGCGACGGCGCTGTGCGGCGCGCTGGTCGGCGCGGTGCTCGCGCTGGGGCAGCCGACCCGCGTCGGAAGGCCCACCGTGAGCCGTCCGGCGTGGCTCGCCTTCTCCGTGGTGGTCGCGTTCGCCGCGGCGTTCGCCACCGAAGCGTCGTACGACACGCTGCCCGTCTTGCGCGTGTACCCGCCGCTCAGGATCGCGATGTTCGCGGCGACGTGCCTTCTCGTCGCTCATGCCGGCATCGCCGCTGGTGCGTGGCTGCGTTCGCCGCGGACGCTGGTCGTGGCGCCCAAGCTCGTCATCGCGAGCTTCGCGGCCCTCGTCGTTTCCGGCGTGATTGCCGACGCGAGTTTGCCCGGCGAGAGGGTCGGGCCGCTCCTGTCACGCCCGATCTCCCGACGCCTCTTCCTGCTCGCGCGAGCGATCACCGACTTCGACGGTGACGGCTCGTCGTCCCTCTTCGGGGGCGACGATTGCGCTCCCTTCGACGCCGCGGTGAACCCGCGCGCCCGCGAGATCCCCGGCAACGGCATCGACGACAATTGCCGCTGGGGCGACGCGAAGGTGAAGAAAGCGCGCGTTCCCGCGACGGTTCCGGCAGGCGCCCCGCCGTCGCCGGTCGACGTCGTCATCCTCACGATAGATACGCTGCGCGCCGATCACGTCGGAAGCTACGGCTATGCGCGCCCCACGACGCCACACCTCGACGAGTTCGCCAGGACCGCGCTTCGCTTCGAGGACGCTTACACCTCGGGCGGGTGGACGTGCCTCGCGATGAATTCGATGCTGACCGGTCTCTATTCTCGGGAGCTCGACTGGCAGCCCGTCGCCATCACGACGAACGAGCGCATCGTGCCATTTCCGTGGAAGCCGGAGCTCACCGAGGGCGAGCACTGGATGAACACCCTGTCCGCTCCGGTGAGGACGCCGATCGAACCGATGCCGATCTGGCTGCGAGCGCACGGGATCCGCTCGACCGCCGTCGTCGCGTCGATGCCCGGCATGATGCTCGACTACAAGAAGTCGCTCGAGCACACGTTCGACGACGTGTTCGTCGCGCCGCGGAACTCCGATGACTCGGCGGTCGTCGACGCGGCGCTCGAGCGCCTCTTCGCGATGAAGACCGACGCGCCGTTCTTTCTCTGGGTGCATCTCTTCGAGCCGCACGAGCCGTACGGCCATCAACCGGAGGCACCGACGTTCGGCGACACTCTCGTCGATCGCTACGATCACGACGTGGCGTTCTCCGACTACCAGGCTGGACGCTTGCTCGCGGCGATCGACGCCCGCAAGAGCCGACCCACGGCGATCATCGTAGCGTCGGACCACGGCGAGTCGTTCGAGGGAGGCGTCCCCGCGCACGGCGCCGACCTCCACGAAGAGTCGATTCACATTCCGCTCTTCGTTCGAGGTCCGGGCGTGACGCCCGGAGTCAGCGACGCCCAGGTGAGCCTCGTCGACGTCGCCTCCACGGTGCTCGAGTGGACGGGCACGCCGGGCGGCGACCTCGACGGCGTCAGCCTGCTGCACCCCCTGGCGAATCGCGCCGTCATCACCGACATCTGGCGTAACGGTGACGACGGACATCTCTTCCTCGACCTGGTCGGAGTGACCGCAGGCGACAGGCGACTCGTCCGCGACCTGCTGAACGAGACGTGGACGATGTATGCCGCCCACGACATGACGCGCCCGCTGCGCGGCAGCGGCGAGCGAGTGGACGAGGGCCTCCGCGCCGTCATAGGGAGCTACCTGGAAGAAACCGGCGTGCTAGAATGATGCGCCCATGTCGCATCCCTTCCCGGCAAGTCTCGTCCTTGGTGGCTCGTTCTGCGCGCTCGTAGCCGCCCTCTCCACCGCGTGTAGCGGAAGCGACGGAGGGAACGGCGGGACGGCAACCGGCGGTGCGACGACCCTGCCGGCAGCGGGCGGCGCCGCGTCGGGCAGCGGCGGGTCGTCGACGACCGGCGCTGGCGGAAGTGCCGTCGGCACCGGCGGAGTGGCGACGACTGCGAGCGGCGGCACGGCGACCGGAGCGGGCGGCAGCACGCCGATCACCGGAGCGGGCGGAACGACGGCAGCGGGCGGAACGACGTCCACCGGCGGGGCGGCAGGCGGAGCAGGGACGGGTCCGGTGCCGTACAGCCTCTCCATCACCATCCCCGGCGTCGCGCCCGGTGCAGAGAACACGCAGTGTATCCAGCAGCGTCTCTCCAACGCGGCGCCGATCGAGGTGAACCGGCTGCACAACGTGCTCTCGCCCGGGTCACATCACTTCATCGTGTCGGCGCTCACTGCGGCGGGCTCGGACGTCGCGCCCCTCACGCCGTGCAAGCCGTTCCGCGGCGCGCTCACGGGCGAGCCGCTCGCCATCACCCAGAAGAAGGACGACCAGGTGTCGGTGCCGGACGGCGTCGGATACGCCCTCGCGGCAAACCAGGTCGTCCATCTCGAGCTCCATTACATCAACACGACGAGCGACATGATGGACGTCAGCGCGAAGACGGACATCTTCGCGGCCGACGCCGGCGCGAACCTGCAAGAGGCGTCGGTGTTGCTCGTCGGCACGACGAACATCAACATTCCTGCGATGCAGACGGTGTCCACCGGGCCGCGCTACATCGCGATGCCGTCGCAGGTCGACGGAGTGAATTACTTTGCCATCACGGGGCACACTCATCGCCTCGGCAAGATGGTCCAGGTATCGACGTCTTCGGGTGCCACCGGCACGCCCACGGTCGTCTACGCGCCCACCCCCTACGACTGGGACGCGCCGACGCTGAAGGCGTTCTCGCCGCCCATTCACGTCCCGACCGGCGGCGGCTTCACGCTTCAGTGTGACTGGCAGAACACCACGACCACCAACGTCTCCTTCGGCGAATCCGCCCTGAACGAGATGTGCTTCTTCTGGGCCTACTACTATCCGAAGGCGACCGTCTCGAACCTCATCCTCGAAGGCCTCGGCCCCGTCGATCCGTCACTCCTCGGGTCGTTCTAGTCGCGCCGATCGTCGCCTGCGCGGCGAAGATATCTTTTGGTTTTCTCCCATCGCAGCGCGAAGCACCGGCGGCTCGCCGTGAGCGTCCGGGGTCGATAGGACTTCGCGAGCCGTTTCACGAGCGCATCGTCGACCGAGAAGCGGTTCGTCGAGAACATGGAATCCATGTCACGACGCTCGTCGAGTCGATTGTGACAGGCACCATTCGGCGCGTCGTCGTGGGCTAGCCCCAATGACGCGTGCTAGCGTCGCGTGCGCGATGAGGAGAACCTGCAAGCTATGCTTCGCGGGAATAGAGGGGCCCGTCGAAGAGGGCGCCGTGCGCAGCAATGTGCGGCGTTTCATGAGGGAAACATTTCGGCTCTGGCGCTGTCCCCATTGCCTCGGCATCCACGCGGCGGACGAAGTCGACCTCGACCACTACTACGGGTCGTACCCTTTCCACGCGACGCCGAAGCTCGATTGGGTGACGAAGGCGATGCTGGGGAACCAGCTCGTCCGGCTCCGGCGTGCGGGGCTGAAAAAGCACCATCACGTCCTCGACCACGGGTGCGGCAACGGCTCGTTCGTCGAATTCCTGAGGGCGTCCGGTTACGTCAACGCCGTCGGCTACGACCAGTATGCGGAGCGCTTCCGCGACCCGAGCCTCCTCGAGAAGACCTACGACTTCGTCCTGTCGCAGGACGTCATCGAGCACGTCGCCGAACCGTGGGATCTGCTGCGCGAGTTCGATCGTCTGGTCCGCCCGAACGGCATCGTGGCCATCGGCACACCCAACTCCGAAGACATCGATCTGAAGAACCCCGACGCGAGCGTCCACGCACTCCATCAGCCGTACCACCGGCACATCATGAGCAAGAAGACCGTCTTCACGCTCGCCGCGCCGCTCGGCTGGGAGCTCGTCCGGTACTACTCGACGATGTTCACGAACACCCTCATCCCGGGCGCGAACCTCCGTTTCGTCGAGCATTACCTCAGGATGAACGACGATACGGCCGATCTCGGCTTCGAGCGCATCCATTTCGAGAACCCCGCGTTCTGGAGCTGGAAGACCATGTATCTGGCCCTGTTCGGCTACTTCAACGCCCCGGAGCTCGCGTTCATGGCGGTCTTCCGGGTGCTCCCGAAGGTACAGCAGCTTCCCGCCCGGGGCGACGCGGCGTAGAGCCGACGTCGCAGTCGCGTCGTGTACGAGTAGCGACGACGGCGGCGCGCCGTTCGGAGAACTGAACGGCGACGGCGACTACGTCTTCGCGCGTCCTTTCCCGAGCTTCGGCTTCGCCTTTTTCTTCGACCGTGACGCAGGTGACGCGGTGGTCGTCGGGGCGGCAAGGTCGAGCGGACCGCCGCGCTCCATCGCCGCCGACAGCGCGATCGCGACGGCGCGAACGACGGCGGGCCGGAGCTGTGTGAGGCGTACGCCGAGGTCCTCGAGCGCGCCCGGCGGCATCCCCCGGCGCTCGAGCTTCGCCACGACGTGCTCCTGAAAGCGACTCCGGAAACGCCGCACCATGACCTCGAGCTCGCGACGCAGCACGACCAGATCCGCGAACTGAACGTCCAGCGGTAAGCCGGTGTCCGCGAGCAAGCGCGCCGTCTCCAGGAGCTCCGCGTTCGGCGCGTACAGCGACCCGTCCGCGCCGCTACACACGAGCGCGACGGCGAGCGCCTGCGCGCGGAGCTTCGCGTCCGAGCGAAACTCTGGAACGAGGGCGAACACTTCTTCCTGGTCGAGCCGTCGCGCCGCCGACACGCCTTCCGCAGCGACGCCGTCCTCGACGTTCATGATGCCCAGCGGGCCGAGAGTGCCTTTCCACTTGTCGAGCAGATCCGCGATCGCCGCGATCGAGTATCCACGCTCCTGGAGATTCCTGACGAGCGTCACGCGCGCGAGGTGTCGCTTCGTGTAGCGCCCCTTGCGCCCCTCTAGCTCCGGCGGCTCGAGCAAGCCACGCGTCTGGAGCTCGCGCAGGTTCCTGACGGTCACGCCGGAGCGACCCGAGAGCTCCTCGATCGGCATCCGATCGGACGGCTCGTCGGAAGCGGACGGAAGAACGGCGGCGGCCTGGACGGCTCGGGAGCGGCTCATGTTTCGTAATTTTACGTAACATTACCGCCGCCGGCCGCCAAGGGCGGCCCGTATTCCCCAGGGCTTCGTTGCCATTTTGTATGTCACATGAAATTCCGTAATATATGACTCGACCTGATTCCGCGCGCTCGACATCTCCGACTTCGACGCGGTGACTGACTTCGCGAAGGAGTTCCACGCGCGCTTCGGGAGCATGGACGTGCTCATGAACATCGCCGGGATCTCCGTCTGGGGAACGGTCGGACGCTCGAGCACCGTCACTGGCGAAGCGTCGTCGAGGTGAACCTCATGGGACCGATCCACGTCATCGAGTGCTTCGTGCCGGAGATGATCCGGGCGAAGCGCGGCGGCCACGTGGTGAACGTCTCGTCGGCGGTGGGCCTCTTCGGGCTGCCGTGGCACGCGGCCTGCAGCGCGAGCAAGTTCGGCCTCCGATTACCTGATCTTCACCTCGCGCGACATCCGCGTTGGTCACTTCATCCAGAACAAGCTCGGCTTCCTCTACGAGTGGTCGATGCGACGCATGACGCCCAGATGACCCGAGCAGAATTCCGTAGCTCTCGCTTCGTACGTCACTCCGGACGGCCGCGGCGTCTTGCCTTTCGTGCGCCGGTCACGGCAACGAGCGCCGTCGCGAGCAGGAGCCAATCCACGCTCGACGGAACGCGACCGACGACAGTTGCGCAACTGGCTCCGGCTCGGTTGTCGTGGGAACCGTCATCGGGAACGACGTCGCGGTCACCCGCGTCAGCCGATGCGCGACCGCCGAGTAATTCCCCATCGAGCGAGCCCCAACCCGTCGGACCGTCGTATCCGGGACCCGCCGTACAGAAGTACGGGGTTGAACAGATGCCATTGTTCCCGGACGTGACGTCGGAGAAGCCGGACGAGTGTGTCCATGCGAAGGACGGATCGGGCGGCAGGCCAAGCAACGTGAACGCGCCGGCGACGAATGGTGCCGCCACGCTCGTTCCACCGGAGATTTGCCAGCCTGAGCCGCTGCCGCAATCCGAGCAGTAAATCGCGACGCCGTTGCTCGTGTCGGCCACCGCGGCGACGTCGACGGCCATACGATTCGGGCAACCAGGATCCGTTTGCCACGCCGGCTTCGCGATATAGGCGCTGCATCCGCTGCCGCCGTCGTTCCAGGCGGTCTCGGTCCATCCGCGCGCAGAATCGGTCTTCGTGAGGGTGGTGCCGCCCACGGACACAACGTGTGCCGACGTCGCGGGATAGGATGCGCCGTATCCATCGTCACCCGCCGCGGCCACGACGAGAACACCCGGCTGGTCGTAGTACTTCTCGAGCCCGACGATCGTATCGTCTTCCGGTCCACCGAAGCTCACCGAGACGGCGGAAGCGCCGAGCTTCGCAGCAGTCTGTACGGCGGTCCCCACGTCCTCGTCCGACGTGGTGTCGGCTTCGACGAGTAGGATGCGGCAGTCCGGGCACGCGGCGCTCACCATCTGAACGTCGTTGGCGATCTCGATCGACCACTCGACGCTGGCAGACGGAAAATGTGTCCCGCCGTTCTGGTCGACCTTCTCGAAGCAGCCGTTTGCCGACGTGCAAGGAGGCTGACCGTACTGCTCGCGGTACACCGCCAGATCGCTTTCGGCGGAGGGCGAGTCGAATGCGTCCACGATCGCGACCACCTTGCCGTTGCCGCCAGTCTTCGGCAGCCTATAAGCGGATCGCAGATCCGGCGGACCGTACCCACGTGGATACGAGAACGGACCGTTCCCGCTTCTCGAATCGACTCCGATGCGCGACAGACAGCGCACGTGCCCCGGCCTCGGTGCATCGGCGCAAGCACGTGACACCGCGCCCGCCCTGAGCTCCCCCGTGAGGAGGAGCGTCAGGGCCAGCGTGAACCGAATCGAGTTCTTCGGACGAGCCAAGCGCGACTCAGTTCGTGTAGAAGCCACCCACGTACTGGATATCGCCCCACGAACCCGACACGCTGCTGTTCAGGCTGTACCTGCTGCGGTCCGTGTGCTGGTACCAGCGCCATCCGGGCGCCGGGATGGACCACGTACCGCTGGTGTCACCGTTGGTCCGGGAGACGGTCATCACGATGTTGCTGCCCGACTCGACGCACGCGATCGCGTTGTCACCGGTCAGGTTCGAGCCCTTCGCCCATGCACCGGGGCCCGTGTCGGCGTAGCACCAGGTGTAGCTGAGGGCGCCGAAGCTTCCGCAATCGGCATACACCCATCCGCTCGGGTCATTGGCCTTCAACCAGGACATGCTGCAGAAAGTGTCTTCCGGCGTGACGCCCCGGCGAACCTGCACACCATCGGGTCCAGTGCTCGGCGTCTGCGCGCTCGAAGGCGATTGCGCCGGGAGCTCGGCAGGCGCGGTGATCCTCACGTCTTTTGGTGGCGTCAGATCCACCTGCTCGTGCACGACCGCGCCGGCCGCGAGCGCCCGCTGTTCGGCCGCCGCGAGCGCGGCCGGAATCGGCAAGGTCGGCGCGACCATGCGGTATATCTCCGTGGGGAGCTTGCCGGACAATCCCTTGGTGGGGACCGAATGCTCGTCGCCCGCTTCGCTGACGAGCACGTCGCCGGCCACCGGCTCATAGAACTCGATGATGCCGCCCGACGGCGTCTTCACGCGCGTGATGAGGTGAAGCGATTCATCTGCCGATTTGTTCGCGAGCGCGACCGAATAGTTGTTCGCCTCGAGCTCTGCCTGGACCGTTTCAGCGGCGGCGGGAGTCGCCTTCTGATCTCCACTCGCCGTCTCGGGCGCGTCCGTACTGGCACCACAACCGGCGGCACCGAAGCCAATCACGATCATTGGAACGAGAAATCTAGTTTTCATCGTATTCTCCCTCACTGCGTTGCACGACAGGCGTGCGCGTCCGTCGCGACATGCGACAGGCCACTGCACGGCGCGCCCACTCTGCGAAACTCGTGCCGGTACGCGTCGACGCCCACGCGCGTCGACGCGTCCGAGGAATCACGATGACCGATCACGCGTTTTTCGCGGCGCACCGTCGTCGTCGAAACTGGACCGCCACAGACTCTGCGCAAACGCCATGCGGGCAAAGCCGGCGTCCGGTGTGCATCGGGCTTCACGGCCCGCGCCCGCCTGTGCAGTATCGCGCACGACAGCCGTCGTGCCCGTTGAGGCGCCCTCAGAGCCGAGACATGCCGCCGTCGACGACGAGCTCGGTGCCTGTCACGAAGCTACCGCGATCAGCCGCGGAGCACGCCGAGAAAGAGACCCCGATGCTAGCCACGCTCCCCCCGGTCATCCGCATCACACCGGACACGGGCGAAGCCGTGCCGTCGTTCGTGCCGAACCTTCAGTTCATAGCGCGCGAGATCGCGTCGGACGGATCGGGCTCACGACTCGTCCTGACCCGTGGCCGACGTCATCTTCGTTCAAGTTTTGCGCGCGTTCCCCGAGGACTCCGAAGGCTTCCTGGGTGCACTCCGAGACAAGCACGTGGCGGCAGCGCTGGGCCTGATGCACCAGCGACCAGAAGAACAATGGACTGTCGCGTTGCTCGCCACCCGGGCCGGCCTCTCGCGATCGGGTTTCGCCGCACGCTTCACAGAGCTCGTCGGCGAAACACCCCTCGGCCACCTCACCCGCCTGCGAATGCGCCGAGCCTCCATACTCCTCCGTCAAGGCGCGACCCTGGCGAAAGCGTCCCAGATGACCGGATACGCGTCGGAAGCGTCGTTCAGCCACGCCTTCCGTCAATGGTCCGGCATGGCGCCCGGCGCCTATCGTCGACAGCGTCGTACAGGCGCCGTGCACGGCTCGTGATGTGCTACAATTTCGATAGCACATGATCGTTGCGCCCCAGGTAGCAGAAGGCATCGCGTGACTCGTTCTCCGAAACCCGGCACGCCGGTCCGCGGTTCCCGCACCGGCAAGGCCGTCATGGCCCTCCTCGATCTGCTCGGGCGGCGCTGGGCGCTCCGCGTCGTCTGGGAGCTTCGCGCCGGCCCCCTGACGTCACGCGCACTCCGCGAAGCCTGCGGCGGAGTGAGTCCCACGGTGATCAGCGATCGAACGAAGGAGCTTCGCGACGCAGGCCTCGTCGAGCTCGAACCCACCGCAGGCTACGCGCTCACACCCCTCGGGCGAGAATTGTTCGGCCTGTTCTTGCCGCTGGTGGAGTGGTCCGAACGCTGGGCGAAGGAGGTCCGGTGATCCGGTCAGACTCGCTGCGGGCGCCGGATGTCGAGCGCGCGCATCCGTGAATTCAGAGTCGACGGGTTCATACCCAGGAGCGCCGCGGCGCCCTGGTCGCCGGAGACCTTCCATCCGGACGCTTCGAGCGCGCGCACCATGTTCGCACGTTCGAGAGCCTCGAGCTCGAGCACGGAGAGGATGCGTGCTCCGATATCCGCCGGGGAGGGCGGCTGCGCGAGGGCGCGGGGATCCGTGTCGAGAAGGGCACGCTCGACGTCGAAGATTCCGTCGGTCGAGAGGATCACGCCACGTTCCATGACGTTGGCGAGCTCCCGCACGTTCCCCGGCCACGAGTACGCGCGCAGGCGCGCCAGCGTGCTCTCCGAAAGCGGAACGAGCTTGCGACCGATGCGACTACAGAACCTGTCCAGGAACGCTCGCGCGAGCTCTGCAACGTCGTCACCGCGATCGCGAAGCGGTGGGATGTGTACGGGAAACACGTTCAGCCGGTAATAGAGATCTTCCCTGAACGTTCCCTCGCGGACGCGCTCGAACAGGTTCCTGTTCGTGGCGGCGATGATGCGCACGTCCACTTTCACGGTGCGCGAGCTGCCGACCGGTTCGAACTCGCCCTCCTGGAGCACCCTGAGAAGCTTCGGCTGCAACTCGAGGGGCAGCTCGCCAATTTCGTCCAGGAACAGCGTGCCGCCGTGAGCCATGCCGAAGCGGCCTTCGCGCCGGCTCGTCGCGCCGGTGAAGGCCCCCTTCTCGTGACCGAACAGCTCGCTCTCGATCAGGTTGGCCGGCATGGCGCCGCAGTTGACCTTCACCAGCGGCTTCTCGACGCGCTTGCTGCCGACGTGCACCGCGCGGGCGAACAGCTCTTTTCCGGTACCCGTTTCACCGAGGATGAGGACCGTGGTGTCCGTCGCGGCCACGCTCGCCATCGCGCTCAGCGTCGATAGCAGCGCAGTCGACGAACCGATTATCGGCTCGAACGCTCCGAGCGAGCGCAGCTCCTCGCGGAGAGTCTCCGTTTCCGACAGGAGCGACTGGATCCGCTTTTCGGCGGCGAGGCGCTGCTCCACGTCCCTCAAGATCAGAGTGAACCATTGCCGGCGATCGGCCTTGTACTCCGAGAGGGTCGCCTCCACGTCGAAGTGGCGCCCTCGAGCGGTCCTGGCTCGCAGGCCACCGGGGATCCAGAGGCTCGCATTCTCTTGCTGGCGGCCGCAGAGCTCGCGGATGCACTCACCGAGACTGCTCTCGGACTCGGGGGAAAGCAGCTCGCGGAAGTTGCGACCGATCGCAGTCCCGTGCTCGCACTCGAAGGCGCGTTCTGCAGCCGGGTTCATGAGAGAGATCCCGAGCTCCTCGTCGAGATTGACGATCGCGTCCATCGCGCTCTCGAGCAGACGACTGATCTGGGCTTCTCGCTCGCGGAGGGCGCGCTCGCGCTCCATCCGGCTGAGCTCGGCGGCCGCGCGCGCGGCGAAGATGCGGAAGACGGCTTCTGCGCGGGGCTCCGCTGCCATGGGCGCGTCGTGCAGAACGGCGAGATGTCCGATGATCTGCCGGTCCACGTCGAACAGCGGAACGCCCAGATAGCTGACCGCGCCGAACGCCCTCATCGAGGGGGTGCCTTCGTACAGCTCGACGAGTCGATCCGGAATGTGGAGCATTCGCTCCTCTTCGACGGCCGTCTGGCAGGGAGTTCCGTCGATCCGGTACTCGAAGCCATCCAGGCTGCGGTCTCCCATCTTCATGGAGACCGCGCGGAGTGTCCGCGCAATCGGGTCGTAGGTAGCCACCCACGCCCCCATCGTTCCCATCGCGGCGCGCAGGCTCTCGACGAGCGCAGAGAAAAATCCCTCGCCCGTCTCGGCTGCGGTGCCTTCGACGATGCTGCGCAGAACGGCAAGCTCGTCGGAGTCGGTGTCCCCGGACTCGTGAGATCTGGTGAGCAAGGGCCTGCGAAATAGCACGAGTCGTGAGATCTCACTACGCGCGGAGATCGCCGACCAAGCCAGTAAGTGACAGGAAACATGGACGGATCCGGTCGGGAAAGGACGTGGCACGGCGCCTGCTGAAGGGAGGCGCAATGGCCACCACCTGCCCCAGCAACTTCGACGTCACGAAACTCCGCGAGAGGGTGAGCTCCGTCTACACGCGCGTTGCTCGCGATCCCGGCGGTGACTTTCACTTTCACCGCGGCGCCGAGTACGCGATCCGGCTGCTCGGCTACGACCCGACCGAGCTCGAGGGAGTGCCCGAACGTGCGAAGGCTCGCTTCGCCGGCGTCGGCAACCCGCTGGCCATCGGTCCGATTGCCCCAGGGGAAACGGTTCTCGATCACGCCTGCGGCGCGGGAATGGACCTGCTCCTGGCGGCGCGGCGTTCGGGCCCCGCCGGCAAGGCCATCGGAGTCGACGCCACGCCGGCGATGACCGAATGCGCCGCAGCGTCTGCACGGGAAGCGCGTCTCGAATCGCGGGTCGAGATACGCGACGGCTCCTTCGAAGAGCTCCCCGTGGACGACGCGAGCATCGACGTCGTCATTTCGAACGGCGTCCTCAATCTCGCGCCGGACAAGCGCCGGGTGCTTCGAGAAGTCTTCCGGGTGCTGCGTCCAGGCGGTCGTCTCTATCTGGCTGACGTCGTGGTCCAGCGCGAGCTGAGTCTGGCAGCGCGCAGTAACCCGGAGCTCTGGGCAGCATGTGTCGGAGGCGCGTTGCCCGAGCCGGAGCTCACGACGCTCTCGGCCGATGCCGGGCTCCTGGAAGGCCGTATCCACGCGCGCTTTCGGAGCTTCGCCGATACGAGCGCCGAGACGAAGGTCTCGCGCGATCTGGAGATCGGCGCCGTCAACTTCTTCGCCCGAAAACCTTTCTGAATTGCAACCAACCAAACCGCTCGAGAGGCTCCCATGACTGCAAACATCCCCCGAACGACCAAGACCCGATATGCACGGACGATCGTCGCTTCCAAGCGCGCGCGCTGGGAAATCGAAACGGACATCATCCGCGGCCGCATCTTCTCCTCCGAGGATAAGTTCCTTCCCGACGGGCTATCGCTCGCGAGAGAACCGAACCTGCTCACTGACGACGAACGCGTCTTTTTCAGCCAGGTTCAAGGCCGCACCTACGCGAACATCTTCGGTCTGGTCGAGCGCTTCATCAATGCCAAGGTCCTCGAGGTCAGCAAGCACTACTTCCTCGGCGACCAGACCGCGCTCGAGGCGCTCGTCCGCTTCAGCGACGAGGAACTGAAGCACCAGGAGCTGTTCCGGCGGATCGAAGGGCTCGTCGAGCAGAGCATGCCGGACGGCTACTCGTTCCTGCCCGATCCGAACGACGTCGCTCGGGTCGTGCTCGCGAAGTCGACCTGGTCGGTGCTGGCTTTGACGTGCCTCATCGAGCTCTTCACCCTCGCGCACTACAAGGAGAGCATCGAGCCAGATCAGCGCCTTTCGCCGCTGTTCAAGGACGTGTTTCGCTTCCACTGGGTAGAGGAGAGCCAGCACGCCATCCTCGACGAGCTCGAGTGGGCCGCGGAGGACGAGCGTCTATCTCCCGCCGAACGCGACCATGCGGTGACGGATCTGATCGAGCTCGTGGCCGCGGTGGACGGCATCCTGAGGGCGCAATCCGAGGCCGACGCGGCGTACTTCTTCGAGAACCTCGGCCGCGAATTCCCTACGAACGAGCAGGACGTCATTCGAACGACTCTGCTTCGCGCATACCGGTATCAGTACATCTTCTCCGGCATCCAGAGCACGCGCTTCCCCGACATCCTGCGCGAGCGGGTCACGGAAGCGCAGTTCGACCGCATCACGCAGGCGCTCTCCACGCTCGCGTGAGGGTCCTCGAATGGAATGACCATGTCATGCCGCTCCTCACTCTCCTTGGCTTTGCCGTCTGGACGCTCGTCCTTCTGGCGGCCACGGTCGGCGTGCATCGCTGGAGTCTGATTCTCACCAGGCGAGCGGCCATCAATGCCTTCCCCGCCGACGCGTCGAACGGACCGGCCTGGTATCAACGCGCGACCCGCGCACACCTGAACTGTGTCGAAAACCTGCCGGTGTACGGAGCGATAGTCCTCGTCGCCACGCTCGCCGGCCGCAGCGGGCCGCTGATCGACGGGCTCTCGATCAGCGTGCTCGGCGCTCGCGTCTGTCAGACCTCGATTCACGTCGCGTTCGTGCAGACCGCGCGAGTGGTGAGCTGGCGCTTCACGTTCTTCACGGTTCAGCTCCTGGCAATGCTGTGGATGGCCGCGTTGGCGCTCCGATAGAGCCACTGCCCGTCGCACCCAATCCAATAAACAAGTCGAATACCGAAGGAATCATCACAATGGACAACGTTCAGAGTCACAACTTCAAGGCACAGGCCACCTGGAACTCGCCTGCGGGCATGTACGACGACATCAGTCGTTCCATCAGCGACGCGATCGAGCACGCGGTCGAACGCCTGCAGCCGCAAGCTAACGACCATATTCTCGACCTCGCCACGGGAACTGGCTGGGGCTCACGCATCATCGCGCAACGCTTCCCCGCGGTCACCGTTACGGGCGTCGACATCGCCGACCAGATGCTCACTCATGCCAGGTCGAGGGCGGCGCTGCTGGGACTGAACATCGACTATCAACATGCAGATGCGGAGCGCCTTCCATTTCGAGACGGAGCTTTCGACGCGGCGCTGTCGACGTTCGGCGTGATGTTCGCCGGTCGGCCCGAAGCAGCTGCAGCCGAGCTGGCACGGGTCGTCCGCAAGGGGGGCCGGATCACCCTTTCGACATGGAAGCACGACAGCAACGTGTTCCACATGTTCAACGTGATGAAGAAATTCATGCCGGCACCGCCACAACCGGCGCCGCCGTCGCCATTCGAGTGGGGCAACTACGAACGACTGCGCGAGTTGCTCGGCCAGAACTTCGAGCTCGAATTCGAGGAGGGCACGAACCACTATCGCTACGAGTCCGGCGAACAGGCCTGGAACCTGTGGGTGAACCACTACGGCCCCACCAAGATGCTTGCCGGCAATCTGGACGAGGCGCGTCGCCGGGAGTTCAAGAACGCTCTGATCGCCTGGCACGAGAGCTTCGGAGCCCGCCTGGGTTACGACCAGCCGCGCCAGTACATCGTCACACGCGGCACACGGAAGTAGTCGTCAGCTCGAACCGAGGCTCTCATGCTCATCCGACAGCTCTTCGACCACGAATCATGCACGTTCACGTACATGCTCATCGACGAACTCACGCGGCAAGCGGCGTTGATCGATCCGGTACGAGAGCAGCTCGAGCGCGATCTCACGCTCGTTCACGAGTTGAGCGTCGAGCTCCGATACGTGCTGGAGGCCCACGTGCACGCGGATCACGTCACCAGCGCCGCTGCGCTTTCAGAGCGTACCGGCGCGGTGACCTGCGCATCCGAGCTGGGCGCCGCGTGTGCCCAGCGGCACCTGAAGGACGAGGACGCGCTCGTGCTCGGCGCGACCGTGATTCGCACTCTCGCCACGCCGGGCCACACGAGCGACAGCCTCAGCTTTCACGTCCACGAGCACGTCTTCACGGGCGACGCACTCCTCGTGCGAGGAACCGGTCGCACCGACTTTCAAACCGGCAACGCCGTCTCTCTCTACGAATCGATCACGACCAGGCTATTCACGCTGCCCGACTCGACACTCGTATGGCCAGGCCACGACTACCACGGTCACGCGATGAGCTCCGTCGGGGAAGAGCGACGCCACAACCCGCGCATCGCCGGCAAGACCCGCGAAGAATTCGCGGCCATCATGCACGACCTGAAGCTCGCTCCCCCCAAGTTGATCCGGATAGCAGTGCCGGCAAATCTCGTCTGCGGACGTGACGCCGCGAAAGAAGCCTGAAGTACTGAGCCCGCGAACCGCCCCGTCACACGCTGACGACCGACGACAATGAGCCCGGAACGGAGGCATCGCCCGGCGACGCCGACAAAACCTGGATAACGGAATCGTCCCGGCAGATTGGAGAGCGCGAAGCGCTCTCCAACCAGCGCGCCCGGGAACGGTGGCGTCGCGAACGGACGACCGACGAAATGAGCCCGGGAACGGAGGCGTCGCTTGGCGACGCCGACAAACCTGGAGGACTGAATCTTCCCGGCAGATGGAGAGCGCGAAGCGCTCTCCGACCAGCGCGCCCGGGAAGATTCGAACTTCCGACTTTCGGTTCCGTAGACCGACGCTCTATCCAGCTGAGCTACGGGCGCGTTCCGGCGTGGCCGCCGGGGAGCGCTTGATACCACGACGGTTGGCGTTTGCTCGAGAATCGAAACGACGTTGCGAGCCCCTTGGCCGGTGCGAATTCCGGTACCGCGGACGTAGGCCTTTCAGCTGCGCTGTACGCCGATGTGCGAGGGGCCCCGCAAACATTGCGTAGCCCATGGCACCCCATGACAGCACTGCCACGGGATGCGCCGCGGCGCGTCGCGCGGGGGCACGAAGATGCGTGTTTTGCGCGGGAATATGACGTTCTTGCCCTCGTGGCACGATGCCTGCTACTAGGCCCGTCACTTCGAGGATCCCGACTTATCTTTTGCACTTTGCCACCCTGCCCGGAGCAGGGGGCTCTTCTAAAAAGACTTACGAGCTTCACGCTTCCTTGGTTTCATATCTTCTCGCTTTTCCTCGCTTTTAGCTTCGTATCTTTTCTCGCTTTCAGTTCCGTTTCTGCTTCTTGAGAGGCTTTCGGATGGCCCGCAGTGGTAAGCCCACGGCGGGTCGTCGTGTTTCTGGGGTCTGACGCGACGGGGTTGTGGGTTCAACGCGTGTCCGAAGCCGCGGATTCCCGCGGCCCGCGCGGTGAGCCGAAGAGCGAGTCGGCCGGCGCTTCCGCGTGGCAGCGCGCGCAGAAAGCGACGGCTCCGGCGGGTTCGAGCACGCCGTCTGGCCGGACGACGAGGTAGGCCCAGTCGTCCGAAGCTTCCTTCGTCATGACGTACACGGAGGCGCGTTCACCGCCGTGTTCGTGGAACGCCGCGACGGTCATGCCCGCCGGAAGATGCGCTCCGGCAACGAGACCGCGATAGAGCGCGGCGTAAGCCTCGGGCACGCGCACCGTCACGACGTACTCGCCGGCCCCGTGACCGCGCGAGGCGAACGACGGACCCACCGCGGGCCATTTCTCCGCCTCCGCCAGACGGACCCAGCGCTGCGGCGCGGCAACCGGAGCAGCGTGCGGGAGCGACGGCGGCCGCTCTTCGGCGCAGGCCACGGCGAGCACGACGATCGACGTCCGGGCCGCACGCCGGAGCCCGGCCGCGGCTCGACACCCTGATTGCACCGCGCCATGGTACCAAGACGCGGATGGGTCGAGCTCGAAGTCTATGGGTGGCGCTGCTCGCTCTCACGCTGTCCGCGTGCGGCGCGCATCAGGCGAGCACCGTGGCCATCAGCACGCCCCCGGCGCCGGCTCCGACGGCATCTGCACCCGCGCCGGCAGTGTCGCCCCTCTCGCAGGATCCGGCGCAATCAGAGCCCGGTGATAGCGATCAGGACGAGGGAAGCCCCGACGCCGATGACGCGCCGCCGAACGACGGGCGCGGCTGGCTCGGGGTCGAGCTCGAACCTGCTGCTCCCGACGAAGGCGGCGTTCGCATCGCTCGTGTCGTCCCGAAGTCACCGGCCGAGAAGGCGGGGCTCACCGCGGGCGATCTGATCCAGAGGCTCGACAGTGAAGCCGTCGGCGCCCCGGCAGACGTCGTGGGTGTCGTGTCGCGCCACCACGCGGGGACGCGCGTCGGCGTTGCGTTCAAGCGACAGCACGCGGATCGCCTGGCGGTGGTCGTGCTCGAGACGTATCCGGACCAGGACGAGATCGTCCGGATGACGTTCGTCGATCAGCCTGCTCCGCAGCTCGACGGTCTGAAGACGGCGCAGGGCAGCTTCGCGCCGACCATCGCCGCTCAGCGCGGGCAAGTGCTCGTCGTCGAGTTCTGGGCGCCGTGGTGCGTCGCGTGCCGCGCCCTGATCCCTCACATGAATCAGTGGCACGCGCAGTACGCCGCGCGCGGCCTCCACGTAGTCGGCATCACCGGGGATCCTCTGGCGCGCGCCGCGACCGCCGCCAAGGAGCTCGGCATGGAGTACCCCGTCGCCTCCGACGAGTCGGGGAAGACGATCATGGCGTACCAGGCACGCGCCATTCCTGCCGTGTTCGTCATCGATCGCGCCGGTACGGTGCGTGACGTGATGGTCGGATACGACGCCGTGAAGCTGCCGAAGCTCGACGCGCTGGTGCTCAAGCTGCTCGCAGAGCGCTGAGCTTTCCGATTTTGCTCCGCGCCGTCGTGCGGCGCAGGCAACATCGACGGGACAAGGAGCGGAGAGTGAACGAAGAAGAGCTGCGCACTCGATTGACCGAGGCGCTTTCCGGCGGCGCGCCGAAGTATCACGAGAAGAACGCCGCGGACGGCAAGCGGTTCGCGCGCGAGCGCCTCGCGCTGCTCCTCGACGCGGATTCCTTCGTCGAGGACGGTCTCCTCGCGAACACCCTCGCCGGTGATCTCCCAGCCGACGGCGTCGTGACTGGAACCGGCAAGGTGGGTGGTCGCACCGTGGCCGTCATGGCCAACGACTCGACGGTGAAGGCCGGCTCCTGGGGCGCGCGCACGGTGGAGAAGATCCTGCGTATCCAGGAGACGGCTCGAGATCTCGCCTGCCCTCTCTTCTATCTCGTCGACTCTGCCGGCGCGCGTATCACCGATCAGGTCGAGATGTTCCCTGGTCGCCGCGGCGCCGGGCGCATCTTCTACAACGAGGTCGCGCTCTCCGGGAAGATCCCCCAGGTGTGTCTCCTGTTCGGACCGTCGGCGGCTGGCGGCGCGTACATACCGGCGTTCTGCGACGTGGTCGTCATGGTCGACGGCAACGCGAGCATGTACCTCGGCTCGCCGCGCATGGCGGAGATGGTCATCGGCGAGAAGGTGACGCTCGAGGAGATGGGCGGCGCCAAGATGCACACCTCGGTGTCCGGCTGCGGCGACGTCCTGGTGAAGACGGAAGAAGAGGCGATCGCGTGGGCGAAGCGCTACCTGTCGTACTTCCCGCAGAGCTGTGACGCGCAGCCGCCGCGCGCCGAAGCTGGTAAGCCGCGCGCGGGTCAGCGTTCCCTCGCCGAGATCGTCCTCGCCGACGAGAACAAGTCGTTCGACATGCGCGAGGTGATCGACCACGTCGTCGACGAAGGCAGCTACCTCGGTGTGAAGGACCGCTTCGCGAAGGAGATCCTGAATGGGTTTGCGCGCATCGAGGGGCGCGTCGTGGGGATCGTCGCAAATCAGCCGAAGCATCTCGGCGGCGTGCTGTTCGTGGACAGCGCCGACAAGGCCGCTCGCTTCATCTCGCTGTGCGACGCGTTCAACGTCCCGCTCCTCTACCTGGCCGATGTGCCGGGCTTCATGATCGGCACCAAGGTGGAGCGGCAGGGCATCATCCGCGCCGGCGCGAAGATGATCGCCGCGGTGAGCGAAGCGACGGTGCCCAAGGTGAGCGTCATCGTGCGGAAGGCTTACGGCGCAGGGCTCTACGCGATGTGCGGCCCGGCCTTCGAGCCCGACGCCTGCATCGCCCTGCCGACGGCGTCGATCGCCGTGATGGGCCCGCAGGCGGCGGTGAACGCGGTCTTCTACAACAAGATACAGGCCGTGCCCGAAGGCCCGGAGCGCGCGGCTCTCGTCGCGAAGCTCCGCGACGAGTACCGGAAGGACGTCGATCTGGCGAAGCTCGCTAGCGAGCTCGTGGTCGACGCGATCATCCCGTTCGAGCGACTTCGCACCGAGGTCGCGCAGCGGTTCGACCGCTACGCGTCGAAGACCGAGGAGCGCCCGCGGAAGAAGCACATGGTGCCGCCGATGTGACGGCGCGCCGCGCCACGTGCAACGTGCCAGCGGCCGGACAACAGATGTGGAGCGGGCGCGCGACCGCTCCGTCGGTGCTACGCTCCGCCGGCTTGAGCCAGCGTGAAAGCCGCCTCGCCGTCGTTCATGCGGTTGCCTTGCTCGCCTTCGGGACGGCCGCCCACGCCGACGTGTCGATCGCGATGCTCGCGCGCGCCGAGACGGTGAGCGGCATCCACGCAGGCACGCCGACCAGCGTGCTAGGCCGGCCAGAGCTGACCGCGCTCGTCGAGCTGCCGGACGGCGCCGACGCGACCGGTGTGCAGCGACTGAGCTCACACTTCGGCGTTGCGCGCGCGCCGCTGGCCGACCTCGACGCGCTCTCCGCGGCGCACCGGGACTGGCACATGACGTGGTCGACGCCGCTCCATCCGCTCCTCGACCGCGCCGCAGTGTGGACGGGTGCGCCGACGTTCCGTAACGCGACGGGTCTCGCGGGCAAGGGCGCGATCATAGGCATCATCGACACCGGCGCCGACGTCACCCATCCCGATCTACAGAACGCGGACGGAACGACGCGCATCGCGTACTTCATCGATTACAGCAAGGGCCCCGCCGGCAAGCAGAAGGACGCCGAGAGTCACTGCTCGACCGCGGTGCCCTGCGCCGTTTACTCGAACACCGATCTCGACGCGCTCGTGAAGGCCGGAACGGCCAAGACGGCGCTCTCGAAGGACGTCGTCGGACACGGCACGCACGTCACCTCGCTCGCCGCCGGGAACGGTGGAGCCGAGAAGAAATACGTCGGCATGGCTCCGGAGGCGACGATCATCGTCGCGCGCGCGCTCGACTCGTCGGGCCAGATCAGCGACGCGACGGTGCTCTCTGCCGCGAGCCTCATCTTCGAGCTCGCGACTCAGCTCGGGAAGCCGGCAGTGCTGAACCTGAGCCTCGGCAGTGACTTCGGTCCCCACGACGGCAGCTCGTCGCTCGAGAAGGGGCTCGCGGATCTGATCGCCGACCAGCCCGAGGGGCGCGCCGTCGTGGTGGCGGCGGGCAACAGCGCCGGGCTCTTCGAGGGCGAGATCGGCTATCCCTCGCCGCTCGGCGTGCACACGGACATCAGCGTTCAACCGGGTTCGCGGGTGGAAGTGCCTGTCTTGACGCCACCGCCGCAGGGCGCGGGCGACACGCTGTCGGGCACCATCTTCGTGTGGGCGACGTTCCGTCCGGGAGACGACGTCGGCGTCGGCGTGGAGCGACCGAACAGCGAGCTTGCGCCGATCCAGCGCAAGGGTCAGGTCGCCACCTTCGGCGTCGACAAGGTGCTCACCGCGACCATCGCCGTCCAGGCGCTGAGCGAGGTCCAGGACCTCGGCGTCCCCGACGAGAACGCGGCGGCGATCATCATCGACGGCACCTGGCCGAAGAGCGAGACGTTCTCGCTCGCGTTCGAGGGCAGCGGCACGGTGAGCCTGTGGGTCAACGCCGTCGGCGAGATCGGGTCCGAATCCGGCGGCATCGGCGCGCTCTTCCCGGAGTCGACGAAGGAGTCGACGGTGACGATCCCGGCGTGTCATCCGGATCTCATCGCCGTCGGCGCGACGCTGAACCGCACCCGGTGGAACGACCGGCTCGGAGCGGCCGTCGCGATAACGAGCTTCGGCGGCGTCGATGATCCGCCCCTCGACTCGATCGGTTTCTTCAGCTCCGCGGGGCCGACCACCGATCTACGGATGAAGCCGGACATCGTGGCGCCCGGCGCGTTCGTGATCGGCGCGATGAGCGCGGACGCCGATCCGCGCAAGAGCGCCGCGAGCATCTTCGGCGAAACGGGGACGTGCACGCCGCCCACCGACTGCGCGGTGATCGACGCTCAACACGCCGTGACCGTCGGGACGTCGATGGCCGCACCCATCGTGTCCGGCGCAGTGGCGCTCCTCTTCGAGCAGAATCCGAAGCTCACCGCACGAGGAGCGCTCACGCTGTTGCAAGCCGGGGCGCGCCATCCGCAGGGCATCGTGCCGTATCAGGCGCAGCTCGGCGCGGGCGCGCTCGACCTGCCCGGTACGCTCGACGTCGAGAACGCCGAGGCGAACCCCGTCGTGCGCGAGCCGGCTGCGACGAACAGCTTTCTGTCTCTCGGCGCGTCGTATGCGCACCCAGATCCGACGTGGACGGTGCCCGCGTTGCTCAAGCTCCGATCCGCCGACGGCCATGCCGCCGATGGCTTCGACCCCAAAAATCTCTCGGTCGACGTGACGTCGGGAAGCATGGTCGGCGAGCTGACGCGTGCTGCGCCGGGGTTCTATCGGCTCGGTGTGGCTGCGGCACGCGACACCGGCGGCGCGGAGCTCGGCGTCACAGTGCGCTACGCCGGTCACGTGCTCGCCGCGGAGTCGATCCCGATCGCGGTCGACATCAGCACCGCTCGCGGCGGCTTCTCGGCACGCGGCGGCTGCAACGTCGCTCGTGGCGAAGCACCGGCGACGTCGCTCACCGTCGCCGCGCTCGCGCTCATTGCCTTGCGAGGTAGACGGTATAGCCGTGCGGCTCGTACGGCTCGAAATCAGGGTCGAACGGGTACGTCGGGCCGAGCCCGCCGACGTTAATCCCCGAGACGAGCAGCCCGGCGCCGCCGCTGAGATCACCGACGATGCGCTCGATGTGCGTGTCGCGCTCGAGATAAGGGACGTCGAGACGGCGGACGACGTGGCCGTCCGCCGCGACGATCGCGAGCACCCAGCGAAACGACACCGGCGGCTCCCAGTCCGCCTGGAACGCGATGGTCTCGCCGCTCTTCACGCCGTCGAGCGACACCCAGAGATACGTCGAGCCCGTCGGGTCGATCGGCGACGACGGCGAGAGCCTTCGCGGCAAGGACGAGAACGGCACGCTCCACTCGAAGCGCACGCGACCGAAATCGCCGCTGAAGGCGAGGAGCGGCCACGTCGAGGACGGGTCGCGCGTGCCGACGAACGCGCGCGCGAACGCGAAGTCACCGAAGAAGCGCGCGACGTCGGTCGGCGTCGGTCCGAACGTCGCGCGGAGCACGTCGAGGACGTCGGGCTCGTTCACGTAGCGCGCGCCGGATTTGCTCGGCGGCCCGGCGGAGAGCGCGTACGTCGCGAGCGTCGCATCGACTCCCGCGCCGCGCCCGCGCGTCGCGTCGAGGTATGCGAAGAGCAGCGCGCCGCCGTCACTCCGTCGCGAGAGATCCCGCGCCATGATCGCGCGCTCCGGCTCCGACTGCACGTCGTCGATGGCGCGGGTGTCGTCGGAGGTGGGGAACCCTGTGTGAAGCCAGAGCTCCGACGCGAACGCGCGGCGCGCGAACGGCGTCTCTGCAGCGTCGAGACGGAGAGCGACGGCTTCACCCACGCAGAGCGTCGCGGCTCGGTCGATCGACGCGACGTCGTCACCGGAAACACAGAACGCGGGTGCCGTGTCCCTGGCGGCGCCGAGCACCGGCGCTTCCGACTCGACGGCGAAGGGACGAGCGCCGTGCTCGAGGTAGAGGTCGAGCGCCGGGCTGCTTCCGCGCTCCGCGTCGTCCAGCGGGCCCGGCGCGCCGAGGCACAGCACGACCCGCTCGTATGCCGACTCGAGCGCGCCGAGCCACGCAATCGCCCGGGATTCATCGACTTTGTCGCCTCGGTGGACGCACACCGGGTACGCAGCGGAGCAGGCCGCGACGTCGCTCTTCGAGGTGGGTCGCGACGCGACACTTCGATAGGCACCTAGTGGGATCCGCGCATCGAGCGGCGCCGGAGCACGTGATCCAGAAGACCCGAGCCCGCCGAGCAAGAGGTCCGCGCGGCAATCGCGGGCCATCGCGAGGAGCGCTGCGGCGAGCGCCCCAAACGCCCAAAGCACCTCGAGCCTCGTCCGGCATTTGACAGGGCGTCGCACACCCCGCGTATACTCGCAAAAGCGTTCGCGATCGCGCGGTCGCTCAACGGTCATGTCCTTGCCCTTCGATCCAACCCATTCAGTGCAGTTCGATCTCGATCGGGGGCGCATCTCGTTGCCCGGAGCGGACGCGCGGCTGCTCGTCCCCGCAGAAGCGCTCGCGCGACTCTGCGCAGGCGCCACCTCCGACACCGTCAAAGATTTCGGGCGTGGCCTCGGCACCGAAATGGGTCGTCGGGTCATGACACGACTCGGTGAAGCCGGCTCCGTCTCGTCGATGGTCGAGCACCTCGGCGGAGAGCTCGCGCTCGCCGGCTTCGGTTCACTGGGCGTCGAGGTGTGGGGGCGCGCGCTCGTGCTCACCGTCACCGACTCGCCGCTCGGCGCCGACGGTGATCCGCTCATCGCAGCGGTGCTCGAAGGCGCGATCCAGCGAGCCGTCGCTCGAGACGCCTCCGTCGTTCGTATCGACCGAACGAACGGCAAGGCGCGCCTCGCGGTCCTCAGACCGTCCACTGCCGCCAGCGTGCAACGGTGGCTGGGTGAGGGCGCGTCGTGGGGCGACGTCCTCGCGCGCTTGAGTTCCGCCTAGGCAGAGCCAGAGAATCCCAAGTGAACGTCCAGCAACACATCGCACGTCTCGAGTCGCTGTTGGCACGCATCCAGCGAAACGCCGGGAAGCCGCGCGCCGTGAGCGCAGTGGCCGAGGCCGAAGCGGCCCCCGCCGGTGACGTCGCTCCAGAGAGTGGCCCTTCCACCGATCGCGTCGACACTTCCGACGATCTCGCGACGGTTCCGCCCATCGCCGCTGCCGCACCCGCCAGCGCCGAACGCGCGGACGTCGAAGAGCTCGACATGGAGGACGACGATCTCGTCGAGATCGCCGTCGACGAGTCGATCGAGGAAGAAGATCTGGTGGCGATAGAGTCGCCGCTCCTCGAGGCCGTCGAGGTCTCGGTCGTCGAGGAACGACGCGCTCTTCTCGCCAACGAGCTCGACGAGGAGTCGGCACCGGAGTCCGCGCCTCGCCCCGCCGCGCAGCTCGGCGAAGAAGCGGATCTCGAGCCGCCCGTGATCACGCCGCCGCCCGAGTCGGGGCCTCAGGTCGTCGCGTCCCCCGTTGGAATCACCGGTGAGACGGAGCTTCACGACTCCGGCACCGTCGCGTCGCTGGAGCCCGATCTGTCGGGCGGGACCATCTCCCAGGCGCCGGCAGGAATGCCGTCCCTGTCGCAGCTCGGCGAGACGGTGGAGCTCGAGGGTGCCGACGGGCCCGCTGCGCGCATCGAGCTCCTCTCTCCCCCGATGAACACCCCGGTGGACCAGGAGATCGCCGCGGACGATCTCGAGCTGTCGCTGCCGCAGCACCAGTACGAGGGCGGCCGCTACGACGCGGATCTCGCTCCGCCGTCGCGCGCCACCGCCGATCTCGCGCGTCACCGCGAGGAGGCCGAGCGCGCCGCTCATCCGCCCACCGAGCCGCCGGTGTCGCTCGCATCACCGCCTTCCGCCGGCGCAGCGCAGCGCATCGCGCCAGTGGAGATCCTCTCTGCGCCCAGCGCAGCGTCACCCGTCGTGGTCGAGCGTCCGGCGCTCGGCGCCGTGCAGGTCACCGAGATGCGTCGCTCCGTGCAGGCCGTGCTCCCCGAGACGTTTCTCGCTCTTCTCGACGCTTCCCTCGCCATCGAGGCGTAGCGGTTTCTTGCTGCGACTACCCCGCGAAGGTCGCGGCGTCGTCGGGCGGAAGCCAGGTGACCGGCTCGTTGCGGAGCCAGGTGCGCTGCCGCCGTGCGAAGACGCGCGTCGCACGTACGATCTCGTCGAGCAGCGCGTCGCGATCGACGGCGCCCCTGCCGAGCGCGTCCTTGACCTGACGGTATCCGACGGCGCTCATCGCGCGACTCTCGCCGTGGCCGTCAGCGACGAGAGCACGCACCTCGTCGATGAATCCCGTGTCGAGCATCTGTCGCGCCCGGTCCACGATGCGCGCCGAGAGCGCCTCCTTCGACCAGTGCACACCGACGAGGCGCGCCGCGTGACGTCGCTCGCGAAAACCGTGCGCTTCGTGCCAGGCGCTGAGCGGCTTTCCCGTGAGCTCGTGAACCTCGAGAGCGCGGCTCACCCGGACGAAGTCGTTCGGCGCGAGCTTTCGTGCCGACTCGGGATCGACGCGTGCGAGCTCGGCGTGCAGCGCGCCGCGTCCCTCGCTCTCCGCAGTGGCTGCGTGACGCGCGCGGATCGCATCGTCGGCCGGCGGCGCGGGGACGAGCCCGAGGAGCAGCGCGCGCACCCACAGATACGTCCCTCCGCACACGATGGGCACCTTGCCGCGACTCCGGATCGCGACGATCGCGTCCTCGGCGAGCCTCGCCCACCGCGCAGCGTCCATCGCGTCACCGGGCTCGACCACGTCGATGAGATGGTGCGGCACGCGCTCGCGCTCGGCGAGCGACGGCTTGCCCGACCCGACGTCGAAGCGCCGGTAGACCTGCACGCTGTCGGCGCTGACGATCTCGCCGCCGAGCCGTTCGGCCGCGCGGAGGGCGAGCGACGACTTCCCCGACGCCGTCGGGCCGACCAGGACGAGAAGCGGCTCTTTTTCCGTCATCCGCGCGCGCTCACCGCCTCGACTGTAAGGCGCAGGGGCCTTCTAACGTTAGGTAACCGAAGCGGTCCAGATGATCGACTCGAACGTACAACGGCCACCCCGGCTGGAAGACCGGCCCGGACGAGGGCCACCGGGGCGAGGCTCGCGTGAGCGACGACCCGAACGACCCGGAGCGCCTGCGCTGGGACGCCGAGAGGGTCGCTCGTGCGCGCGCCGGCGATCGCGCGGCGTTCGCGGAGCTCTACCGTGCCTACGCGCCGGCAGTGTTCGCGCGCGTGCTCCTGCCGAAGCTCGGCAACCGCGAGGCCGCGGAGGACGCCCTCGGCGAGACCTTCCGGACCGCCTTCGAGCGACTCGACGGCTACGAGGCGCGCAACGTCAGTCTGTACTTCTGGCTCGCTCGCATCGCGACGAACAAGGCGCTCGACATGCACCGCGCGCGAGCGACCACGGGCCGAGCGCTGGCCAGCTTCGAGAATCTCGTCGCGCCGCTCGGGGAAACGCCGCCCGATCCGGCCGAGCTCTTCGAGCTTCGCGGCGACACCGTGCGCGTACAGAAGGCGGTGCGCGACGTGCTCGAGCGACTGAACCCGCGCTACCGGCGGGCCATCGAGCTCCGCTTCGTGGAGGATCTCGGACGCGAGGAGTGCGCCACGGCGCTCGACGTGAAGCTCGGCACCTTCGACGTGCTAATTTTGCGCGCGCTGCGTGCTTTCCGGAAAGAATGGGCGAGCGTCGTGGGAGAGGAGCCACCAAGTGACGCCGGATGACGAGGAACCGACAGCCGAGGAGCTCGAGGAAGCGGAGCGTCTCGCGCGCGCCCTCGAACGCGGACACGCACCCGGAGGCGTGCCCGAGGACGCTCTCGGCGCAGCGGCGCTGCTCCGCTTCTCGAAAGACGGGGGCGCGCTCGAGCCGGAACGTGCCGAACGGATCCTCGAAGAGGCGCTCTCACGCGCACGGCCGCCGGTCTCGAAACCCCGCCGTCGTTACACGCTGCTCGGGCTCCTGGGCCTGGCCGCTGCCGGCGCCGCAGCGTTCCTGCTCGTCGTGAAGACACAGGCGCCCGAAGCCGCGGCCCTGCTGCCATCACCTCCACGCGAGCTCCTCGAAGCTCAGCTCGCCGCGGCCACGGCGAAGGACCTCGACGAACAAACGGCGAAGAACACGGCGCTCGCCGCGCTCGATGATCAGACGGCGCGCTATCGCGGCGTGCTCTACGCGACCCTGCGAGAGCGGTACGGACGATGAAGACGCACCCGGTGTCTTCGCGGCGAACGCGCGCACTCGTGGAGCGACTCTTATTTTTGTGTCTGCTCCCCTTTGTAATGTCGGTTCCGGCTCTCCACGGCTGCAGCGCCAGGAACGACGGCGACTGGGTCGCCCGCGCCGAGAGCGCGAACCGCGACGCCGATCGCCTGCTCGCCACCGGTGACACGAGCGGCGCGCGAGCGGCGCTGGTCAGCGCCGAGGCGAGCATTCGCGGCGCCGGCAACGACGAGCGCGCCGTGCGCCTCGACCTGCTGTACCGCCTCGCCGAGATAGATCTCGGCAAGAGCGACACGAAGAGTGCCGTCGACTGGGCAAGCCGCGGGCTCGACCTCGGACGGAGCAACGACACCTTCACGACGAACCTGCTCATCGTGCGGGGGCACGCCTTCGAGCGAATGGGCAACGCCGTCGCGGCGAGTCGCGACTACCATGACGCCCTGGTCATCACCGAGACGCTCCTCGACAAGACGCTCCAAGGAAAAACGCCGTGACCTCGCCCAGAACCGTCCGTCTCGCCGCGGCTCTTTCGCTGAGCGGCTTCCTCTCGGCGTGCGGCGCGTCGCGCTCGAACACCGCGCCGCAAAGCGCACCGGCGGCAGCGCCCGTCGCGCCGGTGTCCGCGCCGGCCATGGATCGCGCCGCGGACGCGCCGGCGTCGGCTGCGGGCGCCGCGCCGGCAGCAGAGGGCGCCGCGATGCCGAGCTCGACGAAGAGCGGCGCGGCGAAGGACGCGCCGTCGGAGCTGGATCTATGGGGGCGACAGATGGAGAGCGCGCTCACGCTGTCGACCCCGGATTGCTCGCTCGCATGGGCGCTCCGCGATCGAATCTGTGATCTCGCACAGCGAGTGTGCGACGTCGCCGGCAGGAGCGCCGAGCCGGAGGTCGCCGAGCGCTGCACGGACGGCCGCGCGCGCTGCGACCACGCGACGACACGCGTCCGCGCCGCGTGCCCCGACTGAACCGGCGCAGCCGCCGTATGGACTCGCGCGGCGGGTGAGAGCCTCACCCACAGCGAGATTGTCGTCGGGGGTGTAAGTCAGATCGTCGGGGCGCGTTCTTCGTATGAACCCACAGGGAGAAACACGAAGATGAACTCGCGCGCTCTGGTCCTAGGATTTCTCGTATCACTGTCCGTCACCGGTTGCGGTCACGCCTCGCACGCGCCGGACAGCGCGGCCTCGCTCAGGAATTCGGGGAGCGCACCCAGTGTGGCCTCGTCCAAGGGCGCTGCCTCCGCGTACGAATCCGGACCGACGGGGACGTATGGCGGCGCGGCAGCGGCAAGCCCCGCGGCGTCGCCTCCTGCGGCTGACGACCTGGCGCGAGCAGAGAGCGAGCGCCCGGGGCTCGGCACCTCATGGGGTGAAGCGGTGTCGAGTCAGGTGACGTCGACGAGCTTTTATCGTCAAAGCGATGGCTCACCGGACGCGCTCGCGTCGCTCTTCTACAACGACGAGGCCGGCGTGAACGCGATGAGCCACGGCCGTTACGTCGACTACGGCGACAGCGTCGTGCCGCTCGTCGGCGGGCGCGTGACGGTGAGCATCGTGGACGCGAACGGGAGCCCGCTCCGCGCGGCGCACCTCGACGGCCGCACGGTGACGGTCGGTAGCGACGGGGATCGCTACATGGTGCGCATCGACAACCGCTCGCCGGTGCGCGTCGAGGCGGTCGCGACGGTGGACGGCCTCGACGTGATCGACGGCTCGGACGGCAGCATGCACAAGCGCGGCTACGTCATCGCGCCGTACGACACCCTGGACATCGCGGGGTTCCGCGAGAGCGAGGGCTCGGTGCGCGCCTTCCGCTTCGGGTCGGTGAGCGACTCGTACGCCGCGCAGCGCGGCAAGGACCGCAACGTGGGCGTCGTCGGCGTCGCCGTGTTCCGCGAGCGCGGCTCCGACTTCCGCTGGAGCCCCGAGGAGCTCGACCGTCGTGAAACGGCCGATCCGTTCCCCTCCCACTTCGCGCCGCCCCCGCCCTCGGGTTACCGGTACCGCTGAGCGACGTGCGTCGCTACCGTCGTCCGACCTTGCGCTCGAGCTCGTTCCAGCTCGTGACGGCGACGACGGGGCGACCGTGGGGGCAGTGACCGGCAAAGTCGGCGACGTCGAGCGCGGCGAGGAGCGCGCTCGCTTCGCTTTCCGAGAGACGGTCTCCGGCGCGGATCGAGCCGTGACACGCCATCGTGGCGAGCGCGAGATCGACCGCGTCGCTGAAGGCACGTCCGCCGGCGCGCGACACCTCGGTGAGCAGATCGCGGACGAGCCGCTCGGGGCTCGCGCGGACGAGGAGCTTCGGAACCGAGTGCACGCTGACGAGGTTCGTACCGCGCACCCGGAGCTCGACGCCGAGCGCCGCGAACTCGTCGGCCTTCGCCTCGACGAGCTCCGCCTCGGCCGGGAGCACCTCGAGCGTCTGCGGGAAGAGGAGCGACTGCGACGGGATCGCGCGCGCTCCCAGCTGTTTTCTGAGCTTGTCGTAGTTCACCCGCTCGGCGGCGGCGTGTTGATCGATGACGTAGAGGCCGTCGTGACCCTCGCAGATCAGGTACGTCTGACGGACCTGCGCAATGAAGCGAAGGCTCGCCCAGCGCACCGCCGGTGCGGGCTGAAGCGGCGCTGCGCCGTCCGCGACGGAGAGGACGCGGAGCGGCTGCGGAGGCTCTTCGCCGGTAATCACGCTCTCCGCCTGCACGGGCGGCGTGGGGTCGGGCACCGCAGGTCGGTACGCGGGCGCTGAAACGACCACCGGAGTTGCCGGAGCCTGTGGCCGTGCCCAGGGCGAGCGCGTCGGCGTCGGCAGGGAGAACGCCTTTGCGAGCTCCGACGAGAGCACGTGATACACGGCGTCGGTGACGGCGCGCGGATCCGCGAACCGTACCTCGGCCTTCTGCGGGTGGACGTTCACATCGAGGAGCTCGGGTGGAAGCTCGAGATACACGACGCCGCGCGGATAGCGCCCGCGCTCGAGCACGCTGCCGTACGCCTGCGCGATGGTGTGCAAGAGGGCGCGGTCGCGGATCGGGCGACCGTTGACCATGAGCTTCAACCCGCCGGCGCCGGAGCGCGCGTGCTCGGGCCGTGACAGGAACGCCTCGACGGCGAGAGGTCCACGCCGCCCGCCGCACGCTGCGAGACCATCGCCCAGCGCTGACCGCACGCGTTCTTCCCGCGTCTCGACGCGTAGCCACTCGCGGACGCGGCGTCCGTCGCGGGTCAGCGTGATGGTCAGATCGTGGCGCGCTAGCGCCGCAGCCTCGAGCACGTCGCCGATGTGCCCGGACTCGGTCCCCGACGATCTGAGAAATTTGCGGCGCGCGGGCACGTTGTAGAAGAGGTCGCGCACCTCCACCGTCGTGCCGACCGCGGAGCCCGTGGGCTTCACGCTCGGCGCCGCGCCGCCCTCGACGGAGATGTGCGTCCCGCCGTCTTCTTCACGCACCCGCGTGCGGATCGAGAGACGACTCACCGACGCGATGCTCGGCAACGCCTCGCCGCGAAAGCCGTACGTGACGACGTGGGAGAGGTCCGCGAACGCGAACAGCTTGCTCGTCGCGTGACGTTCGACGGCGAGAAGCGCGTCTTCGCGCACCATGCCCGCGCCGTCGTCGGACACGGAGATGAGCGTGATCCCACCGCCTCCGATCTCGACGTCGATGCGCGTCGCGCCCGCGTCGATGGCGTTCTCGAGCAGCTCCTTGACGGCGCTCGACGGACGCTCGACGACTTCGCCGGCCGCTATCTGGCTGGCCAGCCCTGCGGACATCACCGCTATGCGCGGCAGCGCCCGTCTCCGCTCAGGCGCTCTGTGCGGGGTATACCGAGACGCGCTTCTTCTTCTTGTTCTCCCACTCGTAGGCGACCTGACCGGTCACGAGGGAGAACAAGGTGAAGTCACGACCGAGGCCGACGTTGCGCCCTGGCGCGATCGTCTGGCCTACCTGACGGACGAGGATGGTACCGGCGTTGACTTGCTCGCCGCCGAAAACCTTCACGCCCCGCCGCTGCGAGTTCGAGTCACGTCCGTTGCGGGTCGAACCGCCGCCCTTTTTGTGTGCCATGGCTAGCCCTGGATCGAGGTGATCTTCACCGAGGTGAAGTGCTGGCGATGCCCGTTCTTGCGCTTGTAGCGCTTACGCCGCTTGAACTTGAAGACGACCAGCCGCTCGCCACGATCGTGCGCGACGATCGTGCCGGTGACCTTGGCGCCGGAAACGAGCGGCGTCCCGATCTTCGGCGAGTCGTCGCCGCTGAGAAGGAGGATGTCGGAGAACACCACGTCGTCACCGGGGTTCCCTGCGAGGAGCTCGACGGCCAGAGTATCGCCTTCAGAGACGCGATACTGCTTTCCGCCAGTTCGAATTACCGCCGTTGCCATGTTCAAGGGGGGCAAACCCTAGTCTCGGATTTGCCGTTTCGCAAGGACAGGACGACGCCCACGGCGACGAAAAGCGGCGCGGGCACCGGAAGGGCCCCGCACGCGGGATCTGCCGTGTTTCATGCCGGATCCAGCGTCAGCCGGACTGCCACTTCTGCGTACAAGATTGGCACAATCGATACAAGGGTTCAGTGGGCCCGGGCTTTTTCGGCGTACCGGCAGAGGCTACGCTTATCGTTCCCCTCTCATGCCGGCCATGTTCACCCGACGTCGAGCGTTGCTCGAACCCCTCGCAATCCTGGTGACGGGAGCCGCGCTCCTCGTCGGCGGCGTCGCCCATGCCGACAAGCCGAAAGCCCCACCAGCAGCGACCGCGCCCACCGCAGCGCCCGCCGGTGCGCCTGCAGCGCCGGAGCATGCAGCGACGAACGACGCGAAGGCGGCGGCGAAGGCCGGGGCCGCCAACGTCGTCGGCACCGAGGAGAACAAGGAAGGCGTGAAGACGTACAAGTTCGGCGCCGTCGAGGTCGAAGGCCGTCTTCGCTCACCGCAGCTGACGTATTTTCTCCGTCGCGTTCGCGCGGAGTTTTCCGCCGGTGATCTCGGTCATCGCTCATTCATGCGCGAGCTCGCCGAGACGACGCGCCACCCGTCATTCCGATGAGAACGACCGAAGCGAACCCCATCGTTCTCCGCGCAGCCGCGGTGTGGGGCACGACGGTGCTCGCCGTGCGCGATCTACGAGCCGGTGAATCGCTCGAGTTCGGTGATCAAGAAGGCGCGCTGCTGCCGAAGCCCGAGGGCGTCATGCTTTCGAGCAGCCCGGTGCGCGCGTCCGGCGCAGGGTGGGAAGTCGACGCTTCGGGCGCGATCGACGGCGTCGTGTATCTGCGCGGCAGGATGGAAAACCCGGCGGACCTGTCGCGCTCCGGCGCGCCGATCCCGATCGTCGCGGGCGATCACGGGCTGCTCCAGTACGGCTCGCTCTCCATCTTCTTCCAGCTCGTCACGGCGCCCCCGAAGATCCAGGGCAAGTGGCGTATCGACTGGGTCTTCGTCCTGTCGTTCGTCTTCGCGCTGGTATGCATCGGCGGCGGCCTCACGCTGATCGCCTTGCTCACGACACCGCGAGCGATCGACAAGCCGACCGAGCTCACGTCGGCCGAAGATCTCGCCGTCGAGTTCCATCTCGAGGAACCGACGCCGCCGATCCCCGGCGACAAGAAGAGCGACTCCGGCTCCGGCGTGAAGGATCCCGGCGCCAAGGACACCAAGAAGTCGGGCGGCGGCAAGAAGGCCAAGGGTGCCGAGGGCGCGCTCGGACGTAAGGGCGACCAGGATCACACCGAGCAACCCGGCGAGATCAAGCAGAGCCTCGGCGGCATGTCCGACGTGCTCTCGAGTGACGTCGGACACGAGATCCAGAAGACGCTCGGCTCGATCAGCTCCGTCGCGGACGCGCTCGGCGGTCTCGGCTCCGACAAGGTCGTCCTCGGACGCGGCGCGGGGCTCGGGCTCAAGGGCGGCGGCGACGGAGGCGGCGGCGACACCGACGGCGTTCCGTTCGGTTCGGGCACGCTCGAGACGGGCTGGGGACCCGGCAAGGGCGGCGGCTTCGGCGCAGGCTCCGGCGGGCCCGGCGGACGTGGCAAGGGCGGCAACGGCCGCGGCGGCGGCGGGACCGGCACCGGCGAGGGGAGCGGCGACGGCACCGGCGAGCACAAGGTCGCCGGCTCCGACAAACCCGCGCCCGGACAGGGACTCACTCCGGCGCAGATCAGCCGCGTGGTGCAGTCGCGCTACGGCTCGTTCCGAGCCTGCTACGAGGCCGCGTCGGCGCGCGAGCCGAGCATGGCCGGCGGCGTGACGATCGCGTGGAGCATCACGCCGGGCGGCGACACGACGAGCCCGCGCATCCAGAGCTCGACCCTCGGTAACCCGCGCGTCGAGGGCTGCATCCTCCGTCAGTTCGCGCGGCTACGATTCCCGACCGCGGACAAGGGCACGAACGCGTCGTGGCCGTTCATCTTCAAGCCGGGGAAGAAGTGAGCGCGTGACCGTGACGCGAAGGAGAACGACGATGGCAAGATCCACGACGACCGTCCTTGCAGCCACGTTCGCGTTCGCCCTCGCGGGATGCAGCGGGAGCACGACGCGGAACCTCGACCCCGCGAACCTGGCGCTGACGGCGAAGATGGCCCCCGCCTACGACGACGGCGAGCTCACGCTGTACGAATCGTACGTGGGCGTGAACCTGCCAGTACGGCAACCGACCGCGAGCCAGACCGCGGCCCTGCCGAAGGGCGCGATCGGCCCGTTCGACCATCATCCGTGGGTGACGACCGGAAACGTCAAGTGTCAACTCACCTGGACGCTTGCAAACCTCGATGACACCTCCCACAGCGTGGAGCTCCTCGTCGATCCGTGGAACGAGTTCGGCAAGTACGTCCCCGGGATCACGGTGGAGGGCGACAATGCGACGCCGAACCTCTCCGGGTACGACGAGGTCTACGAGCTGCCGGGGCTGAAGGGCGCGGACTCGTCGCGCATCGAGCACACCATCGCGTTCGACGACATGGACGAGGTCGCGACCGACTTCGCCACCGCGATCGCCATCCTGACGAACGTGAAGCCGACGATGACCGCTGACGGCGTGACCGACGATCCGCGCGTCGGTCTCGTGAATCACGCTTTCAATCTGCAGAATCGCCACGGTAGCGATCCCCTGACGGACGGATATACTCCCGCCGTGATCCCCGCCCTGGTCGGTTTCAACCTGGGCCTTCGCACGACCGAGAAGGCGAACCTGGTCATCGAGTATTCCATCGAGATGGTGGACGACGACGGCAACCGGGTCGTCGAAGAAGGCAGCCACGAAGCGACGCTCCAGGCCCCGGGCCGGACGTACTCGCTCGGCGGCAACTGAGCTCAGCGAAAGAACGCGTTCGATGTCGTCCGTTCAGTTCCTGGACCGGCCAGGAGAACCTCGCCTCGCGTGGTGTATCGACGCCCCGCCGACGGCTCCCGTCGGCAGGGTGATCCTCATACATGGCTACGCCGATCACTCGGCTCGCTTCGAGCACGTGGTCAAGGCGTGGAACGAGCGCGGGCTCACCGTCGCGCGGCTCGATCTCCGGGGCCATGGCCACTCGGGTGGCGCGCGCGGTCACGTCATGCACGTCGACGAGTACGTCGGCGACGTGCGCGCAGTGCTCGGCGCGCTGGCGTCGAACCCGGAGTGGACGCGTGTGCGCCCGCGTCCGATCGTCTTCGGTCACAGCATGGGCGGCCTGGTCGCGACCGAGCTCGCGCTGGTCGCGGGGACCGAGCTCGCGGGCGTCGCGTGTACGTCGCCCTTCTTCGGACCGAAGCGTCGCGTCTCCGCTCTCGAGCTCGGGGCCGGCAAGCTCGCGCTTCGCGCCTTCCCGAAGCTCCGTCAGTCGTCCGGACTTTCCGGCTCGGACATGACGCACGACGAGAAGGTCGTGCAGAGCTACGACCGCGACCCGTATCATTTCAACCACGTGACCATCGGGTGGTTCTTCGCGATGCTCGAATCGCAGAAGAGGGTCCTCGAGCGCGCCTCGGCGCTTCAAGGTCCGCTCTTCTGCATCGCGGCCGGTGACGATCGCGTCGTATCGAACCGAGCGACCGAGCAGTTCTTCGAGCGCGCCGGTTGCCGGGAGAAGGAGCTCGACGTGAGCCCGAGCTCCTTCCACGAGCTTCTCAACGAGCCGGACTGGCGTCACCACGCGGGCCGTCTCGCCGAGCGGATGCTGAGGTGGAGTGCGGCCTGAAGCGCACGGCCAAGTGGGGCGCGGCTCGGGGGAGACGAGAACGATGGGGGAAACGGCGGAATTGCGCGACGACGACTGGCTGCGAGCCACGATCCTGGAAGGCGCTCGAGGCGCTGGAATCACGCTAGCGGGTTCGACGTCGCACGACGACGCCCTCGAGTCGCTGAGGAGATCCGAGGAACGTTTCCGTTCCGTCGTCGAGAGCATCCAGGAAGCCGTCTTCATGACGGAGGGCACGCTCGTCACTTACTCGAACCGCGCGTTCTCTGCGCTGCTCGGCGTGACTCCGACCGCCGGCACGCCGGTCGAAGCCGCGCGACTCTTGCACCCCGACGAAGCCACGCGATTCGCGCGACAGATCGCCGAGCTGTCCGTCGAGGGGCCGGCCACGCACGCCGAGTACCGGATGCGCTCCACCGAGGGCCGCGAGATCACGCTCGAGACGTCGGCGATCGGCGTGGGCGTCGACGGCAAGCCGACCGTGCTGTGGCTCGCACAGGACGTCACGCAGCGGCGGCTCCTCGAGGGACAGCTGTTGCAAGCGGATCGCCTATCGGCCCTCGGCACGCTCGCGGCGGGAATGGCGCACGCGATCAACAATCCGCTCTCGTACACGCTCCTGAACCTCGAGCACGTCGCGCGCCGCATGCGAGCCTTCGCCGCCGGGAACGACTACTACGCCGAGGCGCGGGTCCGTCTCGCGGAGGCGCACGACGGCGCCGATCGCGTCGCGAAGGTCGTCCGTCAGATGCGAACGCTGTCGCGCGCGCGCGGCTCCGGCCCCGGTGCGGTGGACGTGCGCGCCGTCCTCGAGAACGTCCTCGCCATGATCGGCAACGAGATCCGCTACCGCGGCCAGCTCGTCACTCGCTTCGAGACCGTGCCCAAGGTGTGGGCACGCGAGGGCGAGCTCGATCAGGCGTTCCTCGGGCTCCTCCTCTACGTGGCGCGCTCGCGCCCGGAGGAGATCAGCCAGGGACGAGAGATCTCGCTGTTCGTCGGCCAGGACGCGAACGGCGCGCTGATCCGAGTCTCCGACGACGGGCCGCCGCTGGACGCGGAGATGCGCGCGCGCCTCCTCGATCCGTTCGCGAGCGGCGAAACCATGGGCCTCGGGCTCGCGATGTGTAACGCGATCTTCACCGGGCTCGGCGGCCACATGGACGTCGAAAGCGCGCCCGGCCTGGGCACGATGTTCAGCGTCTCGCTACCCGCATCGGGCGCCGACGTCGCGCAGGATTCGCAGAAGCGTCCCTCCTTTCCACCGGGGCCACCGCTCGGGCCGCTCGAGACGCGCCTTCGCGTGCTCGTCATCGACGACGACCCTGGGGTCTCGAGCACGCTCCGCGCGATGCTCGAGCTGCACCACCAGGTCACCTCGGTGGAGAGTGCACGCGAAGGGCTACGCCTCTTGCTCGGCGAGGAGAGATTCGACATCGCGTTCTGCGATCTCGTGATGCCCGAGGTGAGCGGCATCGATCTCTACTGCGCGCTCGAGCTGAATCGCCCCGAAGCCACGAAGCGCATCGTCTTCATGACCGGCGGCGTCTTCACGCCCGAGGCCGAGAAGTTTCTCGCCCGCGTACCGAATCTGCGCATCGAGAAGCCGTTCAGCCTCTCGAGAGTCGAGCAATTGCTCGCACAAGCCGTACGCGGCCGCACGACACCGACGACGTAGCCCGGCGCCGCGAACGATCGCCAAGCGCTTGCCGGCGCTACAGCTCGCTGTCTTTTTCGCGACGGCCCGTGGAGCGGCGGCGCCCCTCCGGTCGGGGCGGAAATAGCCGCCTATCGAGCGGCGAGCGGCGGTCTACGAGGGAGCGCTTCCCTTCCGACTCGCGGAAGAGCTCGCGGAGCACCTCGAGCGACCTTGCCTTCGACGCAGCGACGGCGGCCGCGTGGGCGTCGCATAGCGCGACGATGCGACCGTCGACGGCGAGACGCTTCAGGCGTGTGGCCGGCCTCCGGGTAGCCTGCTGCTTTTCGGCGAGGTGAGAACACACTTCGCAGGATCGGGCCATGGTCCCATGAAGCGCCTCGGGTCACGACGTGGCCAAATTTCTTGGAGCTTAAATAGGGCGCGCTGCGTCGGCGCGCCGTCGCTTGGAGGCGGCCTCTGCCCAGCGAATCACGTCCAGCTCCGGCTTCGTGCCGAGGTGTCTACCGAGCTCCTGGATCCCGGTCGGGCTCGTGACGTTCACCTCGATGAGCTTCTCTCCGATCAGATCGAGACCGACGAAATAGAGACCGACGGCTGCGAGTCGCGGACCGACGCTCGCGACGAGCTTCTCTTCGCCGGGCGTGAGTGTCGTGGGTTGCACTCGCCCGCCGGCGTGGATGTTCGCACGCAGATCGTCGTTTCGCGGCACTCGCAGGATGGCGCCGAGCGGCTTGCCGTCGAGGAGCAAGACACGCTTGTCGCCGACGCGCACGGCAGGCTGGTACTCCTGCACGAGCACCATCTCCTGCCCCTCGCGTGTCATGATGTCCACGATGGAGCGCGCGTTCTGGTCGTCGAGCGAGAGCGCGAGGACGCCGGCGCCGCCCGCTCCGTCGAGTGGCTTGATGACGCCGCGACCGCCGACGGTACCGACGAACGCCAGGAGCCGCGCCGGATCCGAGCTGACGATCGTCTTCGGCATGAACTCCGAAAAC
>DATAZL010000058.1:0-23847 GCA_036272055.1 Polyangiaceae bacterium | reverse complement strand
TTCTGGGTCGCGCGGGACGGCGCGGTCACGAACGCGATGGCTGCGCCGTTCTTCGCGTCGTAGTCGAGCTCGTCCGCGCCCTCGACCTTGGCGTTGGTGACGACTCCCGTGAGCACGTAACCCACTGCGCGCGCCGCGGCGGCGTGGTTCTCGATGTCGAGCCGCTGCTCCGACACGCGCACCTCGTCCTGACGGAGCCGCCCGGTCTTCGCCGCGAACGAGACGTGGACGAGCTCGGTCGAGACGTCCTTTTTCTCGATGGCGAGCGTCGCGTCGAGATCCACGCCGTACTCGAGGAAGACGCGATCGGAGGGGCGCAGCCGCTCCACGAGCGTCTCGCCGGAGAAGCCCGCGGGCTCGAACACAGCTACCGGCCCTGCCGGCAAGATGTACGGCGAGTCGTTCACGAAGCGCACCGCGGCGCGCCCGGTACCACTGCCGTCGAAGCGGGTGAAGCGCCGTGCCGCGACGGCGTGCTCGAGCATCGGCAGGAGCGACGAGCCATGGGCGCCGAGGGAGACCTTCTCGGCGAGGTGATACGAGAAGAGCCGTCCCTCGTCCTTCCCCTTCGCCGACGCGAGCTCCGACAGATCGCCGATGCGGATGCCGCTCTCTGCGCTGCCGGAGCCGAAGCCGTGCCCGATGGTGCCGATGCTCCCGAACCCGATGCCCTCGCCGTAACCGCCGCCGCCCTCTCCGGCGCCGGAGAGCCCGAGGCCGCCCGCGCCGGAGGAGTCGTCGACGTGATCGCCCCAGAGGCCGTCGGCGGTCTTGAGCGCCAGCTGCGGCACTGTCGAGAGCTCTGTCTCGGGCGTGTCGAGAGGGCGGCGCCCGTAGCGCGGCGCTGCCATCGGGAAAAGAAACGAATCGGGCGTACCGTTCACGAGCTCGACGTCGACGTCGGTCCACGCCTCGTCGGTGTCGTTGTGCACGAGCGCCCAGCCCTGGAGGACGCCCTGTGACGGCTCGGCGGAGAGCACGAGGCGATAGCTCGCGCGCCAGATCGGCGTCTCTGCGATGTAGCCGATGCGCACCGGCGCGCTCGCGCTCGCACGCACACGGAGCTCGCGACGGAGCTGCGCCGAGCGCCCGCCGAGCGCGTCCGCCGCCGTCTGAAGACGCGCGGAGAAAGCGCGATCGAGAGGACGGATGGTGCGGATCGCGCCGGACGAGAGCCGCGACAGCGCGCCGTCGTCCGCGACGACGAGGAGCAAGAACACCGGACCGGCGGGAGCCGGCTTCGGCGCGGCCTTGTCCGCCACTGACGCGGGCTCGTCGTGTTCCACATCGAGGAGCCGGCCGCGCAACGGCGCGCCGGATTCGCCGGCGATCTCGACACGAAAGCCGACGAGGCTCCGGAGCACGTGCTCGTAGTCCGCCGGGCTCTCGCCCTCGAGCGGCAAGCCCGCGAGCGATCGCGCCGCGCCGTCGCTGACGACGCTCCGGAACTCGATCCCGCTCACGCGGGCGTGCCCCTTGGAGAGCACGATGAGCGTCTTCAGCGCGTCGTCGACGTGCGACGCCGGGACGCCGAGGGTCGAGCCGGACCGCGACGAGAGCACTCCCTCGCGCTCGAAGTAGCCGACGCCGTTCTCGTACAGACGCACCGCGTGGAGCGGCAAGACGTCACCGGCGTTCTCGGCTGGACGGAGCGCGGTGCTACAGGCGGACGACGAGAGGAGCGCGAGTGCCGCACAGACGCTGGAGATCCGCATCCCCGGGTTCGACACCGACGACGACGCGTTGTTCCTCGGAATCCGTCGCGGCTCGCTCCGCACTGTAAGCCGATGTGGTCGACGCCATGGTACAGCACTACCGCTCGATGCTCGCCACGACCCTGACCGCCCTCGTGGCCGTCTTTCTCACCGGCCTCCTCGTCGCCGAAGCGCGCGATGCGCGCCGCGCGGCCCTCGCGTGGAAGAGCGCTGCGAGCGCGAGCTTCGTCCTTCTCGCGCTGTCGCTTCACGCGCTCGACCAGGGTCCGTTCGGCGTCGCGATCTTCACTGGGCTCGTCCTCGCCGCGCTCGGCGACGTCGCGCTGGCGCTACCCGGCGAGCGCGCGTTCTTCGCCGGCCTCGTCGCATTTCTCCTCGGCCACGTCGCGTATGTCATTGCGTCCGCAACGATGACGCCTCCCGCAGAGTGGCTCTCACCGATCGACGCCTTACCGCTCCTCGCGACGGCGGCCGTGTACCCGATCCTCGCGCCGCATCTCGGCTCACTGCGACGGCCCGTCATCGCCTACATGGTCACGATCACCGTCATGGTCGTCGCCGCCCTCGCAGTGCGGCGCGCGGGCTACGTGCACGGCGACGTGCTCGCGGCTGGCGCCGTCCTCTTCTACATCTCCGATCTTTCCGTGGCGCGCGACCGCTTCGTGCGGCGCGCCTTCGTGAACCGGGCATGGGGCCTGCCCGCCTACTACGCCGCGCAGCTCCTGATGGCGTGGGCGGCCCGCGCCTGAGCGCCACCGGAACGACGCGACGCGACTATACTCGCGCCCATGCAAGCGCTTCGCTTCGACCGCACCGGAGACCTCGACGCCCTCGAATCGAAGGAGGTAACCGCTCCCGAACCCGGGGAAAACGACGTCGTCGTGCGGGTCGTCGCATCCGGCCTGAACCCGAGCGACGTGAAGAACGTGGAAGGCGCTTTTGCGTACACGACGGTACCGCGCACCCCTGGCCGCGACTTCTCCGGCGTCGTCTCGCGTGGCCCGGCGGAGCTCGTCGGCGTGGCGGTGTGGGGCACCGGCAAGGAGCTCGGCTTCGTACGCGACGGGAGCCACGCTGAGTACATTTCTCTTCCGCGCACGGGCGTGTCACGCAAACCCGAGGCGCTCGGGTTCGAGCAAGCCGCTGCCGTCGGCGTGCCGTACACGACGGCGTGGTCGGCCTTCGAGCGCTCGGGCGTCGTCGCGGGCACGTCCGTCATCGTCATCGGCGCGGCCGGCGCGGTCGGAAAAGCGGCCATGGACCTTGCCACATGGCGCGGCGCTCGCGCCGTCGGCGTCGTGCGCCGCCGGGAGCAAGCAACCGTACTAGAAGGGCACGGCCATCACTCGCTCGTCGTGGAGCACCCCGCGGCGCTCGCGGACGAGGTCCAGGCGGCGTATCCCGGCGGTGCCGAGGTCGTCTTCGACACGACCGGCGCGTACCTGGTGCCGTCGATCGCGGCCCTGGCCGTCGAGGGACGCATCGCCGTCATCGCCCCGCCCCCGGGCGGCACGGTCGAGCTCCCGGTCCTCGCTCTCTACCGGAAGGGCGGCGTCATCGTCGGCATCAATTCGCTCCTCTACGATTCGACCCAGTGCGCGAAGATGCTCGACCGCATCGGTGCCGGGTTCGAAGAGGGCCGGCTCGCGCCTCCCGCCGGCTTCGTCGTCACCCCCTTCTCGAAGGCGGTGGAGACTTACCGCGCAGTGAAAAGCGGCGGCGCCGGCAAGCACGTCCTCGTCATGGGCCACTAGTAAAGGGGGCCCTTAGGCCCCCGCAGCTTCGCCTTCGGCGAACTGCTCCCCCCGTTTAATCACGGGGGCCTTGCCCCCGCGGATCGCTGTCGCGACCGCTCGCGTAGTTCCGCATCTTGATGCCTCGGGGACGGCGCTCCCCGCCGATGAACATCTACTGATTGTTTCCCGGCCCAGGCGGGCGCCGTTTCCGAGCCGTCACGCCCGCCACGATGGGCATGAGCATAACGTTGGGGCGCAGTATTTCCTTTGCGCACCGTCGCCTCGAGAACGAGGATGCGCGGGCTGGTTCCGGGGCGGGGTCGTCGCGCTCGAAAAGCAGAACCACACCTCCCCATGGGCCACCGCAACATAGCTCGGTCAAACCTCGTCCGTCGTGGCGCTCTCCGCGTCGTCGGCACGGTCCTCGGCGCAGTCGCGCTCTTCTCCGCCTGCTCGACCGACTTCAACGTCGAAGACTGCAAGCTGACGTGTAACACCTACTGCCCATCGGGCCTCGAGTGTCGCGACGGCTACTGCGTGCACCCCGGCTCCACGGCGGTGTGCTCCAGCGAAAGCCCCGACGCCGGCAACGACGCGAGCCTGCCCGGCACGGGCGGCGCGAGCGCGGGCGGCGCGACGGGTACGGGCGGAGTGACGGGCAAAGGTGGAGGCGACGCGAGTTTCGCGGGTGACGCGGGAACGTCGCCCTGCGACGACTGCATCCTTCCCATCGCCGCACAGGTGCCGGCGCCGCTCTGTTCCGGACAGCCCCTCGATGTTCCGCTCACGGCGAGCGGTGGACGCAGTCCGTACCAGTGGCGCCTGGTGGGCGACGCGGCGGGCTTCGCGCTCAGCGCCGTCGAGGGCGATTCGGTGAACCTCGTCGGTACGCCGGGCGCGGGCGACGCCAGGGTGACGGTGCGCATTCGCGATGCCGCAGGCGTGGAAGGGCAGCTCGTGGTGGCTCTCCACGTGCACGAGACGCCGAAGATCGTGACCACGACGCTACCCGACGCCTGCGTCGGAAATGACTACGCCGCAACGCTGAAGGCCGAAGGTGGCGACTCGAGCAAGTACCAATGGCTGGCCGACGGAGGCTTCACGACGAGTGGGGCATCGCTCCTGGAGAAAGCGGCGTCGCTCGGAAATCACATGACGAACGTCACCGTCACCGATGGCACGTGCACGTCTGCCGCAACCGCGCTGACGGTCAAAGCGATCGATGGTGGCAAGCTCACGTGCCCCGCACTCCGCGCGGCGACTCCCCCGGCGCCGTGCAGCGGCGAGCCATATTCAGCCCAATTCATCGTCGCGGGCGGCGCGCAGCCGCTGACGTGGAAAGCTCTATCCGCGCCTACGGGTCTCTCGCTCGATCAGAACGGCACGCTTTCGGGCATCACCACGAGCAGCGGCACCTTCACGGTCCAGGTGACGGACGCGAGCGGGCACACCACCGAGGAGAGCTATGCCCTCCCTGTCCGTACCTCGTGCTGGCTCGCCTTCGTCTCGCCGACCGGTCTCGGCATCGTCGACCCGCTGCTTCCGTCGAATCATCGTCAGGTCGTCGCGGACACCGGCATCACCGACTTCAGCTTCTCGCCCGACGGTCAGTACCTTGCCTACCGCACGACGGGGGGCACCACTGGGCCCAAAGTTCATATCCTCGCCGCGCCCGACTGGCACGAGCTGCCCTTCAATCTGACGGGCACGCCCATGTCGTATGCATGGTCACCGGACTCGAAGACGCTCGCCGCCGTCCTCGACGCGCGGGGCTTCAAATATCTCGGCGGTGTTCGGCTCGTGGGAACGGAAAAGACAGACGGCGGCACCACGTCCGTCAGCGCGCTCGCCCTCGCGGGCTTCCTGCCCGAAGCGGATTCCGGCGTGGTCGGCGCCTACAACGCCGTGAAATGGGTGGACACGCAAACGGTGACCTACGTCGGAGCGGACCGTCCGACCGACGCGAATCGCACGACATCGCCTGGCACGCGCGTCTGAACGCCGACGGTTTCGGCGCCGCCGTTTCTGCAAAAACAAACCATACGACAGCGCCGACGACGCAGCTCGTCGCCGGCTCCGGGTTCTTTCTGGTCCAGTGGGGCGATCACACGATTCAGTACGACTCGCTCGGCTCGAGCGAATTCTTCACGCTGTACTCTCCCGATTTCCTCGGCTCGACGGACATGCTGCCCGATCCCCAGGGCCAGTACGTCGCTGCCGCGCTCGGCGGCCAGCTTCAACTCGTCACCACGCTAGATCCGGACGCGCACATCGGAACTTCAACACTCGCCACCACACCCCCCTGCGACTCGATCCTGAGCTGGGCCGCGCACAAGGAGCGCCTCGCCTGTTACTACGGGCTCCCCAACGGCGGCGCTTCCGCCGATGCGACGCTCGCCGTCTACGACGTTGCGGGCGACACCGTGTCGTCTCTTACGGTGCCGACGTTTGCAGGCGTGCACATTCCGTACGGCGCGACCGACTCGCACCGCGCGCAGCTCTCCGCGAACGGCGGATACCTGGCGATGACCACGGACAGCTCGCTCTACCTGGCGACACTCGGCAACGGCTCTCAGCGCGTGACGTTGCAGGCGCCGCTGAAGCCCGCCGGATTCACGGAGCTCGCCTTCTCTCCCGACGAGAACGCGCTGCTGGTCCAGGTAGGTAATACTCTGTCCGTCACGACGTCGAACGGCGCCGTGTCCTCGCCGCTTCCGCTCACCACGAGCGCGGCGAGCTTCACTCCGTGCAGGTCGCTCTTCTTGCCGACGCAGGACCAGGGCACGGCGACCGTCCCCGTGGCTCCGTGGTGCGGCAGCAGCGACGTGACCATGGATGCGCGCTGGTCGAGCGACTCACAGGCCGTCGCGACTCACACGAGCGCGGGCATCACGACGTGGGCTTTGACGAAGCTCGCACAAGCAGTGACCGACGACGGCACGGTCGTCTGTGCGAGCTGCACTGGTCAATTTTCCTTTCAACCGTGACCGGCAGGCGTGACGCGAAACGACGCACCTCCGTGCGCGTAATCGCAGCATGGTCCCCCTAACGGGGTGGGGACCATGACGACAAGCGTGGCGCGTGGGCATTCGTTGCCCACCACCCATCCGTCCTCGGCGGCTTGAAAAGCCGCCTGCGGGCGGTGGCTCCTCCCCGGCGTCGTGCTCGCCTCCGGCTGCGCGCGCCGCGGGAGGAGCGAGGGAGTCGTCTCTCTTCGAATCACCCCTCGCTCGACCGAACACGCAGAGGAAATACGAACCATGTCGATGATCCAGATGACGAGTGCACACTTTGCTCCCGCGAACCCCTCGACTCTCGTCAACGTCACGGGCGACGGCGCTTCCGCGCTCGTTCTCGTGACCGTCAACAAGCACAGCAGCCCGGTCCCCAATGGGACCATCGCGTCGGATCAGACGAGCGCCGACGTGTACATGGAGACGACGGACTTCGCTGCACTCGTGAGCTGTCTGAAGGACGGCACGACCAAGGCGGTGTTGACGCTGACCTACAGCGGGACGACGGTGACCGCGACGTCGATCTCCTGTGTCCTGAAAGCCGCGTAGCGACGGTTGCACGCTTGCTCGCTCCGGCTCGCGCGTTCGCGACGCGAGAGCCGGAGCGCACGCAGCGTCGAGCAACGACGTCCAGAGTTTTCTCTCCGTGACCTCGAGCGAGCGGCGCGGGCGCGTTCCAGCCGTCAGGAAGCTACGCTCGCGCCGTCAGGGCGAAACCGCATCGACAAAAACATTTGCCCTGCCGGAACGGAATTCGAGCTCGGGGCGCATGATAACAACTACGACGAAATCTGCCCGGTGAAACGGCACTCCGGGCTATGCTCGGCGCGGGACCTGACTGGGGCATGTGCTTTCGTGGGGCCCCCCCGAGTGCCGATGTTCGACCTCGCCAACGCCGAAAAGATCGCCGAAAAGGACCGCTCGTGTCTTTCGCGTGACGAGGTGCTCGACGTCGCGACCGGGCGCGTCGGTGCCGATCGGCTCGCGGGCATCCACGCGCACACCGGGCGGTGCGAGCCGTGCCAGCGCCTGCTGAGCGACGTGAAGGACGACGTGTCGTCGGGCGCCCACACCGTCGGATGGGACGCGACGTTCCGGGAGGGTGACGTCGTCGGCGGGCGCTATCGCATCAACGGCTTCATCGCTCGAGGCGGCATGGGCGAGGTCTACGAGGCCTTCGACCGCGAGCTTAAGGAGCGCGTCGCGCTGAAGACCGTGCTCGCGACCTCGACCGACAGCGTGCGCGCGCTTCGCCGCCTGCGCATCGAGGTGCAGCTCGCGCATCGCGTGAGCCACCCCAACGTGTGCCGCATCTACGATCTCGGCGCGCACGTCCTTCCCAGCACCGGCGCGACGCTGAACTTCCTGACGATGGAGTTCATCGACGGCGAGAGCCTGCGGGCGCGTACCGAGCGCGGCCGGCTCCCGGTGCGTGAGGCGATCGCCGTCGCGCGCCAGCTCCTCGTCGGGCTCGCCGCCGCGCACGCAGCCGGCATCCTTCACCGCGACTTCAAGAGCGACAACGTCATGCTGCGCGCGTCGAAGGACGAGGCGCCCGGCGCCGTGATCATGGACTTCGGGCTCGCGAGCCCGATCGATCCGAGCCTCTCGCGGCTGACCAGCGGCGCCAACGCGCTCGTCGGGACGCCCTGTTACATGTCGCCCGAGCAGCTCGAGGGCGCGCAGCTCTCCGCAGCGAGCGACCTTTACTCCTTCGGTATCGTCTGGTTCGAGATGCTCACCGGGCAGCTCCCCTTCTCGGTCCGGGCGCCCTTCGATCGGCTCCGGCGCGACGCTCCGCGACCGAGCCGTCTGGTCGACGACATTCCGTCCGTGCTCGACGCCATCGTGGGCCGCTGTCTCGCGCGCACGCGGGAGGCGCGGTTCACCTCCGCCGAGCAGGTGCTCGTCGCCCTCGACGCGATGGAGGCTCGCCCCGCCGCAGCTCTCCATGCGCCGCGACGGCAGCGCGCGGTGGCAATCTTCGCGGCGGGTGCCGCGGGCGCGGCCGTCATCTCGTGGGCGCTCTTCTCGCCGCGCAGCGTGACGGCATCGAGCGCGGTGAAGCCGCCCGCGGCTGCGGCCGCCCCCGACCAGGCGCACGTAGCGCACGTCGAATCCCCGGTTGCGCCCGACGTCACTGCGTCGGGCGAAGGCGCGACCGCACCGGCGCTCGCCGGCGTGACCGCGCCGCCCGACGTCACCGCAGCAAAGCGCGACGACGCAAGACCGTCGCCGGCGCGCCTCCACCACGTCGCGACCGCAGCAGAGACGGCAGCCTGGCGCCAAGCGAAGGCCGTCAAGGAACGGAGCGCCGCAGCGACCAAGGCGCTCGTCGGCTCCGCCAGCGACGATCCGCCGGCACCGTCGCCCGCGTCCCGCGAGCCCGTCGCAGCAGCTCCGTCGCCTGCACCCGCCGTCGCGCCCGAACGCGCCCGCGACGCGCTCGTCGCGCCGCCGGCCGCGGTTGCGGACAACGCTGCGACCACGAGAGTCGCAGCCGCGCCGGCGAAGAGTGACGACGCGCTGAAAGATCCTTCGGCAGAACCACGCCGCTACGGCTTCCTCGACCCGTTTCACGCCGCGCGCCACTGACGCCGCGCCCGGGGCGCGCTCAGAACCGCTGCGAGAGCCCGAGGTACGCGCTCCCTGGTCCGGCGCCGAGCGCGACGGAAGGCCGCTCGCGGGTGTCGCCGTGCGAGCCGAGCACCAGGAGCAGAACGCCACCCACGACGAGGGTCCCCGCCGTCGCGGCGAACGCGGCGCCGAGGGCGACGTCCCGCGACTCATTCTGCTCGGCCGAATGACCCTGGTACGGCCTACCCGTGCTCGCCGCGTCGGAGATCGCGCGCTCGACGTCGGTGTGGGCCGCACCGGACGCCACGCCGAAATACGTCGCGAAGGTGCCCGCCACGACGCCACCGCCGATCAGCGACCAGCCGAGCATCCGCTGAGTCGTCCAGTACGACGGTGCAGGGGGCGGCGTACCGCATTCGGCGTCGAGATCGCGCGCGGCCCGGGTGGCGGCTTCACGCGACGGCTCGTCCGTCGGACCGGCGAGATAGCGCCGATAAGCATCGAGCGACGCCGCGCATTGACCGAGCTCGCGCCGGAGCCGGGCCAGGTTGAACAGTAGCTCCGGGTGCGGCGCGAGCGCGTAGGCGCCGCTCATCAGCTCGAGAGCGCGCGCTTTCTCGCCCGCGGCGTACGCCGCGAGCGCCTGATCGTACGCGGTCTCCGCGCGACTCTCCGCGGTGGTCGCCGCTCGCTCCGCGGAAGCGGCAGTCGCGGAATCGGCTCCCGACGTCGCGACGGCTCCGTTGCTCGCGCTTGCCGTCCCTGCCTCGTCCGCCATCGCGAGCCGGCACAGGGCCAGCGAGCTCAACACGACGCTTTCTACGACGAGACGGAACCGCAAATCTCTGACCCCACGAAAGAACGCGCCGCGTTCCTACGCGGGTCTACTCGGTTGGACGGCCTCACGTCCATTGCCATCGGGCGCGGCTCCTCACGCCCCGGCAATCCAGTCCAAGCAGAGGGGCCCGTTCCTGCCGGTAAGCCGCCGAACGGCGGCCCACGGTGGACCGCCGTTCCCGTCTATGGCCCGGTCGGCGCCCGGTCAGGGCTCGGTCAGGGCCCGCTCAGAGCGTCGCTCCGAGCCCGATGCCGAGGATGACCGCCGACGGATCAGGGCCATCGAGCGACACCGTCTCGTAACGCGCCTCGAGCGAGAGGAAGCCTGCGCCGAAGTAGTGCAGGTATTCGGCCCCGGCGCTGATCGCGAAGCCGCTCTGAGAGTTACTGCCGCACGCGCCGCCGACCCCGGCGACGCTTCCACACGCCGTGTTTTTTCCGACGCCGACGCCGAGCCCGATCTTCGGACGGAGAACGCCCGAGCGATGGAGCCAGAAGTCGTAACCGATCTCGCCCATCACGTCGTAGATGTTCACTCGCCCGGACCCGCTGACGCCGAGGGCCGACGCGCTCCGCTTCTCGCCGAAGAAATAGTCGAAGTCGGCGCCGAGATAGAGCCCCGGATCGAGCGTCACGCCGCCGCGGACGCCGATCGCGGGACCGAACGCGTTCACGTCGCCGTCGCCCGTCCAGATGCCGTAGTTGAACGCGGCCCCGAGCGAGAAGAAGCCGACCTCGCGATCGTACCTGTTGTGATAACCATAAGCGGACGCGGAGCCCGCGTAACCGACCAGCGCAGTGGTCATGAGCGCGGATCCAAGCAATGCCTTGATACTCATCGTAAGTGTGTCTCCTGGTCACGTCTTCGAAACGTTCGGAGCGTCTTCATCAAATTCCGTACCAGTGCCGCGCACTTCACGCGGTCGGCGACGCTGCGCAGCGAAGACGCAGCGCTGCAGCCTGTTCGTGCGCCGGCAGCGGCTCGGACCTCCGTTCGCGGGTGGAGCGTCGCTACGGAGGCCGTCACATGTGTCAATTTTGGTCCTCGGCGCGCCGCCGGAGCGGGTCGCGCGCCGCCCGGCGGGAGACGCGCCTGCGAGCGCCGCGGTCAACTGCTGCGCGAGGTCATCAGCCGCCGTCACGTGATTTCGCGCAAGTGCACGCGCCGCCCCCCGCGCCGCGCGTGAGCCGCTCACCGAGGACCGCGGAGAACCACGCACATGTCGTCTTTCCGGTGCGGGCCGCGCCGTGGTTTTCCGGCCGTTGCCGCCCACCTTTGCCCGTGTATCGTGAAGGGTGGGGCGGCCTGTCTCGCCCGCTGAAGGACGACGATGAGTGCCGAGATCAATGCTGCTCGCATCACGAGCGAGATACCGGTGGAGCCCGCTCCACGCCGGATAGCCGACCGCTACGTGCTCGAGGGCCTGCTCGGCAAGGGCGGCATGGCCACGGCCTATCGCGCCTTCGACGAGACCACCGGACAGCGCGTTGCGTTGAAGCTCATGTCGCTCGACGCGAGCGGCTCGAAGGGCGAACGCGACGTCGAGCTCTTCGAGCGCGAATATCACACGCTGGTTCAGCTCGCGCACCCGCGCGTGGTGCAGGCCTTCGAGTACGGCGTCGATCTCGACACGCCCTACTACACGATGGAGCTCCTCGACGGCGGAGATCTCCAGAAGCTCGCACCCCTGCGCTGGCAGGACGCCGTCGTCGCTGCCCACGAGATCTGTTCGGCGCTCGCGATGCTCCATTCGCGACGGCTCGTCCATCGCGACCTGACCACACGCAACATCCGTCGCACGGCGGACGGCAAGTCGAAGCTCATCGACTTCGGTCTTCTCTCCCCCATGGGACCGCCGACGCTCCTCGCGGGGACACCGCCGTTCGTGCCGCCGGAGCTCGTCAACTGGGTCTCCCTCGACGGCAGGAGCGATCTCTTTTCCCTCGGCGCGACGCTCTACTTCGTGCTCACCGGGAGACACGCCTTCCCGGCGCGCAGGTTCGATCAGCTCCGTGACGCGTGGCGGTCGAGCCCGCCGGCGCCGTCGCGGCTCGTGCCCGGTATCCCCACGGCCCTCGACGCGATCGTGCTCTCGATGCTCCGCGTCGACGCCGGCTCGCGGCCGAAGAGCGCGGCCGAGGTGATGGAGCGGCTCACGCCGCTGCTCGAGCAGGCGCCGGACGACGAGCTCAAGGCGGCGACGGCGCACCTCACCACGCCGCGCCTCGTCGGACGGAGCACCGTCGTCGAGCGATTCCGCAAGCGCGCGCTCGGCGCCGCGCGCCGGAAAGGCGGGGGGTTCGTCGTCGCGGGCGAGGCCGGCCTCGGTCGTTCACGGATGCTCGACGCTTTCGTGCTGGAGGCGAAGCTCGCCGGCGCGCTCACCGCGCGGGCGGGCGCGTCGAACGGCGCCGTCTCCTTCGGCGTCGCAGCGACGCTCGCCCGGCAGCTCCACGCTTCGGCGCCGGCCACGTCGGTGATGGCCGCGCGCGCAAACCCGGGCATCTTCGCGGCGCTCTTCACGCACTCCGGGCAGTCCCTGGCCGCAGTACCGCTCCCCGCCGACGTCGCGCACGAGACGCTCGTGGACGTCACGCGGAGCGAGCTCGATCACGGCGCCCTGCAGCTCGCGCTCCGCACCTGGTTGCTCGAGCTGTCGAAGCTCCGGCCGGTGGCGCTCGCGATCGACGACTTCGACGAGATCGACGAGGATTCCGCCGCGCTCCTCGCATCGCTGACGTGGGAGGCACCGAGCCACGCCTTCGTCTTTGCAGTGAGCATCGGCACGAGCGGCGCGGGCTCGTCGACCGCGCTCGACGTCGTCGGCAAGCACGCGGAACGCATCGACCTTGCGCCGCTCTCTCCGGAGGAGACCACGGAGCTCCTCGAGTCCATCTTCGGCGACACGGCGAACCTGCGACGTCTCAGCCAGCGGCTCCACGCGCTCTGCGGCGGCAAGCCGCGCGAGTGCATGATGCTCGCGCAGCACCTCGTCGACCGGGGAGTCATCACTTACAGCGGCGGAGCCTTCACCCTGCCGGGCGAGATCCCCGACGGGATGCTGCCCGAGAGCGTGGAGACGGCCTTCGCCGAGCAGGTGTCCCGTGCGAGCCCGCTCGCTCGCCGGCTCGCGGCGTTCCTCTCGCTCGAGCTCACGGAGCGGCTCGGCAGGTCCCAGCTGGTCCGCCTTCACGGCGCGCCCGGAAACGCCGTCGACGCTGCCGTTGCAGAGCTGTCGTCGCTGCGTCTCCTGTCGGGCGACGACACCGGATACACCCTCCGCGAACGGAGCTTCGTTCCGATCCTCGTCGCGGGCTTCAGCGACGACGAGCACACCGAGATGCATCAGGCACTGGCCGAGCTCGAGCGGTCTTCGCCTCTCGTCACGGCATATCATCGCCTGCTCGGGCTCCGGCCCGAAGAGGGCCTCGATCTGCTCCTCTCGCACGCGCAGGACAGCGATGCGCGTACCGTGCTTTCGACGACGTCGGTCGAGCAACTCGGTGCCGCGCGTGCAGGAGTGACGTTTCTTCTCGCTCTCGCGGAAGCGCGCCGACGGGCGAGGCCGACGCGTGACCTCCAGGCGTTCTGGGTGATGCTCGCCGGCGTCGGCGCCCTCGGCGAGGACGCGAGCTACTACTACGACGTTCCCGGAGATTGGCTCGAGCAGCTGAAGCGCGAGACCGGGTGGTACGACTGGCAAGCGCTCGACCCATCCCTAGATCCGATGACGCGCACGATGATGGCGCTCGGCGCTGCCGCGCAGCGCTACGGAGGAGCCTCGGAGAACGAGCGCGTCCTGTCACCCGGCGACGCAATCAAGCAGCTCGTGGGATACGTCGTCTTCTCGATCGCCGTCGCGGTGCGGGTCGTCGATCTCGAGCTCCAGGCGAGCATGCCGGCGCTGCTCGAACCCTTCGCGTCGCTCGATCCCATGGTCGCCGCGATGCTCGACAATGCGCGCGGAACATTGCTGAACGGCCTCGGCAAGCGTGAGCGGGCGCGCGAGCTTTTCGAGAGCGTCGTGCAGAAACTCGACGTCATCTCGGCGACGCTCGCGTACGCCGACAAGATCCGCGCGGCGATCGGCCAGACGCTCGCCGAGATCGACGCCTCACTCGGCGTGACGTCGAGCTGGACCGCGCGCCTCGAACAGGAAGCCCCCGACCCGCACCAGCGGGTCGGAGCACGCTACATCCAGAAGGTGTCGGCGCTGCACCAGGGCGACTGGGAAGCCGCCGAAAAGTTCCGGCAAGCAGCGGAGCTCGCCGTGCTGCAGAGCCGCGCCCGACCGATGTTCTCGACCCTCGGACAGGAGCTCGAGGCCCACGCGATGGCCCGCGATCTCACCGGGCTCCGGCAGGTCAGATCGGCGATTGCGCGCATGGCCGTGCGCCATACGGGCTGGATGCCGGTGCGGCGCGTCGCCGACGCGCACTATCAGCGGCTCTGCGGGGACCTCGAGGCGGCCCTCGACGCCGCGCGCTCCGCGCAGGTCACCGCGCCGGGAAAGCTACGTTCTCCCTGGGTGTATCAGGCCGCAGCCGTCGAGGCGGAGGTGCTCCTCGAGCTCGGACGCGCCGCGGAAGCACGGAATGTCGCCCGCGCGGCACTCGACGAGTGCGAGCGCGAGGGCATGCGTCACCTCGGCCGAGGCCTCTCGTCGGTGCTCGCGCTCGCGGAAGGCAAGCTCGGGGACGTCGACGCCGCCACCACGCGCCTGGAGTCCGTCATCGCCGACCAGACGGCGCTCGGAGTCACCGGGCTCGCGCTCGGTCGTTCGTACGAATACGCCGCGCGCGTCGCGATCTGGTCGCTCGATGCTCCGGCCTTCGAGCGGTTCTCGGCGCTCGCGGCCGGACAGTATCGACCCGGCAAGAGCTCGGTGCTCGGCGCACTCTACGAGCGTCTCATGGAGGAAGCGCGCCAGGCTGGCCTCGGCGTGGAGGCGTCCCTCATTCCGCTCAGCCACGTGGACACCGGCATCGGTAACTCGTCGAGGGAAAGCGTGACGTCTGCGATGGCCGAGTGCATGGACCGGCATACCCGTGCCAGACGCGCGCTGTCGCTCCTCTGTGACGGCGATCCTCCGCACCGCGGACATCTTTTCCTCGTCGGCGAGGCGGGCCTCGAGCTCGTCGCGTCCAACGACGAGGTGACCGACGCGCCGGCGCTGCTCACCTTCGCGCAAGGCCGGCTCGAAGCCGAGGTGGACACCGAGCACATGGTGACCGCCGCGTTCGAGACGGCGGCGGAGCCGTCGGCGGCGCTCAGCTGGCAGGCGCCGGACGGCGAATCCTTCACGACGGCGCTGCTCATCACCCAGCAGGGCAGCGCGATGGTCATCGCCGGCCTCCTCGTCCTGTCGGACCGCGGAACGCGGCGGCGTGATTTCGACGACCTGATGGCGGCGGTGGCGCGAGCCGTGATCGAATCGGGCGATGCACACGGGCGACGCGCCGGCTGAGCGGCGACGGCGGGCTCAGCGCCCGGCCATTCGCCGATACGTGAGCGGGGTCTGCCCGGTCCACCTGCGGAACGCGCGATGGAACGCCGCGACGTGCGAGAAGCCGAGACGATACGAGAGCTCCGAGAACCCCACGTCGCGATTGCCGACATGATCGACGGCAATCTTTCGCCTCACGTCGTCGACCAGATCGCGAAACGTCGTTCCCTCGCTCTCGAGCCGGCGCGCGAGCGTGCGCATGCTCATCGCGAGCTCGGACGCGACGTCGGCGATCTCCGGCGCGCCGAGCGCGAGGCGGTCGTTCACGATGCGCCTCACGTCCGCGGTGACGGTGCGCGTCTGGGTCATCCGGTCGAGCGTCTGGTCGGCGACGGGGACGAGCACCGCGTGCAGGTTCGGATCGGCGCTCGGGAGCGGCACCTCGAGGAGCTTGTGATCGAACGAGAACCCGACGTGGGGCGCATTGAACCGGACCTTCGCCGGAGCGAACGTCCGCTCGTACTCGGCGAGGTTCTCCGGAGCTTGATGGGCGAACGAGACGGTGAGCGTCGAGCAATGCTCGCCCAGCCACTCCTTGACGTGGTTTCGGTAGAAGCTGCCAACCTGGAAGTCGATGGCGGCGCGAGGGAGCATCACCGAGTTGTCGAACCTCACCTCGACGGCCGGGCCGTCGTAATGCACGCTCACGTCGAGCGCGTCGTTGATGAGACGCATGTAGCGAGACGCTTGCTCCACACCGTCTCGCACCGTCGGCGAGGAGCTCACCACGTAATAGAACGCGCCCGCGTCGCCGACCACATGACGCCTGGCGGCACGCAGCCCGAGCTCCGGATCGTGTGTGATCGCGAGCGCCACCGAGAGCGCCTGATGAGCGACCTCGACGAGCACACGATCGCCAATGCTCTCGAAGACGCGCCGTGAAAAGCCCGGGATATCGTCGTACTCCTCGAGGAGCTCCACGAACGACTGAAGAAGCCGCGCCGAATAGGTCGGGCGATCGCGCGAGCCGGAGTCGGGCATCGAGGAGGAGTGTACTTCCACGGAGCGCCGAGACGCTCTGCCCGATGTTCGAATTGTGAAAGAAGGTTGTAGCTTTCGTCCGATACGCACGCGCTCTTCCGCGATACTGCGGGCGACCGCAATTGATAACGTTTTGTTCGTCGCGGTCAATTTGAGCTATTCGTTCCTGGTGATACAGCCTTCGCAAGGCCGGCGGCACCGTACGTTTCGTACGGGCCGAACGCGATCGGAAGTCGAGCTCTTGATGTCAACTTGCGGGCGTTGGTTGGGATACGCATGCCTGTCGCTGCTCATGGCGGCGTGCTCCAGTAAGGACGCGAAGCCATCCGGTTCGGGCGAGCCCGAGAAGACCGCTGACGCCGGCGCGGACGCCGCACCCGGCGACGTTTGTCCGGTGGTCGTCAAGGACGCGGACTGCGACAAATCCCTGCGTCCGTTCGTCTTCGTCCATGGCACGTACGGTTCCGGCGACAACTTCGCCCACGTCGCGTCGCTGCTCACCAGCAACGGCTATTGCGCCGACCACATCGTCGCCGTCGAGTACAACTCACTCGGCGATCAGCCCGGCGCGAACTGTGACGCGACGCCCAAGCCCCAGGGCTGCGGCAAGATCGACGCCGTGGTGCAGGACATCATGTCGAAGACCGGCGCGACCTCGGTGGATCTCGCGGGCCACTCCCAGGGCACTGCGCACTGCGGCACATACCTCAACGATCCGGCGAACGCTGGCAAGATCGCTCACTACATAAACTTCTCCGGCTCGCCCGACGCAGGTGATGTCCCCACCTTGAGCCTCTCGTCACAGCATGATCTGGGGAACACACCGCACCATGCGACGGGGAAGAACGTCACGACGTTCACCCTTCAGGACGAGGATCACTTCGCGGTGGCCGCGTCGACGCGCTCGTTCATCCAGGTCTACAAGTTCCTGAGCGGCAAGGACGCGCAATACGACACCGTCCAGTGCGGCGACCCGATGGTCACCATCGAAGGTCTCAGCGAGACGTTCGCCGACAACACGCCGGTCGTCGGCAAGCTCGAGATTCGCGCCGTCGGTAGTGAGCCGCGCGCGGCCGGAGCGCCCGAGCAGACGGTCACGCCGAGCGACGGCGGGCACTTCGGCCCGTTCCTTCTCCGCCGCAACGTCCCTTACGAGTTCAAGGGCTACGACAACAACGGCAAGCTCCTCGGCTACCAGTACTTCACGCCGTTCAAGCGCAGCAATCGGCTGGTCCGCCTGCTGACGCCCGCCTACGCGGACGACGGCTCGGGCGTCGGCGCCGCCATCGCATCGGCGAGCACCGACAACATCGTCAACTCGCCCGCCCACTCCGCCATCGTCGGTCGCTGGGCAGGTGGCGGCTTCCGCCAAGATCTGGGCGGTAGCCTGACCCTCGACGGCACCGAGGTGCTCACCTCCGACACCGCCGGCGCCAACGCGCTCGCGAACTCGGCGACCGCGGGCGGCGTGGTCGGCCTCTTCATGTACGACGCGAACAAGAACGGGAAGAGCGACCTCGGCATGGTCACCAGCGGCCCGTTCCTCATGTTCACCGACGTCTTCATCGACACGGCGACCCCGCACCTCGTGGACGTTCAGTTCACCGCCGGCAGCGAGGACACCAACGAGACCGCGAGCCTCAAGTTCTCGAACTGGCCCTCGGCGGACGACGACGGCAACCCCGTCAACATGCTGATGATGCTGCAGTGACGAGTGAACGCGCTCGGTGCCCTCAGGCGCCGAGCGCGTTGATGTCCGGGTTTTCGAGGATCTTGAGAGGCGCACCTTCGCGCGCGATCCTCAGCATTGCCTTGCCGACGCGCTCGGTGGTCGTCACGTGGCGGGGAAAGACGGCCTTCACGACGGGGAACAGGGGCGCCATCAGCGTGTAGAGCGTGCGATAGGCCGGCGTCTTCGAGCGGATGCCGTCGAGGGGCTGGATGATCGCGGGCCGGAACATGTACGCAGCCCGGAACGGCATCCGGGCGACGGCATTCTCGGCGCGCCCCTTCACACGGGCCCACATGGTCTTGCCCTGCTCGGTCGCATCCGTGCTCGCCCCCGACACGAAGCAGATCACCGCCTGGGGACTCTGCCGCGCAACGGCCCCGGCCGCCGCAACCGTGTAGTCATAGGTGACGCGCGTGTAGTCGGCCTCGCTCATGCCGGATGACGAGACGCCCAGGCAATAGAAGCACGCGTCGTAACCCGCGAACCGCGCCTCGACCGCCGAAAAATCGGTGAAGTCCGCATGAAGGAGCTCCTCCACCTTTGGATCCGAGCTCCCCGCCGTGGTCCGCCCCACGACGAGAACCCGCGAAACGTCCCCTGCCCGGACGCACTCCAGCAGCACCCCCTGCCCGATCATCCCACTCCCCCCGAACAGAATCACCTTCATCCCCCCGCCCTACCACGGCCACACCTCCCGCCAAACCCACTCCCTCTGCGCGACGCGCGTCAGACGCGCGAGCTCCGCCTCTGACCACACTCTCCTGTAGCCCCGGCGCCCGATCGAAGACCGCGTGGTCAGATAGCTGGGTGAGGCGCGCAGGCGTACGCTGGTACGCCGAGCACCGAGAGCACCCATATGGCCGCGTGCTCGAAGGGAGCGGGCATCGGTGCCATCAAGTTACGACGACCCCACTACGGAGAGCAGCAGCCGCTCGACTGTCCGAGACAGGCCGATTTCATCAGGTTCGTGATCTGCGTCGCGATGATCGTCTGGCCGGCGGCGGTCGGATGGACGCCGTCGCCGGAGATGTTCGCGGTGTAGTCGCTCCCGAAGGGCGTGCGCAGATCGATGAAGTGACAATTCAGTTTGCCGGACGTCTTCATCGTCGCGCTCTCGCACTCCTTCTGCACGAGAGGCGCCGAGTAGTCGTCGATGGCGTTGGGGTTCGTCCCGCTGAGAATGCCGGTGCCGGGCAGGTGCGGATAGAAGAAGTAGATGACGTCCTTCACGCCGCTGCTCGCCATGGCCATGACGAGCTTGTCGGCCGCGGCGATCGTCGTGCTCACGAGCATCTGACACGCCGCCATGGTGCCTGCGGTCGCCTGGTTCTTGCAGTCGGCGGCCGGGCTCCCGGCGGGAGGCAGGAGCGCGTCGTTGCCGCCGCCGTCCATGACGACGAGCTTGATGTCCTTGTCGGCGGCGATCGCCTCGGGCCACTGATCGGGGATGTACATGACGCCCGCCGGGTTGCCGAGCGGGATGCCGCCCTGGGCCATCGACATGCCGGCGATGGCGTAGTTACGCCACATCGCCGCGGTGGGGATGATCGTAGCAATTGCCGGCTGGAGCGCTGGAGAGCCGGAAAAGCCGGTGATATACGAATCGCCGATCAGGACGATCTCGCTCGGCTTGGTGATGCACGGGGGCATGCCGCTCGTATTACCGCCGCCCGCCGCGCCGCCGCTCGCCGCGCCGCTCGAGCCGCCTGAAGGAGCGCCGCCCGAAGAAGCACCGCCCATGGACGACGTGCCGCCCGTCGTCGTTCCCGTACCGCCGGTCGTCGAGACCCCGCCTATGCCGACCGTGCCGCCCTGGCCGACGTTGCTCCCGCCGCTGCCCGTCACGGTCGTGCTGCCGCCAGTGCCCGACGAAGTGGCCCCGCCTGCGTACGAGCTCGTTCCGCCGGCGCCGACCGTGGCCGCGCCTCCGGACGTCGCCGACGTCGACCCGCCGCTGCCGGGAAGGCCGCCACCCGGCGCACCGCCCGCTTCGGGCTCGCTCGACGCGGACCCTCCCGAGCTACATCCGGTCGAAAGAACGACGGCTCCGAGAAGCGCGCCGAGAACGTGGAATGAGTGGCTGCGTGTGCTCATGTGTCGCACTCATTGTTGCCGATGAACGTTCGCTCTTGAGCTCAGACCCCCCACCCCGCCGCTCAACCCAGCTCTTATCCCCCGCCATAGGACACTCCCGCCCCCCAAGTTGTCTCCCAAAGCAAACTCCCCACGCGCTCGATCGCGAAGACCGCGCAGTCAGATGACCGGATGAGGCGCGGGTGGGCGATCGCGAAGACCGCGGGGTCGTATGGGTGGGTGAGGCGCGCAGGCGTACACTGGTACGCCGAGCACCGAGAGCACCCAGACGGCCCCGTGCTCGAAGCGAGCGCCCACCCACCCACCCGCTCGAAGCGAGCGGGCATCGGTGGCGTCAAGTCACTACTTCCTCACAGAAGGATAAGCGGCTCGGACGAGGGCGCAGGCGTTGTTGATCGCGGTGGCTTTCGCCGCGCCATCGGGCATCGCGAGCATCGCGCCGAGATCTCCGACGCCGGCCGGCGCTGGGGCCAGCGTGAAGCTTGCGGCGAGGATCTGCTGGTTCTGCGTGACCTTGTCGTAGGAGTCGTACTGGGCCTGGGTGCAGGCGCCCGTCGGCCAGCACACTCCGGGGTGCGCCGGATCGCTCGTGGTGCACGTCTCGCAGCCTTGCACACGCGCCTCGGCCTTGGCGTGGCCGTTGTCTGGCCCCGTGATCCCGCCGCTCAGCGAGCACGTGTTGCTGATCGCCTGCCCGGCGGCGGTCGGGTCGACCTTGAACGTGCTCTGGAGACGCGACGCCGCGTGCCAGGAGTACGCCAGGAACGCCTGATTGTTCGTCGCAAGGCCGGGGAACTCGGCGTAGCCGTACTTCGTCCCGGTGCGGAGGCGCGGGCAGACCGACGGCTCGGTGTAGTTGAACGGCGGGGGGTTCGGCGCGGTCGTGAGCACGCCGCCCCGCGGGACGTCGAACGTCGTGAAGCCGAGGTGCCCGAGGCCGTCGGGGTCGTTCAGCCACTGCGCGCCGTTGGTGATCGTGAATGCGGTGCCACCAGGGCACGTACAGGAGCTCCCCACCGGGTGCGTCGGTCCGACGCACTCGGCGCAGACAGGCCACGCCCCGGCGCTGTTGTCGAGCTTGATGCCGGACAGGGCGACGAGCGCCGCCTCGGTGTACGCGCCACCGGGGACGACGCCGGAGAGCGGCGTCGTGATGGTCGGGAAGCCGCTGATCATTGCCGGCTGGCCGTACACCTGCGTGGGCTGGTACTGCGCGTGCGCGAAGCCGAACGCGGTGTCACACAGATCCTGCGTCGTGCCGCCGCAGGCGACCGTCTGCGACGTCACCGTGCCCTTGGCCGCATCGATCGTGTTGTACCGGAGGGCCCAGGCGACGTTCGGGAGCCCTGCCGCGGGCGAGCCCTCGATCGTCTGGATCCCGAGGACGCTGATGGGCGGATAAGACACGGTCGTGTTCGCGACGAGAGCGTAGGTGCCGCTCAGGTTGCACGCGCACTGGGGACCGGTCGCCGTCTGGATCTTGCCGAGGGGCGCAGCGCACGTGCAGTCGTAGCCGCCGACCGTGTTCGCGCAGGTGCCGGCGACGCACGGGTTCGGGCCTCCGGTGCACTCGTCGACGTCGGTGCAGGCCTGACCTGCGGCCTTCTGTCCGTAGCCCTTCGCGCAGGTGCACGTGAAGTCGCCCTTCTTGGAGCCGTTGGGCGTCGGATCGTTGCACGCGGTACCCTGGGCGCCGCACGGGTTCGTCGCGCAATCGTCGGTGTTCGCGACGCAGACGCCGCCCACGACGATGTCCACCGGCGCGGCCTGGGCGCAGGTGCAGAGACGGCCGTTCATGCAGTTCGCACCCGACGTGCACGGCGTGCAGGCAGTCGACAGAGCGCCGCAGGCGTTGCCGCTCGCCACGCAGGCGCCGCTGGCGTTGCACTTTCCGCCGGTGTCACAGGCGTCGAGCCCGAGGGTGCACGCCGCGTTGACGTTCGCCGGTTGCGCCTTGCAGACGCCCGCAGCGCACACCCCGGTGTTGCAACCGTTGGTGAGCGACGAGCAATCGAGCGGAGTGCTGTTGCACGTGCCGCCGGCGCAGATGTCCGTCGTGCATGGATTGTTGTCGTTGCAACCCGCCTTCACGCCGTCGGCGTTGCCGTGCTGGCAGCCGACCGCGGCGCTGCAGGTGTCCGTCGTGCAAACGTTGTTGTCGTCACAGGCGTTGCCCGCCTTGGTGACGTCGATCGGCGTGTGGGTACAGCCGACCGCGGGATCACACGTGTCGACGCTGCAGAGATCGGTGTCCGCGCAATCGAGCGGGGTGCCCTTCGTGCACGCACCGGCGAAGCACGTCGACGGCTTCGAGCACTTGTCGGACACGCACTTCGCGTCGCTCGTACCGTCCATCTGCGGGCCGTAGATGCACGTGTCCCCGTTCTGACAGACCGTCCCGTCGAGTTTCTGGCAGGCGCCGGGCGCGTCACACGCGACCTTGCAGCAGACGCCGCCGACGCAGTTGCCGCTGCCGCACTCGGTCGCCTTGGTGCACGTCTGGAGGACGTCCTTCAGGCATTTGCCACCGACGCTGGTCTCGCCGCTCGGGCACCCACCGGGGCCGCTGTCGAGCGCGCCGCTGTCGGTGCCCGCGCTCGCGCCGCCGGTCGCGGCGTCGGGCTGCTCCATCTTGCCGCCGCTTCCGCTACCGGAGTCCGGCGTGCCACTCGTGCCGCCGGTCGCGGCGTCACCCGGGCCTGGGCCGGTGCCGGCCATGCTCATGGCGCCGCTCCCGCCTTGTGCGGTGGTGCCACCGGCGCTCTGGGTGCCGCCGTTGCTCGTCGGCTTGCTGCCGCCGGCTCCGCCGTTGCCGGAGCCACCCGCGGAGAGACCGGCGTCGGGGCCGCCGCTCGGATGACCGCCGTCCGACTTCGAGAAACCGGTTTGGTCGGAGCCGCAGCCCACGACGAAGAGCGATGTGATCAGTAAGAGACGAGCAAGTGAGCGCACGGCATCACCTCCAAAAAAACGCGACGACCCAGCCACGATGATGACGCTCGCCGCTATTCGACTCAACCAATTAATCGTCTCATTTGAGCGCCGCTGGGTACGCGATGGTGCGCGGGCGGTTACCAATTTTCGAGCTGTGCACGTTCCGTACGTCGCGGGCGCGCTCACCACTTCACCCGCGTGGTCGCGCGTCTTCGCGCGTCTTCCCGCGTGGCCGCGCACTGCCAGTGCCCGCTAGCGGTCATCGCGAGAGTCGCCGCGCCGGAAATATCCGAGCACGCGATAGCCAAGCGCGTCGCAAAAGTTCCGCATCGACGCCTTCGTCATCCCCGAAGATCAACGTAGCGGAACAAGCGAGCGAAGCGAGCCCGCGAGAGCGGCGGGGGAGCAGTTCGCCGCAGGCGAAGCTGCGGGGGGAAGGCCCCCTTTACTAACGGCGGGGGAGCGGTCGCGTAGCGAGCCGCGGGGCAAGGCCCCCTTTTAGGGGAGCGGTCGCGCCAGCGAGCCGCCGCGGCAAGACCAACGTAGCGGAACCCGCGAGCGAAGCGAGCCCGCGAAGGCGGCGGGGGGAGCAGTTCGCCCGCGAGCGAAGCGAGCCCGCGAAGGCGGCGGGGGGAGCAGTTCGCCCGCGAGCGAAGCGAGCCCGCGAAGGCGGCGGGGGGAGCAGGTCGCCCGCGAGCGAAGCGAGCCCGCGAAGGCGGC
>DATAZL010000057.1:0-41559 GCA_036272055.1 Polyangiaceae bacterium | reverse complement strand
CGTGTGACGCGCTCGTCCATCACGCCGCGTAGTTGCTCGTACTTGGTCCGAATGCCTTCCACGTCACGCATGTTGAAGGACGAACCGCCAACATCGTCAGGATATTTCCATATCGGGATCGATTATTTCGACCGGGCGCCTAACCTGCGGGCGCAACGACAACGGCGGAGACCACGCCGCGGACGCGCCGCGCGAGCAGCGGACGCGAGCCGAACCCGCCGCGAGGGGCATCGAGACGCGTCAGCGCCCGTCAGGTTCACCGGCATGTTAGCCGGCGACGCCGAAGGACGCTCGGCTGCAATCACTCAACCACCTTCCATCCGTCGAGATCGCCCGGCAGGCGCATGCCGGTGCGAAGGTAGAAGGTTGCGGCATCCTCCGCCGATCGAAACGTGCGCGACAACGCGCCTGCGACCGTGAAGCCAGTAGGGCCTGAAGCCTGGAGGTGAACGATGAATTCTTCTGCGCTGCGGCGTTCAATGACGACCAAGTCAGGGACAGGTTCTCCCGGTTCAGCAGGGCGGAACGGTTTGGGAAACCACGTCTGATCGGCGACGACGCGCGACAGGTGCTGCACGATATCCGGCATCGTGAGCGGTGGGTGCGGCCACATGCCAAAATCGATCCGGTCGGGCATGTTGAAGTGCCGCCCCGCGAGGAGATCGGTGAGTCGGTCCGGATGCATCGAGCAGCCTGCGTCTGGCTAACGCTCGCGTTCGGCTGCGAGCGCCCGAGCGTAAGCGAGGGACTCGTCAGCTGCAACGCGGAGTTATGCAGCCCTCCGCGGCTTTCCCCGTCGAGATCCTTTGCCCTTCCGTAGCTCCTCTTTCACGACCCGGCGAACAATGGCTTCGAGTGGCTCTTGCTCAGATTGCATCTGCGAGCGGAGGGCGTCGTTGATTAGCGTCTGGTAGCTCCCGCCTCCGGCAGCGTCCACGCGGTCTCGGAACCAATCGAGGACGTCGTCGTCGATGCGAATGGTGATCCGGGTCTTGCCCTTCTTCACCGGTATGACCGGGCCGCGGCGACCTGCACTGAAATCGTACTCCTTGCGCATCTTGCTACCTCTTCGTTGCGTACTGGCGCCGTTCACGAGGACCGGCCTTGCGGGCGGAGATCAGGCGGATGTCATTGCCGCGCGAAGTCCAGCATACGACGAGAACGCGGCCCACGAAATCCAGGCCGACCGTCACGTGCCGGGCTTCGTCAGGATGGGGATCGTCGATGGTGAGCGCAAAGGGATCCTCAAAGACGCCGACGGCGTCACCGAAGTCGACTTGATGCTGCCTCCGATTCAGACGAGCTTTGGCGAGATCCCATTGAAACGCCACGCACCGTCATTGTATGCACATTCGTGCATACAGGCAAGACGTCGAGTATCTCGGCGGAAGCGCGGGCCGATGGCGCGTCCGAGCCGCGAGTGCGCCGCCCATCCGCGAGCTTGCTGCCTGCATGACCTCGGCGCGTTCCGGTGCGGGCGCCGACCGAGATCAGCCAGCAATGTTCTCCGTTCCCCGTCGCCAGACGAAGGATGACTCAAGGACATCCAGCAGCTCGCGTGTATTCGGTTCCGATGCGTTCGAGAACTGAACGTACCCGAGTGAGCGCTCGAAGTAGACGTCGTACACGAGCGTCCCCCACCGAAGGGTTCCATCGACAAAATCCTCGCGCAGTTTCTCCGGCGGGAGTGTCAGTTTCGCGTCGTGCACCTGCTGTAAGACGGCCACAATCGCCACGAAGAACTCCCGGAAGGAGTACTGGTCGTCAAACGGATCGCAAACCCACAGCAGAAGGGTCCAGGCGGAACCCTCCAGCTTCAGTTGAGGCTCGCTTAGCAAAGGGACCACGATCTGCCTAACTTACCGGCGTTAACCTGCGGGCGCAAACGCATCGAGGAAGACGAGGATGCAGACGCGCTATCGCGAGCGGGCGACCGAAAGGGAGCCGCGAGGGCTTGCAGGAGGGAAGCAGCGCCCGGCAGGTTCAACGCCTAGTTAGCCAGCCGCCGCTCCCGGCCGGTTGGCAGCCATGGCTTCGATCTGCTGGAAGAACTCGAACGTCTTCGTCTCGACATCACCGGCGAACGGGGGAGACGCGCGGCGATGTCGCTCGGCCTGCACGTACTCGGGTATAGCCGCGTCGTTGTCGGCCATGACATCGCGGCGAATCGCAAGCGTCGGCTCGATGCATTTGAGAAAGTCGACGCGTTGGCCGCCGGCGGGAACACTCTCTGCGAGGTCGACGAGGGAGCGATAGTACGATTCGATCGCCGCGCGGAGCTTCGCAATGTACGCGGAGTTGGGCAGGTCGAGCACGCGCGTGACGGTGCCAATTGCCACAATGCGCGCGCCCTCGCGAAACTCGAACTGCGTCCCCGGTACAAGCCTGCCGTCGTGCTCTTCAGGGCTTAGGAGGGCTAGGAAGGCACGGGCACGCTCCCCCGGCCGGACTTCGGTCACGTCGGGATACTCATGCGCCGCGTCCCAATCGCGCCCCTCGTAGTGGAACTGAGGCCTGTAGCCAGAGCGCACGGGTGTTTGGCGACCGCCGGCCTCTCGCGTGAGGTACTGGACCTCGACCTCTACGTCACGGCGCACGAGCACGGGTCTGGCTAACTCTATCTCGATCGGTCCTCGTATCCCACTACCCTCGCCTCTGATCTGCGTCTCTTGTCGAGCGTAGCCGGTTCGCCGAGACCGGCTATTCGCTTCTCTATCTGGCGTAGTCAGTTTAGCGGGTCCGGATATCTGGGGTACGGCGAACGCCGTGGCGAGATCCGGGATGGCCAGCCGGGGCCCGCGCAAACGCCAGGGCAAAGGACCTGAAGCGCACCGGGATGAACCGTTGGCGTGGAGATTGCTCCCGTCGAGATGTGCCATGGCCGGATGACGACGGATCAGAGGGTGCGGCGTGGCAGCGCCGGGACGTGCTCATCGAACGGGTTCGGCATGCGGTGAGGACGCGACACTTCAGCCCGAGGACGGAAAAGGCTTACGCGGGGTGGGTGGCACGGCTCCTGAAGTTCCACCGGGGTCGACTACCGCAAGAGCTCGGCGAATCGGAGGTCTCGGCGTTCCTCTCCAGCCTCGCGCTCGACGGAAATGTGTCGGCTTCCACCCAGAATCAGGCGCTCAGCGCGATCCTGTTTCTCTATCGAAATGTGCTAGGCGTCGAGATGGGCTGGCTCGAGGATGTGGTCCGTGCGAAGCGACCGGTCCGCTTGCCGACCGTACTCTCGCGAGAGGAAGTCATGCGCCTGCTGCAGCGCCTGCGCGGGACGACACAGCTGGTTGCGTCGCTCTTGTATGGAAGCGGGCTGCGGTTGCTGGAGGCTCTCACCCTACGGGTGAAGGACGTCGACTTTCAGCGCAGACAGGTGATCGTTCGCAGCGGAAAAGGTCAGAAGGATCGCGCGACGATGCTTCCTCGTCGGCTGATCGCACCGTTACAGCGACAGCTCGTCGCGGTCGCCGAGCAGCACCGGTTGGACCAGCAGGCGGAACAGGTGCTCGTAAAGGTCCCGGGGGCAATATCGCGAAAGCTCGTCACCGCGGAGTCAGAGTATCCGTGGCGGTGGGTGTTTCCGGCAGCGCGACCCTACGAAGATCGCGTGACGCATCGGGTCTATCGCCACCATCTACACGAGACGGTCGTGCAGCGAGACGTGCGGGCCGCAGCGGTTGGTCTGCAGCTGCCGAACAGAGTGTCGTGTCATACGTTGCGCCACTCCTTTGCGACTCACCTGCTGGAGGCTGGGTACGATATCCGGACGATCCAGGAGCTGCTCGGTCACGCGGACGTGACGACGACGATGATTTACACGCACGTGCTCAATCGCGGACCATCGGGCGTGAAGAGTCCCATCGACGATCTGGGCTGATCGAGGTAGCTCGTGGGTCGGGGGGATCACAGAGGCATGTCTGGGTGGATGGGCGCCCCCCAGGAACGGGGCGCGGCGCGCGGCCTTTGACGTCGCTGGGTTGCTGAGACACGCCGCTACCAGCTCTGCAGCCGCGCGGGCGCGTCGCTGAAACGCCGTCACTCTTTCGCGTCGGCCGCCGCCAGGGGTACGTTCACGGCATGAAAATCGTCGTTCTGGACGGCTTCGCGGCGGATCAAGGCGATGCGGCGGTCTGGGCGCCGCTCGAGGCGCTCGGCAACGTCGAAGTCCATCCGCGGACTGCGCCGTCGGAGCTGCTTTCGCGGGCACACGGCGCGGACGCGCTTCTGACGAACAAGGTGCTGCTCGACGCGACGACTCTCTCGCGGCTCGACGCGCTCCGCTACGTCGGCATCGTTGCTACGGGAACGAACGCCGTCGACCTTACGACTTGCCGCACGCGCGGCGTCGCGGTGACGAATGTCCCGGGGTATTCGACGCACTCGGTTGCGCAGCTCGTCTTTGCTTTGCTGTTCCATCTCACCCATGACGTGGCTGCGCATGACAGTCGCGTGAAGGAAGGCGGGTGGGCTTCGTCACCGGATTTCGTGTTCTGTTTGCAGCCACTGACGGAGCTTGCCGGGAAGACGCTGGGCGTCGTGGGCATGGGCGCGATCGGGCGCACCGTGGCGGGGATTGCGACGGCGCTCGGGATGAAGGTCGTCGCTGCGGCGGTACCGGGGTCGCAGTCGGAGGGACGGACGCCGCTCGTGGACGCGCTCGGGCAGAGTGACTTCGTGACGCTGCACTGTCCGTTGACGCCGGCGACGCATCATCTCGTGAACGACGCGTTCCTCGGGGCGATGAAGCGCACTGCGGTACTCGTGAACACTGGGCGCGGCGCGCTGGTCGACGAGGGGGCGCTCGCGCGCGCTCTCGACGCAGGGACGATTCACGGCGCGGCGCTGGACGTCGTCGAACGCGAACCGCCGCTCGCCGGGCATCCATTGCTCGACCCCGCCGCGCCCTTTGCGCGGCGCATCGTCGTGACCCCACACATCGGGTGGGCAACGGTGGAAGCGCGGGCGCGCCTCGTCGCGACCGTCATCGACAATCTCGCGGCGTTCACCCGCAGCGAACGTGTGAACCGGGTCGAGCTCGAAGCCGCGCCGCAGACGCTATCACTCGCGCCACCGAAGGGCTGAGACGCACGTGGGAAGGCCGCGCTTCGCGGCGAAATCCATCGCCGTATACGACGCGTAGACGAGCGCGCGCCGGTCGCGACTTGCTTCTGCCTCGGATGAAGGGGAAAGTGGAGTGATATGTCGCGCGCTTCATCTTTGACGTGGCTTGCCGTCGCCGTGATGACCGTCGGCTGCTCGGGCAAGACGCTCGACGGTCGTGACGCCGACGGCGGTGCCGGAAAGGGAGGCAACCCCAGCAACGGCGGCAACCCTGGTACCGGCGCAGGGCCGAATGACGAATCAGGTGGCGCGACGAGTAGCGGCGGCAGCGTCGGTGCGAGCGCCGGACGCATGGGCGCCGGAGGTGCGACGGCCACGGGCGGCGCGACGGGGGCGGGCGGCGCGACGGGGGCGGGCGGCGCGACGGGGACGGGCGGCAAGCTGGGTGCGGGCGGAGGACTCACCACCTGCAAGGAGGGCGACACGAAGACGGCGGATGACGCTTGCAACACGTGCACGTGCGCCGGCGGCGCGTGGGCCTGCACGGAGCGTGCGTGCCCCCCCAGCGTGGCCTGCGGCGCTCGCGCCGGAGACACGTGCGCGGCGGACGAATACTGCGCGTACACGGCGGGCTCCCTTTGCGGCGCCGCCGATGCAGAGGCGGTCTGCCGGCCGCGGCCCTCGGTGTGCACCAAGGAGTTCGCGCCGGTGTGCGGCTGCGACCAGAAGACCTATGACAATACGTGCGCGGCGGCGGCGGCGGGCACCGGCGTGAGCGCGAACGGCATGTGCCTGTCGGAGTAGAGCCGCTCAGCGCTTGCGCGACACGGGCCCGGGCGGGGGCGTCAGGGCGAGCGTCGAGCGATACGCCTCGGTGATCCTGTTGACGTCGTCTCGATCGACGACGATCTCGCCGACTCCGGAGGCTCGCTGAAGATCGAAGACGCTCCACGCCTTCGCGTCGTTCGGCATCTTGGCGTAGCGCGGCACCATGTGCGCGTGAAAGTGCGGAAAGCTCTCCCCCATCGCGGCGGTGTAGATCCGGAGCGCGCCCGTCACTTCTTCGAGCACTCGCTCGAAATGCCGTAGCGAGGGCCCGAAGCTCGCCGCTTCACGATCGTCGAAGTGCGCGGGCCCGGCGACGTGGCGCTTGGTGATCATGAGCATCCACCCTGGTACTCCCGCGGGTTCGGCGTGCCGCACGTGCCACAGCTCGTCCTCGTATATCGGCTGGACGGCGTTTGGACCAGTGAGCGACGCGCAGACGCCGCAGGGCGGAGCAGACGAGAGGCTCGGCATCGTTCAAGAGTATCTCAGGACGAAGCCCGTCTCACCTTACTTTACCCGGCGACCTCACGTGCTCGTGGAGCCGGCGACGGAGCGATGTACTCGAGCCCGAGCGCGAGCCCACCGAGCGAGAAGACGAGCCCGAGATACGTGATGTAAAAAATGAAAACGAGAACGGCCCCCGGACCGATCACCTGCTCGGGAGTGACGTAGACGGCGAGCCCCGCGTACAGCGCCAGCTGAACGGCCCCGAAGAACCCCGGTGCGTTCGGAAGCGCGAAGCCGAGCGAGAGCACGCCGACGATGAGCGTCGACTGCGAGAGCGTCAGGTCGGTAAGGCCAACGGCGTGCCCGAGCATCTGTATGGCCCAGATGTGAGAGAACGCCGACATGAACGTGACGAGAACGTACGGCACCGTGTAACGGAAGTTCGTCAGGAAGCTGAGTCCGTCGCTGAGTCGACCGACGGCGTCCGCGACACGCTTGCCGAGACTGACCGAGACGACGCCGATCGTCTTCTCCGTCACGTTCCGCGCGAAGGAGCGGAACCGGTAGAAGATGAGCATCACGACGAAGGCGCCCACGAACCCGAGCGCCGCGATGCGACCGGCCTGCGGAACGAGGGACGCCGGAACCGGGAGCTTCCCGACGCTGGTCGGCAGCGGCTCGTGAGGGACGGCGAGCATGAGACCGAGGAGCAGCGCGCCGGTATAGACGATGCCGTCGATGATCCGCTCCGCGAAGACCGTCCCGGTGACGGCCCATCCGGACAGGTGACCCTGGGTACGGAGCATCGCCGGGCGCGCCATCTCTCCGAGTCGGAGCGGCAACACGGTGATGACCACCATGCTGATGGCGTTGATCGTCATGAGCCGGCGCATCGGCACGTGCGCGATCGGCGCGGTCAGGTAGTACGAGCGAGCGAACCTGAGCAGGAGATGCGACAGCATCCCGCACACGAAGAGGAAGACGAGCAGGCCGTCGGTGCGCGCGAGATCCTTCGACGGCGGCAGCATGGGGAGCGACCCGCGGCGCATCACCCAGACGAAGATCCCCACGATGACGACCGAGCCGAGGAGCGCGCGGACGTGCTTCTTCCCGAAGCGCGCCGGACGGACCTCACGCACCTCTTCGAGGACGGTTTCGCCGGATTCGGGCTCGGTCGGCGTCGTGCTCATCGGGGGAACGCCGCGGCGTTCCCGCCGTCGACCGTGATGACGGAGCCGCTCGTCGCCTCCGCCGTCGCGAGATACGCGAACGCACGCGCGACGTCGAGGGCGGTCGTCTCACGACCGAGCAGGTTGTCGCGAAAATACTCGTCCGGCGAGATCCCCCGAGCACGCGCGCGGCTCTCGACCAGGCCGTCGAGGAGCGCGGTGCGGATGCGATCGGCGTTGACGGCGTTGGCGCGCACACCCTGGCCGCCGAGATCGACGGCGTACTGACGCATCAGGGCCAAAACGGCGGCCTTCGGCACGGCGTAGGGGCCGAACTCCTTGCCCGGATTGAAGGCGCTCTTCGACGCGTTGAAGAGGAGACACCCCCCCGTTCCCTGCGCGAGGAACACGTCACAGGCGGCGTGCGCGACGTACTGGTGCGACAGCAGGTTCAGCTCGAGCGAACGACGTAGCGCGTCTTCTCCCCGCTCGGTGTGCAGGAGACCCGACGGCGCGTTCCCGGCGTTCGACACGACGACGTCGAGGCCGCCGAACGCGTCCACCACGCCGTCGACGATTCGACGGCACTCCGTGGCGCTCGTGACGTCGGCGGCGATGGACCCGACGCGACGCCCGAAGCGACCCGCGAGCTTCTCCGTCGCGACGGCGAGCGCGCCCTCGTCGAAATCGGAGAGGAAGACGTGCGCGCCGAGCTCGAGAAAGTGGGTGGCCGTCGTGAGGCCGATGCCCTTCGCCGCCCCGGTGACGAGCGCGATACGACGGACGAGCGCGCCGCCCGCGGCCGCCTTCACCTTGAGCTTCGCCTGTTCGAGGCTCCAGTACTCGACGTCGAAGAGATCGGTGTGCGACGCTGGCGTGTAACGGCCGAGCGCCGTCGCGTCGAGGACGACCTTCGCGGTGTGCGCGTAGACGTCGCCGGTGATCTTCGCGTCGTCGAGCGTCTTGCCGAGGGTGAGCGCGCCGAGACCGGGACAGAGGATGACGCGCGGGAGTCGGTCGAGGCGGGTGAGAGAGCCGCCGTAGCGCGGCGCGTTCGCGGCGAAATACCCCTCGTACCAGGCGCCGTAGCGCGCGAGCTCCGTGTCGAGCTCCTGCTTCGCGATCGCGTCATCGGCGTTCGCGTGCGCGACCCACGCGGGCATCGGCTTGGTACGGAGTACGTGATCCGGCGTCATGCAGCCGATCTGCGAGAGCTCGCGGCCGTCGGGGCGGCCGGCGAGCGAGAGGATCTCCGGCTCCTCGCGCCAGTCGAGGACGAACTTGCCGCCGTCGACCGCGCGCTCGAGGGCGCCGCGAACGAGCGGTGAGAGGCGTCGCTGAGCGGCGCGCCGTCCCCCCTCGCCGCCGGCTTCTATGACCACACTGGTGGTCGGACGTGATGAGCGCGTGCGCTGGGCCTCGACGTAGTCCTCGGCGCGGGTGACCGCGTCGAGCATGCGGTCGTAGCTCTCCTTCGCGGAGTCGCCCCACGTGAAGATGCCGTGCTGCTCGAGGACCATCACGGATTTGCCGCGGACCCGATCCCCGAGTTCGGCGACGCGGCGCGCGAGGAGAAAGCCGGGCATCACGTACGGCACGAGCAGCACCTCGTTGCCCCACACCTCGCGCGCGCGCTCGGCGCCGTCCGGCTGATCGATGACGGCGAGTACCGCGTCGGCGTGCGTGTGATCGACGACGCGACCGGGCAGGAAGGCGTGTAGGAGCGCCTCGACGGACGGCGCAGGGCTCGTCGGATCGAGCATCTGGCTCTTCAGCGCCTTCACCATGTCCTCGTCGCTGAGGCGCTCGAGGGCGAGGCAGGCGAGGAGCGGCTCCATCCGGCACGCGGGGAACCCCTCGGGCTCGATCGACGCGAGATCCCAGCCGCTCCCTTTCACCCAGACGACGTTCGTCTCGGCGCCGCTGATCTCGCGGGCCTTGCCCTTGGCGGAGGTGTTGCCCCCGCCGTGGAGCACCAGGGACGGCTCGCGGCCTAGCAGGCGCGACGTGTAGACCCTGAGCGCGAGGTCCTCGCCCCAGCGCGGCGCCCAGCGTTGCACGGCCTCCGACGCTTCGGCGTCACTCCAGCGGGATCGCATTGCGGCGGGAGCCTACACCGCCCCGCGCGGTCGTCGAAAGAGGGCCCTCGCCCTCGAATGAGCTCTATTCGACGGTCACGGTCTTCGCGAGATTCCGGGGCTGATCGACGTCCGTCCCTTTGAAATCGGCCGCGTAATAGGCCAGGAGCTGGAGCGGGAGCACCGTGAGCAGCGGCTGCACCACCTCGTTGGTCTCCGGGATCTCGATGACGTACTGCGCGAGCCCCCGCACCTCGTCGTCGCCCTCGGTCGCGACGGCGATGACCTGGCCGTCGCGAGCGCGGACCTCCTGCATGTTGGAGAACGTCTTCTCGAAGTGACGGTCGCGAGGGACGATGACGACGACCGGCATGCGCTCGTCGATGAGCGCGATGGGGCCGTGCTTCATCTCGCCCGCGGCGTAGCCCTCGGCGTGGGCGTAGCTGATCTCCTTCAGCTTGAGGGCACCCTCGAGCGCGATGGGGTACGAGAGACCGCGCCCGAGGAACAGCATGTGCGGCGATTGATGGAAGCGGCGCGCCACCTCGGCGACCTTGTCCTTCCCCTCGAGCGCGCGCCGCATCTCGCCCGGGAGCTCGACCACGGCCTGCAGCACCTCGCGCGCCCGCTCTTCGGAGAGCGTCCCTCGCCGCCGCCCGAGGTACACGGACAGCAACAGGAACGCGACGAGCTGCGTCGTGAAACACTTCGTCGACGCGACGCCGATCTCGGGGCCGGCGTGGGTATAGAGCGCGCCGTGGGCGGCACGGGGAATGGCGCTCTCGAGGACGTTCGCGATGGCGAGGATCGTCGCGCCCGCCTCCTTCGCCGCGCGGACGGCGACGAGGCTGTCGAGCGTCTCGCCGGACTGGCTCACGGCGATCACGAGATCGTCCTTGGTGAAGACGGGCTCGCGATTGCGGACCTCGCTCGCCAGCTCGGCCTGGGCGGGGATCCGCGCGAGCTGCTCGATCCAGTAGCGACCGACCAGGCAGGCGTGGAAGCTCGTGCCGCAGGCGATGAGATAGACGCGACCGATGCGCTTCGCCGTCGCAGCGTCGACGCCCATCTCGCCTTCGAAGACGTTGCCACCGGCGAGATCGATGCGGCCGCGGATGGTGTCTTCCACCGCGCGCGGCTGCTCGAAGATCTCCTTGAGCATGAAATGCTTGAACCCGCCTTTTTCGGCCTGGAGCGGGTTCCAGTTGATGCGCTTCGACGTGCGGGTGACGGGCGCGCCGGCGACGGTCTCGATGCGCGCGCCCTTGGCGGTGAGCTCCGCCATGTCGCCGTCCTCGAGGAAGATCATGTCGCGGGTGTGACCGAGGATGGCCGGGATGTCGCTGCCGCACAGGGTCTCGCCCTGTCCGAGGCCGATGACGAGGGGCGAGTCGTTCTTCGCGACCACGAGACGGTCGGGCTCGCGACGGGAGATGACGGCGAGGCCGTAGGCGCCGCGAACCTGCTGCAGCGCGACGCGGACGGCGTCGAAGAGGGACGCGGCGCCCTTCGAGAGCGCGCGGTTCACGAGGTGCGCGACGATCTCGGTGTCGGTGTCGCTCGCGAACGTGACGCCCTCCGCCTCGAGCTCACGTTTCAGGACGAGGTGATTCTCGATGATGCCGTTGTGGACGAGCGAGACGTCGCCGGCGTTATGCGGATGTGCGTTCGCCTCGCTCGGCCTGCCGTGTGTGGCCCAGCGCGTGTGCCCTATGCCGGTCGTTCCCACGAGCTTCGTTTCGTCGGTCGCGCGCACCAGGTTGTCGAGCTTGCCGACGGCGCGCACGATATGAACCTGCTTGCCGTCGTGCACCGCGAGTCCGGCGGAATCGTAGCCGCGGTATTCGAGGCGACGGAGCCCGTCCAGCAGGATTGGAGCGGATTGCTTCGGTCCGACGTATCCGACGATGCCGCACATGGGGCGGAGCTTTACCTGGGAGCGCGGGCAGGGCAACGCGAGTCGCGTGCAGGGAGCTTTTTGGGCTAATGACGGCGCGGCCTCCGGTCGTGTAAGTTCTCGCTGCCGATGCACACCGGGAGGCACGTCTTCCGAGGCGGACGTCCATTCCACCTCGCCGTTTTCGCGCTATTGCTGCTCTTCGCGGTCGCGGCGGAGGTCCACATCGCGACGGGCAGCGCTCGCGCGGTTCTGCTCAGCTTCAAGCCGGAGCCGCCCTCGGAGCTCCTCGCGCACCCCGAGCGGGTGAACGTCCCCGGACTCGTGAGCGTCGCGTTCGCCGGTGCGGACGACGCCCGCATCACCGGCTGGTTCGTGCCGCCCGCCAGCAAGAACGCCGGCACCGTCATTCTTCTCCACGGGACCAGCGCCGATCGCACCAGCATGCTCCCCGAGCTTCGCATCCTGGCGAACGCGCACCTCGGCGTGCTCGCGTTCGACTCGCCCGGGTACGGCACGAGCCAGGGCAAGATCCACTGGAGCGAGGGGGAGCGCGACGCACTCGAGGGCGCGGTGGACTTTCTCTCGCACCGTCGCGACGTCGATCCGAATCGTATTGGCGCGCTCGGGTTCTCGATGGGCGGCTACATCCTCGCGCAGGTGGCGGCGACGGATCGTCGACTGCGCGCGCTCGTCTTCGCGGCGACGCCGAGCGACGCGCGCGAGCAAACGGCGTGGGAGGCGCGCCGCTGGGGCGTGCTCAGCCGTATCCCCGCGAGCGTCACCCTGGAGTACTTCTCCGGCATGCCCGTCGAGGACGAGTCGGCGATCTCGTGCATGCCGAAGCTCGCGCCGCGACCGCTCCTCTTCGTGGCCGGTGACGCGGACATGACGGTGCCGCCGCCGATGACGAACGCGCTCTACGCCGCCGCGCGGGCTCCAAAGGCGCTGTGGTTCGTGCCGGGCGCGCATCACGGTGGTTACACTTCGATAGCGCCGTCGGTGTACGGCGCGCGCATCGCGGCGTTCTTCGGGGCGGCCCTCGGCGCGCCCACGTCGACCTGAAACGCGGCCGCCTGGCCCTTCGCGCACGGGCCTCGCGGCCGGCGCACTCACGAATTTTGACCATGTCACCGTGAGCTCGGGCCGAACTCGCGCGGGAATTTCGCAGCGCGCGTTCGGTCGCTCCCCTCGCCTGTACCGACCCGCGCCAAAGTCGCGATTCGGGGGGGGTTTGCCCCCGCAGCCGAGTGGATTGGGTATATGATCGCGCTTGCTGCCCGATCCCTCTTCTGTCCGACCAGAAGACACGGGCGGCGAACGCGCAGGGCTCACCGGGGTCGCGCCGGACAAGAACATGACACCAACGGAACTGCCACGTGTAACGGAGCTTTTCGAGCGTCAGGTCGATCGCACACCCCACGCCGCGGCGGTCTCGTACGGAAGTGAATCGCTGAGCTACGCCGAGCTCGAAGCGCGCGCGAACCGGCTCGCTCATTACCTGCGTGCGCAAGGCGTCGGGCCCGACGCCATCGTCGCGATCGCCATCGAGCGCTCGCTCGACATGGCCGTCGCCGTGCTGGCCGTGTTGAAGGCGGGCGGCTGTTACGCGCCGATCGATCCCGCGTACCCGAAGCAGCGCCTCACCTTCATGATGGAGGACACGCGCGCTCGCGTGCTCCTCACGACCTCCACCCTCGCGGGAGAGCTCCCGAGTGCCGGAGCGAAGGTCGTCGCCGTCGACACCATCCGCGACGAGCTCGCGGCACAGCCGTCAGCGCGATTCGCGGATCCGGCGTCTCTCGACGACCTCGCGTACGTCATCTACACGTCCGGGTCGACGGGCACGCCGAAGGGCGTCGCGATGGGCCGGCGCCCGCTCGTGAACCTCATCGTCTGGCAGCTCGCGAACTCGCAGGTTCGCGCGGGTGAGCGCACGCTCCAGTTCGCGCCGCTCAGCTTCGACGTGCACTTCCAGGAGATGTTCTCGACCTGGTCCGCGGGCGGAGAGCTGGTGCTCGTCGACGACTCACTCCGGCTCGACGGCGGGAAGCTCCTCTCCTTCCTCGACGAGAAGCGCGTGGCGCGTCTCTTCCTTCCGTACATCGCGCTCCAGACGCTCGCCGACGTCGCAGAGATGCAGTCGCTCGCGCCGCGCGCCCTGCGCGAGATCGTCACTGCGGGTGAGGCTCTCGTCGTCACTCGCTCGCTGATGCGGTTCTTCGAGCGGATGCCGGATTGCACGCTCCATAACCACTACGGCCCGTCCGAGACGCACGTCGTCACCGCGTACACGCTCGAGGGCGCTCCCTCGACGTGGGAAGGGCTTCCGCCGATCGGCAAGGCCATCGACGGCTCCGCCGTGTACGTCCTCGACGAGGCGCGAAAGCCCGTCGCCGAGGGCACCGAGGGTGAGCTCTTCCTCGGCGGCATCGCCGTCGCGCGCGGCTATCTCTACCGCCCCGAGCTGACCGACGAGAAATTCGTCGCCGATCCGTTCCTGCCCGGCGGGCGCATGTACCGCACCGGGGATCTCGCGCGGGTGCGGCGCGACGGGAACATCGAGTACCTCGGCCGCATCGACACTCAGGTCAAGGTCCGCGGCTATCGCATCGAGCTGGGGGAAATAGAGGTCGCCCTGGCGTCGCATCCGTCGGTGCGACAAGCAGTGGTAGTCGCGCGCGAGGACGACCCGGGCGACAAGCGACTCGTCGCGTACGTCGTCCCGGCAGGAGAGCCCGTGCCTCCGACCGAGCTCCGCCGGCACCTCGCTGGCAAGGTGCCCGACTACATGATGCCGTCCGCCTTCGTCACCATGACGGAGATGCCGCGCACGCCCAGCGGCAAGATCGACCGCCGCGGCCTGCCGCGCCCCGAGGGCAAGCGCCCCGAGCTCGAGACGAGCTACGTCGCGCCCGACGGCGTGCTCGAGGACGCCATCGCGCGGCTCTGGGCGCGCCTCATCAAGATCGACCGCGTCGGGGTGAACGACAATTTCTTCGACCTCGGCGGAAACTCGCTCCTCGGCTTGCAGACCATCGCGCACCTGCGCCAGGACCGCGGAATCGAGCTCCCGGTGGTGCAGCTCTTCGCGCATCCCACGGTGCGTGATCTCGTGCGCTACCTCGAGGGCAGCGCGTCCGAGAAACGACTCGCCACCCGCATGCACCGTGGCCGCGGGCAGAGCGCCGGCTCGGAGCCGGAGGCCGTCGCGATCATCGGCATGGCTGGCCGCTTCCCCGGCGCCGCCGGCATCGACGAGCTCTGGGACGTGCTCCGGTCCGGCAAAGATACGACCACCGCGTTTGCCGCACAAGAGCTCGACCCGGCCGTCCCCGACGCGCAGAAGAACGACGCGGCCTACGTCCGCCGTCGCGGCATCGTCGCCGACGCCGATCGCTTCGACGGCCCGTTCTTCGGCATGAACCCGCGCGAGGCGGAGATCACCGATCCCCAGCAGCGGCTCTTGCTCGAGATCGCGTGGGAGGCCCTCGAGAACTCCGGGTACGCGCCCGAGGCGGCGAAGGGCAAGATCGGCGTCTTCGCGGGGACGCACAATAATTCTTACTACACCGGCAATGTGCTGCCGCGCACCGACGCCGTGCAGCGAGTCGGCGCGTTCGCCGCGATGGTCGCCAACGAGAAGGACTACGTCGCGACCCGCATCGCGCACAAGCTGAACCTCACCGGGCCGGCGCTCAGCATCCACACCGCGTGCTCCACGTCGCTCGTCGCGATCTGCGTCGCGGTGGACAACCTGCTCTCCGGCGAATGCGACATGGCCCTCGCGGGCGGCGCCGCCGTCACCGTCCCGCAGAAGAGCGGCCATGTGTATCAAGAGGGCGGCATGCTCTCGAAGGACGGCCATACCCGTTCGTTCGACGCGAGCGCCCACGGCACGACCTTCGGCGACGGCGCGGCGCTCGTCGTCCTGAAGCGCCTATCCGACGCGAAGGCGGACGGCGACACCATCCACGCCGTCATCCGCGGCGGCGCGCTCAACAACGACGGCGCGACCAAGGTGAGCTTCACGGCGCCGAGCGTCGAAGGCCAGGCCACGGTCATCGCCCTCGCACAAGAAGCGGCGGGGGTGGACGCGCGCAGCATCTCGTATGTCGAGGCGCACGGGACCGCGACGCCGCTCGGCGATCCCATCGAGGTCGAGGCACTGACGCTCGCGTTCCGCGAGAAGACGGCGGACACCGGCTTCTGTGGCCTCGGCTCGGTGAAGAGCAACTTCGGCCATCTGACGGCCGCCGCCGGCGTCACCGGCGTGCTGAAGACCGTGCTCGCGCTCGAGCACGAGCTCATCCCGGGGACGGTCCACTTCACGACGCCGAACCCGAACATCGATTTCGCGGCGAGCCCGTTTTACGTGGTCGCGGCACCGACGCCCTGGCCGCGCAGCGCGACTCCGCGGCGCGCCGGAGTGAGCTCATTCGGCGTCGGCGGGACGAACGCCCACGTCGTGCTGGAAGAGGCGCCGCTCGCTCCCGCGGCGCACACGTCGCGGCCGCGCCAGGTGCTCATGCTGTCGGCGCGCACCGCGGGCGCCCTCGACGCAGCGACGGCGAAGCTCTCGACGTACCTAGCGTCGCACCTCGAGACGAACCTCGCCGACGCGGCGTTCACGCTGCACGCGGGCCGTCGCGCCTTCTCGCACCGTCGCTTCGTGGTCGCGCGCGACGCGAAGGACGCCGCTGCCGTGCTCGCGAGCAAGGACCCGACGCGCTCCGGCGCGCGCGAGACGGACCGGCGTGATCCGCCGCTGGTGTTTCTCTTCCCCGGGCAGGGCGCGCAGTACGTCGGCATGGGGGCGAACCTCTATCGCGACGAACCCGGGTTCCGCGTCATCGTCGATCAGTGCGCGGAGATCCTGTTGCCGCACCTCGGGCAGGATCTGCGTCAGGTTCTCTACCCGGCAGACCTGAAGAGCGAGGCCGCGTCGGAGATCCTCCGCCGCACCGAGTTCACGCAGCCGTCGCTGTTCGTCATCGAGTACGCGCTCGCGTGCCTCTGGATGAGCTGGGGCGTCGCGCCGAGCATCATGGTCGGACACAGCGTCGGTGAGTTCGTCTGCGCCGTGCTCGCCGGCGTGATGAAGCTCGAGGACGCGCTCGGGCTCGTGGCGGCGCGCGGGCGGCTCATCCAGTCGCTCCCGCCCGGCGCGATGCTGTCCGTTCGATTGCCGGCCGCCGACGTCCAGCCGCGGCTCTCCGGCGACATGGCCATCGCGTCGATCAACGGCCCGAAGCTCTGCGTCGTCGCCGGGCCGCACGACGCCGTGGCCGCGCTCGCGACGAAGCTCGAGGGAGAGGGCGTCGTCGTGAAGGCGCTCCACACCTCGCACGCCTTCCACTCACCGATGATGGACCCCGCCGTCGAGCCGTTCGCCGAGCTGGTGCGCAAGGTGACGCTCTCGCCGCCGAAGATCCCGTTCGTCTCGACCGTCACCGCGGCGCCGATCACGCCGGAGCTCGCGACGGACCCGATGTACTGGGCGCGGCATCTCCGCCAGACGGTGCGCTTCTCGGAGGCCGTCGCCGAGGTGTGGAAGGATCCGTCGCGCGTCCTCCTCGAGGTCGGACCCCGTACGACGCTCGCGACGCTCGCGCGGCAGCAGATCACCGACAAGGCGCGCCAGACGTCCATATCGTCCCTCGGCGACACGCCGGACGACGACGCCGAGTGGACGGCGCTCCTCGGCGCCGTCGGAAGGCTCTTCCTCGTCGGGGTGCGCGTCGACGCACGCCTCCTTTATCAGCACGAGCTCCGCCGGCGTATCCCGCTTCCGACCTACCCGTTCGAACGACAGCGATACTTCCTCGATCCTCCTGCGGAGCGGCCGGCAGCCCCAGCGCTCTCCTCCACTACTCATCCCACGAATGGACAGACGGTGATTCACACCGACACGGTGACCAGCATGAACACGTCCACGGCCGCTCCAGGCGCAGCACGCAAGACAAGCATCATCCAGAAGCTCAAGGCGCTCTTCGAGGACGCCTCGGGAATGGACTTCGCGGACGCCGACCCCGGCACCACGTTCCTCGAGCTCGGGCTCGACTCGCTCTTCCTCACGCAGATCGCGATGAGCATGAAGCGCGAGTTCGGCGTCGTGATCGGCTTCCGGCAGCTCCTCGAAGATCTCGCGAACCTCGATCTGCTCTCGGACCACCTCATCGCGGTCCTCCCGGCAGAGGCGCTGCCGGCGATGCCCGCCCCCATCGCCGCGCCCGCTCCGGTCGCGATGACGGCACAGGTCGCCGCTCCGCAGATGCACCAGGTGAGCGTCGCGCGAGCAGCGGCGATGCCGATCGGCGGCAGTGCGCCGGCAGGGAGCGTCCAGGCGCTCATCGAGGCGCAGCTCCGGCTCATGCAGCAGCAGCTCGAGCTCCTCGGCGGCGGCACCGTCATGGTCGCCGAACCGGTGGCCGTCGCTCCGGCGCTCGCGCCCGCTAGGGCGCCGAGCGTCGCTCCGGCACCGAAGGCCGCTCCGCCATCCAACGGCGCATCGACGAGTGTCGTTCCCGTTCCGGGCCCCTCCCCCTATCTCGAGGGAGACGAACCCGAGCGCGTCATGAAGTACGACGTGAAGAAGGCGTTCGGCGCCATCGCCCGCATCACGACGACCGGCGGGGACGAGCTCACCGACAAGCAGCGCGAGGCGCTCGACGCGTTCACCCGCCGATACACGGCGAAGACCAAGGGCTCCAAGGCCTACGCGCAAAAGTACCGGCGCGTGCTCGCCGATCCGCGCGTCGTGAACGGCTTCCGCCCCGGCATCAAGGAGCTCATCTACAACATCCTGTGTGTGCGCTCGGCGGGCTCGCGGATCTGGGACGTCGACGGCAACGAGTACATCGACGCGCTGAACGGCTTCGGCTCGAACTTCCTCGGCCACGCGTCGGAGAAGATCACGACCGCGCTGAAGGCGCAGATCGACCTCGGCTACGAGATCGGCCCGATGCAGCCCATGGTCGGCGAGGCTGCGGAGCTCTTCTGCGAGCTCACCGGCAACGAGCGAACCGCGTTCTGCAACACCGGTTCCGAGGCCGTCATGGGCGTGATGCGCATCGCGCGCACCGTCACCGGGCGGAGCCTCATCGTTATCTTCAGCGGCTCGTATCACGGCATCTTCGACGAGGTGATCGTGCGCGGCACGCGGAAGCTCCGCTCCGTACCCGCGGCGCCCGGCATCCTCCCCGAGGCCGTCGAGAACGTGCTCGTCCTCGACTACGGCACGCCCGAGTCGATGGCGATCATCAAGGAGCGCGCGAACGAGCTCGCGGCCGTCATGGTCGAGCCGGTGCAGAGCCGGCGGCCCGACTTCCAGCCCGTCGAGTTCCTGCGTGAGCTCCGTACCGTCACCGAGCAGGCGGGCTGCGCCTTCATCTTCGACGAGGTCATCACCGGGCTACGTCTCGGCCCGGGCGGCGCGCAAGCGCACTTCGGCGTGAAGGCGGATCTCGCGACGTACGGCAAGGCGCCGGGCGGCGGCATGCCCTTCGGCGTGATGTCCGGCAAGGCCGCGTGGATGGACGCGCTCGACGGCGGTCAGTGGCAGTTCGGCGACGACTCCAAGCCGGAGGTCGGCGTCACCTACTTCGCCGGCACGTTCGTGCGTCACCCGCTCGCCATGGCCGCGTGCAAGGCGACGCTCCAGTATCTCAAAGAGGCCGGGCCGTCCCTCCAGCAAGGCATGAACGCGCGCACCGAGCGGCTCGCCAAGACGCTCAACGCGCACTTTGCCGACGTCGGCGCGCCGGTGAAGATCAAGCACTTCGGCTCGCTGTGGAAGACGTTCCAGCTCGAGGACCACCCGATGCAAGATCTCCTCTTTTGCTACATGCGCGAGAAGGGGATCCACATCTGGGACGGCTTCCCGTGCTTCCTCTCGGCGGCCCACACCGACGCCGACGTCGACGCCATCATCGACGCGTTCAAGGCGTCGCTCGCGGAGATGCAAGAGATCGGCTTCTATCCGAAGCCGGCACGTGCCGCGCAGGTCCCCCAGGCGCTCGATGCGTCGAAACCGCCGGTGCCAGGAGCGCGGCTCGGCCGCGATCCGAACGGTAATCCGGCATGGTTCGTTCCGAATCCCTCAGAGCAGGGCAAGTACATGAAGGTCGAGACATCGTGAGCACAGGCGTGGTTGGTCCGGACCTCGAGCTAAAACCAGTCGATTTCGACCCCTTCGCCGCACCCGAGCTGTCGGGTACGGCCCCCTCCACCGAGGCCCAGCGTGAGATCTGGACCGCGGTGCAGATGGGGGACGACGCGTCCGCGGCGTTCAACGAGTCCATCTCGCTGACGCTCGAGGGGGAGCTCGACACGCGCGCGTATCACGCCGCGATGCAGGAGCTCGTCGCGCGTCACGAGGCGCTCAGAACGACGCTGAGCGCCGACGGCGTCACCTTGTGCGTCGCAGCACGCCTCGAGATCCCCATTCCCTCGACGGATCTATCGGCGCTCGACGTCCGCGAGCGCGACGTACGCGTTCGCGCGCTCCTCAAGGGCGAGGTGGAGACGCCGTTCCAGCTCGAGCACGGGCCGCTCTTCCGTACTCAACTCGTGCGGCTCGGTCCGGCGTCGCACCTGTCGACGTTCACGGCACATCACATCGTCTGTGACGGCTGGTCGATGGCCGTCATGCTCCGCGATCTGTCCGAGCTCTATTCGGCGAAGCGCCGCAACACGACCGCCACTCTCGACCCCGCGACGCCCTTCGGCGAGTACGCGCGCGGCGAGCGGGTGTTCGAGGGGTCTCCGGAGTACGAGGCCTCCGAGCGCTACTGGATGCAGAAGCTCTCAGGGTCGCTGCCGACGCTCGAGCTCCCGCTCGACGGCCCGCGCCCACCCGCGAAGACGTACTCGTCGATCCGCGAGGATTATCTGATCGATCCGTCGCTCGTCGAGCGCGTCAAGAAGGTCGGCGCGAAGAACGGCGCGAGCTTCTTCACGACGCTCCTCGGCGCGTTCTACGTGCTCCTCGCGCGGCTCTCGGGGTCGGACGATCTCATCGTCGGTATTCCAGCGGCAGGGCAGTCGGTGACCGGGCAACCGGATCTCGTCGGGCACTGCGTGAACACGCTCCCGCTCCGCGCCTCGATCGACCCTGCGCAGCCCATCTCCGCTTTCTTGAAGCAGCTCCGCACCACGATGCTCGACGCCTACGAGCACCAGCGCTGCACGTTCGGGAGTCTCATCAAGAAGCTCTCCATCACCCGAGATCCGAGCCGGCTGCCGCTGGTGTCGGTGCTGTTCAACGTCGATCAGGCCGTGAGCGGCGACGCGCTCAAGTTCGAGGGCCTCCGGGCGACGTATCGCTCCACGCCGCGCAGCTTCGAGAACTTCGAGATATTCATCAACGCGGCCGAGACGCGCGGGCGCGTCGTGCTCGAGTGCCAGTTCAACACCGATCTCTTCTCGACGGAGACGATTCATCGCTGGCTGGCCGCGTACGAGGAGCTGCTCCGCGGCATCGCCCAGGACGACACCTGTCCCATCGGCGCGATCCCGATCCTCCCCGACGACGAGCGCTCGAAGCTCGTCTATCTGTGGAACGCGACCTTCGCCGATTTCCCGCGCGACATTGCGGTGCATCGCCTGTTCGAGGCCCAGGCCAGGCGTACACCCGACGCCGTTGCCGTCGTCAGCGAGGGCACGTCGATCACGTTCGCCGAGCTCGACGCGAGAGCGAATCAGCTCGCTCGACGGCTCCGCGGCGCGGGCGTCCGGCGCGAGACGCTGGTCGGTCTCGCGCTCACCCGCTCCGTCGACATGGTCGTCGCCATCTCGGCGATCCTCAAGGCGGGCGGCGCGTACGTCCCCCTCGATCCGGCGTTCCCGCGCGATCGCATCGCGTTCATGATCGACGACTCGAAGATGTCGGTCATCGTGACCGAGGAGCGCGTCTCCGCCGAGCTCCCACCGGGCGACGCGCACTTGCTCCACATCGACACCGGCCGCGCGGCGATCGAGGCGGAGAGCCGCGCGCCGCTCGACGCGAGCGACGACGACGCGACGCCCGAGAGCCTCGCGTACGTCATCTACACCTCGGGCTCCACCGGCAAGCCGAAGGGCGTCATGGTGCCCCACCGTGCCGTGGTGAACTTCGTCACGTCGATGGCCCGTGAGCCCGGGCTGACGGAAAAAGACGTGCTCCTCGCGGTGACGACGCTGTCGTTCGACATCGCGGTGCTCGAGCTGCATCTGCCGCTCTCCGTCGGCGCGAAGATCGTGCTCGCGACGCGCGACACGGCGACCGACGGCGTGGCTCTCGCGTCGCACATCGCGAAGCACGGCGTCACCGTGATGCAAGCCACGCCGTCCACCTGGCGGCTGCTGCTCGCCGCAGGCTGGAAGGGCAGCGACTCCTTCAAGGTGCTGGTCGGCGGCGAAGCGTTGCCGCGCGATCTCGCGGGAGAGCTCTGCCGTCGCGCCGGCAGCGTGTGGAACATGTACGGCCCGACCGAGACCACGGTGTGGTCGACGTGCCATCGCGTGACGAATCCGAGCCGGATCCTCGTCGGCAAGGCGATCGCGAACACCACCGTCTACATCCTCGACGAGCGCATGATCCCGGTGCCCATCGGTATCCCGGGTGAGCTCCACATCGGCGGCGACGGCGTCACCCGCGGTTACCTGCACCGGCCCGAGCTCACGAGCGAGCGCTTCGTCACCGATCCCTTCAGCGGCGATCCCACGTCCCGCCTCTACAAGACCGGCGATCTCGCGCGCTTCCTGCCGGACGGGAACATCGAGTACCTCCGCCGCAACGACAGCCAGGTGAAGCTCCGTGGCTACCGTATCGAGCTCGGCGAGATCGAGGCGAGCCTCACTGTCGCGCCCGGTGTGAAGCAAGCCGCCGTGTCACTTCGCGAGATCGCCCCCGGTGACGTCCGGCTCGTCGGCTACGTCATCAGCGAGGGAACGCCGCCGAGCGACGCGGAGCTGCGCGCCCACGTGCGCAAGACGCTGCCCGACTACATGACGCCGCAGCACTTCGTGCGGCTCACCGTCCTGCCGCTCACTCCGAACGGCAAGCTCGACCGCAAGGCGCTGCCCGCGCCGTCGCTCGACGAGGACGATCAGCGCGCGCACCGCGAGCCGCGCACGCCCACCGAGACGGCGATCGTCGAGGTGTTCCGTGAGGTGCTCGGCGTGAAGCGCGTCTCGGTCGACGACAATTTCTTCGACCTCGGCGGGCACTCGCTCCTCGCCGCGCAGGCGTTCTCGCGCCTGCAGCAGCGACACGGCATCGCGCTCCCGCTCCGTCGCATGTTCGAAGCGCCGTCCCCGGAAGCGCTGGCCCGTCTCGTCGAAAGCCAGGCGAAGAGTGACGTCGCGCCCGTGAAGCCCCCGAGCATCCCGCGCCGCAACGACACGGGCGTCGCTCCGCTCTCCCTGATGCAGCAAAGGCTCTGGCTGCTGGAGAAGCTCGATCCTGGGTTATCCGTGTACAATCTGCCGTCGGCGTTCCGGTTCCGTGGCGAGCTCTACGTGGAAGCCCTCGTGCGCGCCGTGAACGCAATCGTCGAGCGACACGAACCGGTACGCACACGCTTCCGCGTCGAGAACGGCGAGCCCGGCCAGGACGTGATGCCCGGCATCGATCTGGCACTCTCGCCGGTTCACGATCTCTCCGACCGTCCCGCCGCACAGCGCGAAGCGGAGCTCCTCGAGCTGCTCCGCGCCGAGGCGGGTCGCCCGTTCGACCTCGTGAAGGGCCCGCTCGTCCGCGGCTCGCTCTATCGACTCGCAGCCGACGAGCACGTGCTCTTCTGGATGCCGCACCACGCGATCTGGGACGGCTGGTCCTTCGACGTCTTCCTGAACGAGCTCGACGTCCTTTACACGGCGTTCGCCGCCGGCAAGGAGTCGCCGCTCCCGCCCCTCCCGATCCGCTATCAGGACTTCGCGGCATGGCACCGCGACTTCCTGCAAGGCGAGGAGCTCGAGCGGCAAGCCGCCTACTGGCGGACACAGCTCGGCGGTGAGCTCCCGATCCTCGAGCTGCCGACGGACAAGCCGCGCCCCGCGCGCCTCAGCTACCGCGGACAGACGGAGTCCTTCGTCCTCTCGAAGGCCGAGGTCGACACGCTGACGCTCCTCGGACGTCGCGCGAACGCGACGCTCTACATGGTGCTGCTCGGCGCGTTCCAGACGCTGCTCTATCGCTACACCGGTCAAGAAGACGTCATCGTCGGCACGCCGATCCGCGGCCGCACCCAGCCCGAGACGGAGAACCTGCTCGGCTTCTTCGTGAATACCCTGGTCTTCCGCACCGATCTGTCGAAGGAGCCGAGCTTCCTCGAGCTGCTCGAGCGCGTGCGTCGCGTCGCCCTCGACGCTTACGGGCATCAGGACATGCCGTTCGAGCTCCTCGTGCAGCAGCTCGGCGTGCAGCGCGACATGAGCCGTACGCCGATCTTCCAGGCGTTCTTCACCTACCAGGACGTCTCGAACCGCCAGCCACGCCTCGGCGAGCTCGGTTACTCGCAGGTCCACGTCCACGCGCCGGTCGCGCCGACCGACGTCTATCTGTGGGTGAAGGAGACCGGCCAGGGCCTGTCAGGCGGCATCGACTATTCCACGGATCTCTTCGAGAAAGAGACCATCGCGCGGTTCCTGAAGCAGCTCCGCCGTCTGCTCGCGGCGATCTGCGAAGATCCGACGCAGTCCATCGCCCGCATTCCGATCCTGCCCGACGCGGAGCGCCGCGCGATCGCGGACGTGAGTGAGACGACCGCGCCGTATCCGCGCGAGGCCGGCGTGCACGAGCTAGTGCAGCGGCGCGCCGCCACGCACCCCGACCGCGTCGCGGTCGAGTGGCAAGGACGAACCCTGACCTACGGCGAGCTCGACGAGCGCGCCGGGCGTCTCGCGACGCGGCTCCGCGAGCTCGGCGTCGAGCCGGGCGGCCTGGTCGGTCTCTACGTCGAGCGCTCTCCGTCGATGCTGATCGCCATGCTCGCGATCCTGAAGGCGGGCGGCGGCTATATCCCGCTCGATCCGGCGTTCCCCGCTGACCGGCTAGCCTTCATGGTGGAGGATTCGGGCGTGCGCGTCCTCGTGTCGGAGCGCGCACTCGAAGCGTCGCTCCCGCCTCAGCAGGGGCGCGTGCTCTATCTCGACGATCCGGACAGCTACGAGAGCGGCGGAAGCTCGCTCACGACGTCCGGCGGTGGCGATGGAATCGCCTACGTCATCTACACCTCGGGCTCCACCGGCAAGCCCAAGGGCGTCATGGTCCCTCACCGCGCCGTGGTGAACTTTCTCACCAGCGTCGCCGAGCTACCCGGCCTCGGCGAGGACGACACCGTCCTTGCCGTCACCACGCTGTCGTTCGACATCGCGGTGCTCGAGCTATGGCTGCCGCTCGCCTTCGGCGCGAAGATCGTGCTCGCGACGCGGGACGACGCCATGGATGGCACGCGTCTTCTCGGGCTCCTCCGGAGCTCGAAAGCGACGGTGTTGCAGGCGACGCCGAGCACCTGGCGGCTCCTGCTCGCCGCGGGGCTCCGCGCCGGAGATCTCGGCAAGGCGCTCGTCGGAGGCGAAGCCGTGCCGAAGGAGCTCGCCGAAGAGCTCGCGCTCCGGGCGGGCTCGGCCTGGAACATGTACGGCCCGACCGAGACCACGGTGTGGAGCACCTGCGCCGCCCTGAAGTCGCCGGTGGAGCGCGTGCTCATCGGGCGCCCGCTCCAGAACACGAAGGTCCACGTCGTGGATCGCAACGGCGAGCTCGTTCCGTTCGGCGTCCCTGGTGAGCTCCTCATCGGCGGCGACGGCGTGACCCTCGGCTACCTGAACCGTCCCGAGCTCACGCGGGAAAAGTTCATCGACGACCCGTTCGCGAGCGGCCGCGCGTACCGGACGGGCGACGTCGTGCGGCTCCTCGCAAGCGGCAGCATCGAGTACCTGCGCCGGAACGACAATCAGATCAAGCTCCGCGGCTATCGCATAGAGCTCGGCGAGATCGAATCTGCGATCGCGCAGCATCCCTCGGTCCGGCAAGCGGTCGCGCTGGTACGTGAAGATCGTCCCGGCGATGCACGGCTCGTCGCGTACGTCGTCGAGAACGACGGCGCCGCCGTCACCGACGCCGAGCTCCGCACCCACCTGCGTCGCTTCCTGCCCGAGTACATGGTGCCGCAGCACTTCGTCGAGCTCGCAACCTTGCCGCTCACGCCGAACGGCAAGATAGACAGAAAGGCGCTCCCGGCCCCCGGCGACGTCGCGCGGACCGTCGAGAAGGAGTTCGTCGAGCCCGCCACCGAGGGCGAGCGCATCATGGCCGGCCTCTGGAGCACGATCCTCGGCGTGGAGCGCATCTCGGCGACCGACTCGTTCTTCGAGCTCGGCGGCCACTCGCTCCTCGCCGCGAAGCTCGTGACCTTGCTCACCCAGAAAGCGGGCGTCGATCTGCCGCTCCGCGCGGTGTTCGAAACGCCGCGCCTCAGGGCCCTGGCGGAGCTCGTCGAGTCGCGCCCGGAGCCGACCTCGCAGCGGCTCTATCGCACCGCGATCCCGCGCCGCACCAGCACCGGACCTGCGCCGCTGTCCCTGATGCAGCAGCGAATCTTCTTCCTCGAGGAGATGGCGCCGGGCACCGCGGTGTTCAACATCCAGGTCACGCTGCGCCTCCTCGGCGCGCTCGACGTCTCGGTGCTCGCCCGCAGCGTCGAGACCGTCGCCGAGCGTCACGAGGTGATGCGCTCGACGCTCGTCTGGCAAGACGGCGAGCCCGTCCAGAGCATCGCGCCGCGCCTGGTCCTCGACCTGACGCCGGTGGATCTCCGCGGCCTCGCCGAGGACGAGCGGAGGGCTCGCGTGCGCACGGTGATCGGCGAATTCGTGAACTCGCCCTTCCAGCTTTCGAAGGGTCCGCTCGTCCGGTTCAAGCTCATCCGCCTCGGCGACGAGGAATACACTCTGACGACCGTCGCCCATCACTCGATCTGGGACGGCTCGTCCTTCGACATCTTCCAGCGCGAGCTCGGCGTCGCTTACGAGTCGCTCCTCCGCGGCACCACTCCGTCGTACGAGCCGCTCCCGATCACGTACGGCGACTTCTCCGCGTGGACCCGGGTGGCGACCGACGCGGCCCGTCGCGAGCTGCCGTACTGGACGAACAAGCTCGGCGGCGAGCTTCCGATCCTGGAGCTCCCGTCCGACCGACCGCGTCCCCCGGTGATGACGTATCGCGCCGGCACCGTGACGCGGCTCTTCTCTGCCGAAGACGTCGCCGCGATCGGCGAGTTCTCGCGGCGTGAAGGCGTCACTCTCTACATGCTCCTCGTCGCGGTCTACGCGACCCTGCTCTACCGGCACACCGGGCAGACGGACGTCATCCTCGGCACACCGGTGCAGGGCCGCCAGCGCCCGGGGACGGAAGGGCTCCTCGGCTTCTTCGCGAACACGCTGGTGCTGCGGATCGATCTGAAGGACCAGCCGACCTTCTCCGAGGTGCTGAGGCGCGTGCGCGACGTCTGCCTGGACGCCTATGCGCACCAGGAGATGCCGATCGAGACGTTGATCCAGGTGCTGAACGTCCCCCGTGACGGAAGCCGCACCCCGCTCTATCAGGCCATTTTCTCGCTCCAATCCCGGCCGAAGCGCGACAACCGTCTCGGCAATCTCGAGTACGGCTACGTCGACATCGACCGCGAATCGACTCCGACCGACATCAGTCTCTGGGTCGAGGAGACGTCTACCGGCATGTCCGCGACCCTCGAGTACGCGCAGGACCTCTTCGACGCGGGGACGATGGAGGCGATGCTCTCGCGGTACGACACGCTGCTCCGCGCCCTCGTCGAAAACCCGCTCCAGTCGATCGGCCGCGCGCCGGTGGTTCCCGCCGAGGAGCGCAAGGCGATGGCGGCCGTCAACGAGACGGACGCAGCGTATCCGCAAGAATCCGGGCTGCACGAGCTCGTCGAGAAACGTGTCGCGATGCACCCGGACCGGATCGCCGTCGAGGCGTCCGGCGAGAAGCTCACCTACGGCGAGCTCGACGCGCGCGCAGGACGGCTCGCGGCGAAGCTCCGCGAGCTCGGCGTGGGCCGTGACGTGTTCGTCGGGCTCTACGTCGAGCGCTCCGCGACGATGCTGGTCGCGATGCTCGCGACGCTGAAGGCCGGCGGCGCGTACATCCCGCTGGATCCCGCGTTCCCGGCGGACCGGCTCGCGTTCATGGTCGAGGACTCCGGCGTGGGCGTCATCCTGTCGCAGCGTTCGCTCGAGTCGACCGTGCCGCCTCATCGCGGGCGTGTGCTCTTCGTCGACGAGCCGGACAGCTACGCCGACGCGCCCGCCAGGGGCGGCACTCCCTCGACGGGCAACGCGATCGGCTACGTCATCTACACCTCGGGCTCCACCGGCAAGCCCAAGGGCGTGATGGTGCCTCACCGCGCCATCGTGAACTTCGTGACGAGCATCGCGAGCTCGCCGGGGCTCGACGAGAGCGACGTCGTGCTCGCGGTGACCACGCTATCGTTCGACATCGCCGTACTCGAGCTCTGGCTACCGCTCTCCGTGGGCGCGAAGATCGTGCTGGCGAACAAGGACGAAGCCTCGGACGGCGAGCGACTCCTCGCGCTCCTCCGTTCCTCGGGCGCAACGACGCTCCAGGCCACGCCGGGCACCTGGCGGCTCCTCATGGCCGCGGGTCTCCGCTCCGGAGAGCTGAAGAAAGCTCTGGTCGGCGGCGAGGCCGTCCCTCGCGAGCTCGGCGAGCAGATCGCGTCCCTCGTGCCGTCGTCGTGGAACATGTACGGCCCGACCGAGACGACGGTGTGGAGCACGTGCGCGCCGCTCGAGCCGCAGATGACGCAGGTCCTCATCGGTCGTCCGCTGCAGAACACGAAGGTCTACGTCGTCGACACGAACGGCGAGCTGTGCCCCCTCGGTGTGCCCGGGGAGCTCCTCATCGGCGGCGACGGCGTCACCCTCGGCTACCTGAACCGCGCCGAGCTCACCGAGGAGCGCTTCATCGCCGATCCGATCTTGCCGAGCGGCCGCGCCTACAGGACGGGCGACGTCGTGCGGCTCCTCGCGAGCGGAGATCTTCAATATCTGCGCCGGAACGACAACCAGGTGAAGCTCCGCGGGTACCGCATCGAGCTCGGCGAGATCGAGACGACGCTCGCTCGCCACGACGCGGTGAAGCAAGCCGTCGCGCTCGTCCGCGAGGACCGACCGGGCGACGCTCGGCTCGTCGCGTATCTGGTCAAAAGTGAAGGCGCGATGGCGACGGACTCCGAGCTCCGCCGTCATCTCCGGGGCTTTTTGCCCGACTACATGGTTCCACAGCACTTCGTCGAGATCCGCGAGTTCCCGCTGACGCCGAACGGTAAGATCGACCGGAAGGCGCTGCCCGCGCCGTTCGCGACGGTCGAGACGGAGACCTACGAAGAACCAACCACGCCGGCAGAGCGGCTGGTGGCAGATGTATGGAAAGAGGTCCTCGGCGCTCCGCGGGTATCTCTCGGCGATAACTTCTTCGGTATCGGTGGGCATTCGCTGCTCTCGCTGCGAGTCATCGCGGAGATCGAAGCCCGGACCGGGGCGCGCCTCAGCCCCCGCGTGCTGCTGTTGAACAACTTGCTACAGGTCGCGGCGCAGCTCGCGCCTATGCTGCCCACGGCCGCTCGATCGACCGAGGCGCCCGCGCCGGAGCAATCACGATATGTTCCGCTCGCTAGCCGCCTCCTGAAGAAGGTAAGACAGAAGATACGCGGCCTCTGAAGCCAGCGCGTCAGTATGAATCCAAGCTTTTTCGGCAGCAGCGACGCACCGCTCTTCGGCATGTACCACCCGCCGGCGGGCGGTCGCCCGCGGGACGAGGGCGTGCTCCTCTGCTACCCCGCGCCGCAGGAGTACATGCGGACGCACTGGGCGTTCCGGAAGCTCGCCACGATGCTGACGCGGAAGGGCTTCCACGTGTTCCGCTTCGACTACTTCGGCACCGGGGACTCCGCGGGCGCGAGCGACGAGGGCTCGCTCGCGACGTGGCGCGCGAACGTGGCGACCGCCGCGAGCGAGCTCCGCGATCTAGCGTCGGTCACGAAGATCTCCGCCGTCGGATTTCGGCTCGGAGCGGCGATTGCCGCCACGGCTCGCGACGTCACGTTCAACTCGCTCGTGCTCTGGGAGCCGGTGATCAAGGGCGCGGCGTACATCGACCAGCTCGAGAACCTGCAAGAGCGTCACAACGCGAAGATCCTCGAGCCACCCTGGTCCGGGCGAGACCGGCCTCCCGAGCTCCTCGGCTTTCCCCTGCCCGTCTCGCTGGAGCGAGAGATCCGCGAGCTCGATCTCCTCCGTGCACCGCCATCGAACGCCGCCCGCGTCGGCCTGATGGTGTCGGTGGACGCGCCGCCCGCGAGTGAGCTGAAAGCGGCGATCTCGAAGTGTTCACGCGAGGCGACGCTCGTTCACGTGCCCGATCCCGAAGCGACCGGCGGCACCGAGCTTCAAGCCGCTCTCCTCTCGAACGACATGCTCAACGCCATCACGCTCTATCTCGATTGATCCATGGTGCGCGAGAAAATCTACACCTTCGGACCGTCACAGGCGCTCGTGGGCATCCTCACGGAGCCGGAGAGCTCCGCTGCCAGACCCGGCGCTCCGGTGATCGTCGCCTCCAACGTCGGTCTGAATCATCGGGTCGGCCCGTTCAGGACCTACGTGGAGCTCTCGCGGCGGCTCGCTCGCGCGGGCTACTCGATGCTGCGCTTCGATCTGTCCGGGCTGGGTGACAGCCAGCAGCGCAAGGACGCGAAGACGGAGCTAGAGCGCGGCGTCCTCGACGTGAAGGACGCGATGACCGCCCTCGCCGAGCGCAACGGCACCAAGCGATTCATCCAGCTCGGCTTCTGCTCCGGCGTCGACAGCGCACATACCGTCACGGTCGACGACCCGCGCGTCGCGGGCGCGATCTTCGTCGAAGGCTATTCGTTCCAGACGAAGGAGTTCCTCCTTCGCCGCTATCTCAAGCGGCCCCTGTCACGCCGCTTCTGGGAGCTCTATGCGCGGCGGACGATACAGAAGCACGCCCCGCAGCTCATGAGCGAGCTCCGTGAAGCGGGCGACGGCGTCGAGATCTACACGCGGAACTACCCGACGAAGGAACGGCTCGAGAGCGAGTTCCAGAAGGTGACCGGCAGAGGGACGAACCTGCTCTTCGTCTACTCGGGCGGCTACGGCTCGGACGCGGCGAACAACTACATCGAGCAGTTCGGCGACACGTTCCCGAGCCTCCGCGACAACGCGCACATCGAGGTCGAGTACTACGAGCGCGCGGATCACACCTATACGGTGCTCTTCGACCGCGAGAAGCTCATGCAACGCATCGAGCGCTGGATGCTGAGGTATTTCTAGGGGCGACGACTACGTCACTTGCCGCGCGGACGACGGCTTCACATTCCGCGGGAGGATTTGCCGCGGGAGCGGGCTAGGTCGCGGGCTGACGTCCAGGCGTTGAAGGCGCGGAACTTTGCCTCTTCGAGGAGGGGTGCGGAGCCGACGGGGCGCGGTGAGAGGCCGAGCTTACGCAGGCTCCGGTTCGCGCTGAAGAGCGCTGCCTCACGCTCGGTGCGCTTCGTGATGAAGGTGAGGCTCAGGGTGACGGAGACCTCGTTCCCGTTCTGCACGGTGTGCGGCGCAGTGAACGGCATGAACACGCCGGTACCCGGCGTCGCGTCGAAGACGTTCGCCTTCGCCTGAAACTCGTCGCGCCACGCGGTGTCGTCGAGCGACCAGCTGCCGTGGAACGTCTCGAGCTCCTTCTCGCCGACCACGCTGCGGTCCTTCGGGTTCCAGACGTTGATGGTCTTCCTGCCGCGAACCTGGAGGAGAAAGTTCGCCTCGTGGTCCATGTGGTAGGGCGTGATGGCGCGCGGGGAGGAGACGAAGATCCACCCGTGCAGATCGCGCATGCCGGGATCGCGACGCTCGATCGTCGGAGCGACGCGGCCGAGCACCTCTCTCACCATGGCTCCGTAAGCGGCGTCCTTCTCGATGTGCTGCAGGAACACCCACGAGCCAGCCTCGTCGATGTGCTCGAGCGTGTGCTCGAGCGTGCGCCCGTTGGCGTGCTCCTTCGCCGCGTTGGCGAAGTTGGTCGACACCGGGATGTCGGCGCGGTGCCAGCGAACACGGCCCTGATCGAGCCGGCGCGCGAGCTTGCGCACCTCGTCGAGGTCGAGCAAGGGATGCTCGTCGAGCGAGTGCGTGACGCGCGTGATGCGCTCGGTGTCGAACGTCGACTCGTTGACGGAGATCTGGAAGGGACCCTTCGCCGTCGCCTGCGCAGCCGCGACGGGAATCTGATTCGCTTGAGCCATCGACCGCACAGTTTACGCGAGCGAAAAGGGTTCGGCTACACGGAAACCCGGTCGAAAAATCGAGCCGCGGAATTTCAGTGACGGCGTTTGAAGAGCTCGACGTCGCCGATCTCGGTCACCTTGTCGTACCGGCTCTCGAGCACGGAGAGCAGCTCCGGAAATCGCGTGACGATGTTCGACTCGTCGGGCGCGGCGACGAGATCCTTCTCCGGCGCGCCGAAGTACTCGACCTTCCCGGAATCCATTTTCTCGAGAAGATCGGCGCGATAGCGGGTGCGCCGCGCGGGAGCTCCCCAGGTCGTGAACGCCATCGAGAGACTGACGGGCGTCGGCGAATCGCGATCGCTCCAATAATTGACCAGGGGCTCGCTCCAGACGAACACGACGTCGGAGGGCACGGTGTGCGCGTCGAGATAGTCGGAGAGCTCGATGTCGCGCTCCACACCGAAGCCCACGTCCTTCGCCGGAGAGCCGCTCAGCGCGGGTACGTTGACGTCGAACTCGCGACGGTACTCGGCGAGGGTGAGCTTCCCGGTGGCGAGCCGTGTGAACCGCGCGATGTGTGCGAGCGGCTCCTTCGACGTCATCTTGAAGAGCAGGAGCGCGGTGAGGAGAACCAGGGTGCGTTCGGGAGCGCGATTGCGCCACGACACGCCGTTCCCCCAGAGCTCGGTGAGGCCGATGCCGGCGAGCAAGATCAGCGGGGGATAGAAGGGATGCCAGGTGTAGTTCTGGATCGCGAATTTGCCCTGCGCCGCGACGCTGAAGATACCGAGCGCGGCCCAGAGCAGGAGGAGCACCGCGACTCGCGGGCGCCTCTTGAAGAGCGCCGCCGCTCCGAGTGCCGCCGGGGGGAGCGCCATCGCGAGATTGGGCGTCCCGGTGAGCATCCCCTGGGTGAGCGACGCGACGCGCGCGAGCGAGAGATGCATCGAGGGATCGGTCGCGCGCCGTTCCATCGTGAAGCGGATGTACGCGTCGTAGAGGCTTGCGAGCACGCCGTGCACGGCGAGCCAGCCGACGGCCAGGACGATCGGCGCTGCGAACGCGACGCCCGCGGGAACGAGCGAGCGGGCGCCGCGTGCCCATTCGCTTCTCGCCGCGGGCCAGCCGGCCACGAGCACGAGCAGCGCGTAAGTGGCGTAGGTCGGCTTGAGCAGCGTGCAGCAACCGACGAGGAACGCCGCCATCGCGAGGCGCCCGGACGACGCGGGAGCGCGGGTGACGAGCAACGCCACGATGACCACGAGCAGGTTCGACGCCCAGCCGTCGGGCTGCGCCGTGTACCAGTTGCCGAAGCTCGCGAAGGCGATGAGCATCATCAGCGACGTGCACGCCGCCGCGGTCCTGCCGGCAAAGGGCTCGACGATGCGGAACGCCGCGATGCCGCCGCACGCGAGGACTACGAGATCGAGCGCGCGCACGGCCCACATCTGCCGCCCGAACACCCACTGGAGGAGCTCGAACGTGTAGTAGACGAGCGGCCCCTTGATATCCAGGGCGTCGCGGTACGGCTCGCCTCCGTGGAGCATCACGCGCGCCACGTAGCTGAAGCAGCCCTGATCCCAGCCGTAGGGAAAGAAGAGCGACGCGATCGACCAGGCCCCGACCAGCGTCGCGAGCACGATGATCGCGCCGCGGCGCAACCAGATGTCCACGTCGTGAGTCGAGAGGCTCCGCGAAAAGCTCACTCCGAGGGGTCGGTCGTGCGAGCTGGAAGAGGGAGAAGCCGCCAAGGCAGTGTCCTCGATTCGAGGGGATCGGACGAAGGCTCTATAGCACCGCCGCGCGTACGACTCCGCTGCTCACGCGTTTCGGCGCGTCGCCGTTTCAGCGCAACGCCGTACGCACCGACGACATGAGCGCGCCTTCATAATTGTGTTTGTCCTCGCTCGACGTGGTCCGCGTCGACTATGGAGTCGCATCATGGAGTTCGAAACTGGACTCGACATGCGCGACGCACCGAACGGTGGAGCGCCGGCTCGACACGGGGAACCCCGGGTAGGCCTGACGCGCGCGTCGTATGACGATACGCGCCCCGGCACCTTCGCCCATGGCCTCTCCGGTCATCCCTTGATGACGCTGGGAAGCCTCGCGGAGCTCGCCTTGCGCAGGCCGGCAAACAGGGTCCGCGTCTACGACGCCGACACCGTGACCGCCGGGGAGAGCATCGAGCTGGTCGCCGACAAGCACGGAACGGCACGTTCTCTCGAAGAAATGGTGCGGGCCATCGAGGACAACCGCACGTACCTGTTCATCATGAACGTCGAGACGGACCCCGTTTACGGCCCCCTCGTGCGCGAGCTCCTCGAGGAAATGAAGCAGTCGCTGCGGGCGCACGGCCAGCAAATGACGCGAGGCTGGGCGTGGGTGTTCATCTCGGCGCCGAACACCGTGACGCCGTACCACCGTGACCACGAGCAGACCTGCCTCTTCCAGCTCCAGGGCCAGAAGGTGGTGCATACCTGGAACGCGCACGACACCGAGGTCTGCTCCGTAGACGAGAACGAACACTTTCACTCCCAGTGGTCGCTCTCGAAGACGGTCCTGAAGCCAGAATATGCCGGCCGCGACAGGCCGTTCGCGCTGGAGCCGGGACAGGCGCTCTACATTCCGTTCTCCGCACCGCACTGGGTCCAGAACGGCCCTGCGACGAGCGTATCTTTCAGCGTCACTTTCGCGACCGACAAGACGGACTCGATAGAGAACGCGCACAAGATGAACGCAATGCTCCGGAGGCGAGGGCTCTCGCCGAAGCCGATTGGAACCTCCAAGCTCCGGGACGCCGCGAAAGATCGGGCTTTTCGCGGCATCGAGCACGTGCGAGGTATTCTCCGCCGCGGCCGTCCCGGACCTTCGACCACGCGGTATTGAGAAACCCATCGGGCTCTTGTCCCTCAAGTGGAGCTGGAAGAGCGGCGCCCTCGTCGTCGCGGGCGGCGCCGTATCCATAGCGCTCGCGCTCTCGTTTCGCGCCTTCATCGGGGAGTACCGGGACGTCCGCCCGCCGCGGACGCCGGTGGTTCGGCCTCCGGCCGAGCCGCTGCTCGCCGCGATGCAGGATGTGTCCTTCGCGACGAAGGACGGGCTGACGCTGCGCGGCTGGTACATCCCGTCGAAGAATCGCCGCGCCGTCCTGCTCGCCCACGGCTATCGCGGGAACCGCGCCTCGATGCTTCCCGACGCGCGGATCCTGGCAGCGCGCGGTTACGGCGTCCTGCTCTTCGACCTGCGCGCTCACGGCGAGAGCGACGGGGACAAGACGACCTACGGCGACGAAGAGCGGCGCGACGTCAGCGCTGCCGTCGATCTGCTGTCGTCGGAGCCCGACGTGAACGGAGACCAGATCGGCGCCCTCGGCTTCTCCGCCGGCTCGTCCGCGGTGGCCATGGACGCCGCCGAGGATCCGCGCATTCGCGCCATCGTGCTGGAAGGTGCCACCACGTCCATGAAGGACGCCTGCATCGACGACGGCGGCCGCTTCTCGTGGTTCACGTTCGTGCCGGCGCTCCTCGGCATGTCTCTCGCGGGCGTGAACGTCGGTTCGGTACAGAACGCCGACGCGGCGAGCAAGTTTGCGCCCCGCCCGCTCCTCGTCGTTCACGGCGAAAGCGATCCGGCCATCTCCCCGAAGCGAGCAAAGACGATCTTCGACGCGGACACCGGCCCGAAGCGCCTCTGGTTGATCCCGGGCGCCGGCCACGGCGGCTACATCGAGGCTGCGCCGCGCGAGTATCCGGAAGCCGTCGTCTCGTTCTTCGACGCGGCGCTCGCGAAGCCGGGCTCCTGAGCGGACTCCCGTCGCGCCGCGCGAACGCGCTCGGACGTCAGGATTCGCGACCGGTGTTGTCGCGCTCCCAGATCTTCTCCTGGCCGCGCTTGAGCTTCAGGTGCGCGCGGAGCTTCGCGTAGCCCATGACGCCCAGATACACGGGCGCGTGCATCCAGAGATCGAGCCGTGAAGCGATGATCTTCAGCGAACGCTGCGCGCTCGTGGTCTCGTTCTCCATCAGCTCCGGGAACTTGGCGCGTAGCTCGTAGTTGCCGGCGCGGGCTCGGGTCTGGATCTTCGCGACGGCGCGGAGGTTCCGCGGCGGGCTGATCGTGAAGGTCGCGTGCTTGAGTGCGAGCCGCTCCTCGGGGCGAGCTATGAGCCGCGCGAACGCGTCGTCACCGATGATGTCGGGGAACGACTCGAACCGCTCCCGGCCCTTGCGCGAGAACGCGTAGAAACCGGCGCCGATGAGGTTCTCGGTGAAGAAGGGCAGACTCGTCCACACCTTGTAGAAGGAGCGCACGAGGAGCGGCCTGCCCTCGTAGGAGAACATGGCCTGGGGCGCCGCGACCACGATCGGAGAGTCGTCTCCGAGGAGCGCGGCCACCTGTCGGAGCGCGTCGATGGTCACCTGGATGTCCGCGTCGATGTACATGCGCGGGAAGTGACGCGCGGCGGAGTCACCGAGGTTCAGCGCGCCGATCTTCGAGCCGACGGGCGTCTCGATCACGCGAACGGGGCCGCCGAAGGCGCGCGCGCGCTCCGCGGTGTCGTCCTTGCAGCCGTTGGCCACGACGATGATCTCGAGCTCGTCGGGGCGCGCTCCGTCGAGCATCGTACGGAGACATCGCTCGATGACGGCCGCTTCGTTGTAGGCGGGAATGACGATCGAGAACATCAGCGAGCCCCCCGAAGGTCCGTCACTGCGCGAGCGACTCCAGCGAGACGACGTCCCGGTACGACGGCCCGAGGCTGCGATCGGCGAGGAAGTGGCTCATCAGGTGGCTCGTCAGCAGGGAGAGCAGCACCTCCTGCGACCAGAGCGGCGAGAAGGTGTGGTCGGTGCCGTCGATCACCTCGAGGCGGAAGCCGCGCTCGCGCCGCAGGCGATCCCCGTTGGTACCGAGGTGCGCGTCGATGACGTCACGACCGCCGTCGTCCGCCGAGAAGACCAGGAAGACGTTCGTGCTGCGGCCGAGGAGCGCACGGAAGCCGCGCGCCACGTCGCTCTCGCCCGAGAGCAGGCTCGAGACGCGATGCCGCGCGCGCTCCCAGCTCTTCTGCAAGAGGCCCTGGGCGATGGTGCTGACGTTGACGTCGCCCTGGACGAGGCGGACCCACACGTCGCGATCGAACACGGCCTTCGAGTAGAAGCTCGTCGCCTTGACGACGTCGCGCTTGCGGAAGTCCACCGGGTCGCCCTCTTTCCAGTGAAAGAGAGGGACGTTCATGAGCACGATGCCCGCGACGCGATCGTCGGCCACCGACGAGTGGAACGAGACGTAAGCGCCCGAGCAGAGCCCCATCAGGACGAAGCGGGAGGCGCTGCGCTTCCGCTCGAGGAAATCCATCACGCGACGTGAGTCCTGGATCGCCACCTGGCTGTACACGCGGTTCTCCGGGAGCCGCTCGGTGGAGGGGCTGTCGCCGAGCCCGGTGGTGTCGAAGCGGAGCACGCGGAAACCGAGCCCGGCCCAGCGCCGCGCCATGCCGACGTACATCCGGTTCGCGCCGATGTGCGAGTTCACCCCGATGTTGTGGAGGACGATCACGGGGAGGGTACCCGCGGGAGGCTGGGTCGGCTCGGTGATGACACCGAACAGACCGTCGATGTCGACGATCTCCTCGCGCACTGCGGGCGCGGTGAGATTCTCGCGGACGGTCGCGACGGTCGGGTAGCCCCCGTGCGTCTCCGGGATCTCTATCCAGCGCGAGTAGCGCGCGACGAGCCACGCGGTGATCTCGTTCCACGCCGCGTCGGGGACGACGGAGCGCTGCGGATCTTGCTGCATCATCGCGCCGTAGCCCGGCGTGCGAGAGAGCGTGGCGTCGACGCCGCGCGCGCGCAGCTTCGTCACGAGCTTCTCTTCGGCGCCCGGCACGTCGTCACGCGCGATTACGAGGACGGCGCGCGCAGTCTGCTCGACGGCCGTCGGATCGAACTTGGCGATCACGGCGACGGTCGGAGCCGTCATGAGAAAGCCGGCAGACTCCTCGCGGCCGTCCGAGGCGGCGTCCGTCGTCACGCCGCCGGACGCGTCGACGAGGGATTGCAACGCCCTCGCTTCACGAAGCCAGGTGCGACCCGACGCCGGTGGCGCCATGAGCACGAGCGCGTCCACGTCGTCTTCCCCCGCGGTGCCGAGCGCGACGAGGGCGCCGAAGCGCGAGCCGAAGAGCGCAATCTTCCCGACGCCGAAGTCTTTCCGCAGAAAGCTCATGCCGGCGCGGACGCTGTCCATCCACGCCATCCATCGATCGTCGTCCGAGTCCCCACCCGAGGAGTCTCCGGCGCCGTGGTAGTCGAGCCGGAGCACGTGGAAACCGGCGTCGCTGAGCCGCTCGGCCAGGTGACGGTATGCGCGCTGGCTGCATTGCGCGTCGTAGCCGAAGGGCCTGCAGAGGACGATGCCCGCCTCGCGCGCGGCGCCGGGGGGGGCGTTGTGCCAGGCGAAGATCGCCCCTGCCTTCGTCTCTATCCAGAACGGTTGCGCGTCGCGGCGGCTCATATCCGGGGCCTCAGGGCCACAGAATCTCGCGCACGGCTTTCGGCCACTCCGACGGGACCATTCCATGCGTCTTGAAGAGCGCCATCACGCACCGCTCGAGCCCGAAGCCGAGACACGCCGTCTGCGCGAGCTCGCCCGATTGCGTCTTGATGTCGAACAGCTTGCCGAAATGATCCTGGTGATAGTTGAATGAGCAGATCGCGGTGTGCTTCGTCTCCGAGATCACGGGGACGAGCACCTCGAACTTGAGCTTCTGCTGCTTTTGGTTCGCGGCGAGCATGCGGCCGCCACGACCGAAGAACGGATCGGAAGCGACGTCGGACTGCGCGGGTAACCCGAGCGACTGGAGCATCTCGACGCCGCGTTTCAGCCACATGTCACGCCAGTCCACCACGGTGTCCGGGCCGCCGACGCGTACGAACTCGCGGACGCGGAAGGCCTGCATGCGCGTCGGCTCGTTCGACGGCTCGTGACGGAAGACCCAGTTCTGCATGTCGACCAGGTGCCCCTGCTCGGGGATCGTCCCGGTGAAGCTCGGGTAGACCGGATAGCAGGCCGCGGGCGTCAGGACGACGTCCGTCATCTTCTGCCAGGCCTCCCACGACTTGCCGGCGTGGATGGCGCCGCTGAGCTCCATCGCCTCCCCTTCTTTGCCGAAGAAGCTGAAGACGGCACCGGCGAGGTTCGGGAAAGAGTCGAGGTACTCGCTCTTCTCGAGGACCTTGCGGTCGAGGGTCGGCGGGAACGCCATCACCTCCGCGCCGTCACTCGCGGCGACTCGTGAGATGACCGCGTCGAAACGGCGGAGCACGTCCTCGAACACCGCGCCGCGTCCGAATATGCCCTGCACGCCGACGGGGATGATGTGCCTGTGCGCGACGAGGTCGTCGTAGAGCTTCTGCGGGGTGTATTCGGTCATGGCGGCGACTCGGTGCCTTTCAATACTTCATCGGCGCGATGAGTTTCGTTTCGCGCTCCGATCATCGGTTTTTCGTCAGCTGTTCGATTGCCGCGCGCATGGCGGCGATGCTGCCGAATACCTCGCGCTTCATCATCTCGTCCGGGAACTCGACGTCGAATTTCGCCTCGAGTGCCAGCATCACGTTGACGCTCGCGTGCGACGTCATGCCGGCCTTGAAGAGATCTTCATTCTCGCCGAGCGTAGTGGCGTCGGCGGTCATGCGCCCGTGTTCCTTCAATATGGCGCGTATCTCGTCGGTCATCGGAGCTGTGTCCCCAGGCGTGTCGTGTCTTCGTGCACATGCACGCCGTTGCGCTCGGCACGCCCGGCGAGGCCTGCCACTGCGACTGCAGTCGCATAGTGTTCTTCGTGACTCAAGCTTATCGCGACGCGGCCGAGACCCGCGCGGCGAGCGAGCTCCCGGGCGGGTCCGTGAAGGCGGACGGCGCAGTGTCCTCGCGCGCTGCGAACCACCTCTATGGATTGCCACGTGATGGCGTCACTCGCTCGAGGACGGAGGAGCTTCATTACCGCCTCTTTTGCGGCAAACCTTGCTGCAAAATGGGGCACCGGGTTGCCGCCGGCGCGCGCCACCTCTGCGCAATAGTTGCGCTCCTCGGCGGTGAACACGCGCGCAAGGTAGCGCTCTCCGAAGGTCTGCATCGACTCCGCGACGCTTCGAACCTCCACCAGATCGGTGCCCACCAGGATGTCGGAGGGGCGGCGACGTCGAACACGGGCACGCATCGACACCGCGGCACTGTAACGCACGATCCACGGTTTCGCTAGGCTCCGCCCCGGGCGTCCGGGGGTTCACGCGGAGGCGGAAAACCGAAGGCCAACGAGGCCCGCCGGGAGCACTCGCGTGTGCCGCAAATCAAACAAGCGCCCGAGGGGTAATTGCGAAGGCGAGGCTCGGACGGCTATCTTCGGCGGAATCATGTCGCTGAGATCGTGCGCCGCAGATGCCTTCCATTGACGTAACCGTCATCGTTCCGACGTTTCGCAGGCCACAGCAGCTCGTCGACGCCCTCGTCAGCGCACTTGCTCAGGAAGGTGCGTCGCTCGAGGTCCGGGTTATCGACGATAGCCCCGAGGGGTCCGCCCGCGAGGTCGTCGAGTCCATCGGCGATCCGCGGGTCACGTACATGAAACGCGCGGTGCCGTCGCTCGGACGACCCGCGATCGTCCGCAACGAGGCCTGGCCGCTCGCGCAGGGTCGATACGTGCACTTCCTGGACGACGACGACGTGCTCGTCCCGGGCGCTTACGCCGCGCATCTCGCCGCGCTCGAGTCGAACCCCGACGCAGTGATGAGCTTCGGTTGCATCGAAGCATTCGGCGACAACGCCGAGGCCGTCGAGCGAGAGACGGCGTTCTGGCGCGGTGGAGCGGAGCGCGCCCGTCGCGCGTCGCGCTACGGCCGCTTCGGCTTCGTCGCGACGTTGCTCTTCGAGGGCGCGGTCCTGCAGAACTCCGCGTGCATGGTGCGAAAGACGGCCCTCGAAGAGACGGGCGGTTTCGACGCACTGATGCCGCTCCAGGAAGACACGGAGATGCACGCGCGCGGCACCCGCCTCCACGGCTGCGTCTTCGTCGACCGCACCGTGATCCGCTATCGTGTCAACGCCGCGTCGCTCATGCGCTCGGGTGACGTTCAGACCCGATTGAACGAGTCGTACGCGCGAATGCACCGCAAGTACCGCGACACCCACGGCCACGCCGAGTTCCTCGCGCTCAAGGTGTTCGCCCGCGGTCGCGCCGCGCTGTCGAAGCTCGGCGAGCGCTTCGGGCTCGAACCCGCGCTGATGTGAACGGCGCGGGCCGCGCGTCACTCGCCGAGGCGGTAGTAGTACGTGCGGCAGGAGTATCCCCAGATCACGATGAGCACGCACATGATGATGACGGTGCGCTTCATCCCGCGCGCCGGCTTCTTGTCGCGTGACGTGACCGCGGGCACGAGGATGGTCGAGAAGAGGACCATCATGAGCAGGGCTCTCTGCATTTCTCGCTCCTCACGCAGCGGCGGGTAGCCGCCGCGCCTTCTTCTCGGGCCACGCGCCGGACGACACCGAGAGCCGGCCCGCGGCCGCGAAGCCGGAGACCGCCATGAACTGCGTCGCGATCGATTGCAGGCCCATGTCGCCGTACATCTGGTTCATGCAGATCATCGTCTGCGCGAGCGCGGTGAGCGATGCGATGCGCTCGATGGGATCACGCGTCGCACGCCAGGTACGGAAATTCAGGAAGACCGACACCG
>DATAZL010000056.1:0-23252 GCA_036272055.1 Polyangiaceae bacterium | reverse complement strand
TCGGCGAACTGCTCCCCCCGCCGCTTCGCGGGCTCGCTGCGCTCGCGCAGCCGAACTGCTCCCCCCGCCGCTTCGCGGGCTCGCTGCGCTCGCGCAGCCGAACTGCTCCCCCCGCCGCTTCGCGGGCTCGCTGCGCTCGCGCAGCCGAACTGCTCCCCCCGCAGCTTCGCCTTCGGCGAACTGCTCCCCCCGCCGCTTCGCGGGCTCGCTGCGCTCGCGCAGCCGAACTGCTCCCCCCGCCGCTTCGCGGGCTCGCTGCGCTCGCGCAGGTCCGCAGCTCTTTCATCCTCGGGCACGACGGACTCGTCGATGCGGAACTACTATTTTGCGATCACGACTCGGTTCCGTCCGGAGCGCTTGGCTTCGTAGAGGGCGACGTCGGCGGCTTCGAGGAGCGTCTTCTCGGCGCCGCGGCAGGCTGCGCCCTGTACGGACGCCACCCCGAAGCTTGCCGTCACGTTGAAGGGCCCCGACGGGCCGGGCATGGGCGTGGAAGCGAGACGGATACGGAGTCGCTCGGCGACGATCTGCCCGCCCTCGGCGCTCGCGCCCGGCAGGAGCGCGACGAACTCTTCGCCGCCGAGCCGCGCGGGGACGTCCCCGGTCCGCAGCATGCCACGCACGACGTCGGCGACGCTGCGCAGCACGACGTCACCGACGGCGTGGCCGTAGGTGTCGTTGACCTTCTTGAAGAAGTCGACGTCGATCATGACGATCGCGAGCGGATCCTTGGTGCGCTCGGCGCGCGCGAGATCGCGGCGGAGCGCCTGGTCGAACGCGCGCCGGTTCGGGAGCCCGGTGAGCGCGTCCGTCGCGGCGACGCTCGCGAGCTCTTCGTTTGCGCGGCGTAGCTGGGACGCGAGCTGGTCCTTTTCCTGGATGAGCTGCTCGAGCTGCACGAGCACGCGCTCGTAGTTGTTGTTCATCTCGACGAGGCGACGGTTCGCGTCGAGCACCAGCGCGTCGAGCTTCTCCTGTGCGGGGATGGCGCGGTCGAAGGCCGTCGCCGCCTCGCCGAGCATCGCCGGGATGCGATCGAGGAGCTCCGCAGCCGCGGCGGTGGGCACGCCGATCTGCGCCATCGCGGCGAGCGCGTCGTCGCGTCCGCCGCGGACGTCACCGCCCTCGAACGCGCCGGCGACGCGCTCGGCGCCCCACGCGATCCGTCCGAGGATGTTCTCGGGCGGCTCCTTCGCGTGGTGCTTCGCCACGGCCTCGACGTGGCGGTCGCTCAGCTTGAGTTGCTTCGCGAGCTCGGCACCCGAGACGGGGTGCTCGACGCGACCGCACGCGCGCTCGTAGGTCGGGCGGTGCAGCGCAGGAAGGCGAGCGACGTCGGCGGTACCGGCCAGGTCACCACGTGCGCTCTGGAGAAGTCCGATTTCGAGGAAGAGCCCGATGGTGAAGAACTCGTCGGGCTGTTTCTCGCGCAGCGCCTCGGCGATGAGTCGGGCCGAGACGGCGCGCCGCAGCGAGTTGACGAGCAGGATCGTCCCCTCGTTGCCGGTGGGGATCATGTCGCTCACGACCAGGCTGAGCGCCAGGTTGCGGAGGCCGCGCACGCCCAGGAGCGAGCAGGCTTGCCGCACGTCGCTCACCGTACGCGACAGGCCGAAGGCGCCGCTGTTAACGGCGAGGACCACGCGAACGGCGAACCCCGGATCTTGCTCGGCCAGGCGTGTCAGCGTCGCGAGCTCGACGTCGTCGTTCAGCGCCTCCTGGACGATCCTCGTCGCACCGACGGCGATCGGCTTCGAGTGACGGCGGACGTTTGCGGCGGCTGCGACCATGGTTTTCAGGAATCCGTCGAGTGCTTGGACGCGGGGATGCCCTCGGCGAGCTCACGCCATTCGGGTACCTGATCGGCTACACCCTGGCGCTCGAGGAGTGCCATCGGGATGGCTTGCATCTCGGCCTGGGGTTCGACGCCGGCGGGCGCGCGGGGGTTCTTCGCGAGGATGCTCGCGACGTGGACGGCGGTGGGAATGCCGAAGGCGGAGTCGAGCCGCTCGGGATAGGGATGGTACGCGACGGCCTCGACGACGCGCTGGCGGAGGCCCCAGAGCCCGAGCAGATACGCGCCGACCTGCGCGTGAGTGACGCCGAGCACCTCGAGCTCCGTCTTCAAGAGGCCGTTTCCGGTGCGGGCGGCGGAGTCGAGCACCTCCGCGAAGCGGTGCGGCACGCGTGACGCGAGCACGAGCTGCCCGACGCGATGGAGCAGCCCCGCGACGAACGCGTCGTCGGCGGAGAGAGTCGGACCGAGCATCGAGCGCGCGAGGCGTCCGGTGCGGAGGCCGTGCTCCTCGAACTCGTCGAGGGAGAAGCCCGTGAGCCCCGAGGTCGGCGTGAAGGTCCGCACGATCTCGCAGGCGAGGACGAGGGTGCGCACTGTGTCGAGCCCGAGATAGCCGACGGCCGCCGCGATGGTGGAGACGCTGCGCGGCGCCCCGAAGAACGACGAGCTGACGATGGAGAGCACGCGAGCGGCGATGCCGATGTCGCGCTCGACGATCGCGGCGACCTGTCGCGTCGTCGTGTCGGGATTCTTCAGTGCCTGCGTCAGCTCGATGTAGGTGGCGGGCGCGGCAGGAAGCTCGTTGCTGCGCCCGACCACCGCGCGGATCGCGGCGTTGGTGAGCAAGCTGCGTAGCGCGCACGCGCGCCGGAGCGTGAACGTGAGGTTCGTCGCGTCGAACGGCTTCGTCAGATACTGATGCGCGAAGGGCACCGTGCGATAAACGACGCTCGGATCCGTCTCGCCGGAGAGGACGATGCGCGCGACGTCGGGATGGCGCTCCTGGATCGTCGCGAGCAGCTTGCTTCCCCCCATCGTTGCCATCTGCACGTCGGACACGATCACGTCTACCGGCGCGCGATCGAGCTCGCGTAGCGCGAGGTGTCCGTCGGACAAGAATACCAGATCCCAATCCTTTTCTTTGCCGCGAAGCAGCCGTCGGATACTTCGCAACACGAGCTCGTCGTCGTCGACGAAGATGATGCGTGCCCGTGTAGGTACGGGGAACAACGACAACGCATCGAGGTGGCCAGTACCTTGCATATTAATTACGCGGACGCTGCAATGACCACGCCACGATACCGAACGACTCGATCCACTCTACCCTTTAGCGGCAACTCGTTGACGGCGTCTCTCGTGCTGCCGGAGGTTCTTTCATGAACGGCAATGACGGGTCTGGACGCACGAAGCCACGCCCGAGCATCGATGCAAAGTCACGGCCGAGCATTGACGCCAAGGAGTCAGCGCGCTGGCGGTCGTCGGCTCAGCCCTCCGGGCCGATGAGCGCGCGCAAGGCTCCTCCCAGCAGAACCGATCCGTGCGCGGTAATCGAGGAAGATCTCAAGGTTCTCGACCAGATTCACTCGCTCCTCCGCGCGTTGAACGACGCGTACGCAGGTGGTCCGCGTGTAGGTCAGCTGGTGGCGAACGTCCCCGTCCTCGCAGCGCGGTGCCTGCGACGCGCGCGCAAACGTTATCCCGCGAAAGCAAACTGCACACTTTTCGAGGCGATGACGCTGATCGGGAACCTCGGCCTCGAATCCGAACTCTTTCAGCTCCTCGAAGATCTCACGGTGCTGAGCTCGGACGTGGGCGCCAGAAAGTCGACGCCCTGACGTCGGCGCGGTCCTTGCTCTACCCGGAAGCGAACCCGAAATATGACCCCGATCACTTCGCTGCCAGAGCTGACGAATCGCACGCCCGAGGCGAGCGTTTCTCCGCAGGCAGCGCCGGGGTTCCAAGCGGCGCTCGGTCGTACACGCACCGACGCCACCACACTCGTCAAGGCACAGCGAACGCCGCTCAGCGGGAGCGAAGCAGCGCAGGCCATCGAGAGCGCGTGGACGGACGTGATGGGCGAGCCACCGAGCAAGTCGACGGTCGCCGTGCTCACCGCGCAGTGGGCCCACGAGACCGGCCGCGGTCGCTCGATGCTCAACTACAACTTCGGGGGCATCAAGGGCACCGGCCCGAGCGGTCTCAGCGCTTCCTACGGAACCAAGGAGGGCTGGGGTGCGAGCGAGGTGCACACCACCGACACCTTCCGCGCCTATCGCACCCCCGAGGAGGGCGCGAAGGACTACGTGCAGCTCCTCGCGAAGCGCTTCCCGAAGGCCGTCGAGGCGGCCAAGGCCGGCGACCCCGACGGCTTCGTGCGCGGCCTCAAGGAGCGCGGCTACTTCACCGGGAACGAAGTGGCGTATCGCAACAGCGTCGCTTCGATGTCGGCCCAGGCGCTCGAGCAGGGCTTCGACGCGGTGAGCACGCCCGGCAGCCCCGCGGCGGCGAATTTTTCGTACGAGCCACAACCAATAGCGTCGAGGGACTTTCGGGAGACGAGCGCCGTGCCGTTCGATCCGTCGATGGCCCGTGACGTCAGTGTCGATCCCGCCGCCTTCTACGACGAGATCGCACGCGCAAGTCTTCGAATCGCCGCCGACCCGAACAGCGAGTCGCGCGACGCCCAATCGATTCTCTGATTCAACCCAACACGAGCGGAGCGAGAAGAAGCATGTCTCAGGTCAAGATCGGCAACATCCCGGTGGGCGACGGAGCCCCTTGCTACGTCGTCGCGGAGATCGGCATCAACCACAACGGCGATCTCGGTCTCGCCCGGAAGCTGATCGATCTCGCGGCAATCTCCGGCTGCCAGGCAGTCAAGTTCCAGAAGCGCACCGTCGACGTCGTGTACACGGCGGAAGACCTCGCGCGTCCTCGCGAGAACCCGTTCGGGGCCACCAACGGCGATCTCAAGCGCGGCCTCGAGTTCGGCAGTGACCAGTACCAGAACGTCGATCGGTACTGCAAAGAGCAGAAGGTCCAGTGGTTCGCGTCGTGCTGGGACGAGGCGTCGGTGGACTTCCTCGAGAAGTTCGAGCCGCCCGCGTACAAGATCGCGTCGGCCAGCCTCACCGACGACAACCTGCTCAAGCACCATCGCCGGACCGGTCGTCCGATCATTCTCTCGACGGGCATGAGCACGCTCGCCCAGCTCGATCACGCGGTCGAGGTGCTCGGCACGAAGGATCTCATCATCCTCCACACGACGAGCGCGTACCCCGCCAAGGTCGACGACCTGAACCTGCGCATGATCTCCACGCTGAAGGAGCATTACCGCGGCGTGCCGATCGGCTACTCGGGCCACGAGACGGGTCTCGTCCCGAGCGTCGCTGCGGTCGCGCTCGGCGCCTGCATGGTGGAGCGTCACATCACGCTCGACCGCGCGATGTGGGGTACCGACCACGCCGCCTCCGTCGAGCCGCAGGGTCTCATGCGCCTCGTGCGCGACATCCGCGTCATCGAATCCGCGCTCGGCGACGGTCAGAAGCACGTGTCGGCCGACGAGGTGCCGATCATGAAGAAGCTTCGCCGCGTCGGCTGAGACGAACCAAGGGGAACACGACGACGATGATCGAGCTTCGCAAGAGCACTCCGCCCGCCGCGCCCGAACGCGAGCCGGCATCCTCACCACGCGCGTCGGTGCGCCCGCTCGGGTGCCTCGGCGCGGCAAAGGCGGAGCTCGAGCGAAGCGCCGGCGAGGGGACCATCCAGGTGCTCGCGCTCGACGTCGACGGTGTCCTCACCGACGGTCGCGTCTCGCTGGGTCACGCCGGCGAGGAGACGAAGGGCATTCTCTTCCGCGACCTCGACGCCATCACCGTCGCTCGCTCGAAGGGCATCCGCATCGCGCTCGTGACGGGAGAAGACGGGCCGCTCGTCGACGCCATCGCCCGTCGCGTCTGTCCGGAGTGCGTCCTCCGTGGACGCAAGGACAAGCACGCCGCGCTCCACGAGCTGAGCGATCGCATGGGCGTCCCCATCCACGAGATCTGCTTCGTGGGCGACGCCGACCGCGACGCCGCGGCGTTCGGGTGCGTCGGTCTCGGGCTCACGCCGCTCGACGGTTCGGCGCGCGCTCGCGCCGAGGCGCATCAGATCCTCGACGCGAAGGGCGGCGAGGGCGCGGTCGCATCCGCCGTCACGATTCTCCTCCGTCGTCTGGACGACGCGACGCACGCGCGGTCGTTCGAGACGTCCCTCCGTCGCATCGCCGAGGACAGCCTCGACGCGCACCGTCGCTTCATCGAAGAATCTCCCGTCGTGCTCGGCGAGATCTCCGCGGCGTTCGTCCGCGCGATCCGGAGCGGCAAGAAGGTGCTCTTCTGCGGCAACGGCGGAAGCGCCGCCGACGCACAGCACGTCGCGGGCGAGCTCATGGGTCGCTTCCTCATCGAACGCGAGCCCTGGCCGGCCATCGCGCTGACGACCGACACGTCGATCCTGACGGCGGTCGGCAACGACTGGGCGTTCGACGACGTGTTCGCGCGGCAGGTTCGTGCGCTCGCGCGCCCCGGCGACATCGTCGTCGGCATCACCACGAGCGGTAAGTCGCCGAACGTGCTCCGCGCTCTCGACGATGCGAAGGCGAAGGGCGCGATCCGCGTCGGCTTCACCGGAATGCGCGGATCGGTGCTCGCCGAGCATACGGATCTCTGCTTCCGCGCGCCGGCGCTCGACACCCCGCGCATCCAGGAGCTTCACATCCTGGCGTGGCACTCGATCTGCGAGGTCGTCGAGGCGGCGCTCGTTCGCACGCCGTCCTGAACGCGTCGTCGAGGCGCGCTACAAACGCGCGCTCCGGACTGTGTGATTGCGTCCTGCATGCGAATGGTGTTCGTCTCCGCCGATGGAGACGCTGAATCGCCTTTTTCTTGCTGGGTTGGTAACCATGGTCGGGTTCGCGAGTTCGGGGTGCAGCTCCGATTCGAGCCCCGCATCCACCAAGAACGACTCGCCCGACGGCGGCGGCGCGGGCGGCAGCACGTCCACGTCTCCCGAAGCTTCCACTCCGTCGACGCCCGACGCGTTCAACGGCGATTGCTCGACGGCACGCTGGGGACATCAGACCAAGGAGTGCTGGGATTGTCTCTGCGGCGCGTGCCCCGACTCTCTGAACAAGTGCAACGGCGACTGCGTCGGCATCATCGAGTGCGCCGAGTCGAACCACGTGCTCGCCGACAAGACGAGCGACATCAGCTGCGAGGTCACGGGGACGACGGTGACGTGCCTCAAGGACACGGCAGTACAGGCGCAGGCTCAGGCGCTCATCACGTTCGACACGTGCTTGCTCTCGACGCACCCCGACAAGCTTCCGAACGACTTTCGTACGTGCGACACGGTCTGCAATGTGACGTACTCGGGCGACGTCTGTACGAAGTTCCCGAACATGTGAGCGGCCGTCGCCCGCCGACGATGTCTCAGCGCGTGTAGCGCTCGACGGAGTCGGTGGACGACTTCCCGTGCTTCAGCTCGTCGGCCTGGAAGACCTGCTCGAGCTGATTCAGGATCTCCCTCGGTAGGTCGGGGTAGCGCGCGACGTGCGGCCCGCCGGGGATCGACGGCTCGTCGGTCGGCGTGGCGTGCGACCTTCCAAGTCCGTCGGCGAAGCCGCCACCGCGGCTCTTCTTGCCGTTCGCGGACGCGGAGTCCGTTTCGTCTGAAGGCGCCGGCGCGCCGATCAGCGCCTCGTTCGCGGGGGTAGCGCCGCCCGCGAGCGTCGCTGCCGCCACGGGTTGCGACGCGCTCGCGGTCTGCCGCGGCGTCCCGCGGAAGCGGTGCATCACGAGGAACACGACGAGGAGCGCCGCAGCGATCGCCGCGAGCGTCTTCCACTGTCCGCCACCGCTGACGCCCGGGACGAACAGCACCGCGTCGTCGTGCTCGTCGTCGTTCAGATCGTCGGGGGCGGTGAGCACCTGCGGCGAGAGGCTCGCGCCTTCTTCGAGGGGCTCGTCGATGCCGTCGATCGGCTCGTCGTGCTCCGGAGCCGACGCGAAGAATGTAGTGGCCTCGTCGTCGTCCTCATCCGTCCAGTCGGAGGCGTTCGCGTAGACGGCGGTGTCGGCGCGCTCCGAGACGGGGGGAACGCTCGGCGGCGCCGGCTCGTCCGGAAGATCCGACGCACGCGCGTACGATAGCGACTCGGCGAGCTCGATTGATTCGCGTTGCTCTTCGTCGCCGTCGTCGTCGTCGAGCGGCACGTCGGCCACGGCGAACTCTGCGGGCGGCGCGACGGCAACCGGCTCTTGCTCGGCGACGGGAGCGGCGGCCTCGCTCACGCTCGACGCCTCGACGCTGCTCTCGAGTGGCGCGGGCGGATAGCTGGACGTCCGCGGGCCCTTCAGGTCCTCGAGCAGCCAGTCCGAGAGACGCGGCGAAGAGGGGCGTGCGCTTTCAGCGAGCAGGAAATCCCGCGCGGAGGTCGTTGAGTCTTTCGCCATGGACGTGGATTCGCTTCGAGGCGCGAACCGTCCCCCACCGGGAAGGGGCGCGCCAGCCGTTCAGCCTGTCAGCAGCCGTTGAGTTGCTCGCCTCATGCACCGAGCACTCACCATCGCGTGGAAGCCTTCCACGAGCGTCCGGGCTGGTCAAGGCGACCGCCCGCGCCGCGGCCGATTTGCGGGGCATTTTACCCTTCACGGACGTGCGTTCCGGATTCGCTTCAGAATCGCGCCAGGGCGGTGAGTGACAGAGTCGGCACCCAGCTCTTCACGATCTCCGTCTCTTCGTCGTTCGCCACGAACATGGGGATGAAGGCTTCGCCGAACAGTGTGACGCGTGTGGTCGTCGAACGGAACGCCTCGACGCCGGCGCGAAGTCCGAGGCCGGGACCGACCGCCGAATACTCGCCGTCACCCTTGCCGAGACCGGCGCCGCGCGGCCCAGTGAATCTTTCGTAACCGAGGCCGAGAGAGACGCCGACGAACGCGGATGTATCGGCTTGCTTCGAGAAATACAGCGCGCCCGTTATCTGCAGGCGCCCGAGCGAGTCGAGATCCATCTTGCCGGGGTGCGTCGCAAGGCGCTGCGCGAACGACGCTTCGACACCGAGCTGCCACGCGGACAGCTCACGCGTGTAACCGAACATCAGCCCCGGCTGGAACGTCGCGCGCCCGTCGACGAAGCTCATCGTCTCGACGGCGCCGGCGTCGAACGTGTTCTGCCCGGTGTCCCTCAGTTCGAGCACGCGTGCGGCGAAGAAGCTCTGCTCGCCGGGCGCGCGGAGCACGACCGGGTCGTTACCGAGGACGACGCGGGCGAGGTCCGTCACGGCGCGCTCGAGGGCGCGACCGTCCTTGCCATCGACGACGATGCGCTGGGGAACCTCGCCGTCGACGCGCCCCGTCAGGAAGCGATCTCCGCGGATCTCGATGAGCTCGACCCTGAGCCGTGTCTCGCACGCGCCGTCGCTCACGCGGTGGGTCGGGTGGCGCGACACCTCGTTCGTCACGAGCCGCTGGAGGGCGTCGCGAGTGTCGTCGGGCGCCTCCACGGAGACGCACGTCGAGATCTGGCCGGCCGCCATCGCCGGTCGTGACACGGCCGCGAGCGCGACGACCACGAGCGCGAGCACGCAGGAGAGGCGAGCCATCTGCGGCGTCAGAGCAGGAGCCCGAGCTTGAACGCGGCGCTCGGGACGTAGGCGTTGATCGCGCTCTGCGAGTTCTGGGAGTCGAAGGCGTATGCGGGGAGGGCGATCGTCGCCTGCACGAAGAAGTGCAGGGTGCTCGTCCGCGCGAACTCGTAGCCGAGCACGAGATCGACGTCGAGACCGCCGCCCCAGAGCCCGCTCGGCGCCGGCTGCTCGCCGTTTCGCGCGCGCGCGCCCTGCGATTGGTAACGGCTGAGCTCGAAGCTGCCACCGCCGCCGTAATAAAGCGTGTTCACGGCGTCCGGATCGGCATACGCGAGGAAGTTCAATCCCGCGCCGAGCCCGACGGCGTAGTCGACGTGCCCGCCGCCGGCGGAGAGACGCGCGGCGCGTTCCCCGACGCCCACGTCGAGGCGTCCGGTCGCGTCGAGTGCGAAGCCGCGGTACTTGTTCCGTACACCGATCTCGAACTCGAGCGGCGTCTCCACCCGGAACGTCTTCACGGCGGGATCGGTGGCGTTCGGCGCGGTCGGCAGCTCGCCCAGGCGAAGACCGCTGCCCATACCGAGCAAGAAGTGCGTGCGCACCTTGATCTGACGGACGTGCTCGTCGCTGTCGGCGCGGAGCACCGTGGTGCGCGTCAGGGTCTGCGACACGCTCTTGTCCCGGAGCAGCGCCGTCGTCACGCGCTCGGCGAAGATGCCGAGCTCGTCGAGCCGAACGACGTCCACCTTTTCTTCACGCGCATTGCCGCTGTAGCGCGCGAACGCCGTCCATCCCTGTTTCACCGAGTAAAGCTCGACGACCAGAGTCTCGGCGCAGCCCTTGTCCGCCGATTCGAAGCCGGGTTCGTGCGTCACGTGATACTCGACGAGGCGTTTCAGGTAACGGATCGGATCGATCGTCGAGTAGTCGGCGAGCGCGGGATCCGCGAGCCGCATGACGCTCGGCGCGGCTCCGTCGGGGGGAGCTGCGGCTCCGCGCGCGAGCTCGTCCTCCGGCAACGTCGCGCCCGCTGGCGGCCCCGACGGCGCCTTCGCGTCGGGCGCATCGGGCGGAAGATCACCGAAATGAGCGACGCGAAGGAGTGATAGGGCCGCCTGCGGCGGCGCGGCCGTCGGCGGGGCGACGGGGGGCACGCTCGACGGCTCCGGAGCAGCGCCGTCGCGGGCCCACGTCTTCTCCTCGATGCGGACGCACACTTTGACATCGGGCTTCTTCGGTGCCGCCATCAGGCGCGCCGGGTGCAAAAAACAAAAGAGCAAAGCGAGCACGAGCGACGGAACGCGAAGCTGCATGAAACCGTCCGCAGAGCACCCGATGTGCCAGCGGGCCGGCGGTCACGGATTGGCCAGAAACAAGCCCCAACACGTCGAGTTGTCGCGAAACCACCACACAGTGTGGTGAACGACGCGTCCGACGTTGCGTCACCGTGTGGCGTGCCGGAATTAGTCGCTCGGCGGCTCCCACCGTGGGAATGGGCGCAGTCTGGAAGCGCGATTATCTGCAAAATCCTTCCGAAGCGGTTCCGGTGCGTGTCCGTAGTCGCTGCCGTCGGCATGCCGGAATCGAATGCCCGCCGCGACGCTGTCGGAGACGAGGAGCTCACCGCGATGTGTTGCGCGATGGTGCGCGCCGCAAAGAGTAGTCAAATTGTCAGCATCATGCCCGCCACCCTCCGAACGCAGCGCAACGTGATGGACATCGAGAAGCCGCGCGTTGCGGCAACCAGGGACGACGCATTGCTCGTGATCGCGGCGCCGCACGGCTCTGCGCGTCGCAGGTGAGACGGTTTGCTTCGCCCGAACGCAGTCGATTGCGCGAACTCGCGCTGCGCCCACGTGGGCGCTCTCGTTCTTAGCCGGATCTGCGCCCACGTGGGCGCTCTCGTCCTTGGCTGGGTCTCCGTCCGCAACGGGAGGCGTGATCACTCCCAAGTGCTGACCGTCGCACTGTGCCATCGCGACGACCTCTGCGCTGACGGGTATCGCCCCTGAAAGCTGCTGTGGCTCGACCCTCGACGCCTAGCGACGACCCGCCGGTGCTTCGACTCGCGATGGGAGCACTCACCAGACAGACTCAGGACATTGGTACTAGCTACACGTCACGATGGTGCTGCCGTCGCTCTCGGGAAAACCGTTGATGCACTGGGTGCCGACCTTGCTCGGGCAGGCGCAGGCGCAGGCTTTCACCTTGGTGTCGTAGCAGCGTCCGTCGACGCGATAGACGCAGGTGCGATCGGGGCTCGACATCTGGACGAAGCCCTTGATGCAGTCGGATAGCGCGAGCGTTCCGTCGAATGAGTCGTTCGAGCCGCCGGCAGATGCGGGCGTTGCGGGCGTCGCCGCGTCGAGCACGGCGAGATCGGGAGTCGGCTCGCCGATGACGCGGCCACCACACGCGACCGGAACCCCCACGAAGAACATCGAGACCACTGCACGCCAACCCATGGCGCGTAGGGTGACGCGAGCCGCACACCGTTTCAAGGACGGCCTCGGATCGACAACTCGGTTGGCAGTCGTCCGGTGTGCCGGAGCTCGTAGGTGCGTGTTCTCAGCGGCCTTCGACGGTCAACGCACTGCGGAAAGCGCCGCCACGCGCGGCGTAGAACGCCGCTCGCGCACGCTCGAGCGCTGTATGCCATCCCGCGACGAACGCCTTCACGCCGAACTCGTCGAGCGCGGTCTCGCGGGCTCGCGCGCCGAGGCGAGCAGCGAGCCCCTGGTCGGCGAGCAGCGCAGCGGCGCCCTCGTGAAGCGCCGGGAGGTCCGTGCCGACGAAGCCGTTCTCGCCGTCGACTACGGGTGAACCCGGTGCGGCGGTGCTCACGACGGGCATCCCCGTCGCCATCGCCTCGAGGAGCGCGAGGTTATATCCGTCCTCGAGCGCGGGCGCGGCGGTGTGGACGTACGCGCGGTGCGACCGGTACGTCTCGCAGAGATGCTCCCATCCAGCGGACGGCTCCGAGCCGCGGACGTCGGGGTTGTGCCCGACGAGCTGGAACGGCAGCCCGTCGACGATGCGCTCGTGAGCGTCCCACGCGAAGCGCGCGCGGCGCAGGTTCACCTGATTCGCGACGCGGAGGAGTCGCGCCTCGGTGCCCCGGTATCCGTGCCACTCGTCCGCGTCGACAGCGGGACGGATCACGTCACACTCGAGACCCCAGCTCTCACGCTTCGACTCCGACACCGCGACCGCGATGGCGCCGACCAGGGATAGATATTGCTGCACCTGCCGTGACATCTCGGCCGGCGCCGGTGCGTTCGGCTCCTCGGCAGCGCGCGCCGCGAGGCTCACGTGAAGGACGAGGATCTTCGGCGCGTCGACCTGCCGCGCGTCGAGCAAGTCGAGCACGTTGTGGGCGATGACCGCGTCGTACTTCGAACGACGCGAGAGATCTTTCAGCCCGATGAGCCGCGCGCGCGGAGGGACGGGGCGCATGCGCTCGTCCCAGCGCCCCGTATAGCGGCCGGGTAGGCCGTCCACGATGTCCATCTCGCAGCCGAGCTTGCCGAGGAGGTGAACGTACCCCTCGTGGCAATTGAACGTCAGGAGGCGAGGGATCCGAGCTCCGACCATAGCTCCAGCACCGTCTCGTTGTCGGGTTCCAGAGTGCGCGCGAGCCGGAGCTCGAGGAGCGCGTCTGCGCGTCGCCCTTCGGCCGAGAGCATCAGCGCGAGCGTGACGTAGAACTGAGCCGGGAGCCTGTCTCCGTAGGAGCGGAGGCGCTCGAAGACCGAGATGGCGAAGGCGTAGTCGCCGCGTGACGCAGCCTGCGCGGCGAGGCGCGAGGTGACGTCGAGATCGTCGGGCACCAGGCGCTCCGTGATCCGCCACACGTTGAACGAGTCGGGATGCCCGGCAGCGTCCGCGGCCCAGGCGAGCGCTATCGCGGCTCGGCGCTCCGTCGGATCGAGCTCGGCCGCACGGGCCGCTAGCTCCACCGCGTCGTTGAGAGACCCTCCGGCCAGGGCGAGCACTGAAAGGCCCGCGAGCGGCCGGGGGTCGTTGGCGTCGAGGCCCGCCGCGTCGAGGAACGCGCGCGCCGCGCCGTCGCCGTCGTTGAGCGCGAGCCGTAGCTCCCCGGTGGCGATCGCCGCTTCACGCTGGACGTCGCGGCGCCCGCTCCGTCCCGCCGCGGCGAGCTCGGCGAAGGCGACGTCGGGGTTAGTGTCGGCGGCGCGGCTCGCCGCTGCGAAGTGTTCCCACGCGCCGTCGTCGGCGGCCGTCGCGACGCAGCCGATGAAGGTGCCCGTATCGGCCACCCAGGTGGTCGCATGGAAACCGCCGCGGACGAGCAGCGCTTCGAGGCTTCGGTGCGAGAAGGCACGGCGCACGGGCGTCACCAGACGCTGGGCGACGAAGGCGGAAGGCTCAGCGACGAGGAGCCGCGCGCGGGCCCCGACGCTCCCGCGGAGCGCGCCGAGGAAGCGCGCAGGGTCCTTCACGAGGCCGAGCACGTCGACGACGATCGCGGCGTCGGCGACGGGGCCGCCGAGCGGCTCGTCGAGCGTCGACTGCATCGTCTCGACGCCGGGCGCGTACTCACGAATGAACGCGAGCGCCCTCGGGTCGGAATCGACCGCGACGACGTGGTCGTACTGCGGCAGGAGCGCCGCGCTGCCGACGCCGGAACCGGCGCCCGCGTCGATGACGCGACCCTGCCCGGAACCGACGCTGGCGAAGGCGCGATAGAACGGCGCCGTGGAGGGCGCCGCGCTGCGAAGGCCGGGATACGAGCGCACCCGGCCGCGGACGACCGGCACCGAGACGCCGGAGGCGAACTCCGCCCAGAGTTCGAGGGCACCGCGATTGCCGGTGTACCGCGGAGCGGTTGCCTTGTTTTCTCGGTCCGGACGCTCCGTGGCGACGTCGTTCATCTCATCTCTTTCCCTGCGCTGCCTCGATGGCGGCCTTCGGTACGGCCACCCGCCACGCTTCCCTTAGAGGAGTGAGTACGCGGATCACCTCTGCCACCTTCTGGGGGTCGCCTTTCATGTTGGCTTCCGTCAGACGTGACAAGCAAAAGTCGTACACACTGGCGAGCTTCTCGCAGAGCTCCGGCGATTGGCTGTAATCGAGGGCGAGAAGGAGCTCGGAGATGATGGCGTGAGACTTCGAGACGAGCTCGCTGCCCTTGGGCCGGTGGCCGGAGGCGAAGCTGTGCTGGGCGCCGGCGAGGAACCGGAAGAGGCCATCGTAGAGCGCCAGCAGGAGCTCGCCCGGCGTGGACGTCTGTTGCTGGATTTCTCTGTACTTGGCGACGGCAGAGCCGATCATTGATGAAGACTTTCGTTAGCCCAGCTGGGCAAGCTGCGCTTTGTACGCCGCGACCGTCGTATCCATGGCGGTGAAGGTCTTGCGGAGCGAGTCGGAGTACGCCGTGACGCGATCCGTGTCCTTCTGAACCTGATCTTCCATACTCTTCGCACGGCTGTCCCACGAGTCGTGAGCGGACTGGATGACGCCACCTTTAGGATCGTTCAGCGTGTCGACGGCCTTGCCGAGCATATCCATGATGCCGTCGCTGGTGGCGGTACCGGCGAGGACGTTGGAGACGGCATTGGGGTCTTTCTGCAACGCGTCCGCCAGCTTGGTCTGGTCGATCGACAGCGTGCCGTCGTTGGCGAGGTTCACGCCGAGCGCACCCATCGACTGGAAGCGGCCCGTCCCGACCGACTGCAGGAGCGAGGTGGAGAGTCGCGATGCGACGCTTCGGAGAGAGGAGTCGCCCTGGAGTGCAGGGTTGCCCGCGGCGGTCTGGCCATATCCGGCGAGCGTGTGAACGCTGGTGACGACGGCGTTGTAGGCGTCGACGACGGCTTTGAGCTTGTCACCGAGGCCCTGGGCGTCCTGGTCGACGGTGATTGTGCCATTCGCGGTCTTGTCGGTCAGGGCCATCGTGACGCCAGGAATGGCACCGCTGACCTGGTTCGTCGCGCTCGAGACCTCGTAACCGTCGATCTTGACCTTGGCGTTCTGGGCAGACTGCTTGGTGTTGGCGGGATCGAGCAGGCCGAGCTGGTCGCCCACGCCGCCCGTCGCGCCGAACGTCAGGTCGTTGCCGTCTCCGGTGTCAAGACCGCGGACCTGCAACCGGTACTTGCTGCCGTCGAAGAAGACGGAGGCCGTGACGCGGAGCCCGGAGCCGTTGATCTTGTCCGCCAGCGTGTTGACGGTGTCCGTCGCGTCCACGTTGATCTTCGCCGTGGACGTGCTCCCGACACCGAGATCGAGTGTGCCGGAGAGCCCGAGTGGATTCGCGGAGAAGGAATTGGAATACGTGCGCTGCTCCTTGGCGAGCTGCTCGACGCTGACGTCGTAGGAGCCCGGCTGCGCGGAGCCATTCGCGGTGACGGTGATTCCGGTGGCGCTGCTCGAGGCTTTGTAACTTCCGACTTGCTGCGCGGTCGTCAGCGCGCCCGTCGCGAGCTTCAGCTTGCTGAGCAGGTTGCCGACGTCGGAAAACGACGATTCTGCGGCACGATAGCCTGCGGCCTTGCTCTTCTCGGCGCTGATGGGCTGCTGCTCGACCTGGGTTAGGCCGGTGATGATGCCCTCGATGTCCATACCGGACCCGATTCCAGCAAAACTGACGGTACCAGTCATCGCTCAGCTCCTTCGTAGCAATTCTTTTGCCAGTTCCTAGAACGGCAGAGCCGCCGGCGGAGTGTCACTCCGCCGGCGGAATGCCTTCCCGCGCTTATCGACCGATGAGGTTGAAAGCAGACTGCGGGAGCTGGTTGGCCTGAGACAGAACGGAGATGCCGGCCTGGGTCAGAACCTGGTTCTTGGTCATCGTCGACGTTTCCGAGGCCACGTCGACGTCTCGGATACGCGAGTTCGCGGCCGAGAGGTTGAGCCGCATCGTCTGGATGTTGCTCGTCGCAACCTGGAGACGGTTCATCGCGGCGCCGAACTTGGACCGAGCCGTCGAAACGCTACCGATGGCCGTGTCGATGGTCGACAAGGACGCCAGTGCGCTCGAAGACGTGGTGCCACCGATCTTCGTCGTGCTCGCGAGGAGCGTCGTGAGTGCAACGCCACCGAAGGTGACGCCGATCTGATCGCTCGCCGAGTTGTTCAGACCGACCTGGAAGGTGATGGTCTGAGCAGAGGCGGTGATCAGGTCCTTGTCGTTGAACTTCGCCGAGCCCTGGATGCGCGTTACTTCGCTCTGTAGCAGGCCGAACTCGGTCTGCATGTAGCCGCGGTCCGTGCTCGTGACGCTGCCGTTCGACGATTGAACGGCGAGCTCACGCATACGACCGAGGACGTCATGGATGTCTCCAAGCGAGCCTTCAGCCGTCTGCGCCATCGAGATACCGTCGGAAGCGTTACGCTCGTCGACGGTGTAGCTTCGGATCTGCGACTTCATGCTCTCGCTGATGGCGAGACCAGCGGCGTCGTCCGAGGCGTTGTTGATCCGGTAGCCGCTCGAGAGCTTGTTGAAGCTGCTCATGAGCGCGGTCTGGTTCTTCGAGAGGTTTTTCTGTGCTTCTAGAGACGAGATGTTGGTTTGAATTGCGAGCATGGGAATCTCCGTCCTTGGAGAAGGGCGCCGTATGCGCCGTGAGTGGGGAGCGTCATTGCTCCCTATGTCTTCCCTGAACGGTGAGTCGGGGCGGCCCTTGAGAAGAAAAGCTCGCGCCCGAAGCGCAGCAGCAATGCGCGCGGCGCGAGTGGGACCGTGTCCTACACTCGCGCCGTAAAGGGGTGCTCGCCGTGGCGAGCGTTCGCGTCACCGCTTACCTGCCGAGCAGGTTCATGGCCATGTTCGGGAGCTGGTTCGCCTGCGACAGGACGGAGACGCCGGCCTGCGCGAGTACCTGATTCCTGGCGAGCATGCTCGTCTCCTCGGCGACGTCCACGTCGCGGATTCGCGAATTGGCGGCCGTGATGTTGAGGCGCATGGTCTGGATCGACGAGGTGACGATGCCCAGGCGGTTCATCGACGCGCCGTATTTCGCGCGCTGGGTGGAGATGCTCGTCATGGCGCCGTCGATGACGGAGAGCGCGCCGAGCGCGGACGACGCGGTGGACCCGCCGAGGGTGTTCGTGCTCGCGACGAGGCTCGTCAGCGAGAAGCCGCCGAAGGTCACCGTGAGATGATCGGCGGCCGTGTTGTTGAGACCGACCTGGAACACGATGCTCGACGCCGCCGTCTGGAGGAGCGACTTGCCGTTGAACTTCGCGGAGCCCTGGATGCGCGTGATCTCGCTCTTGAGCTGGCCGTACTCGGTGTCCATGTAGCCGCGGTCGACCGCGGTGAAGGAGCCGTTCGACGCCTGGACGGCGAGCTCGCGCATGCGGGCCGCGATGTCCTGCACCTCGCCGAGCGCGCCTTCCGCCGTCTGCACCATGCTGATGGCATCGTTCGCGTTGCGCTCGGACACGACGTAGGAACGGATCTGGCTCTTCATGCTCTCGCTGATCGCGAGGCCCGCGGCGTCGTCGGCGGCGCTGTTGATACGGAAGCCGCTCGACAGGCGGTTGAAGCTCTGCATCAACGCCGCCTGGTTGCGGCCCAGGTTCTTCTGCGCCTCCAGGGACGCGATGTTCGTCGGAATGGTCAGCATGGTCGTTCCTTTTTCGAAATCAGCTGGGAGTCTCTTGAGCGAAGCGGTCGGCCGCCTCGAGGAGTCGTGTCCTGAGCTCGGCCGCCGCGCGTTCGACGGCCTCCGCGACGTGGATGCCCTTCTCGGTCGCGGCCGCCGCGCCCGCGCGCGAATCGCCGGCGCCGCCGTCGAGCTCGTTGGCCGCCGTGCGTGTCACTGCCTGGTGAGCCCACAGGTCGACGAGCGGCGCGGCGTGAACGGCGGCGCGCATCGCGATCTCGGCCTTCTCGAGCGCCTCGAAGCTCTTGAACACCCGGCGCGAGTCGTTCGCGCGGATCGCGCCGAGGGCACTCGTCCCGCGTCTTCGCATGCGGCGGGCCGCGTTGCGGACGTCCTCGGTGAGCCCGGCCTGTGTCTTCACCCAGTCGAGGATGTGCTCTCGGGTGATCGGCTTTTCCTGGGCGCGCGCCAGCTCTGCGAGCGATGCGGCGGTGATGTTCGCGTCCGGCAGATTGCGGAGCACGTCCTCGAGCGGCAGCTCCTCGAAGCCCGCGATACGTCCGCCTCCCTCCGTCGCGTTGATGAGCCGGAGCTCGCTCCGCGCTTCGGTGAGGAGTGACGCCGCGGATTCGAACCAGCCCCGGATGCCGGAGAAACTGATACCGGAGTGCACGACGCCCTCACCGCCCCAGGCGGTGATCTCCGTCATGGGCTCCGCCCCGTGCCGGTACCCGACCTTCTTGAGTGCGTCGGACCAGTCGAGCTTCATCTCACCGGTCTCCTTCGAGACGGTGGCGCGCGAATCTTCCCACCAGCTCCCGCTCGCGTGGGTACGCCCGCTCGTGTAGGCGAGGTCCTGGCCGAGGAGGACGATCGGCGAGCACCCGAGGGCGTGCGCCATCGAGAACGCGGCGGTCGACACGCTGCCGCACACCGCGACGCCCGGCACGCCAGTGAGCTGCTCCAGGGGCTTTGCGAACTGCGGCAGGAGCTCGTGCGTCGGCAAGAGCGGCCCCTTGCCCGTCCTCAGGATGTTCGGCGCGGCGCAGAGGCTGAAGACCCGCACCACGTCGTCGATGAAGGGCAGCTCGGCGAGGAGCTTCGAGCTATCCATCGACTCGATGCAGGCGAGCGCGTGGGGCGCGATGCCGTGGCGAGCGAGGGCCTTGGCGCTCGAGTTCACGGCGATGACGATGCCCTTCTTCCCCGCCTCGGCGAGGAGGCGCACGTTCTTGTCGAGGGAGGGTCCGGCGCCGACGATGAACGCGGGGACGCCGCGGTACTTTCCGATGAGCGACAGGAAGGGCGACGTCCCCGCGATCGTCTCGAGGTTCTCGAGGATGTCGTCGACCCAGACGCGTGCGCGCGCCTCGTAGGTGTTCTGCGTTATTCCGATTCGCTGGAAGAGCTCGTGGATGGCGTTCGGCAGCTCGAGGAGCTTCTCGCTGTACGCCGACGGGTACCCCGGCGTGCGAACGATGATCGCGTCGAGGAACCGCTGGCCGATGTGAATCCACGCGCTCATCAGCGCTTGCGAGCTCGTCACGACATGGATGCCGCCGAGATCCGTCGGGCCGTGCTCGAGGACCGAGCGGAGCACGCCCACGTCGGGTTCGAGCACCACGACGGGTTGCGCGCTCAGATCGCGGAGGGCGCGCGCCACGTGGCCCATGCCCATGCCGAAGACGACGAACACCGTGCGCTCGCCGGCGTGTCGCACGATGTCTCGGAGCTCGTCGTCCGGCAGCGGCGCTCCGAGCAGATGACCGTCCACGTCGAGGATCGGCGTTCGATCCGACGTGTGGACGATTCGACCCTTCGCCGTCGTCGCGAGGATCTCCCGCTTCATCAGGTCGGGGAGCTCGAGCGCCTCGAGGTTCTCCTCGAGAAACCCGGTCGGACGGAGCTCGAAGTGGTTCGAGGCGAGGGCGGCGCTCACGGCAGCTCCGATTTCAGCGGCTCGGGCTCGGGACGAGGCGGGGGTCGGACCGACGCGCTCGGACGACCCTCGACCCTGGGACTCTCCACTCGTCCCTCGAGCTTGGGGCTCTCCGCCCGACCGTCTTCACTTTGACTGGGCTTCGCGTCAGCCGGCTGGCGCTTGAGGCCGAGCTTCGCTGCCGGGAGCGACGTCGCGATGGCGGTCTGCGGCGCTCTGTTCGCGAGCGCCTCAGCCTCGGCGATGCTGCTCTTGGTGGCCTCGAGATTCGCCGAAAAAATGGCGTCCCGGACCTCTCCGCGGAGCACCGTCAAACCGCGGGGAGCCGCGATCCCGAGCTTCACGCCGTTCTTGTGCACGGCGGTGACGACAATCTCGATGTCGTCGCCAATCGTGATGCGCTGGCCTTTTCGGCGGGAAATCACGAGCATCGGGTGCCCTCTCTGCACGCGGGATGCCATGAGCGATGCGCGACTCGTGCGTGCAGGTGGCGCGACCACGCCGTCGTACATCGCGACGCACGGTCGTCGCGCACACGCCCGACGAGCGGGATGCGTTTATGATGTCGCGATGCCCTCGAGAATCGTCCGAGACGCGCGCTTTCCGGCGCTGATGGCCCTCCTCGGTGCACCGGCGTGTACCGGCGCCATCGACGGCCGCGCGGCACATGCCGACGGCGGTACCGCGGACGGCGGGCCGCTCTCTGGCAGCGGCGCGGCCATGAACGGAACGGGCGGCGCGCTCGCGAACGGTGGCGGCGTCATGGGAATGACGGCGGGCGGCGCCGCGGGTCAGCGCAGTTCCGGCGGAGCGCCCGGGGGCGGGGGCACGTCGAGTAACGGAGGTACGTCGAGCAGCGGCGGCGCGTCGAGTGGCGGTGCGCCGGGCAGCGGAGGTGCGTCGGGTGGAGGCACGTCGGGCAACGCTGGTTCGTCGGCCAGCGGCGGCGCATCGGCCAGCGGCGGAAGCGCCGGCAAGTCGGGGAGCGGCGGCGCTTCCGGTGTCGCCGCGGTCCGCGTCGTCGGCCGTACCGACGGCAATTCGAAGTCACCGCGGTTCGAATGGTCCAGCGTGAGCATCCAGGCTCGCTTCAAGGGCACGAGCGTCACGGCCGACCTCGACGGCGGGGACAACAACTACTTCGAGATCGTCGTCGACGGGCAGACCCGGCCGCGCGTCGCCACCACGAACGGCAGGAGCAACGTGCCGATCATCTCGGGGCTAGCAGACGCCGAGCACGATCTCGTCATCTGGCGAAGAGCGGAGGCGAACAACGCCGCGCCCACGCAGTTCTTCGGGCTCGACCTCGGCGGCGGCACTCTTCTGCCGATCAGCGCGCCACCGCACAAGCTCGAGATCATCGGAGACTCGCTCACGTGCGGCTACGGCAACGAGGGCGCCGGCCCCGGTTGCCCTTTCACCTACGACACCGAAGATAGCTATCTCGCATATGGCGCCGTCGCAGCGCGGGCCCTCGACGCGGACCTCTACACGGAGTGCTGGTCCGGCAAGGGCATGTACCGGAACAACGGCGGTGACACGAACGAGCCCATGCCGGTGCTCTTCGACCGGACCATCCCGACCGACTCCTCGAGCACGTGGAACTTCTCGTCGTGGACGCCCGACGCGGTCGTCATCAACCTCGCGACCAACGATTTCGCGACGGGGGACCCCGGGCAGCCGTTCGTCGACGCCTACAAGGCGTTCGTCGTCGCGCTGCGGAAACACTATCCCAAGGCGTACGTCTTCCTCATCGACGGGCCGTCGATGAGCGGGCAGCCTCTCGTCACGGCTCAGGGCTATCTCGATCAGGTCGTGAAGGCGCAGAACGGCGCAGGCGACACGCGCATCGCGCAGATCAAGGTAACGCCGCAAGATCAGGCGAAGAACGGTATCGGCTGTGACTATCACCCCAGCGCTGCGACCGACGCCATCATGGGGAAGGCCCTTGCGGTGTCGATCAAATCGACAATGGGATGGTGACGGACATGACTGCAGCGCTCTTCCAGCCGCTCGACCTCGGCCCCTTCACGCTCCAGAATCGCACCGTCGTCTCACCGATGTGCCAGTACAGCGCCGACGACGGCGCGGCGACCGACTGGCACCTTCAGCACCTGATGCAGCTCGCGTTCAGCGGCGCTTCGCTGGTCATGGTCGAGGCGACGGCAGTGGAGCGCCTCGGCCGTATCACTCACGGATGCCTCGGCCTCTATCATGACGGCAACGAGGCGGCGCTCGCCCGGGTGATGAGCGCCGCGCGTCGCGTCGCGCTCCCGGAAACGCGCTTCGGCATCCAGCTCGCGCACGCCGGCAGGAAGGCGTCGGTCCACGTTCCGTGGGAGGGCGCCAAATCGCTCGCCCCGGGTGAAGATCCGTGGACGACTCTTGCGCCGTCGGCACTTCCGTTTTCCGACGGCTGGCACGTGCCCATCGCGGCCACAGAGGCGGATTGCGACCGCGTCGTCGCGGCCTTCGTCGCCGCAGCGAAGCGCGCGGTGCGGCTCGGCTTCGACGTCGTCGAGCTTCACGTCGCGCACGGCTATCTCGCGGCGGAGTTCATGTCGCCGCTCGCCAATCGCCGCACCGACGAGTACGGCGGCCCGGTGGAGAACCGCGCGCGGCTCCCTCTACGGATCGCGAACGCCGTGAAGTCGGTGCTGCCGGCTTCCGTTGCCCTCGGCGCGCGCATCGGCACCTCCGACTGGACCGACGGAGGGCTCACCGTCGACGACGCGATTCACCTCGCGACGGGCCTCCGCGATGCGGGCGCGCACTACGCCTGCTGCAGCACGAACGGAGCCGTCCCCGCGCGAACCCCCAGCACGCCGGGCTTCAACGTCCCGAACGCCGCCAGGGTGCGCGCGGCGACGTCGATGGTCGTGCGCGTGCCGGGTCTCATCACGACGCCAGAGCAGGCCGACGAGATCGTCGCGAGCGGCAAGGCGGATCTCGTCGCGCTCGCCCGCGCGTTCCTCGATGATCCTCGGTGGGCGTGGCACGCCGCCGAGAAGCTCGGCGCGAAGATGAGCTACCCCCCGCAATACGAGCGCGTAGCGCCCGAGGTGTGGAAGCGTCAATAGTTCCGCATCGACACCCCCATCGTACCCGACACATCAAACCCGCCGCCCCCCGCGAGCGAAGCGAGCCCGCGAAGCGGCGGGGGGAGCAGTTCGCCCGCGAGCGAAGCGAGCCCGCGAAGCGGCGGGGGGAGCAGTTCGCCCGCGAGCGAAGCGAGCCCGCGAAGCGGCGGGGGGAGCAGTTCGCCCGCGAGCGAAGCGAGCCCGCGAAGCGGCGGGGGGAGCAGTT
>DATAZL010000055.1:0-10473 GCA_036272055.1 Polyangiaceae bacterium | reverse complement strand
GGGGGGCCTTGGCCCCCCGCAGCTTTAGTACTAGGGGGGCCTTGGCCCCCCGCAGCTTTAGTACTAGGGGGGCCTTGGCCCCCCGCAGCTTCGCCTTCGGCGAACTGCTCCCCCCGCCGCCTTCGGCGGGCTCGCTTCGCTCGCGTAGTTCCGCGGCGGAACTACTGGCAGGCGGCGCGGAGGGCTTGGGGGGCGCGACGTACTGCGCTGTCGATCGCTGCTTCGAGCGCGCTCTTGCGGAGGTCGGCCATGGCGCGTGCGCTTCCCATTTCCCCGGCCGAGCCGCTTGCACGCGCGCTCCCGGAGACCACGCCCTTGATGCTCTGGCCCGGCATCTTGTGGAGCACGAACTCGACGCTCGCGAGATAGACGACGCTCGTCCCCTCGCGCGACTCTTCGAGCTGCTTCACGCGGCCGGTGACCATGACGACCGGCGTGTCGCCTCGCCGGATCGGGCCGATCTCTTTCGTCTCGTCGACGACGGCGACGCCGGGTAGCTCGCGAAGCTTCTGCTTCGACGTGCGGGCGACGTCCTCGAGCATCTGTCCGCTCGTGGACGACGAGCCGCTACGGATCTTGCCGACCTGGACGAGCACGTCGGGTTTCTGCGCTGCGTGCTGCGCGCCGCCGCCGGACAGCGCGTCCGCCGAGTTCTTGATCTGGGCGCGCACCGCCGCGGACGGATCGTCCTCGTGGCGGAGGAGCGCGGCGAGCGACGCCGGATCGCGCATCACCTTGAGCGCCGCCGCAGCGGCCGCTCGGACAGCCGCGTTCTCGTCGTCGAGCGCGTTCTCGAGCGCGATTCGCGACGTCGTGCCGTGCGTCTTTCCGAGCTCGAGCGCGGCTTGCACGCGCACCCGGAAGTCCGGCCCTGAATCCAGCTTCTGGATGAGATCGGACGTGGGCTGCGCGCCGGCTCCGGCGACGGAGAGCATCAGGGCCAGCGTGACGAGAGCGGAACGGACAGAGCTCTTCTTCATGTTGGCGGGCACTGAACAGCTTAACGGCTTTATCGAACGCGTGCCTCACTCCGTGCGTCGTCGAGCGCCGATTCATGGGCAACTTTCGCACCCCGGAGAGTGCGCACGTACCGACGCTTACATGGCGTCGTCGTCGACGTTCGCCAAGGCGAAAACGTCCTTCACGAAGATCTGACGGCGAACGGATCGCGTCGCAATACACGAGGTTCCAGTTCCGGATCTCGAACGATTCGAGATCCGGAATCGTGCGCGTGACGCGCGCGTGAACGTTACTTGGGGGGCGTTGCCTTCGGAGGCGTCGCGGGGGTTGCTGCCGCGGGGGGCGCAGCACCGATCGCCTTCGCCGTCGGCTTGCCCTTCCTGCCGGTCTTCGGATCGTCGGGGCAACCGTCCTCGTCCTGGAAGCCGTTCTTCGTCTCGGGTTCGTCGACGCACTCGTCGTCTTCGTCGGGGATGCCGTCGCCGTCGTTGTCTGGATCGGGGCAGCCGTCGGTGTCCTGGAAACCGTCGGTGTCCTCTGCCTGATCGGGACACTGGTCCTTCGAGTCGGGCACGCCGTCACCGTCGCGATCGGGCTCGTCGGGACAACCGTCGTCGTCCTTGAAGCCGTTCATCGTCTCTTTCTTGTCGGGGCACTGGTCGTGCGCGTCGTCGACACCGTCCGCGTCGTTGTCGGGATCGGGGCAGCCGTCGTTGTCCTGGAAGCCGTCCTGGTCCTCGGCCTGGTTCGGACACTTGTCGTCCTTGTCGGGGATGCCGTCGCCGTCGTTGTCGCGATCGGGGCAGCCGTCCGCGTCCTCGAAGCCGTCCTTGTCTTCGGGCTCGGTCGGGCACTGGTCGGCGTTGTCAGGGATACCGTCACCGTCGCGATCGCGCGACTCGGCCGTGTAGGACACGCCGACGATGGCGCGGAACGTCGGCACGCCGACGCCCTGTAGAATGCCGGGACCGGCAGCGGCGATGATGCCGATCGGCGACGACAGCGGCGTGATGCCGATACCGCCGTCGAGCTCGAGCGAGTTCGACCCGTTCTCGGCGCTGAACTTGGTGCCGCCGAAGCCGTCGAGGATGACGCGAAAGACGGGGCTCGCCTCGTAGCCGAGGCCGACACCGTAACGGAACTCGGAGCCGAGGCTCACCGAGCCGACACGACCACTGCCGCGGTAGAGGCCGGCGAGGTTCGCGCCGAACGAGAACGGACCCTGACGGCCGTCGAAGATGCCGCGAAGCCCGACGATCGGCGTCTGATCGCCGATGTAATGGTAGCTCGCGGTGGCGTGCCCGGTCGGCGCGGTGACGAACACCTCACCGCCGATGACGACGGGATCCCTGAGCTCACCGTAGAGGCGCACCTTGCCCTGGAGCTCGATGTCCCCGAGGCCGGCGCCGCTCAGGCCGCCGGGCTTGGCGAAGCCGTCACTCCCGAGGCCGTCGCCGTGGACGAACGAGACGGGAACCTTGAGGCCGATCTGAACGCGGTTGATCAGAGTGAGGGACCCCAGAAAATCCCCGGTGATCATCTTGTCGACGAGGTGCAGATCGCCGGCACGACCAGGTGCCGCGCTCGGCGAGTCGCAGTCCGACTGCGTGCTGCAGCTCTTGATGATGAACGGATCGCCCGCGTAGTTGATGGTGAGGCCGGCGCTCCACGCCATGTGGCCGTCGATGCGCGCGCCGCGCGTCGAGAGGAAGTTACGGGGACCCGGCGCGGGATCGAACCTCTGCACCGAGAATTCGCCGTCGGTGAACTTCGACTGCGCGAGGGCCGAGGGGGCGCCGAGCAGCGCGGCCGCCACGACCGGAAGGCCCCAGGCGGTGCGCCCGAAGCGAGCGTTCCGGACCGCCCGTCGATTCGTACGACCCGTGGTTGTCGACTTCGTGATCACACCGGTCATTGCCTGCTTCATCCAAAGACTCGCTTCGTTCTAGGGAGATCCCCACGTTAGGCTCGCATATTCCGGCCATTACCCGCAAGCTTTGGCGCTTCGGACGCGCTCGTTCCCTCCGTGAAATGGGCTTCACGTGGCCCCTCCCAGGAGCGATGACGGTCGCGATTGACACTGTTTCCCTCGCCGTGCAAAACCTCGGCCGGCCAACGAACGCCCGCCCGAGAGATCTGCGAAAAAAATGCGAAAAGGCTCGCTTGCCGTCACCGCGCTCACGGGCCTCGTGTCCTGGACGGCTCTCGCTTCCGCGGCTGAACCTCCGGCGACGAAGAAGCCCGTACCCGCCGCATCAGCGACGGCGCCCGCGCCGAAGGCCGATGCACCGTCGAAGACGCCTGCCGACGCCGTGCCTCCGACGACGAAGGGCACCACCGTCACCGCGCCGAAAGACACGCCGGGCGCAACGTCTCCCGCGCCGTCGGACGAGGACGCCGCAAAGCCGACCAACACCGCCGGCGAAAGCTCCGAAGAGAGCCCCGCTGGCGGCGCATTGCCGCCGGAATCGGAGCCCCCCGCGCATCCCGCGCCGGCACCCGGAACGGCACGCGCCGGTGCGGGATTCGGCCCGATAGGGCTCTTCCCCGAGCAATCCCGTTCAGAGCCCGCGCCCGCCGCGCAGATGACGATGCCCGCACAGCAGAAGTCGACGGACGGCGTGCTGGCGGAAGACTGGTGGTCGCACGCTCGCCCCGTCTTCGAGCTCCACGGCTATTTCCGTACGCGCGCAGAGCTCTTCCATAACTTCTCGCTCGGCCGCAACGACAGCCCGCTCTTCGCCGTCTGGCCGCAGCCTGCCGACAACAGCTACACCACGCCCACCGGCGCGGTCGGGCCGAACCTCTGCACGCCGAGCGAAGCCGGTCACGGCGGTTCCGACAACCCGGCGCAGGCTCTCACCGGCTGCCGCAACAAGACGCAGGCCGGCGCCAACATCCGGTTCCGTCTCGATCCCGAGCTTCACATCTCGGACAACCTGCGGATCATCTCGCAGGTCGACATCCTCGACGATGTGGTCCTCGGCTCGAATCCGTCGGGATACGGCTTCCAGCCCGCGCCCACGGGCGGCTATCAGGTGTCGCCGCGCTCGGGTTACGCGCCGAATGGCATCCTCGACGACACGACGGTTGCGCCCGCCTCCGGCGTCAACTCGCTGAGCAACAGCATCGCCGTGAAGCGAGTGTGGGCCGAGTACACGACGCCGGTCGGCGAGCTCCGCTTCGGCCGCATGCCGGATCACTTCGGCCTCGGCATGGTCCACAACGCAGGCAACGGCTACGACGACGACTATCAGTCGACGATCGACCGCCTGCAGTTCATCACGTCGATCAAGCCGCTCGATCTGTACATCGGCGGTTCGTGGGACTTCCCCAACGAGGGTCTACTCCGACAGCCGAGCATCGTGGGCGGACAGCCCTACGACGCCTCGCAGCTCGACGACGTCAATCAGTGGTCGCTCATCGTGATGCGCAAGGAGAGCGCCGAGCTCACGAAGAACGAGCTCGCGCACGGTAACTTCGTCCTGAACGGCGGCGCCTACGTCACGCTGCGGAAGCAGCTCCTCGCCGACGACCAGAACGGTGCAAGCGGAACCGCAGCGACGGCGCAGACCGGCGCCAACGTGCCGGACGCCACGGCCCTTCAGCAAACCACCGGCTTCACGCGCCGCAATTCGACCATCTGGCTGCCGGATCTGTGGTTCCAGCTCAAGTACAAGAAGTTCCGCTTCGAGCTCGAGGGGGCTGCCGTCGTCGGCTCGTTCGACAACACGGGCACCGGAAGCCAGACCAATTTCGCCACGACCGACCTCGGCCGAAAGCTCCGCGAGTACGGGCTCGCCGCAGAGCTCGAGCAGCATCTGATCGAAGACAAGCTCCGCCTCGAGTTCAAGTTCGGCTGGGCGTCGGGTGACTCGTCCGCGTTCAATCCGAACAGCACGAACAACCTCGTGCCCGCGGCGAATCAGCAGCAGGTGGCGAGCGACACCATCTCGACGTTCCGGTTCAACCCCGCCTATCGGATCGACCTGATCCTGAACCGCAATCTTCTCGGGCGCGTGCAGGGCACGTACTATTTCAACCCGAGCGTCGAGTACGACTTCATGCGCAAGGCGAGCGGCCAGCGGCTCGGCGGCGGCGCCAGCGTCGTGTGGACCCGCGCGAGCGAGTTCGTGCAGACGCCCGGTCACGCCAGCGACCTCGGCATCGAGCTCGACGGCAAGCTCTACTTCCAGTCGAAGGACGGCTCGCTCAACGATCAGCCCGGCAAGATGGGCGGCTTCTACGCAATGCTCGAGTACGGCGTGCTCTTCCCGCTCGCTGGCCTCGGCTATCAATCGGTCGAGAAGGCGCGCAACAACGTGGGCGACACGTCCGCGGCGCAAATCCTGCGCATGTATCTCGGCGTGATGTTCTGAGCGACCGCGCTCGCCGAGCGCACTCGCGAGTCGTCAGCCGCCGCCGAGGGCGGCAACGATATCCGCCTCGAGCGCCGCAGCGTTGCCGGTCGAGTAACCCTCGCGCTTCACGCGGACGCGCCCGTCCTTGCCGATGAGGACGCTGTACGGCGCGCTGGTCTTCGGATTGTAGAGCGAGACGACTCGCGTCTCTTGATCGAGCAGGATGGGGAACGTGACCCCGAGCTTGCCGACCTCGGTGCGCACCTGAGCGACGGAGTCGGGGCCGTCGATCGAGACACCGAGCACCGCGAACCCGCGGCCCTTGTACTTGCGATAGAGCTCGTCGAGGTGGGGCATCGACGCGAGACACGGCTCGCAGAACGTCGCCCAGAAATCGATCAGCACGACCTCCTTGCCGAGGTGATCGGCGAGCCGCACCGGATCTCCGCTCAGTGACTCGAGCTCGAAGTCGGGCGGCGTCGAGCCGGAGCTCGTCGCGGCGGTCGTTGCAGTGGGCTCTGCGCCGGTCGCCCCGCCGCAACCCACCGCGACCGCGAGCACACCGACGACTACCGAGACGCGAGCAGCGTATCGAGGTCGGACCACAGCGAGCCGTCTCCTTGAGTGACCCAGCCTTCGCTGATCTTGACGATCTTCATCGTCTTCGCGTCGACGATCATCTCCATGGGCGTCGCCTCGACGTCGAAGAACTTACCGAGCTTGAGATCGGGATCGAGGGCGAAGGGGAACGCGACGTTGAACGCCTTCGCCCAGAGCACCAGGTCCGACGGTTGCGCGGGCTGGCTCGCGTCGTCCTCGAAGAGCGCGCCGAGGAAGCGCACGCCCTTCCCCTCGTACGTCGTGATGTTGCCGGTCATGTCCTTGTACTCCTGCTTGCACGCGGAGCACCACACGGCGGTCGACGTCATGACGAGGAGCTTCACGCCCTTCGCGCCGTCGGGATCGTAGAACTGACCGAGGCTCACCTGCTCGAGCTTCGTCGTATCGAAGGCCACGTTCGTCGGCGCCTTCCATCCGAGGAAATCGAAGTTCTCGATGATCGCGCCGGCACGGGAGCCGTAGGGCGCCGCGGGATACACTTCCCTCGGGGCTCCGAGCTCGGGGGCGGCGACCTGCCCCTGGCCGTCATCGAACGGCACCTGTTTCTCCGAGGAAGAGCACGCCGCAAGCGCAAGCGCTGCGACGGCAACCAGGCAAACATTGGGGGCCATCACGCGAAGGAGACTAGCTCGCGCCATGAGGGCGTCAATCGACGCTTCCGCGGGATTTTCTTCCCGAACGAGCGCCGTCGTGTGACGCTCGCGCCGTGCAAGACCCATTCTCGGCCCGAACGCCGCGATGGCGGGGGCTCGTCCACTGGCTTTTCTCCGTTGGGCTCACTGCTTTCGCGGGGATCGCAGGGTTCGCGGGCTGCGGCTCGTCCTGCGATGGAATCCAGGTGAACGGCGAATGTCAGGCGGCGTGCAAGGACTCGCTCTGCGCCAAAGGCGCGAAGTGTTTCCAGAACTCGTGCCGGCTTTCGTGCACGGCGACTGAAGATTGCCCGTCTGGCGAGACATGCAAGGCCGCCGTCAGCGATCATGGCGCGAAAGGGAAGCTTTGCGTTGGGACGCCGAAGCCGCAGGCGGGAACGACGGGCGCGCCCTGCAAGGCGAGCACCGATTGCATGACGTCATACGGTTACCGCTGCATCGGCAAGGCCTGCGCTTTGACCTGCGAGCTCCACTCGGACTGCGGCAGCACCGGGAGCTGCACCGGCAACGCCAAGGACGTCGACGGCGATACCGTGCACACCTGCGAAGCGGATTCGCTGCCCCGCGGACCCGGCCAATACGGGACGGCGTGCCCGAACATCGCCGGTACCGACGGTGGCGCGAGCGCGGGCTGCGACGCGAGCAGCAATTTCGTGTGTATCGGCAGAGGCCCGGGTGACGTCGATGCGTACTGCACGCAGCGGTACTGCGGCACCGACGACGACTGTCCATCGGGGTCGTTCTGCGCGACGGATCGCGTCGATCAGCCGCCCTGCGACGACGTGTGCGGCCTCACCGGCTCGAAGGATCCGTCGTGCATCCCGTCGAGCGACGTCGGCGACGGCAAGCATTACGCCTGCGGCGCGGCGACCTTGACGGTGAACACCTGCCGGCACCGTGAGTTCTGCAGCTCGTGCAGTACCGACGCGGACTGCCTCGGCGAGCCGAACCAGATCTGCGCCGCCGACGAGTCGGGCGAGAAGATCTGTACGGTGCTCTGCGATCCGAACCTCAACTCGTGTCCGTGGGGCAGCGCTGCCACCTGCGGCGTCTGGGACAAGGCGCGCGGCGTCGCGACCTGCGAGCACCGCTTCGGGAGCTGTCACGGCACCGGCAAGGGCTGCGAGCCCTGCCGTGAAGAGACGGATTGCCCAGGCGGCATCTGCAAGCAAGCGACCTTCACCGGCGAGCGCTACTGCGTCGACTTCTCGGCGAAGTGCTCGTGCCCGTCGGGCACCGACCAGGCGTGCACCGGCGGCGGCTGCCCGAAATCGCCGTCGACCGAGCCGCTCACGTGCCTAGGCGGCGACTCCTACAAGACGAGCGCGACGTACGACATCTGCTTCGGCGCCAACACCGACCCCGGCCAATCCGCGAGCCGCGAAGGCTGCTGGCCGAGCTTGTGAACGGGGGGCGCGCGTCGTCGGACCGACGGGGGCGAGCGCAACCAACCGGTGTCCCGCCCTCCTGACGGCGCTCGACGCACCAAAGAGAAAAGCTCTTCAAGTCGCGCGCCACATCACTAGACGGCGTTCGTTGGATTGGGATTCGGGGCGCGCTCTCACGCCGACCTTGCCCAACATACGCCGAGCCCGCTGCCGCTGCGCCCGGAACAGTTGAATTTGCACGGGCCTCGCGTCCGGGATGGTCACATGGGAGGCGTCGGGGCCGAGCGCAAAAGCTGTGCTGAACTACGCATGAAACATTGACGCAGCCGAGAGGTCGCAGCCTGCGGCGGAGCGTCACAGTCGTCGCGACCTCTTGGCGTGAGCTCTCGCTTCAGTTCAGTTTGCGCGCTTCCAGGTAAAATCGCCTCCTCACGTGAATCTGTGGGCGAGCCAGTCCGGCTCGGGTAGTGCGCCGAGGCGGTGGAACAGAGCGATTTCGGCATGGTCGTAGCTCCGGAAACCGTATGCGAGTTTCGTCGTCACGCGGGCCTTGTTGTTCATTCCCTCGACGGCGCCGAGGGCGAGTTCGCCGCGTGCCTGAAACCAGTTGAGCAAGAGCTCGCGGTGCTCGATGAGCGTGCGGGCAAACTTCATCATCGGCTCGAGCCGGGAGCGAATCGCATCCCAGAGCCATGCATCGAGATAGCGGGCGGCGTGCGGCGTGGACTTGTACGTCCAGAAGTGATGGAGGTCTTCCTTGAGGAGGTAGGCACGCACGGTCGCGAGGTTCGCAGCGAGCAACTCGCGCAGGCGGCCGCGCTGCTTGTTCTTGAGGTTGGTGCGGCGCTTCAGGAAGACCCATCGGGAGTGCTTCAGCGTCACCGTGTCGCCGGCCTCGCGCAGCTTGCGGGCCTCGGCGCGACGCACCTCGTCGATCGCTTCGTTGCACAGCTTCATCACGTGGAAGCGGTCGAGCACGTGGATCGCCGCATTGGCTCGCTGCGCGACCACGCCGAGGAACGCTTTCCACATGTCGCTGACGACGAAATCGAGCGCGACTGTCCGTTCCTTGCCGAGCCAGTCGAAGAAGCGCTCGAATGTTGCCGCCGTGCGGTCGCGCCCGATCCAGAGGAGTCGCCGGCAGCCACGATCGACCTGATAGACGACGGTGAGGTACTTGTGACCCTTCTTCCAGGCGAGCTCGTCCACACCGATGGCCGTGATCCCCTCGAGATTTCGGTGCGCCTTGCCCCATTCGACGGCGTGGCGCACGGAATCGAACACCACGTGCCAGCTCGTGCGGAAGCGCCGCGCTGTCTCCGTCCAGCTCAGCACCTTGGCCCAGCTCGCGAGGAACCAGGCGTACGTCGTCGTGATGGGCGACTTGCCCGCCGCCCACGGCATCGCCTCGACGACGACCCCGCAGTGGGGACACTTCACACGCCGGGGTGCGTAGGTGAACCACACCGGGATGTTCCACAGCGGGACGAACTCGAACCGGCGCTCCGACTGACGGTCGTAGCCGGGGCGTTTCCGCATGCAACGCGAACAGATCGGGCGACTGCGACCGTGCTCGCGCAGGTGTACGAGGATGGACAAGGAACCACTCGCCGCGACGACGAGCTGGACCGTATGGAACACGAATCCGGGCTGCTTCGCGATGCGATTGAGGATAGTCTTGAGCTGCATCGTGTGGGGCCGAGGCGTAGAGAACCGCGACCTTGCGCGATGCCTTTGCCCGCCGCCAGCTTCCGGCGCCCGGCGCGGCGAATGCGGGCGAGACGGCTCACGACGCTCTCGCGACGCAGACGCCGTGACGGGCGCCGCGCGCCTCGCTCGCCCCGCAGACCTTCACGTCACGCGCCCACGAATTCGTGGGGAGAGCCCCAAGTATTTGAGTGATGAGCCCGCTTGATCGGTCGGACTGGACTCCGGCGAAACTGGCTCATCGTCCGGAGCAGAACAAGAAAAACAGAAAACTGCACAAAGACCAGCATACACGGGACGCACAAAGTCTCTATTTTGGCTAAATTTCATTTTGAATTTCCCAGAATTTACGGACATACAAGAGCACTGATCGCACCAAGCAATCTGTGTATCATCGCCACGTCACATCAAAAGCACTCAGGCCTTTGGACCCGAAACAGTAGCAATGAACCAACTAGACCCAAAACAAGCGATTGCGGAGCCCTTCGCGCGGCTCGTCGCGCGGGCTGATGAGCTCCCGGCGTAGAGACACGAGCGCACCCCGGCCGGCGGTCGGTGCGCGGACGTGGATTTTGGGACGGTCGAGGGATCGCTCGTTTCAGATCGGGGATTCGGTTGTCGAACGCCCCGACTGGGCACCAGTGCGTCAGTCGGGGCTCGGCTCAGAGCGAGTCGAGCAGGCGGAAGAAGACAGGCAGGTCGGGACGCCAGCCGAGTAGGCGGTAGGTGAGTCGTCTGGCGGTGCGTACGATTTGAGCGGGGATGAGGACGAATCGCTGAAGG
>DATAZL010000054.1:0-220350 GCA_036272055.1 Polyangiaceae bacterium | reverse complement strand
GCGGCGGGGGGAGCAGTTCGCCGCGAGCGAAGCGAGCCCGCGAAGGCGGCGGGGGGAGCAGTTCGCCGCGAGCGAAGCGAGCCCGCGAAGGCGGCGGGGGGAGCAGTTCGCCGAAGGCGAAGCTGCGGGGGGAGCAGTTCGCCGAAGGCGAAGCTGCGGGGGGCTAAGGCCCCCCTCGGAACAAAGAAAGCGTCTACAATGGCGTTTGGCCGGGTCGAGCCGCTCTCGCCCGTGCGCGCTCGTCAGAACTGTCCGGTCATCATGACGCCGCCGCTGTTCATGCCCACGGCGGGCATGACGTCGATCCGGCGGGCGGTCGGGCCTGCGTCGGCGGGCGTTCCCGCCGCGACGTAGGGGCGATTCAGGAAGAGAATCGTCGTCACGACGGCGCCGACCACGGTCGCGCCGAGGAGCGAGTCACCAACTATGTTGAGCGTCTGCGCGCTGTCGTGCGCGCTCTTCGCCTCGGCCACGTGGAGGCCGTCGTTCTTGCTCTTGTAGTCGCTGCCCTTGGAGAGCGCGAGGCCGCCAACCACGCCGGTGCCGATGAGGAATGCACCCGTCGCAGCCGCGGCGATGATCACCGGAGTCGAGATGGGGCGCTTCATCTCCGCCTCGGGCGGCGTGGTGACGCCGACACCCACCGGCTGTCCGACGGCGGGCTGCGCCGCCGGCGTGGGTTGAAGGACGAACTCGTGGGTCTGGGCTTTCCCGGGCTCCGCGTCGAACTCCCACACCTGATCGAGGTATCCGTCGATTGACGCGGTGACCTTGTGGCGGCCGCGGCGGATGCCGACCTGCAGTGTGCCGTCCTGCCCGACGTCGTAACGATTCGTGACCGGACGACCCGCGAGCGGCTGCCGCTCGTCGGTGAGCGTCACGCCCGCCGCGGGCGTCACCTTGACGGAGACCGAGACGACGCCGGCCTTCGTCGTCAAGAGGTCGCGCTCGACCTGCGCCTTCTCGCTCGCGTCGATCTGCGAGCCGCCCTGCGCGATGTACTTCTCGTAAGCGTCGATGGCTTCACCGTCACGCTCGAGCTTCATCGACGTGATCCCGAGGTTGCCGAGGATCTTCCACGAGGGCGAGTCGGCGTAGGCTGCCTTGAACTCGTGATAGGCCTCTTCGTAGCGGGCTCCGTCGGGATCTTGCATGTACGCGACGCCGGTCTTGAAGTGGGTGCGCGCCGAGTCGCTCACCGGAACGTCGTCGGCGTATGCGCTCTGCGCGAGCAAGGCCAGGGTGAGCGCGGTGGACCCGAAGACGGCTCTGAGCTTCATGAGGATATTGCCGCAATCTTACGACAACCATCCCACCGGCGTCTCACTTTCCGGCGCCGCTTCCCTGGCTCGTCTGGCTCGTCTGGCTTTCCGCTTCCTTATCGATGGCCGTCTGTCCTTCCAGGGCGGCTTGATCGAGCGCGCCTCGACCCGCCTCGTTCAGGCGCGGGAACAGGGGCGCCCGGACCAGCTCGTTCAGGAGCCGGAGCATTTCCGGCTCGTGTTCGCGTGAAACGTCCAGGGAATCGGGGTCGGCGGAGCGGATGTCGTACAGTTCGGGCACCGCCCCCTCGAGCGGGAGAACGAGCTTCCAAGGGGACGTCGGGTCGATGATCCCGAGGCGCACCGGGACCTCTTTCAGCGTGCTCATCAGCACGAGCGGAAGACGACGCTTTGGCCTTCCCGGCACCAGATAGCCGAGGAGATCCTCACCCTGATACCCCGCCATATCGGCGTTGGGAGCCATCGAGCGCGCGAGCGTCGGCGCGACGTCGACTAGCGACACGACGTCGTCGATCGCCGTCGGGGGAACGCCGGGCATCTTCACCATGAGCGGAACGTGCACGAGGGATTCCCAGAGGAACACCGAGTGCACCCAGAACCCTTCCCTGCCGAGCCCCTCTCCGTGATCGGAGACGAAGAGGATGACCGTGTCGTCGGCCATGCCGAGATCCCGGAGGCCGTCCATCATCCTGCCGAACTGCACGTCGACGTCGTGCGCGACGACCTTGTAGCGCCAGATCGGGTCCGCCTCGTCGTAGAGACCGTACTGCTTGCCCTTCTGGCGAACGTACGGCTCGTCGAGCTCGCGCCAGTTGTGAACGTCGAAGTTGAACATCCAGAGCAATGAACGCTGCCCCTGATGCTCGCGGAGCCAGTCGAGAGCGCGGTCCACGAGCCGCGACGACGTCGGCTGGTCGGCGCCGTAGCCCCAGACGTTCTCGTTGCCGGCTGCGTAGTCCGGGATCTCCGCCGTCTCCTCGAACTTGAACTGGGGGAGCATCTTCGAGAGAAATTCGTGCGCCGACTGCGCGACGGTCAGCACCGAGCGGAAGCCCGCGCCGCGCGCCACACGAAGCAAATCGTTCGGCTGCTCTGTGAAGATGTCGAAGCTGCCGCCGGTGATGCCCGGCAGCGCGTGGAGGGTGTCGGAGCCCGTCGTGTAAGCGTGACGGAAATCGAGCGACTGCGACGCGAAGCTCACCGCGTTCGGCATCACCCGGGGATCCTTCGCCATGTCGGCGCGCAGCGTGTCGACGTAGTAGACGAGCACGTTGAGCTCCTTCGTGCCGCGGAGCTTCGCGATCCGCTCCTTGAGCCACGACGGCTCCTCGAGGGACGTGTCCCACGCCGCGCTACGAGTCGTCGTCGCGATGTCGTAGCGCTCACGGAGCTTCACCACGCTCGACATGGTCGCGCCACGCCACCCGCGCGGATCGCGGATGAAGCCCTCGACGATCTGCGCGCGCGACAGCATGCGGCCGACGTAGACCGGCTCGCGCCAGGCGTGGCGGAGCGCGTCCTCCACCCAGTGGCGGAGCGGCTCGACGAACACGAACGCGAACGTGACCACGCCGGCCACGGCCGCGAAGTTCCTCGTCGCGCGCGCGAGCTTCTCGCTCTTCGCGACGCCGACGGAGAGCACGAGGAGGAGCGCGATGCCGGATACGATGAACGCAGTGACCTCGAGCAGCGTGTGAAGTCGCGCGTAGAGCGAGACGTAGAACGTCAGGTCGAGCCGGCCGAGTGCGATCGCGAACACGAGGAGGCCGGCGGCGAGCCCGAACGCGAGGCGCGGCCGGACCTCTCCCACGAGACGTCCGAGCGCCTTCACGGCGTACGAGGCCCCTGCCCCGCCGCCGGCGCAGAGGGCGATGAGCGCCCACGGCCCCCAGGTCGCGACGGGGGTGCCGCGCACGCGTTCCCCGGAGAACGTCCAGAACGCCGTGCTCGCGGTGGCCGCCACGGCGAGGAGCGCGCCGCCGGCCGGCGCGAGCCAGCGCGCGGAGCCGAATCGACGCGAGAGCCGCCGGTCGAGCGACTGGTACCCGAAAACGACCAGCGCCGCGGCCGTCGCCGAGAGGACGCCCACTGCCGTCAGGAGCAGCAGAGCTGCCCCGGCGTGTGCGCCGCGCGAAACGCCCTCCCAGCCCGAGCGATAGCGCGCGTCGGCTGCGACCTCCAGCCAGCCGACGAGCACCGCTCCCGTGACCAGCGGCGGGAGCCAGCGGGGGGGGTTCAGGCGCGCCACGGCCTTGCCTTGCAGGGGTCTTCCCGCTGTCCTACCACTCTTTTTCGGACCGATGCGCGACGGCTACTCATTTCGCTCGGAATCCCGGCAGACGCCGGGACCCCGGCAGCCGTCGTTCAAGATGTCGTCGGAGCAGCTACTCGTCATTCTGGGCTTCGTCACGATCGGCGTTTTGTTCACTGCGTCGCTGGTCGCTTACGTGGTCACCCGTGTACAGGTCGCCGTGTTTCGGCCGGAAGCTTCTCCCGGCCTTCCGATGGGCCTTTTCGGTAGCACGGCGATGATTTTCGGCGTGAGCGCGTCCATGCACTCGGCCTACCGGAGCGTTCTCGAGAACCGGCAGGAGTCGCTTCGCCGGTCGCTCTGGCTCGGGTTCGCGTTCGCCGCCGCGTTCCTGATCGGCCAGGGCATCAACTGGGTGCACATGATCCACGAGCAGAGCGTGTACGCGCGGCCGACCCTGTTCGCGTTCACGTTCTACCTGCTCACGGGGTTGCACGCGATTCACGTGCTCGGCGGCTTCATTCCGCTCGGTATCGTGCTGACCCGGGCGACGAATCGGGAGTACTCGAGCTCGCGCAGCGACGGCGTTCGCTTCTGCGTCTGGTACTGGCACTACCTCGGCGTGATCTGGCTCGTGCTCCTCGTCGTGATGTTGCTTTCGCAATAGTGCGCGGCGGACATTGATGTCTCGATTGAGCTCAATGGCGAGCGGCCTGTACATATGCGACCAGCGGCGAATACAGCGTGCTTCGACGGCGCGACAGAAAAATCCGTCGCCAGCGAATCGCCTCGCGCGTGAGCTTTCCCGCTCTTAGACTAGCTCTAACGAATCATGTGCGGCTCCGGTGAGGCGATCAAAAGCCGACCGGGGACGGAGGACTCCCATGCTTGTGCATCGTCTTATCGCGCTGTGTTCCCTCGGCTTTGCCGTCGGGGCCTGCAGCGCCGCGAGTTCCGGCCCGAGCACCGCCGGGAGCACCGGGGGCACGACGAACGGCAACGGCGGCGCCGGCTCGGGCGCCGTGGCAGCGGCTCCCGGTGCTGGTTCGACGACGTCCGGAACAACGGGCGCCGGGAGTAGTAGCTCCGGTGTCGACAACACCGGCGGCACTCCCATCCTCGGGGGCCTCGGCAACATCATGATGATCGACCCGAACGCCGCCGACTGCGTCGGCATCGTGAACGAGGGCGAGCAGATCACGGTCGACCTGTTCATCATGTTCGATCAGTCGCTCTCCATGACGTGCATGGTCCCCTCGGGGGGCGATCGCTGGGACGCCGTGAAGAACCCGCTCGAAGCGTTCCTGCAGCTTCCCGCCGCCGCCGGCATCAACGTCGGGATCCAGTATTTCGGTCTCGGTGGTCTCATGTCGTCGTGCACGCCGGCCGACTACCAGAAGCCCGACGTCGAGATCGGCCCGCTGCCGATGAACGCGCAGCCGCTCATCGACTCGCTCAATCGTCACATGCCGGTGTCGAACACTCCGACGCCCGCAGCAGTGGTCGGCGCGATCAACCACGCCATCGACTGGAAGAACCAGCACCCGGGTCACTCCGTGGTCGTCGTCCTCGTGACCGACGGTGAGCCGAACGCCTGCGGCGCGGTCGCCGATGTCGCGAATGCGGCCGGCCAGGGCTTCATGAACACGATCCCGACCTACGTGATCGGCGTGACGAGCACCGGCACGACCTGCACCCTCGACCCGAATCCCCCGAACCAGGCGGATCTCGACTCGGTCGCCATGGCGGGCGGCACCGGGGCGGCGCTCATCGTCGACGTCGCGATGGATCCCGCGCAACAGTTCGTCGACACGATGAACAAGATCCGCGCGAAGAGCGTCGTGCCGTGCCAGTACGCGCTGCCGCCGCCCCCCGCCGGCTCGATGCTCGATCCCTCGAAGGTGAACGTGCAGTTCATCCCGCCGGGGCAGACGACGCCGATCGTCGTGAACGGCGTCACGATGGCGACGTGCGACCCGACCTCCGGCGGCTGGTACTACGACAACCCCGGCGCACCGACGAAGATCAATTTGTGCCCGTCCACGTGCAGTGCGGTTACCAACATGATCGGCGGCCGGATCAACGTCGCGGTCGGCTGCGCAACGAAACACCCGGCGTGAGCAACCCGAGCGCGGCGAGCATTCCTAACGGAGTGCAATAGTGTAGGCACGGCGGCGCGAGCGCCGATGTCGAATCACACGAATCGAAGACGTCTCTGCACGTTCTACCTTTGCAAGAAGACTTCGGCGCACGTGCACGTCGCATGCGGATTGTGTCTGTGTCGGGTCGCGCCGGTCGACTTGCAGCAAACATCTAGTATGCTCAAGCGATGCGGGTCGGTCTGGGGGCCGGAGCGCACTTAACTCGAGATAACCCGGCGCGCTCACCGCGCCCGACACGAAACAAATACGGCGAGGTCAACGATGGCGCTAAGGCGATGGGCTGTGCTGGTTGCAATCACGGCGGCGACGTACGGAGCCGCATGCAGCAGCAAGAGTTCCGGCGGTGCGACAATTGGCATGGGTGACCTCAGCAAAGGGACCGGCGGGGCCGCAGGCGCAGGCGTCGACGACGGCGCGGGCGGCGGCGTTATCTTCGGTGGGACGGGCGGGAGCGTTACTGGCGCTGCGGCCGCGACCGGCGCGGGTGGCGTCCAGAACGTCTGTGGCGGCCAGGCCTTCAAGGCCGAGGCGGCGCCCGTCGACATGTACATCATGTTCGACCAGTCGTCCTCGATGGGCGACCCATTGCCGAACTCGAATCCGCCGGTGAGCTGGTGGCAGGCCGCACAGCAGGCGGTCACGAACTTCGTGAACGATCCGCGGGCGCAGGGGATGCAAGCGGGTTCGCCGGCCATGACGGTCGGCATCCAGTATTTCCCGCTCGACGGCATCGCACCGCAGTCGTGCATGGCGAACTACCAGATGCCCGAGGTCGAGCTAGGTGTTCTCCCCGGAAACTCTGCGGCCGTCGCAGCATCGATCCAGATGCACCAGCCGACTGCGTTCACGCCGACCGCCGCGGCGCTGAACGGCGCCATCACTCACATGAAGGCCTGGGGTCCTGCGCATCTCGGGCACGCGCCCGTCGTCGTCCTCGTCACCGATGGCTTCCCGACCGAGTGCGACCCCCAGGACATCACCGACATCGCCCAGATCGCCAAGACGGCATTCGAAACCGATCCGCCGGTTCGTACCTTCGTGGTCGGCTTCAACCTGGGCCCGGGCGGCGCGAACTTGAAGGAGCTCGCGACGGCGGGCGGCACGAACGCGCCGTTCCTCATCAACGGCGGCGACATCGGGTCGCAGTTCGTCGACGCGATGCTCAGCATCTCGAGCAGCCAGCTCCAGTGTAAGTTCGACTTGCCGAAGCCGCCCGATGGCATGTCGCTCGACATCAACCAGGTCGCAGTGACCTACACGCCGAGCGCGACCATGGTCGAAGCCCAGGTTCCGAAGCTCAACGGGCTCGGAGACTGCGAGCTCAACATGGGCGACGGATGGTTCTACGACTCGCCCACGAACCCGAGCAAAATCGAGGTTTGCCCCGGCACTTGCTCGAAGTTTGCCGCCGGTGTCGTGAAGACGGCGAGCGGCTGCAAGCCCGACGTCGGAATGACTCGCTGAGAGAGCCAAGGTAGGCAAAGGGCCGAGCGGCCCGGGCGAGGACAACGCGTCCGCGCCGAGCTATGGTGATAGGGCTGCGAACTCTCCGTCGCGGCCCTTTCATCATCCATGGTCTGGTCCAGCGGCGATCTTCTGTCGGGCAAGTATCGACTCGTGCGGCGTCTCGGCGCCGGCGCAGCGGCGGAGGCGTGGGAAGCCGAGAACGTGCTGCTCGGCCGCACCGTCGCGGTGAAGATCCTCCATGAGCATCTCGCCAAGGACGCGAGCGTGCGCGCGCACTTTCTCGCGGAGGCACGCGCTGCGGCGCGCATCGCGCATCCCAACGTCGTCGACGTGTTCGACATCGGCGTGTCCGACGGCGGCACGCCGTTCATCGTGATGGAGCTCTGCAACGGCGAGACGCTCAGCACCGTCATCGACGGGCGTGGACCGATGGGCGTCTCCTACGCCGTCGATCTCGTCATGCAGGTGCTCGCCGCGCTGCACTCCGCGCACGGCCTCGGCATAGTCCATCGCGACCTCAAGCCGGACAATCTCATCGTCGTTCACCCGCGCCCCGATCAGCCCGTCGTGAAGGTGCTCGACTTCGGCATCGCGCAGGGCGTGTTCGGCGACGGACACGTGCACGGCGACGACGGCGGGCAGATCTTCGGAACACCCGAGTACATGCCCCCCGAGCAGGCGCGCGCCGAGATGGTCGACGCGCGCGCGGATCTCTACGCCGCCGGCGTGATCCTCTACGAGCTCCTCACCGGCATCGTGCCGTTCCAGGGCGCCTCGCCGACGGAGATCATCGCCAAGCTCCTGACGCGGCCGGCACTGCCGCCGAGCCGCATGAACGTCACCATCCCGAAGGAGCTCGACCGGATAGTGCTGTCGGCGCTCGCCAAGGTTCCGGCGAAGCGGCCGCAGACCGCCGCCGAGTTCATGACGGAGATCGCCCCGTTCGGAACCTCGGCGAAACCATCGCTGCCGGCTCTGCCGTCGCTCTTCGAGAGCGAGGCGCCGCTTCCGCTCGTGACGGAGCGGCCCTCGGCGCGGCAATCGTTCGCCCCCGACTCACGTCCGACGCTCGAGCTCATGCTCGACTCGAATCCCCCCGACATTCATCCGCTTTTGAAACGCAAAGCGTGAAGGGCGGCGCGCCGTCGGCGCGCTGTCACCGGATCGCTTCAACGGCGTTACCGACGCCGCGTTCGCGCACACTTATGCGGCTCCTGCGAAGTGACGTACGCGAGAGATGGCTTCGCGCTTCTGCGGAGCGCCGTAGTCAAAGGTAACGACACCGACCACACGACGAGATGCGCAAACACATCAGGGCATACATGAGGGTTATCCACTGCACGTTCACGAACGCCGCCACGGTGGCCGCGTCCGTGAGAATGCGCCCGCCCGTTGCAGAAGATCCGCTGCGACCGGCGGACCGATCGCCTATTCTCTGAACGATGGGCTTGGTACGCGCGGCCGCTGGAGCGTCGATTGGCACGTACGTGCTCGATCGAAAGCTCGGTGAAGGAGGGATGGCCGAGGTCTATCTCGCGAGCCGCAGCGGCCCCCACGGCTTCACGAAGCGCGTCGCGATCAAGCGCATCCTGCCGGAGCTCGCTTCCGATACGCAGCTCATCCAGATGTTCTGCGACGAGGCGCGCGTCGCGGCGACCTTGAATCACCCGAACATCGCCCAGGTGCTCGAGTTCGGTGAGCACGAGGGCGAGCTCTTCATCGTCATGGAATACGTGGACGGCGTCTCGTGCTCGACGCTGCTCCGGACCGCGTCGCAGAAGGGGGAGGCCATCCCCGCGGGCGCAGCGCTGTACGTCGCGCGCGAGGTGCTGCTCGCGCTCGCGTTCGCACACGAGGCCACAGACGAGTCGGGGCGGTCGCTCGGCATCGTTCACCGCGACGTCTCGCCGTCGAACGTCCTGGTCGGTCGCATCGGCAACGTGAAGCTCATCGACTTCGGCATCACGCGGAGCCTGCTCGCCGAGCGGCGCACCGTTCCCGGAGAGCTCAAGGGTAAGCTCCGTTACATGTCGCCCGAGCAGATCCTCGGAGCGGAGGTCGATCACCGGAGCGATCTCTTCGCGGTCGGCATCGTGCTCACCGAGATGCTCGCCGGACGTGCGCTCTTCTCCGGCCGGAGCGACCTCGAGATCCTGTCACGCATCTCGCGCGGGGAGCTCGGCCTCGTCCGCGACGGCGGAATCGAGAAGGATCTCGCCGAGGTGCTCGAGCACGCGCTCGCGCACCGCCCGCCGAATCGCTTCCAGACGGCGCGCGAGTTCGCGAGCGCGATCGACGACCTTGCTCAGAAGCGCGAGCTCCGTCTCGACGATCGCGCGATCCTCCCTTACCTGCACGCCCTCGGCGTCCTGCCGTCGTCGAGCGGCACGCGGCCGGTGGTGAGCGAGCCGAAGGCCGCCAAGGTCGAAACGCCGCCCGCGTCGAGGCGCGAGGCGCCCGCGTCGCGCCGGGAGCCGCCGCTGCGGCGCAAACCGCCGCCGCTGCCGAGCTCGCCGACGAGCGCGCCTCCGGTCACGCTGCGCGCCTCTCCATCCGCCGTGGCGCGCGGCAACGCGCCGCCGCCGCTGCCTACGTCGCGGCCAGGCGCGCGACGTCCGTCTTTGCCGCGGCTCCCTGCGCCGCCACCGCGTCCGTCACGCGCCGCCAGCGCCACCGCGTCGAGCAACGTGCCCGCGCCGGAGAGCACCCTCGTCCCGGGCGGCTCGCCGTCGTCGAGCAACGTGTTCATCTCCGCCGACGGCTCGTCGTCGAGCGCTGCGCCGGCCTCGAGCGAGCAATCCTTCTTCGGCGGAGCCGGTATCGACGTCGCTCCACCGAGTAGCGCGCCCGAGTCGATCGGCGCCGTGGGCTCTCTCGGCACCGCAGCGGCAGAAGACGCTCCCCCTCCGAGCAGCCTGCCGCTCGCGACGTCGGGTGGCGGCGCGCTGGCCGGCGAAGGCGCGCTCTCGACGGCGGCGCCTCCTCCGTCGAGCATGGAGCGCCCTCCGAGCACTTCCCGGACGGGCCAGCGCGTGAGCGCCTATCGCGTGCGCACCCGCTCGGGTGGCGTCGTCGGGCCGCTGCCCCGCGCCGAGATGCTCGCGCTGCTCGCGACCGGCCGTCTCTCCGCGAAGTCCCACGTCTCGATCAAGGCCGACGCCTACGTGCAGGTCGGCAACGTCCCTGCTCTCTCGACGCTCGCCGCTCATCCCGCCTACCGCTTCCGCGAGGACGACGCCGCGTCGCCCGAGTGGCTCGAACGGATCGACGCGGTGTGTATCCCGGTCGCGCTCTTCCGGATCGCCCGCGAGAAGCGCACCGGGCTCTTCGTGGCGGTGGACGGACGGCGGCGAAAGCGCGTCTTCTTCGACGGCGGCGACCCCGTCTTCGTCTCGTCGACCGATCGCGACGAGCTCCTCGGGCGCCGCCTCGTCGCGGCCGGGCTGGCCAACGAGAAGGCGATCGACGTCGCCCTCGGGAGCCATCCGCTGAAGCTCGGCGAAGGTCTCGTCTCGCTCGGCGTGCTGGGCGCGGCGCAGCTCGTCCGGGAGCTCTCGCGGCAGCTCGAGGACCGGCTCTTCGAGCTCGGCGCATGGCGCAGCGGAGAGGTGCGGTTCTTCCCCGGCGTGACGCTCGAGCAGGAGCATCACGTCCGCACGCGTGAGCCGACGGCGAAGGCTCTGACCGAGCTCGTCCGCGAGCAGTACGCACCGGGCGACATCGCCGCGATCCTGCGTCCCATCACGAAGGAGCTGCTCCTTCCGGCGCCCGACCGCGACGCGCGCTGGGCCGAGCTCGCCCAGTCGGCGAGCGACGTCTCGGTGCAAGCCCTGGCCGACGGCGAGAGCACCGTGCGAGACATCGTGACCCGTGCGACCCAGAATGGCGTGCCCATGGCCGACGCGCTCCGCGCGGTGCTCATCGGGCTCTGCGCAGGCTGCATCACCGCCGACGGCTGGCGTACGAAGGTCCCCGCGACGCCCTGAGCGTTCAGGCCGGCTGATCGACGGCGTGCTCGTGCAGGTGGAGCGGGTTCTCCACCGGGAGCGTCAATGCGACGCGGGTTCCGCTGCCGAGCTTCGACTCGATGCCGAGCGTGCCGCCGAGGAGACCGACGACGCTCCGCGCGAGGAAGAGCCCGAGCCCCATGCCGCGGCCCGGAGCCTTCGTCGTGAAGAACGGCTCGGTCGCCTGGGCCAGGACCTCTTCCGACATGCCGGACCCGGTGTCGACGACGGTGAACACGAAGGCGTGGCGCCGTCCCTCGATGCGGAGGAGCACCGTCGCGCCCGCGGCCGAGGCGTCGAGGCCGTTCTTCAGGACGTTGCGGATCGCCTGGGAGAGCGCCCGCGGAGGGACGAGGAGCGCCTTGCCCGTGACGGAGGCGTCGAGGTCGAGCACGACGCGTTCCTTGCCGGGGAGCCCGTCGAGGGCGAGCGCGACGAGGTGCTCGACCCCCGTCTTTTCCGCCATCTCGCCGGGGCTCACCCCTGCTCCGCCGGCCATCTGCGCGAGGATGTCGCGGCAGCGCTCGACCTGCTCGCGGATGAGCTTCGCGTCGGTGGTGACGGCGGTCGTCTCGGTGACGCGCTCGAGCTCACGTGCGACCACTGCGATGGTCGATAGAGGCGTCGCGAGCTCGTGGGCGGCGCCTGCGGCGAGGGTCGCCATCGACGCGAGCTTCTCGCTCCGCGCGGCGATGTCGCGGGCGCGCGCGAGCTCCGACTCGCGGTGCGACAGCGCGCGTGTCACGCGGTTGATGAAGTAGACGATGAAGGCCGCCGCGACGGCGAACGCGACCCACATGCCGCGGAGGTGCATGTTCAGGGGCTCGCCGCCGTGGTGCATGCCGGACATGTCCATGCCGGACATGTCCATCCCGTGCATGTCCATGCCGGACATGTCGTGCATCGCGTGCCCGTGCATCATCATCGAGTGATCCATGGGCAGCGGCACGTAGCGCACGAAGAGCGCGGCGTTGGCCGCGACGCAGAGGAGCACGAGCGTCCACGTCCAGCGCGGCCGGAGCACGAGGGCAGCGAGCGCGATATGGACGAGATAAAGGAAGCTGAACGGGTTCAGCGGGCCCCCGGTGAAATAGAGAAGGCCGGTGAAGCACGTCACGTCGAACGCGAGCGCCGCCGCGACGACACGCTCGGAGACGCGCGCGTTTCTGCGGAGCCAGAGCTCGAACGCGAGGTTCGCGAGCAGCTCGACGCCGAGGATCGCGCCGAGGGACGCGAGCGGCAGCGCCATCGCGAGCTGCCAGTGGACCTCCGCGATGACGACGCTCTGGCCGAAGATCGCCGCCCAGCGCAGCCGCACCAGCCACGACAGGTTGATGCGGTGGACGGCGTACGCATCGTCCATGAGCTTCCGGTCCGTGACGACCTTCCCCGGAGACCCCGCCGACAGGGATGAGGTTCGCTCTGCCGGGAGGCTCGAAAAGTCGTCCATGTGCGAGGCAACTCCGGGCTGCGGGCGGCAGGGCGCCACCGCGAGACAGTGTAGCGCGCCCGGCGCTGCGCGGCGTCGTGCCCGACCGGTTCCTTCGCGGTATGAGGGAGATTCGGAGGTTGACAGCGCCCATCGAGGACGCTCTGACTGAACGTTCCCACGTGTCGACGGAGCCACGCCTCGAAGTGCTCGGGAACTCGAGCCGCCCGCCGCGCGCCGGCGTGGCGTTGCTCGACGTTTCGCAGGCGTGGGACGCCGCGAGCGCGCTCCGCGATGCGGCGCGTCGCGAGCTGCCGCTCGAGGTGCGCAAGGCCGCGGTCACCGGGCTCGGCGTCGTCTCGGCGGTGGGCGCCGCCGTCGCGACCGTCTCGCTCGTCTTCTTCGCTCTCGGAGCGACGCGGGTCGAGACGCTCTCCACGGCCATCGTCCACGCGCGGGCGCTCATCGCCGTTGCCGTACTCTGCGTGGCCATGGCGGTCGTCGCGCGCCTCGACACCAAGCACCCCGACGTCTTGCTCCGGCTCGGGCTCGTGCACTACGTGATCGTCGCGCTCCTCCTCGGCGTCTCACGGCACGCGCACGGGTGGCCGGGGCTCCCCGCGAGCCGCGAATGGTCGCCGGTCGCCGTCTGGATCCTCCTCTTCGGCGCACTCGTGCCGCTCCGGCCGACGACGGTGCTCGGCTGGTCGCTCCTCGCCGCGGTGATGGATCCCTTCGCGTTCCTCGTCGTGCAGGGCGGTACGGGCACGGTCCCGGTCTTCGATCGCTTCCTCGTGTCGCTCTCGCCGTTCTGCGCGGCTCTCATCGCCTTCGTCACCTCTAGCGTCATCTACGGGCTCACCGAGCGCATCGCGAAGGCCCGCGAGTTCGGCAGCTACCGCCTCGTCGAGCGCCTCGGCGTGGGCGGCATGGCCGAGGTGTGGCGCGCCGATCACCGCATGCTCGCGCGGCCCGCCGCGGTGAAGCTCATCCGGCCGGCGATGCTCGCGACCTACGGCGACACCGAGTCGGCCCGGCTCGTACGGCTCTTCGAGCGCGAGGTGCAGGCGACGGCGGCGCTTCGCTCGGCACACACCATCCAGGTCTACGACTTCGGCGTCGCGCGGGACGGCACGTTCTATTACGTCATGGAGCTCCTCGACGGGTTCGACCTCCAGACGCTGGTCGAGCGGTTCGGCAAGCAGGCGCCGGAGCGGGTCGTGTACGTGCTCCGGCAGGTGTGTCACTCGCTCCACGAGGCGCACACCCGTCAGTTCGTTCACCGCGACATGAAGCCCGGCAACATCTACGTCTGCCGCTACGGCGCGGATCTCGATTTTGCCAAGGTGCTCGACTTCGGCCTCGTCCTCGACCGCCGTCCCACCGCGGAGGAGCTCGACGAGCGGCGGAGCCAGATCGGTACGCCGGCCATCATGGCGCCCGAGCAGGTGCGGTTCGACGCGCCCGTCGATCAGCGCACGGACATCTACGCCATCGGGTGCGTCGCGTACTGGCTGCTCACCGGCGAGCGCGTCTTCGAGGCGGAGACGCGCCACGACATGCTCGTCATGCACGCGCACCAGCGCCCTACCCCGCCGTCTCGACGTGCCGACGTCGACCTGCCGGCGGAGCTCGAGCAGCTCGTCATGGCGTGCCTCGACAAGAACCCGAACCGGCGCCCGCAGACCGCCGCCGATCTCTCGACGCGCCTCGCCGCGCTCGGCCTCGAGACGGCATGGACGCCGTCCCGCATGACGGAGTGGTGGACCGGCCGTCAGTGATGAAAGAGTCGTAGGTTCGTGTAGACGAGCGCCATGCCGTACTCACGGCATGCGCCCTCGATATCCGAGTCGCGCGCAGAACCGCCCGGCTCGGCGATGAAGCTCACGCCGTGCTTCCTCGCATGGTCGATGTTGTCGCGGAACGGGATGAAGCCGTCCGAGACGAGCGAGACGCCGGTGACGCCGCCGAGGTACGCCGCCTTCTCGGCTTCGGTGAGCGGCTCGGCGGGGGCCGACAGTGCGTCGCGGAATACCGCGATCTCCTCGCGGGTGAGATCGCCCTCGATGTAGCGCACGCGGTGATTGATTCGCTCCTGGCGCTTCACGGCGTCGTTGAACCGGAGCCCGAGGACCTTCGGATGCCGTCCGAGCTGCCAGACGTCGGCCTTGGCGCCTGCGAGCTTCGTGCAGTCGACCCGCGATTGCTGGCCGGCGCCGATGCCGATCATCTGCCCGCCCCAGGCGTAACCGACGGAGTTCGACTGGGTGTACTTCAGGGTGACGAGGCCGAGCAGTAGATCCCGCGTCGCGTCGTCGGTGAGCGCGCCGATCTTCACGTTCGCGAGGTCGGCGTGACCAATGACGTGGTCGTTTCTGTCCTGGGTGAGGCGCACCCCGAAGAGCTCGCGCGACTCCCGCGGCGGCGGCTCGTAATCGGGGTCGGCCCGCATCACGATGAAGCTCCCCCCCTTCTTCGCCTTGAGGATCTCGAGCGCCGCAGGGTCGTAGCCGGGCGCGACGATGCCGTCGGAGACGACGGCCTTGAGAAACTCCGCCGTCTCGCGGTCCACGCGGTCGGAGAGCGCGACGAAGTCGCCGAACGAGCTCTTCGGGTCGGCGCCGCGGGCGCGCACGTACGCGAGTGCCGCCGGGCTGAGCTCGCGCCCCTCGACCTCGTACACCTTGCGGAGGTCGTCCGGGAGCGGCACCGCGACGGCGGCTCCCGCGGGCGAGACGTGCTTGAAGCTCGTCGCCGCGGGAAGGCCGAGGGTCCCCCGGAGCTCGCGCACGAGCTGCCAGGCGTTGAGCGCGTCGAGGAAGTTGATGAGCGACGGCGTGCCGTTCAAGACCTCGATCGGCTGGGTGCCGGGAGTGACGGGGTCGACGGCGGCGTGGCGCTGATGGGGATTCGTTCCGTACTTGAGCTGCATTTGCGGCGGCGGCACCTTGCCACGGATCGCGCGGTCCGGGGAGCCGCTTCGCGCCTCAGGACGGCTCGGGTTTTTCGAGGGACTCGACGAAGCGCACGAGCGCGACGGACGCGGGGAGGAGCACCTCCACGACTTCCTTCGAGATGTGGCTCGGACGCCCGAAGTCGACCGCGCACTCGAGCCGCTCCGGCGTGAGCGACAGGTGCGACAGGTTCCGTGGCCAGCGCTCGGTGAAGGGCCGGAGCAGCGTCGCGAGCTCCCCTTCCCGCTCGACGAGCGCCGCGCCGACGTCCTCGCTGGCGTAGCAATCCTTGAAGAAGCGGTTCGCGACGCGCTCGGGCGTCGTCACCGACATCATGCCGTCGGGGATGCGCTTCTCGTGCTCGAAGGTACGGAGCACGACCTGCGGCTGGCTGCGACAATAGACGACCATGCGTGCGCGATCGTCGGGATCGACGAACACCCGGTAGCCGTCGTACTCGCCGGCGAGCGTGCCGATCCCGCCCACCGCGGACGCGCGATGCGTGAGCCCGAGCTCGGTCGCGAGCACCGGATATTCCCTCGTCGCGCGCGCCGCACCGCTCTGCCGTCGCTTCGACGCGATGTACGAGCCGAGGAACATGAGCAGACCGATGGGAAGCGCGTTTTTGAGCTTCTCCAGGTCCATGAAGTACTTGCGAGCGCCGTGCGCGACTCAGCGTGCGCGGCGAGACCTGTACTGGGCGATGAGCCCCGCCGTGGAGGCGTCATGGGTGCCCGACGGCGCGCTACCCGAGAGCTCGGGCAGGATCTTTCCGGCGAGCACCTTGCCGAGCTCGACGCCCCACTGATCGAAGCTGTTGATGTTCCAGATCGCACCCTGGACGAACACCTTGTGCTCGTAGAGCGCGAGCAGCCGCCCGAGCGAGTGCGGCGTGAGCTGGTCCATCAGGAACGTGCTCGTCGGTCGGTTGCCCTCGAACGTCTTGTGCGGCGCGAGAGCCTTCTTCGCCTCTTCCGTCATCTTGCTCTTGCCGAGCTCCTGCATGACCTCGGCCTCGCCCTTGCCGAGCATCAACGCCTCGGTCTGCGCGAAGCAGTTCGCGACGAGCTTCTCCTGATGATCGCCGAGCGGGTTGTGCGACTTCGCGCTGACGATGAAGTCCGCCGGAACGAGCCGCGTCCCCTGGTGGAGGAGCTGATAGAAGGCGTGCTGCCCGTTGGTCCCCGCCGCGCCCCAGACGATGGGCCCGGTGTTGTACGTCTTGATGAAACGTCCGTCGCGATCGACGTGCTTGCCGTCGCTCTCCATGTCGAGCTGCTGGAGAAATGACGGCAGGAGCTCGAGGTACTGATCGTAGGGCAGCACCGCGTGCGTCTCCGCTCCGAGGAACGCGATGCACCACACGCCGAGAAGTCCCATCAGCGCCGGGATGTTCTCGGCGAAGGGCGCGGTCTTGAAATGCTGGTCCGCCTCGTACGCGCCGGCGAGCAGCGCGTCGAAGGCGTCGAAGCCGACGGCAAGCGCGATGGGGAGCCCGATCGCCGACCAGAGCGAGTAGCGGCCGCCTACCCAGTCCCAGAACTCGAACATGTTCGCCGGGTCGATGCCGAACGTCTTCACCGCCTCGAGGTTCGTCGAGATGGCGATGAAGTGCCGCTCGACGGCCTTCGTGTCACCGAGCGCGGTGAGGAGCCAGCGCCGCGCCGACTCGGCGTTGGTCATCGTCTCCTGGGTCGTGAACGTCTTCGACGCGACGCAGAAGAGCGTCGTCTCGGGCGACAGGTTCTTCACCGTCTCGGCGAGGTGCGTGGCGTCGACGTTGGAGACGAAGTGCGCCCTGAGCCCGGCCTTCCAGTACGGTTTCAGTGCGTCGCTGACCAGGTGCGGGCCGAGATCCGAACCGCCGATGCCGATGTTCACGACGTCGGTGATTGGCTTGCCGGTGTGGCCCTTGTGCTCTCCAGAGCGAACCTTCTCGCTGAAGACGCGCATCTGCTCGAGGACGCGTCGCACGTCGGGCATCACGTCCTTGCCGTCGACGAGGATCGAGCCGCCGGACTTGTTACGGAGGGCGACGTGGAGCACGGCGCGGTTCTCCGTCACGTTGATGCGCTCACCGGCGAACATCGCGTCGCGGAGCGGGCCCACTCCGCGCTCCTCGGCGAGCGCGACGAGGAGCTTCAACGTCTCCGCCGTCACACGGTGCTTCGAGTAGTCGAAGAGCAGGTCGCCGAGCGACACCGAGAACGAATCGAAGCGTTTCGGGTCGGCCGCGAACAGGTCACGAAGATGCGCGCCGGCGGTCGCGCGGTGGTGGTCGCCGAGGGCACGGAACGCGGGAGACTCGGAGAGGGGTACCATGGCACCCCAGACATTACGCTCTCTCCGGCCCGCGAAAGCCCCCAATGGACGTTTCGGCGGGAGACAAGTTAGAGTCGCAAATATGACTGACCCCGGCCTCCTCCGGTTTCTCGAGCTAGTGGCTCGGGAGCTCTCCGCGAGCGATGCACGGGTGGAGCTCGGGGGTCGCGATCCGGAAGATCCGCGGTTCGTTTTCCGGACGGCGCCGACCGGCGCCCGCGTGGTCGTCGTGTTCGACGCTCCCCCGCCGGACCGCGCGGCCGTCGAGCAGCGGCTCGAGACCATGGTCGACACGCTCTACGGCGGGATGACCGAGCAATCACCGAGTTCGTCGCCTCCCCGGACCCCTCCCGACGTCGCCGGCCGCCGGCTCGACGACGAGCTCGGGCGGCTCTCCGACCGCGCCGGGGCCGCGGGCGCCCTGGTGTTCGACCTCGCCTCGCCGATCATCTGGGGCTCGTCCCGCTCGCCCGCCGATCGCGACGAGCTCTACCAGAGCGTCATCGACTGCGTGCGAGAAGCACACTCCGAGCTCCGCCAGCAGCACACCGCGCGTCTCCGGGTGAACGAGAGCACCGAGTGCCTCGCGCGCCCCTTTGCTGGCCTCTACGTCGTCGCCCTCGCCTTCAACGGCGACATCTCCGAGCCCGTAGCCCTCGGAGCAATGATGCACGCCATGCCGGCAATCGAGCGGTTCGTGCTCGCGCTGCCCCCCGTAGATCCACCCCCCGGCGGAAAGATCGTCCGCATGCCCGCGCGTCTGCGCTGAGGCGGCGAGTTCAGGACGCACTGAACGGCCCGTGACGCCGAACGGCGCGCCGCCGGTGCTCCGCGTCGCGAGGGAGCAAACAAGAAATCGCCGGAGCAACGCCGTGAGCGCGCTCGTATGTGTTTCTGGGAGCCCTCGACGTCGCCGCCGTCGGCGTGCGTCGCTTAGCGGCGGTCACGAGACGAAGCGGGTTTCAGCGCATCACTCGTGGAGCATGGCTCAGTCTGGCCAGCGCTGCACGTCGCAGGTGAGACCGTTTGCTTTGCCCGGACGCCCACGTGGGCGCGCTCGTCTTGGAGGAGTCTCCGTCGGCGAGCGAGGGTTCTACCGGACGGCGTCTTCGAAGAGCTCGCACAGTTCGTCGCTGCGGGCTCGGGCGTCGGCTTCGCCTAGAGACATGAGCTCGGCGGCGAACTCGCCGTCGAAGAGGAGGTAGCTCAGGAGATCGGCTTCTTCCATGCCTTCGCTTCTTGCCAGGCGGCGGAGTGCGCGGCCGGTGAGGCCTTTGCGGCTCCGGGCGAACGCGGGGCCGCGGACGAAGTCGCCGCAGATGAGGCCGATGTCCTGAGAGGCGCGGATCACGATGGTCTTCAGATTGCGGAGGCCGGGCTGGCCGTCTGGCACTCCGAGTTGTCGGTTGATCGCCGGGATGAAGCCGGGGCCGTACTCACGCGTGCCGGCGTCGAGGAACTCGTTGATACGCGACAGGCGCTCGACGTCGCCGTCGAGGCGGTCGAGGAGGAGCGCGTTCAGGGTCTTGCCGAGCAAGAATGCGGGGCCGGCGAACGCCTGCTCGCGCTCGTGCTCGAGGACGGGATCGGGGTTCGCGGCGCCGACGTAGTGCGGGTTGATGACGAGGAGCCGGTCGGCGCCGAGACGGCGCGCGGGCGACAGCGGCACGTTCTGGCGAAGACCACCGTCGCAGTAGAGCTCCCCGTCGATGGTCACCGCGGGGAACACGAACGGGATGGCCGCCGAGGCGAGCGCATGCTCGAGCCGGAGCTTGGCGTGGCGCGCGATCATCGTCGGGTGCGTGCCCCACCGCGAGATCTCTCCCTCGTGGTGCTGGACGAACACGACCGTCCGGCCAGTTCCGACATGGGTCGTGGACAGGCCCGTCGCGAGGAGTCGTCCCGACGAGATGTGGTCGTCGATCCGCTCGAACGGGATCGCGTCGGCGAGCACCTTCGCGATCCCGGCCGGGTCGATGAGGCCGCCGCGGGGCTCCTTCCCGAGGATGGGCTTCGGCTTGATCCCGACGAGCTCGCGCGCGAGCGTCACGAGCTCGAGCGGATCGGGCTTCAGGATGTGCTCGACCTGGAGGGCTCGCCAGCGGTCGACGAGCAGGCGCGCCCGCATCCTCGGCTGGTCGGCGAAGGCGGCGAGGAGGCAGGCGTTGATCGCGCCGACCGACGTCCCGCACAGGATCTTCAGAGGCGCGTCCCGGCCGAGGCGCTTCGGGAGCTCCTCGAGGACGTAGCGGAGAACGCCTACCTCGTAGGCTCCGCGGGCCCCACCGCCGGCAAGGACGAGCGCGATGCAGGGCGGCGAGTGCTCGGGGGTCGTCTCTTCCACGTCCCTGCACCATATTCGTCCTGGGCCAGGAGACCAGAACGTCGAGCAGGAGGCCTCGCCGCGGATCTTTCGGCGGATTGCCGGGAAGATCCGCGTGAACCCCGCCGTAGGACCCCCCAATTCATGCCTATGAGCTGGCAGAGCCTCTACGCCGACGTCGACCGCATGGACCTATCGAAGCGACGGCTCGTCGCGGCCCAGGCCGAGTTCGAGGCGTGGGCGGCCCGCGCAGAGGAGCGGGCGCTCCGCTATGCGCACGCCGTCGCGACACTGCGCGCGAACGAGCTCGAACGGAACACTGCGGTGAAGATGCTCGTCGAGGCGCCGCCGCGCGTCGTGGGGCGGCGCCTGAACGCGAGCCACCAGCGCGTCGCAGTGACGCTCGGTGCGTCGCGTGTCGATCTGTACTCGGTGCGCGAGCCGGGCTCGGCGCCGTACCTGCACCTCGGGATCCAGCGGGCGGCGACCGGGTCGCGCACGCCGGTGTTCACGACGCTCCCGGGCGCGCTCCTCGAGCGCCGCGCCGACGACGAGTTCGACGCGCTCGCCCTACCCTTCCCGCAAGGTGACATCGAGCGCCCGCGGACGAGCATCGACTGGCTCGTGTTCCGGATGTTCGAGCTCGTGGTCGGCACCCACCGTTCGACGCTGAGCTGACGCTACTCGTCGGCGACGTAGGCGCTGCCGTCGAAGTGGTAACGCTTCTGCTTCACGTCGCCCCACGGGACGAGCAGCGGCTCGAGCCCGCCGTACGGCGTCTTGTCGACGGGGAACGGGTACGTCTTGTCCGTCCACCCGACGGCCTTGCCGGGCGCCACCTCGAGGTTCATGCCGTGGCTCGCCGGCATGTAGCGAAGCGCGTCGCTGATCGAGTTGTCGTCCTGGGAGCGGCCGAGCTCGGCGCCGAAGATCCGGTGCATCCCGCTCTCGGACGCCTGGAAGACGTAGAACGCATGCCGGTCGACGACCTTGCCGCCGAGCTGCGCGCTCGCCTTGGCGTGGAGCGTCCCGCGGACGAGGATCTCGGCCTTGCCGTCGCCGGTGATGTCGCGCGCGGTGACGTCGTTCACGTCGTGGCTCGAATCGACGCCGATCGTCATGTAAGCGTAGCTCAGGCCGTCCTTGAAGCCCTTGCCGAAGACGACGATGTCCCTGCCGTGGACGAGGACGCGCTCGGGCGTCTTGTCGCCCGCGACGTCGGCGACGAAATCGAAGCGCGGCTTCTCGATGCCGACGTGATGGTCGCGCCGGTAGAGCGCGTACACGCGGTCGAGGAGCTCGTCGGCCGAGGGCGGTCGCGGCGGGGGCGGCGCGGCGGGCCCCTCGTCGGCAAGAGCCGGCGCGACGCTCCGTGCTGCTGCTGGCTGCGATGACGGCGCCTGCATCTTCGGCGTCCAGGTCTCGCTGCCCACGTCGCTGAACTGCTTGCCGTCCCACTCGTAGGTGCGGCTCTTCACCGTCGCCCACGGCATGAGCGCCGAGTCCATGTTGTCGGGCATGGGCTCGTCGTACTTCGACGGCTCGAAGCCCTCGGCCTTGCCCTGGGCGATCACGATGTCCATCTTCGCGCCGTTGCGCTTCAGGGAGACGTCGTTCCGGATCTCGCCGTCCTTCGTGACGACGGAGACCTCGTGCTGGAAGGCGATGTACGGGTTCTCGCCGCTCGAGACGCTGAGAACCTGCAACACCTCGCGGTACGAGTCGTCGGGGGCTTTCTTGCTGTCCTTCGCGATGCTGTGACGGCCACCCTTGCTCGCCTTGCCGTGGTCGTCTTTGTTGTCGTCGGGCAAGGTCGGCGGCGGGGCGCGCTTGACGAGCAGGATGTCGTCCTTGCCGTCGCCGGTGAAGTCTGCGACCTCGAACCGCGTGATGGCAGAGGCGCTCGGAACGGCGAGATCCTGGAAAAAGTACTCCTTGCCGTTGCGGTACGCGGAGCCGACGATGGTGAGCGCGCTTCCGTACACCGCGACCGCCTCGAGCGTTGCATCGCCGGCGATGTCGCCCGCGGCGAACCGCGCCGGCATCTCGGAGAGCCCGCGCTTGCGTACCAGGGAGCGATAAAGACCCTGCTCGGCCTCGAGCAATAGCGGCGGCAGATTCGTGCCCGACGCGGCGCTCGTGCCGATGACGGAGTGCACCGAGCCCGGCGAATCGGAGTCCGAGTAACGGAGCGCGGCCCGGATCCCGACGCGGATCTTGCTCGCCTCCGGGAACGCCGCCCACGGCACGGACACCTCTATCGTGTAGCCGCCGTCGGAGGGCGCCTCGACGAGGCGCGCGCCCTTCACGGCGCCACCGTTCGCGAGCTTCACCATGCCGGCGCTCTTGCCGATCTCGCCGGCGTAGAGTCGCACCGAGTACGTCTTGAAGCCGGAGCGCGTCGGGAACGCGAGCTCGAGCGACGCGAAGTCCTCGCCGTCACCGAAGCTCGCGGTACGGACGAACTTGCCGTCCTTGATCTTCATCGCGACGTAGAGGTTCTTGTCGTCGTAACCGATGACGCCGCTCGCGCTCGGATCGCCTCCGCCGCTGCCCTGCACGACCTCGCCGAGCGAGTCCATCTTTGCCGGCCATTCGCGGAGCAAGCCGTCGACGCGCACCTTCTGGGTGCCGAGGGTCACGGCCTCCAGCGCTTTCGTTCTCGCCTCGGCTGAGTGAAGCGCCAGGAAGCACAGGGTGCCCCCCAAAATCGCCCCAACCCGGGAGCGCTGTTTCAGTGTGACGGTCGTCCCCTTGTCGGCCGCCATCAACGCTTCGCCGTCAGCTCGCGCCGCTCCTCGGCCTCGAAATCGGAGAGCGCCCGCGCGAGCTCGGCCTGCTCCGCGTTCTCGGTCGCGGGTGCGGCGCCGGCCTCGACGCGCATCGGTTGCGGCGCGGGTGCGGGCGGCGCGAGGCCCATCTTGCGCTTCAGCTCGAGCAAGTCCTGATCGGCGCCCGCGGTGGCCTCGAGTTTCTCGAAGCGGTGCGCGAGCACGTCCCCCGAGTATTCCTCGGCGATCGTCGCGCTCGCCTCTGCCTCGGCTTCCATCCGCTCGATGCGGTTCGACATCTCGTCGAATGCCTCGAACGCGCTCGCGCTCTTCATGCCGCCGAGCGTCTCTTGAATCGCCTTGTGCGCTTCGGCCCGCTTCTTCCTCGCGATGAGGAGGCCCTTCTTGCGCTTCGCCTCCTCGATCTTGTTGTTGAGGACGCGGAGCGCGAGCTTCAGCTGATCGACGCCGGCCTTCTGCTTCTCGGCCTGTACGCGATACTGCTCGGCGAGATCGCCGTGCTCTTTCTTGCGGGCGAGTGCCTCTTTCGCGAGCGCGTCGTCGCTGGCGCGCACGGCGAGCATCGCGCGCCGTTCCCACTCGGTGGAGAGTGCCTGCTCGCTCTCGACCTGCTTGGCGAGCCGCATCTCGTCGGCGATGGCGGACGCAACCTGCTTCTTCGCCTCGGCGAGCTGGGTCGTCATGTCCTCGACGATCTGGTTCAGCATCTTCTCCGGATCTTCGGATTTGCTGATCAGATCGTTGAGGTTTGCTTTGATCAGGGTGGCGAGGCGCGAAAAGATTCCCATGATGGCTCTTCCGTCAGCCGTTCTTCACGAGCTCGTGAAGGTGCGGCACTTGCTCTGCAATGGCCATGTCGAGGTTCGCTAGCACGCCGTCGAGCTCGTTCAGATCGAGCGTCGATAGCTCGAGCGCGGCATCGAGCACGATGCGGTCGTGATCGATGCCGAACGCGACGTAGACGAGGTCCGTCGCGTTGAGCTCGAGGAGCCTCCGGTAGAGCTTCACCTCGAGGGCGGGCTTGTTCACGGGCGCGTCCGACACGTCGACCCGTGCGACGAGCACCGGGGGCGAAAGCTTCACGACCGCGGGCGGTTGCCCCGGGCCGAGCCCGACCAGGAACGTGTCCTCGCCGACCTTCTCGAATGTGCGGTCCAGACGCCGCAAATAGGCCTCGACGTCGCTCGCGGATGCCATCTCCCGGAAGGTTAACACGAGGTCGGGCCTGGCTACAGCCGAGGCGGATTCGACCCGGCCCCGCACGCCGCAGGGCAAATCAAGGTGCGGCGAGCCGGCGACCGTCGCGGCTCGAGCGGATACAGACGATCTCGACGGGGGGCGGCGCCTCGGGCTGGACGGTCACGTGCTCGATGCCGAACTTCTCTTCGAGGCGCTTCGCGACGTCGCGGCACACCTCGACGCCGTGAGAGCCGTCGGCGAGCGTGACGTGCACGGTGAGCGCGTCGAACCGATCGGAGATGCGCCACACGTGGAGATCGTGAACGCCGGCCACGCCGCCGCAGCACAGGATCTCACGCTCGACGGCGGCGACGTCGATGTCCCTGGGCGCCGCTTCGAGAAGGATGCCCGTCGTCTCGCGGAGCACGCGCCAGCCGGTGAACGCGACGAGGAGCGAGATGCCGATGGAGACGACGGAGTCCGCCCGGGTCCAGCCGAAGGCGAGCACGAAACCCGCGGCGCTCATCGCACCGATCGAGCCGAGGGCGTCGACGACGACGTGCGCGAGGGCCGCGCGCACGTTCATCCCCTGCTGCGCGCGCGACAGGATGAACGCGACGAGGAGGTTCATCACGAGGCCGAGGGCCGCGACGAGGAGCATCTCGAAGGCGAGGATCTCGCGGGGCGCCGCCCAGCGCTCGACGGCTTCTATCGTGATGCCGATCGCAGTCACCGCGAGGGCGATGCCGTTGACGAACGCGGCGAGGACCTCGGCGCGCCGGTGTCCGAAGGTGCTCTTCGCGGTGCGCGGCCGCTTCGCCCACTCGCTCGCCGCCAGCGCGAGGCCGAGGGAGCCCGCGTCCGCGAGCATGTGCGCCGCGTCGGCGAGGAGCGACAGACCGTGGGTGCGAAGGCCGTAGATCGCCTCGACGAACATGAACGCCGTCGTCAGGAACAGCGCGGTGCGGAGCGCGCCGGACGACGCGTCCGCGCCATGTCCGTGATTACCGTGGCCATGGCCGTGACCCGCCGTCTCGGCGCGCGCGTGGGCATGGCCGTGACCGGGCGGCTCGGCGTGCGCGTGGCCGTGATGGTCGTGGTCCATGACTCGAGACGCTTCGGTTTCCCTATTACGACCGGACGGTCCACGTCGCAAGGCAAGGCAAACCGACCGGGCTCCCCGTCGACGGAGAACGGATGATGGGGTATGCTCGGCCATGTCCGACGAGAAGATGCGGCAATGCCTGACGTTCGACGACGTCATGCTCGTGCCCGCGTACAGCGAGGTCGTTCCCGCAGATGTCGACGTCCGGTCCCGCCTGACGCGAAACATCGAGCTAAACATCCCTCTCGTGTCCGCCGCGATGGACTCCGTGACGGAGGCCCGCGCCGCGATCGCCATGGCCCGCCATGGGGGAATCGGCATCATCCACAAGAACCTCCCGCCAGAGGCGCAGGCCGCGGAGGTCGACCGCGTGAAGCGCGCGGAGAGCGGGATGATCACCGATCCGGTGTGTGTCCGCCCGTCGCAGTCGCTGCGGGAAGCGCTCGCCGTCATGCGAGACAACGACATCTCGGGCGTCCCGGTCGTCGAGGGGGAATCGCCGGTCGGCATCCTGACCGCGCGCGACATCCGCTTCGAGAAGAACCTCGATCAGCCCGTCAGTGCGCTCATGACGACCAAGCTCGTCACCGTGCCCCCCGGGGTCCGTCCCGACGCCGCGAAGGAGCTCCTGCACAAGCACCGTATCGAGAAGCTCCTCGTCGTCGAGAACGGCCGCCTCGCGGGCCTCATCACGATCAAAGATCTGCTCCAGGCCGACCGTAACCCGCTCGCCATCAAGGACGACCGCGGGCGCCTGCGCGTCGGGGCCGCGATCGGCCCGGGCGCCGACCGCCTCGTCCGCATGGACGCGCTCGTGGAAGCCGGAGTGGACGTCATCGTCGTCGACACCGCACACGGCCACTCCAAGGGCGTCCTCGACACCGTCGCAGAGACGAAGAAACGCCACCCGAAGATCGACGTCGTGGGCGGCAACGTCGCCACCGGCGAGGGCACCAAGGCGCTCATCGACGCCGGTGCCGATGGCGTCAAGGTCGGCATCGGGCCGGGGAGCATCTGCACGACGCGCATGGTCGCGGGCGTCGGCGTGCCGCAGATCACGGCTGTCACCGACTGCGTCGCCGTCGCGCGGAAGAGCGGCGTGCCCATCATCGCCGACGGCGGCGTGAAGTACTCCGGGGACGTCGTCAAAGCGATCGCCGCGGGCGCCGCCAGCGTCATGCTCGGGTCCATGTTCGCCGGCACCGACGAGGCGCCCGGTGAGCTCATTCTCTACCAGGGCAGGAGCTACAAGCTTTACCGTGGCATGGGCTCGCTCGGCGCGATGAAGAAGGGCAGCCGCGACCGCTACGGCCAGGCCGGCACCGCAGACGAGAAGCTCGTGCCCGAGGGTATCGAGGGGCGCGTCCCGCATCGAGGTTCCATGGGATCCATCATCGGGCAGCTCGTCGGCGGTCTACGCGCCGGCATGGGCTACACCGGTGCCAGCACCGTGCTCGAGCTCCAGAAGAAGGCGAAGTTCATCCAGATCACCGGACAGGGCCTCAAAGAGAGCCACGTCCACGACGTCTTCATCACCGAAGAAGCGCCGAACTACCGGACCTGAGCGGGCACCTGGCGCGCTCATCGCAGTGAGCGCGGATACGGAATTTCTACGAGTGTTGGGTGTTCGTAGGGGGAGCCCCCCTATGAGCGCCCAATGAATCCCCCACGACATCCCAAGGGGGATCGTGCGGGTGTGGTGGTAGAAAAACCTGGTCGGACTGTGCGGGGAATCACCGGCCCCGTTTAGTTACCGGCTCTGCAATCGAACACGTCGACTGCGGCCTGGCGCAACTCCGTCGAGAGGACGGGGTTGCGCGTGGCGGGAGCTCGCCCTGTTCGCACCACACGAAGGACAAGACAGATGACGCATTTCGTTCGGACCCATGTCGCCCTGACGCTCTCTCTGCTTTCGGCGAGCTTCGTTGCCTGCTCCGCAGAAGCGCCCGAATCCGGCGCGTCTTCGCCCGATGACGCGACCCAGACGAGCACGAGCGCCGTGAAGGTGCTGGCGAAGGTCGTCCTGCAGGACGGCCGTACGGTGGAGTTCCTCGAGCCCGATCCAGGCATCATCTTCACTCGCGAGCTCGGTCAGATCGGCAAGACGCCGCTCACGGGAACCGAAGAGACGGCTCGAATGACGTCGGTGGAGCTCTACGAGCACCTCGCCGGGGAAAAGGCGCCCGCCGCGCTCGTCGAAGCTTCCGCGTCTGCGCGAACCCTTCCGGCAGGTCCTGTTCGCGATCACGTCGTGAACGAGACGGTGGAACCCGCACCCGCGAAGGCCCCTGCCATCGAGCAGACCGCGCAAGCGCTGAGCAACGGCCTCGACACCCCGGGGTTCCAGGCGGCGTATTGCCCCGTCACCTACGAGTATGGAAACGAGTTTTACAACTGGATCCTCGTGTCCAGCACCGGGAGCCTCACGCGCTCGGACGTCGACAACTTCCGGTCTGCGGCCATGGCAGTGGTCGGAACCATCCACTTCGTCGCGAAGGTCAGGCCCTGGTTCACCTGGAGAAACCTCGCCGACGAGGACATCCCGGCCGGCTGGTACGACCGCGTGAACCGCAACCACGACGACAATAGCTACGACTTCGACGCGCGCGCGACGGTCAGCCAGGCCGACAACTCCACATACAATATGTGCACGCACTTCTGAGAGAGGGGAACGCCACACATGAAACACTCATTCAATTTACGCTCCGGGCTGGTGACGATGCTCTGCGCGGGCGTTGTGCTCGCGAGTGTCGGCTGCGGCACGACGGCCGACCCCGCACCTGACCCGGCTGTCGGCGCTCCGTCACCGGCGGCGCTCGGCGGCCCTGCACAGCCGGCGAACACCGTTGTGAGCGTCGTGCTCGCGGACGGACGCACGGTGAGCTTCGTGAGCCCGGAACCGGGCGTCGTCACCGTGCAGGAGTCGGGCCCGCTCGGCGCGACCCCGGCGGTGAAAGCGTTCGCGGGCGAGCGACTCGACGCGGTCGCTCTCTACGAACGGATCTCCGGTAAAACGGCTCCGGAAGCGCTCGTCACGGCGACGCGCGCGACCATCGCACCGGCCGAGCCCGGCGAGCGCGCCGTGAAGGACGACGAGCCCGACGTCTTCCCGTCCGGCGCGGGGAGCACGAACCCCGTCGACGGCGTGGGACAGACCACGGAGGCGCTCAGCAACGGCCTCACGCCGGATCAGTTCGCTTCCGCGTTCTGCACGGCAACGGACGACTCCAAGCACTTCAACTGGCTGTTCGTCACCGGGACCGGAAGCCTGACCCGGATGGACGTCCATGACTTCCAGTCCGCGGTGCTCGGCATCGATGGAACGGTCCATTTCGTGGCGAAGTATCGCCCCTGGTTCACGTGGCGGAACATCTCCGACACGGACGTTCCCGCGGGTTGGTACCTCTACGCATTCCGGCCCGACGGCAGCGCCAACGACTGGGACTCGCGCGCGACGACCAGTGAAGCCGACGGCGACACCTACAGCATGTGCACTCACTTCTGAAAGCAGAACACCATGAAGCGTCGAAATTCTACGTTCACGAGGGTCGCTCTCTGGGTCGCCGCCCTGCCACTTCTCTCGGTGCTCGGCTGCTCTTCTGCAGGAGAAGCGTCTGCAGGCGGAGATATTCCGGAGAACTCCGCCGTCGAGGGGAGCACGAGCGCGCCGAGCGTCGTCGCGCACATCGACTTTCCCGACGGCCGTAGTCTGTCATTCCTCGAGATCGATCCGGGGAACATCGTGCTCGACGAGCGCGGGCCGGTGAGCGCGAACGCGCCGCTCTACGACGCTGCCATCGCGCGCACGATGAGCCCGACAGCGTTTTATGAGAAGGTTGCCGGCGCCCCCGCTCCGGCTTCCCTCGTCGCTGCGGCTGCGCGCAGAACCGTTGATATTGCCGGCCAGATCCGCACGCCGGCCGCGGAGGAGACGAGCCCGCCGAAACCAGCTTTCCCGAAGGACGGCATCGGCCAGACGTCTCAGGCGCTGAGCAACGGTCTGACGACGCAGACATTTGCCTCGTCGACGCTCTGCCAGAGCGACGGCGAGTTCTTTCACTGGCTCGAGGTGACGGGAACGGGGAGCGTCACTCGCTCGGACATCAACGAGTTCTCGTCTGCGGTCATGGGGGTGTCGGGCACCGTCCACTGGGTCGTCAAGAAGCGGCGCTGGTTCACCTGGACGGACATCAAGAGCGAAGACATCCCGGGCGGCTGGTACGACACGGTCGTCTGGGGATGGACGGACTTCGATTACGACATTCGCACCACGGTGACCGAGGCCGACGGTGACCTTTACGACATGTGCACGAATATTTACAAATGAAACATCCTGATACTTTGACAACCACAATGAACAAATCACTTGGTTCACAGGGCACCAAGGTGGGAGTGCTCATCCTCGCGGCTTGTTCGATGCTCTCCGCGGTCGGTTGCGGGCAGGCCTCGGGCGCCGACGGGAAGCCGGACACGGGGGACACGGGCAGGGTCCTGGCAAAGGTGGAACGAGCGGACGGCGCGTCCGTCACGTTCCTCGAAGCCGAGCCCGGCATCGTGTTCGTCCGTGAGCGGGGCTCGATCGACGGGGACGCTTTCTTGCCGGAAGGCGAGAGCCGGCCGAAGAGTGTGGTCGACCTCTACGAGCGCCTCGCGGGCGAAGCGGCCCCCGTCGCGCTCGTGGACGCGGTGGAGCTCAGCAAGTCGATGAAGCAATCGGCGGCGAGAACGGTGACGGAGCCGGACGAAACCGTGGCCCCCGCCGCGCCGGCGACGGACGGCGTCGGCACGGCAAGCCAGGCGCTGAGCAACGACCTCTCCAACGCGGACTTTCTCGGCCGGTATTGTCCCCCGTCGTACCCCGACACCACCGACTACTTTCGCTGGGTGAACGTCAGCGGACGCGGCAGCCTCACGAGGAGCGATCAGCTCGCGCTCGTCTCCGCCGTGATGGGGCTTCAGGGAACGGTCCACTTCGTTGCGAAGTACCGCCCCTGGTACACCTGGAAGAACCTGGCGGACGCGCAGGTCAACCCCGGATGGTACGAGCGAGTCGACATGGAAGATACGTGGACCGACTTCGACGCCCGCGCGACCGTGGATGAGTCGGACGGCGACCTCTACAACATGTGCACTCACTTCTGAGCGGCGAGCAGCACCTCGGGCGCGAGCTCACCGTCCGCTCGTCAGCGGCGATGACTCGCGCCCGGATACATCTGCGCACTTCGTGGGACCGAGCGCTCCCTGACGTTCGGTTTCACCTGGCGCTGACCCGTTCTTTCAAGGGCAAGCGCGGGAGCCCGTACCGCTCGCACTGGTGATGATGAAGTGGCACGGAAAGCCTTCCCAGTCGGTGTAGCCGCTGAAGGTCGTGATGGCTCCTGTCGCCGTGTATGGAAACGGGAATGGACACTCGTTCGCCGAAGAGAGTTCCGTTCACGTACATCTGCGCCATGAAATTTCCCGTCACGTACGGCGCAGTGATGACGCCGTCGAACGTCGTGACGGCGCCGACGGACACGGTCGACGAGAGAGGCATGTTTCCGAGCCCCCACTGCGGAGCGGCGAAGTAGTAGCTCGGATCCGCAGGGGTCCAGTCGTTCGCCGGCGACGTGCCGCCGGTGTTGCGCATGACGATGTCCACCCGCCGCCGTTCGCCTGGATAGAGAGTGGTCGGTACGGTGCTGCTCACGAACGCGGCATCGCTGCCGTCCGGCGCCAGCGCCTCGTGGACCGCGCCGGTGTCGTCCACACCGTCCACGTTTGCTCCGCCGCTACAGGCAAAGCACGAGAGCGCGGCCGAGAATAAGGTCCACAGCCTGCGATTGCATGGATGAGTCATGTCCCCGCCCCCTTGGCGTCGTGGATCGAACCTGCCCGTGGCCGTCCAGGACGAATGCGCACTCTACTGCCTCGTGGGCCTGGGACTCGAGGACCCGCGTCCGCGAGGGGAAAGCCGCTTCGAAGTACGCGGAATCCGACGCCCGCGTTCGAGCTTGACACACCGAGGCTTGTTCTGATCGCAACGCGCTCCATCGCGCCACATGTGACATTGCGCAGACTATGAATTTCAATTCATGGACCGCAATGGATTCGACTCGCGCTCACGCTGCGTCGTCTCATTGCCACTAGCTTGTGCGTTGTCGGTCGCTCTATAGCGTCCGAGTTACTTTCTGGCGGATCAACCGGGGGATCAGGAGTTCACATGCTTACCGTCAACCGATGGACGACCTTGCTATCATGCATCACCTGCGCAGCTCTCGCTGCGTGCTCCAGCAGCAGCGGGACGAGCGGCGGTTCTGATGCGTCGTTCGACGACGCGTCGAAGTCGCCTACGACGGGTTCCGGCGGTAGCGCGAACACCGGCACCGGAGGCGCGACGTCCGGGACCGGAGGCGGCGGCGCGGCCGCGAAATCCGACGCTGGAACGCGAGACGCCGCGACGGGCATGAGTGACGGTGCCACCGGGGACGGCGCGACGGGCAAGAGGCCGATCGTCGTTGCGTCGTTCGGTGAGGTGCCTGCGTCGCTCGCACTCGACGGCGATGCGCTCTACGTGACGATCGCCGAGACGAGTGCCGGCCACGACGGCAAGGTCGTCAGCGTTCCGAAGGGCAGCACTGGCGCCACGTCCGACGCCGGCACGGTGACGACGCTCGCCACCGGCCTCACCGCGCCGCGCGCGATCGCCGTCAACGGCACCGACGTCTACTGGGCCGATACCGAGACCGTGTTCCCGGACAACCCGAGCATCCTCGCCGTGCCGACGTCGGGCGGCACCGTGCGTGAGGTCCTGTCGAACGTGACGACGTTGACGCGTTTCCCCATCGCCGGGTCGACGCTCTACACGATCACCGCGAACCTGACGTCCATCGCCTCCTTCCCCCTTTCCGCCGAAGACGCGGGCGGTCTCACCACGATCTATCCGGGCACCCTGGGCGGCGCCGTAGCCGGCGTCGACGGTGATGGCACGACCGTGTTCTTCTTCGGCAAAGGAACGACGAACCTCGATCTCTACAGCCAACCCGCCGCGGGCGGAGCGCTGAAGGATCTCGCGAAGAACGCGGCCGGCGGTAGCTTCGACTTCACGTATCTGGTCGACGACGCGACCACGCTCTACTGGTCGGATTCGGGTACCGGCAAGGTCTTCTCGCTGCCGAAGACCGGCGGAACTCCGAAGATCCTCGAGACGTTCATGACCGGCAGCGCGCCCGTCCAGCTCGTCCTCGACGGCAACGACGTCTACGCGCTCGACGGAACGGAGCTCGTCCGATTCCCGAAGTCGGGCGGGACGCCGGTCGTCCTCGCGACGGCTCTCGGTACGTCGACGAACACGTTCACCGCAGGCTTCGGCAATGCCATCCAGCTCGCCGTCGACGACACGTTCGTCTACTGGCTCTACGAAGCCCACGGCGAGGTTCTCAAGCTCGCAAAGTGATCGGTGCGCGTCGCCGTCGTCGCCAGCGGCGCCTCACTCACCGGGGCGCGGGGGGAGCGACGAGAAGCGACCCGATACAGGCTCGGGATCACGCGGCTCAGGGGCGAACGGATCGGGGCTCTTCCCGATCCGGAGCCGGTGCTGCTCCCACCAGCCGTGAGCCACGACGAGGAGCGGCGGGCGGATGATGCGCGTGAGCATCGCGAGGATCAGTGAGCCGCCGATGACGGCGATCGCCAGCGGTTTCTGAGTCTGCGCGCCGATTCCGTGCGACAGCGCGGCCGGCATCAGACCGAGCATGGCGACGAGCGTCGTCATGAGCACCGGACGGAATCGCTTCTCGGCCGCCTCTGCTGCGGCTTCTTGCAAGGGGCGGTCTTCCACGTAACGGATCCGCTGAAAGTACGTGACGACGAGGATCGCGTCCTGGATCGCGACGCCGAAGATCGAGAGAAACCCCATGGCGGCCGACACCGAGAAGTTCGTGCCCGTCGCGAGCAGAGCGATGAGCGCACCCGTGCACGCGAGCGGCACGTCGATCAGCACGATGAGCGTGTCCAGCCACGTTTTCACCGCGGCGTAGACCAGAAGGGCGACGAGGAGCAACGTGAGTGGCACGATGAACGCGAGGCGCCGCTGTGCTTCGCGGAGCTCATTGATCTCGCCGCTCCACTCGAGCCGCTTTCCGTAGCCCTCGGGCACCTTCGCGGCGACGACGGCCTGGGCTTCCTTGACGGCGCTCTCGAGATCGCGGCCTCGCACCGAGAACTTCACCGGCGTGTATCTTTGGCCGTCCTCGCGGAAGATGTTGGACGGGCCCTCGAGGAGATCGACCTTCGCCACCTGGCCGAGCGGCACCATCACGTTGTCGGGAGTCGCGATCTGTATCTCGCGGATGGCCTCGAGAGAGCTGCGATATTGCGGGAGCCAGCGCACGGTGACGTCGAACGCCTTTTCACGTTCGTAGAGCTGGGTGACGGCCTGTCCACCGACCGCCGTCTGCACGACGCTGACGACGTCTCCGCTGTTCAGGCCGTAGCGCGCGCACGCCTTGCGGTCCGGCGAGATGGTCACGTCGGGCTGCCCCAGCGTACCGAATTTGCCGAGATCTTTGATGCCGGGTACCGCTGCGAGGGCATTGACGATGGTGTCCGCGCTCTTCTCGTTCTCCTCGAGCTCCGGTCCGAACACCTTGATGGAGTTCTCGCCCTTCACGCCGGCGACGGCCTCTTCCACGTTGTCGCCGATCATCTGCGAGAAGTTGAAGACGACTCCCGGGAACGCCTCGTCGAGCTCGCGGCTGAGCTCGTCGGTGAGCTTCTCCTTGGTCATGCCGTGCTTCCACTCGTCGAACGGGCGGAGCGGCGCGAAGAGCTCGATGTTGAAGAACCCGGTCACGTCCGTTCCGTCGTCGGGCCGACCGAGCTGAGACGTCACCGCGACGACTTCTGGGTGTTTCACCTTGTCCGGCGTGCAGGCGGCCCTGGGATCGTCGGGACAGCCGCGCACGACGGCGCGCATCTTGTCGACATACCGGGCGCTCTGCTCGAGCGAGATGCTCTTCGGGAGCGTCGCGCGGATCCAGAGGTTGCCTTCCTCGAGCTTCGGCATGAACTCGCCGCCGAGGAGTGGAAACAGACAGGCGCACGCGACGACGACCACGAGTCGCAGGGGTATCGCGAACTTCGGGAAGCGAAGCGCGTAGTTTGCGACCGGCGTGTAGACGCGGTGCAGAGCGCGCATCAGGAGCGGCTCTTTCTCTTCCAGGCTGGCGGGGATCAGCGCCCACGCGAGGACGGGAAGGAGCGTCAATGCCAGCAGGATGGCCGTCCCGATCGCGAACGCGTACGTTCGCGCCATCGGGGAGAAGATCACGCCCGACACCCCGGTCATCGTGAAGAGCGGGATGAACGAGCTCCCGATGATGAGTGTCGAGAAGGCCATCGGCGTCCCGACCTCCTTCGCCGCAGCGAGCACTCGCTGCTTCATCGAGCCCTTCCCGTGGGGCCCGAGGTGGCGAAAGATGTTCTCCATCATGATGACCGAAGAGTCGACGACGATGCCGAAATCCACGGCGCCGATGGAGATGAGGTTCGCCGAGGTCTTCGTGAAGACGATGCCGGTGAATGCGCCGAGGAGCGCGAGCGGGATCGTGAGCGCCGTGATCAGCGCCGCCCGCACGTGCCCGAGGAACAGGAGGAGCACGATCGACACCAGTGCGATGCCGACGAGGACGTTCTCGAGGACAGTGTGCGTCGTCAGCCCGACGAGATCTCCGCGATCGTAGTAGGGAACGATGTCCATGCCCGGCGGCAGGATGCGGTTCTTCCGGATGTAGTCGATGCGCTCGTGAATGCCCTGGAGCGTCGGCTTCGTCTCGGCGCCGTAGCGCATCAGGACCGTCCCCTGGACGACGTCGGGCTGGTCGTCGATGCCGACCATGCCGAGGCGGGGCGCGGCGCCGACCTGGACGTCACCGATGTCGCGCACGCGCACGGGCGTCCCCTTGACGTCGACGATCACGATGTCCTCGATATCGTGGACGTCCCGGAGGAGACCGACGCCGCGGATGTCGTAGGACTGCTCCCCCATCGTGAGCCGCTGGCCGCCGGTATTCAGGTTCGCGTTCTGGAGCGCCTGCACGAGCTGGTCGAGGGTAACGCCGTGCCCCTTCAGGCGATAAGGGTCGACTCCGATCTGGAACTGCTTCGTCTCCCCGCCGAAGCTCGTGACGTCCACCACGCCCGGCACTTGCTTGAACTGCCGCTCGAGGATCCAGTCCTGCGCCGTCTTGAGCTCGCGGACGGTGTAGCCCTTGCCCTTCACCGTGTAACGGAACACCTCACCGATCGCGTTCCACGGCGAGAGCTGCGCCTGGATCCCCCCTGGTAGCGCCACGAATTGCAGGCGATTGATGACTTCCTGGCGCGCGTCCTCGTACTTCGTGCCCCACTTGAAATAGCACTTCACGTCGGTGAGACCGAAGAGCGATTGCGAGCGGATGTGGTCGAGCCCGGGCATACCCGAGAGCCCGACTTCCAGCGGGATCGTGACGTAGCGTTCCGTCTCTTCGGCGCTCCACCCCGGGGGCTGTGCGATGACCTCGACCAGCGGCGGGACGGGGTTCGGGTACGCTTCGATGTTGAGCTGGCTGTACGAGTAGGCGCCGATCACGAACAGCGCGAGCGCGAAGAAGATCGCGAACGCGGGTCTCTTCAAGACGAAGCGAACGATACGCTCGACCATCGGCAGCGCCTTCTAGAGCGTGCCGGAGAGGAGGATAGCGCCGGACGTGACGACGCGGTCTCCCCTGTCGAGACCGTGGGCGACGGGAACCCACTTGCTCCCGACGCCTTCGTCCACGATGACCGGCGCTCGTTCGAAGCGCTCCCGTCCGTCCTTGTCACGTCCGCGGTCGAGGAACGCCACTGTTTGATCTCCAAGCCGAAGCACGGCGGAGCGGGGAATGGCGACGGCCTGCTTCGCGTCGACGGATATCGAGACGGTCGCGAACATCTCGGGCTTCAGCGCGCCGTCTCGATTGTCGAAGGTGCAGCGTGCCCTCGACGCATGCGTCGTCGGATCGAGGGCGCTGCTCACCCAGTCCACCGAGCCCTCGAACGTCCGTTCGGGGATGGAGGCCACGTTGACGGCGACCTTCTCGCCCACCTTCACGCGCTGGATGTCGAGCTCGAAGATGTCCGCGAGCACCCAGACCCTGTCCGCCTCCCCGATCGTGAAGAGCTCGGCGGCGCTGCCGCTGTACTGCCCGGCGATTTGCATCCCGGGCGAAACGGCCTTCATGAACACCTCGCCGTCGATGTCGGACCGGACGGTGAACGTCTGCCCGATCACGTCCCCGTGCTGGAACAGTGCCGCTTTCTGGTGTGCGCGCTCCGACTCGGCCTTTGCCTGACCATAGCTGCTCACCGCGCCCTCGAACTCCCGCTGCGACGTCGCGTGCATGTCGAAGAGCTCCGTCTGGCGCTTGTATTCGTTGTCGGCGGCCGTGAGATCGGCCTCGGCCTTGCGCACGTCGGAGGTCGCAGCGCCGATGTCCGGTGATTCGAGTGTCACGAGTGGGTCGCCCTTCTTCACGTGGCTGCCGAGCTGCGCGTAGACGCGACCGATTTTTCCCGCCACCGGCGAGAAGACGTGGCTCACCTTCTGGTCGTCGTAGGTAACCTTGCCACTCGCGACGACGGTGTCGTCCACGTCGCGGAGATCCACCACGTCGGTCGCGATCTTCATGTGCTCGAGCTGTGACGCCGTCAGAAGGACCGTGTTTTCCGGCGCGGCAGCGACCACGGCAGGGCTCGCCTTCGCACTGCACCCGACGGAGCCTGCCGTCGAGGCGAGCAACAGGAGCAACCGTGCCACCGAGGATGCGGAATTCTGAGACGCGTTCATCGTGTCCGGCGTTCGCACACCCGACGTGCGAACGAATACCGTTATTCCAGAAGATCACGAGACGAAGCGAGCTCCTTCTTTACATGAACGCAGTGTGAGTTCCTCTTCATGCGAGCGTGTCGTTTCTCGCCACGGCCATCGTGTAGCCACAGCCCGCTGAAGATATCTTCAAGTGGTCTGCCTTGCCCGCGATGCGCATGTTCACGTTCTCGGGTGCGGCCCCCGACACGCAGGTGATCCCGGTGCCGAGAGTCGCGTCGGGAGACGGACTCGCGCTGAATGTGTCCATGGAACTGGTCGGATATGGTTTCACGGCGCCCCCGCTCGGTACGAACCACGACGAGCGCGTTCACGGCGCGGGCGGCATCGGGATCAGGGTCGGCGCGCCCCCGGCGGTGCCAGCGCTCCCGCGCTTCACCGTCGCGTTCCTCGCCCTCACGCTGTTCGCGTCGGGCGCGACGCTCGAGCGGCGACGACGAACCGCGAGCTAGACGCGACGAGAAGCGGCAGATGCTCGCTCAGTCGTCGTGTCTCGGATTCGCTTTGCGGAGAGGGAGGGATTCGAACCCTCGGTACCCTTGCGAGTACACATGATTTCCAATCATGCACCTTCGGCCACTCGGTCACCTCTCCGGTCCGTGCGATGTTCGACGAGCCGAGGCTCGTCGCGCAACGCGCGCAGTCGACAGTGCACTCGACGACGCTAGGCGGCGTCGAGCGTGCTGCAGACCGGCGGAGAGAGTGGGATTCGAACCCACGGTACCCTTGCAGGTACGCCTGATTTCGAATCAGGTACCTTCGGCCACTCGGTCATCTCTCCAATCGCGGATGTTTCCATCACTTGCGAGGCGTTGTCCAGATCCGATCTTTCTCCCGTGGGGCAATGCTGGGGCAATGGGGCGAGCTCGGGGATCGCTTCATCGAGCGGGGGGAGCGCGCCAAGACCGAGTTCCATAGCGGAACGAGCCGCGCGACGGTAGCGGTTGATCATCGCGCTCGAACGGTGCCCCGTCCTGTCCGCCACCCACGTCTCGGTGCGGCCGTTCGCGAGGGAGAGCGTGACGAACGTCCCGCGAAGGTCGTGCACACGGATGCGGCCGCGCGCCTCCGTGCTGGCGTGGAGCTCGGAGCGGTCTACCCTCGCCTTTCTGAGAGCCGCCCGGAACCGCCTGGCGAGTTTGCTCGGATAGGGGTCGCCGTGCTCGTCGACGAACATCAGATCCGTCGGCTTCGCGCCTACCCGGTACCGCTCGACGTAGGCTTGGAGGGCCCGAACGACTCCCGGGTCGAGCGCCCATGCCCGCGGATCGTCGGTCTTGTTTTCGTCGAGGCGTACGGCGCCGCGGACGAGGTCGAAGGCCGCAATCGGGAGAGACCTCGCCTCGCCGTAGCGAGCCCCCTCGCGGTCGAGGAAACCGAACAGGAGCCGGTCATGGACGGCGACGCCGGACGCCATCAAGGCGGCGTCTTCGGACGGGTACAGGTATGAGAACGCCTTGGGCTTACCGGCTTTGGGCATGAAGCCGCGGGGCAAGGGACTCGCCGCGATGAGCCGGAGCGGGTACACGGCGAGCGACAGCACGCGGTGAATGGTCTGTGCGTAGTGTCGGCGCGTCGATGGCCGGCGCACGGGCAACTGCCGCATGGCCGATTCGGCGTGGTCGAGCGTCACCTGGTCGATGGGTACATCACCGAGCTTTACTCCGCCCACGTCGAGCCCTCCGAGGAACGTCAGCCGAGCCGCGTCGTCGTCGTAATCTTTCGGCTTCACCTGATCGGGGTAGAGCCGCGCGATCTCGCCGTTCGTCCACTGCTGGCCGACCTTGGAGAAAGTGGGCACGTCCGGTCCGACATTGGCGTGGATCCTCCCACCGAGCAGATCTTCCGCGGCGAGGAGCGCCGGACGCAGCGACCTCTCGGATGCGCTCGCCACAATCCTCAGCGACTCGATCGCCCGCCGTTCGTTCACGTCGGCGGTGCGGAACTGTTTCGCGAGCTTCGCAAGCAGCTTCGCGCGTACAACCGCCGCGCTCTCATCGCGACAGTGAGGCATCGGTAGCGGCGGAGTTCTACGCCGGCCCTCGAGCGTTACACGCGCGACAGCGATTCCATCCGACGTCCAACGAACCTCACCTGTTGCTTCACGTGACATTGCTGCTCCCTTCGATCGCTTCGAGCTCCGCTGCGCGCTTCAACACCGCGGCAGCGTCGTGGACGGACATCAGAAACACTTCCGCCGTCTCCTCGCGCATGCCGACGCGGCGGTACTCGAGGAGTAGGCGTGCAGCGCCTTCGACGTCGGCGAACGGCGGAGCGCCGAGCGGAAGCAGATCGACCCCGGCCACCTCGCGGCGACCGGGGTCCGTCTTCGGGGTGTTCACGCTCACCCCACCTCGAGCGACGCCACTGTCGCGACCTGCGCAAGGGCGTCAATCATGTCGACGCCGGTGGACGCCTGCCGGCTGTCGAGCGTCACCTTCCACCCGTCGGGCGAGTGCTCGACCTGGAAGCGCCGGCCCGGTGCCGCGGAGCACCAGGCGCCGAGCGCCTCGAGGATTCGGAACGCCTGCGCCTCAGGGCGGATTCGGACGGCCTTGTGGGGCGGGATCACGACGGCACGGCTTCCTGCGCGTCAGCGCACTGCTCGGCCTCGATGAGGCCCAGCAAATCGCGCTCGATCTTCTCCAGCCCGACCATGACCGTCATAAAGGACCACGCGAGATCGGCATTCTGTTCGAGCTCGTCCCACATCTCGACGATGCGGCGCCGCGTCCGGCAGATCGCGTTCGACACGTCGAGCAGCACTTCGGAATTCCGCTTCGCGCTCACCGCGGCCTCGCTTTCGTCGCGAGCGCGGAGACCATGCCCTTGATGTCGACGGCGGCCGCTTCGACGACGCGTCCGGCGGAGCGCTCGATGTCGTCGGCGTCATCGAGCGCTTGCATCATCGCGCGGCAGTCTTTCAGTCCCGCCCCGAGTTCGTCTTTCGCACACGCGAGATTCACGAGGGCGTCCAGGATGTATTCAGGCCGAACGCTGCCCTCTTCGCTTCGGTCCTTCGTCCACTCGCCCTCGTTCCATGCGAGCAGGAGCTTGTGAATCGCAGTGTCGACGAACGTCGCCGCGTCGACCAGTTTTCCCTCCACGAAGCTCACGACGTCACCCCGGCCTTCTGCGCGCGTCGCTCGGAATAGCACACCCGAGAGTCGAGCTCCGCGAACGCTCGCGCCTGCCTCGCGATCTTGTGCATCGTCTCCGACGCCGGGCGCACGCCGTGCTCGACACCGTCCGACTGGATGCCCCGCACGTAGGCGTCGAGGGCGTCCGCAGCATTGTCCAGCTCCGTCGCCATGGCTTTGAGCGTGCTGCGGGCGACGCCTTCGGTCGCGCTGATCATTCCGTGGCCGGCGATCTCCAAGACGAGGTCACCGAGGCTCATGTCGTCATGGTGCCGGAGCGATCCGAGCGAGGACGTTCGTCGAAGCGCCTTGTCTTCGACGACGGAACGGGCTTCGTATGCGTTCTCGACGAGCTTGTAGCCGAGCGGGTGGTTCCGGTGGTTCCGGTGAGCCGCCATCACATCTTCCGGCACGGCGGGCTCGCCGTAGGCGTCGAGCACCAGCGGTTTATCAGTAGAAGCCTGCTCCTGGTTCAGCCTCGTTCGAGCCGTTTTCGGCTTCCGCGACTTCGTGGTGCGAATGTGGGGCGAGGTCCGAGTGCGGGACGTCGCGGAACGTGCGATCTTCTTCTTCGTCATGACGGTCTATCTCCGTTGTGGCCAGGGTCCCGGGTGTTGACGCACCGCGGGGCCCATTCTGTTTTCAGCGTTTCGGTTTCGGAAATCGGATCGTGAACTTCGTGCGCGCAAGCGTCGCCGCGTACCTTCCAGTGGGCGCGATGTCCTCGGTCAGGACAGATGTCGGCAGGTAGATTGCGCGCCCGACGGTATTCGCGCCACCGTCCTTGATCAGCCGATGCGCTGGCGTGTCCTTGTAGGTCGACGATTCGCACGGAAAAAAGGTGAGACCGCCGTCGTGCAAGTCGACCGCGATGTAGTCGACGTCCTTCAGCGCGTGGAGGCTCAACGCAGAGTTGAAAGCTAGGCAACGCTGACTTCTCGACGCTCCTCGAATGCTCACCATCGGTTCTGACGTGCGAGTCTTCCCAGCGGGGAGGAGGATCATGATCAATTTCTCCCACGGGAACCCGTAGTCCGTCAAGTTGAAACAAGTGAAACCCGTGGCACCATGGGCTAGGCCGTGGTTTGTCACGCGTTCGCCCTTGCTTCCGGGAGGTTCGGGCTGAAAACTGCTCGGCCAAAACCATGACGAAGCGTGCCGCCCCAGATCGCGATTCCGCCCGAGACACGGACGCTCTCATCAGAGCACACGGAAAAGCCGCCTACGCCTGGGTGGCAAGCTCGTTGGTGTATTTTTTCAAGGGCACGCCCATCACGCATCCGCCCTGGATCGCCACGGCACTGCCGTTCCGCAGTCCCAGCGGCCGCGTGATACTGCTCACGGCACTTCACTGCGTCGACGAGATCGAGAAGGGGCCGCACGCGCTCGGTTACGCCGACGGCGAACCAACGTATGAAGACGCGCTTGCAAGCACTATCGCTGGACCGGAGGGCGTGGACGTTGCGCTTGCGCTGCTGCGTCCTGGCGTCGATCGCGCTCTTTTGGATGTGGCCCTCGACCCAGGCCTCGTCGCGGCAAGCACCGACGCCGGCGCCGCTCAAAATCAGTACTGCATCATCGCCGGGTTTCCCTACGCGATCATGAAGCACGAGCCGTTCGTGCCCGGTATCGAGCTCCGACGTGTGAGGAGCATCACCCATGGGACCACTATCCACGGGATCGACGACCGATGTCGTCTCCGCGCCGACTGGAACACGGCGGTAGTGCAAGACATCGAGCCCGAGGGCGGGCGTCAGCTTGGGCTTTCGCCTGGGCAGCGGATTGAGCTTCCTGCACCACAGGGGATTAGCGGAGGCGCCTTGTGGCGCTTCACGGGTCAAACTCCGACCGATGTGCTTTGGGTACCGCAGAAGCGCGCGCACCTGATCGGCATCCCGACCGCGTTCCTCCCTGAGTCGCGAATCGAGCTCTGCGAATCCGTCGCGGTTTGGGGCGACTGGTTTCGCGAGAAGATCGCGGCTCTCTGATCGGCTCATGCATCGCTCTCTGCGCCCACGATGCGTCCCGTCGGCGCCAAGTTGCTCGCCGCGCAGCATGCCCGCCCTGACGAGCGCCGCGGCGACGTACACGAGCCCGTCGGCGGCTTCCTCGAGGGCCTCGCGGCCGAAGTCTCGCGTGTCGGTCGCGGGGCGGAGCTCGCCGTACAGGCGACGTCCCATCGCAAGGCGTTCGGCGACCAGGGCGAGCACCTCGGCCTCGTCGGCGCCGAGCGTCTCGAGCGCGGCGAGGAGGCGTGCCCGCGGTGCTCTGGGCGCCTCGACCTCTCCGACGTCGTCCTCGAAGCTCACGCCGACCTCGCCGCGAGCTGCTCTGCCGCGCTCGCCTGCTCGCTCGCGGTGCCGACGAGCCGGCAGATCCCCGTGCCGCCGTCGTGTGCGCATCGGTGGAACGTGTGCAGCGTGTCCGTCTCGACGGCGCGGCGGAGCGCCACTTCCGGATCGGCGTGCGGCTCGCCCACGACGTCGCCGCAGCGCTGGCAGATGTACGCGAGACCCTTCACGCGACCGCCGTTCTGGGACGCGGGAGTGTCCCGAGCTCGAGCCAGTTCTTCGCAAGCACGCCGACGTAGAAGTGGCTCGACGATGGTGTCGTGAGCCGCGAAGCCTCGGACGGGTCGCGTCCGATCGAACGCAGCAAGGCGAGCACCACCGCCGCGCGAACCACGACGATGGTCTCCGCGCCCTGTGTGCCGCTGGTGGCCGCTCGTCTGATGAGCATCGCCGGCGGCGTGCCCGCGCACACGATGCCCACGAAGTCGTCGCGCGAGTACTCGGCTGACGCCAGCCGAATACACTCGACCAGAAGCTTGCCGTGCTTCCGAAGGAGCCCCGCGGCTTCACTCTCGCCGTTTGCTTCGATCATCATGTTCACGTCTCCATGTCGAGCTGTCGGAACCAGGCTTCCATGCGCCGCTCGACCACGTCGCCGATGATGTCGCCGAGTTCCTGCGCGTTGCCGCCCGCCGCGCCGCCTTCGACGGTCACGTTCAGCATCGGCGAGAAGTTGAAGTCGCCGCGGGGCCCAGCCGCCGCACCAGCGGGCGCTGCTTGCGCAGCCGACGAGGCACCGACGGGCCCGTAGTCGAAAGAACCCGCTGAAGGTCCCAGGCTCCACGCGGGCGGCGTCGACATGACGTCGGACATCGCGCCGACCGAGGAGAGGGCGAGCCCGCGCGACTGCATCGCGACGTGGTCCTCGGTGCTCGAGATGCCCATCCCGAGACCGAGCCCGACGTTCTCGCCGATGTCCGCCATCACCAGCGAAGGCGAGTGCGTCTTGAACGTGTCCTTGACCGCGGCTATCGCCTTGTCCGCGATCCCCTCCAGCGCAGTCGGCACGTAGTCGATGACCGACTCGATTCCGTGCAGGAGGCCCATGACGATGTTCTTGCCAAGATCCCACGTCTTCTCGACGATCGACATGCCCTCCGCGTCCCAGATCGCCTTGATGTTGTCCCACCACAGCACGACGTTCCCGACCATCGCGAAGAGCGGATCGGTGATGGCATGCACGATGCCCTCTCCGACGTTGACGGCTGCGACACCGACTTCGGCGAACGCGCCTGCGACGCCGGCGAACGCCAGCCCGAATCCGACCGCGAGCGCCGCTGCCTTGCCGACTTCCTCAGCGAGCGTCCCGATGACCGAGACCGCGGCCTCCCCGTCGCCCTCGGTGAAGAGGCCGAGGAACGGCTTCGCGCCTTCGTACAACCCGTGAAACGTGTCGCCGAAGCCCTTGCCGAACGACTTGCCGAGATCGATCACGACGTCGAGCACGCCCTTCAAACCGGTCTGAAGGGCCTGCACGGTCGAGGCTCCCGCCGGGCTGTCGAGGAAGCCCTGGAGCTTGTCAAACCCGCCCTTCGCCAGATCCGTCAGCGGTTGCTGGAGCACCTTCGTGATCTCGAGGCCCTTCACCTCTGCCGTCGCTTTGAACTTGCCGTAGATCCCATCGATCGTGTTGTCGGCGAACTTCGCGCCCGCGTCGCCGAGGTTCTTCTCCTGAAGCTTCTTTCGGATCGCTTCTTCGATCCCCGCGATACCAACCTCAGCCGAGATCTTCCCGGCGTGCATCATCTTGTTGACCTCTTCGACGCTCTTGCCGAGGTGCTCACCGATCGATTCGCGGACGAGCTGTCCCGAAACCCTGTGGTTCTCGAGCATGAGGAGCTGGCGGCCCTGGAGGGAGCCGATGCTCTTGATTTCAGCGAGCGACGTGAAAATCCCTTGGACGTCTTCCGCTGAGCTCCCGAGCGACTTCATGTCGGCGCCGGCACGGACGAGCCCGTCGATCGCCTTCGGGCTGAACTGAAGCGCGAGGAACGTCTCGTACTGGTGCGTCGTCTCCTCGAGGTCGAGACCGAAGCGCATCGCCAGCGCGCTCGAGTGCTCGAAGAGCTGCTCGCCCTTCACTCCGTGCTTCGCGAGCTGATTGAAGGCGAGCTCGGCGTTCTGACCGAATTCGACGAGGTGCGCTGTCGTCTCGATGACGGTCTCGCCGAGACTGATGAACGCTTCGACGCCTTTCTCGATGACGCCGGCGAGAAGGTTACCGCCGGCGAAAGCAGCGACCGTCGACGCGAACCCGCCGACCGCGCCATCGGCGCCGCCGGCCGCCTTCGCCCCGCCGGTGAACGCACGACCGAGACCGGAAATGGCGTTGCCCGCGCTGCGTGCGGCCCCGCTGACCTTGTCGATCAGCCGTACGGTGAAATCTGCCTTGTCTCCTGCGCTCATGCTTTCACGTTGTCCTTCCCGCCATCGATGATGCCCGGTGACGTGTTCCCGAACATCACGGTGCCGTGAAACTCGTTGCCGTTGAGCAATCCGTCGAACGTGCCGGACGGCCAGAAGCACGTGACCGTATCGCCCATGCGCGCGATCGGCTGCGTGCCGTTGTCGAAGATGATCGTCTCGATCGCTCCCGGCTCCCACAGCGCCGCGTACGGTTGCGTCGGATCGCCGTTCTCGAAGCCGAGCTGCACGCGCGAACCGACGCGCACGCGGACGCGCACGCCGGGCAGACCGTGACGGATCGGCACTCGAGAGAGCCCGTTGCCCCGCACCCGGTTGTCGTCGGGCAGGAGGTCGAGCGAGTCGTCGTCGCTCTGTGACTGCACCTCGGCCGAGTACTTCCCGTGATAGAGCGTGTCGCGCATCACGAACCGGATGAAGCGCTGAAGTGCCTTGCTCGGCTCCACGGCTAGATCTCCTCCCCGAGGTACCGCAGCGCGTTCCGTACGCCGCGGGTGACGTGGCAGACGGTCAGGATGAGGCCGCCGGGGCCGCCGGTCTCCCCCGTCGTGCTCGTGGCCGAGGCCATCACTGCGCGGACCGCGCCGTCGATCAGGGCGCGCAAGCTTTTCGATGCGTCGCGTTGTCGCCGTACCGTGACCGTCGGCGGGTCGAGGGACGTGATCCCTACGGCGCGCTCGTCGGCGTTCGTTCCCCTCGTCGGCGCGAGCCCGGTCACCTCGACGATCGCCGTGTAGGCCGTGGCCGTCTTCGTGATCGTCGTGCGGGGGGTGCCGTCGCAATCAAAAACCGCCGTCCGCGAGACTTCAACTCCCGTCTTTGGGTCCGTGGTGATGAAGAACTGCTCCGGCGTGAGATTCAACGGCCCAAGGCTCAGGTCGTCCATGGTCGTACTCCTCGCGCTGTAGCGACCACGGCGCGCAGCACGTCGAACGCGCTGGCGGCGACGTCGATCAGAGTGCGGAAGCCGTGCTTTCGAACGCCTGCCACAATCGCTTTCGGCAGGCCGCGCGCGGTGTGAAGTTGGTCGATGCTCATCATGCGTTCTGTCCTCTCAATGTTCTCGGAAACGATCCGCCCTGGCCGTCACCGGCTGCAGTAGCCGGGCAAAAGGAACACCGAACCCCGGTTCGCCGGGAGGCCGAGCGGTTGCGTTCGCGGCACGAGATCGGCGTACATGCCAGACACCGTTCGAGCTCGCAGGTGACACGACGTCGCCACCTTGGCACCCCATGACAGGCACCGCCGCGAAGTCTTTTCATGCGCCGCTGGAGAATGGCTGGTCGACGCCCTGTATGAACAGGCCATCGAGGAGCGTGACGGCGTTGCCGCGGTCTCTATTGGGGAATGATGCCGCGATCATTTGTTTCAGGATGCCCGCCTTCGCTTCAACGTCTCGCCTGCGTGCCGTTCCGATTCCGTCCGTTTCGCCGCGCAGCGCCGAGAGTTCGATGGCCTGCAGAGTCGTCTTTCGAATCAACTCGTCTCGCTCTTGAGCGATAGCGACGAGCGCCGCGATCGGCTCGTGGCTCTTCTTCGCCAGATCGGCCAGGCGCCCGTTGATGCCTTTCACGCTTTGATCGAGTTCAGCGATCCGGGCGCCTTTCGCGTCGGCCTCGGCCTGCGCAACTGCGCTCTCTGCTTCACCGACCTTCGCGGTCGCGGCGGCCACCAAAATCTCAGCGCGCCGCTCAGCGAGCGCGAGCGCGTCGGCGCTCTCGTCGACCTGGTCGGCGTTGAACGCGGCTCGGAAGCTCGCCACTCGCTCCGATTGGGTAGCGCGGACGCCTTCGAGCTTCGCTCGCGCCTCCTCGAGCCCATCGCGGGCGAGATCGATGGGGCTCTTCGTCGTCGCGCGCACGAGGCGCGTCACGGCGCTCTTCAGACCGGACATCATTCGCCCCCCGCACGGCGAAGTGCGTCGCGGACCAGGTCCGCCGACCCGTCTTCGGTATTGCTCGCGCCGTTCGGATGATCGCCGCGCTCCGCCGCGGCCAGCGCCGCCTTGACGATCCAGTCCGTACTGGATCCGTAGTCGGCGTCATCAGACTCGTCCGCGAAATCGGACGGCGCGCTCCGGGTGTATGCGAGCGGCGCATCGATCCCAGCAGCCTTCAATGCTGCGGCGAGCACGTCGCCGCCATCGTCGGCGTCTTCGCGCTCTTGCCGCGCTTTCGCGATGGCTTTCGTAAGCTCGTCGACGCGTGCTAGCGAGCTCGGGCCATCGACGATCTTGAACTCGGCGCCAGCGGAATCGGTGAGTTTTACTTTGCCGCTCAACAGCTCGTTCACACGGCGAAGGGTTACCCCCCTCTTGATCATCCCGGCCGCAAAGTCTTCGCGATTTACTTCTTCCATCTTATCTCCTTTGACCACATGCGTGGTCGATTCACTCGTCTCCCAAGGCGGCCTTCACGTCGACGATGTCCTTTTGGAGCGCGGCCTTGTGGAGGTCGATAGACGCGACGTTGAGCCCGTGCCCTTCGGCGGGCTCGAGCAATCGCGCGAGCTCGGTGGCGTTTTGCGCCAGCTGCCGGAGTCTTCGTTGAGTTTCATGGCTATGCATTGGTCGTCTCTTTCTTTCTGGCCACTGGTGTGGTCGTTCAGCCGAATCCGCGGCCACCGATGCCGCCCCAGCGTGTTTCCCTGTCGCTCGGCAGCGGAGGCTCGTTGAAGCCTCGGGTCGAGCCGCCGTTGATGCGAAGCACCTCGTCCCAGTCGATGAAGCCGCGTGCCTGCGATGCAGCGCACCAGAGTGCCAGGCAGAGCGCGCTCGCCGCGTCCCCATGGTCGCCGCGCCGTCGGGGTGACGAGATAGAGAGCAATCCACCCGGCAAGGGCTTAGCGATGATGTCGCCAACCTGGCGCGTGAGCCTGCGATGGCCCTCGCTCCACCTGGCCCTGCCAGCGTGGATGATCTCGCGCGCCGCGGCGTACACCTGCACCTTGCCCGTGTTCCCGCCTGGGGTTTCTGCGAGTGAGATGGCGCGCTCTGCGACGTGCTCCCGGACAGCTTCGCGGTAGTGGATGTCCGTTGCGATCACTCGCCCACCGTGCTTCTCGACGAGTTCCGCGAACGCCGTGTCTACCTCGCTGGGCACGAGCGGTTTGCCCCGCTCCGGGATCCGGGTGAAGACGTCAGCGACCTCGCAGCGGCCATCCTTCACGCGAACGATGACGCCCTCCGCGGCGTCTCGGATGTAGGCCGGATCGTAGCCCGCGACGATGTCCCATCCGGGGTCGGCTGTGAGCACGAGCGGCATGCTCGCGTCGGCGCACCCCTGCACCGCGAAGTGGTCGAAGTACTTGCCGGAGCCGACCGGCATGAAGCTCGCGCCGAGCTCGCGACCCGCGTTGTCAGGGTCGCGCTCGTACTCGGCAGCCACCATCGCGATGGTCTCTGCGTCGTCGCGCATGACGAGCGTCGGGCAGAGCGCCGCGAGCGCCGTCGCCGGCTGGCCGTGGTTTCGCGAGAACTCCCGCCAGTGGAGCCCCGTTCCTTCCGCCCAGGGCGTCGACTCGATGATGATCTGCCCGCCGGGGAGGAGCCTAGGCACGATTGCCGCGAAGATCTGCTCGCCGTTCGAGGTCCCCGATGCCTCGTCGTAGTAGAACGCAGCCTCGGTCAGCACCGCCGCGATGATGGGGACGCCGCGGATGTTGTCGCCGCCTCGCGACGCTGCGAACGTCTCGTGTCGCACGGCTCGGCCGTCGTGGCGCTGGATGGTGAAGCCGTCCTTCGAATCGTCGAGGAACTTCACGCCATGTGCGCGCAGAGCGGCGCGGGCGAAGCGAAGCCCGACGCGCCCGTGCCGCGCCTTCGGGCCGCCGTAGAACACGAAGACCGTCTCACTATCGTCGGTGCGGGAGAGCGTGAGCGTGAGGCTCAGGTGAGCGGCGCGCTCGGACGCCATGCGCGTGCCGCCCACCTCGCGGCCCTTGTTCATGACGACGACGCGACGGGCTGCAGCGGGGATGGTGTCGACGGCGCCGAAGATCTCGCGGGCCCGTTCTCGCTCGGTGCCAATGAGCTCGCTGGGCTCGAGCCCGTCGTAGGCGACCAGGGCGAACGCGCGTTGCCCGACCGTGAGGCGGTCGCGAAGGGTCGTGAAGCGCGTGAACGCCTGGGGCTTCAAGGCGCCTCCTCGAACCCCGCCGGCGCGCCACGGGTCTTGGCAGGCGCGGTGCCGAGCGCCGTCGCTGCCGCCAGTGCCGCCGACATCGCCCGGTTGGCCTTGCCCTCGAGCGCGTCGCGTCGTGCGAGGAGCCGCTCCCCGGCAGGCGTCGTGAAGCCGACGTGCGCCGCCGCGATGGTCATGTAGTCGACGAGCTCCTCGGTCGCGGCCCAGCGCGCGAGCGGCGAGAGTACGAGCACCGACTCGGCACCGAGGTCGCGCCTGGCGGCGTCGAATCGCCTCAGGGCGCCGTCGAGTAGCTCGTCCCTCTCGGAGGTCGGTAGCTCACTCGAAAGCGTCTCCTTGAGGCGCCTGCGCGCAGCACGGAGGCTCTTCACGACGGCCTGCTTGCCGCGGGCGTTCTCCGCGGCGCGGTTTCCCGTCTTGAACGTGCCGTCCGCGTGGTGGTCGCGGTTCCGTCGCGCGCCCGTGTCGACCGGCTGCTGGTCGCTCGGCCGCTGCGCGATGACGCGGACCTTCCCGTGTGAGCGCTCGAAGCGTGACGCGCTCATCGGCGGGCCTCGGATTGGGCAATACACGGGGCAATCGAGGTCAGAATCCCGCGAATCAGCCGTGATTTAGCGCCTACACACCTGATTCGAAGTCCGGCGAGCGTGCTGCTATGCAATCCAGCGTCTTCGATGCGGGTTCGCGCTGACGCGGCGCATCCGCATCCGTTGCATAGCAATAAAGCTGGGTATGTTCGGGCGCTTACGCCACCTAACACAAATAGGGCTCGATCGCGGATCGCGCGTTGCGCATCTTTTCCGGGTCGGAGTTTTTGCGTGGTCGCGCCGGTCATTCTGCGCCCCCGTACTTGGCCGGGTCGAGCATCCCGTAGTTCGGCTGGATGGGACCGTGCGGGCGGGCTGCGGCTGCCCCGACGAACTCGCTCGGGTTGCTCGCGATCTGCCGAATCGTGACCGTCCCGCCCTTCCAACTCTCGAAGGCGCCGGTGATGACCTTGCAGGCCGAAACGGCGTCGCCCTTGCACTTCCCGAGCAGCTTCGAGACCGCTCGTCCGTCCGCGCCGTCGAACCCGACTGGCTTGGAACCGCGCTTTCGCTCGAAGACCTCGAAGTAGTGCGCGACGACCTTGGTGTGGTCCGCTCCGTGAGCGCTGGCTTCGGTCTTCGGCTTCCTGACTCTCTTCGCCGCGCTGGTCTGTGCCGGAGGAGCGACGAGCGTGAGCGGGGGAACCGCTTCGCTCGCCGAAGCGGAATCTGATCCGTCGATCACTCCGTGAGATCTCTCCGTGAGATCCCCGGAAGTGAGTTCCGGTTGGGGTGCGACTATCTTCCGGTTGGGGTGTCGTACAGTTCCGGTTGGGCTCTTCACGGCAGGGACCTCCGAAGCGGAAGTGAGTTCCGGTTGGGGTGGGTCCGAAGCGGAAGTGAGTTCCGGTTCGGATGTGAGCTGGAGACGCCACTCGTCGGAGCTGCGCCCAACGCCCCCGACGGCCCCTCGATGACGTCGGGCGAGGCGCACCGGCCAGTCGGCTCGCGACTCAAGGTCGGCCATGATCGACCGCACCCACCGGTCGGTGAGCCCCGTGAGGCGCGCGATCGTCGCCTGGCTGTGCCAGCCAGTTCCGGTGATGCTGTTCGAGTAAACGGCGAGCACGTGGACGACGTGGCGCGCGCTGCTCGGCATTGAACTCTCGGCGACGGCTCGATGAACGCGCAGCGTGAACGACAGGGGCTTACCCACACGGCGCCTCCGTCTTCGGGAAGAGGTCGACGACGCGCCCCTTAACGCCGCCGCTCTCCAGCACGCGACGGAGCAGAGCCTCGCCGTAGCGCTCGACGAGGCACGGGACGTCCTTCTGCCGCGATGACCACGGCAACCCCGACGTCACGAGAGTCTGTAATCCGCGGTCGTACCGTTCCGCGATGACCTCGGCGACGGCCGTGTCGCCCCTCACCTCCCAACCGAGATCGTCGAGGACGAGCGTCGCCGGCGCCTTCGCCGCTTCGAGCTCGGGCGCTTCGGAGCCAAGGCTATGCCTTCGACGTGCCGTTGCGAGGTCGACGGCGCGCGCCCAGCCGAAGATCCCGCGCACGTTCATGCCCCAGAACCGTTCGCCGCGCTGAAGGCTCTCACCTAAGAGACGATCGTAGGCTTCCGTGATCAGCCTCCGACCGATGAACACCATTGCCGCGCTCTTGCCGACGCCCGTCGGCCCAAGCGCGAGCACTCCGCCGCGGCTCGTATTCAGCTCGCGAGCGGCCTTCTGCAGCGGTGCTGGGACCAGCTTAAGCAGCTTGTCGGCGTCGAGCTCTACCATCGAGTGCGGACCGCTCTTGAACGCCTCGTCCGTCGCAGCCTTGATCGCCGTGGTGCGACCGTTGCGTAACCGGGTCTCTTCCTGCGCAACCAGGTCGTTCAGCCGCTCGAGCCAGCCTTCGCGTTCGCTTTCGTGAGCGACGACGCTCGGCGTCCAACCGACGAGCCTGCACCGTCTCGCCAACTCCGCACCATCGATGCCCGAGATCTCGCGAGCGCGAAGGAGGGCGGCGCGTATCATTTGCTCTCCCCCGGTCGCGTGTCCGTCAGAAAAGGGGAAAGCGCATCGGTGATTGCGATCGCCGCGTCGCCGTGCGCGAGCGGCGTGCCGAGCTTCCCCGGTGACGAGGCTGCGCACGCGAGGCATGCACGCACCCCGCGGTGCTCGACTTCGGCGAGCTCGCCGCAACGGCAGTGCGGAAGCGCCGCGAGCAGCGCCTCCCAGCGCTCGCGCGACGCGGTAACGGTCACGCTATTCATCCAGCCCTCGCGATCCGATTTCTAAACTCTGCGAGCTCGTCGAGCTCCGGGTCAACGGTGCGTGTCGAGGCGCGTGTTGCGGCGCGCGCCTCGACGACCGCGAGCACTGCATCAGCTCGGATGAAGCGCTTCGAGCCGATGGTGATGAGCTGGAGCCCGAACTCGGCAGCGTGCCGGCGCCACCAATGCCAACCCGCTCCGGTCGCTTGGAGCGAGTTGCCCGGGCCGATCAGGATCGGGTGGCCCTCGACTTGGTTCAAGCTGCCTCCGTCCGGCGAGCCATCGCCTCTCGGACCAGCGCCGCTGTCCCGGGCATGCACTCGCCGGTGGCGAGGATTCCGAGCAGAGCGGTCCGGCCAATGCCGAGCCTTTTTGCGGCGCCTCTGGCGCCAAGCCGGCGGCGGACATCGGCAAGGTAGGCGCGATGCTCGTCAGGAACAGGGACTAGCCTGGGGTCGTGCGTGATGTGAGCCACGAGGCACAGACCACCCCGCTTGGACGGAGATATCAAACGACCACACTCGGGTCGTCTGAGTGCAATCAGGCTTATTTTCTGCGGCGCCCTGGCTTTTTTCGAGTCGTACGTTTTCGAGCATGAGGAGGCTTCGCCGCGCCGAACCAAGTAGCGTAGGTGGCCGCGTCCTTCGCGATCTTGTCCGCGATACGCTTCACCTCGGCACCATCGTCGTTGGCGTCATCGACGATGAACCCGAGGGGGCCCGAACCGTCGTCATCATCGTGAGCCTCTACGTGCAGCACCAAGAACTCGGCGAGGATGCCCGCCGCGGTTCGCTGGCCGCCTGCTGGTTTGCGCGGCGTCCAAACCTCGAGCGCGCTCGAAACGTGCGCGGGGAGCTCGCGGAGAACGAAGAACGCGCGATCGATCAACGTGAGCTCGGAGACGAACGAATCGCGCGCTGCATCGCTTCGCAACGACGGCGACCGCCAGAGCGCTCCGTACCGGTTGACGACGGCCACGGCTTCGGCGCGACGGTACATGCGCCCGTCGGGGGCGCCTTTGGTCAGCAGCTCGTCGAGCCGGTGCAGCAACACCCCGCCTTCACGCGCGACCGGCATGCCGTTGTGAAACGAGTGCGCGATCCATTCGATGATGTTGAGGGCCGACCGCTGTTCTGCGTCGAGCGCCTGACGCTCGGTCTCAGTGAGGCTCGCTAAACCGTGGTTACGATCCAGAATGAAGTCGCGGGCGGCGAGAAAGAACGCCTGCGCGCGGTCGGACCGATCCGGCTCGTGCATGAGCGTCAACGCTCTCGCCGACGCTTGGCGGTGTCCAGCACGACAACGTTCGAGCGTGCTTCCCGCCGGGCTTGGAGCTCCCTGGAAAGGGCCTCGACGGTCGTCCACGACCCTTCTGCAGCCGCCCGCGTCAGAGCATCGGCGAGGGCCGCTTCGACCACGTCGGGCAGCGATTCATTGCCCCGGGATTGCCCCGGCGCCTCGGACGGGTCGCGACGGCGTTGGTCGTCTGTCTCGTGATTCTCAGAACTTGCGGGATTTTCGGGAGACGCTGCGGCTTTCGAATCAGGTACCTTCGGCCACTCGGTCATCTCTCCGCGGCGGAATCTGTCAGTCGGGATCGCGACTGTCAACGGTGTTGCGCAGGCTTCCGCGGGTCACGCTGGAAGAGCCCTCGCCAAAGTGATTTTCTCGACGGACCCGGATAGGCTCGCCGGTCGGCGACGCCCAGGTGGGCATCGCGTTTTCGCTCCCTCCGCCCTCGAGATGCCCTCCAGCAACCGCCCGCGCGGCTCGTACAAGAAGAGCGAAACGAGCCGCCGCCAGGTGCTGGAAGCCGCCGTCCGCGCGCTGTCGAAGGGCGGTTACGCGAACACGAGCGTGAGCGACATCGCGCGCGCCGCCGGGATGAGCAAGGGCGCCGTGCACTACCACTTCGAGAGCAAGGACGACCTCATCGGCAAGGTGCTCGAGCACTGCGCGCGGGTGACGACCGACCGGGTCCGGCTCGCGTGGGACGCCCCCGAGCACCCGGCGGAGAAGATCCGCAAGGTCGTCGGCGAGATGCGAAACATGCGCCGCGAAGGCGTGCCGGAGCTCCGGGTTCTCGCCGATCTTGCGGCGCAGGGTCTCCACGATACGCGGCTCCGCACGATGCTCGGGCGGATCTTCGCGACGAACCACCGTCAGATGGTGGACTATCTCAGCGCGAGCATCGCGCAGATGGGCGTGAAGTCGAAGGTGCCGGTGCACATCGTGCCGCGCCTCTTGATGGGAACACTCGACGGGCTAGCGATGCACGACTACTTCGATCCGCCGGAGCCGGGAGACGATCTTCAGATGGAACGAGTGCTCGAGACGATCGGGTTCTTCATGTTCGAGATTTAGATGACGTCGACGCGAACCGCGCTTGCTCTCTGCATGACCACCGCGCTGACGCTCGCCGCGCGCGCGAATGCCCAGGGCGCCAACGCCGACGTACCGCCGACGCCCGCGACCGACCCGGCCGGGCCGACTTCAGCCGCTCCTTCGCCGGAACAGCAGCGCGAACCGACGGTTCTGGTGCCACTGGAGGCGCCCGCGCCGGCGCCGCAACCACCCGCGCCGACGCCCGCCACGCCAACGCCGGAACCACAGCCCGCCCCGGCCGATCTCGGCAGCGCGACGACGACGCCGCCCGAGCGCGCCATTCCGTCGCGCGGTCCGGCAGAGCCTCCGCCGCGCGGATTGGCGCTCGGCATCGAGCTCAACGGTGGAGTGATCGGCGCAGCACGCTTCCCGGGATCGGAGGCGAACCGCAACGTCGAAGAAGCCGTGGACTCGACGTTCGGGCTCTCGGTGTGGCTCGGCGGCCGCGACCTGATCTTCGGCATTTCCGCCGAGCGCACCGGTCTCGGCAAGGACCACTACGGCACCGACGCCATGGGAGAGACCATGGAGGCGAGCTACGCCGTCGACACCCTGTCGCTTATGGGCCGCTACTACTTCTCCAAGGAGCGCCCCGCGCTCTACCTCGGCGCGTCCATCGGCGCCGCCATGCCCACCGAGCGCACCACCGGCACACGAGCCCCCGACGGCGTCTTCGTCACCCCCGGCGAGTCCTACACCTGCTCCGCCAACGGCCGGGTAGGCGGCACCGCCGCCGCCACGGTAGGCGTCGAGTTCGAAATAGCGCGCCGACTGGCGCTACTGGCCGACGCCCGCGCCGCAGGCTTCCTGATGAGCAAATCCGCAAACGCGTTCGGCGGCTGTGCACCGGGCAGCGGTGGCGCCTTCGTCGGCGGTGTCAGGCTTGGTTTGTCGTATAGGTTTGGACTGTAGTGGAATGGTGTGTGTCTCTACATTCCCGCCCGCCCCAGCTTCTCGTTCGTGAGTAGTAACGCCTGCAGGGCGTCCGCGAACAGTACGGCATTCCTCGGCACGCCAGGCACGGTTACTCGTTCGTCGGTGGCGTGGTAGTAGAGGCCGTCTTCGCCGGTTACGACGGGGCCGTAGAGGGTGAAGTTCTGGGGGGCGGTCTGGACGTAGGTGGCGCCGGGGTTTGGTGAGATCACGGGGGGCTCGCCCTGGACGGCTTGCTAGCGCGCTGACAGGAACGCGATCATCGGATCCGTTGCGGGGAAGTCGTAGCCTGGGAGGTTATCGCCTCGGCTGGTCACCTGCGCGCTCGCGCCGACAGCGGTTTTGAAGGCCTGGAGGATGACGTCGTTCGAGGCGATGTTGGGACGGTGGCGGGTGTTGATCAGCAGCTCCACGGTGTCCGTTGCGGTGTCGGTGCTCGCGAGATCTGCGCTGAAGCTCGTGGATTGGCCGGCGTCGGAAGGTGTGAAGCCGAGCAGGGTGCCGTCGAAGGTGAAGCCGATGTTCGTGTCGATGAAGTGAAAGGCCTTCGAGAGCGCGTTGTCTTGCAGATGCGTGAGCTGCGCGCACGCGAGCGCGACCTCGACGATGGCGTTGCGGCCGAGCTGGGGGACGCTGCTATGGCGTTGCCGATGAAGGCTTCGTCGGGGACGATGCCGACGTCGGGCGGCGAGCATCCAGACGTGTCGCGTCGTCATGCTCGATCTTACTCCGTCAATCTGCGTCGGACACGCGAAAGGGCGCGGTAGAGTACGGCATGCCCCGGGCTTCGAGCTGTTCGCCTTCCCTCGCCCGCCGTGCATTTCTGTCACTCGGTGCCGTGACGCTGGCGGGATGCATCGGTGAATTCGGCGTGCCGCCGAGTATGCGGCCCTGGGACCGCGATTTCCCGGCTTTCACGGTGATCGGGAACATTCATTTCGTGGGCAGCAGCGACCTCGCACAGTTTCTCGTCACGACGCCGGAGGGGCACATCCTGCTCGATACCGGGTTCGAAGATTCGGTGCCGCGACTTCGCGAGCACGTCGTCGCGCTCGGGTTTCGCTTCGAGGACATCAAGTTCGTGCTGAACAGCCACGCGCACATCGATCACGCGCAGGGTGACGCCGTGGTGCGGCAGCTCACGCACGCGAGCGTCGTTTCGTCGCGGCCGGATGCGCCGTTCATCGCCGGTGGCGGCACCGGCGAGACCGTCTACGACGGCGTGTACTCGTGGCGGCCGTGTCCCGTCGATCGCATCGTCGATGACGGAGACACGGTGTCGCTCGGCGGAACGACCCTCACGGCGCATCTCACGCCCGGCCACACGAAGGGCGCGACGACCTGGACGATGACGGTGAAGGACGGCACACGGACGCGCGACGTCGTCTTCTTCCCGAGTGCGAACATCAACCGCGGAGTGCGGCTGCTCGGCAATGCGCGCTATCCTGCCATCGCGAGCGACTTCGAACGGAGCTTCGCGATCTGGAAGGGCCTGCCGTGTGCCGTGTTCCTCGGCGCACACGGTGATTTCTTCGATCTGAAGGAGAAGTACGAGCGGTTACACGACGGCAGCGGCGTGAACCCCTTCATCGATCCCGGCGGATATCGCCGTGTCATCGCGGACGCGGAGAAGCGATTCAGGGACGAACTTGCGTCGGAACGCTGAGAAAATTCTTTGTGGGTCGAAGACCCTTAAAACCGGCTCAGGCCGTCCGTTGTTCCGGACGTGGAGAATGATGTTCAGCAGCTTATCTACGTCAGCGCGGCGCGGCAGCCGTTCGACGAGGAGCAGCTTCGCGCGCTGCTGCTGGACGCTCGGAGGCGAAACCAGGCTGCCGGGGTGAGCGGACTGTTGCTCCACGAGCGCGGGTCCTTCTTGCAGATGCTCGAGGGTCCGAAGGACGCGGTCACCGAGACGTTCGAGCGCATCTCGAAGGACCGACGGCACCACCGTCTCGTGCTCGTGTACCAGGCCGCTCACGAGCAACGCGTGTTCGCGGACTGGTCGATGGGCTTCGTGTCGATGTCCCCTGCGACCGCACGGATGCTTCCCGGATATCACGACTTCTTCCGGCGTTACTCGGAGCTCGCGCCGTCTCCCGATTCCGCCGTCGCGCAGCGAATCCTGTCGTCCTTTCGAGCCGGCCGCTGGCACGCGTTGGTGGACTGAGGCCTCGGGACGCGAGCACTATCGCTGCGCGGCGTTGAGCCGAGGAGCTTCGCCTTGATGGCGGTGGTGAGCGCCGGGTACCCGTACATCTGCTGGAACTCCGGCGTGATCTCGAAGGCGAGGAAGCGCTCGATGATCGGCTGTGGTGACCCGTACCAGATGCTGTCCGTTCCCCAGACGACGTCGTCTTCGCCGACGTACTTCAGAAGCTTGTCCATGACGTGTGCGGCCGGCGTGAGGATCGAGCCGAAGGACGCGAACGACGCGCACGAGTGCACGACCTGGTACAATCCCCATGCTGCTCGCGAGAAACTCGCGTCGCTCTATTCCGTGATACCGCGCGCGCTCATCGGCCTTCTCGAGGATGAGCTTTCGCGCGAGGCGTTCGCGCTCCGTCTGCCGGTGATACATCTCGTCGGATCTTCGCCTGAATTGGGCTACCAAGTGGCCATCGGGCAGTAACTGTTACCGGCGATGCCGACGTGGCCGTCATTGCGTCCGCTGCGGACCATCCGGGCTATATAGCCTCGAGGCCATGTCGTACCGACCCCTCGTCGCGGAAGCGCCCGGTGACGTTCTCGTCGTCGAGGCGGAGGCGGCCGGGGTGGTTCTTTCCGCGCCGCACGACGCGGATACGGGGTTTGCGCTGGCGCATGTCGCGGCGAAACGGGCCGAGCGTTTTCTGCCGATGTTCGAGGGCGTGGCGTGTCGCGAGGGGTGTGACTGGTGCTGTCACGGGACGAAGGTCGACGTCGTGGCGCCGGAAGCGCTCGCGATCGCGCGCTATCTCGTGGAGGGCGCGACCGTCGATGCCGAGAGCATCACGGCGCACGCCGAGCGCCTTCGCGCGATGACCCTCGACGAGCGCTTGAAGGCGCGTGTCCCCTGCCCGCTCCTCGACACGGCGAGCGGCTCTTGCACGGTTCACGACGTGCGCCCGCTCCGGTGCCGTTCACACCACTCCCTCGACGCCTCGTCGTGTGAGACCGCGAGCGTGAGCGGCAACGGCGATCACATCGTCGACAAGTACGCCGACGTGATGGGCGTCTTCGAGGGCGTCGTGTTCGGGCAAAAGAAGGCCCTCGCCGCGGCGCACCTCGATTACCGGAGCTTCGACCTCGTCCTCGCGCTCGACGTCGCGCTGAACACTCCCGACGCGGCGTTATGCTGGGCCCAAGGCGAGCGAGTCTTCGATGCCGCAACGCACGAATGGCCCGACCAGCAAGCGTCCCCCGACGACGCCGTGCTGCGCCGCCTTGGCGTAGATGTCCCGAAGGCGGTCGCGAAGTGGCGCTCGTCGAGCAAGAAGAAGCGCCGCTAGCGCTCGGGAGCACTTAGTTCCGGAGCGTACGTCGCGGAGTCGCCGTCGCTGCGACCTCGTCGCCTTCGGCGTAGCCCTTCAGCTTGCGGTACAGGGTCGCCGTGCCGATCGCGAGCTGCTCGGCGGTGTGTGTCTGGTTACCTCCGTTCAGCTTCAGAGCCGCCAGGATGTACTCCTTCTCGATCTCGACGAGGGGCCGCACCGCCTCGAGGGCGGCTTGCTTTCTCGGGGTGGCTTCGCGGATCTCCTCTGGAAGATCTTCGAGCTCGACCCGGGTTCCCTTGGCGAGCGCAGCCGCACGCTCCATCGCGTTCTCGAGCTCGCGCACGTTGCCCGGCCACTCGTAGCGCAGCAGTTGATCGGCGGCGTCGGGGGCGATCCCGGAGATCTTTCGTTTCATCCTGAGGGCAGAGCTCGTCAGGAGGACGCCGGCGAGATGGAGGATGTCGTCTCGTCGCTCGCGGAGCGGCGGCACGTGGAGCTCTACGACGTTCAGCCGGTAGTACAGATCCTGGCGAAAATTGCCCTGGGTGACTCCCCGCGCGAGATCCCGGTTGGTGGCGGCCACGATCCGGACGTCCACGGCACGGCTCTTGTTCTCGCCGACGCGCCGGATTTCGCGCTCCTGGAGGACACGCAGCAGCTTGACCTGCATCCCGGGCGGCACCTCCCCGATCTCGTCGAGGAGTAGCGTGCCGCCATTGGCGGCCTCGAACAGACCAGGACGATCCTGGGTCGCGCCGGTGAATGCGCCGCGCGCATGTCCGAATAGCTCGCCCTCGAGGAGCGTCTCGGTGATGGCTCCGCAGTTGACCGCGATGAATGGTCCGGTGGCGCGGTGCGACTCGTCGTGGATCAGTCGCGCGATCCGTTCCTTGCCCGACCCGCTCTCCCCGGTGATGAGGACGGTCGAATCGACCTTCGCCATGCGCCGCGCCAGATCCATCAACACGCGCATCGCGGAGCTCCTGGCGACGCTGCCGACCGTCGGTTCCTCGACGTCGGGCACGATCTGGTCGAGCACTCGACGCCGAGCTCGGAGCTTTCGCTCGGCAATCTTCAGCGTCTCGGTGACGCGGCTGAGCGATACGTCGAGGCTCTCCTTCAGCCGCTTCGAATCGAAGAAGGCGAGCTCGTCCGTGCGCGAGGCACCCCACTCGTCGCGGGTGCGGCCACGAAGGTGACAGCCGGCGTGGCCCTGCCCGAGGCAACGATCCTCGAGGACGAAGAGCTCCTTGCCGCTCGTCCGGCTCAGGTAGCCGCTCGTGAGTCCGCAGATCGTCCAGCAGATCGGCGCATCGGCGAGACCGAGGTGCAGGAGATGCTGCTCGGCTTCGTAGGACGCGACGAGCATCACCCCGTTGGCCGAGAGCGGCCCGTCGGACCCCGGCCCCGTGCTGAAGAGACCCTGTAGTGTGTGGATCCGGCTGCCGGCACGCCGCCACTCGTCGTCGCTGTTCCACTCGAATTCCGACTTCATCGCCTCCGCCATGCGCCACCCGTGAGCGAAACCGAACTGCGTCAGCACCGTTCGCGCGGCGGTCAGCCCGAAGCTCTCGACGAGGTGTTTGCGGAGGAGTCCCATCGCCACCACGTCGAGGAGCAGCGCGCGCTGACCTGCGAATCGAATCAGGCCGCCTTCGGGGTCGAGCTCGAGGAGCCCCTTGTGATCGAGATCCTCAGCACGCATGGGCCAGCCCTTTCAATTTGATTGTGACGGTACATCACAATGATGGATCCGGCCACCGATATTGACGGATCCACGCGGCGGCAGTTCACACGAAACGTCGCGGCACGCTTCGTGCGAGGGGGTCGATGTCGCCGCGGCGCATTCGAGTCGTTGACGACAATGGAGAGTCTCATGAACAGATCACTTTTCTCGATACTGGTAGTCGTTCCTTACGTTTGGGCGTGTGGAGGGAGCATGCCGCCGCCGACGGAGCGCCTCGCCGACGCACAATCCGCGGAGCGAAGCGCGCGCGAGCTCGGAGCGAACGACGTTCCCGCCGCGCAGCTATCCTTGAAGCTCGCCGAGGAGCAGACGGCGCAAGCGCAAAAGGCCGTCGCCGACGGCAACAACGAGCGCGCCGATGGTCTCCTCCTCAGGGCGAAGGCAGATGCGGAGCTCGCGATCGCCGAGGCGCGTGAGAAGGGGGCGGACGTCAACGGGCAGAGGGCCGTCCAGGCCGCCGACGCCCAGAAATCAACGAACGCCGTCCAGGGAGCCGTCAAATGAGGAACGTCAGCTTACTCGTCGCATTCTTCGGAACGCTCGTCGCTGGAGGCTGCGCGCCGGCGATGCCGCCCCAGGATCTCGTGACTGCCCGTAGCGCCTACGACCACGCGAGCAAGGGCTCAGCCCAGGCACTCGATCCCACGGACGTCCACACCGCGAAGGAACAACTCGATGTCGCCGAGGCCGCGTTCTCGAACGACGGAGACACGCAGAACACGAAGGACCAAGCGTACCTCGCCGTGCGCAAATCGGAGCTCGCCGAGGTTCATGCGAGGACGATGCAGGCGAAGAGCGCGCAGGACGGCGTCGTCAATGCGATGCACGCCGACGAGACGGCCGCCGTCGCGAAGACCTCCGCCGCTCTCGGTCAGAGCAAGGCCCAGCTGGCGTCCCAGAGCCTCGCGCTGAACGACGAGAAAACGGCGCGAGCAGACGCCGAAAAGCGCGCTGCGCAGGCCAACGCCGACCTCGCCAAGCTCGCGTCGGTGAAGCAGGACGCACGCGGGACGGTCATCACGCTGTCGGGGAGCGTGCTGTTCGCGTCGGCGAAGTCGGACCTGCTCCCGTCGGCGCAGCTCAAGTTGAATGACGTCGCGACGGCTCTCATCAAGGAAGACCCGCTCTCCAAGATGGTCGTCGAAGGCCACACTGATTCCCAGGGCGGTGCCTCTTACAATCAGGACCTGTCACAGCACCGCGCGGATTCGGTGCGTAATTACCTCGTCGAGCGGGGTGTCGCGGGCGACCGCATCAGCGCGCAGGGCTTCGGCTCGACCCGATCGATAGCCGACAACACCTCGGCCGACGGTCGAGCGAACAATCGGCGCGTCGAGATCGTCGTCGCGCCGTCCGCTCCCGCTCCGTAGAGCGGAGCCCGAGCGCGGCAGGGGCAATTCCCGAAGTACAATTCGGGAATTGCGTCGCTCGCTCGCATCGGTCAGTCGACGAGGCGATCGCGAGCTATTTCGCCTCACTCTTCGTCGAGCGTGCCGCGACCGCCTCACTCACCGCGTCGATCCGCCGACGAAATGCGGCGGCAGTGCTTTCTAGGATCCTGCACAAGGTCTAAGATCGAGTGTCGGGTCTCGGCTTTGCTTCTGCCTGGCGAGGTGCTCTTTGGCGACGAACGGCTGCAGGATTCTCGTGGTCGACGACGACGGCGATAGCCGTGGCGCGCTCGTCGATTTTCTCGAGAACGAGGGCTACTTCGCCGCCGGCGCCGAGCACGGTGCGCGCGGTCTTTCGCTGCTCGAAGAAGGGTTCGACCCCGATCTCATCCTGACCGATCTGATGATGCCCGTGATGAGCGGGTGGGATTTCTGCGAGGAGCTGAAGAAGACGCCCGCGTGGCGGTCGATCCCGGTGATCGTGCTGTGCGGAATGGCGGCCGAGCAGCGCGGGAAGCTGCAGGTCGACGACGCGTTCGAGAAGCCGACGGACGTGCGCCTCTTGCTCTCACGCATCGCGGAGCTGTGCGGCGTTTGAAGCTCGGGCGAGTCGGCGAGTTCGCGGTCGTCGTGGCCGTCCTGGCCTTCGGCAAGCCGGTGCTGGTGCCCGTCGCGCTCGCGTTTTACCTGGCGTTCGTCCTCACGCCGCCGTCCGACTGGCTCGAGCGGCTCGGCCTTCCGCGCTGGGCCTCGGTGACGGCCGTGGCCACCGCGGTTGTCGTCACCGTGGCTGCCCTCGGCTCGGTGCTCGTCGCGCAAGCGTCGGATCTCGTCTCGCAGATGCGCACCTACTCCGCCCAGATCGGGGAGAAGCTCTCCCGCATCCAGAAGGGGCACCTCGGCGCGTTCGGCGATCTGAACGCGTCGCTGACCGAGCTCGGGCGCGTGCTGGATCGCGGCGGGCGGGTGACCTCGCAGCCCGCGGTGGTCCGAGTCGTCTCGGGCGGCCTCTCGTCGTTCACCCGGCTGGAAGAGACGATCCAGCCGATCGTCCAGCCGCTCGCGGTCGTCACCATCGTGCTCGTCATGACGCTGTTCATGCTCGGTCACCGGGAAGATCTGCGGAGCCGTCTCATCCAGCTCGCCGGGCCGAAGAACGTCACCGTCACCACGCGCACGATGGCCGAAGCCGTGAACCGCGTGAGTCACCTGCTCCTCACCCAGGCGTACATCAACGCGGCGTTCGGCGCGGTGACGTCGCTCGGGCTCTATTGCATCGGCATTCCGTACGCGCTCCTCTGGGGCTCGATCGGCGCGCTCATGCGCTTCGTGCCGCTGGTCGGCGGTCTCATCGCGACGCTCCTCCCGACGCTGGCGGCGTTCGCGATATTCCCCGGATGGCGCGAGGTGCTCCTGACGGCAGGGTTCTTCGCCGGCGTCGAGCTCCTGGTGAGTAACTTCGTCGAGCCGTGGGTGCTCGGGAAGCGCACCGGGGTATCCGCGCTGGCGCTCCTCGTGTCGGCGCTGTTCTGGACATGGCTGTGGGGGCCGCTCGGCCTCGTGCTCGCGACCCCGCTCACGGTGTGCGCGGCCGTGATCGGCCGGCACGTGCCGGAGCTGTCGTTCCTGACGGTGCTCCTCGGCGACGAGGTGGGGCTCAACGCGGCGGTGAATTTCTATCAGCGGGTGCTCGCGCGAGCGACCAAGGACGCCTATCGCTTCGCCAAGCGTCGCGTGACGGAGTCGTCCCTGCCCGACACCCTCGACGAGCTCCTCGTCCCGACCCTCGGCCTCATCAGTTCCGACCAGAACCTGCAGGCGATCGACGACGAGATCGCGGCGCGTGTGGGGAAAGATCTCTCGGAGATCCTCGAACGTCTGAGTGCCGAGCACCCGCGCCCCGGCGAGTGGACGGGGCCGCGCGTCGTCGGCATTCCCGCAGAGTCGGAGGCCGACGCGCTGCTGCTCCGCATGCTCGCGCTGACGTTGCCCGGCGGTGCCGACGCGCTCGTGACGGTGCAGGAGTCGTCGCGCGCCGCCGTGGTGACCGAGGCGGTACGGCTGAACCCTGCCGTCGTGTGCATCGCGGGAGTGCAGCCGAGCGGCAACGTCAATGCGCGCTTCCTCTGCCGGCGCCTCCGAGCGGAGCTCCCGGACGCGTACATCCTCGCGCTCGCGCCGAGCGCGGACGGAAAGCAGTCGCGCGAGCTCGCGGCGCGCCTCCGGGAAGCGGGCGCGAGCGGGGTCGTGTACGGCCTCCGCGACGCGACGAAGACGCTGACCGAACCCGCCGCGGCGGCTCCGTCACGAGCGGCGGTCGCGACTACCATCGCCTGAGGGGCAACCCGTCGTCCGACGCTGCCGCTGGGTAACGCGTCGATTTTCGCCCCAGGGGCACTTAAGGAAACTGAAGGGCGACCCGTAGGACCGGGAAGACAAACGTGAGCGCACCGCCGACAGTGTGCGCCCGGCGGGAGTGACCCTTTCATGAGTGAGATCCAGGTGTCTCCACGTGCGGTGGAGCGCGCGGCGCCCGTGCGTCCAGCGCCCCTTCGTGACCGACCGGCCCGTTCCGGCGGGGACGCCGAGTGGCGGTTCGTCCTCGGCGATCCGGACGTCGCCGCCGACGTGGTCGCGACGCTGAGGGAGCAACAACCCTTCGGAGTCCTGCGCCAGGGTCGCCTCGAGGCGCGCGTGAAGGTCTCGGCGGAGCCGGGGCCGGGGCTCACCCTCATCGTCGGTAACACGGCTCTGTTCGAGGCGCGGCGGAGCGCCGCCCTTCACGTCGAGCTCCACGACGTGCTGTTCGTCCTGGAGGCGGAGCTCGCGCCGGCGAAGGGCCGCTTCATGCTCGCCGAGCCGATGCGCATCTCGAGCATCAACCGGCGTGGCGCGGCCCGCGTGCAGCTCGAGCGGGGCGCGGCGTCGCTCCGGTTCAGCGAGGCGTCCTCACAGGAGCCGATGCTGGTGGACGCGGAGGTCCACGATCTCGCCGCCGACGGCGTGGCCATCACCGGAACGGGCGACCGCGCCCTTCCGACCACCGGATTTGCCGCACTGCTACAGGTCGGGAACAGCAAGATCCCGTGCTTCGCGAGGGTCCGTCACGAGCGGCCGTCCGCCGGCATGGTCCGCTACGGGGTCAACCTCGAGACGTCGCGCCGGGAGGAGCTGGTCGGCTGTTATTTGCTGGCACGCTTCCCGGAGCTCGTCGAGCGCGGACTCGTCGAGGAGCGCACCCTCGCGACGCTGCTCGAGTCGTCGGGGTATCTCGGGCTCCGTGAAGGGACGCGGCCGCCGCGGAGCTGGTTCGCGCCCGCGGGCAGCCGCGGCGTCTCGCGTGACGTCTGTTACCGCGCGCCGGACGGCGCGATAACCGGCCATTTCTCGATCACCCGCGCGTACTCGAAGGCGTGGCTCGGCCATCAGATGGCGACCGTGAAGGGCCATCCGGCGACCGTCGAGTGCCGGCGCACGCTGTACCTCCACGTCGCGTCGTTCGCGACGCTGATGGACGGTGAGGACACGACGGTGCTCGGCTATTTCGACCGCGAGAAGCCCTGGCACAAGATCTTCTTCTACGACTTCGTGAAGTGGATCGGGAATCCGTCACTCGCCGTCATCGCGGAGCTCGACCGGTTCGAACGAGAGACGCCGGGACCGGTCAGCGAGACTCCGGCGCGTTTGCCACGTGGCTACGAGGTCGGCGACGCGACGCCCGAGGAGCTCGTCACCGCGACCGCGCTCATTCGCGCGCAGCTCCCGGAGCTCGTCGCGGAGGCGCTCGACATACGTCCTGATCGGCTCGCGTCGGATCATCTTCACGATGCCTACCGCGGCGTGCCCCTCGACCGGACCCGGCGCGTCCAGGTGATGCGGCAGAACGGCAAGCTCGCGGGCGTCGCCCTGTGTGAGATGGGCTCGCGCGAGCTGTCGCTGTTCAACCTGTTCAACACGGCGTTCTTCTTCTTCCGCCGAGGCGCCGAGGCGCCGCCGACCGACGCGCAGCTCGCCCTCCTGGCGCACGCGCGGCGGCTCTACGCGAGCCGCGGCGAGCACAACCCGCTCATCGTCGCGCCGAGCGCGACCTTCGACGCGGCCGCCGAACCGGGCACCGTCCTCGCCGAGACGATGGGGCTCATCGCGAAGTCGGGCCGCTCGCTCCGGCAATACGAGAATTTCATTCGCTATCAATTCGGCAAATACACGAGTCGCGCGTCGTGAGACGCGCTCGGACGGGAGACGACGATTCCATGCAAGCTTCGACGATCGAGCAGTATCAGCGCCTCATCGAGGGTCCCCGGAAGGTCCTCAGTGACGACCCCATCATGGTCTCGCTACTTTCACCCACCATCGACCCATCGACGCGCTCGTGCTCGAGCGTTACCTGATCCAGTTCTGCGCGTTCGGCGTGCAGATGACCCGCCCGGTGGACGGATGGATCCGCCGCGCCGGGGAGCGGAGCCGCGAGCTCGGTCTCGACGACGTCGGTCAGTCCCTCGTGAAGCATTCGAAGAACGAGGCCGGCCATCACCTGATGCTCATGAACGACACCCGCCTCCTCGTCGAGCGCTGGAACGGCCGCGGTCTCCCCGAGATCGATGCCGAGCGGCTCATGGCGTCGCCGGCCACGCCGGCGATCCTGGCCTACGTCGCGCTGCACGAGGAGACCATCGCGAGCGAGCTGCCCTACGGCCAGGTCGCCATCGAGCTCGAGATCGAACGGATGTCGACCATCGTCGGCCCGGTCCAGATCGCGCAGTTCAAGGCGATCCTCGGGCCCGAGATCCGGAACGGCATCAGCTTCCTCGAGGAGCACGTCGCGCTCGACGTCGGTCACACCGCGTTGAACCTCAAGATGCTCGAGCGGTTGCTCGCGCTCCGGCCCGACGCCGTGACACGCCTCGTCGAGATCGGCGCGGTGGCCCTCCGCACCTACGTCGCTTTCTTCGGCGAGTGTCTCGCCGTCGCCCAGCACGAAGTAGAGGCCCTGCGGCGGGAGCGCATCAGCGCGTGACGCCCCACGAACCGTCCGGCGCGCTCGCGCTCGAACCGGGGAACGACTCCGTCCCTGCCCCACGCTCGCTCCGTCTCGCTCGCGAAGCGACGATGCTCGCCGCCGTCGCGACCGGCGTGAACGACCGTGAGCCGCTCTCGTCCCTCGCACTCGCGACGCTCCCGGTGCCCGAAGCGGGGCCCGGTCGGGTCCGCATCAAGGTCGCGGCGAGCAGCGTCAACATGCACGATCTGTGGACCCTGCGCGGCGTCGGCGCGCCGCCATCGGGCTTCCCCCGGGTGCTCGGCTGCGACGTGGTCGGCTGGGATCCGGCCGGCAACGAGGTCCTCGTGACGAGCGCCTTCGGCGACGTCGACGCGGGCGGCGGCGACGAGACGTTCGACCCGCGACGCACCCTCATCTCGGAGGAGCTCCCCGGCGCGTTCGCGGCTTACACGGTGGTCCCTGCACGCAACGTCATCCCGAAGCCGTCGTGGCTGACGTTCGACGAGGCGGCGTGTCTCGGCGTCGCGTGGGGCACGACGTACCGCGCGCTCTTCACGCGGGCCAGAGCGCTTCCCGGCGAGTCGGTGCTCGTTCAGGGCGCGGGCGGCGGCGTCTCGACGGCGGCGATCGCGATGGCACGCGCGGCCGGCCTCCACGTCGTCGTGACGAGCCGTTCGGCGGCCAAGCGACGGCGCGCGCTCGAGCTCGGCGCACACGAGGCGCACCCCACCGGAACCCGCCTCGCGAACCCGGTGGATCTCGTCGTCGACACCGTCGGTGCCGCCACCTGGGCGCACAGCTTGCGCTCGCTCCGCCCCGGCGGACGCATCGTGACGTCGGGAGCGACGACGGGCGGCGATTGTCCGAGCGACCTCGCGCGCGTCTTCTACAAGCAGCTGTCCATCATCGGCTCGACGGCAGCGACACGTGCGGAGACCGTGCGCATGCTCCAGTTCCTGCGCGCGGCCGGTGTCCGCCCGGTCATCGACTCCGTGCATCCGCTCGACCGCATCCACGACGCCTTCGCGCGCGCCCAGGCACCCGATCTGTTCGGCAAGGTCGTCGTCAGGGTCGCGTCCGCGCCCTGAAGCGTCGTCAGCGGCCGAGCTCGGGGGACGGGCGCTCGTCCTCGATGAGGAGCGCGACGAGCTCGGACACGCCGACCTGTGTCTGACCACGCATCTTGTCGAGCAACCACTTCGCGCCCGCGCCGCGGCTGGCTGAGACCTGCGCCGGGAAATCGAGCGCGCTCGCGACCTGGATCGCGGTGACGACGCTCCGCACGATGGTCGCCCGGAATCCGGTGCCCTCGTAGATGACGACGCTGGCGACGATGTGTTGCTGGTTGGCGCGAAGAAAGCTCGAGAGACCGTTACGCACCGGCTCGGACGGGGACCCGCTCTGAGCGCGCGGCTCGACGTACGTCAGAAAGCCGATCTTCTTGCTCGGGTGATTCAGCCGGAGGATCTCGGTGGCTCGCGCGCACGCCTTGACTCCGTCGTATATCGGCGGCGCTTTCCAGATGAGAACGAGGATATTTTCGAGGGTGAACACCTCGAATTCAGGTCTCTTCGTCCAGTTCTCTCGTGACGCCATCTTCGAATCCCCCGAAACGTGACCGGCCGCGGAGCCGCCGATCTTCACACGCAACATAGGCACGGCCCCGTCGGGATCAAGGCAGCGGCTGGTCACCGTGAAAATTACCTGTTTCGTGGCGCGCATCATCCCCATGACCCGCAGCTGAATTCGCATTCACACCGCTGAACCGCGATTGACGTCATCGCCGATCGATGAGTGGCGGGTGCGTGATCCGGAGTGCGAGCCGCGCGCTCGCGAACACGGAGAAGCGTGAAAACCCCGCGTCGCCGTCCGGTGTCCCGGTGTCTCTTCTCGCCAATCGTGCGCGCGGTTCATATTTTTTGTCTGTGGAATAGCCGTGCCACACTGCGATTCATGGTTGATAAGAACGGCGTACGTTGGGTATGGTGGCTGTTCTCGCCTGACAGGGATGCTCGCCGCGCCCGGGGCTGACGCACTCGTGTGACGTCATGCTCGGTGGTCGTGGTGTGCGCAGGGCTTTCGCCCGCACCGCAGAGGAACAGGGATGATGAAATCGATCCGTGACGCTGCACACTCTCTGCGCGGGGCCTTCGTATTCTCCGCTGGATTGGCGATCGCCTGCAGCGCGCCCCAGGGAGACGAATCGACGGATTCCGGGCTTCACGGCGCGCTCAGACGGGTCGTCATCACCCAGCCCGACACCGGCGTATCGCGCTCGGACTACTTCGTCGAGACGAGTGACGGCGCCTGGGTGCACCTCATTGCCGGTGATGTGAAAGAGTCGTCGATCAACAAGCAGGTTCGAGCAGACGGTGACTACGTGAGTGACGGCAGTCTTCGGGTCACCAGGCTAACGGTGGACGACAGCATTCCGCCCGACGTGGATGTATCCGCTGAGCCCCTCATCGCTCCGACACCGAAGAAAGTGGCGGTGCTGCTCTTCAATTTCTCGAACGACGCGAGCCAGCCCGTCACGACTGCGGACGCGCAGAACCTCGTATTCGGCGCGTCCACCTCGTCGAACGCCTTCTGGAAAGAAGTGTCGTTCGGGGCTCGCTCGTTGATCGGCAAGAATGCCCCGACCGGGGACGTTTACGGCTGGTTTACGATCGCGTCCACCAACGCCACCTGTGACTACTCGACGTGGGGCACGGCCGCGCGAAACGCCGCAGCGGCTGCGGGGGTCGATCTCACCGGGTACGACCACGTCGTTCATTACTTCCCGCGGGCGTCGAGCTGCGCGTTCTCCGGCGTCGGTCAGCTTCCCGGCAAGTACACCTGGATCAACGGCAGCGGCTCACAGACGATCTCGCACGAACTCGGGCACAACTTCGGGCTCCACCACGCGAGCAGCGACATCTGCACGTCGGGCACGACCCACGTCTCCATCAGCGCCGACTGCACGCTGAACGAGTACGGCGACCCGTTCGACGTCATGGGCAGCGGCTTCCGCCACGAGAACGCGTACCAGAAGGGTCGCCTCGGCTTCTTCGAGTCGGCGAACATGGTCACCGCGACCGCGAACGGCGACTTCGCCGTCGTGCCGATCGAGACGAAGGCGACGGGCATCCAGTCGCTCCGCGTCGCGATCCCCGGGACGAAGGAGTTCTATTACGTAGAGTACCGGCAGCCGTCGGGCTTCGACAATTTCCGCACGACCGATCCGGTGGCAAACGGCGTGCTCATTCACCGCGCGCTCGACTACGCGACCCTGGTGCGGCCCGCGCTGATCGACACCGTGCCGAGCACGACGACGTTCACCGACGCGGCGCTCGCCGTCGGGCGCACCTTCACCGATCCCGCGGCGAACATCTCCATCACGCTGACGTCGCGCACCACCACGTCCGCGGGCGTGCACATCGACCTCGGTGGCGGCGGCGCAACCGGTGCAGGCGGTGCAACGGGTGCAGGCGGCACCACAGGCGCGGGCGGCACGACGGGCAGCGGCGGTCGCAACGGAACCGGCGGCGCGCCCATCGGTGGCTCTGCCGGCACCACCGGAACGGGAGGCGCGTCGGGCACCGGCGGAACGACGAGCACCGGTGGCACGACCGGCGCGGGCGGCTCGGGCGCCACGACGTGTCCCTCCGGGCAATCGTCGTTCGGCGGCCATTGCTACCTGCTCGACACCGGCTCCCGTAACAAGAACTCGGCCACGAACCTCTGCGTGGCGCGTGGCGCGGGCTATCACCTCGCCACGATCGAGAGCGCCGCGGAGAACGCCTTCGTCGCCGGGCTCGTTGGCAGCAGCGACACCTGGCTCGGCGGCGGAGACTCCGCCAGCGAGGGTACGTTCGTCTGGGTCACCGGGCAGACGTTCTGGACGGGCGGCTTGAACGGCTCCGCCGTCAGCGGCGCGTACGCAAACTTCGTCTCCGGTGAGCCCAACGACTCAGGAGGCAGCTTCTTCAGCTCCGGCTCCGACTGCTTGCGCATCGTGAGCGGTGGTGGCTGGCGGGACTCGAGCTGCTCCGACGGCTATCGCACCCTCTGCGAGAAGTAACGTGCGCGCGCCGCACAGCGCATCGATGACGGCTCGTGCGTTCGCAAGAAAGCGAACGCGCGGGGCGCGGCTTTCCGCCGTGCTCTGCTCGCTATCTGCTCCGGCGCTGGCGAGTCATTCGCCGGCCAAGCCGATCCCGCAGAGCGTCTTCGCGGTCCCCGGGGACGCCAGGCACGTTGCGATCGCGACGCGCTTCGGCGGCGTGTACTTCACCGCTGACGGCGGGGTGACCTTCATGAACGCCTGCCACGAGGCGCTCGGCGCCGACGACGTCGAGGCGTATCCCGGCGCGTTCACGGCAACCGGCACCCTCGCCGTCTCGACCGGTTTTCGCGGCGTGTCGACGACGACCGAGGGCTGTAACTGGAGTCAGTGGGCGCCGGACAGCTTCGGCCTGATCAAGGACGTCGCTCCGCTCGGCCCCGGCGGCCTGCTCGCGCTGAAGACGGACTCCGAGCTTCCGTCGTTGAACGAGGTCTGGTCGAGTACCGACGCGGGCACGACGTGGACGCTCGCCCCGGCGGCACTGCCGTCGGACGTCACCGCGACGTCCGTATACGCCTCGCCGGACGGCGCACAGTGGTTCGTCGGCACGCGCACGTCGGCCGGCGCGCGGCTCTTCCGCTCCGACGACAGCGGGCAAAACTGGGCGTCATTCGACTTTGCCGGCGGAGACGCGCGGTCGCCGCGGATCGTCGGGATGAGCCCCGCGCCGCTCACGCGTCTCGTCGCGATCCTGTCGCTCGACCACGCCGACGGTGTGGAACCTGCAGCGGGCGACGTCGTGGTGCTCTCCGAAGACGCGGGTGCGACGTGGGTGCCGCTCTACCAGTCGGCGCATGCCGTCCTCGGTGCCGCTCTCGACGAGGACGCGAATCTTTACTTCGGTAACCCCGAGGAGGGGCTCTTCCGCTTCGCGCTCGCCGACGTGGGCAACCCCGAGCCGCTCCACGTCTCGATGACACCGACCCGCGGCCTCGCCGCTGCCGGCGGCCGCATCTACTCCATCGGCGACGAGACGACCGACGGCTACACCGTCGCCGTCTCGTCCGACGCCGGCACGACGTTCACGCCCTTCTTCGCCCTCTGCAAGAACTCCATCACCGAGGCGTGCACCAACGACTCGAGCGTCGGCACGTCCTGTTCGTCCTACGGCATCGAGACGGAGCCGTGGCAGCCCCTCGGCCCCGCGTGCACCCAGAAGTCCGCTCCGACCAGCACACCGGTCGGAGGCACAGGCGGCAACGCCGGGACCGGCACACCGCCGGGCAGTGATCCCAATGCGCCTCCCACGACGCAGCCCGGCGCACCTTCTGCACCCGGCTCATCCGCTGGCGGCGCGCCGACCAACGCGGCGCTCCCCGCCCCTTCCTCGTCAGGCGGCAACGGTCATTCCCTCTTCAAGTGCAGCTCCGGGGCGAGCGCCCCCGCCGGCTCATCCACGCCACTCGTCGCCCTCGCGCTATCCCTGATCGCGCTCCGCCGCCGTCAGGGGACGGAGAAGGGCGACTGACACTTTGACGCCGCTCTACCGTCCTTGGAGGGTGGAGTTCACGACGGTGGCGCTCTTGGCGTTGACTCCGAACGCGGTGCCGAGGTTCGTCACGCCGGAGTTTGCCTGCGTCCATGAGCCGCCGGTGTTGCCGGTGATCGTCGAATCCTGCACCGTGATCGTGCCGGAGAAATCGTTGCTCGTCATGAAGACGCCGCCGCCGAACGCGCCGCTGCCCGCGTGGTTGTCGGTGACGTCGACGCCGCAGAGGACGACGTTCGTCGAGGCTCCGCCGTCCTGGTAGATCGCCGCGCCGTTGCCGCCGGAGCCGATCTCGTGCTGGCCGTTGTTCATCGACGAGCACTTGGAGGCGTCGTCGTTGTTGGCCCCGTTTCCCGTCGCCGTGTTGCCCTGGAAGACGCTATCGTACACGTCGAGCTCCGCGAAGAGGCCGCCGAGCGCGCCCGCGTTGCTCGCCGAGTTTCCGGTGAAGACGCTGCCGACGATGAGCGCGCCGCGCTTGCTGCCGGTGATGTAGATCGCGCCGCCGCCGGTGTCGGGTCCGAGCTGCGCGGCCTGATCGTGGGAAAAGGTGCAGTCGATGACGGTGAGGTTACCGTCGCGCATGTAGAGAGCGCCGCCCTCCCCGTCGTTGAAGCCCTGTGAGCACGGCGCCGGCGCCGGTGGGATCGCGGCAGTCGGCGTGGTCTTGCCGTTGATCAACATGAGGTGCTGGAGCGTCACTCGCGTCTCGAGCGCCATCCAGTTGGGGGAGTTGTAATTGAGGATCTGGACGGCATTCTGGCCATCGAGGGTGACGCGGTTGCCACCGTCGAGGACGGTGTCCTTCGTCGTCGGGAGTTTCATCGTCGCGGTGACGCCCATGGTGACCGGCGCCGTGCCACAGTCGAACGTGATCACGCCGCCCTTGGCGACCGCCGCGGACAGCGCGCTGAACGTACAGCTCGCGGCCGTGCCGCTGCCCACGACGGTGGTCGGATGCGACACGTCCGCCGCAGTCGCTCCCGCCGGCAACGCCCCGGAGCAATGCGTCGGAATCGTCCGTCCCCCCGAGCCGCCACTTCCGGTCGAACCGCCACTGCCCGTCGCGCCGCCGGCACCCGTCGAACCGCCGCTGGCCTTGACGCCGCCGACACCAACGGAGCCGCCACTTGCCGTCGTGCCGCCCGCGCTGACGGAACCGCCACTTGCCGTTGCGCCCCCACTTGCCGTCGCGCCCCCACTTGCTGTCGCGCCCCCACTTGCTGTCGCACCCCCACTTGCTGTCGCACCCCCACTTGCTGTCGCGCCCCCACTCGCTGTCGCGCCCCCACTCGCCGTCACTCCGCCTGCGCCAACCGAGCCGCCACTTGCCGTCGATCCGCCTGTCCCCGGGTGCATGTGACGCCAGCGCCAGAGGGCGTCCTGGTCGCTGCCGTCAGCGGTGTCGCCGGGGCCGTCAGAGGTGCTTCCACAGGCCGCCAGGCCGGCGCTCAGGGTCGTGGCGGCGATGAGCGTGATGAGTCTCGGGGTGCGCATTCGGTCGTCTCCTGGGGCACGGGGGTAGCCACCGTACCCAGTACGACGAAGGCGCCGAGTCGGCTCATCTTCGACTCTGACGTGATGAATCCGCGCAGAGTGAAAGCTATTGCGTGCAGCACGTGTTCGACGACGGCTGGCCGACGCAGTTCGCCTTCATCTTGGTCCAGATCTCGTTGGCGATGATCTTCTGTCCGTAGTTCTGGAATTGCAGCGCCTGGGAGTCGAGCGCGCCGAGCGCGGGCTGGAGCGCGGGCGACGCGAAGCCCGTAACGTACGAGTCACCGATGAACGCTCCCTGTGCGGCTGGGCTCGTGATGCACGGAGCCTCGGCGGTGGTTCCTCCGCCTGCGCCGCTCATTCCGTCCTGCGCAGCGCCGGCGGTGCCGCCGCCGCCCGCTGTGCCGCCGGTTGCACTCGCGCCTCCAGTGCTAACCCCACCAGAACCCGGAGCTCCGCCGGCGCTCGTCGTCCCGCCGCTCGACGACACGCCGCCGGCGCTCGTCGTCGTTCCGCCGTATCCGACGGTCGTAGCACCGGAGCCCGTGGTGCCTCCGGCGTACGCAGTCGTCCCGCCAGACCCCGACGCGCCACCGCTCGCCGCCGGGGCTCCGCCGAGGGCGGAGGAGCCGGCAATCCCGCCGCCGAACCCCGCACCGCCGGCGGACGTCGCATCGCCGGTGGAGCTGCCACCCCCGCAAGCGGTCAAGACGAAGAGCAAGCCAGTACCACCGAAGAACGCGGGCACTCGTTTCATGCCGTCCTACTCGCACGAGTCAGAAACGGTCGCCCGATAAAGCCTTCCCGGTCCCCTCGAACGGCCGATATGGAGTCGGACCAGCGCGTCCGGCACACCCGCGCCGATAGCGCACACATCGGCCACTTCCGTCGCGAGAGAGTCCCAGGTGAGCCCACGGCAGGCACCCTGGATGAACGGCCGTGCGCGACCGGCGTCGCGCGCTAGATTATCCGATCGCAGTGACGGTCGATGCCACGTCGGCTCCGGTGATCCCGGCAAAGGAGCATCTCGCCGGGACGTCGAGCGTGGCGCCGTTTGCCGATCGTTACGTTCTTCTCTCGACCATCGGTGAAGGCGGCATGGGTATCGTGCACCGCGCCGAGGATCTCGTGCTCGGGCGTCAGGTGGCACTGAAGCGCCTCGTGCAGCGTGCCGGGACGCACCAGCGCGCCGCGGAAGTGCTCTTCGAGCGTGAGTATCACACCCTCACGCGGCTCCGGCACCCACGCATCATCGAAGTCTACGAGTACGGAGTGGCCCACAGCGGCCCTTACTACACCATGGAGTTGCTCGAGGGGACGGACCTCGGCGCGCTGGAACGTCTTCCCGTCCGTCGTGCGTGCGAGCACCTGCGTGACGTCGCGTCGTCGCTCGCGCTCATCCATGCGCACCGACTCGTGCACCGGGACGTCAGTCCGCGCAACGTCCGGATCACCTCCGACGGGCGCGCGAAGCTCATCGACTTCGGCGCTCTCGCGCCCTTCGGGCCGTCGAGCGATATCGTGGGAACGCCGCAGTGCATGACGCCGGAGGCGGCCCGTCTGAGCCCGCTCGATCAACGCACCGACCTCTTCGGCCTCGGCGTCGTCGCGTACTTCATCCTCACCGGGCGACCACCGTACGCGGTGCGCCGGCTCGAGGATCTGTACGTCGCATGGCGCACGGCGCCCGCTCGTCCGTCCGAGCTCGCCCCCGGCATCCCGGAGGCCCTTGATCGACTGGTGCTCTCGCTCCTCGACCTCGAGCCTTTCGGCAGACCCGCGAGCGCCGCCCTGGTGATCGAGCAGCTCAACGCCATCGGCGAGCTCGAACCGGAGCCGGTGGAGCACGCCGCGGAGAGCTATCTCTCGAGCAGCCGCATGGTCGGGCGCGATCGTGAGACGGCCTGGTTTCGTGAACGACTCGAACTGGCTCTCACGCGCAGGGGTAGCGAGGTACTCATCGAGGGTCCGCCCGGGATCGGCAAGACGCGTCTCCTCGAGGAACTCGCAGTGGAGGCGCAGGTAAAAGGGCTGGCCGTGCTTCGAGCCGATGCTCGCGCAGCGCCGGAGCCGTTCGGCGTGGCAGCGGCGCTGACCGTCGGCGCGTTCCGTGCGTTCCCGGAGGTCGCACGGCGAACGGCCGCCCCTCACGCCGGCTGGTTGACGCATCTGTCGCCCGCCGTGGCGGAGGCGTTCCCTGGTGTCCCACCAAAGCCGCTTCCTCCGGATCCCGGCGAGCGGCGCGCGAGGCTCCAGACGGCGCTGAACGAGTGGCTCGAGGAGCTCGCGGAAGAGCGACCGATCTTGTTCGCCGTCGACAACCTGGAGGACGCGGACGACAACTCTGCAGCGCTCCTCGCGACCCTCGGAAGCAAGGCGCGTCATCTGCCCATCATCCTCGCCATGACCGAGCGCGCCGGCTCGACGGCGGTTGCGGCGGCGGCCGTGCGTATGCTGCGTCTCCGCGCCAGCCGCCTGAAGCTTGCCGGGCTCTCCCCGGAATCGTGCCAGGAGCTCGTGCACTCGGTCTTCGGCGACGTCGCGAACGCGGGCAGAGTAGCGCGGCTGCTCTACGATCGGGGTGCGGGCGTTCCACAGCAGTGCATGGACCTGGCACGCCTCCTCGTGAAGCGAAAGATCGCGGCGTACGCCTCCGGCGCGTGGGTGCTCCCCATCCAGGTCGACGAGGCGGAGCTGCCCGATCGCGCGGAAGCGATTCTCGTGGCACGTCTGGGCGAGCTGACGGACACCGAGCGCTCGTTCGCATCGGCCCTCAGCGTGGAGTCAGGGCCGGTCGAGCTCCAGAGATGTCTCCGTCTCTTCGATGGCAAGGACGAAGACGCTTACGATGCGCTCGGCAAGCTCGTCGCCGAGCAGGTGCTTCTCTCCGAGTCCGGCAGCTACCGCTTCGCTCAGCAGAGCCTGCGCGAGGCCCTTCTTTCGGAGATGACCGACGAGACGCGGAAGACCCATCATCGGCGCTCGGCGGAGGCGTTCCTCGTCGCTCCGTCGCTGAGCCTGAATCGACGCGCCGAGGCGGCATGGCACCTCATCGAGTCGGGAGAAGAGATGAAGGGTGCGGAGATCCTCTCCCGCGCCGGACGGGAGTTTCTCACCAGCGCTGATCTTCACGACGGTTCCGACAGGGTCACGCGCGCGCTCGAACGCGCGGTCCGGATCTACGAAGCAGCGGGACGCTCCGACTACGAGCTTGCCTCGCTGGTCATGCCGCTCATTTCCATAAGCTTTTTTTCGGCGAGCTGGCGAACGGTGGTCGAATACGGTGAGCGCGCGCTCCCCCTCGGCGCCAAGGTGACCGGACTCGCACTCGGGCACCGTCTCCGACCCTACCTCGGGCGCGCGCTCGCGCTTATCGTGGCGCTCGTCGTCGGTCTCCTTCGCGTCGCGGCACAGCGGCGAAAGGGGCTCAACTACGACCTGAAGGACGCGATCGGGTGGTACTGCGCCATCGTGCCGGCCATCTCGGGCACCGCCGCGATCCACCTGGATACCGAGCGCGCCGATCGGATCTGCGAGGCCGTGCTCCCGCTCTCCCTCCTCGGGCGCGAGCATGTCGCAGGGCTCATGTGCGACTACGCGCGCGCGCAGAGCCTGATGATCAAGGGGCACCTTCACGAGGCGCGGAAGCTCTTCGAACGCCAGCTCGTCTCGTACGAGCGACCGGAGGTGCGCACGCTTCTGGGCGAAGGTAACTGGAAAGCGATCTACGGGGGCATCCTCTTCGTGCTCGGGATCCTCGAGTGCCATCGCTTCGGAGCAGGACCGGCGGTGTATGCGGAGAAGATTCATCTCCTCGACTACCGGATGTGGGAAATGGCGGCTGACCAGCTCACTCTCTTGCACCACGCCTTCCGCGGCGAAGCGACCCAGGTCGAGCGCTACCGCGAACGCACGGAGCTCGTCGCGATCCAGGGCAACACGACGTGGCAGGTCGAAGTCTTCTGGCCTGCCGTTCTACTCAACGCCGACGCGCTCGCAGGAGATACGGTCGGGGCGCGCCGGACCTGGCAACAGCTCGAGCGTCAGGCACGGGACGTCCCGTCTCTCGCTCCATTCGTTGCGGTCGCTCACGCCGTGTACCTCGCGCTTCGCGGCGACCCGGAGAAGGCGATCCGGATATACGAAAGCGTACCCCAAGAGCTCGTCGGCGTCGTTGCGTGGCGGGCCTATTACGCGCAGGCGCTGAACGCCGTTGGTCGTCACGCGGACGCAAAGGCGCTCGGCACCAGGGACGACACGACGAGCTCCGCCGAGCGCGACGACGCTATCGTGTTTCATCTCGAATTCGATCGTCAAGTTGCGCTCGCGGAGCTCGGCCTCGGCAACGCGGCCCTCGCCGAGCACGCCCTCGACGGCCTCCTCTCGCGTCACGGTGATTGCGACAACCCGCTGCTCATCGGTCTTCTCCACGAGGCGCGCGCATCGGTTGCGCTAGCCCAGTCGGACTCCGCCGGCTTTCGCGAGCATCATCGGGCCATGGAGAGCCGATTCCGCGGGACGCAAAATCACGTGCTCATTGCGCGCTCGAACGAGCTCGCCGCGCGCGCAGCCGGAACGACCGAGCACGGGGGCGGTCGCGCAGCGTCCGACGGCTTCATTACGCGGACGACAGACCGCCCGAGCGCGCTCCCGGACCTCACGCAACGACTCGGTGTCGGTAACGTTCATGCGAACGTCCTCGCAGTCCTCCTCGAAGCCACGAGAGCGCTGTCTGGGTTTCTGTATCTTCATCGGAGCGGCAAGCTCGAGCTTCTCACGTCGACTTCCGAGCGTGTGCTCCCGGACGGCCTGGATGCCTCGCTTCGCGATCGAGTGGTGCGCAGACAGATGGAGCTCGAGGAGGACGCGGCGCGGGACGACGTCCGGACCGCCACCATTCGCCACGACGGTGAGGCATGGCATGACACCGCCGGGCACACCGTCTTCATGCGATCGGCGCCTCCCGGCGCCGCTGACGGACTCTTTCAGTGCGTGCTACTCGAGCTTCCGGCGCGGGGCGGTGTGGCTGTCGTCGGAGGAGTCGTACTCGAAACGACGCTCCAGCAAGTGAGCCTCCTCACTCCCGAGTTCCTCGAAGGCCTCGCCAGCGCGCTCGAAACATCCGTCACCGCCCAGCGCTGACCTGCGCGAGGCTCCGACCACTCATATGGTCGTTGTGACGCCGCTCCGCGTGCGTGCGCGTGCGCACCTGACCTTGAACCGGCCGACCGAAGGAACGTGTGCAGAACGCAAAGTTCCGCGAGGGCGAAAGAGGTCGATCGAGCGCGTCATGCGAGCTATCACGATGGTTGGCGGATCGCGCTCGATGTCGATCGTCAGTGTGCTGACGACCGTGAGGCAGGCCGATCTCGTGACGAGCTCTTCGCGAGCTCATGACCAGCATGACCAGCTGACCAGGAAGGGATGAATGATGAAGCGATCGTGGTTTGCCGTTCTCGCGTGTCTCGGTGTCCTCTTCGGATGCGGTGCGAGCCCGGTTTCGGAGGACGTCGGCAATGTCGGAAGAACGAGCGACCCCCTCGCCGGAACCAGCGCATCCGGCGCGATTCCAGCCGGTTTACCCGCGACGATGCAGGTCGGCCTCTTCGAGGACACCGGCGATACGTGGATGAAGTCGAGCGGCGTTCCGTGGAGCACCCGCTATCGCTATTTCACGAAAGGCTGGGTGAACAACTGGGGCTACGGGTCGTACGACGGCACCTGGGGTCTCCAGTTCTTACAGGAGTGTGCCACACAGGGATACATCCCCGCCGTGCAGTACTATCAGATCGTCGACGAGGCCGGCGGCTCGGAGTCGGCGATGCTGTCGAAGGTACAGAACGCGACGACGATGCGTTCGTACTTCGGTGACTTCAAGATCTTCATGCAGCGCGTGAAGGACTTCGGCAAACCGGTGGTCGTCATGCTGGAGGCCGACGGTTTCGGCTTTCTCGAGCAGCAATCGAACGACAATCCGAACGCGCCGGCAGCGATCGCGTCGACCGGGATGGCGGAGCTCGCCGGTCTGCCCAACACGGTTGCCGGATGGGGCCTCGCGTTCCTGCAGATCAGAAAAGCGGTGGGTGCGACCAACGCGATCCTCGGCGTGCACGTCTCCGACTGGGCGAGCGGCAAGGATCTTTCGTACGTCAGCGTGACCGATTCGCTCGGGCCCGAGGTGAACAAGGTCTATTCGTTCCTCTCGCCGCTCGGTCTCGGCACCAACGTCACCGGGAAGACCTACGACTTTCTCGTCGGTGACCCGCTGGACCGCGACTCGGACTACTACCGGATCACGCAGAACCTCGACCGCTGGTGGGATGCGAGCGACACCGCGTCCATCTCGTCGAAGAGCTTCAACCGTTACGCGGAGTGGCTGCGCCTCTGGAACGTGAAGGCGAACCGCCGGTGGATCCTTTGGCAGATCCCGCTCGGCAACTCGAATCAGAAGAACGTCGACAACAACGGGAGCCCGTCGCAAGGCTACAAGGACAACCGGCCCGAGTACTTCTTCGGCTCCGGCACGGCGCACATCTCGAAGTTCGCGGACGTCGGCGTCATCGGTCTGCTCTTCGGTGCCGGCGCGACGGGGCAGAGCTCGTATCAAAACGACCAGTACACCGACGGTCAGCTCTTCATGAAGACGCGCGCGGGCGCGATCTTGAAGGCGGGCGGCGTCCCCCTCTCGACCGGTAGCGGCGGCTCCACGGGAACCGGCGGCGCGACCGGTGCAGGTGGAGTGACGGGCGCTGGCGGAACGACCGGAATGGGCGGCGTGGCGACCGGCGGCAGAGCCGGCTCAGGCGGTACCGGCGCTGGCGGAGCGAGCAGCGGCGGTGCGACGAGCACCGGCGGTACCGGCGGCGGCAGCGCCGATCCGGCGCAGTACTCGTTCGAAACCGGTAATCATTCGTGGAGGACGAGCGGCGGCATGCTCGTATCCGACCAGTACTCCACCGATCATGCCTTTGCCGGAACCCACTCGCTGAAGGTGAACATCAGCGGCCCGGCCGGCGATCAGACGGTCAGCGTCGCGTCGCCGACCGTCACCGCCGGGAAGACCATCACGTTCCACGTGTTCATCCCGGCGGGCTCCGCGATCACGTCGATTCAACCGTACGCGCTGCAAGGCGCATCCGGAGGCTGGACGTGGACGGGCTCATGGCAGGCAATCGGCTCGCTGGCCGTGAACCAGTGGAACACCATCACGGTAAAGGTGCCCACCAACGCCGTGACGCCCCTCTCGTCACTGGGCGTAGAGGTAACGACGAACGCTTCATATACCGGCGCGATGTACATCGACTCCGTCGGCTGGTGACGACCAATTGAGAAGCGGCGCGGGCGTCGTCTCAAAACGACACGCCCGCGCCCGCGGAGATTGCTTGCTCGCCCAGGGGAACTCCTTCGACGAAGACGTCGATGCGACGGGCTATGAGGACGGAGCCACCCAGGCCGACCTGGTAGTGGTGCGTGTCCGTGCCGGTGACGGAGCGGCCCTGGTACGTCCAGTACACGGGGCCGCCGAAGGCGCGTACGAGGCCGTACGGGCTGAACACGTTCCAGATCGTCCAGCCGGCGACGGCGCCGAGGCGGATGTCGAGCGCGTCGTAGGCCGTCGATTGCGATGAAAGCGGATCTCGCGTCGAGGCCGCGACGAACGCCGCCTGCCCGGTGAAGAGCACGAAGGGCCGCGCATCGAGCGCGTCGAGGATGCGGTAGGACGCCCCGAGCGTCGTGAGGAGGCCGGGGCGGAAATCGTAGGTCGCCTGCGCGAACCGGAGATGGCCGCCGAAGAGTGGTCCTGCGCCGGCCTCGAGCGTCCAGCGGAGGGACGGGCGGTAAGCGACGGAAATCGCCACACCGTCGCGCTGTTCCTCGGGCTTCGTGTTGCCGTCGAAGCGGATCGCGGTCGACGTGAAGGAGTAGCTCGCGCCGACGCGCCACTTGCTGCGCGTCTCTTCCTCGTGCTCCGAGAGGCTGCACGCCGAGACTCCGGCGACGCCTCCGCTCGACGCGCCGCACGCGAACGCCCTCGCAGGAATGCTCATCAAGGCGAAGAAGGCGATGGTCAGCGCTGCCGATCGAGAAGCCATTGCCGCTGTGTAGTGCGCTTCCGGCGCATTGCACGAGGCGCCGTGGTTACCGGCAATGTTGAAAAAGTCCGCAACACGAATTCCGGGGTGTGACGCTTGCGCACGGTGCGCGCCGTGACCAAGTTACGAGTGCGGTCGTTCCGTTCTCACCAGGAGGTGATTCGATGTTCCGCATCAAGGCCATTGCTGCCATGGGGTTGGCTGGTTTGGGGGGCGCGACGGTGGGCACGGACGCGTACCTCACGTCGCGACACGACGCGCCGCCGAGGGCTGAAGCGGTTCAGCCGGCGCCGCCCGCGCCGCTGCCTGCACCGATGCCCGTCGCGCCTGCGCCCGCGCCGGCAGAGAACGTCATCGCGTTCCCACCGACGGTGATCTATTCGCGGCTCCCCACGCACCGGGTGGCGCGCGCTCAGGCCGTCACCGCGACGCCGAAGGCGACCGAGCTCGTGCCGTGCTCCGACTGGCATTCGCTCGAGAGCGGGCCCGCGGGGCGCAGCGTGCAGATGCTCTGCGTCCGTCCGGTGCAGTAAGAGTCATACGCCCGACGGCGCGTGACGCTCCCTCCGCTCCTGGCGGAGACGGAGCACGAGGTACACCACGATGGCAACGTTGACCGCGATGCCGAGCGCCTTCAGCACTGACGCCCTGCGGACCATCTCGTAGACCTCGAGGGGGACGAACGACGCGGTGACGATCGTCGTCAGATACTCGGCCCACGTCTTCCGGAGCAAGAGCCCCGTCCCCTCGACGAGGAAGACGGCGGCGTACACGAACGTCCCGACGCCGATCTCGGCGAGCTTCCGTCGATCGAGCCCGAGTACCGAGCTCAGGGCGCGATTGAAGAAGTAGTTGTTGGGGTCCACCCGGAGCACGTTCAGGACGTGACGGAGCGTGGTCTCCGTATCTCGATCGTGAATGAGCGACAGCGCACCGACGCCGACGGCGATGAGCACCGCCGCCTTCACCAGCTTGAAGACGGCGATCGCGAGGAGCGTGCCTGAACTTCGCTTTTCGCTCATCGTCGGACTCTCGTGCGAGCGCCCCCTTCCCTCAAGCGGCATCTTGCCTCGCCGCAGTTCCGGCTCTTTTTCCGTGGAACAGGGCACACTCCACGAAGGGAGCGTCGCGGACTCGTCAGAACATGGCGCCGAACGACGCCACGGGGCCGTGGAACAGATCGGTCGCCCCCACCTGCACGATGGTGTCGCCGCTGTTCTTCGAGTCGAGGAGCGAGCTGATGAGCTGCACGTGATAGTACGCGTCGAGGAACGCGTTCACGCGTGCCTCGGGGCCGCCGAGTTGCCAGCGAAAACCGAGCGCGCCGCCGAAGCCGAAGCCGGCGCCGCTGCTGCTCGAGTTGTCGTGGTTGCTCTCGACGTCGTCGCCGTCTTGATCTTTCAGGAAGTAATAGTGGGTCGGGCCGTAGCCCGCCGCGAGGTCGACCGTGACGTACGGCTTGAAGTGCGGTGACACCTCTTTCTCGAAGCGAGCCGCGACGTCCGCCATGTAAAATCGCGTCCGGATCGACTGCGGCGGCGTCTCGCGCGAAAAGACGTAGGCGGCAGTGTCGGCGCCGGGCGTCGAGTTCACGAGCTCGTAGAGGACGCGCGGCAGGGTGTAGTCGAAGTACCGAAACCCGACGATCAGCGATTTGATGAGCTGGCTGTGGCGCGGCGCGAGATCGTACCCGACGTCGATCTGCTTCATGTCGAAGGTGAGCGGCGCCTCCGCGAGCTCGGAGCCGTCGGTGACGAGCGTCTCCCGCACCGTGCCGTGGTTGAAGTGCGCGAGCCGCACACTCGCGTTCACTCCGGCGATGGCGAGCGCGGCGTTGAACGCCTCGCTCCACTTCCCCTTCACGCCGAGCTCGTTCGCGAGGGACCCGGTGCCCAGATCGCCGCCGCTCTTGTAGAAGCGGTTCGTCGCGTAGCCGATCTTGAGGCCAGCCGCGTCCATCCAGTGGGCCCAGTCGAGCTTGATGCGGAGCTGCGCCGACGCGAGGATGATCGGCTGCACGTTGTACGAGAGCTTCCGCTGCCGTCCGGTGTAGTCGTACGAGTTCCCCTTGCTGTCGGTGCTCTGCTCGGCGTCGGGGAGGTTCGTGTAGAAGAGCGCTTCGCCCGCGCCCTGCGCCTCGAGGTGCACCGAGTCCCACGCGAGACCGACGATGTCGTCGACGAGCCCTTCCTTGAACTTGAAGCCGACCGTCGTGAGCGGATCGACGTGCGTGAGCGCGGACAGCATGTCGAGCAGATCGCGCAGGCTGCTCGAGAAGGTGGCGAGCTCCTGGTACGCGCGCCGACCGTCCTCGGGTAGCTCGGCGATGAGCTCCGCAGTCGCCGGTGCGTTGATGAGCCATTGCCTGCCCGAGTCCCGTGTCAACGACGCGGCCTCGAGCCCCGCTACCGTCGCGAGCGAGATCGCCTCGACGGTGAGGCGGAGGGCAACCGACGTCACCGTCACAGCGTCGCTCACGATGCGCGCGTTCTCGGGATCCGTCACGTCGGCGGGGCTTATGGGGCGCGACAGCTTCTCGTGGAGTCGAGTCAGATCGGCCACGATGTGCTGGCGCGCCGATTCCACCTGCGCGAGCGTCGCTGGATCGACGTCGGCTTCCGTCTTCATCGCCTCGTAGCGCTGGGTGGCGTCGTTCGCGTCGCGGGTGAGCCGCTGTTCGAGGTCGTTTCCCTTCACCAGCGCCGGGTGAACGTGCACGAGCGCGTCGTGAAGCGACGCATACCCGGGAATCGCCGTCGGCGCGGGCATCGCAGGGACACCGGGAACACCTGCGGGCATGCCGGGGAGGCCCGGAAGCATGCCGGGAAGAGCGGGCGTGGGAAGCGACGGCAGCGACGGCTTCGCCGCGTCGAGCACGTTCCGGATATGGGTCGCGTACACGCGGACGAGCGACGCCTTCCCCTCGGCATCGGTGACGAGGCTCTGGGCCCGCTTCATCTTCTCGTCGTCGAGCGGCAGGGTCGCGACCCACGTCGCGCCCGGCTGATACGGCGTGCCGTTCAGGAGTTCGTTGATGAGCGCGAGGGTGTCGAGCATCTCGCGGATGTGCTCGCGGAGGAGCGCCGGCGTCGGCGTCTCATGGTCATACATTCGAAGAGCGCGCACGTCGGGCCCCGTGCTCGCGCACCCCGCTGCGAGCGTACAGATGACGATGGCCGACGAAACCCGCAGTGCCGCAGATGAGCGCACGAATCCTCCCGACGTCTGCGCGAGATCGCAGCGCCACGCTTGAATCGCTCACCACTAGAGAAATCGAAGGCGGGCCGTCAAGACACCGGCTTGTACGAACTTGCGCAAATCGTCACCGGGTTCGGTGATTGAGCAACCACGACCAGAGCGCGGCGCTTGCTCTACCTGGTGGGTGCACTGGGATGTCACGCGACCGCGCGTGACGGTACGTCGCGCGTTTGGTATGACGTTCCTCACGCGCGGCAACCGGGGTTGACGCTGATTGTTCGCGTGTCGCTCGCGTTTCGCGACGCTCCCTCGTTCGTCGCGGGGATAAAGCGCGGAGCTCGACGTACGGGTTCAGGGAGGTTCAATCGCCATGTGTACTGTCAGTCTTTCACCGAACGGGTTCCGGGTTCTGATGCTGCAGGGCGCGCTCGCGGGCGCGTTCGTCGCAGGTAGCGCCTTCGCGAACGTGCCGATCCCGGAGTGTGAGCAGCTCAGCCTGAATCACGCCGCCCACAGTCCGAAAGAGGCGGCTCAGCGCGCGCAGCTCACGAAGATCTGCCAGGAGAAGCGCAAGCAGCAGGCGGCCCACCCGGAGCCGCCGCGCGCAGCGCCGCGTCCCGTCGTGCTGACGACGCGGCCCGGTCCCGCCCCGGCGAACCCGTCTCGGCCGTCTGGCTCGAATCCACTCGACGTCTTCCGGCAACTCCAGGCCCAGCGACAGCAACAACAACAACGACAACAACAACAACAGCTCCAGCAGCAGATGATGCAGCAGCAGCAGCGGCAGCAGCAGCTCCAGCAGCAACAGCGACAGCAGCAGGGCTACGGCGGCGGCTACCCGCAGCGTCCCGCACCGACGTTCGCCACCTACGGCCAGCATCCGTACGGCGCTTCTGCTCAGGCCCCCGCGCCTGCAGCCGCCCCTGCGCCGGCGGGCGCGCCGTCACCGATGCCCGGCGGCTACGGCGCGGCGGCGATGCCCATTGCCGATTCCCCGGCGCAGGCCCCCGCGGGGGACGACTCGGCGCAACTGCCCGTGCCCGGCGCGCGAGACGCAGCGCTCGTCCATGATCAGACCGTCGCGAAGCTCGCGCACGTCGATCTCGGTGTCTTCGGGATCACCATCGGCGAGCCGCTCGGTCTAGGTCAGTGTCCGAGCAGCGGCGATGCGCTGTCCGCGCTCTTCGGCTCGTCAGATGGCGTGAAGGACACCTGCGTCGGTGCCGGCAACTGGCTCACCGGCATGATCGCCATCGGGAGCACGATGGGCCACGAACGGCTCGAGGGCGCCGGCTTCAAGGACCTCCCCGTCACTCTCGCGAGCACGAAGTGCCCGGACTGGCTCGCCGCTGGCCAGTCGCAATGCCTGCTCTTCGCGTCGATGAAGAACGGCTACGTCGCGTCACTCTTCTTCACCGCCGGCGGGGAAGACTGGCAGACGGCCATCGAGGCGAAGCTCACCGATAAGTACAAGCACGCGCCCACGAAGGACGCCGTGTCCGAGTGCAAGCGGCGTGACCTCGGCATCGTCACCCAGCAGGCCCACGTCCGCGTGTGGACGCTGCCCGGACTGCGCGTGTCCTACGATCCGCTCGGTGCGCTCTGCGCGTCGAACGGCTCCGGTGCCGGCTCGGGTCTCATTTCCGTCGAGTCCGCGAGCTACCACGCGGCGCTCCAGCAAGCGGTGCAGCACCGCGAAGAGAGCCAGCCGAAGATGTGACGGGGGCCGCGGCGAACTCTTCCAGTGCGAAGGCCACGCCGCTGTTGACCCAGGTCGCCAGCGCGGCGCGTGTGCGAAGCCCGTCCTTCGCCACGTAGACCGCGCCCTTCGACGGCCGTCCGGTGAAGTCCATGGGCCGGGCATGCGGCCGCGCGAGCGCCGCCTCGAGTTCGTCCTTGCCGACGCGGACCATGAAGTCCGTCGACGTGATCCCGCAGCTCATCTTGCCGTTCACGAGGAAGCAGAGCCCGCCGAACATCTTCTTCTCGGTGACGTCACGTCGAACCGAGAGGATGTCCCGGATCCGCGTGGCAAGGGTCTCGTCGTAAGCCAAGGCCGTATCCTAGCGCTCGTCGGCTGTTTCCAGAATAGTCGAAGATAGCTCTGGCGCGTTGCTTCGAATTTGATAGAACAATGAAAGTGACGTCGAAGCTCGACCGCCACGCGGAGCAGCTCAGCGCGCTCGGCCACCCTGCCCGCCTCTCCATCCTGCGGTTCGTCGTGCAGGCCGGCGCGGACGGCGCGCCGGCAGGCGACATCCAGTCCCACGTCGACATGCCCGCGTCGACCCTCAGCCACCACCTGAAGCGTCTCGTCGACGCCGGGCTCCTCAAGACCCGGGGTGAAGGCACGTTCAACTACTACTCGGCGGAGTACCCGGCGCTGCGCGCCCTCACCGACTACCTCTGGGAAGACTGCTGCAAGCGCGGCAAGACCGGCTGCTGCTGACGCTTTTTTTGCTCTCATTGTTCGACAATTATGGAAGGAACGAGTCAATGCAGATCCTGAAGGCGCATGTGTCCCTGAACGTTTCGAACATCGAAGCGTCCGTCGCGTTCTACGAGAAGGCATTCGGCGTCGCTGCGACGAAGCGACGCCCCGGCTACGCGAAGTTCGATCTGAACGAGCCGTCCCTCAATCTCACGATGAGCGAGGCGCCGCGGACCGGGGTCAACGCGAGTCACTTCGGGATCCAGGTCGCCCGGACCGAGGACGTCGTCGAGGCCAGGACGCGGTTCGAGGCCGTCGGTCTGTCGACGTTCTCCGAGCAGGAAACGGCGTGCTGCTACGCCGTCCAGGACAAGGTCTGGGTCGAGGACCCCGATGGGAACTCGTGGGAAGTGTTCGTCGTGAAGGGCGACGCGCCGGTGATGAAAGCGGAAGCGAGCGCGTGCTGCGCTCCGGTCCAGAGCTCGAGCAAGCCGGAGGCAGTGGCACCAGGCTGCTGCAGCCCGAAGACCGCGAATGTCCGCTGAGCTCCGTCGCCGTGCCGTGGCCGAGGCGCTCGGGACGGCATTCTTGCTGGCCGTCGTGATCGGCTCGGGGATCATGGGCGAGCGTCTCTCCGGCGGCAACGTCGCGATCGCGCTTCTTGCGAACACGCTCGCGACGGGAGCCGGCCTCGTCGCGTTGATCTTTACGTTCGGGTCCATCTCGGGTGCACACTTCAACCCTGTGGTGACGCTCGCTGATGCCACGCAAGGGGGCATCGCGTGGCGGGACGTTCCGGTCTACGTCGTTGCACAGGTCGCCGGTGCGTTCGTCGGCGTCGCAGTCGCGCACGTCATGTTCGGCGAGCCCGTCTTCGCCGCATCGACCCACGTCCGTGCTGGCGGCGGGCAGCTCGTCAGCGAGTTCGTCGCGACGTTCGGCTTGCTCGCGACGATCTGGGGCACCGCTCGCACGCGCCCTTCCGCGATTCCCTTCGCGGTCGGCGCCTATATCACCTCGGCGTACTGGTTCACGTCGTCGACGTCGTTCGCGAACCCCGCGGTGACGCTCGCGCGCGCGGCAAGCAACACCTTCGCCGGTATCCGTGCCGCTGACGTCCCTGGCTTCATCGTCGCACAGTTGGTCGGCGCTGCAGCAAGCACCGCGACGTTCGCGTGGCTCGTCCCCGGTCTCCCGAAGGTGGCAAGCCGCGTCGTCGAAGCACGGCAGGAACAGGAAGACGTCGCGTGAAGACGGTGGTCTTCGCCTGCGTTCACAACGCTGGGCGCTCGCAGATGGCGGCGGCGTGGTTCAACGCGCTATCCGACAAGGGGAAAGCTCGCGCCGTCTCGGCGGGCACGGACCCGGGTAATCGGGTGCATCCCGAGGTGCTCGACGTCATGCGGGAGGCGGGCATCGATCTTTCCCTGGAGGCGCCGAGGTTCCTCTCGGACGAGCTCGCCCGGACGGCAACGTTGCTCGTGACGATGGGCTGCGGTGAAGCGTGCCCCGTCGTACCGGGATTGCGGCGATTGGACTGGCCGCTCGAGGATCCGAAGGGCAAGCCGCTCGCTCGGGTGCGCGCGATCCGCGACGAGGTGAAGGCGCGGGTCGAGGGGCTGCTCGTTGCCGAAGGGTGGGCGCGCGAGTAGCTGCGGCCGTCCGCGCCTACCGCAGCGCACTCTGGAACGCTTTCAGGTAGCCGAAGGGGCCGGCGTAGCCGGCACCCATGGTGTTGCACGTCGCCGAGGCGGCACCGGCCGCGCAGTCCACGTCGCGATCGAGGGACCAGAAGTGTACCCCGGCGAGCTTCTGCGACGTCGCGAAGGCCGTGAGCGTGCCGATGTCGTCGAGAGTGAACTCTTCGTCGATCGCGTCGTTGCCGCCGAGCATGGGCGTGAGCTCCATGTGGTCGTACGGCACGCTCCACTTGTCGTGCAGATCGTAGGCGGCCTGGAGCGCCGATTGCCCCATCTGGCACTTTCCGCCGGAGACGACGCACACGCCGGAGCCCGCAGCTCCATAGTCCATCGTCATCAGGTTCACGGTCAGGAACGCGGGGAAATCCTCGCCACCGTTCCACCCGAGGGTGCTCGCAACGGCGGCCATCGCCTCGTCGCCGTACTCGTTGAAGGCGTCGGGAGCGGCGCTACCGAGGGAGTGCGCGGTGGACGCACCGTCGTTGGCCGCGAGCGTCGCCAGGGTGAGGCTGAAGCGTAGCTCGGGGTGCGCGCCGTGGGCGGCGTCGATGCGATGCACCAGAGCTTCGATCTGTGCCTTCGTCTGCCCCGCCTCGAGGTCGAAGTCGATGCCGACGAGGTTCGCGGACGCCCAGCGTGCGACGAAGGTGTCGAAGCCGGCGTCGGTGGCGCAGCTGAAGACGCCCGCGGCGCCGCCCGTCGACACGACGTAGCGGATGTTCGCCTTCGTGAGGAGCGGCACATTGGCCTTGGCCATGTCGTCGCCGGCGAGGCCGCCCCATGTCTCGCTGCCGCACTCGCCCGTCGCGAACGCGAGCGTGACGGCGCCCACGCCGTTGGTCGTGAGCGCGTCGCCGAGCGAAGTCATGGTGCCGGACAGGTTCGTCGAGACGACGTTGGTGTTCCAGTTCATCGCGACGGTCGTGTCCTTGTACGGACCGAAGAGCAGCTTCGTGCTCGTGGTGTCCAGCGCTGCGTCATTGCCGCCGTCACCCGCGTCTTCAGCGTCGTTCGTGGCCCCGCCGGTGTTCGACGAACCGCCGACGCCGTTCGACGGCCGGGCGCCCCCATCCCCAGCGCCGTTTGCCACGCCTCCCGCGCTGTTCGCGGCGCCGCCGCCGCTGCTCACCTCACCCGCACCGCCGTCGATGTCCGCACCGCCGTCCGTATAGGCGCGCGACGCGGAGTCGTTGCTGGAACAGCCGGACAGAGCCGATGCAAAGGCACAAAGTGCGAGCAAGGTACGGGACGCCATGAACCCGCGAATTTAGCACCGAACCAGTGATACGTTGTAATGCGAGGGCCCATGTTCCGAGCGTTTCGCGTGGTTCTCGTCGTCTCGTTGGCGAGTGCGTGCTCCTCCGAGGGCGGCGGCGCCGTGGCTGACGCCGGATTACGTCCGCCCGGGTCCGACCGGGACGCGCCCGCGGTCATGCCATCGGCGTCCGGGAGCGCAACGACACCTGCGGCGTCGTGCGGTAGTGCCGACCCGGTGAACTTCAGTGCGTGCGATGGTAAAGAGGCGGCGTGCGTGCCGAAGGGCTTCGCGTGTTGTCGCTGCGTGACTTCGTTGAAGTGCACGAACCCGCGGGTGTGGGTTTGCAGTGACCCCGCACCAGGGTGTCCGTCAACACCGCCCGCGGTCGGCGGCGCGTGCACCCTCGATGCCGAGTCCTCTTGCGTTTACTGCAACGACGCGCCGACGTCGGTCGGTTGCGTCGGCGGGCACTGGGTTACGACCGGCGGCGCCGTCTGCACGTGACGCACTTCGTCCAATAAAGCCGACGTGGCGCACCTACGACGTCCGAAGCAGAGTCACCTCGGCTTCGCCGTCGAAGTCGCGCACTGGTCCGCCGCGTCGTTCGAGGCCACCGTGATCGATCTCGCCGTGAAGCTCGACGGCCCGGTGCTCTGAGACGGCGCGGTTTGCCGCTCACGTGCCCGGGAAGAACGGCTTGCCGAGCGATGCGGGCATGTTCATGCGGATGAACGCGGGGCGGCGTGACATGAAGACGAGGACGACGATCGTCGCGAGGTACGGCAGCATCGTGAGCCACTGGCTCGCGATCTGTACGCCTTCTCCCTGAAGGAAGAACTGGAGCATCGTGACGCCGCCGAAGAGATACGCGCCGAGGAGCACGCGCCCCGGACGCCACGTCGCGAAGGTGGTGAGCGCGAGCGCGATCCAGCCGCGCCCGGCGACCATGCCCTCGACCCAGAGCGGCGCGTAGACGACCGACAGGTACGTCCCCGCGAGCCCGCAGAGCGCTCCGCCGGTCATGACCGCGCCGAGACGGATGAGCCGCACCGGGTAGCCGAGCGCATGAGCCGACTCCGGGGACTCTCCGATGGCCCGGAGGACGAGCCCCGCGCGCGACCGGTAGAGAAACCACCCGAGCCCGACGGCGATCGCGATGGCGAGGTACACGACGGGATGCTGCCGGAAGAACGCCGGTCCGACGAAGGGCAACTCACCGAGTCCCGGGATCCGGAACTGGTGGCGCTCGGTGAGCTTCTCTTGCGTGTAGCGGATGCCGACGAAGGCGGAGAACCCGCCGCCGAAGAGTGAGAGCGCGAGCCCCGTGGCGTACTGGTTCGTGTTGAGCCAGATGACGAGCAACCCGAAGCAGAGCGCCATGAACGCGCCGGCACCGGCGCCGGCGATGAACGCGACGGTGTCGCTCCCGCTGTGCACGTCGGCGGCGAACCCCGCGATGGCCGCGACGAGCATCATCCCCTCGGCGCCGAGGTTCAGGATCCCGGCGCGCTCGTTGATGAGCAGGCCGAGGGCGGCGAGGGCGAGCGCGGTCCCGGCGTTGAGCGTCGAGGCGAGGATGACGGCGAGCTCGTTCATGGTGTGCGCATCTCACTGGTCGTGCGCGTCTTGAAGCGCAGGAGCACCGCGACGGCCTCGTCGACGAGGAGCGGGCCTTCGATGGTGACGACCGGGCTCGTGCCGGCGAGGGCCTCGGCGATGCGGAGCGGCATCGACGGCTCCCCCAGGGCGTCGATGATGTCGTTCGCCGTCGCGCCGTAGACGACGCGGGTGACGCCCGCCCAGAACATGGTGCCGGCGCACATCGGGCACGGCTCGCCGCTCGCGTACACGGTGCTGCCGCGAAGAGCCTTCGCGCCGAAGAGGGCCGTCGCTTCGCGGACCACGACGACCTCGGCGTGAGCCGTCACGTCGGCGCCGGTGAGCTGACGATTCTGGGAGACGTGAATCGTTCCGTCGGGGAGGACCATCGTCGCTCCGAAGGGCATGTCCCCGCCGTCGAGCGCCCGAGCCGAGGCCTCGATGGCGAGGCGCATGCAGGTCCGGTCTCCGTCGGGTGACGTCGATTGCATGGCGCGTCTCAGATCTCGTCGATCGCGGTGCTTCGCGATTCGCGGTCCGCGCCGTCGATCGAGAAGCGGTCCCGCGTGCGGACGTAGAAGCTCGCGCCGAAGCGCCCGACGGGAAAATAATCCTGGAGCCGCACGCGCCAGAGCTCGGTGTCGACGAGCCCTTCCCTCACGTGGAGGACGCGCACCAGGCCGATGAAGACGTACCGGCTCGGCGTTTCGAGCTTCTCGTGGAGTACACACTCGAAGGCGACCGGCGCCTCGGCGATCCGTGGCGGTCGCACCGCGGTCGAGGGCACGACGGAGAAGCCGACCATCTCGACCTCGCTCACCTCCGGCGGGTGCGCCTCGGCGCAGCTGTGCATCTGGGCCGCGATCGGCTCGTCGGCGATGTGGACGACGAACTCATTCGTCGCAAGGATGTTCCGCGCGGTGTCCTTGAGACGTCCGTCGTGGAGGCGGTTGATGCTCACCATGACGATGGGCGGATCTTCCCCGACCATGTTGAACATGCTGAACGGCGCTGCGTTCACGACGCCGTCGTCCCCGAGCGTCGTGATGAGGGCGATGGGCCGCGGAACGATGAGGCTCGCCATCAGCTTGTAGCGCTGGTGGGACGTGAGCGTGGCAAAGTCGATCTCCATGTGATCGACCTCAGTCGGGGAGCTTGCCGTCCACCCCGTCGACGTACCACTTGAGCCCCCAGAGCTCGCTGTCGGCGATGGTCTGACCGGCGGCGACCTTCACCGTGCCGTCCTGGCCGGTGACCGGTCCGGCGAACGGATGGAAGGTACCGGCCTTGATGGCGGCCTTCTTGTCCTCGAAGAGCTTCTGCACGTCGGCGGGGACGGCCGCGTTCAGCGGCGTCACCTCGATCATGCCCTCTTTCATGCCCCACTTCGTGTCCTCGGACTTCCAGGCGCCGGCGAGCATCTGCTTCACCTTGTAGAGGTAATAGATGCCCCAGTTCACGGTGTTGGCGGAGAGCTCCGCCTTCTGGCCGTACTTGATCATGTCCGAGTCCTGCCCGAACGCGAAGAGGCTCCGCTGCTCGGCCATCTGCACGAGCGCGGGTGAATCGGTGTTCTGGTAGAAGACGTCGGCGCCCTGATTGGCGAGCGCCTCCCCTGCCTCCTTCTCGCGCGGAGGGTCGTACCAGCTGTTGATCCAGATGACCTTCGTCTTGACGGCGGGGTTCACGCTCTTCGCGCCCATGGTCCAGGCGTCGATGTTCCGCAGCACCTCGGGGATCGGGAACGACGCGACGAACCCGAGCGTGTTGCTCTTCGTCATCTTGCCGGCGACGATGCCGAGGAGATACGCGCCCTCGTAGAAGCGGCTCTGGTAGACGCCCAGGTTCTTTGCGGTCTTGTAGCCCGTCGCGTGCTCGAACACGACGTCGGGAAAATCCTTCGCGACCTTCACCATGGACTCCATGAAGCCGAACGACGTCGCGAACACCATCTTGCAGCCCTCGTCGACGAGCTGGCGGATGACTCGCTCCGCGTCCGCCGACTCGGGCACGTTCTCCACGAACGTCGTCTTGATGCGAGAGCCGAACTCCTTCTCGACCATCCTTCTGCCGAGCTCGTGCTGATACGTCCAGCCGACGTCCCCGATGGGCCCGGAGTACATGAACCCGAGCTTGAGCGGCTCGGCCGCCTGGGACGTGGTCGATTTGCAGCCCGGCAGCGCCAGGAGCGCGCCGGCACCGAGGAGGAGCGAGCGTCGAGAGATCGGATTCGCCATCAGGTGCTTCCTTCCGACTTTGCAGTCTCGGGTGGGACGATGGGGGCGTGGGCGATCGCTCGCTGCCGGGCGAAGCGCACGCGATAATTGATGAACGTGTCACAGGCGAGGAGCGAGAAGAGCAAGAGCCCCTGGAAGACGCCGGTCACCGATTTCGGCAAGCCGAGGCGCGACTGCGCGAGCTCCCCCCCGATGTAGAACATGCTCATCAGGATCGCGGCGAAGAGGATCCCGACCGGGTGCAGCCTCCCGACGAACGCGACGATGATCGCGGCGAAGCCGTACCCGGACGGCACGTACGGCGTGAGCTGACCGAGCGGGCCCGTCGCCTCGAGCGCGCCGGCGAGGCCGGCCATGGCGCCCGAGATGAGAAGCGACGTCCAGAGCGCCTTCCGCGACGAGAAGCCGGCATAACGCGCCGCCGCGGGCGCGAGACCGCCCACCTGGAGCTGGAAGCCGGTGTACGTGCGGAACACCAACACCCAGAAGAAACCGACCAGCCCGATGGCCAGAAGCGCACCGATATCGGTGCGAAAGCCGCTCGCGAGCTTCGGGACCAGGGTCGTCGACGCGAAGGTCGCGGTCTGGGGGAAATTGTAGCCCGCGGGATCCTTCCAGGGGCCGTACACGAGGTACCCGAGGAGCATGTCCGCGACGTAGACGAGCATCAGGCTGACGAGGATCTCGCTGGCGTGAAAGCGATCCTTGAGAAGCGCGACGACCCCCGCCCACACCATGCCGCCGAGCATCCCGGCGAGGAGGATCGGGATCACGACGAGACGGCTCGTCGTCTCGGTCGCGTGGAGCGCGACGCCGCCCGAGAAGATCGCCCCGAGGATGAACTGGCCCTCCGCGCCGATGTTCCAGACGTTGGAACGGAAGCAGACCGAGAGCCCGAGCGCGATGAGGACCAGCGGCGTGGCCTTCACCGCGAGCTCCGAGAGCGCATAGCCGCTCTTCACCGGCTCATAGAAGAAGACGCGGAGCCCGTCGATGGGGTCCTTGCCGAGCACCGAGAAGAGCCCGATCCCGACCACCAGCGTGATCGTCAGGGCGAGCAGCGGCGACAGCACCGACATGAGCCGCGACGGCTCGGGCCTCGTCTCGAGCTCAAGCATCGGGGAACCCGCTCGGTGGCGAGCTGAGCTGGGAGTCGGGCCAGAGGCCGCTCATCCAGATGCCGATCTGCTCGACCGTCGCTTCACGCGTCGGGATGGATGGCGAGAGCCGGCCCCGCGCCATCACGACGAGCCGGTCGGTGATCTCGAAGAGCTCATCGAGCTCTTCACTGACGACGAGGACGCCGGCGCCCGCGTCGCGCAGCCGCACGATCTCGCTCCGGATGTCCGCAGCCGCGCCGACGTCGACGCCCCACGTCGGCTGGGACACGATGAGCAGCCGCGGATTCGCGTCGAGCTCCCGCCCCATGATGAACTTCTGCAAATTGCCGCCCGAGAGACTCTTTGCCGGCGCGTCGGCGCCCTTCGCCTTCACGCGGAACCGGCGGATGAGCTCGGTCGCCAGGCTGAAGACGCTCGCGAGCTTCAGGAGCCCGAGCTTGCCGACCGCGGCGGTGCGCGTGAGGAGCGTGTTCTGCGCGAGCGAGAGCTGCGGCACCGCGCCGCGTCCGAGGCGCTCCTCGGGGACGAAGTGGAGGCCCGCGCGACGCCGGATGCCCGGAGACGACGACGAGACGTCGCTGCCGAAGAGCGCGATCGTGCCGCGCGGCGCGCGCGTGTCCTCGCCCGACAGCGCCGCCATGAGCTCTGGCTGGCCATTGCCGGACACCCCGGCGATGCCGACGATCTCCCCGCCGTGTACGTCGAGCACAACGTCCTCGAGCCGCACACCGAACTCGTCGACCTTGTCGAGCGTCAGGTTCCGTACGGCGAGCGCGACGTCGCCGAGCTTCGGTGGGGCGCGGTCGATGCGCGGCGGATCCGAGCCGATCATGCGCCGCGACAGGCTCGCGTTCGTCTCGTTCCGCGGATCGACCTCACCGGTGACGCGGCCGCCCCGGAGCACCGTGCAGCGGTGACAGAGCGCCCGGATCTCGTCGAGCTTGTGGCTGATGTACAGGATCGAGCAGCCACCGGCGGCGAGCTTCCGCAGCGTCTCGAAGAGCCGTTGCACCGCCTGCGGCGTGAGCACGCTGGTTGGCTCGTCCAGGATCAGGAGCTTCGGGTCGGTGAGCAGCGCGCGGACGATCTCGACGCGCTGCCGCTCACCCACCGAGAGCGAATGCACGGGCCGGAGCGGGTGCACGTCGAGGCCGTACTCGCGCGAGACGACGCCGATGCGTTCGGTGACCTGGGCGAGCGACGTCGACGCGTCGAGACCAAGCCACACATTTTCGGCCGCCGTCAGGGTGTCGAACAGCGAGAAGTGCTGGAACACCATGGAGATGCCCAGTGCGCGCGCCTCGTGGGGCGTCTTGATCTTCACCAGCGCGCCGTTCCAGCGCACCTCACCCAGGTCCGGCTGCACGGCGCCGTAGATGACCTTCATCAGCGTCGACTTGCCGGCGCCGTTCTCCCCGAGCACGGCATGGATCTCGCCCGGAAGAACGTCGAGCGAGACGTCATCGTTGGCGACGACAGCGGGGTAGCGCTTGGTGATTCCTTTGAGCGAGAGACGCGGCGTCGTCATGGGAGCCGTCGGCAATGGCGTTCCGCCGCTGAACGCGACGGTCCGATGTCAGGGATCTTATGGGCGTGGACAATTTCGCCCCCGTTTCGCCATGGAGTCTCTTCAGGCCCAGCGCGCCAAAGTTAGCCGTGCCGCGCGCGGCGACTCCGCGTGGCAACCAGATCCGTCTCGACGCGCCCGGCCACCGCGCCGAGTGCCGGCTTTGACGCGTCATTTACGGCTATGCGCTCTGTCGCTCGAGTCGTAGCGAATGCGTGCAGAAGCGACTCAAAACTGACTCGTTTACTACAACGCACACGTCATTTTTGGTCGCGAGCTGTATCTCGCAAACCATCACGCATTCGAGCGACCGGATACCGCGCTTCTCGCCACACAAACCCGTCAGAACGAAGTAAAAGCGCGGGCGCGATTGGGCATTCGAAAGTCGGAAGAAGATAGTGGCTGAACCACCTGCTTGCGACTTGTGTGTCGAACGGGGATCGGCGCAGTTCGCCCGCGCCGCATAGACTAAGCCCGAAGGGGCGCAGCAGAAGGATCCAGAGGTCATGAGATCGATCATCGCGCAGTACGCATCATGTTCATTGCTCGCAGGCGTCTGTGCCCTCTCGGGGGTCGTGGCGTGCAGTAGCAAGAGCGATCCCGGAACCGGGGCCCAGGGTGCAGGTGGCAACGCGCTCGTCAACGCGGGCGGGTCGCCGGTCGGCGCGGGTGGCGTGGCCGCAGTCGGTGCTGGCGGCACTCCGGCAGGAACGGGCGCGACCGTCACGATGACGGGCACCGGCAACACGGTCGGCGCGGGCGGTAGCACGGTGATCACCGGTACGGGCGGTACCACCTCGGTTGGTGCTGGTGGCACGAGCACCGGAACCGGCGGCGACACGAGCGGAGGCGGCACGACTGCCACGGGCGGCGCTCCGGCTGGCGGCGCCGCTGGTGCCGCAGGAGCGGCGGGCGCCGCAGGCGGCACCGCGCTCGCCCATTGCGAGCAGGCCGGCGAGACGGCGGCGCATCCGATCACGCAAGCGTGCGGCGACATCACCGACGTCAAGGGCATGAACATCAAGCTCGGCCCCTACGGCGCGTCGATGGACATGAACGTCGGCAAGGGTTTCGAGAACACCGATCCGGCCGACAACGCGACGTGTCCGGCGTTCGCGGCGCTCTTCAACGAGCCGGCGGACGTCACGAACCAGCTCCTCGATGTCGGCACGCAGCCCTGCAACGCCACCGCGCCGAACACCGGCACGTGCCTCGACTTCAAGCTCTACAGCCTCTACCGCCCCGCGACGTGGCCGGCCGGGAAGCTACCGATCATCTCGTGGGCGAACGGCACCTGCGCGCAACCGGAAGGATACGGTCCGCTCCTCCGTTACGTCGCGTCGTACGGCTTCATCGTCATCGCCGCGAACTCGCGCGAGGTCGGCACGGGCAAAGAGGTGCTCCACGCGCTCGACTTCGCCGCGGCCGCCAACGCCGACATGTCGAGCCCGTACTTCGGTCACATCGACATGTCGAAGGTCGGCGTGATGGGCCACTCGCAGGGTGGCGCCGCGACCGTCGCTGCGGCCAGCGACAGCCGCGTGCAGGACGTCATCATCTTCAACGGCGGTCTCACTGCCGTGAAGCCGTTCCTCGCGATCTCCGGCGACATGGACATCACCGGGTACACCGCGATGCAGATGTCGCAGGCGGTCAACGGCCAGCCCAAGGGCGCGTATCTCTACTACCACAACCCCGTCGGCGCCTCGGGCGACACCCTCAAGGGCCATCTGACGCTCATGCTCAGCCCCGAGCGCGTCACCACCCCGACCCTGGCGTGGTGGCAGATGGTGTTCGGCACCGACGCGAACGCGATGAACCAGTTCGTCGGTTCGTCGTGCGGCCTCTGCAACAGCGCCTCGGACTACGCCTTCGGCGAGCACGGTCTCTGAGAAACCGCGGGCGGGCCTGAGCCCGTGAGCAGCGAGACGAGCCTCCCGGGTAAACAATCCGGGGGGCTTCGTCGTTTTCGGGTGATCGCGCGGCGGTTTCGCCCCCACTGAGGCGGCCATGAAGCTCGTCCTGGCGCTCGGGCTGGTCGCGACCGCGGCGCTCGGCGTCCTCGGATGCGGCGCATCGGATGCAGCGCCTACGGACTCCATGACGGCTTCAGGGGGAGCTGGGGGCTCCCTGCCGTCGAACACCGGCGGCGGCACGACGCAGGGCGGCGCGGCCGGCACGCCGTTAGCGGCGGGCGGCAGCGCGTCGAGCAGCGGCGGTGCTCCACCGGGCAGCGGCGGCCTCACGATGAGCAACGGCGGGATCAGCGCCAGCGCAGGCGGCACTGCTGGCACAGCGACGGGCGGCACTGCCGGTGCTGCGACGGGCGGCACTGCCGGTGCTGCGACGGGCGGCGCTCCTTCGAGCAGTGACGACATCGTCGGCAAGGTGTCCGTTGGTTATCAAGGCTGGTTCACGGCCGCGGGCGACGGGTCGGGCGTCACGCCGCCGTGGTGGCACGTCACGACGGATCGGCAGACTCCGACCCCGAGCGACATCTCGCTCAAGTCGTGGCCCGACGTCAGCGAGCTCACCAAGACGTACGCCACCGGCTTTCCCGCGCTCGGCAACGGCAACCCCGCGACGCTCTTCTCTTCCTACGACGCGGCCACCGTCGATACGCACGTGCGCTGGATGCAAGAGAACGGCATCGACACCATCGCGCTCCAGCGCTTCGCGGACTTCCCCGACGTTCGCGACACCGTCGCCACGCACGTGCGCGACGCTGCGCTGGCGCATCAACGAAAATTCTACGTCATGTACGATATCAGCGGCTGGAGCGACTTCCAGACCGCGCTGAAGAGCGACTGGACGAACCGGATCGTGGGCAAGCTCCACCTGCCCGACTCGGACGCCTACGCGCGACAAGACGGCAAGCCCGTCGTGTGCATCTGGGGCATCGGGTATCTCGACCGCCCTGGAGATCCCACGTCGACGCTCGACGTGATTCACTTCTTCGAAGACCAGGGGCTCTACGTGATCGGCGGCGTAGGCCCCGACTGGCGCACCGCCGACGGCACGCGCTGGTCGAAGACCGGCTTCGGCCCCGTCTACGACGCTCTGAACGCGATCTCGCCGTGGATGATCGGCGTCATCGGTGACAGCGCGGGCTCCGACGGCATCCGGAAGGAGCGCAACGAGGGCGACGTCGCGTACTGCCACGCGCACGGCATCGACTATCAGCCCTGTGTGCTCCCCGGAGATCTCCAGGCTCGCCAGCGCAAGCACGGTGATTTCATGTGGCATCAGTTCGCAAACATGATCCAGATCGGGTCCGACGGCCTCTACGTGTCGATGTACGACGAGTACAACGAGGGAAACCAGATCGCGAAGACCGCCGCGACCGCCGCGGACGTGCCGAAGGGTTCGTCGTTCGTCACCCTCGACGAGGACGGCACCGAGTGCTCCTCCGACTACTATCTCCGGCTCACGGGCGACGGCGGGAAAATGCTCAGAAAGCAGATGCCCTTCACGTTCTCTCGCCCCACGGCGACGAAGTAATCCGGGGACACGCGGCACGCCGGAATATCGACGAAACGGGAACTCTGCTACGGCTTCGCCTCGATGAGCCAGCTTCACGAGCTTGCCGAGAAGATCGAACACCTGGCCCACCAGGGCGGCCACGGCGGGCACGGCACCAAGGCATCGGGCACGTACATCGGGATCACGATGGCCGTGCTCGGCGTGATGCTCGCGCTCTGCTCCGCGCTCGTCGGAGGCCAGCGCACGCTCCTCATCGAGACGATGGTCACGCAATCGACGAAGTGGGGGCTCGCGCAGTCCGAGGCCACGAAGTTCCGCGTCATCGAGGCCGACCTCGAGCTACTGAAGTCCATCTCGCCGAAGAAGGACGAGATCGACAAGGTCGAGCAGACCCTCCGCACGAAGCGCGGTGCCTCCGGCAAGGCCGACGACGAGGACACCACCGAGCTCAAGGACCTCATCGCGTCGTCGACGGAGGACATGGCCGATCTCCTCACGCCGGATCCGGAAGAGGTGACGCGCTTCAAGAAGCTGGCGCGCACCTACGATCGCGACGTCCGGGAGGCGAAGGAAGACGCAGAAGCGTACGACGGCGCCATCGAGGCGCACCAGGAGGCGGCCGAGCATTACGAGTGGGCGCAGCTCGCCGCCGAGGTCGGCATCGTCGTCGCGTCGATCGCGCTCCTCCTGTCGAGCCGCGCGGTGTGGTTCGCGTCACTCGCCCTCGGCCTCACGTGCGCCGGCACCCTCGGCGTCACCTTTGCCGAAACACGGGCCGCCGTCGCTGCCGGCGAACAGCACATCAAGGCCGCCGCCGACAACGTCCAGCAGATCGAATCCGACGACGACGAGGACGGCGCCAAGCCCGATGCGCCAGCGAAGTCGAAAGCCGACACGCCGAAGACCGAGTAGTGACGCGGCGCGGGGGCTACGGTGTCGATCCCGCGCCGTTCCAGGCGCGAACCCGGGTACGATCGGCCGATGAGCGATTCATCGATCGGTCTCGCCGACCTCATCGTGGATGCCGATGCGACGATCGAAAGGGCGCGGGCGGTGGGCGCCGGCGCGCCGACCGAGATCGGCGTCCTGGTGGTGAAGTACGAGGCAGTCCGGGAGCTGCTTCAGGACCGCCGGGTGAAGACGAGCTTCACCGAGCTCCTGCACATGTTCGGGATCACGTCGGGCGTCTTCCACGACTGGATCGCCATTTCCCCGCTCGATATGGACGGCGAGGAGCACCGGCGCTGGCGGTCTCTGATGGCGCGCACCTTCACTCCGCGGAGCGTGGAGCGACTGAGGCCCGCGTTCGCCCAGGAGGCGCGGCGTCTCGTCGCGCAGTTCGCTGCGGCAGGCGAATGCGAGTTCGTGGAGGCGTTCGCGCGTCAGCTGCCATCGTTCGGCCTCGCGGAACTGATCGGTGTTCCGACCGAGGACAGGGGCACGTTCTCGGGATGGGCGGATACGGTCGGACTCGGCATGAACCTGGCGGTGTCGGCGTCGCGAATCGCGGAGGTCGACGCCGCCCTGAAGGCGCTCATCGACTACTGTCACCAGCTATTGCGCGAGCGTCAGCAGCGACCGCGCGACGATCTGGTCACGCGGATGGCGCAAGCTGCCGACATGGAAGGCGGCTTTACCGAGGCACATCTGGCCGCGAGTCTCGCCGGCCTCGTCTTCGCCGGTTACGAGACGACCAAGAATCAACTCGGCTTCATGATTTCAACCCTGGCCGCAGTTCCCGAGGAGTGGGACCGGTTGGCCCGGGAACCCGCCCGGGCCGCGAAGATGGTGGAGGAATGCATGCGACTTCGCTCCACCGCTTCCGTCGTAGGGCGCCTGGCCACCGAGGACCTCGTGGTGTCCGGCTGTCCCATCGGGAAGGGAATGCGGGTGCTCGGCTCCCTGTGGGGCGGAAATCGCGATCCGTCGGTCTTTCGCAACCCCGAGTCCTTCGATCCGGAGGCGCACGAAGCGGAGCCGCAACTCGCGTTCGGACACGGAGCCCACTATTGCGTCGGGGCGGCGCTAGCTCGCGCAGAGCTGCAAGAGTCCTTGATCGCGCTGTCGTCGGCGATCACCTGTCCGCGCGTTGGCGAGGACGCCGAATGGTCGCCGCCGCTCGGTATCAGCGGCCCGACACGATTGCCCATCGCATTCACGGCGCGATGATGTCGGGATGGTTACCGGCAGGCGAGCGCAGCCCGGTCTCTTACATCGCGCCCGGTGTAGGGCGATTGCCCCGTATTCCGTGACCGGCGCAAACTCCGTAACATGCTCAGCGATGTTCGGCGGAAGCAGTGCGACGTTGAATGGCCAGGATGCGGTCTACACGTTCGAACGTCCGAAGACGACGCGGAAGACGTTCATCAAGGGAAGCATGTTCGCGCCGGTGCCCGCCTTCACCAGGCAGTATCTGGGCGCCGACGGATGGGAGGCGTTCCTCGAACGCCTGGATCCACTCTCTGCCCAGGTGATGAAGAGCGAGTTCGTCGCGCTCGCCTGGTACCCGTTCAGCGTCATCGCGGACGTCGCGAGATGCGTGGAGCTCACGGGGAAGGCGTTCGGGAAGACGAATCCCTTGTCGGACCTGGCGCACGCGAGTCTCGAGACCACGACGCGTGGCATCTTTCGCGCGATCTTCAAGATCGGGTCGCCCGAGTTCATGATCAGTCGAGCCGATCAGGTGTGGCGCAAGTTCTTCTCGAACGGTGAGATGAGCACGAAGATCACCTCGCGGGGTCACGCCACGGTTCAGCTGCGAGGCATGCCCGACATGACCACGCCGTACTCGGTCTCGGTCCTGCACACGCTCGAAGGCGTGATCAGCAAATCCGGTGGCCGGATCACCGTCGCGGAGATGACCCAGGATCTCGGCAGAGGCGACGACTGCTCCGAATACACGTATCGCTGGACCTGAGCGGCCGGCGGAACTGCGAGTGGCGCGACGAGCTCATCGTCACCCTCGTCCCGAACGCGGGACGGTCATGAGTCGAGGGGAGTACCGATGACGTAGGGCAGCGCTAGTGGAAGCCACGCGTGGGATAGCGTGCCGATGTCCCAAGCGTAGTCCTCGGCGTGGAGATCCGCGGTCATTCGCCGGAGGTCCTTCGCCGAATACGTGCGCAGCGTCGACACGAATCCATCCCAGGCGATGAGCAGCGGTAAAAGGGGAATCACGTAAGTGAAAAATAGCTGCCAGCCCGTGAGCGGCCGCACGAACGGCGTCAGCAGCAGCACGTAGATCGGCATCATCACGCACGACAGGATCCCGGTCAGCGACGGATCGGTGATCTCGAAGATGCAGATCGGCTCGCGACGCTCGTGCGCGTTGGCGAGCACTGCACGCGCCGGCTCCGGTCGCAGATGATGGAAGAAGGCGAACATGCTCCGCACACCGGGTAGCCCTGGAGGTGGGTTCGAGGCGTCGACCGATTCGCGCAGGTACTTCAGACGGCCCTCTCCGAGCTCCTCGATGCGCTCGGCTGCTTTCCGATTGGGGTGCAGATCGGTGAGCGTGACCTCGACCGGTTCGTTGAGCGCCGCTTCCACCTCGCGCACCGCTCCCCTCACCGGCCCGCCGCCACCGGAGCCGAGATCCACGACCTTCCGCGCACCGGTCTGCTGGAGCAATCCGAGGAGCTTCGGCGCGAACAGTCGGTGGGCGCCGAACACGCGTTCTACGGTCTCGAGATACAGCGTCGTCGCGTCACGGAACAGCGAGGGGTACCAGTCCTGGTCTTCGAACTCGAACAGATGGGCGTGCACGTCGGTGTCCCTTCAACCCGCGACGGCGTCCGCTGGTGCGCTTTGCTGCAGCCGCTCGAGGTCGGCCTTGGCGCGCGCCATGGAATCGATGAGGAAGCCGGCGTAAGCATCCAGCGCCGCGGCGCCCGCGCGAGCGAGCGGTTCGACTCGACCCGCGTCCTCCGACAGAATCCGCTCGAGCTCGAGCTCGTTGAAGAGGGTGTGGCCGACATCGATGGCAGCGTGCTCCTCGATGAAGCTCAGCCCGGCGAGAATGTCCTTCCCGCCCACCTTCACGCAGTGCTGAACGAACTTCGGCCCCAGCGAGACGGAGAGACCCTCGATCTCGTACTCGATCGCGAGCTGTGCGAACGGCGCGTCACTCGCGATGACGTCCTCGTGAAGCCGCGCATACGCCTCCACGCTGGGCGGAGGGGCTGCCGCCAGGTAGTGACCCGCATCCAGACGCCGCGGGTGCGCGTGGTTGTAGTGTGCGACGAGGCGCTTCGTATCCTCGATCATCATCAAGTGGTGGTTCGCCTCGTGGGTCGCATGGATCACCAGCGCACGTCCGAGCCTCTGCAGGCCGGCCTCGAGACATTTCTCGCCCGCTCGACGGATCCAGCCCTCGACTGGCTCCGTCATTTTCACGCCGAGGCTGGAGAACTGTATCAAGAAGAGCGTCAGCTCGTCCGGCGTCATGTCGGGAGAGAAGATGGCCGCGGCGGCCGTGTCCATGAACCGGCTCCGCGCGCCCGCTATCCGCGGAGCATAGAGCTGCTCGACCAAGTGCTTCATGTGGAAACTCCTAACGACCGATCGACGGATCCTGGTGAAGTAGAGGGTTCGGTTTTTCGAGAAGGTCGGTGATGAAAGGAACCGAGCGCAAAGTGGATGTAGTTCTTCCACTGCTTGAGCCCCTCGCGCGACGCGACCCAGCACCCCATGGACTCGGTGATGGTGAGACCCGCGTCCTCGGGAAACCAGACGCTGCCGTGCGGCGTGGCGACCAGGGGATCGGTGACGCCGCGCGCTCGGTAGAACTCGAGCACGCCGCGGAGGAGCGCGCCCTGGGCCTCGCGAGACCTGTTCGGTGCGGAGTCGGTCCTGACGAAGACGTGGGCGATGTTCAGGATGTTGAACAGAGAGAGCGTGCGGCTGCCCGTCTCGCACAGAGCCGCGGCTTCCAGCCTTCCGTCGATCTCGACGACGAGGGCCGTCCTTTGTCGCTCGAGTCCTGCGAGCGCGTGCTGACTGCAGAGGTCCTGGGTGCTGACGGTACTTTCCGTGATGCACAGCCCGTCCGCGACGAGGCCGGGCAAGAACGACCGTGCGAGGCAAGAAACGAAAGCGTGCTCCGAAGGCAACGCCTCCCGGGTAAGCGCGCGGGTGGGCGGCGGCTGCGGAACGGGCGTGGAGAGTCGCTCGAGGCGATCGAGCGAGGTGATCGACGACAGCGAATCGGAGCCGAGCCAGCTCTGGAACTCGCCGAGCATCGTCTGATGCCAGCTCTTCCCCTGATCGAAATAGGAGAGGCCGTAGACTTGTTCGTCCGAGAGCGCGAGCGCCCACTCGGCGGCCTGTACGTACAGCGGGTAAGCCGCGCTCGCGCGACGGAAACCGATCGTCGCGAGCTGGTGAAAGAGCCAGGTGTTCGGATAGAGCCGCAGGTATGAACCGTGAGCGACGGGCTTTCCCGCGTTGCCCTGATAAACCAGGTCGACGGTGAGCTGCTCGTTCGCGCCCGGGGCGTGCCAGCCGGGTGCAGGATCGGTGCGATCGCGAAGCGCGAGGTACCCCGACGAGCGGAGCAGGTCGTCCACCGATTCACTGGCGATCTGCGCGCGCGGCACCAGCATCGGAAAACGCGCCGCCTGGCACGCGCGGGCGAGGTAGGCGGCGTCGCTCGCGATCTGCGCGGCGATCCGCAGCCCAACTCGCACGGCCCCGTCCGCTTCCACCGCAGTGTGACGCACCTCTGCCAGAATCGGGATCTGAACGCCGCCCAGCCGGAGTAGCAGCGGGACACTGGGTGGCGGCAAGAGCAGGCGCGGCACCGCCGACAGCACGACGCCCAGGCCTCTGGGCGACAGATCGACGACCGGCGTCGAAACCCAGCAGGAGGGGTCGAGCGGATGACGCCACTCGAGGGTCGCCTGCCGCTCCTTCAGGCGGACACGCTCGTGTTCCCGGCGCCCGACGCTGTAGATCGCCGTCACGTCCACCGTCAGCTGGTCACTTTCCACGCGCGCTGCCACGCCGCGCACGGAAAAGCTCCCACCGAACAACGTCACGTCCAGCACGACCCTCTCGTTCACCTCGAGGTCCAGGTCGTCCACCGCGACCGTCAGCAACGGAGTGGGTCCGTCGAGGGTCACGGTGCGTATCGAGCCCAGCGACGCGGCGTCTCTCGACGAATGAACCAGCGCTGCTGCCCGTGCACGACCGAGTCGGCTCAGTAGAGTCCGCCGGACCGCGCTGTCCTTCACCTCGACGGAATCGCCCATCCCGGGCAGCTCGATACCGGATCGGATCGGAAGCGACTCGGTCAGCTTGCCTCCGAGCAGGCTTCCGGAGTTCGACGGCGTCGCGTGAGTGACCTCGAGCACGACGCGGGCGAACGGCAATCGCGCCGTCCGCAATTCGAGCTCCAGATTGATCCCCCCGGGCCATTTCCCGGGCGGCAGCACGATACCGAGTCCGTCGAAGCTGAAGTCGGCGATGGCCACGCGATCGGTACCCGTCCAGGCCTCGAACGGGGCGACCGCTCCTGGCCAGCGCACGTTCTCTCTTCGACCGAGGTCCGCGCCGAGCACCGCGTTCGCGGCCACAGCGCGCCCTGACCACCGCCGGCCGTCCCGTACGCCGATGGCGTGCTCGGTCGACGAGACCGCCGGAAGGACCTCAGCACTGCCGTATGCCTTCATGAATTATTCCAAGTCGTTGCCGACCGCACGGCGCCGTCGCTGCTTCGCCGTCTAGGGGGAAACATGGGCGCGCGTCTCACATTGGCGGACAACGGACGGCGTTTAAGAAAACATAAGATGCGTCGGCGAAAAAGATTCGCCGACGCACCTCGGGGGTCGCACGCGAGCTACGGCACCGCTCGCGTGAAGCGACCCGTGAACGCTTCTCACCCGCGCGGAAGCGACTCGACCGGCGTCGCCGGATTCAGGTATTTGTCGAGCTTCCTTTGCAGGTAGTCCTTTGCTTTGCCGCGCCAGAGCATCCCGGGGTCCTTGCCGGAGAATGTCACCGCGGTGGGAGTGAGCTTGAGCGTCCCCGAGATGGTGACGACCAGGTAGCTTCCGGAAATGTTCGCCTCGTCCTCGCTGGGCCACTGGATCGTGAGGCCGTATTTCTTGCCGAGGTAGTCAGCGAGCGCGTGGAGCCGGGCGCGTGCGTCGGCGAGCTCGAGATGATGGGATGCGCTGAGTTCGAAGGCCATCACCGGACCTTCCTTCGAAGCAGCGACGGCGTAAAGCGAGACGCACCGGTGGAAGCGCTCGAGACCTGACCCTGTTCTCGGGACATAGCCTCCAGGCTATATGCCGGTTCGGCATATAGCTGGAGGGCACGCGTGACTCTCGAAACGTCGCGAACGACGAGCTCGAGTTAGCGCCGGCTTACTGGCAAGAGTGGCTCGGGATGCCGGGGTTCAAGATGTCCTGGCAAGGGGCGCAGACCTGACCGGTCGCGCAGGTCGTTTGCTTGACGAACGCAAGTGCTCCAGGACTGACGTCGGTGGCGACGTAGATGGGAACGCATGCGCCGTCGCCGTAGCCCGAGGTGAGCCCGCTCTGACACTTTTCGAAGCAAGCATTGACGTCGTTCGCCTTCAGCGTCGGCGTGCACACGTAGTCGGCGGTGCTGCAGTCGTCCTGCTTCAGACTGGCGGCGGCGGGGTTACCGGAGCTCAGCGCGATGGTCTTCGGCACACACGTTCCGAGCGGTGCGCCCCCGTCGTGTGCGCCGCAAGTCGCGTACGGTGCCGGCGCCGGCATCTTCGGCTTGTCGTTGGGTGCCTGTGAGCAGGCACCGGTCTCCTTGCCGTCGACGGGGTTGAAGCAGGGCGCGCACAACAGATTGAGTGAACCCGCCATGCAGCTGCCGATGGTCAACGTGCTCGCGTTGGGGTCGCCCGCAAGCAAGCACTGGGGAACGCATCGTCCCTCGTAATCGGTGGGGCCGATCTTGGCGGTACACGTCGCGTACATCCCGGCAACGGCCGCTGCAGCGTCGCCTTTCGGGACCGGCGCGCAGAGAAGATCAGTCGCGCCCGCCGACTTCGCGCACGTGTCGTGCCCGAGCAATGACTTGCCCGCCGAGGTGACGGAGCTGGCGAGCGTGCACTTGCCGAGGCCGGTGCAGCACGCCGAGTCGGCGGCGCCCGTCCCTCCGGGATCGATCTTCGCGAGCTTCTCGTCGCAAACGTACCCGAGGATCCCTGCGTCCATCGACATGGTCGCACCGGCACTCCCGCCGGAGCTCGCGCCCGCGGCGCCGCCACTGCCGACCATCCCGCCGTTTCCGACGACACCGCCGTTTCCGACCATGCCCCCGGCGCCCGTCACGCCGCCGGTACCCGCGCCTCCGGTTCCGGTCGAAGTGCCGGCAGCGCCGGCCGAGCCGCTCGCGCCGCCAGTCCCCATCTGAGTGCCGTCGCTGTCCTTCGAACATGCGGGAAGGATCACCACGGCGAGGGCGATCGAGACGGCGGGAACTGCGAGACGCGAAAGTGTGCGAGCCATTCTGAAACCTCCAACCTTTGCTTGGTTACGTTAGTGGTCGCGACCCTACGCGCGACGTTGCCACGCGCGCAATCGCCCTGCGCGGCGACGCGCATCCATCAGCGTAACGGATAACATCGAGCGAGATGGATAACGAATGATTACGCAGCGCAAAAAACGCCGACGTGCGCGTTCGCCGCATCTCGATGAAGTCATTGAATGCGCCTCGCGTCACTGCGCGCTCGCGCATCACTTTCGATCAGAGTGATCTCGTCTTGCATCGCGTGCCTGCTATAGAGAGCCTCGGCGCGCGCGAACGGGAGGCGGTACATATCCCGTGCGCTCATCACACAAGGCGACAATCAAGATGCTACGACGCTTTCGATTTGGTGCACTCGCACTCCTAGGATTCACCTCTCTTATCGACACCGTTGCGTGCGGCTCCGACGGTGGCTCGAGCGGCTCGCCCGCCGGCACGGGCGGAGTCGGCGGCATACCGGTAAGCGGGACCGGCGGGACGCCCGCAACTGGAACCGGCGGCGCACAGGTCAGCGGCGCGGGCGGCGGCGTCACTCCGGGTGCCGGCGGTTCGTTCGTGGGCGGCAATGGCGGCACGACGACTCTCGGCAACGGTGGCTCGGGCAACGTCGTCGGTAGCGGCGGCGCAGCGAGCACCGGCGGCGCAACGAGCGTCGGCGGCGCAGCGAGCACCGGCGGCACGGCGAGCACCGGTGGCGCAGCGAGCACCGGCGGCACGGCGAGCACCGGCGGCGCGGCGAACACCGGCGGCGCAGCAGGCGGCGGCAGCACGTCCGTGCCGCCGTGTCTCTCCGCGGGCAACCAGGGCGCCATCATCGGCGATTCTTACGTGACGGGTGCGCTCTCCCCGGCCATGCAGCCGGCACTCGGCATGCTCGATCCCACCGTGAACAGTTTCCGAAACTACGCGGTCGCCGGAACGTCGCTCGCCACCGGTGGTGTCCTCGGGTTGATTCCGCCTCAGCTCACCAGCGCCCTCGGCGCAGGCATGACCAAGGCCATGATCATGGACGGCGGAGGGAACGACATTCTCATCTGCGACGCCTCCATGTTCCCCAACTGCGCAACCGTTTGCACGAGCGCCGGCGCAGCGACGAATGCGACCTGCAAGTCGATCGTTCAGAAGGCGACCGATGCCGCCGTCACCCTGATGAACACCGCCGCGAACGGCGGAGTTCACGACGTCATCTACTTCTTCTACCCGCACATTCCCGATGCGGGGGGTGGCGGCGCCGGCTTCGCCGAGATCCTCGACTATTCCGAGCCCCTGGCGAAGCAGACTTGCGATGGCGCGAACGCGCGAACGAATGGCAAGCTGACCTGTCATTTCGTCGACCTGGTCGAACCCTTCAAGGCGGCCGGTGGCGACAAGAACCCGGCGAACTTCGCCTCCGACGGCATTCACCCGTCGCAGGCGGGTCAGAACATCATCGCCAAGGAGCTCTTCGCCGTCATGAAGGCGAACTGCATCGGCATGACGTCCGCCGACGCGATGAAGAACTCGTGCACCTGCGCGATGTGATGGTAGGCGCCGCCGTCTAGGCGCGCCGTCGTTTCTGCGCACCTGGGTCCCGACGAACGTCGCGGCTCAGGTGCGCATTCGAGTGGCGACGCGCGCGATCCGGCCGAATTGCACTTTCTTGAGCTACGAGCCGCGGGCATGGCGCCTATCGCGACATGCCGGTCACGTTCCTTCGCCCCCGCGCAGTACATTCGCGCTGGATACTGACACTCTCACTGTCCGTCGCGACAGTCGCGTGCGGCACTGATCCGGGCCCTTCCGACGCCCCCGACGGCTCCGCCGGTGCGAGCAATGCGGGCGGGGCGAGTGGCGGCTCCACGGCGAGTGGCGGCTCCACGGCGAGCGCGGCTGGCACGACGTCGAATGCCTCGAACGGCGGCGCGACGGTCTCGAGCGGCGGCGCGCTCGGCTCTGGCGGCAGCACCGGCTCGGCCGGCAACGGCGGCAACACGAGTCCCGGCAATGGCGGTGCAGCGACGGCATCCGGAGGCACTTCCGCAGCCGGTGGTACGCCGGGCGGATCGGGAGGGACGCAGAGCGGCGCGGGCGGCACACCGGCACCGGAGTTCATGCTCGTCGTGGACGCGCCGATGACCGGCGCCACGGTCAGCGGCAACGTCGTCGTGAGCGGCTACGCACGCGGCTTCGCGAACGTCGAAGTGTGGGATCCTACGCATCAGAGTCCACCCCTCGGGCAAGCCACGCCGGGCGCCGACGGCGCGTTCACCCTCACCGTGAACGCCAAGTCGCTCGCGACGGGGGCGACGACCTGGACGGTCTGGGCGTGGGACACCGCGCCCGGCGTCCCGGCAACGAAGAGTGACAGCGTGCCGCTCATGTTGACGATCGAAACGGGCTCCGTCGGCAGCGGCGGTGCCGCCGGCGCAGGTGGCGCGACGGGCAGCGGCGGTGCGACGGGTAGCGGCGGCGTGATCGGTAGCGGCGGCTCGAGCCCGACCGGTCCCGGGACGATCGGCGGCGGAAGCATCGACAATCCTGCCGTGGGACCTTCGCCGAGCGAGGCGTCGAAGATCGGCGGGAACAAGTTCACCCTCGTAAAGAACTGGGATTTCGGCTCGAACGGCACCATCAAGAACATCGACGGCCTGAGCTCGGAGTTTCAGTATCACGATCAGTTCGGCACCATCGGCAACGGCTCGAACTACGGCGCCATCACCGTCGCACCCAACGCCGCGACGGCGATCTCCGGTCAGCCCGTCGAAGATCCGTCGCGCCCGTACCGCGAGTTCACCGCCGACACGATGATGGCTTACGTACGGCCGCTCTCGACGTCGCAGGCCAACGTGAGCGTGTCCGCGCACAACGCCGGTAACGGCAGCATGACCGCGAAGTGGACGCTCGCGAGCGGAGGCACACTGCTCGGCAAGGATCTCCTGTGGGAGACGCGCGCGCGCATGCCGGTGGCCGCCGCAGCATACTGGTTTGCGATCTGGACCGCGGGCAACAAGTGGAACGGCGGCGCCGAGATGGACGTCCTCGAGTCCTTCGGCACACCGAACATCTATCCGCCGCCCGCGGCCTTCCACGTGGACTCCGTCGGCGGCACGGACAAGATCAATTACTCGAGCTGGCCGGCAGGGCTCAACACGGCGGGCGTGCCGTCCGGGAACCGCGATCTGCGCGACTGGCACACCTGGAGCTGGCTCTACCGCGCCGACGATTCGTACGTCGTTTACTACGACGGGGTCGTCGTGCAGAGCGGCACCCTGCACTGGACCCTCGGGGCGACCCAGTCAGGGGAACACATCGACATGTCGTTCCTCTTCGACTTCGGCTGGGGGCACACGCAGATCTCGGACGTGAACATCACGCTCCCGGCGTCCGGCTTCAACATCACGTACGAGATCGACTACAGCCGCGTGTACCTCCGCTGAGAGCCGCTACGAGAGCCTGAGCGGCGGATGGGCGGCGAGGCCCGGCCTGGCGTGGTTTCCGTCGCTCTTCGCGGCGTGAGCGGGGTTCACCCACTCGAGGAGCGTCGCGTAGTTCTTGCTGCGCCAGTCGTGGAGGTAGTCCTTGAGGATTCCGCGCACGACGAAGCCCGCCCGTAGCTGGGAGCCGAGTACCGGATCCGTCAGCGTGCCGCGGAGGACGCCGCCGACGTAGTCCTCCGGCGTCATGGTGTCGGCGACGGCGCCGTAGCCCCAGAGCCGGCCGCCGGCCACGACGTGATCGAGATCGAACGAGCGGCAGAGGTCCTGGAGCGCGCCATAGAGGAGGCGACCGACGCCGCGCCGCTGGACGCTCGGATCCACGTAAATATCCGCCAGGTAAAGTGCCCTCCCCGCCGGATCGTGGCGCAGGAACAGGCCGCCATCGGTGATGCCGAGCCAGGTATGCGGCTTGAGGACGGGGATCGTGGGCGCCGGGATGAAGGTGGACATCGCGCCGACCATCTTGCCGCCGCTCTCGGCGACGAGCTGGCCCCTCGGAAAGCAGGCAATGTGCGCCTCGATCTGCCGCGGCGAGAACACCGCGTCGTCGACGATCAGGTCGGGATACGCCGCACGATTCAGCTCGACGAGGCGAGCGACGTCAGCGGGAGCGGCTTCACGGATCACGATATTTTCGAAGGCAGTCATGGCACCGGAGAGTCTTGCACGGGCCTCGCGCGGTCGGGAGAAACCCACCCGCAACGTGGCGATTGTTCACGGGCAATTCACGATTGTGACACCTTCGGCAGAAGACTTGCCCATTCGAGATTCCATGCCTCGTATAACGCGTTGCAAAACGCACCTTCGGGGCCGGGCTATCGTGCTCCCTGATGCGGGTTTCATTTTTGCTGGTGCGACTTTGTACCGGCGCGTTCGCAGTGGAGCTCGCGGTCGTCGGGTGCGGCTCCCAGAGTGACTTCGGAGCGTCACAGGCTCGTCCAGACGCCGCGACGGCGAGTGACGCGCACACGACGAACGGTGGCGCACCGTCGGGCGGAACGTCGTCGAGTGGCGGAACGTCGTCGAGTGGCGGAACGTCGTCGAGCGGTGGAACGTCGTCGAGCGGCGGCGCCCTCGACGCGTCGAGTCGTTCCCCGGATGCCGGCTCGGGCGACGCCGCGGCCCGCGACGCGAGCGTCGGGGATTCGGCGCTCCACGATTCGTCGGTTGGCCTCGACGGCGCGCACGAGAGTGACGTCCCGGACGCGCTGACCTCGCCGGATTGCACGTGCGTCCCTGACGGCTTCTTCCTCGATACGTCGTTCGAGGGGACGCCGCTTCATCTGACGGCGCCGTACGAGCTCGGCATTTATTGCCACGAGACGGCCGTCCAGTTCGCCCACGCCGCGTGCGGCGACGTGTACCGGCTCTCGGCGTGCGCCGGAGCCGGCTTCACGCCGCCCTGTTTCTACATGGGCGTCACGTCGAAGGACGGCTTCCTGCTCGGCCATTTCGTCGATCCCGGCGGCACGACCTGGGACATCGTCGACGGCACCCTCTCGCCGGAGCTGCCGCTCACGCGGGTCGGCACCGGCGCGTTCACGGCGTCGCTCCGCTCGCGGACGAGCAACGACACTGAAACGCTGAGCGGCACCTTCCGCGCCTGTGTGCCGCGCTTCCCGCCCTGCGTCGAGTGACGGCGCGCCGCTATCTGCGTCTCATTCGCCCCAGGACGCCGCTTGCTTCACCACGGAGCGCTCACGGACGCGCTCTATGCTCCAGAAGACGGCCTCCGGCGTTGCCGGACACGCGAGTTCGGTGATGCCATCGTCGCCGAACGACGCGACCGCGTCGCGGAGCGCTTCACGGACGCTGATGGCGAGCATGAGCGGTGGCTCTCCGACGGCCTTGCTGCCGTGCACCACACCGGGCTCCGCGGCGCGCGCCAGAAACCGTACGCGAAGGTCGGCGGGGCACTCGAACGCCGTGGGAAGCTTGTAGGTCGACGCACCGGCAGTGGCGAGCGCACCCTGGGCGTTCCAGACGAGCTCCTCCGTCGTGAGCCACCCCACTCCCTGGACGAAGCCGCCCTCGACCTGACCCCGATCGACGAGCGGCGATAGCGAGTCCCCGACGTCGTGAAGAATGTCGGTACGGAGCAGACGATACTGTCCGGTGAAGCCGTCCACCTCGACCTCGCTGACGGACGCGCCGTAGGAGAAATAGTGAAACGGCTTCCCCTTCCCCGACGCGCGATCGAAGTGTAGCTCGGGCGTGCGGTAATATCCGGTCGACGAGAGCGACACGCGCGCGAGGTACGCCTCCGACACGATCGCCTCGAACGTGATCGACGACGACGGATCTCCCGTCGGATAAACGCGACCGTCAGCGAAGGTGATCGCGTCGGGCGTCGTACGGAAGTGAACGGCGGCGACCTCCGCGAGGCGTTCCCGGAGCGTGCTGCAGGCGGCCCGGACAGCGGCGCCGTTCAGATCCGACCCGGCCGATGCTGCGGTCGCCGAGGTGTTCGGCACCTTGTCGGTGCGCGTCGGCATGATGCGCACGGCTTCTGCCGGGAGCCCGAGTGCGTCGGCGGCGATCTGGAGCATCTTCGTGTGGAGCCCCTGCCCCATCTCGGTGCCGCCGTGATTCACCTGAACGCTGCCGTCTTTGTAAATGAGCACCAGCGCGCCCGCCTGATTGAAGAACGCCGTCGTGAACGAGATCCCGAATTTGACCGGCGTGGCAGCGAGCCCGCGCTTCACGTGAGGGCTCGTGGCGTTGAACGCGCGCACGGCTTCCCATCGTAGAGTGAGCTCGGAGCTCTCGGCGAGCTCCTTCCAGAGTCGGTCGATCCTCGCCGCGTCGCGCACGACCTGGCCGTAGTGCGTCTCGTTTCCCTCGCGATAGAAGTTCCGCTGTCGCACCACGTGGGGGGGAAGGCCGAGGGAGCGCGCCACGCGGTCCATCACTTCTTCGATGACGAGCATGCCTTGCGGACCGCCGAAGCCGCGGAACGCGGTGTGCGACTGGTGATGTGTCCGGCACACCGTCCCCACGACCTCGACGTCCGGGACGAAGTAGCAGTTGTCGGAGTGGAAGAGCGCGCGCTCGAGCACCGGCGCGGAGAGATCCAGGCACCACCCGCCGTCGCTGTAAAGCGCCGCTTCGAGCGCGAGGAGCTTCCCCGTGCCGTCGTAGCCGGCCGCGAAGCGGGCGAGGAACGGGTGTCGCTTGCCGGTCATCGTCATGTCCTGACGCCGGTTGAGACGCACGCGCACCGGGCGCCCGAGCTTCGCCGCCGCGATCACCGCCACGGCGGCCCAGCCGTTCGCCTGCACTTCCTTGCCGCCGAAGGCGCCGCCCATGCGTACACACTGCACGGTGACGGAGTGCTTCTGCACGCCGAGCACGCGCGCACAGATCTCCTGAGTCTCAGACGGGTGCTGCGTCGACGAGTGCACGAAATAGCCGCCGTCCTCGTCGCGGAACGCGAGCGCGGCCTGGGTCTCGAGGTAAAAATGCTCCTGACCGCCGATAAAGAGCTCGCCCTCGAGACGGTGCGGCGACGTGCGGAGCGCCTGCTTCGGATCTCCGCGGCGCATCCGCGCCGGCTCGGTCAGGTACGCGCCGGCCTCGATGGCCTGCTCTATCGACAGGATCGCGGGCAGCGGCTCGTAGCGGACGCTCACCCGCGACGCCCCCGTCTTGGCGGCGTCTTCCGTCTCGGCGATGACCCACGCGACGGCTTGCCCGAGGTGCGACACCTCGCTCGGGAAGAGCGGCTCGTCGCGACGCGCTGCCCCGACGTCGTTCACGCCGGGGACGTCCGCGGCGGTGAGCACCGCGAGCACGGCGGGGTCGCGCTTCGCCGCGATGACGTCGATGTCGACGACGCGCGCATGCGCGTGCGGCGAAACGACGGGCCAAGCGTGCGCGACGCGACCGGTGACCGGCCAGAGGTCGTCCACGTAGCGCGCCGCGCCGGTGACGTGACCGACGGCAGATTCGTGCGGACGCGCCTTGCCGACCTCGCCGCTCATTCCGCCGCCTTCGCCGCGGGGGCGGTATCGTGGAAGAACTTTTCGAGAAGCTTGCTCAGCATGGCGCGACGGTAGGCGGCGCTTCCGCGCATGTCGGTCATCGGCGTGCCGAGCCGCTCGACGAGCGGCAAGAGCGCCTCCAGCGTCGCGCGTGTCCACGGTTGCCCGTACGCGCGATCTTCGACGGCGAGCGCGCGGAGCGGCGTGGCGGCGACTCCGCCGTATGCGATGCGAAGGTGCGCCACCCGGTGGTCACGCGTCAGATCGAGCGCGAACGCGGCGGCAACCGTCGAGATGTCGTCGAGGACGCGCTTGCTTACCTTGTAGAACCGCTGGAGCGCCGGAACGGGGCGCGGGATGACCACGTGCGTGATGAGCTCTCCCCGTTCGAGCAACGTCTTACGGTAATCGAGGAAGAACGTCGCGAGCGGCACTTCGCGCCGCCCGGCCTTGCTCGCGAGACCGACGCGCGCGTCGAGCGCGAGCAGCACCGGCGGCGAATCACCGATGGGCGAGGCGGTGCCCAGATTGCCTCCGAGCGTCGCGCGGTTCCGGATGAGCCGCGACGAGAAGAGCGGCAGGAGCTGCTCGAGGAGCGGCACTGCGCCGGGTGCCTTCTCCGGCAGAAGCTCCTCGAGATCGGCAAGCGGGAGCCCGGCGCCGATCACGACGGCCTCGTCGGTGACCTCGAAGCGACGGAGCTCGGCGATCGCCGTGAGCGACAGCCACGTCGTCTCTTTCTCGGTGGGTGCGCTGGCGGCGTTCGCGACGACCATGAGGTCGGTGCCGCCGGAGATCAGCGTCGCCTCGGGATGCGCCTCGAGGAGTCGAAACGCCTCGTCGAGCTCCGTCGGTCTCGCGAACCGTGACGTTCGCGACGACGGTTCGACACGTGCCTCGGGCGGGACGGCGCTTTCGAGCACGGCGAGCGTCGGATCGGTCGCTTCGGGCGACGGCAATGCGCGCGCCACGTCGAGGATCGGGCGATAGCCGGTGCAGCGGCAGAGATTGCCGCCGATGGACTCGAGATCGACGGACGTCCGCCCCGGACGATAATATTCGCAGAAGAGACTGACGACGAACCCCGGCGTGCAGTAGCCGCACTGCGAGCCCCCGGCGTTCACCATCGCCGTCTGGACGGGGTGCAGCGTGCCGTCGGGATTCGCGACGCCCTCGACGGTGACGACGGTGCGCCCGTGTACCGCACTGAGCGGCACGAGACAGCCATTTACGGCTTCGAAACGCGTGCGGCCGTGCACGTCGGTCCGGAGCATCGCGACGGCGCACGCGCCGCACTCGCCCTCCGCGCAGCCCTCCTTCGTGCCGGTGAGCCCGCGTGCGCGAAGCCACGTCAGGAGCGACACGTCGGTGCTGGTCGCCTCGGTTTCCACCTCGTGTCCGTTCAGGACGAAGCGCAGCGTCATCCCGCTCAGTATAGCGAGTCGCACACGCCGTGTGAGCGTCGAACGTCTTCGGGCCTCGCCTGTGTCCCCCCTGAGCGATAGACTTCACTCAACGTGCGAGAGATCGCGGAAGCCTTGCTCGACGTGCTCGGTAGCGGTCGTCGCGGTGCGCTCGCGACGGTGGTCGCCGTCACGGGCTCCGCGCCGCAGCGGCCGGGCGCCCGGCTCTTGCTTCACCCCGACGGTGCCCTCGTCGGAACCGTCGGCGGTGGCGCGGTGGAGCTCCAGATCGTCGAGGCGCTGAAGCAGACGCTCGTCACCGGCGAGGCGCGCAAGCTGACCCTCGAGCTCGGGCCCGATCTCGGCATGTGCTGCGGTGGTCGCATGGAGATCTTCGTCGAGGTGCTGGAGTCCGCGGCGCGGCTTCTGCTGTTCGGCGCCGGCCACGTCGCTCGGCCCACCGCCGCGCTTGCCCGGACCGTCGGATTCGACGTCACCGTCTTCGATACGCGGCCCGAGCTGAACACGCCGGAGCGATTTCCCGGGTGCCGTCTGTCCACCGGAGATCCGGTGGAAACACTCCGGCAAACGAAGCTGATGGACCTGGATCGTATCGTCATCGTCACCCACGAACACCGCCTCGCCGAGCAGCTCCTCGCGGCTGCTCTCGAGAAAAACCCCAGATACGTCGGTCTCGTCGGCAGCCGGAGAAAAGTCCTCAGATTCGTGCAACGCATCGGCAAGAAAAGCCCCGACCTCGAGCTCGACCGCGTCTACGCGCCGGTGGGGCTCGACATCGGCGCCGTGAGTCCGGAAGAGATCGCCGTGAGCATCGTCGCCGAGCTCGTCGCGCTCCGTCACGGAGCGCGTGTGCCGCATCTACGCCTTTACGACGATCCGAGATTCGACAAGCTCCTCGAGGAGGCGAACGCCGGCGACGCCGAGCAACGTCCGATCCCGCTCCGCATCCCCACGCGGCGCTCGTCGGGTGAAGGCCGATGACCCTGGAGCACCACGCCGAGCAGGTCCGGCGAGACCTCGACTTGCTCCGCTATCCGGAGCGCAACTGGGTGCGACCCAGAACGACCAGGGACGGCAAGAACGTCTACGACGCGCTCATCGTCGGCGCCGGCCAGGGCGGTCTCGCGACGGCATTCGGGCTGATGCGCGAGCGTCTGTCGAACGTCCTCGTCGTGGATCAGAACGCCGAAGATCGCGCGGGACCGTGGCTCAACTTCGCGCGCATGCGGACGCTCCGCACGCCGAAGTACCTCACCGGGCCCGATCTCGGCATCCCGAGCCTCACGCCGCGCTCGTGGTACGAGGCGCTCAACGGCGAAGGGAGCTGGGAGTCGATCGGGCTTCTGCCGAAGGAGAGCTGGGCCGAGTACCTGAGCTGGTACAGAAAGACCCTGAAGCTCCCGGTGCAGTCGGAAACGCGCGTCGGCGCTCTTCGCTGGGACGACGCCGAGCGAGTCTGGCAGGTGCCGTGTACCGGCACGCGCGGGGACGAGGTGCTTCACGCCCGCCGCGTCGTCCTCGCGACCGGCATCGAAGGCTCCGGCGCGTGGAACATTCCCGGCTTCGTCCGCAAGGCACTCCCCGAGCGGCTCTACGCGCACACGCGCCACGACATCGACTTCGACGCCCTCGCCGGCAAGCGGATCGCGGTGCTCGGTGCCGGCGCATCGGCGTTCGACAATGCGTCTACCGCGCTCGAGCACGGCGCGCGCGAGGTGCGGATGTTCTTCCGGCGAAAAGAGCTGGTGAACGTCAATCCGTATCGCTGGGCCGAATTCGTCGGCTTCCTGCATCATCTCGGAGATCTGCCGGACGCCGATCGGTGGCGCTTCATCCTGCAGATCACGCGGATGGGGCAGCTCCCGCCGACCGACACCTATTTTCGAGCGAAGCAGAACCCCGGCTTTCACGTGCACCCCGGCTCGGGCTGGAAATCGCTCGAGCTCCGCGGGGACACCATCCTCATCACCACCGAGTCCGGCACGTTCGAGACGGATTTCGTCATCGTCGGCACCGGCTTCACGACGGATCTCTCGCTCCGCCCCGAGCTCCCGCACGTCGAGAAGCTCATCGCCCGCTGGGAAGATCGCTACACGCCGGCCGAGAACGAGCGTCACGAAGATCTCCTGCGCCACCCGTATCTCGGGGCGCACTTCGAGTTCACCGAGCGCGAACCGGGTTCGGCGCCGTATCTCTCGTACCTCTACAACTACACGTTCGGCTCTCTCGCGAGCCTCGGCTTCGGCGGTGCGAGCATTTCGGGGATGAAGTACTCGATCCCGCGACTCGTCTCGGGCATCACCGCCTCTCTCTTCCGCGAAGATCGCGACGCCCATTTCGCGACCCTCGAGAGCTACGGGGAGAAGGAGTTCTGAAGCATGGAGGCGCCGAAGCCTGTCGTTCGTGGCCTCCGTAGCACCCGCGTCGTACTGCCGGACGGTACCGCGCCGGCCACGGTCCTCTTCGCGGACGGGCGCATCGAGGCGATAGCAACGGGCCCGACGCTGCTGGAGGGCGTGCTCGACGTGGGGGATCTCGTTGTCTCCCCCGGGATCGTCGATTGCCATGTTCACGTGAACGAGCCGGGTCGCACCGAGTGGGAGGGCTTCGAGACGGCGACCCGCGCCGCCGCGGCCGGAGGAGTGACCACCCTGGTGGACATGCCGCTAAACTCGATCCCGGTGACGACCAGCGCGGACGCCCTCGCCGCGAAGGTTGCGTCGAGCGAGAACGAGCGGTTCGTCGACGTCGGGTTCTGGGGCGGCGTCGTCCCGCGGAACGCGAACGAGCTTCCCGGCCTCGCCCGCGCCGGCGTGCTCGGTTGCAAGGCGTTCCTCGTGCACTCGGGCATCGACGAATTTCCGAACGCGACGGAGGCGGATCTACGCGCAGCGATGCCGGTCCTGCGCGATCACGGGCTCCCCCTGCTAGCCCACGCAGAGCTCGACCTGGGCGCGCCGCCGCTGCACGAGAGCCCGCGCGCGTACGCGGGGTACCTCGCATCGCGTCCGCCGGAGTGGGAAGACGCCGCGATCCGTCTCCTGGTGCGTCTCTGTCGCGAGACGGGGTGCGCGGTCCACGTCGTGCATCTCTCGTCGGCGGGGTCGCTCGAGACGCTCCGTCGCGCGAAGGCGGAGGGCCTGCCGATCAGCGCCGAGACGTGCCCGCACTATCTGTGTCTCGAGGCGGAGCAGGTGCCCGACGGCGCGACGTACTTCAAGTGCGCGCCGCCGATCCGCGAGCACGAGAACCGCGAGCGACTCTGGCAGGGCCTCTTCGACGGCGTCATCGACTTCGTCGTCACCGACCACAGCCCCTGCACGCCGCACCTCAAGCTGCCCGAGCGCGGCGATTTCCAGGAAGCGTGGGGTGGCATCGCGTCACTCCAGCTGGGGCTCCCCGCCGTGTGGACGGAGGCGGTTCGCCGCGGCGCGACCGTCGAGCAGCTCGCCGCGTGGATGAGCGCCGGCCCTGCGCGCTTCGCCGGCCAGTCCGGCAAGAAGGGCCGACTCGCGAAGGGGTTCGACGCCGACGTCGTGGTCTGGGATCCCGACGCGCGCTTCGACGTGAAGGCCGAGTCGCTCCACTACCGCCACAAGATCTCGCCGTATCTCGGCGCGACCCTCCGGGGCCGCGTTCATCGTACTTTCTTGCGCGCGCAGGAGGTCTACGATGGCGTCGGGCATCCCGCGGGCCCCGTCGGCCGCGCTCTTCTCCACCGCAACGAGGTGTCGTGAACGAACTGCGCTCAGCGACTTTCACCGGTCTCGTGGATCTCGCTTCCGCCGGCTTCGGCGGCAAAGCGCTCGGCACGAGTGACGAGTTCTTCGCCGCTGCGTCGAGCATGCTCGAACCGGGTCGCGGCGTGTTCATCGCCGACAAGTTCACCGACCGTGGCAAGTGGATGGACGGCTGGGAGAGCCGTCGCAAGCGCGGGCCCGGTCACGACTGGGCCGTCATCGAGCTCGGCGCGCCCGGCAAGGTCGTCGGCTTCGACGTGGACACGCATCACTTCTCCGGCAATCACCCGCAATTTGCGTCCGTCGAGGGCCTTCGCGCACCGCGCGGCACGCCGCTCGACGTCCTCGCGAGCGCCACCTGGACGGAGCTCTTGCCGGAGATGCCGCTCGCTCCCGATTCACAGAACCTGTTCGCCGCCGTCGCTCGCGAAGCGGTGAGTCATCTCCGTCTCAACGTCTATCCCGACGGCGGGGTCGCGCGCTTCCGCGTGTTCGGCCAGGTGATGCCGGAGTGGCTCCCCGAGGAGCCCGACGACGAGACGCGGGCGCACGTGCCGTCCGGCCTCGTCGATCTCGCGGCAGTGAAGAACGGCGGCGTCGCGCTCGCGTGCTCCGACGCGCGCTTCGGGCCGATGAACAATCTGCTCCTCCCCGGACGCGCCGAGAACATGGGCGGCGGCTGGGAGACGCGCAGGAGTCGCCCTCCCGGCGCGGACTGGATCATGATCCGTCTCGGAGCGCGCGGGACGGTTCGCGCCGTCGAGATCGACACCAATCACTTCAAGGGCAACTACCCCGATAGCTGTTCGATCGATGGCATCGACTTCGCGAGCGGCCGCATCACCGAGCTCGTGCAGACGCCGACCTGGTCACCGCTCTTGCCACGCAAGAAGCTCGCCGCGCACACCCGGCACTTCTTCACGACGGAGCTCGTCTCCGAGCAACCCGCCTCGCACGTCCGTCTGAACATCTTCCCCGACGGCGGTATCAGCCGTCTTCGCGTCTGGGGCACGCGCGCGCCGGAGCCGCAGTCGCTCCTCGACGCCTGGCCGCTCGAGCAAGCGCGGGCCGCCCTCACCCGTTGCTGCGGCTCGAGCCGCTGGGTGGACGCGATGTCCGTCCGCCGTCCCTTCGCATCGCCGGAAGCGCTCTACGCCGCGGCCCTCGATGTCTGGGCGGGGCTCGAACGCGCCGACTATCTCGAGGCATTCTCGCATCACCCGCAGATCGGCGAAGATCCGGAGGAGCTCCGGCGTCGGTTCGCGACGACCGCGTCGTGGTCGAGGTCGGAGCAGGCCGGCGTCGACGGCGCGGGCGACGCGCTCCTCGATTCGCTGCGCGACGCGAATGCGCGCTATCGGGCGAAGTTCGGGTACTCGTTCATCGTCTGCGCGACCGGCAAGAGCGCCTCCGAGATGCTCGCGCTCCTCGGCGAGAGACTCGAGCACGACGCGGAACGCGAGCTTCGCGTCGCCGCAGCCGAGCAAGCGAAGATCACGCGTCTCCGTCTCGAGAAGCTTTCCCAATGAGTCCCCTCACTTCGCACGTCCTCGATACGTCCCTCGGCCGCCCCGCCGCGAAGCTCGCGGTGCAGCTCGCCGTCCTCGACACGGCTGGCGTCTGGGAGACACTGGCCGATCGCGTGACGAACGACGAGGGACGCGTCGTCGATCTGCTCGCCGAAGGCGGACTCGAGGCGCGCACCTACCGGCTCACCTTCGACACGCAAGCGTACTTCTCGGCGAGCGGGCGCCCCGTCTTCTATCCGTACGTCGATGTCGTCTTCACGATCACGGCGCCGACGGAGCATTACCACATCCCGCTTCTTCTCAGCCCCTTCGGCTATTCCACCTACCGAGGCACATGACCCTTCTCGACGAAGCCAGGGAACACCTCGACGCGCTCGGCGCCGCGAATCGCGCGTTCACGAAGATCTACCCGGGTGACCGCGCGGCGCGGCAGCCCGTTCACACCGTCTACGGTGGCGCGCAGCTCTACAAGGCCGAGACGACCGCGCGGCTCGGCAGCTTCGCGCTCGCCAGCATGGACGCCTACGGCACGAACGCGCTCGAGTTCGCCCAGGGGACGTCGATCGTGAAGGCACCGGATCTCGGCGCGCGCATCGAGCGCTATCACGCCGATCCGGAGCGCGATCCGGAGTCGCTTCGCCGCAAGCATCCGGAGGCCTGGCTCGCGCTCACCGTGTACGATCGCGTCCGCAGGAAGCTCGAGAACGAGCCGGTCGAGGATTTTCGCATCGACTTCGAGGACGGTTTCGGTGCGCGCCCCGATGCCGAAGAAGACGCCGTCGCGGTCGCCGCAGCGCGCGAACTCGCCCGTGGCATGCGCGAGAAGAAGCTTCCGCCGTTCATCGGCATCCGCGTCAAGTCGTTCGGCGAGGAGTGGACGCTCCGGAGCGCGCGTACCCTCGAGCTCTTCTTCGGAACGCTGCTCGCGGAGACCGGCGGCGCATTGCCCGAGCACTTCGTCGTCACCTTGCCGAAGGTGACGATCGCCGAGCAGCCACGCACCCTGGTGCGGCTCTTCGAGCTCCTAGAGCGCCGTCACGGCCTCACGCCGGGGACTCTGAAGATGGAGCTCATGGTCGAGATCACGCAGTCGCTGGTCGGCCCCGACGGACGCATTCCGCTGCCCGGCTTTCTGGAGGCGTGCGAGGGGCGCTGCACCGGCGCGCACTTCGGAACCTACGACTACACCGCGTCGTGCAACGTCACCGCGTCGTGTCAGGTCATGGATCATCCGCTCTGCGATCTCGCGAAGGGGCTCATGATGCTCGCCTACGCGGGCACCGGGCTCTTCCTCTCCGACGGCTCGACCAACGTGCTCCCCGTCGGCCCGCACAAGGGGAGCTCGCTGTCGCCCGCAGAGCTCACCGAGAATCGCGCCGCAGTGCACGCGGCGTGGCAGCTCTCGTACCGGCACATCCGTCACTCGCTCGAGGGCGGCTTCTACCAGGGCTGGGATCTTCATCCGGCGCAGATCCCGGTGCGGTACGCGACCTGTTACGCCTTCTTTCTCGAGGGGTTCGCCGCGGCGGCCGACCGGCTCCGGAACTTCGTCGACAAGGCCGCGCAGGCGACGCTCATCGGTGACGTGTTCGACGACGCGGCCACCGGTCAGGGCCTCCTGAATTTTTTCTTGAGAGCCCTGAATTCAGGGGCCGTCGGCGTCAGCGCGGTGGAGCAGACCGGGCTCAGTCCCGAAGAGTTCGAGCTCCGGTCCTTCGCGAAGATCCTTGCCGCACGGCGTGAGCGCCTCGCGCGCTGACACGAAAAATCGACCGGCTACCCCGCACGAAGCTGCGTTCGGCGTATTCGTGTCACACGCCGGAAACCGGGCGCGTGGCACGCGAAGATGCATGAGCTGGTCGCATCCGTCCCCTCGCCCGTCGTCCGCTTCTTCCCGAGTTTCGCACGCTCCGTCACTCAAGGTGCGCGCCGCCCGCTGGCTCGCCGTCGGTAGCGTGGCCATGGCGACCCTCACGGGTTGCGACAAGAAAGAAGAGCCGAAGCCGGAGGCCACAGGAACCGCAGCGAGCCCTGTCGCGTCTGCGTCGGCTGCGCCCGCACCGGGTCCGTTCAAGGTCGCGTTCGCGTACGTCGGCCCGGTCGGCGACGCAGGCTGGACCTTCGCGCACGACAAGGCGAGGAAGATCATGCAGGAGTCGTTCGGCGACAAGGTCGCGACGACCTTCGTCGAGAACGTGCCCGAGGCGGCGGACGCCGAGCGCGTCCTCCGCGACATGGCGTCGCAGGGCAACAAGCTCATCTTCGGCACGACCTTCGGATACATGGAGTCGATGCTCAAGGTCGCGAAGGACTTCAAGGACGTGCACTTCGAGCACGCGACCGGCTACAAGACCTCCGAAAATCTCCGCACCTACGACTCGCGCACCTACGAGGGCGCGTACATGCTCGGTGTGCTCGCAGGCGGCGTCACGAAGTCGAACACCCTCGGCGTCGTCGCCTCGATCCCGATCCCCGAGGTCATCCGGAACATCGACTCGTTCACCCTCGGCGCCCAGAGCGTGAACCCCAAGGTGAAGACCAAGGTCGTCTGGGTGAACAAGTGGTTCGACCCTCCGAAGGAGGGCGAAGGCGCGCAGGCGCTCATCAACGGAGGCGCCGACGTGCTCATGCAGAACACCGACTCGTCCGCCGTGCTTCAGACCGCCGAGAAGAACGGCAAGTTCGGCTTCGGCTGGGACTCCGACATGAGCAAATTCGGTCCCAACGCGCACCTCGCCTCGGCGGCGATCGACTGGTCGCCCTACTACAAGAAGGCCGTGAGCGACGCGATGGGCGGCACGTGGACGACCGGGTCGGTGTGGTGGGGCGTCAAGGAAGGCGCCATCGACATCGTCTCGGTGTCCGACAAGGTGCCGGCCGACACCAAGAAGAAGCTCGACGAGGTTCGTTCCGGCCTGAAGAGCGGCTCCTTCGCGATCTGGAAGGGCCCGCTCATGGATCAGGCCGGCAAGCCGCTACTCAAAGATGGAGAGATTGCCGACGACAAGTTCCTTCACGGCATCAATTTCTACGTGAAAGGCGTCGAAGGGTCATTGCCGTCCTCGAAGTGACCGGGATTTCCCGGCCGGGGACACCCTCTACGGCTCATTGACGCTCCGACCCTTGAAGGCCGGGGGGAAACCTGGGAAGACGCCGCCGTAGAGCACGGCCATTTCCACTCATTCCGTCACCGTAGGCGCCCATCCCTTAACGATCGAAGGCCTCGCCGACATCGCGCTCCGCGGCGCGACGGTCCGGCTCGACGGCACCGCCGGGTATCGCGCGCGGCTCGAGCGCGGCGTGCATCTGCTGCACGAGGCCATCGAGCGCGGCGAGCGCATCTACGGCGTGACGACCGGGTTCGGGGACGCCTGCGTCAACGTCGTGCCGTTCGACGACGCGGCTGCGCTCGCGCAGAACCTGCTCCGCTATCACGGGTGCGGCACCGGGCGTCTCCTCGACGTCGCGGAGACGCGGGCGGTCATCGTGTCGCGCCTCGGCTCGCTCGCCCGCGGTCACTCCGCCGTGCGGCCCGTCGTGCTCGAGACGCTGATCGGTCTCCTGAATCACGGCATCGCGCCATGCATCCCCGAGGAGGGCTCGGTCGGCGCGAGCGGCGATCTCACGCCGCTCTCCTACGTCGCAAGCGTCCTCTCCGGCGAAGGCGACGCCATCGTTCGCGGCGTCCCGGTGAAGGCGATGAATGCCCTCGAGGGCGCGGGTCTCTCGCCGCTGACGCTCGAGCCGCGGGAAGCGCTGGCGCTCATGAACGGCACGAGCGTCATGAGCGGCATTGCCGCTCTCGGTTTCCTGCGCTCCCGGCGTCTCGCGCGAGTATCGGCGACGCTCACGGCAATGGCCGTGGAGGCGCTGGAAGGCGATCCCGGGCAGTACGACGACCGGATCTTCGCGGTGAAGCCGCACCCCGGGCAGCGCGCCGTGGCCCGCTGGATCCTGGACGAGCTCTCGCCGAGGCCAGAGCGCGGAGAGGACACGCGACTCCAGGATCGTTACTCGCTCCGCTGTGCGCCGCACGTCATCGGAGTCCTCGCCGACGTGCTGCCTGTCTCGCGTCAGTTCCTCGAGGTCGAGCTGAACAGCGTGAACGACAACCCGATCCTCGATCTCGAGACGGGCGACGTACTTCGCTCCGGAAATTTCTACGGCGGTCACGTCGCGCAGGCGGCGGAGATGCTCAAGACCGGCGTCGCGAACATCGCGGACCTCCTCGACCGGCAGCTCGCGCTGCTCTGCAACCCGGTGACGAGCAACGGTCTCCCCCGCGATCTCGTGCAGGGCGACGTGCGCGGGGCGACCGCGCACCACGGCTTCAAGGCGATGCAGATCACGGCCTCCGCACTGACCGCCGAGGCGCTGAAGCTGACCATGCCGGCCAGCGTCTTTTCACGCAGCACCGAGAGCCACAATCAAGACAAGGTGAGCATGGGGACGATCGCCGCGCGCGAGCTCCGGCGGATCCTCGAGCTTACCGAGAGCGTCGCGGCGATCCATCTGCTCGCGCTCTGTCAGGCAATCGATCTCCGTGGTGGACCGCGACCCGAGAGCCGCATCGCGAAGGTCCACGCCGCGGTGCGCGCGCGTATCCCCTTCGTCAGCCGCGATCGCCCGATGGACGTCGATATCCGCGCCGTGGCAGCCGCGCTCCACGACGACACACTGCCCTTCGCGAAGCCGGATTTCGGTTAACCGGCGCTGAGCGCGGAACGACGCTAGGCGCCGCCACCGCCGCTTGCGCCCGCTGCACCGGCAGTACCGCCCGTTGCGCCCGCTGCGCCGGCAGTACCGCCCGTTGCGCCTGCCGCACCGGCAGTGCCGCCCGTTGCGCCTGCCGCACCGGCAGTGCCGCCACTCGCGCCTGCCGCACCGGCGCTACCCGCTGCGCCGGCAGTGCCGCCACTCGCGCCCGCGCTGCCCGCCACTCCGGCGCTGCCCGCCGTGCCACCGGCTGCACCGGCCGCGCCGCCGTTGTTGCGACCGCCACGTCCGAAGCCGCCTTGCCCCAGGCCGCCCTGTCCGATGCCGCCCTGGTTACGTCCGCCGAAACCCGGGAATCCAGGAAAGCCGCCCTGGCCGAAGCCCGGGAGGCCGCCCTGGCCGAACCCAGGAAAGCCGCCCTGGCCGAAGCCCGGGAGGCCGCCCTGGCCGAACCCGGGAAAGCCAGGCAGTCCGCCCTGAGAGCCCGCCGGACCGCCGCCAGTGCCAGCGCCGAGACCGCCGGTTCCAGAGCCGGTGCCGGTGCCGGCTCCCGCTCCGCCGCTGCCCGAGCCGGACGACGTGCACGCCGTCGTATCGAACTTGCACATCGAATCGCAGCCGAGGGTGCCGGACGTCGACGAGCCCATCGTCACGCTGGAACACGTCGCGCTGCCGACCTGGTCGGCGTCGCACTCTTCCCCGTCGTCGAGCTTGCCGTTGCCGCAGTTCGCGCTGCCATCGCTCTCGCTGCTCCCGCCGCACGCACCCACGACGCCCGCTGCGCCGATCGACAGAATGAGCAACACGACTGGAAGCTTCACGTTCATGAGATGGACCCCTTGCTACACGGTGAGCGCGCGTCGCGCCGCGCGCGGGATGGCGATCGAAGGAACCATTCGAGTAACTCGAGCCTACGCGGCTGAACAGCTGTCATCGGAGCTCAAGCGCCGCGTGCGGGTACTCGAAGAAAGATTGTCCGCGAACGCTATGACCTGTCGCGGCCAGCGTTCTGCCCTGAAGCGCCAGGGGCGCAGCGGCAGGCGTCAGGGGCGTTCGAGGAATGCCGCGGTGGACATGCCCCCTGCCGTACATACCGCGATGACGGCGCGCTTGGCCTTGCGACGCCCGAGCTCGAGCAGCGTGCTGCCGACATAGCGGATCCCCGACATCCCGTAGGGATGGCCGAGCGGAACGGCGCCGCCGTTCACGTTGGTGATGTCCCACGGCGTGTCGAGCTTCTTCTGGTTGTAGAGCGTCGTGACGGCGAACGCCTCGTGAAGCTCCCAGAGATCCACCGACGACTTTGCGATCGCGTGGTGCTTCATGAGCCGCTCGATCGCGGGCGTGATGGCGATGCTCATCTCTTCGGGCTCGACGGCTGCGAGCTGCATGCCGCGAAAAAGACCGAGGATCGGCAGGCCGCGCTTCGACGCCAGGTCCGCGTCCATGAGCACGACGGCGGCGGCGCCGTCGGAGAGCTGAGAGGCGTTCCCCGCCGTGATGAACCCGCCGGGGTTCACCGGCTTGAGCGCCGCGAGCTTCTCTACCGTGGTGTCGGCGCGGGGGCCCTCGTCCCGGTCGAGCACGACCTTCTTCTCCGATGTCTGACCAGTGGCCTTGTCGGTGACGGACATCACCGTGTCGAAGGGCACGATCTCCTCGGCGAACTTGCCGGCGGCGGCCGCTGCCGCGACCCGCTTCTGGCTCATGAACGAATACTCGTCCTGTGCCTCGCGGCTGATCCCGTACTTCTTCGACACGAGGTCCGCGGTCTGGATCATCGTCCACCAGACGCCGGGGACGCGTTCGCGGAGCGGCTCGTAGAAGAAGTGATTCAGGTTCAGGTTGAACTGCACGAGCGAGATGCTCTCGACGCCGCCGGCGACGATGATGCTCGCTTCGCCGGCCGCGATGCGGTTCGCGGCGATGGAGACCGCGCTGATCCCGGACCCGCAGTACCGGTTGATCGTCATCCCCGGCACTTCCATCGGGAAGCGCGCAGCGATCGCGGCGTTTCGCGCGATGTTGTGCCCGGTGGCGCCCTCCGGCAGCCCGCACCCCAGCACCACGTCCTCGACCTCACCGGGTTCGATGCCGGCGCGCTTCACCGCGTGCTCGAGCACGTGGGACGCCATCGGGATTCCGTGGGTCTGATTCAACGCCCCACGCTGTGCGCGGGCGATGCCGGTCCGGCAGTAGGAGACGACGGCAATGTCTTTCATGGGCGCCATCGTAGCTCAGCGCGGCGCGGCTTCACCGGGGGCTTCGAGCTTTTCGAGCCGGTTCATGACCTCCGCACGGAACTCGCCGAGCTCCCTCAGGATCACCTCGATGTTCGTCTCGTTCTTCAGGTTGACCTGGAAGTCGGTCTCCGACTGCGCACGGTCCTTCATGGTCTGCCGGTTCTGGCTCATGACGATGAGCGGGCCCTGGAGCGCGACGAGCACGGCGAGGAGCAGGTTGTAAAAGACGAACGGATAGGCGTCGAAGGGCTTCGACAGATCCAGGTTGAGCGCCGCCCAGAGGAACGTCAGCGCCAGGAGCGCGACGATGAACGTCCAGCTCCCGTTGAGCTCCGCGACGCGGTCCGCGAGCCTGTCCCTCCACGTCAGTGCCTTGTCCATCTCCTCGACGACGTTCTTCGCCGCGCGCTCGGACAGGAGCGTGTTCGTCGCGCGGAGACGCTGCGTCATGACGCGCAGGATCGCCATCGCCGCGCCTGGACGGGTCTCGAGATAGGACGAAAGTGTCGCGGCACTCAGCTCGAGGAGCACGACGTCGGTCGTCGCGACGGCGCTCGCCGACCGGGGCATGTCGTCGAAGAGCGAGAGCTCGCCGAAGTACTCTCCCCGCGTGATGTCCTTGAGCGAGATCCGTCGCGAGTGCTCGCCCGGGAGATGGATGTTCACGTGCCCCTCCGCGATGATGAACATCGTCGTCGCGGCGTCCCCCTGGTGGAAGATCATCTCCCCCGCGCGGGCGCTTCGCTCGCCGAGCGCATCCGCGAGAACGTGGAGGTCGCTCTCCGCGAGACCCTCGAAGAGCTGGATGGCGCGGAGGAGCTCGGGCTTGTTCATGCCCGGAGCCTCGTTCACGGGGCGGTGGACGGCAAACCCGCGGATGAAGGCGTGCCTTTACCGGAACATCGGTTCAGTATATGGTGACGGTGCGTAGTCATGGCCCTCGCAGCTCCGCGGATCTGCTGCCTCGATCTCGACACCTTCTTCGTGTCGGTCGAGCGGCTCCTCGATCCGCGGCTCGAGGGGAAGCCGGTCATCGTCGGAGGGCTACCCGGCCAGCGCGGCGTGGTCACCGCTGCGAGCTACGAGGTGCGCGCCCTCGGCGTGCGTTCGGGTATGTCGCTGACCCAGGCGGTCGCGCTCGCGCCCCACGCCATATACCTGCCGACGCGGCACGGCGTGTACGGGGACTACTCGGCGCGAGTGCGCGCCATCGCCGAGAACTACACTCCGGTGTCCCAGGTCGCGAGCATCGACGAGATGTTCCTCGATTTCTCGGGGTGCGAGGGCCTCTACTTCGCAGAAGGCGATCGCGATCCGGATTTCACCATCGAGCGGGTGGTGCGGAAGCTGACCGATGAGATCAAAGCGCAGGTCGGGCTGCCGGCGAGCTGCGGCATCGCGACGAGTCGTTCTGTCGCCAAGGTCGCGAGCGGGCTCGCCAAGCCGCGCGGCGTGCTGATGGTGCGCGCGGGCAACGAGCTCGCCGTCCTTGGGCCGCTCCCGGTCCGGAAATTTCCGGGGATCGGCCCTGTCGCGGAGCAGAAGCTCAACGCCGCCGGCCTCGTCACCCTCGCCGAGCTCGTGGCCGCGCCGCTCCCGCGCCTGCGGAAGATCTTCGGCGCCTGGGCAGAGCCCATACAGCGCGCGTGTCGCGGTCAAGGCGCGCACGAGCTCGGGCCCGAGCGCCCGGCGTTTCTCGAATACGATCCGTCGGGGAGCTCCGGCGGCACCATCTCGAACGAGCGCACGTTCCGCGAGGACGTGCGCGATCCAGCGTGCATCGAGTCGATGCTCTGCTCGCTCTGCGAGCGCGTGTGCTGGCGCGCGCGCAAGCGAGGGGTCAAGGCGCGCACCGTCTCGCTGAAGCTGCGCTACGCCGATTTCGAGACGCTCCAGCGTTCGCGCACCATCACCGCCACCTGCTCGGAGCTCGAGCTCTACCCCGTGGTCCGCGACATCTACGACCGGGCTCGTACGCGCCGCACGGCGATCCGCCTGCTCGGCATCTGCCTCTCCAATCTACGGCGCTCGGACGAGCAGCTCGCGCTCTTCGACACGGGTGAGCCGCTGCATCGCGCCGTCGACGGCATCCGTGAACGCTACGGATACGGCGCTCTACGCATCGCCCTCGCCGGCTCGAACGAGTGACGTCCGATCCCGCCGGCCGACGCCGTCAGGGCGGGCACTGATCGACGCGCTTTGCCTGCGGCGGCAAGCTCTGTGCGGTCTCGAGGGCGTTGGTCTGCGCCACGAGCCCGTCGCAGTCCATGGCCTCTGGATACGACGCAGAGAAGCAGTCACAGGCGTCGGGCCCATCCGAGATGCAGCACGGCTGATCGGCGCATGCGGCCGCCGCCCCCGTCGTGTCGACGGGAACGACGAACTTGTTGCAGCTGCAGATGACGGACCCGGGACCAGAGTCCGCCGTCTCCGTCGTGGTGGTGCAGCGCCAGTCTTCGACGCCGGCGCCGAGCGAGCCGTCGGGCGTCGGTGCGACCGTCACGGACGCACCGGCATCGCCCGCATCGGACCGCTCCGTGCTCGGCGCATCGGTGCTGCAACCGGTGAGCCCGAGGACGCCCGCGAGCAACGCGATCCGACCGACGACGGTCATCCGTTCGCTCAGCGAATGTTGGCGCCGGCGACCGTGCAGGACGGGCCGACGGCGTTACACGCGCTCACGCCGACGAGGGGAGCGCCGCCATCGACGCGCTTGCCGCAGGAGTAGTTCGTACCGATGTCGAGCTGCACGCTGGCGACCGAGTCGATGCACGTCTCGTAGTCGGAGACCGTCCCGGAGCACTGGGTGATCGGGAAGGTGGAACAGATGGTCTGGACGTCCGTCGTGGTGGGGACGTTGACGTTCACCTTCAGCGACAGGCCGTTCACGCACGAATCCATCGCCGCCTGGCAGGCGTCTTCGTTCGCCGCGAGCACGACGGCGGGCGTCAGCGAACACACGAATCGCATGAGCGACGTGGTGTCGATCTGTGCGTGCACGTACGACGCCTGGTTCTGGCAGATGGTGATCTGCTGTGCCGGCGTGAGGTTGCCGAGCATGGTGTTCCCGTCGACACCGGCGTTGAAGCTGTTGCCGTCCTTCTTATCGGAGCCGCAGGCGCCGACGCCCACGACGAGAAGGGAGCAAGAAGTAAGCGCTGCTATCCATCGCATGAATGATCCTTTTCGACCGCAGCGGTTCGGTACCAGCGCCGCGATAGGAGAGCAAGCTCTGGACCCGAGGAAGCGTCCGCCGCACCTCGCGTTATCGTTGACACGGCGCGCGAACGAGTGAGACGTTCTTGCACGTGAGGGAGACGCGGCGTCGCGGAATCATTGGGCTCGTGTCGGTGGGCGTCCTGGCAACGGCGGCGCTCGGTGCATGGCTCTTCGCTTCGAGCGGAACCGCGCCGCCCAGGGGACAGGACGGCGCGAGCACTGCCCCGAGCGCGGCTGTGGCAGCGCCGAACACGGCTACGAGCGCGAGTCCGGACCCCGTTATTCGCCTCGCCGCTGGGCGCGCGCACGCGGACTCGATTCGCGCCGAGTTGAAAACGCTGCACGCCGCGCACGCAACGGCGCTCGCGGCCTCAGCCGCGCCGCTCACCCGCCCGGGAGCAGTAGCTCCGGCGAAGACGGCCTCGCCGGTACCGTCCGCGGTGGACACCGGTAGCCCCTTCATGCCCGCGGCGTCGGGCTCCGGGAACCAGGCGGACGAGGCGCTCGGGCACTACATAAAAGACGTCGTGCGCAAGCAGTTCAGCCCGCTCCTCGGAAGCTGCTACGAGGATCTTCTGCGCCGTCATCCGGGGCAGGCCGGCAAGGTCATCCTCGACGTGAACGTGGTGGGAGATCCGTCGGTAGGGGGCGTCGTCGACACGGTGAAGTTCGCGAAGGGCTCGACCCTCGACGACACCGAGTTCGCGACCTGCGTCGAGCAGTCGATGCTCTCCGTCGCGTTCGCAGCGCCGCCGAAAGGGGCGGACAGCATCGACTTCACGTACCCATGGGAGCTCGCGCCCTGACGGAGCGGTACCTCGACCGGCGCACGGTTCCGGAACCACGCTGAAACGCGCGCGTTGCTTGAATTAACGCGATGCGTAGCGTACAGCTTTCTGCGCAATGCCCGGCGCTCCCTTCATGGCCAACGCAGCCCCTTCGCGCTCCTCGTCGTACCCGAAGGAGATGATCAAGGTTCTCCTCCTCGAGAACATTCACGAGAGCGCGATCAAGCTCTTCGAGCACGACGGATTCCAGGTCGAATCCGTCGCCACCGCGCTCAGCGAGGACGAACTCGGCGCCCGCATCGAGCAGGTGCAGGTGCTCGGCATCCGCAGCAAGACGCTGGTGACGGCGAAGGTCCTCGGAAACGCGAAGCGGCTCCTGTCGCTCGGGTGCTTCTGCATCGGTACCAACCAGGTCGACCTCGCTGCGGCGAACGCCCGCGGTGTCCCGGTGTTCAATGCGCCGTTCAGCAACACGCGCAGCGTCGCCGAGATGATCATCGCGGAGATCGTCGTCCTCGCCCGCCAGATCGGCGATCGCTCGCGCGAGGTGCACGCCGGAAAGTGGCGCAAGCTCGCGACCCAGAGCCACGAGATCCGCGGCAAGACGCTCGGCATCATCGGGTACGGCCACATCGGTAGACAGGTCGGCGTCCTCGCCGAGGGCATGGGTATGCGGGTCGTCTTCTACGACCGCACCACGAAGCTCTCGATGGGCAATAACCGCGCTTGCACGACGCTGCCTGAGCTCCTCGCCGAGTCGGACTTCGTCACCCTGCACGTCCCCGCCACGCGCGAGACGCAGAACATGATCGGAGCGGAGCAGCTCGCGCAGATGAAGCGCGGCGCGTACCTGCTGAACGCAAGCCGCGGCACCGTCGTTCAGATCCCGGCGCTCGCCGACGCGATCAAGCGAGGCCAGGTCGGCGGAGCGGCCATCGACGTCTTCCCCGAGGAGCCGGAGTCCAACGGAGACGGCTTCGTCACCGAACTGCAGAACCTGCCCAACGTCGTCCTCACGCCTCACGTCGGCGGCTCGACCGGGGAAGCGCAAGAGGCGATCGGAAAAGAGGTCGCGACGTCGCTCCTAAAGTTCGTCAATCACGGGACGACGCGCGGCGCGGTGAACTTCCCGCAGATCGAGATGCCGCACACTCCCGGCGCGCACCGGATCCTCAACGTGCACCGCAACGTGCCCGGCGTGCTCCGCGACGTGAACCACATCGTCTCGTCGCTCCACGCAAACATCCTCGGACAGACGCTGTCGACCGACTCCGAGATCGGCTATCTCGTCACCGACCTCGAACACGACGTCTCGAAGGAGGTCTGCGAAGGCATCGCGAGCCTCGCGACGAGCATCCGGACGCGTATTTTGTACTAAGCAAGGGCGGCTCTCGTTCCCGAAGCACGAAAGAGCTGGAGAATTAAGCGAGCAGAGCGAGCCCGCGAAGCGGCGGGGGCAGCAGTTCGCCGAAGGCGAAGCTACGGGGGGCCAAGGCCCCCTACTACTGATCCAGGATCTTGCCGGGGTTCAGGATGCCACGCGGGTCTAGGGTGGCCTTGATGCCGCGGATCAGCGCGAGCTCGGCGGGGGAACGGGAGTAGCCGAGGTAGGGTTTCTTGAGGAGGCCGATGCCGTGCTCGGCGGAAATGCTGCCGTGGTGCTTCTTCACGAGCTCGAAGATGGCGTGATCGGCGCCCGAGGTGCGCTTCAGGAACGCTTCCTTGTCGAGGGCGTCGGGCTTCATGACGTTGACGTGGAGGTTGCCGTCGCCGATGTGCCCGAAGAGGCAGATCTCCCAATCCGGATACTGCGCCGCGAACAGCGAATCTAGCTCGGCGCAGAAACCCTCGAGCGCCGCGACGGGGAGCGCGATGTCGTTCTTGTGCGGAAGCCCCGTCGCGCTGAGGCTCTCGCTGATGCCTTCACGGAGCGTCCAGAGCTCGGCGGCCTGCGCGGAGTTCTGGGCGAGCGTGCCGTCGAGGATGAGCTCGCGCTCGAAGAGCGTCGCGAGCCAGCCCTCGAGCGCAGCGTCGTCTGCGTCCTCGACCTCGAGCAGCACATAGCACGGATAGCCCTGCTCGAAGGGCACACGCGCCTTGCGGTGGCGCTGAACGCGGGCGAGACACTTCGCCGTGAAGAACTCGAACGCCGCGATGACGATCGGCGCATCGTGAGCGTCGCGAAAGACGCGCAGCACCGCCGCCACGTCCTCGACGCCGAAGAGCAGCACGGATTGACGTGCCGGGACGCGCGAAAGCTTCAGCGTCGCCTCGGTGATGACGCCGAGGATGCCCTCGGAACCGATGAAGAGCTGCCGCAGATCGAGGCCGGTGTTGTTCTTCTCGAGAGCGCCGTTGAGGTCGAGCACGTCACCGTTCGCGGTGACGACCTGCAACCCGAGCACCCAGTTTCGTGTGAGCCCGTAGCGGATCACCTTCACGCCGCCCGCGTTGGTGGCGATGTTGCCGCCGACGGTGCTCGAGCCCTTCGACGCGAAGTCCACCGGCCAGGTGAACCCGAGCGGCTCGCAGTGCTGGTGCACGGCCTCGGTGACCGCGCCGGCCTGCACGCGCACCGTCGAACCGAGGAGATCTACTTCTCCCATGTGCCGCATGCGCGAGAGCGAGAGCACGATCTCGCGATCCTTCGCGACGGCGCCGCCGGCGAGCCCGGTGCGGCCCCCCGACGGCACTACTGCGACGCCCGCGTCGTTGCACGCGCGCAGCAGGGTAGACACTTCTTCGGTGGTTCGCGGCAGCGCGATCGCGCTCGGCGACGGCTCGTAGACACGAGTCCAGTCCCGGCCGTACTCGGCCAGATCGGTTACCTCGCGCGTGAAGAAGTCTTCCGGAAAGCGTGCCGCGAGCTCGGCGAGAAAATCGTCGGTAGGAGGGTGCGCCATGACGCGTCTCGTCCAGGAACTTAGCACGCCGCATCAGAAAGAAGCGCGCCTCCCGGACAGCCAAAGTGCTCATTGCGGCGGAAACATGGTCGCGATACTCGAAGTCGCGAAATCACATGACCAACACCGTCATCCGCCTGGTTCTGTCCGCCACGCGCACGAGTGCGCGTCACTCCGTCCTTCCGCACCTCGCGTTCGTCGCGCTGCTCGTCGCGGCATGTAGCAGCGACTCGAAGTCGTCCGGCAACGACGGCGGCGCCGTCGAGGCAGGCACGGGAGGCAGCACCGGCGCGGGAGGCAGCAAGGGCGGCGCAGGCGGCAGCAGCGCGGCGGGTGCCGGCGGCAAGGTCGTTGGCAGCGGCGGTAGCATCACCGACGGCGGTGACGGCGGCGGCCCGCGCTTCGACGTGACCACGAAGGACGGCGTGGTCGTCGGAAAGCTCGACGGGAAGGTCCGTGCCTTCTACGGCATCCCTTACGCCGCGCCGCCGACCGGCAAGAATCGCTGGAAGTCACCGCAAGCCGTCACGCCGTGGACGACGCCGCGTGACGCGACGGCGGCACCCAAGGTATGCCCGCAGATTGCCACCGGCGGCACCGACGCCGATCCGCGGAGCGACGAAGATTGCCTCGTCGTGAACGTGTTCATGCCCGATCCGCCGCCGGCATCGCCGCTGCCCGTCATGGTGTGGTTCCACGGCGGCGCCTTCATCTTCGGCAGCGGCGGCGAGACGTACTACGACGGCGGGCCCCTCGTCGAAGAGGGCAAGGTCATCGTGGTGTCGCTCAATTATCGCCTCGGTGCGCTCGGCTTTCTCGCGCACCCCGCCCTCACCGCCGAGGAAAAGACGCACCCGACGTCGGGCAACTACGGCTTCGAAGATCAGCAAGCCGCGCTCCGGTGGGTCAAGGACAACGTCGGCGCGTTCGGCGGAGATCCGGCGAAGGTCACGCTCTTCGGCGAGTCCGCCGGCGGGCAGAGCGTGTGCGCGCACCTCGTCGCTCCCGACAGCGCCGGTCTCTTCGCCGGCGCGATCTCCGAGAGCGGGCTCTGCGACGGCCTCATCGATGCGAAACGCGACGATCAGTATCTGAGCGGCGAGTCGTTCGCGAAGACCGTCGGCTGCACCGATCCGGCGACGGTGCTCACCTGCCTCCGCGGCGTGTCCCCGGACGACCTCATCAAGGCGTCGCCCGCCGCGAGCCTCCCCGGGGGTCTCTTCTTTCAGGGCACCCGCGCCGGCGCGGCCGACGGCGGGACGGATGCCGGAGTCCCTCAGTCGAACACCTGGGGCCCGGTCGAGGACGGCGTCGTGATCCCGGTGCCGATCGGAACGGCGGGGGCCGCATCGGCCAAGGTTCCGCTGCTCCTCGGGACGAACCTGAACGAGGGCACGCTCTTCACGTCACCGGCGCTCTTCGGCGGCGTCCCCGTTGCGAACGACGGCGAGTACCAGACCGCCCTCGACCGTACCTTCGGCGCCGCGGCGGCGAGCATCGTCGCGCAGTATCCGTCGAGCGCCTTCAAGACGGCGAACGACGCGCTGAACGAGCTCGCGACGGACGCCTTCTTCGTCTGCCCGGCGCGACGCTTTGCCCGCGCCATCAGCGACAGCGGCGTCGACGTTTACCTCTACGCCTTCGCCCACACGCCGGAGAAGCCGCTCGTCGCCGATCTCGGCGTCTTCCACTCCTCCGAGCTCGGCTACGTCTTCGGCACCGACTTCCCCCTCGATCCGCCGCAGACCGACGAGCTTCCGCTCGGCACCCTGATGCGCAGCTACTGGACGACGTTCGCCACCACCGGCGATCCGAACGGCGGCACCTCGCCGAAGTGGCCCAAGTACACGACCGCTGGCGACCAGAACATGAAGCTCGACCTCCCGACGTCCGCCGCCCAGACCGGCTACAAGAAAGCCAAGTGCGACTTCTGGGACACCACGGTCCCGAACGGCCTCAATCAGTAGCGTCGTCCGACTAGCAGATCGTTCGCCGTCCTGTCGTTATGCGATCACGACTAGGCTCGGCGTCATGACGGATTTCGAGAAGCTCGGGCTGTTCTATCTCGGTCGGCAGCTCGATCCGGCGACCCGGGCGCCGACCTCGGAGCTCCTGCTCTACGAGTCGAACGATCTGACGACGCACGCGGTGGTCGTCGGCATGACCGGCAGCGGGAAGACGGGCCTCGTGCTCGATCTGCTCGAAGAGGCGGCGATCGACGGCATCCCGGTCATCGCCGTCGATCCCAAGGGCGACCTCGGGAACCTGTTACTCACGTTCCCCGGACTCGCCGGATCGGATTTCGCGCCCTGGGTCGACCCGGGGGACGCCGCGAAGCAGGGAATGCCCGTCGACCAGTACGCGGAGAAGGTCGCGGGACGCTGGCGCGCCGGGCTCGCCGAGTGGGGCATGGACGGTGCGCGCATCCAGAGGCTCCGCGATGCAGCGGACTTCGCGATCTACACGCCGGGCAGCAGCGCCGGGTTACCGCTCTCGATCCTGAAATCGCTGTCGGCGCCGCGCCCCGAGGTGCGAGAGGACGCGGAGCTCTTCCGTGACCGCATCGCCTCGACGGTGACGGGCCTCTGCGGCCTCGTCGGCATCGCCGCCGAGCCGATGCAGAGTCGTGAACACATCCTTCTCTCGACCTTGCTCGAGCGAGCGTGGAGCGCCGGCACCGACGTCGATCTGCCGACGCTGGTCCGCCAGGTGCAGTCACCACCAGTCGACAAGATCGGCGTCCTCGATCTGGAGTCCTTCTACCCAACCAAGGATCGGTTCGCGCTGATGCTCGCGCTGAACAACCTCCTGGGTGCGCCCGGCTCCGCCGCATGGATGGAGGGCGAGCCGCTCGACGTCGCGTCGCTCCTCGCGACGCCCGCCGGCAAGCCGCGCGTCTCGGTGCTCTCGATTGCGCACCTCGGCGACGCGGAGCGCATGTTCTTCGTCACGCTCCTCCTGAATCAGCTCCTGTCGTTCATGCGAGCCCAGTCGGGGACCACGAGCCTCCGTGCCATCCTCTACATGGACGAGATCTTCGGGTACTTCCCGCCGGTCGCGAACCCGCCGTCGAAGAAGCCGCTGCTCACCCTCCTGAAGCAGGCGCGCGCGTTCGGGCTCGGCGTCGTGCTCGCGACGCAGAACCCCGTAGATCTCGACTACAAGGGCCTCTCCAACGCCGGCACCTGGTTCATCGGGCGGCTCCAGACCGAGCGCGACAAGGCGCGCATCATCGAGGGCCTGGCGGCGTCGGACGCCGGTGCGCATCTCGGCGGCGTCGAGCTCGGCGCGCTCCTCGCCAAGCTCGAGGCGCGTCAATTCTTGATGAACAACGTCCACGCCGGAGGCCCGGTGATCTTCGAGTCGCGCTTCGCGATGAGCTATCTGCGCGGACCGCTCGCGCGGAACGAGATCAAGCGGCTGACGGACGCGCGGCGCGGCGCGACTTCAGCCCCGGCCAGCACCGCGAACACGCCGGCGGCGACCACGACCGCCACGACGCGAGGCGCGACCGCGACGGCAACGGGTGCTGCCGACCGCCCCGCCCTGCCCACAGAGATCGTCCAGCTCTTTCTGCCGCTCGAGGCGGCGAGTGCCGGTGCCATCACGTACACGCCCATGCTGCTCGGCGCCGCGAAGGTGACGTACTCCGACCCGAAGTCGAAGATAGACTTCGTCGACGTGACGGTCGTCGTCACGCCCATCACCGGCGAAGCCGTGCCGGTGGCGTGGGAGCGCGGCCAGCGCCTCGCCGTCGCGCTCGAGCAGATCCCGCAGGAGCCGCTGCCGACGGGGCAGTTCGCATCCCTGCCGCCGCTCGCCGCCACGACGAAGAAGTACGCGGCCTGGACGAGAGATCTGAAGACGTATCTGGCGAGCGCTGCGCGCCTCTCGCTCTTCCAGAGCGCGAGCACCGGCCTCGTCTCGAACCCCGGGGAGAGCGAACAGGAATTCAGGCTGCGCATCATGCATCAGCTCCGTGAATCCCGTGATCAGCGCGTCGCGGACCTCAAGGAGAAGTACACGCCGCGGCTCGCTCAGCTCGACGAGAAGCTCCGCAAGGCCGAGGCCCAGGTCGGGCGCGAGCAGGCCCAGGCGACCGACGCCAAGCTCGCGACGGTGCTGTCCTTCGGGGCCGCGTTGCTCGGTGCCTTCACGGGCAAGAGCGTCGTCAATCAGCGCACCATCGGGCGGGCCTCGAGCGCCATCCGCGGCGCCAATCGCATCGCGAAGGAGAGCGGCGACGTCGCGGCCGCGGCCGAGAGCCTCGAGACCCTGAAGGCGCGACGTCAGGAGCTCTCCGACGAGCTGAACGCCGAGGTCGCCGAGCTCGGCGCGAAGGCCTCCGCGGACGAACCCCTCGAGGCAGTCGTGCTCAAGCCGAAGAAGACGGCGATCGACGTCCAGCTCGTCGCACTCGCGTGGATGCCGTCCTAGACGCGTCGCTCTGAGACGAAGTGCCACGACGCTCGACGGCGACGTGGCGAGACAAAACGGGTGCGTGACGGGGGGTGGTGCGCATGGGCGCGCATCCCGTCACGTGCAGTTGCCGCTAAACGCGCGAGATCCGTCGCACGAGCAGGTGACGCACGGCGTCCATACTCATGGAACGCGATCTGCAGAGCAGCTGGCCGGGCGCGATCCGACGAGGGCTCGAGACGCGCGAAGGAGACTTACATGAATTCAAAGACGCTTAGGTTTCTCGCGGCTGCAGCACCACTCGCCGCGATGCTGGCGATCGCTCCCGCGGCGCACGCGGAGCTCGAAAAGTGCGGAGGGATCTTCCTCTCTGCCGACGCATCCTGCGAATTTCACAAGGCCGAGGACTGCACCGAGACGTGCAAGACGGTCTCGGTGGACGAGTCGTGCACGGCGATGTTGTACACGATGTGCGACAGCAACTGCTCCATGACGGAGACGACGGACTGCACCCAGACTTGCGCGCCCACCTGTCAGACCGAGTGCACGGCCACGCCGATGCAGACGTCGGACGACATCTGTCGGTCGGACTGCATGTCGGACTGCAACACGAAGTGCGACAGCGCGGCGAGTCCGGAGTGCTGCAAGCATGCCTGTCCGTACACGTGCAACAAGCAGTGCGAGGACAAGTGCCACGACGACGACCAGATGACGGACTGTGCGCCGAAGTGCACGACGGCGTGCACGGGCTCCTGCACGTCGAAATCGAACACCCAGTGCCAGGTCGACTGCCAGACGACCCAGTGGGAGCAGTGCAAGACGACGACCCGTCAGGAATGCACGAAGAGCTGTACCGACAAGGGCGGCGCGATCGTCTGTAACGGCGAATTCGTCGACGCGAGCGACCTCAAGGACTGCGCGGACGAGCTCGCTTCCGCGGTCTCCATCGACATCAACGTCGACGTCGACGTGAACGCCACCGTGAAGACGGTGACCAAGAAGGCAGACGACGCCGCGAAAACGACGAAGACGTCGGTGAGCTGCGCCTTCGCGCCGTCGACTCCCGCGAAGGGCGGGCTCTGGTTCGCCGCGCTGCTCGGCGGGAGCCTCTTCCTCAGGCGTCGCAAGAATCGCGACGCGCGCTGAGCTCTGACCTCGACGATGTCGGCAGCAGCCGCTCCAGCGGTGCTGCCGACGTCGGTCTCATTTCTTCGCAAAGCACCAGACCTGTAGCGGATATTCGGGATCGTTCGATAGATCGCGCCACCAGCCGTAGTCGCGGACGGGGCCGCCGATGTGTGCACGGGCGCAGGCCTTGTTGCCCCATGCCGACGACACGATGTCGTCCCGCTGAAAGCCTCCCTCGACGAGGAGGTTCACGAGACCCGACTCCGTCCACCGTGAGTAGTCGTGCGGGCGCGCGTGAACACGAAACAGAAACGGCGTGGCGATGATGGCGTACCCGGCCGGGCGGACCATCTTGCGAATGTTCCTGAGCGCGTCGAGCGGCGCCGCCACGTGCTCGAGTACTTGGTCGGCGATGACGAAGTCGAACTGCTCGTCGAGCGCCTCGCGCGAGATGTCGAACGAGGGATAGCTCACCGTACGGTACCCGGCGCACGGCAGACGTGACCACGTATCGTTGCCGCCGGGGGAGATCTCGAGGATCGTTCCGAGGGGCGCGCGCTCGGCAAAGAAGGCCTTCCAGGCCTCGATCTGCTTGATTCTCAGCCAGTTCCGGCTGTCGTAAAGGACGGCGCGCTTGGCGAGCACGGACACGTTCTTCGCGAATTTCCAGACCGGCTCGGGTGCAACGGCACGGACGTAGCTCTTCATCATCGAGGGGCCTCCTGCGACTCGGGCGACATCGCCATCTCCAACGCACTCACTTCGTAGCAGTACGAAATAGCCGTCACCAGCATCGTGGCAGCATCGTGACAATCCGGCCGTCGAGAACGTCAGCCGTGACCGTGCGAGTTTACGAAGCTGCGCAGCTGACGCCACAGCTCGGCTGGTTGTTCCTCCGGGATGAAATGACCGCTGTCCGGCACGACCGCAGTCGTCAGTTCGACGATACCGGCGTCACGCAAGCCCTCGGCGTAGTCCTCCATCTTTCCCATCTCCCTGGCTCCGCGCACGTAGAGGAGCGGAGTACGCACTGACTCACGCCTCCCCGCGTTCGCGTTCGCATCGGCCTCGAACGCCCGGTACCAGTCGAACCCTGCCTTGAGCGCCGAGGGCGATGAATACGCATCCACGTAGCGCCGCCGTGCGTCCTCCGTGATGCGCTCTGGATGGGCCGCGATCGCGCGGTAAAAAAAGTCGAAGTACTCCTTCTGCTTGCCCGCCACGAGGTGCTCCGGAAGAGACGGCACGGAGTGAAATGCGAAGTGCCAGATATACGGATTCCGGAGCACGTCGTTCCAGGGCGCGACGCCCGGGATGACCGTGCTCAGGATGACGACCGACGACAACCGCTCCGGATATTCCCGGAGACAGGCGTAGGCGATCATCCCGCCCGCGTCGTGGCCCACCACCGTGACGTTCCGGAGCGCGAGCTCGTCGATCACGCCGAGGACATGGCGCGCCACGAGCCGTTTCTCGCCCGAGGGGAGCGCCGTCTTCGAGCCGCCGATCCCGGGCAGATCCATCGCGACGACGTGGACCTCGGGTGACGAAAGCGCGATCAGCGCCTCGAACTCCGACCAGTCCTCTGGCCAGCCGTGCAAAAGAAGGAGGGTGTGCTCGCCGTTCGGGTGACCAGCTTCGACCACATGTGTCTCCGCGCCCTCGACGAAGAGCTGACGATGCGAAACGGGAACCCGCGAGGATGAGCTCGCCATTCTCGAGATCTAAGACCGTCGCTCCGTGTCGCCAGAAGTGCCCTGCCATCTTTGTGGGGCGAAACGGGCCTGCCGGATGGTCGCAATCATGGCGAAAGCGGCCTGACTGGCCGTTTCACGCAGTCTGTATTCGAGGCGTTTCATCGGGTACTGTCGCGCGCCCCGAGGGTCGGGGGTCCGACGAAGCACGCGCAGGCCAGGAGAAAGATGTCAGTAGTTCCGCATCGACGATTCCCTCGTTTCCGAGGCATCAAAGATGCGGAACTACGCGAGCGAAGCGAGCTGCCGAAGGCGGCGGGGGAGCGGTCGCGACAGCGAGCCGCGGGGGCAAGGCCCCCTTTCCTAGATCGATTCGCGTGGCGCCGGTTCGTCTGGCCCCTGTGCATCGCTCTGGTCGTCGTGGTGGTGTGCGAGGTGCGGTTCGACGCTCTCGCGTCGAAGAGCTGCTTGCTACACGACGAGGTCATCGCGTTGATGTCGGCCTCGTGCCATCAAGGGGACTACGAGCGGGCGCGCCTCGATCTCGCCAATCAGTGGGTTCCGGCTGGCGCGTGGAAGGCGCTCCTGACGACGCGGGAATGGGCGTGCTTCGGACGGATCCGCTCCGACCTCACGCAGTACGATATTCACCCGCCGCTCTTTTTCTGGCTCATGCACGTCGCCGGCCTGCTCACTGGGTTCGGCGCGACCACCGGCGGGAAGCTGAACATCGTCATTCACGCCGTCGCTCTCGTGGCGCTGATGGAGCTCACGAGGACGCTCACGCGTAGCCGGCTCGCGGGCGTCGCGGCGGCGCTGGCGTGGTCGTTCAGCGAGGTCGCCTTCGAGACGACGTTCATGGCGCGGCAGTACGAGCTGCTCGGCTGCCTCGGCGTGCTCGCGGTGCTCACCGTGCATCGACTGCTCACGACGGAGTCGCGGCAGAGAACCTACGCGGCGCTCCTGGCCGTCGTGCTCGCGTGCATGACGGTGACGCAGTGGTACGGCGTGATCGGCTCCGTCTTCGTGGGCGTCGTGGCGGCGGGGCTAGGCGTGATCCTGCTCGTGACGACGAAACTCGGCAAGCCGACGCCCCTCGCCGCGACCCGCTTCAAGGAACTCGTGGCAGCGCTGCTCGGGGCGCAGGTGCTCACGGTGGTCCTGCATCCGCACATCTTCGCGCACTACGCGCAGGTCCATCACGACCGCTTCGGGCAGGTCGACCTGGGTCTCGGCGTGCGGCTGAGGTTGCGGGTGACGCTGCACACGCTCGAGGGCTTCTTCGGCGTACCGACGCCGGATCGCGCCTGGCAATGGAACCTCGTCGTGCTCGCGCTGTTCGTCGCGTGCGTCCTCGTCCCGTGCTGGCAGCTCGTGCGCGCGATCCGGGCGCCGGCGGGCGAGCCCACTTCCCGGGCGCTCGCGGACGCCGCTGCGTCGCTCGCCATCCCGCTCTTCGCCGCCCTCGTCACCGTCCCGTACAACCTGGGCCTCGGCTCCGCGCACTCCATGGGGGCGCGCTATCTGAGCCTGCTCTGGCCGTTCTGGGCACTCGCACTGGTGTGGCCCGTCGCGGCTGCGATCGTCGCCATCCCGCCGGTGTGGATTCGCGCTGCGGCCGCGGTTCCCGCTTTTCTCTTGTTCACCGTGTGGCCTGTCCGTCACGGTCGCGAGAAGCTCCCCGAGTCGCCTCCGCTCTGCGAGGGTGAGTCGAACGTGTCGCGCGCGCTGCCGCTCGTAGAATACGTGGTCTCGGACAACACGCACCGCGGGACGTTCGGCACGAGCATCCCGTTCTTCCGGGACGACGCGCGGGTCTTCGCATTCCCGCCACCCGACGGCGTCGTGCCTGAGCGCCCTCGCCCGCCGCCGCTCGACGAGCCGGAGCTCCTGAAGGGCCTCGCCGGAGCCGACGTGGTGGCGATCTTCCATCATCCGGGCGACGAGATGGCGTCGCCGCACGCCGCCGAAGATCTGCGACACGCGATCGACACCGTCCATCTCGATCTCACCCACGTGAACGACTGGGTCTTCGCCCTCGAGCGATTCGACGCGTTCGTGACCTACCGCGCGCCGCGGCGCGGCGGACCACCGGTCGACATCGTCAACCTGCTCCGGAACCGCGGCTCGGCGCTGCCCGAGGCGGACGCGAGCCTCACGGCGTACGCGGCCGTGCTCCGCAAAGGCAGGGTTCAAAAAGAGGCGATCGCGCGGAGTGGGACCGTGCGCCTCGCCCCGGCCGACGTCCCTCCCCCCATCGAAGACTTCCTGATCGTGTCCGGCCCTGCCGACGCGTCGGTCACCGTCGGAGGTACACATGGCGACTCGAAACGGCCCGGCTTCCTGGTCGTCCTCTACGACCCGGCCACTCGCGCCGTCGTGTACCACGCCGCGTTCCTGCCCGTGAATCCGCGACAACGTCCCTGGTCGGATGTCGCGGCGCGGCCGACGCCGCGCTGAGCCCTCCGTACGTCAGCGGCGGTTCGTGCGCTTTTCGCATGCCGCGTGGGGCGGTTTGCGATAGGCGATGCGGATGATCGCAAAAGGTACGTTCGAAGTGAAGATGCAGGGCGAGCCCCCGTTCGAGTTGGTGGACGGCGTCTCGCTCGGCCGGGCGACGTTCGAGAAGCAATTCACGGGGCCGCTCACCGGCACGAGCAAGGTCACGATGCTCGCCGCTCGCACCCCGGTGGACAACTCCGCCGGCTACGTCGCCGTCGAACGGATCACCGGGACGCTCGACGGGCGACAGGGCACCTTCGTGGTGCTGCAGACCGGGCTGACGGACCGCGGAACGAGATCGCTCTCCATCGTCATAGTTCCGGACTCCGGGACCGGCGAGCTCAAGGAGCTCGCTGGCAAGATGGACGTCGAGATCGTCGAAGGGCAGCACCACTACACGCTCGACTACACCATCACCCCGCGCTGAGTTCCCGCGGAGTGACGGCGGGGTCGGCGCTCAGGGACGGATGTTGCTCTTCATGAGCACGACGCCGTACGGGTTCCACGTGGAGACGTTCCAGTAGAAGTCGAGGCCGCCGATTCCGTCGGGCCGCGTATAGGCGTCGATGACGTTCGCGCCGTAGAGCCGTCCGATGTCGAACGGGAACGGCGGCGGCCCGCACTCCGGATTGAGCACGTCGAGCGGCCGTGCGCGCACACGTCATGTTCCCCTGATCGACGCACGCATAGTGGAAGAGGAAGCCGCCAGGGCCGTAAGGATCGCCGGCCACGGCGGGGCTTCCCGGTGACAGATACGGCACCGCCGGCGTCCACGGGCCCCAGGGGTTCTCCGCGAACCGCATCATGATGGCGCCGGGGTTCGGCACGTTGCGCGAGTTCGCCGGATCGACGAGGAGCACGTCGGGGACGTCGCCACCGTAGAGCATGATCCACTTGTCGATCGGGTACGGCAGATAGCTCATCGCGGTCTGGAACGATCCGTCGGGATCGGTAGCCGCTGCGCCATCAGGTAGAGCTGTGCCTGTCGGCCCTGCTCGCCGGAGAACCCCGGGCGGCCCCAGATGAAGAGATACTGGTCCCCGGGGCGGTAGTCGTTCAGGTGTCGGGTGAACGTGAAGTTCCGTACCGTGCGCGACGTCACGTTCCGGAACTTGTTGGTCGGCCAGGTGAACGCCGAGTCGTAGATCGCCGGCGAAGACGGACGCCGCACGCCGAGGTCGATGTTCTGCGCCACCATGTACGGGCCGCTCGACGAGGTGCCGTCGTTCTGCGAGCTCGTCGGATCGACGCAGAAGCCCGTCGTCTGTGTGCAGGTCTGGCCTTGCAGGCAGCCGGAGCCGGTCGTCGCGTCGCAGAGGAGCGGAATGTTCGCGAGCACCGGCGAGCACTCTCCGACGGTCGTTGCGCAGGAGAGGCTCGACGTCGGACACGTGCCGGGCGCCGATTCCGTCCCGCCCTGACAGCGCACGAGATCCGCCGTGCCGATCGCGGCGATCGCGCGTCGTCCGTCGCTGAAGCCGGTGCCCGGGATCTTCCCGAAGCCCATGGGCACCGACGTCGAGCCGCGGAATAGCTGTATCGGATCGAAGTCGAGCGGCGAGTTCGCCTTCGTCTCGAACGTCACCCGCGGGACGCCGGGCGGCTTGAAGAGCGGGAGCGTGCCCCGCGCGTCGTCGTTGGTCGGCGGCGGCTCGCACGGCAGATTCGCGTCTGGCCAGGTGTCGCCGAAGAGGATCTCGTCTCGAGCCGACCTGCGTGCTCGAACGTCCAGCCGGAATCGGTCCCGTACAGATGAACGCCGGACGGATTCGACGCCGCCTGCGGGCCTGCGAGAGGCCCCACGAACACCGGCGGCTACACCGCCTGCGCGAACGCAAGCTGCTGCGCAAACACCACACCCCAGAACACACGCACTGCTTTCATAGAAACCCACCTTTTCCCCGAGCCGGCGACCCCAGAACCGCACTCGTTATATGAGAGCAATGCCCGAGCTACAACACCGGACATCCGACCACTTGTGATCTGCTCACACACGAGGCATGCCCCGGCGATTCTGGTACGCTCGTTCCGAGAGTGAATTGCCGAGGCAGATCGCTCGAGTCGTCGCCCTCCTTCTGCTCCTCGGACTCGTCGCGGGGTGTGATGGTTACGAGGGTCAGGTGCTGCGTGTCTGGACGTTTCACGGCGTCGACCGCGCGCGCACTATAGTGCTCCCCGTTCATCTGAACGACTCTCTGCCGCGAGAGTTGCTCGTCTATCGGCTGTCGACGGAGGTCGCCGTCGCGAAGGAGCTGCGCGGCGGGGACGTCGATCTCGTCGTTCCGAGTTTGCCGTCTCGCATCGCGCTACGTGTCGACGGAACGGACGTGCCTCTCTCGGACGATCTCGATCCTGCCGCGTATCGTCACGTCGGTCCCCATCGCTTCCGTCTTCCGCGCGCGGCCGTCGAGAGCGGCAAGACGAACCTCGAGCTCGCGGTGACGTATTCGTGGACTCAAGCCGGGTGGCTCGATGCTCCTCCCCGCTTGATCCGTTCGGGGACCGAAACGCCGCTCATGAAGCGGAACCGACTGCTCAACGATCGCGGCGGCTGGTTCGGCCTCATCGGGCTCTCGCAGATGGGGTTCATGTTCCTCGCGGTGTACTTCTGGGACACGCGACGACGGGCCTATCTCTGGTTCGCGATCCAGGCGCTCAGCGCCTCGTACTACCCCGCCTACGTGCTCGGCTGGACGGCGCATCTCGGCTCGCGCTTCGAGCTCCTCTTGCTCGCGCAGAACCTCTCCATCGCGCCGATCATTTCCGTCTATTACGCGCACGCCCTCTTCGAGCGCGGCACGCCGAGTCGGGTCTGGCCGGTTCTCCTCGCGATCGCCCTGGTGGTGCCCCTCCCTGCGATCTTCAGCACGTTCGTGAACTCGGAGTACGGCACGCCCGGCGTCGTCGTGTGCGTCGCGGCGGCCATCGCCTATCAGCTCTTCACCGGCGTGCGGCTCATGTCGACCTACGGCGACCGACGGATCGTCCTGTTCTTTCTCTGCTGCTGGGTCGCACTCGGCGGTTCGGCCTGGGTGGACCTCTGCGCATGGCTCGGACGCGGCGAGATCCTCGGCGGCGCGCGTCCGGCCTGCATCGGTCTCGGTCTCTTCGGGATGTTCCAGTCGATGCTCCTCGGCCGCAGTCACTTCCGTACACTGCAGGAGGCCGACCGTCTCAACGCCAACCTCACCGGGCGCCTGGCGGAGCTCGAGCATCGTCAGGCCGAGATCGAGGATCTGAACGAAGAGCTGCGGCAGCAGGTGGGCCGTCGGTCGGCGACCATCCTCGCGGCTCTGACCTCGAGTAGCGCGCAGGCGGCGCCGCTCGAGCCGGGAGACATCGTCGAGGACCGCTACCGTGTCATCGGCGCCCTCGGTTCGGGCGGCATGGGCACGGTGTACGAGGTGGAGCGGCTCCACGACGGGCGACGGCTGGCACTCAAGGTGACGCTGCAGAACCGCGGGATGGATCTGGCGCGGCTCGCGCGGGAGGCGCAGGTCGCAGCGCGGGTACGTCATCCCAACGTCGTCTCGGTGGTCGACACCGACGTCGCGAAGGCGGGCTACGTGTACGTCGTCATGGAGCTCGTCGAGGGCTGTTCGCTGGCGGAGTGCGAAGGCAGGCACGATGCCGAGTGGTGCATCGGCGTCCTCGTGCAGGTCCTTCACGGCCTCATCGCGATTCACGCGCAGGGCATCATCCACCGCGATCTCAAGCCGAGTAACGTCCTGCTGTCCGGCGACGTAGAGCGAGGTCCCCGCGCGAGGATCGTCGATTTCGGCATCAGCCGCATGCCGGCCGACGTCGCGCCCCGACGCGTGCGAGTCGTGAAGTCCGCGACGCCGGAGCCGGCCACCGTCCGGCTTCGGATGAAGCCGGAGCGCGGTCCCGACGCCACCGATCCGGACATCCAGCTCGGCAAAGCGCACGCCGGGCAATCGTCCGCGTCGAGCACGCCCCAGCTCACGATGACCGGCGCCATCTCCGGCACGCCGTCGTACGTCGCGCCGGAGCTCGCCCGCACGAGCGGGCAGATCACGCCCGCGGTGGACGTCTTCTCGTTCGGTGTCGTCGCGTATCGCCTCTTCACCGGTGCGCAGCCTCACCCGGAAGCGCCGCTCCTGGCCCGTCTCGACGGTCGCGAACCGCTCCCGCACCTGCCGCTGTGCGAGGCGTATCCCGAGCTCCCCGAAGCCGTCGCGCGCATCGTCGACGCGTGTCTCTCGGCGGCGCCCGAAAAGCGCCCGACGACGACCGAGCTACTCGGAGTGCTATCGGCCGTCATCGAGACGCGCGTTCGAGCGCCGGCGTGACTTCCGGTCCTTGACGCCCGGGGCTTGTCCCCTACAGAGCCGGCGTGACGTGTAGCTCCACCTGGTGTGACGAAGTGCCCCGGTTGGCTCGTAGCATTGGCTCCGCTGCCGTCTGCTGGTTCGCCGTGGCGTGTGGCAACGGAGCCGGTCCCACGGGATCCACGACGCATGGCGGCGCGATCACGTATCGCGCGGACGTGCAGGCGGTCACCAGCGTGGCGAGCGCCCTGCCCCACGTCTTCATCCCGCCCTTCGACGACTGTCGCGAACCGATGACGGGGCAGAAGGGCGACGGCCCGGGCGGCAAGGTCTGCACCCACGTGATGATCTCCGGCGCGACCGAGCCCGGGAAATACTTTCCCGACTATGCCTCTTGTGACGTCGTGCGCACCCAGCGCCCGTACTGGTCCGCCGATCCGACCAAGCCGACGGATCCGAAGGATCCGCGCCTCTCCGACGCGGCGTTCATGACCGAGCTCGGGTGGGCAAAGCAGCAGATCGAGGCGACGGGTTGCGCGTGCTGCCACGACGCGCGCGCGGTGGGCCACGCTTCGCAGTGGGACATCAGCCTGGATGGGATCTGGCTGGACAGCTTGTCGGATTCGGGGCTCGCGCTCTTCACTGGCCTCGCCGATTCGTCGGTGCTCGGGGCGTATCCGTCGGCTGCGAACCACGGCTTCGATCGCGCGGCGACCGGCATTCCTTCGACGGACAGTGCGCGCATGAAGGCGTTCACCCTCGCCGAGCTCGCCCGTCGAGGGCTCAGCGAGGACGCGGCGCGCGCGGTACCGCCCTTCGGCGGTCCCATATACACCGAGAGCGTCGCGGTCCCGGCCCCCTGCGGCGCCGGCGAGGGCGTCGATCCCAGCGGTGCCGTCCACTGGAACGGGACCTCTGCGCGCTACGTCTACGTGCTCGCGGCAGGGAGCAAGAACCCCGGCGTCCCGCCGAACCTGGACAAGCCCGACGGCACACTCTGGAAGCTCGACGTCCTTGCGAGCGCGGAGCCGCTCGCGAGCGGCGTCATGTTCGGCACGACGCCACCGGGTTCGTTCCAGGACGTGCCGGCCTCGACGCCCGCGACGCCTCTCGGCCCCGGGGCGTCCTACCATCTCACCGTGCTCCAGGACGTCGGGCTGCAGCTCGCCAACTGCGTCTTCACGTTCGGCAGTGCAGTCCCCGCCGCAACGACGCCACCAGTGACGACCGCGGCGCCAGTGTCGACCGCGCCGCCAGTGACGACCGCGCCGCCAGTGACGACCGCGCCGTCGTCGGCTCCCGACGCCGGTACGACGCCCCCTGTGGCGTGCGGTCTGCCGGGCGGTGACACGAACGGCTTCGGTGCGCCGTGCAACGGCGGCGCGACGAGCACGGAGTGCACTTGTGCGGCGAGCTACTGCGCCGTGCAGCCCGGTCAGACCACGGGCTACTGCACCGTCACCGGTTGCAAGACGGACGCGTCGCTCTGCCCGTCGGGGTGGTCCTGCTTCGACATTTCCATGTTCGCAGCGGGCCAGCCGTCAATTTGCACTCATCCGTGACGCCGACGCGATGCGACGTCAGGGATGAAACCTCTCGACGACGTTGTGTACGGCCTGCTGCACGTGGAGGTAGTCGAAGATTGCGCCGAGATCGCCTGCCGACATTCCGGCGTACATCGTCCACGGCATGAGCGTGTTCATGCCGCCCGCGCTGACCGGCACTGCCGCGTTTGCCGAGGCGTACGCCTTGAAGCGAGCGATGAACTCGTCGCGCGTCCAGCTGCCGATCCCTGTCTCGGGGTCCGGCGTGATGTTTGCGGAGGTGACGTGGCCACCGCCCGGAAGCGGGAACGTCCAGCCGCCGGCGAACTCCATCCCGGGCTTGTGCTTCCCGTGGTCCTGCTGAGTGTGGCATTCGACGCAGCCCGCGATGGTGGTCATATATTTGCCGTAATCAGGGGTTCCGGGCGACGGACAGGCGCCAGGGACCGCGGGGCTCGGGATGGTGCGCACGATGATGTTCATCGGGAAGTCGAGCTTGCCGTCCCGGTTCGGGTGATTGACCGTCGAGAGCGTCCGGACGAAGGCGATGATCGAGTTCAGATCGGCATCGCAGAGGTGCGCGTAGTTCGGGTACGGCATGATCGGAAACATCGGCCTGCCGTCACGTGAGACACCGCTCGTGATCGCGCGCGCGACTTCCCCGTCGGTCCACGAGCCGATTCCGGCAGGAGTGATGTTTTTCGAGAAGATTTCACCGGGGAACCCCATTTCCCGGGTGAACGCTTCACCGCCGCCGCCGAGCGTTCCCGCCGTGAGTGGCCCCGAATAGCGGGTCCAGTCACGTGTCGAGTGGCAATCGAGGCAGACCGCGACGTGTGAACCGAGATACTCACCGCGAGCGACGAGCTCTGGCGTCGATTGCACCTTCAGCGAGCTCGCGGCAGCGACCTTGGGGAAGGCCATGAGCACGTACAGCAATACGATCCCGACGAGCAGCGCTAGCGCACCGACGACGGCGAGGACGACCTTGAGCCAGCGACTCATTCTCGACTTCCTTTTGGCAACGGGACAGTGACGGAGGCATCGCGCCTATAGCGTGGGTAACGTTGTTCATCCACAGGAGACGCTCGGCCGTCGCCTTTGACGCGCAGGACACACCGTGAAAGGTTCGCGCTGTCGCTGGCGATCTTCGTCCATTCTTTTCGGCGACGACAGGAAACCATGAATCCTTTGAAGCTTCTTCTACTGTTCGGCATCACCTCTCTCAGCGTCGCATGCAGCTCCGACTCGAGCCCCGGCTCGACGACGGACGGTGGCGCCGATACCGGCACCGGCGAGACCGGTGGCACGCACGCGGGCACCGGCGGCGCGAGCGCCGGCGGCTCTGCCGGAAAAGCCACGGGCGGCTCAGGCGGCACCACGATGGGCACCGGCGGTAGCGGCACCGGCGGCAAGGGCACCGGTGGTAGCGGCACCGGCGGCAAGGGCACCGGCGGCAGCGGCACCGGCGGCAAGGGCACCGGCGGCGCAGGCGTCCCCGAGGCAGGCGTCGACGGCGCGGTCGAAGGCGGCACCGGCACTGGCGGCGCCGCGACCGACGCCGGTGAAGGCGACGGGGGTCTCCACATCGAGCACGTGTTCGTGATCGCCATGGAGAACCACGATCAATCGCAGATCGTCGGCGACTCCGCGGACGCGCCGTACATCAACGACACGCTCATCAAGGGCTACACCAGCACGTCGAACTTCGTCGACACCCTCGACCTCGCGATCCCGAGCGAGCCTCACTACGTCCTCGTCGAGTCGGGCACCAACGCCTTCACCGACGTCACGTTCACGGGCGACGCCGATCCCTCGGCGGGGAACAGCACCGCGAGCACCGAGCACCTCGTCACCCAGATGAAGACCGCGGGCGTGTCGTGGATGTCGTACCAGGAGGACATGAACGCGACGAGCGGCACCTGTCCGATCGTCTCGACCGGTTTCTACGCGCCGAAGCACGACCCGTTCATCTTCTTCCAGGACGTCTCCGGCTCGCCGCCCTCGAAGACGAACGCCTACTGCGCCTCGCACCACGCGCCGTCGACCCAGATCGCGACCGATCTCGCCGCGGATACCGTCGCCCAGTACAACTTCATCACGCCGAACCTCTGCAACGACATGCACGGCGCCGTGGGTTGCCCCAACTCGAACACCATCCGCTCGGGTGACGACTGGCTCGCGGCGAACCTCCCCGGCATCATCACTTACGCGAACGGCCACCACGGCGTGGTCTTCATCCTCTGGGACGAGGGCGTGTCGACGCTCAGCATCCCGTTCCTCGCGATCGGCCCGACCGTGAAGAAGAACTACATCGGCAAGGTCAAGTACACGCACGCCTCCGTCATCAAGTCGGTCGAGACGATCTTCGGGCTCCCGTTCCTCGACAAGGTCAAGAACGAGAACGACTTCGTCGATCTCTTCGAGCCCGGCAGCTTTCCTTGATCGTGTCGAGGGCCGCGGTCCTCTCGGGCCTGGCGCTGTCGGCGCTCACTGGTGCGTGCACCAGCGAGAACGTCACGACGGCGGCGAAGCCGGTTAGGTCCGCGGTCGCAGGGGGGACGGGCTCCTTTGCGCTCGTCCCCGACGGCAAGAGCGTCAAGCTCTACCTGCCCGGGTACGCGGCGAGCACGAACACGCCGTCGCTCGCGGTGGTGGACGTCTCGGCGCCGGGAGACGGCGTGAAAGGCGCGCCGGCGCTCCTTCGCCAGATCACGCTCGGCGACGGTGACGGCGGCGCGGTCGAATACGCGACCACGACGGCCGGAGATTCGACCATGATCGTGGCCGCATCGACGGAGGCGTCGCTCGTCTGGTTCGTCGATCCAGCGAGCGACACGGTGATCGGAACGCTCCGTCTCGACGCCTCCTACGGGCAATCGACGTTCGGCGGGAACGGCGGCTACGTCACCTTCGTGGCCATGGATCCCGCTCGCAACCGGGCCATCCTCGGCGTGTGGAACGGTCTCGCGCTCGTCGATCTCACGACGCTCGCGATCACGAAGACGATAGACGCCCCGCCGTCGGAGAACTTCGCGTTCGATCCCGACCGCCAGCTCGTCTTCGCGCCCTTCTACGACTGCGCGTCGAGCCTCGATTCGCGGGGCAACACGCCGCGCGCGTGCGATGGCCTGACGGCCCCGGACGGGACCCCGATGACCGACGGTCTCTCGGTCGTCGATCTCGCCGATGACACCGTCTACACCTTCCAGAACCCCGCTGCGGACGATCCCGCGGCGCCAGTCGGCACGTCACCGGGGAGCGCGGCCGTCGATCCCGGCTCGGGCCTCGTCATCGTCCCCTCGAAGATCCATCAGTATCAGACGACGATCGACTTCTCGCGCGCGGTTTTCGACCGCTCGACGCACGTGGTCACTGCGCCAGCGACCGTCCTTCGCGGCAACGGCCTCACCGACGTCGCGATCGCGCCTCCCGATCACCTGGCGTTCTGGGAAGGCGAGAACGCGGCGGATATCGCCGCGGCGCGGGTGCTCACCCTTGCGCCGGCGGCGCCTTTCGACGGCGGTGTGCCCATCGCCGATGCCGGCGCCCCAATGGCCGACGCCGGCGTTCCGGCGGGGCCCGACTACGTCTTCAGTCTCATGCCCGCGCTCCCCGACGGAACGCCCTTCACGAACCTGGTGAGCTCGCACGGCGTGGCCGTGTGGCCCGGCGCGAACGACAGCGCGCCCTTCGGCATCACCGTCAGCCGCGACGGAAGGTGGGTCGCGCGGGTCGATCTGCGCACCGTCCTCGCGTTGCCCGCGTCGTATCACGAGCTCTCCGACGTCACGGCCGCAGTGACGTTCCTCGACTCGCAGACGCCGTCTCCCTGACCCACGAATCGCCGCCCGAGATGGCGGATTGCCACTTGCCAACGCATAAGTCGTAGCTTATTCATAAGCCGTGGCTGATGCAAAAGCGGACGCGATCTTCCGTGCCCTCGCCGACCCGACTCGCCGGGCCGTCTTCGAACGGCTGGCGCGCCGGGAGCACGCAGTGAAAGATCTCACCGCGCGCTTCGACGTCTCCCAGGCCGCCATCAGCCAGCACCTGTCAGCGCTTCGCAAGGCGGGGTTGGTCGCCCACCGGCGCGAAGGACGTCAGGCGTTCTACAGCGCGAAGCGTGCGGGGCTGCGCCCGCTCATCGACTGGATCTCGCATTACCAGAGCTTCTGGAAGGACCACATGCAGAAGCTCGAAACCCTCCTCGAGGAGCTCGAAGAATGAACACCGAACAAGAGACGCAATCCATCGTCGTGGCACACGAGCTTCCGCACCCGCCCGAGAAGGTGTGGCGTGCGCTCACGGAGTCGAAGCTCGTCGCGGCGTGGCTCATGCCGAACGATCTCCGTCCCGTCGTGGGCCATCGCTTCACGTTCCGCGCCCAGCCGATCCCCGGCTGGGACGGCGTGTGTCACTGCGAGGTCCTCGCGGTCGAACCGGCGCGTCGCCTCAGCTACACGTGGCGTGGCGGCTCGGACGACGCGACCCACTACGGCTCGCGCCTCGACACCGTCGTCACCTGGACCCTCACCCCGACGAGCTCCGGCGGAACGCACCTCGAGCTCGTGCACTCGGGCTTCACCGCGAAGAACGCGCACGCCTTCGACATGATGAGCAAAGGCTGGCGCAGCATGGTCACCAGTCGCATCTCCGACGTCATAGCCAAAGACGACAGCTGACGACCATTCCCTCGTCCCCGAAGGATGAAAGAGCTGCGCAACTACGCGAGCGAAGCGACTCCGCGAAGCGGCGGGGGGAGGCATCAAAGAGCGGACTTGCGCGAGCGAAGCGACCCCGCGAAGCGGCGGGGGGAGCAGTTCGCCCAAGGCGAAGCTGCGGGGGGCCAAGGCCCCCCTACCCTAATAATGCGGCGGCTTCTCGTTCTCGGGTGACGAACGCTCTTCCGCGGCGATGCGGTTCATCTGCACGAGCTCGCCACGCAGCCGGCTCACCTCGCCGCGGAGCTCGATGACGACCTGGTCGAGCTCTCTCACCGTCCGCTCGAGGTATGTGTAACGGACCTCGAGATCCACGAGGCGAGCTTCGCGGGGGTCGTCCATCGAGTCGCTATAGTCGCGACCGCGCCGATGAACAAATCCCGAGCAGCTGCACGCTGGCGCCGACGCTTCGCTCGCCTGGCCGCACGAGGGAATTTATTGGTGGGCTGCTGAAGGAGCCGGCGGACGCACATCGTCCGATGATCCGGTGCGATGAAGACGAAAATCACGGGCGCTCGGGGCACGCCGTTTCGGCCTCCTGCGACGGGGCTCGTGTGGGCGGCGTTCTCGCTCGCGGGCGTGGTCGGATGTTCCTCCGCGCCGAGCACGCCGCCCGCCCCTGCGACGGTGACGCCGTTCCAGGGCAGTGCTGGCGGCACGCCGGCCGCGGCCGGTGGCGCGTCAGGAGCCCCGATGTCGAACGGAGCCGCGCCGGGTAGCGTCGTTCCCGGAAACGGCGGAGCCCCGCTCGGACAGGGCGGCGTCGCTTCGCCGGGGACTCTGCTGCCGAGCGGCAGTGGCGGCATGACGCCCGTCATCGGACAACCCGGCGGCAGTGGCGGTGCGGTGCCCTCCGGAGGCGCCGCCGGCATGGGAGGGAGCAATGCCGGAGCCGCCGGCATGATGAGTAGCGGCGATCCCGGCGCTCCCGTCGATCCGAGCAAGGGTTGCGACGGTGAGACGATGCCCGCGGTGACCGGTGACTACAGCGCGAACGGCCCGATGCCGACGAAGGTCGTGAACAGCACCGGCTCCGACGGCATGTACACGATCTATCGTCCGGTCACGCTCGGCGCGAACGGCTTCAAGCATCCGGTGGCCACCTGGGGCAACGGCATCACGACGACACCCGCGTACTATCCCGGGCTGCTCGGCGCGATCGCCTCGCACGGCTTCGTCGTGATCGCCAGCAACAGCTCGAGCGTGACGGCGCAGATGATGACCGACGGCCTCGACTGGATGGTGGCGCAGAACGGCGTCGCGGGTGACTACCAGGGGAAGCTCAATCCGACGTGTCTCGTCACCATCGGCTACTCGCTAGGTGGTGGCGCGTCGGTCGGCGCCGGAGCGCACGCCAACGTCGTCGCCACGGCGTCGATGCACGGCGTCACCGGCGCAGCGAACGCGCTCCACGCGCCGCTCCTGCTGCTCACGGCGGAGACGGACACCTTCGTCGTGCCGGCGACCTTCGTCACGCCGACGTTCAACTTGTCCTCGGTGCAAACCTTCTATGGAACCCTGTCGATGGCCGCCGACACGGGAAACGCGGGCCATCTCATCCCCGTCGATATCCTGCCGAGCAGCGCGAACATCGCCGAGCGCGCCGCGATGATCGCGTGGCTGAGGCTCTGGGTCTACGCCGACCAGGGCGCGAAGAAGTACTTTTACGGGGACGACTGCGTACTCTGCAAAGATCCGTGGACGATGCCCCAGCGCAAGAACTGGAAATGACGCGGCCGCTCAGGGCGTCGCTAGCTCGAGGGTGAACTGCTCCCACGGACCCGGGGTGTCGCGGTTCGCGATGAGGGGACTGTCCCCGGCGTCCTCCGCGGTGACGAACTCGCCGTCGATGAGCAGGGTGAGCGGCGTGCCGACCACGTTGTTGGTCGGATCGTCGTTCCCGGTCGGGTCCAGGTTCATGAAGGCCTCCGGATCCGCGATGGCGCCGGCGCCGGTCGCGAGTGCCACGTTCGAGCCGTCGCTCGCGACGTAGGAGTGGGCGGACATCGAGTAGAACGCCATCTCGTACGAGCGGTCGCGCGGATCGATGTGGAGCGCGAACTGACTGGCGCTCGCCTTCGACGTGGCGCTCGCGATCAGCTGATTGCTTCCGTCGAGCACCACGTACTTGCCGTTGACGTTCGCCTTGATGACGACGACCGGGTCGCACGAATCCCGCGTCGTGCAGAAGCCGGAGCAGCCGCCGTCCGCGCACCCGCCGTAGTTCGCCGGCATCGCGCACGGCGTGTTCTCGGCCGCCGCGGCGAACTTGCACGTGTTCGAGTACGGGTCGCACGCGGGGACCGAGCAGGGATCGCTGGTCGGGCAATCCCGCTCCGGGAAGCCCGGGTTACACTCCACGCAGCTGCCGGCTCCGACGCACACCCGCGCGCAGGGCGTCTTCGTGAAGCTGTGTCCGGTCGCGTCGCAGGCGATGCTCGAGTCACCCTCGCAGTACGTGGCGCCGGCGAGGCACACCTCGCAGGTGGACGTCTTCGGGTCGCACGTTTGCGCGCAGGGGCTCGTGCTCACGAACGCGGTGCCGGCGGCGTTACAGGTCTGGATGTAGTCGCCCAGGCAGCTCGTCGCGTTCGGCGTGCACAGCGTCGCGCACTCGCCGCGCGCGAGCCCGGACTGACAATGAGCCTGGTCGGAGCAAACCTTCTGGGCGACGATGGCGCCGATCGAGCTGCACGTGTAGAGGACCCCGGCTCCGTCGCACACCATCTGCCCGGGGTGCGCCTGGCAGAGCGCGGACTCGGTGACGCAATTCCCGGTGCCGACGCAGACCTGCGAAGACGCGCATGCGTCGCTGAATTGCCACTGGCCGCTGGTGCACGACTCGCGAGCGCCCGGAGAAGCCGCGGCACACCGGACGGCTCCCGGCGTCGTGCAGGCGTTCACGCTGGGAGCGCCACCCGACGCCGCGCCGCCCGACGCCGGTACGCCGCCACTCGACGGCACGCCGCCGCTGGCTGGCGTCGCGCCGCCGGCGCCGCTCACGCCGCGGCCCGCGACACCGCCTGATGGCGCGCCGAGCCCGGCGACGCCTCCCGACGGCGCTCGGAAGCCAGCGACGCCACCGGAGGGCGCGCCGATCGTACCCGGCGCGCTCCCCGACGTCGCTGCGCTGCGGCCCGCGGTGTTCACCGTTCCGCTTCCTCCGCCCGGCCCCGAGCTCACCGACGTCGCGCCGCCCTCGCTCTGGCCACCTGCATTGCCGGAGCCGTCGGAGACGCTTGCGGAGCCGTCCGGCGAGCAGCCCACGAAAACGACGGAGAGCGTCACGAGCAGCCGCGACCGGGTCCACTGCGTCATCGAGGATCGCCGATTCGACATCGTGAGCGGCGCGTATTGCAGACGACGTGCCGTTGCCAGAAGCCGCAAGAATCGCCCTCTGACGCACCCGTGGCGGCGCGCCGACGGTCGGCCGATGGTCGGCGGAGGATCGGCCGACGGCTCGGTGAGAGCGGCACGCCTTTCGCAGCATGTCGCACGCGATGAAGAGCGAAAAACGACGAAAGGATCCTGAGGGCGGGCTCACCGCGGAAGGCCGGCGCTATTTCGCGCAGAAGGAGGGCTCGCATCTCCGGCCCGGCGTGCGCGGCGCAGCCGACACTCCGGAGAAGATGCGGCGAAAAGGGTCGTTCCTGCGGCGCCATTTCGCACACCCGCGCGGGCCGATGAAGAGCGACCAGGGTAAACCGACGCGCCTCGCGCTCTCTGCTCACGCCTGGGGCGAACCGGTACCGACGACGATGGCAGGCGCGAAGAAGCTCGCCGCGACGGGAAAGCGGCTCCTCGCGCGCTACGCGAAGACCAAGACGAAGAAGAAGACGTCCACCGGCAAGAAGACGAAGAAGCGCCAGCCCGCGACGTCCCTCGTCGAGAACATCAATCGACGGAAGCGCGCCGGCACGAGCCGGCCGAAGTCTCGCTCCACCGTGTCGAAAAAGTCGTACGACCGGATGGAGGCGGGCTGGCCGGCGAAGAAGACGACGAAGACGACGCGCCGGAAGAAAGCCTGACTGCGGCGATCCGTCCTCCCGGCTGGACGATCCGGGGCGAGCACCTTACGTTCCCGGATCACATGAGCCGCGAACGAGATCTGGACGGACGGGTTGCGCTGATCACCGGGGCCAACACGGGCATCGGCCTCGTCACGGCGCGGGAGCTCGCGGGTCGCGGCGCTCGCGTCTTCATCGCCTGTCGGTCGAAGGAGCGCGCCGGGCCGGCGGTGGAGTCGATCCGGCGAGATACGGGCGCGACGGTGGAGGTATTGCCCCTCGACCTGGGCGATCTCACGTCGGTCCGCGGCGCCGCGAAGGCCTTCCTCGACACCGGCGCGCCGCTGCATCTGCTCATCAACAACGCCGGCATGGCCGGTGTCCGTGGAATGTCGAAGTCCGGGTTCGAGGTCACGTTCGGCGTCAACCACGTCGGTCATTTCCTGCTCACGTCGCTTCTGCGCGAACGGCTCGAGCAATCCGCTCCGGGTCGCGTCGTGAACGTGTCGAGCAAGGCCCACTACGACGTGAAGGGCGGGTTCCCGTGGGATTCGTTGCAGAAGCCCACCCGCACCATCACGGCCGTCCCGGAATACGAAGTGTCGAAGCTCGCCAACGTGCTCTTCACCGTGGCCCTCGCAAAACGCCTCGCCGACAGGGGCATCAACACGTACGCGCTCCATCCCGGCGTCATCGCGTCCGACGTCTGGCGCAAGGTACCGTGGCCGATCCGCCCCCTCATCAAGATGCGCATGATCTCGACGGAGGAGGGCGCGAAGACGACGCTCTATTGCGCGACGTCGCCCGACGTCGCCGGGCAGACCGGGCTCTACTACGACGAGTGCCGCACCAAGGAGCCGAGTCCCCTCGCCCGTGACGCCGAGCTCGCGGAGCGGCTCTTCGTCGAGAGCGAACGCTGGACGGCCTGACCGCGCAGTCTCAGAACGTGCCGACGATCGACGCGCCGCCGAACTGCGGTGCGATCGTCCACGACGCCTGCTTCGGCGCACGATACTCGCGCTCGTACGAGTTCCACGCCGCGAGAGCGGCCACCGGCTGGGTGAGGATCTGCGCCTCTTGCACGGCGAGGCCCGGGCCGAGCGTGTACCAGCCCGATGCGTACCGCTTGTAGCCCGCCCAGAGCACGATCGGCGCCGCCAGGTTGATCGCGCCACCGAGGAGCTGCGAGAACCACGAGCGCGCCTGCGCTTCCTCGTCGGCGCTCTTCTCGAGGAGCTTCTCGGCGCGCCGCAATCGGTGAAGGCGCGCACACGGCGTGCTGCCGTCCATCGACGTGAGCTCGCCCGCGGCCCACATCGGTGTCTTCGGAACAGCGAGCAGCATGCCCGCGACGCCTACCGCGGACTCCGCGGCTCCGACGATCGAGTCGATGCGTGTCCCGCGGTCGTGCGTCACTGCGCCGAGGACACCTTGGCCGACCGTCGCGGCGACGTAGCCGCCCGTCCATCCGTACCACCACACCTTGGCCGATGATTCGCCGCGCTCGAACACCCCGAGGATACGGCGATACCGCGCGTCGACGTCGCGAACCCGGGTGCAATCGTCGGCGGCAGATGCGACCGGTCCAGTGGTCAGCAATGTGACGAGAACGAGGACGCTGCGAAAAGAAATCCGTCGCAAGCGAGTCGGCGTCACTTGGGCATCTTGTGGTGCCGTCGGCGCGAGCCGCCATGGGGCATGTTGTCACGCAACATTGACGAGTTCTTTTCCAACGAGACGCAGGATCGAGACCCGCGCCGTCTACAGCTATTCCGGTCTCGCGAGCGCCGGTGAGCTTTTCTCGCGTGCGCGGGCGATTACACCGTCTTTCCCGCGGAGGTTTCCCGATGTCACGTCGCTCGCTCTTCTCTCGCAAGGCTTTCCTGATTTGTGGGGGAGCCCTCGCCGTCGTGACCGTCGGCGTGACGGCCCGCGCCGCTTTTCTCGGCTGGTTCGCCTTCGGCGTCCCGGCGGCAAACCAGCGTGCCGGTACGCCCGCGAACGTCGTCGCCCCGACCTTCTCGCTCTCCCTCGTCGCTCAGGGCACCGATCCGCTCGAGAACCCCTCGGGCGTCATCACGAGCTTCGGCTATCTGAACGACTTTCCGCCCGAGCCCGTCGAGGCGACGAAGACCGAGCCCGATCAGAACGCTTATCTCGCGTTCCGCCGCGATCCAGGCGGCCCGACGCCGGGTTACGACTACGGCCATCACTTCCTCTTTCAGGGCCACGAGAACGCCGCGGATCTCGCATTCGTCACTCGCATCAACCTCGACGTACGCGATCCGGCTCACCGGATCACCCTTCTCACTCCGGTCGGCGTTGACGGCCTCACGCACTTCAACGACATCGATGGCTCGGCGTTCGACCCGTTCACGCGAACGATGCTGTTCACCCAGGAGGACGACGACCAGGGCGGCGTGATCGAGATCGCCTCGACGTGGCCACCGCACCTCCGCACTCTCGACGGCGTCTTCGGCAAGGCCGGCTTCGAGGGCATTCACCCCGACAACCGTGGCAACGTCCTCATCGTCGAGGACTCGGACGACGTCGTCGTCAACGTCGATCCGTCGAACGACGACAGCCCCATCGCGGCGAAGCAGCCGAACTCGTTCGTCTACCGGCTCTTGCCGACGACGCCGTTCGATCTGTCGAAGGGCGGCAAGCTTCAAGCTCTTCAGGTCACGGTCGACGGCACGCCGATCACGTTCCACGCCGACGACCCGGTCGGCGACACGTTCTCCGTCGCACAGCTCTCTCTGCACACGCCGGGAACGTCGTGGCCCGTTCGCTGGGTCACGATCCACGATAGCGCGGTCGACGGCTTCGCCGCCTTCGACGCGAACGTCGCCGCGAAAGCAGCGGGCGCGAGCCCCTTCAAGCGTCCCGAGAACGCGCAGTACCAGCCCGGCACCGACTTCCAGACGTTCTTCTTCTGCCCGACCGGAGACACCAACGCCGACTCGGGCAATCAACCGGCGCTCGCAGCGCGCGGCGCCTGGGGCTCCATCTTCCGGGTCGACATCAGGAACGGCGCGGAGTCCGGCAAGCTCTCCGTCGTCGTGGTCGGCGATGCCGCTCATTCGTCGTTCGACAACCTCGCCTTCGCCGAATCGGGCACGCTGCTCGCGACGGAAGACCGCGGAGACGGCCTCCACGCCCAGCTGAACCGGCTCGATTCGATCTGGGCCTTCAACGTCCTCGGCGGCCCGACGGCGCCGCGGCGGTTCGTCGCAGTCGGTCGCGATACGGCGAGCCTTGACGACGTCGCGCTCGCCGATGTCCCCGGCTATCAGAACGAGGGCGACAACGAGCCGACCGGGCTCCACGTGTCGGACGGCTCCGACGGCATCCTCGGCATGCAGGGCACACTGCAGAATCCGTTCACCGCGCGCGCCTTCTTCACGCAGCAGCACGGCAAGAACCAGGTCTGGGAAGGCCGCCAGGACTTCGTGCGCGCACGCTGAGCTTGTGTTCGTGATTGGAGGCGGTATACTGAACTCGCATTCAGTACGAGAAAGGCCGCTATCCCATGAAAATCGCTGAGCCCGCTCCTCTGGACGGCGACTCCGTCAGTTACGAAGGGGCGCCCGTCGCCGAGGTCCAGGTCGAAGACCTCGAGTACCGCGTCGACGCCGGTCTCGGCTCCATCGTGGCCATCTCCCGCCGCGTTGCCGGTACTTCAACCTGGGCCCCCGTCGCCCAGGGCAAGTGGGACGGGGTTCGTCTCCGTGCCAAGGCGCTCGACCACCCCATCGTCTCTTCTCTGGAACGTGCGCTCGTTCAAGCAATGGCCGACCGTGACGAGCGATCGTCGTGGGGATGATGAGCAATGTTCGGAACACGCAAGGGTAACGGCAGCAGCAACGAGAGCGGCAGTAAGAGCGGGAGTGGCAGCAGCAGCGCAGCTGCCGCCACCCGGGCCGCTCAGCAGCGCGAGCGCGCGAAAGAGTTCCGGCGAGAGGCCTATCTCAAGCAGAAGGCCGCCCGCGCCGCCGACCCGCGCTACCAGGCCATGAAAGAGGCTGCGAAGAAGCAGCGCCGTGAAGCGTACAAGGCCGCAAAAGAGCGCCACAAGGCCAAGCAGACAGAAGAGAAAGCGCAGGCAGAGGCCGCACGGACCGAGCTCCAGACGGAGAAGCGCGCGACCTTCGATCGAGCCCTGATGGAGCTCGTACGTCGCGGCGCGAAAACCGGCTGAACAGCGACCACTCAGGTGGTCTTACTCAGGGCGTCTGGCCGTTGCGCGTCGGATGTCCCGCGGCGGTCCACGCGCCGAAGCCCTCGTCGAGGACGGTCACCTTGGTGAAGCCCGCGTTGAGGAGCTGCTGCGCGAGCGCGCCGGATTCCGAGTGCGGGCAACCGCAGTAGCAAACGAGCCACTCGCGTCTCGGCAGGTCGTCGAGGTACGGGGAAGGATCATAGAAGGGCACGCTGACCGCGCCCTCGATGTGTAGCGTCGTGTAGTCGGAAGACGTGCGCGCATCGAGGATACCGATGCGCGCGTGGCGCTGTAGCTCGCGCCAGATGACGCTGAGTGGCGTCATCGCGGGATACGGCCGGAACCCGACGGGCGCTGGTCCCTTCGGGTTCAACGGGACCGGACCGAGTGGGATCGGCGGCGGCCGAATGGAGCCCGCCACTTCTCCCGGCGCGAGCCATGCCGGCAAGCTTCGCATGTAGCCGAGGATTTCCTCGATCCTGTCCGCGCCGAGAGAAGCCGAGAAGGCTTTCATCGGTGTCGAGGGCCGGCCGTTCGCGATCGCATAGCGGATGAACGGCGTCTTCGCGAAGGTCAGCCACTGACGGGAAAGGATATGGACGTTCTTGGCCTTCGCTCCGTGGCAGCTCTCGCACTCCTTCACGAACAGAGCCTTGCCGCGCACGGCGTCTCCGTGGACGTACCCTTCGTCGAGCTTCACTGGCGGCCCTTGCCAGGTGCGCAAGAAGGCGATGACGGATTTGATGTCCCACGCCGAGAGCGGACCGCCCTGGTCGGTTCGCCACGCCGCCATGGTCGTGCGCGGTCGCCCGATCGCGATGGCAAAGTCGAGAAAGTCGTCACTGACGGAGGCGAGATACGCCGGCTGCGACAGCGTGGGCGCGCCGTCCGCGCGGTACCCTTCCCCGTTCGCGCCGTGACAGACGGCGCACATGCGACCGTAGAGCTCGCGGCCGCGCTCGGTGCTCGCCGGCAGTTCGGGCGCCGCGCTCGGCAACGACGGTAACGCCGGATGCGCGCTCGGCGCCGCGAGCGCGCCGTGGCTCGCCTGCGCACTGGCGCTCGCGGCGCCCGACGGCGAGGAGCGCCCGCGGTTACAAGCTCCGAGCACCACGGCGACGGCAAGCGTCGCGAGCAAGGCAGACCGCGCCGGCGTCATGAATCGCTTCATCGTCGCGGGGCGCAGGCGTCAGCCTTTGACGCGCAGGACGGCGTGAATTCCGTGCGGGCGCTTGCCGGTGAGATGGCGGAGCACGTTCTCGACGTTCCGCGCGAGCGACGCCTCGGTCTTCATCGAGTTCAGATACCGGAGGATCTCTTTCTTGTGCGACGGCGTCAGTGCCTCGAAAGCGTCGCGGGCGGCGGCGTTCTCGGTGATGGCCGCTGCCAGAGCCGCGTTCATCGGGGTCTTCGGCGGGCGAGCGTCGTACACGAGCGTGACCGCCGCGACATCCCCGAGCTCGAGGCCGGCGCGCTGTCGCATCGGAGTATTCAGGTAGAGGCGCCATATGCCCTGGTGTTTCACGAGCGTCTGACGAAAGCGGGTGCCGTTCAGCGTGCCCTTCACGGGGATGGGGCCGCGGTCGCGCCCCGCCTTTTCAAGGACGCTCGCAAGGACCTTCGCGGGCACCCGCAGGTACGGGTTGATGCCCACCTTGAGGATCCTGCCGGCGAAGGCTCCGTCCGAGCCGGGTGCGGTATTTCGGACCATTTTCGTCCAGCTGCGGATGTGCGAGCCTGGTGCTCTCCGATGAGTCGACCGACGACCGTCCTCAAGACTCCGTTCCTGGAGCTTGAGATGTACTACACGGAAAGGGTCGTCCTGGTCCGGAGAACGAACGCCCCGTTCGTCCGCGTTTCCGACGTCGAGGGGACCATCGAGGCGCTGGCGAAGGCCTTGCCGCTCGAGCGGCGCAGCGGGTACGGATTGCTGGTCGACAACCGGGCGGCACCCGTGCGCGCGGACCCTTCGCTCGAACCTGCGTTCGCCAGGTATCGGACCGAGGTGGAGCGAGGATTCTCGCGGATCGTCGTGGTCGTGGAGACGCCGCTAGGCAAGATCCGCTCCGAAAGGCTCGGTCAGACGGCGCAGGTTCCCCTCGAGATCGTCGACTCTCTGGAAGCGGCGTGGGAGCACCTGCGCGGCGGCTGAGAGTCGTCTCACGAAGGCCGATCCGGCCCGCGCTCCGGGCGAAATCCGTTCTCGAGCCGGCGCGAAATCCTGTTATTCTCTGGGCGTCCCTCGAGCACGCGTCGCGCGGCGCGAAGGACAGAGATGCGGCGTTCCCAATGACGCCTCGATGATTCGCGGGGTCGGCCTCGCGCTTGCTCGCTCCCATCGTGGACGCGAGCGGCGCCCTATTGATCGGCGCGGGCGTCGCTCTGGGGGCCGTCGGCGCGGGCATCGGCGGGCGCGCGCGCGTCGCTCGGCGAAGGCGGTGCGGCGGCGTCGACCGGTGCTGCAGCGTCGCTCGACGTGGCGCCGCCATCGGACGCGGTCGCGCCGGGACCGCAGCCGCTCGGCTCCCACGTGAAACTGAACTGATTGGTGCCGCACTGGTCCGGGTCGCTCACGCACGCGCCGCTGCCCTGGAACGAACACCAGCCGCACCCGAGGACCGGCGTGCAAGAGCCGCACGAAGTGAACCGCTCGCAGCTGTAGGGGCCATGAGCACCCTGACGGTATCCGTAGTAGCCCCACCGACCGTCGTCGCACGCGGCCACGGACACAGAACTTAAACCGCCCAAGATAAGCGCAACGAGAAGTCTTCGTGTCACGGCGAAAATACTAGTCCGACAGCGATCGGAATCCAGGATGCGGCTCGCAGCTCCGGTCTGTCTCTGTCCCACGCGTGCGGGCCGACCTCGTCTTCATGAGTGTTGCGCGTGCACGTGCTCTCGCGGACACGCGGGCTCACTGGCCGGATCGACGCCCGGACGACGCCCAGACTACCCCACCTCGGCGCCTCGAAAATCACGTTTCCATCTAAACATCTCTTAACTTGCGATGCGAACTGGACGATTCTGATGCTTGCCTCTTCTTCGCGACGCGTCACCAAATGCGGCGCTCACCGTAAATGCTCCACTTCTCTCCGAGCACCCGGCGCACCAGCAGAAAATTCCGCGTCGTTCCCCTGTTCGCTGCGGTCGCCGGCGCGTACCTCTCGTTCGGCCGCGGCGCGAGCGCCGAGAACGTCCGGCTCCACGCCACGCTCGACGTGGGCAAGGCGCTCGGCGGCTTTCAGGAACGCGAACTCTCCTTCGGTGGAGCGGGTCTGATCTCGGCAGAGTTGCCGCTCCTCCGACAGGTCGGCGCCGATCTCCAGATCTCGACGCTGCTGCTCGCGAAAGGCGATCCTCCGAGGGACCCCGCACTGCTGCCGGAGGGTGGCGCGCACGCGGTGATCGGCGCGCTCGGTCTCATGGCCCATCCCTTCGCGTCGAAGGATCCGACGAAGCCCACCAAGCTTTCGGGGATCTGGGCGTCGGGTCACTTCGGTGCGACGACGACCGGTGGGCTCTTCCGCGCCGCCGCCGATCTTCAGACGGGTTACGACTTTCTCTTCGATCGAGGGCGCTACGGCATCGGCCCCACCGTCGGCCTGATGCACGTCTTCCAGCCCGACAGTGAGCTCCGGCCCGACGACGCGAACATCCTGCTCTTCGGCATTCACGCGGTCTACGACACCGCCCCGCGCATCCCCGTCGAGCTCGATCGCGACCACGACGGGATCCTCGACGAGGTCGACGCTTGCCCCGACGTGCCCGAAGATCGAGACGGCTTCCAGGACGGCGATGGCTGCCCCGATCCCGACAACGACAAGGACGGCGTGCTCGACTCCGTCGATCATTGTCCCGACATCGCGGAAGATCGAGACGGCTTCGAGGACGCCGACGGCTGTCCCGATCCCGACAACGACAAAGACGGGATCCCGGACGCGCAGGACAGGTGCCCGGACGAAGCCGAGGACGTCGACGGCTTCGAGGATTCCGACGGCTGCCCCGATCCCGACAACGACAAGGACGGCCTCCCCGACAAGGAAGATCTCTGTCCGAACGAGCCGGAGACCAAGAACGGCTACGCCGACGAGGACGGCTGTCCCGACGAGGAGCAAGTGCGCGTCGTGGGCCAGAAGATCGTGCTCGATGATCGCGTGAATTTCGAGCAGAACAACGCCCGTATTCGCGAGGTGAGCTTCCCGCTCCTCGAGCGACTCTCGCGCCTCCTGAAGGCGCACCCCGAGTACATCCACATCGAGGTCCAGGGCCACACCGATCAGCGCGGCACCGCCGAGTACAACCGCAAGCTCAGCGAAGATCGCGCGAACAGCGTGCTCGAGTTCCTGGTGAAGCAAGGCGTCGACCACGGACGGCTCAACGCCGTCGGGTTCGGCTCCGAGCATCTGCTCGTCGACAAATCGAACGAGCGCGCCCTCTACCTGAATCGTCGCGTCGAGTTCCAGATCACGCGCGCGCCGGCCGACGGCGGCGCAGTTCCGGCGTCGCCGCCCGACGCTGCGACGACCCCCGCGCCGCCGCCCGCTGTGGCGCCGCCGCCTGCTCCGGCACCGGCGTCAGCGACCCCCGCGGAACCGAAGGTGCCCTGATGCGTCGCACACGTCTCTACGCGCTCGCGCTTCTCACGCTCATCGGGTGCGGTGTTCCGGCGGGCTGCAGCGGCGGCGTCGTGGGCGGCGAGTGTCGTCACGGCTTCGACGCCTGCTCCGGGCACTGTATCGATCCGCTCACCGACGCGCTGAACTGCGGACGCTGCGACAACGCCTGCGCTGACGGCATGGCGTGCAGTGACGGCATCTGCGGTGGCGCCGACGCCAGCACCGGAAACGGCTCCGGCGGCAATTCGGAAACCGGTGGTGCAACCGGCGGCAGAGCCGGCGCGAGCAACGGCGGCGCGAGCAACGGCGGCGCGAGCAACGGTGGCGCGTCGACCGACGCAGGTGAGCGGCGCGACGCCTCGCGGGAGGGCGGCACCCTGCCGGATGCATCGGTCGAGGGTGGGCTCCCTGACGGCGCGACCGGCGGCGCACCGGGCTCGCCGTCGGATGCCGGCACGGCGGGCAGCGGCGGGACGAGCGGCGGCGGCAGCGCCGGCGTGTCCGCCAGTGGCGGCAACGCCGGTAACGCGGGCAATGGCGGCAATGCCGGTAACGCGGGCAGCGCGGGCACGACGACGGATGCCGGTCCGGTCTGCACGACGCCGTACGACACCTCCGCTCATTGCGGCTCGTGCGACAACGCCTGTCCGCCCGATGCGCCGCTCTGCTCGAACGGCCGCGACGGCTATTTCTGCACGCCGCTCTGCAATCCGCCGCTCGTCGCGTGCGGGACCCAGTGCGTCAACCTCGACAGTGACGAGAACAACTGCGGTAGGTGCGGTCGTCGCTGCGCATCCGGTATCTGTCAGGGCGGGCAATGCGTCGGTGCGACCGCGGGCCACGAGATCACGTTCTGCATGGATTTTCGCACGGCCGCCGGCGCCGGCACGCCCCCCGAGCAGCTCCTCGAGAACGCGGTATTCGTCGGTTCCAAGGCGAACGTCCGTATCCTCGGGTACACCGAGAACGCGACGCCGGCCGTCACCACGGTCGTCAACGCGACGCTGACGACCGCCGCGCAGAACCGCGGTCGCGCCTTCACGCTGACGGCGTCCACGTCGAGCCTCGACGTCGCCAACGAGCTCAACGTGACGAAGTTCGACGTCCTGCTCGTCTATGACCAGCCCGCGGCGCCTGCCGGACGCCTCGCCGTGGCCGGGACGTCCATGGCCGACGCGGTGGACGCGTTCGTTCATGCCGGCGGCGTCGTCGTCGTCCTCGCCGGCGACACCGGGCGCGGCGAGATGGCGGCCTTCGTCACCGCTCTGGGCGTCCTGCCCGTCAGCGGTCAGACGCTGGTGACCGGATCGCTGCTCTACGACCGGGGTCCGGCTGACGCGATCGGCGTGAACGTCCTCTCGCCGTTCCGCGCGCCGAACGTGACGTGTCGCTTCGCGACGACGGCGATGCCCGACGACACGACGGTGTTCGTCGTCACCGATTCACCGTCGTCGAGCGGCACGCTCGGCGCCCCCGTCGTCGTTCACCGCGTCATCGCGCCGTGAGCGTCACTTGAAGTTCTGGACGGCCCAGACCTTGCCGTCGGAGCCCGTGTAGTAACCGCACGCCACCATCGTGTAGCGCGTGTTCGTCATGTTGATGTAGTGGCCGTGCTGCTCGTAGCAGGTGCCGTCGCACGTCGCGGTGGGCGGCGGTCCCTCGTTGAACATCTGCTGCAGGCACCCCGAGATCACCTGGTCGTCCGACTTCCAGCCGGGGCATTCGTCCTGGGCGTTGCCCGCGGCGCAGATCTTGTTCTTGAAGCCGGCGTGGGCTCCCATGCTCTGGTTCTGGGCGTCGTAGCTCGCGTCCTGGCTCGCGCACGCTTCACCGTCGGTCCAGCGCTGGAGCGGCGGGAGACAGACGCACGCACGGAACTGGTTCACGCGCGCGACGCAGTCGGCGTTGATGTCGCCGGTGCTCGGCGCGGCCGGCATGCATGCCGTGTTCGGCGTGCACGCGCCCCCGGTGCCGCCAGCAGACGTTGCGCCGCCCGTAGCCGTCGTGCCACCCGAGGACGCTGCGCCGCCCGCCATGGACATGCCGGCGCTGCCGCCGAACGGGGAGCCGCCGCGTCCGCGCCTGCCACCCATGCCTTGCGGCACGCCGCCCGCGCTCGGATCCGCACCGCCCACTCCCGTCGCTGTGCCCCCATTGCCGGACGCCGCTCCACCGGCACCGCTGCCGCCCGTCCCGGCGGACGTGCCCCCGTTGCCGGTGACGGGATTCGTCCCTCCGCCGGTGCCGACCGCGCCGCCTTCGCCACCGCTGCTCGCGGTCGCGCCCGACGCGCCGCCCACCGAAGCGCCGCCCGCGGACGCATCTCCCCCGTTCCCATCGTGCGAAGAGCTACAGCCCATGACGAGGACGAGCGCGCCGAGGACGGCGTGCGAAGGACGGAATCTGACGATGGACGACGACATAAAACGCTCCTCGAATCGCGGGTCCGCAAGGAATGCGGACACCAGCCTTGTCAGAATTCCCCGCGCAACGAGTCAGTGCAAGCAGAGTCGGATCTTTTTGCCACACCGATCCGCCCGATCCCTTCTGCCTTCCAATTTTCACGCGCAACGAAAACGCACTCGCAGCTATGCTGTCGCACATGCAACCAGCTGACGTTCGACGAGGCCTCGCCGTACGTGCCGAATCGCTTCTAGTCCGTGGCGCCGCCGCACTCTGGCCCCACGTAGAAAGTTGGACCGCCTCGCTCCCGAGGCGCCAGAGAGAGCGGGACTGGGCGCCGGAGCCGCTCGGGAAGAAGAAGCGGACCTTTCCGCAGCTCGGCTGGCCCCGGCGAACGGACTCTCTCTGCCCCGCATGCGTGAAGGACGCGCGCACAGCGATCCTCTCCGGTCACGTCGACGTGTCGACGCTGGTTCACGAGAGCCCCGGACAGATCCCCGCCGACATCATCGGGCGCGACGGCAAGGTCTACATGGTCAAGGAGTGTCCGAAGCACGGCAAGTACGAGGACATCATGTCGATGGACGACGAGTTCCTCGCGCGGATCGAGCGGCTCTTCCCCGGTCGCGATTTCGAGGCGCCGAAGACGAGCCTCCGGAATCACGGCACGTCGTCGATCAAGTACGGCCGCGGCTCGGTGCTCACCGTCGATCTGACGAACCGTTGCAACATGATGTGCGACCCGTGCTTCATGGACGCAAACCAGGTCGGCTACGTGCACGAGCTCGGCTGGACGGACATCGAGAAGATCCTCGACGACAGCATCACGATCAAGCCGCGGCGCCAGCTCAGCGTGCAGTTCTCCGGCGGAGAGCCGACCCTGAGTCCGTTCTTCCTGCAGGCGACGGAGTACGCGCGCGAGGTCGGCTATTTCTGCGTGCAGTGCGCGTCGAACGGCATTCGCTTCGCGCAGGAGCCGGAGTTCTGCGTCGCCGCGAAGGCGGCGGGCCTCCGGCTCGTGTATCTCCAGTTCGACGGCGTGAGCAACGAGGCGCACACGCATCGCAAGGTCGGGAACCTGTTCGACGTGAAGCTTCGCGCCATCGACAACCTGCACAAGGCGGGCATCGACGTCGTTCTGGTCGTCACCGTGGTGAACGGCGTCAACAACGACCAGGTCGGCCCCATCGTCAATTTCGCGATCGACAACGCCGACAAGGTCACCGTCGTCTCGTTCCAGCCCGTCAGCTTCACCGGCAGGGACGAGGACGTGACGGACGAACGCCGGCAGCGGGAACGCTACACGCTCAGCCATCTCGCCCACGACCTGAAGAGCCAGCTCGGCGTGACCGAGCCGCTCCGCGACTGGTTCCCGCTCAGCGCGATGAATCCCTTCAGCGACGTGGTCGACATCCTGCTCGATCCGTCGGAGAGGTTCGGGTCGCTGAATTGCGGCTGTCACCCGAACTGCGGGATCGGCACGGTGCTCCTCGTCCACAAGAAGACGAAGCAGATGGTGCCCGTCTCGTCGTTCGTCGACGTCGAGCAGCTCCTTCGCGACATCCAGGCCGTCGCCGACGCCGGTCACGGACGCGTCGCGACGCTATCGCGCATGGCGCTCGCCCTGCTCCGTAACTACCGCCCCGAGAACGCGCCCGCGGGCTACGGCTTCAGCGAGCTCTTCCGCCAGGTGCTCAGCCAGACCGGCGCGAACAGCAAGAGCATCGGCCAGAGCGAGGGCGACTCGAAGGACTTCGAGTGGCGCTTCCTGTTCGTCGCCGGGATGTGGTTCCAGGATCTGTTCAACTACGACTTCCGCCGCACCGAGATGTGCATCATCCCGTACGGCACTCAAGAAGGTGAGATCTCCTTCTGCGCGTACAACACCGGAGTCGGCTGGCGACAGATCATCGAGAAGATGCGCATGACCGCGACGGTCGCCGACTGGTTCAAGGAGCACGGCAAGCACCCGGTCTACGCAAAGCACCAGGATCTGCCGTTGCCCGACGGCCCGCTCGACGTCGTCGTGTCACCCTCCACAAGGCCGGCAGCGGCGGAGGCCCCGGTGCCCCCGCGTCCGCGCCCCAAGCGACGCCTCCCGATCAGCGCCACCTGAGTCTCCGCCGGCGCGAGTCGGTCTTCGTGCTCGCGCTCCCCGTTCGAGCGACGTGGTGTAGGATGCCGCGCATGTCGCCGCTCGTCCGGCCCTCGGGTTCGGTTTGCCGTCGTGTCTCCTTCACGGTCGCGCTCGTCCTCGCTCTGTGTGCCACGGCGTGTGGGGGCAGCCGTTCCGGAGCCAGCGACCCCGCGCGCGCCATCGCCGCCGCGAACGAGCGGCTCCAGGGGACGTGGCTTCTCGTGGATTTTCAGCCCGAAGTGCCGCTCGAGCCGATGCTCGCTCAGCTCCTCGGCATGCAGCTGAATCATCTGACGGCACAGCTCGACGGAGGACGCCTCGTCGCCACGGGGCTCGGCGTGCAGGCGACGCGGACTTATCGCATCGACGACGCATCGATGGATCGCTTCAAGCTGACGCTATTCGACGACACCGGTGTTGCGTACGAGAGCTGGGGCGACTTTCAGGGCGACGTGCTCCGTTTCGAATCGTTGACCACGCCGTGGCGCGGACGTGGCGCGTGGAAGCGCGTCGCCGCCGCATCTGGCCTCTGACGAAAAAAGTTCGACGCGCAGTGAGCCGTCGTCGTGTGCTAGAAGCACCATAGAGAGCTTCGCTGGAAGCTCCGAGGGTACTCGGGTCGCGCTTGTCAGACGTGGGGTCTGGCAGACAAATTGCTTGGATTGGGGTTCACGTCGGTGAGAGGCACAGGGTGGCACAAGGCACCCTGGCGGTTCGTGAGCGCCGCGCTTCGGGGCGAATTGCAGGTCATCGCGTGTGAGGGTTTGCAGAGTCGGTTCTCATTTTCGTGAGTGCAAGAAGGGTGTGGAGGGAACGATGAAAAGATTGATCTCGTTTGTGGCCGTCGGAATCGCATTCCAGTACGCGCTCGGGGGTGTCGCCGGTTGCTCCTCTGCCGACACTCCTCAGAAAGAGTCGGCACCAACGGCGAAGCGCAACGGAACGCTGACGATGGCACTCGAAGCCACGTCCGACTCGGGCAAGGTCTACCGTCTCCGCAACGCCACGTTCTTCGTCGAGCCGGAGTTCTTCTTCAGTGGCAAGGCGACGCCGCTCGAGACCGGCTCGATCGACGGCGGCGGACCGGTTCAGGGCTCAGCCGGTTCCCCCGTCTTCAGCGACGGTGGGAGCATCCCAGTGGGTTCTGGCGGCGTCTCTGGATTCGGCGGCTTCTTCGGCTCCGGTGGCTCTGCGACAGCCGGGTTCGGCGGCTTCGGCACCGGCGGAGGCATCTTCTCGAGCGGCGGCTTCGTCAGCTCGACGCCAGGTGCCATCACCCTCAGCAGCGAAGACGACCCGAACTCGCCGGTCATCGAACGCTTCATGGCGCCCGGTCCCTACGACATCCAGCTCTTCGACGGCTGGTTCGTGGAGCAGGTGGACAACCTGCTCGGCACCACGGCGATCGTACCGGCGACGCTCGAGAGCTCGAGCTTCCAGTTCTTCGACATCACGTCCGATCAGGAGACGTTCGTGAAGTTCGACTTCCTCGTCGACGGGAGTCGCGTGACGTTCGGACCTCCCGGTCGTCTCATCGTCGGGATCGGTATCCACGAGACGGGCGGCAACGGCACCTGCGGCGACGGCAAGATCGACTCCGGCGAGAGCTGCGACGGGTTCGACCTGGGCGGTCAGACCTGCGCGTCGCTCACGATGGGCTCCCAGCCGTTCGGGTCGCTCTTCTGCACGGGCTTCTGCACCTTCGACACGTCGTTCTGCTCAGGGAACGGCACCTTCGACGGGGGCACTGGTGGGTTTAGCGGTACGGGAGGTGGCGTGGGGCTGCCGCCCGTAGACGCTGGAGCGGTGGTGGACTCTGCGGCGGGTGGATCCGCAGGGGCAAAAGCCATTCCGTGAGGGGGGCGCAAGCGCGCCGTCCGGGTCCGACCATCTTAAGGCGAGCGGGTCGGTCCGGGCGGCGCGCGGGGGAGCGCGGGGAAACGCAAAACACTGGCGAGTAAGGGCGGCGCTACGCGCCGAGCGGGAGAGACTGCATGCGAACGATTGCGAAATCGGCTCTGATCGGTGTTCTCGTGAGCGTCGCGGTGAGCTGTTCACACGACGACTCGAGTTCCGTGAAGTCGGCTCCGAAGCCGTCGACGGGGAAGCTCGACCTCGCGCTCGAGGCGACGTCCGATTCGGGCAAGGTCTACCGGCTGCGTAACGCATTCTTCGACGTCGCCTCCCTGACAGGCACCGCGGCCCAGAAGACGCTGAACGGTGAGACGGACCCTTCGCAGCCCGTCCTCGAGACGTTCCTCGCGCCGGGCACCTACAGCACGATCCTCGAAGGGGGCTGGTTCGTCGAGCAGGTCGATGGGCTCAACGGCGCCGCCTTCCAGGTGAGCGCGTCTCTCCTCAGCTCCCAGGTGCAGATCGCCGACGTAAGATCCGACGAGGAGACGTTCGTGCGCTTCGACTTCCAGGTCGACGGCAGCCGCGTGACATTCGGCCCTCCCGGGCGCCTCATCGTGGGGATCGGCATTCACGAGCGCGAAGCGGGTGCGCCTCCCAGTGGCCTCAACCCGCGACGAAGCTTGCTCGAGACCGGACAGGGCGCGGTCTCCGCGTTCACGCTGACGTCGACGCTCTCCGCGATACAGACGAACGGCGGGGTCGCCGCGAATCCCGAGCTCCTCTACCGGCAGATCATCGACAGCTACAGCACTGCGCCCGGCCAGGAGCCGACCGCGACCCACTGCGGAGACGAGCAGACCGGCGGCGCGCCGTCGTTGAACGGCTTTCCCATCACCTGCAACCGGCTCGAGGCACAGCAGATCTCGAATCTCTCGCAGTGGTTCCCGCTCGCAGCAGTGAACCGCCTCGATCTGGCGCCCGCGGACGGGTCGCATTGCGGTCAGCAGCGGCTCATCTTCGCGAACAACGCGCCGATCGGGAACAGCCGCATGTTCATCATCATCGAGGCGCAGATCCCGAACCCGCACCCCGAGTGCGGCGTCGCTGCATGCCGACCGCTCGCCGATTTCTGGGCGAAGCTCAGCGACATCTCCGACGCCGGCACGCGCGGCAAGACGCTCGCCGGTGCGTACCTGACGGGAGATCCTGATCTCGTCGCTGAGGGTTTCCCGGCGTTCGAGAACGTCGCGAATCTCAGCGTCGGCACCGGCAGCATCAGGACGAACAACTTCGACGACTTCGAGTGGACGCTGCGCGAGTTCAAGGTCATGACCGACCCGACCGGGAGAACGCGCGCCATCCCCTTCCCCGTTGTCGACGCGCCGCACGGCGCGCTCTGGAACGACACCGCCACGCTTCCCGCCGGCGATGCTTGCCGAAAGAGCTTCATCACGGCCCTCGACAGTCTTCTCTCCGACGACCCTGCCGAGATGGGATTCCCCGTCGACAGCACCTGCTACGACTCCGAGAGCCCGAACGACGGGAACACGCAGAACTACCCGTTTCACCTCGGGCAGGGCTCGGGCACCTTCCGGAGCTTGCTCCAGACCCGTCTCGCCGGGACGGGCCTGACTCCGGAAGACGTCGCGACGCGCGCGCAGTTCGCCGGGTCATGCATCGGCTGCCACGAAGAGGCCAACGGCGTCTCGCTCGGTCACGGCGTGATCTCGCCGTCGTCGAACGGCTTCGTCCACGTGGACGAAGAGTTCACCGAGGACTGCGGCGACGGCACGCGGTGCTTCGCCGCGTCGCCTGCCCTGACGAACGTGTTTCTGCCCAGGCGGCTCAAGTCACTTCAGTCGCTGCTCGACGGAGCGACGTGCGGCGGCGCCGTACCCGACGGCGGCGTACCGACCGGCGAGGGCGGCGCGCCCCTGCCTCCGCCGCCCAAAAACCCGCCCGGTGACGCGGGCGCTCCCTCCTCGGTGCTCACCCCAGGAACGTCGATCCAGGATCTCGTCGATCAAGATCAGAGCGCGCGCGACAAGCTCGCGGGCCAGGACACGCTTGGCGGTCAGCCCGCCAACGTGAGTCACTAGGCGAGCCTCAGACGGGTGACAGCTCGGGCCAGGGCGGCGTGTGCGGGATGATGGGTAGCGCGGCGACGTCCGCAAAAGGTCGCGGTGCGGGAGGTGCGCTCTCGAGGCGGGGCGGTATCGAGGAATCGAGCCGCTCCGCGACGTTCGGCGCGGCGAGGGAGAGCTTCCGGATGAGCTCGAGTCGCCCGTGCACGCCGAGCTTCCGGAAGACGGCGGCGACCTGATTGGCGACCGTACGCGGGCTCGTGTTTCGCTGGACGCCGATCTCGGCGTTCGTCAGCCCGTCGACGACGAGGAGCGCGACCTCCCGCTCTGCGTCGGTCAATTGCGCGAGCGCCGTTCTCGCGAGCTCGACCTTCACCACCGCGAGCCGCTCGGTGGGTTCGCTGTCGGACGAATCACTGTCCATGGCGTCCCCGCTCTGGATGATCGCGCCGGCCAGCACTGCGTGCTCCCAGAGCCGGATGCCCAGCTTGTCGAGGGCGACCCTCAGGTGAACACTGACGGTCGTCAGGGCCACCCCCAGGTCGAAGGAGACGGTCTTCTGGCTCGACCCGCCGATGAGGCGCTCGATGACGCAGCGTTCGCGCGCGCTGAGCTTCCCCGGCGGGCGCTCCCGCTTCAGGACCGCCCGGCAGACCGCGTCGTCGCGAACGAGCTCGACCAGTCGAAATGACCCGTCGAGAAACCCGTCCAGCGTGAACTCGTCGAGACTCGGCTCCCACTCAAACACGTGCTGGCTCGTGAGCATGACGAGCCCCTTCGCAGCTTCCGTACCAACGCCCGATCGTGTGGATCAGGCTACAGTCGAGCAGGGTCGCCCGAAAAAACCGTCAACCTTACTGGACGGTGTCTGAAATCGTAGGCACCTCTTCGAGCCGACATACCCCCCGACGACGCCGATGGCGCTGGCCCCCGCGGCCCCGAGTCACCGTTCGAAATAATCGAGGTCCCTGCCGAAGGTTTCGTCCAGCTGCGAGAGGGCGACGATGGCGATGACGATCGTCCCCACTCCGACCGCGGCAGCGCTCGCCACGTCCCCGAATTTCGGACGCATTGCCTGGAAGAGCATGGTCATCGGCACGACGGAGCCGCGGACGAAGTTCGGCGCCGTGGTGGTCGTGGTCGCCCGCAGGTTGGTCCCGAAGTGCTCGGCAGCGACGGTTACGAACACCGCCCAGTAGCCGGTCGCGAGCCCGAGGAACGCGCAACAAGCGTAGAGGGCGAACAGCGAGTGCCCGGCCACGGCGAAGTACGTGCCCTGGGCCACGGCCGTCAGCGCGATGAAGATGCCGAGGACCTTCTTGCGGCTGGCGAGGAGCTGGCTCAGCGCGCCGCTGGCGATGTCCCCCGCGCACGCACCCGAATAGAAAATGAGGACGGCCCTGCCGGGGTCGGGGGGCTCAGCGAGGCCCATGGCACGGGACAGCTCCGGCGACAGTGCAACGAGGACGCTCAGACAAAACCAGATCGGTGCCCCGACGAATATCACCGCGAGATAGCGGCGGAGGCGATCCCTCGTCGCGAACAGCATCAGGAAATTGCCGCTGGTGACGTTCGCCGCGCGCATGCCGAGAAACATCTTCGACTCGTAGACGGCGGCCCGGAGTGCGAGCAGACAGAAACCGAGGCCACCACCGATGAAGTACGCGGTCTGCCACTTCGTGGAGCCACCGACGAGCGCGGCGACGATGGCGCCGAAGAGCCCGACGCCCGCGATGGCCGTCGTTCCCCAGCCGCGCTTTTCGCGGCTCATCACCTCGCTCACCAGCGTCACACCGGCCCCGAGCTCCCCGGCGAGCCCTATGCCAGCGATGAGCCGGAGGGCGGCGTACTGCTCGACGGTCTGGACGAAGCCGTTCGCGATGTTCGCCGTCGAGTAGAGGAAGATCGACCCGAGGAGCACCGAGAGACGACCGCGGCGGTCTCCGAGGACGCCCCAGAGGATGCCACCGGCGAGCATGCCGAGCATCTGCATGTTGAGCAGCATCACGCCGCGATCGAGCAGCTGGTTCGCCGGCACGCCGATGCCGCGGAGGCTCTTCACGCGCACGACGAGGAAGAGGATCAGATCGTAGATGTCGACGAAGTAACCGAGCGCAGCGACGAGCACCGTGAGGAGGACGTTCCCCTTCTTCGGCGCGTCGCCGCCGGCCCGCGTGCCGCTCGCCGGCCCTGCCTCGGCCTGCCCGCTCGGGACCATCTCGGCTCAGCGCTTGCTTCGCGACGAGGTCTGGAGCGCGAGCGCGTGAACGGCGCCCTTCATCGCGTCGCCGAGCGCTGCGTACACCATGCGATGCTGCGCGATGCGGTTCTTGCCCTCGAAGGCGTCGGAGACGATCTTCGCCTGGTAGTGGTCCGACGTGCCCGTCAGATCCGTCACCTCGACGTCACTGTCGGGGAAGGCGTTCTTGAGCGCCTGGGTGAGCTCGGTCTTCGTCATCGCGGGTCAGTCCTTGGGAGGCGGAGGCGCGACCAGGACGATGTCCCGGATCGCGTCGCGGAAGCGTACTTCCTGCTCGCGACTTGCAAGGTCGATTTCTACGAGGCGCTTCGTGATCGCGTCGAGCCGGTCGGTGTCCCGCCTCAGGCGATCGGTCAGCTTTGCCGCTAGATCGGCGGCTTTCTTGTTCTTCTCGATGGCCTTGAGGCTGAGGCGCGACTCCTGCGTGTTGCGCTGGAGATCGGCCTGCTCCGTGGTCAGGCCGTTCCGCTCGTCGCCGAGGGCGCGGAGCTTGTCGCGCACCGCCCAGGCGGGCCCGAGCTGCGTGACGATCTTCTGGTCGCTGCGCGAGTCGGCGAGGTACGCCTTGACGGCGACGCCGGCGAGGTCGTCGAGCCAGTCCACCGGCTCCTGATACGGGCTCCGCTCGTCGACCACGAGCTGGCCGCTCCCGAGCGCCTTGACGTCGAGCGGGACGAGCGCGCTCCCGGTGCCGACGTTGTCTTCGGTGCCGGGCGGCGGCTGGAAGAGCCGCGCGCCGACCGCCCTCGGGTGCTTGATGAGCACGTGCGCCGGGTCGCTTCCGCCATTTTGCACCTTGTAGGTCGTCTTGTGAACCTGGTCGCGTTCGATCCAGAGCTGGCTCGCCTCGATCTTCAGGATGCGCGCGCCGAGCTGGTCGAATCGCGCTTCGCTCTGCACGGCGAGGCCACGCTCGAGCGCGAACGGCACCGTCGCCGTCGCCTTCGGGGGCAGCGGCTCGAGCACGCCCTCGCCGAGGAACGAGCCCTTCTCGAAGACGGCGATCGGCCCGCGCTCGAGGAGACCGGTCGAGGCGTTGGTGAAGCGCACCACGCGGAACGGATGCGACGACGAGTCCGGGACGCCGGGATCCGGGGAGAACAGGAAGACGGCCGCACCGGGGACGCGCGCGTGGAGCAGCAGCACCATGGTCGCGCTCTCGTCCGGCACCGTCACCCGCTGGGGCAAGCTGTAGCGCGTCGTCCCTGCCTCGAGCGCGACGGCGGCGAGTGCGCTCACCTTGCGCGGCGCGCTGATCGCCTGCGCCATCGGCGCGCTCGCTGCCGCGCCGTAACCGGCAAGGCCACCGACGGCCATTGGCATCGGCTTCGCCGCGCTCCGTGGAGCGGCGCTCGATGCCGTCTTCTTCATCGCATCGCGCGCGCGACCTCCTTCTGCCTTCGAGTCGCGCGGCGCATCCTCGTCCATCTCCGCCTGCTCCATGACCGGCGCGGGAGCCTGGGGCGGCGGCGGCGGTTCCGGCGCGGGCTGATTCGCGAGAGTCGTCTCCCCCGTCGGCACGGCGGCGATGACCTCGCCGCTGTCGTTCACCACCGGGCGATCGGGGACGACGGGCGTGCCCAGGGTGGACTGGAACGCGATCGGCGCGCCCGCGACGAGCACGAGGTCGACGTTCGACCAGTCCTCGCCGGAGAGGTTCTGCACTATTCCCCACGTCTGCAGATCGGCCTGACCGCCGTCGTTGACGACGACGCGATACGACGGCCGCCATACCGGCGTCTCCGCGACGTAACCGATTGACAGATTGTGCTCCGAGCCGTCGAGCGACAGCACGACGTCACGGAGCTTGTTCGGATCTTTCTTGTCGGCCTTTGGCTCGGGCCACGGCTTGAGCATGCTGCGGTCTTCGAGCGGCACCGGCGGCGGCGCCGCGTTGTCCTGATCCTTCACGTCGATGGGGAACGACGCGCTCCGTACCGTTCCCCCGCCCTGCTCGACGATCGCGAGCGTCGCGAGGAAGTCGCCGACCATGCGCCCGCGCATTCGAAACTTCACCTCGTCGGCGTCGACCTTGCCGGCGCGCTCGAAGTAGCCGACGCCGTTTCGGTAGATGACGACCCGACGGAGCGGGAGATCGGACTGGACGTTCGGGCCGCGGGCGCAGCCCGTCGTCAGAGGGGCGAGAACCACGGCGAGAATGGATGGAGCCAGGAGCGAGGCAAAACGCATGGAACGGGATCTCCGGAAGATTCCTTTCTACAACGGACGCGGGTTCTCTTGCTTACAGAAGCGCCGTGAATTTCCCGTAACGGCTCCCGCGAGAAGGGCGCGGTCGCTCGTGATACGCTGAAGGCTTCCCGTGAGTGACCCGTCACCACCGAAGCCGCCGCCGAGGCGCCCCCCTCCGCCGCCTTCTCATACGCGCTCCGGCGCGCCGAGGGACCGCGGCGCGGGCAGCGAGGCGCTGAGCCAGGGGGACAAGGACGCGCTCTCGCTCCGGGCCATCGGCCTCCTGAACGAGCAGGTGCAGGCGCGGATAGTCCACTACAAGGGCGACCTCGAGACGAGCCCGGAGCTCGACGCCATCACCGCGCAGGTCGTCGCGCAGCTGAAGCAGATGCAGGCCGCCTTCACGTCGAGCGGCCCGACCAGCGAGGACCCCGACGTGATCGAGGCGCGCCACGTCGCGACGCTCACCGAGCTCCTCGGCCGTGTCTGCTCGGACGGCGAGCGCGGAAATCTCATCCGCCAGAACCTGAAACCCATCGGTCGTCGCGTCGCCAAGCTCTTCTTCGAGAGCGAGCTCCACGAGAAGACCAAGGGCGACAAGGACAAGACCATCCACTACGCCGAGCAGGGCCTCTACTACGTGCTCTCTCGTTACAAGAACCGCATCCGCACCGAGCTCGAGGGGTTCGACTACGCGGGCGACGACGTGAAGGCCGCGACGCTCGAGCTCCTCGCGAAGACCGAGCGCGATCTCCAGGTCGCGTTCCTCTCGCGTCGCTCTCCGGAGCTGAACCGCGTGATGACGATCTTCACCACGGTGCTGATCGATTTTTTCCAGAATCACCTTCCCGCGCGGCTCGAGCAGATGGCGAAGCTCACCATCCGGAACGCGCACACCGCGCGGCAGCCGAACAGCGTCGGCTACAAGGTGCTCCCCGATTGCTTCCAGGCGTTTCGCGTCGAGTGGGAGCGCCTGCTCGTGCAGCAGATGGTGAACTTCTGCGCCGACCAGCTCGTGGCCGCGCTCGTCCCCGAGGGAAACGACGTGCACGAAGAGACGGTGCGCTTCTTCACCGATCCGCACGTCTACAGCGAGACGTGCGAGGTCGTCTGCAACGCGCTCTACGACTTCCTCTGTCTCGAGGGGTTCCTCGACCTGCCGGTGGACTGGCGCGTGAAGCTCAGCCGCGCGGGCGCGGACTACGGCGCGAACCCGTTCGGCTGACCGCGGCGTTCGACGCGCTCAGTCTGCGTCGCCGAGCTCCACCGAATAGGAGAGCACCGCGGCGCCGCCGCCGAGAACGTTCATCGGGCTCCAGGGCGGCGCGACGCTTCCGACGATGTTCGAGTTGTCGACCACGAGGTAATACTGCCCCGCGGGCACGAGCACGCGCTCGGTCTGATCCTGGTTCGGCTGCACGACGAAGGCCTGGAGCGGCGGTGACGCGGGCGGCGTGAGCGGGTTTCCTTGCTGCATCGACTCGCGCCACGGATCGCCCTGATTGCGCGACAGCACGAGCACGTCGACGGCGGGCCCCGTCAGCTTGAAGTGCAGGAACAGCGCCTGACCCCCGGAGGCGACCTCGTAGGGGCCGAGGAAATCGACCTGGTTCGGCCGGACGTCGGTCGTCTCGCTGTCGAGGAGCACGTGATCGGAATCGGCGATGGCGATCGGGTGAATCGGTCGCTGCGGTGGATTCAGGATCCCGAGCGAGAAGTCGTCGCCCTGATCGGTGCGGACCACCGTGAAGCCGCTCGCGAGCTGGCTCTGCACGATCTGGCTTCCGAACGTCGTGGCGAGGTAACCCGCGGGCGTACGCGCCGCCCAGTCGGCGAGCTTGTTCTCGATGTAGCCGATCGAGAAGATGGGACCGTACGTCACCCGGTTATAGCGGGCCCAGACGTACATCGCGTCGCTCTCGAGCCGGAAATCCGGGCGATACTCGATCGCCGCTTCGACGGAGAAACCCATGCGCCCGGCGATCGGCGTCCAGGCGTAGCCGGTGCCGGTGAAGTGCAGCGTGATGGTCTGCGTGTCGCCGTTGGTGTCGACGCGGCAGCCGCTCGGGAAGAATCGGCCGAGGGTCTCGCCACCGGGCACGAGCTGGAGCGGCGCGCCGCGCTTCAACATCTCGGGGCACACCCGGCCGGCGCCGAAGGTCGAGAAGAGAAACCAGCGAATGCTCGGGCTGTCGTTGATGGCACCGCGGAAGATGCCGCAGCCGCCGCAAGCAACGAGCGCGAGGAGCGCCGCCAGAAAAAGCTTCGTTACGGGCCGTGTCGTCTTCATGAGGGACCGTCGTGGGAGGCAAAGGCGCGGCGGACCACGTTGGCGAGAACGTCGACGAGCGCCGCGTCGTCTCCCAGCGTCGGCGCGCGCTCGAAGACGAGGCCCAGGTCCTTTGCCCGGGCCGCGGCTTCGATGTCGAGATCGTAGAGCGTCTCGACGTGGTCGGCGAGGAAGCCCACCGGAGCGTTGACGACGATGCTCTTCCCGCCGTCGCGCGCGGCGACGAGCGCGTCGTCCAGCGTCGGACCGAGCCAGTCCCCGCCGTCGGCACCCTGGCTCTGATAGACGATCTTCGCGTCCCAGCCGAGCTCGCTGACGATGGCGCGCGCGCTCTCTTCGAAGAGCCGCTGATACGGATCTCCCGACGCGATCACGGCGCGCGGCAAGCTGTGCGCGCTCAGCACGAGCTCGGTGACGGCGGGATCTTTTCCGGCGAGAAGCGGCCGCACCCTGGCGACCTGCGCGGTGATGAACGCCGGATCCGTTCCGTAGGGCGCGACGGGAACGAGCTTCACGTCGGTGGGCGTGCCGAGGGCGCGTGCGACGACGTCGGCGTACACGTGCACGCTGAACGGCGCGACCGGAAGCACGCAGAGCTCCTTCACGCCGCCCGCCACGAGGTCCTTCACGACGTTCTCGACGAGCGGATCCCAGAACCGCATCGACACGCGCGTCGTCATTCCGAGCTTCGTCTCGAGCGCGCGCCCGAGCGACTCGGTCGTGTCGAGCAGCGGCGAACGACGGATCGCTCGGTAGCGACGCCGGATCTCGGCGACGAGCTCGTCCGATGCGGGCCGGCCTCGGCGGATGCGACGCAGGAACTCCGGCACGTCGGCAAGGTCGACGATCGTCCCGTGGCCCACGATGAGGAGTGCGCGCTCTGTCGTCATGGGCCCTGGATGATTACCGCAAAACGGCGCTCCACGCGCGCGTCGAGGCTGCTAGGGTACATCGCGTCGATGCGAGTGCGAAAGAGGCGGCTCGAGCAAGGCCGGCGAACGGCGCTCGGGCTCGTTCTCGTTCTCATGGCGCTCGCGTGCGAGCCGTCGCGCGCTCACGACGTCACGATCGTGGACGGCTCGGAGACGACCCACTTCACCACGAAGAGCGCCTTCGCCGAATATGTGGAGCTGCCCGGAGCGAGGAACGAGCTCCGGATCACTCTCGCGAGCTATACGGTGTCATGCGAACACTGGGTAGCGCCGAAGGACGGCGAGCTCGCGCTGCTCGTCACCGTCGTCACTCCGGCCGATCAGAAACCCGCGCCCGCGAGCTATGCCTGGACCGGCATTCCGCCGCACGATCAGCCGATCCCTCACGAAGGCTACGCGCTCCCGAAGGCCCTCCTCGGAAGCCATTCACGGCTCTTCGACCCCGGCGGTTCCGTCCGGCTCGCCACCGTGTCACTCGACCTCCACACCGCGCTCACCGGCGCGCTCGCCTTCGAGTACCCCGGCGATGGCAACCGGCCCGCGACGCGCATCGACGGCGTCTTCGAGGCGAAGATCTGTCGCTCCTCGGTCGCGGCGCACTGAGGCAAGCATCTCTGCCCCCGGTGAAACGGCGCTCTGCGGCCGTCGCCGTGCTTGCGCGGCCTTGTGAGCGATGGCACGGGAGGGTAGCCTCCCGCGCGTTCGGAGTCCTTTCTTGCCTCGCTCAACGTTCAGAGAGCTCTATTTCACCGCCGGAACCGTCGCTGCGCTCGCCTCGTCGGGCTGCACGAGTTCGTCCGATTCGCAGTCGCTCGATCCGCCGCACCTGCAGATCGAGTCGATCAGAACCCCGGGAGCCAGCGCGTGGACGCGGGGCGGTAGTCAAGATTGCGTGCAGTTCGGCGCAGACGCGCCGGGCGCCGATGGGCACGGCGGCCACACGTTAATCGTCGACGTCGGCAACGTCGGCAAGAAGGACCCCTCGGGACATCTCCTGGCGCCGGGTGCGACGCCCGTGTCGTGGACGCTGTCGCCGCCCCTCACCTGCGCGGGCACACCGCCGTGCGGCTACCTCGTTCTCACCGTGGATCCGTGCACGACATCGGACATCGCCACCTGCTCCACACCCAACCGCATCGCGACCGTCGTCTCCGCCGGGCCATCGATTCCGGTGTCGATGGGCAATAACTCGGCGGCCTTCTATCACTTCCACGTTGATCTCTTCAATCCGGGCACGCCGGGGGAGAGCAACGTGACCCCGGCGGTGGATAGGACGGGCAAAACGTATCCAGCCGACGTGGTTCTCGACGTGCTCGATCAGTGTGGGACTCCCTCACCGCCGCTGTCCGACGGCGGCACGCCGCTCGTCGACGCGGGACGTGATGCGTCGTTCCTGCCCGACACCGGCGTCGCGATTCCGAGCGACGGTGCGCTCGCACCGGACACCGGCGCGACGCCTCCCGACGCTGCCGTTCGCGACGCGAGCACCGACGCCACGTTGCCCGACGCGACGATCCCCGTGGACGCCGCACTGCCCGTCGACGCCGCGCGCCCCACGGACGCGCGAGTGACGATCCCGGTCGACGCGCGCTCGAACGGCTGAGCCCCGTCAGGGGGTCAGGATTCGTCAGGTCTCTGGTGCCGGGGCGGAGCAAGAGCTCGAGCGGGGAGCTGGAGGAGGAGCAGGAGCAGGCGCTCGAGATCTACCCCGTCGTCAGCGTCCGTAGAAGTTCATCGGCGAACAGCGCCATCCCCGAAGCATCAAAGAAGGAATCACGCGAGCGAAGCGAGCCCGCGAAGGCGGCGGGGGGAGCAGTTCGCCGGAGGCGAAGCTGCGGGGGGCCAAGGCCCCCCGCACAAACCAATCCCACGCCGTCAATTCCGTCATCCCGTCACTGCCTAACTCTCTCGCGAGCAAAGCGAGCCCGCGAAGCGGCGGGGGGAGCAGTTCGCCGAAGGCGAAGCTGCGGGGGGCCAAGGCCCCCCGTAACTAAAAGAAGCTGCGGGGGGCCAAGGCCCCCCTGCGGGGGGCCAAGGCCCCCCTCACGGGTGAATAAAGACGACCGTGCCGCGGTGCGCGTCGAACGCGCCGTGCCACCCGTCGGGCACCTCGGGCTCGGTGTAGTAAAAGATCCGGCGCGCGTCCTCGGGGGCGAGGTTGATGCAGCCGTGGCTCTTCGGAATGCCGAACTTGTCGTGCCAGTACGCGCCGTGGATCGCGTGCCCGTCGTCGTCGAAGTACTGCACGTAGGGCACGTCGCGGAGCTCGAACTCCTCGCCGACCTCGTCGGACTCCATCGTGTTCGAGACGTGCTTCGCGTGGATACGGAAGATGCCGCGCTTGGTGGCGGTCGTGCGCTTCGAATCTTCGAGCCCCGCCTCACCGCTCGAGATCAGCGTCGCGTAGACGGGCTTCACGCCGTCGTAGAGGACGAGCGTCTGCTTCGTGATGTTGACGTCGATCCAGCGCTCGCCCTTCACGGCCCAGCCCGGCATCTTGCGCGCAGGGTCGAGCCGTGAAGCGTCGCGATCGGAGAGCCAGTGGCCGTCCTTCGTCTCGTAGTGCAGCACGTCGTGGAAGAACTGCTGACGGCCGGTGAGCATCACCGCCTCGCGATACGGCGCCTCCGCACCGTCGACGAGCCGATCGCCAGCGCGCTGGTACGCGACGTAGTGTGCGCCGGGCTGGCGTACCAGCGCGAACGGGAGCGACACGTCACCGCCGATCTGCACACCGTGAAAGTCTGAACCCTGGATCGGCCGGAGCCGATCCGTTGGCACGAGCTCGAGCTCCGGCGTGAGGCCGTAGCGGCGGCCCTCGGAGAGAAACGTCGTGACGAACGAATAGCCGACGCGTGGGCGCGGCCAGCCCACGACGAGCTGCCCCGGATCGCGCGGCTTCTGGTGCAGGTTCGGCAACGCCGCGCCGCTCGCGAGAAAGGCGGGGACGCCGTCACTCCGGTGCTCGCGCCACGCCGCCCGCGGGTCGGGAGGCTCGCCGGTTCCCCCGAGCCACACGCTCTGGGCGAAGCTTGCGCCGATCTCGCCGCCGGCGCCGAGCCACGTTTCCATGCGCTCCGCGAGCTCGGGCTCGCTCTTCGCGAGCTCCGCCGACGTGGGAAGACGCGCGTACACGGGGCCCGGCTTGCGTACTGTCCCGTAAATGTACGGAAGCTTCCGCGCGGCTTCCGGCGGATTTGCGCCGAGCGCGCGCACGACGGGATCGGTCGCGTCGAGGGTCGTGCTCATGCCGACGCACGCGTAGCCGCGCGTGAGGAGCGCGTGCCACCCGCCGGGGCAACCCGCGTTGCCCTCGACGCTGCGAACGACGGCCACGGCATCTCCGGCGCGCAGGTAACCGATGTGCCGCGCGTCCTCGCTCGGCCGCTCGTAGATCCACGCCTTCGCTGCGCGCGCGTAGAGCGGAACCGCGGGGCCGTCGATGGTGACCGCCGCACGCGTTTCGCCGGTCAGCGTCACGCGCGGACCGAGCTTCGTTTCAGCCGGCGCGGCGACGGGCGCGGCCGGCAGCGCCGCTGCCGACGAAGCGGGCGCCTCGGCGCGGTCCCCGGACGCCGAGAACCAGCTCGTGATGCTCAGGGACGGGCTCTTGACCGCATCGCTCGAGCTACAGCCAATAGCCAGCGCCGTTCCGGCGATCGTCCATCGAGGGCCAACGCGCATCCTGAGTGCACGGAGGCTGCCTCAGACTGGTCTCTCACCCCAAGAAACTCGCGAACACGTGCCCGATGTCGGGGATTCGCTAGACGGATGGAGAGAAGAAGGCAGCAGCCCGGGCGGAGGGGGGGGACACCACAGGCTGCTGCCGTATGATTCCTTTTGCAGCACCCATGCCGAGCATAGTTCGTCGTGATTCCGGCGTGTTAAGCGCATGGCGAGGACCCTTCCTTGCAGAACTGAAATTGCAGCGCCTGCCAATTTGGAAGGTCCCCGCGTCGGGCAGAGCTAACAACTGGCCGAGAGGGTAGACGGCTGTTAGAAATCGCCAGGACTCGGTGACGCGATGCGGGTAGCGGAGAGCACACCGGAGTCGATCGAGCTGCGCGGACGAGGAAGCGTCCAGACGCCGCTCATCGTGGGCTCGGTGTTGCTCTGCTGGCCGGCGCTGGCGGCCGTCATGGCCGGAAGCCCGCCCACCGGCGACCGGCTGCTCGGCGCCGTCGTCCTTGCCGTGTCGGGTTCGACTCTGATCTGGCTCGGGCGCCCGAAATCGCGCGCCGTCAGCGTCGATCCACGCAACCGCCGGATCGTCGCTCCCGACAGAGCGCCGTGGACGATCAGCGACGGCGCCGTCTTTCATCTCGTCGCAGCGCCGTCCCAGCCCTCGTCGGGTCCGCTCCGATACGGCGTTGCGCTCGAGGACCCGGGGCGGGAGCCGCTTCTCGTGCTCACCGGCAAAGATCCGGCGCGTGTGCTGCGCGATCTGGTGCTCCTTCGCGCGAGTCTACGGCTTCCGGTGCTCGCCGGCTGGGGGCTCTCGCGGCGGGTGATCCCGTGGCTCGACGGAGACGCCCCGGGTTACGACGAGAAGCGCTCGGCGATTGACGACGATCCCGTCGAACCGACGCGACGGCGAGCCACGACCGCGGTTGGGGTCGGCACGGCGGGCGGAGCGGCGCTGCTGACGATGGAGATCCACGGACGGGCCTCGCGCGGCGACAACGCCAGCCCGATAAGCCTCGTCCTGCCGGCGCTCGCCGTCTGTGTGCTCGCGGTGCTCACCGTCGTCCTCGGTAGCGTCAAGCCGCGCGTCTCGGCTGACCCCGCGCTCGTCTTCGAGTGGCGCCTCGGCACCCTGCGTCTCTTCCCGCGCACGATCCCCGTCGCGAGCGTCGCAAGCGCAGCCGTCGTCTCACCGACGGGGCGCGCAGGCCGTCACCTGCTCATGACGACCACCGACGGCGCGTTCGAAGCGTTCCCCTGCGAGCGCAGCGACGGCGCGCTGGCCGCGGAGCGTCTCTCGACCGGCGAACATCGCGCTCATTGAGTGCGCCGTCCACGACGGTCGATTGCGCGTCTCGCCGTCACGGCGGTGGTCCCGAGATCTCGATCATCGTGCCGCGACAGGCGCGCTCGTAGACGAGGGGCGGACCCGACGTCGGGACGAGCTCGATGCGCAGCGGCAACCCGGTCTTGCACGACGTGTCTCCGACGAACGGGGTCTGCCCGAGCAGGCGCCCGTTGACGTAGATATCCGAGCGGCCCGGCCCCTCGCTGATCCCGAGCTGGATACTGCGCGGTCGGCCTGCGACGGGCGGCCCCTCCGTCGACGAGCCGGCGCGCGGACGTACGAGCCCCGACGACGAGGGCGCCGCGTGTGACGGCGCGACGCCGGGAACCGTCTGTGACGCCGCGGTGCTTCCGAGCGCGTGCTGAAAGCTCGCGGCCGCGAAACGGAGCGACACCACGGCGACGAGCAACGCCGCCACGAAGCGCGAGATCACCGCGGCGCGAGCGAGGGTGCCGGTGAGCGTCCCCGGAGGCGGCATCGAGCCTGCGCTCATCCCGCGACCCTCAGCGCCTCGGTGAGCGACGTCTCACCGGCATGCGCGCTCTCCAGACCGTCGAGGAGGAGCGGCTTCATGCCGCCCTTCACGGCGAGGTCGAAGAGCTCCTTCGTCGTGCGCCGCTCGCTCACCGCCTTGCGCATCGCGGTGTCCATGACGAGCAGCTCGGCGATGGGACGGCGCCCGGTGAAGCCGAGCCCCTCGCAGTAGTCGCACCCCACGGGCTCGAAATACGGCCCCGTCGGCAGCTCGATGCCGTGCCGCGCGAACCGCTCGACGATCAGCGGCTCGGGCACCGACTCTTTGCGGCAATTCATGCACAAGGTGCGAACGAGCCGCTGCGACAGGCAACCGATCGTCGCGCTCGCGATGATGAACGGCTCGACGTTCATGTCGATGATGCGCGCGAACGGCCCGGCCGCGCTGTCGCCGTGCACCGTCGTCAAGATGAGGTGCCCGGTGAGCCCGGCCTGCATCGCGATGTCCGCCGTCTCGTGATCGCGGATCTCGCCGACCATGAGCACGTTCGGATCCTGACGGAGGACGCTCCGCAAGGTCGACGCGAAAGTCATCCCGGCCTTGGGATGCATCTGGGTCTGGGTCGCGAAGGGCAGCTCGAGCTCGATGGGATCCTCGAGGGTCACGAGCGACGTCGTGCTGCCGCGCGAGCCGGCGATGTAGCCCATCGCGCCGTAGAGCGTCGTCGTCTTGCCGCTGCCGACCGGCGCGGTGACGAAGAGAAGCCCCTGCGGGCGGACGAGCACCTCTTTCAGCCCGCCGAGCACGTGCGCCGAGAACCCGAGCGAGTCGAGCTCCGGCACCCGCGTCGCGCCGCGCACGAATCTGAGCACGATGCGCTCGCCGGTCTCGGTCGGCAGGGTGGACGTGCGCGCCTCGACGAGCGCGCCGTCGATCGTCATCACGAGCCGGCCGTCCTGCGGAGTGCCGCGGATGTACGTGTCGAGCCGCGCGAGCACCTTGACCCGCGTCGTGAGCCGCGGACCGAGCTCGAGCGGCACCGACATGATCTCGTGGAGCGAGCCGAGCACGCGGTAAGTCAGCTTGTAGCCCTGCGGCGTGGGCGACATGTGAATGTCGCTCGCACCGACGGCGATCGCGCCGCGGACGAGCTCGTCGAACGCGGCGATGATGTCCGGCTTCGGGCGATCGATGCACTGCGTGACGCGCGCTTTGACCTCACGAACGCGCTCGCGCACGTTGCCCGCGAACGGATCGAACGCGACCCGGAGCGGCGCGATGGCTCGGTTCACGACGGCGTCGCTCACGCCGAGCAGCACCGCGAGGCCGACGGCCACGCCGGCCGCGCGCACCAACCAACCCCAGAGCCCGAAAGAGAACGTCCCGTGGGCAACGGCGCTCACCGCGGCGACGCGACCAGCCCAGGAAGGATCTTCGGTCCAGAACGCGGCGAGCAGCGTTCCGACGACCGCGGCGACGACGGCCACGAGGACGAGCCGTGTCACGGCGGCTCTCTCCCGGAGAACGCAACGAGCGCAACAATGAGACGGAGCCTACGCCGCATTGAGCAAATCAGGATACACGAGCCCTCTCGAGACTTGGAATAGGAGAACCATCCCGAGTACGCTCCCGGGTTCGCGTTTTACTCTGAGAGGTGACTCTATGCGTACTCGGATGCCACTTGGTTTGCCGTTGCGGATGCCGCTGACCGCCTTCGCGGTCGGCATGGCTTCGCTGATGGCCGGTTCGGCTGGGGCGACGCCGAAACCGCACGAGCCGCCGCCGAAGCCGAAGCCCGCCGTTACCGCGGCCCCGGCCGTGACGGCAACCGCGACCGCGACGGCCACCGCGGCGCCTGCCGCAACCACGACCGCCGCAGCCGCGGCCACCGCGGCTGCCGCCGGCTCTGCCGCACCGGCGACCAGCGGAGTGGCGACCACGGCCGTTGCCGGAGCCGTTCCGCACGTCCCGGCGGGCCTCTCGACGGGCACGCTCGATAGCCGTCTCGCCGCACTGACGAAGCTCATCGCCGAGAGAAAGACGACGGTCGACGCGCGACGTCAGACGGAACAGGACCAGACCCGGACGCGCTGGGGCTCCCTCGTCGACCAGCCGGCCGTCGTGGCCGAGCTGAAGACCCACGCCGAGCGCTCGGCGCGGCTCTCGCGCATCGAAGAGCTCGCCGAGGTCGAGGCGAAGCCCGCCGTCGCCTCGCGAGCGGCGCGCGCCGTCATCAACGAGAACAGCCGGCACGAAAAGCAGATGCAGACCCTCGCAGGAGGTGCCAAGTGAAGCGCACCGTCCTTGTCGCCTGCATCGCGTCCGCCGCCCTGTCGCTCACCGGCTGCAAGAAGCCCGGCGCGACGACCGCGCCGTCGGCATCGGCGTCGGTCTCGGCGCCCGCCGCCCCGCCCCCGGCGAGCACCGGCGTGCCCACGACCGAGGACTTCGAGCAGCAGGCCCTCGACGAGATCAATCCGCAGAATATGGAGCAGGAGCTCGAGAAGCTCGAGAAAGACATCGCCGCACACTGAAGGCGGCGTATGAACGCGTTCGCGCTCGAGTGTCGCGAGGTCTCGGCCGGCTACGCTCGAGCCGAACGTGTGCTCACGGGGGTGACGTTCGGCGTCGCACGTGCCGGACGTCTGGTGCTCCTCGGACGCTCGGGGAGCGGCAAGTCGACGCTGCTGCGTTTACTGAACCGGCTCGTCGAGCCGCTCGCGGGGAGCATTTCGTTCGAAGGGCGGCCGCTCGCCGAGCACGATCCGCTCGCGCTCCGGCGTCGCGTCGCGCTCGTCGGGCAGACGCCGATCGCCTTCGAGGGAACGGTCCGAGACAACCTGGCGACGCGCCCGCGCGGTGCGGCGCAGCCCTCCGACGACGTGATCGTCGGGTCGCTCGACGACGTGGGGCTTTCAGGGGATTTCCTCGAGCGCGCCGCCGAGTCGCTGTCCGTCGGTGAGCGCCAGCGGATGTGCCTCGCGCGCGCCCTGGTGTGGGATCCCGCGGTGCTCCTGCTCGACGAGCCGACCAGCGCCCTCGACCCGAAGTCCCTCGCCGTCGTCGCGGAGCTCGTACTCCAGCTCGTCGAGCGACGGTCGCTCTCGGTCATCGCGGCGACGCATCAGCCGGAGCTCGTGCGCCGTCTCGACGCACCGGTGCTGCTCCTCGAGAACGGCTCTGCGAACGGCTCTCCGTCGACGGACGACGTGGCGCGATACCTCGACGGGCGCTGATGCTGCACGCCGTCCTGCCCATCCCGTGGTGGCGGCTCCTGACGGTGGGGCTGTCGCTCGTCCTCCTGCTCGTCCTCGGCCGCGCCCTCGATCTACGGATTGGCCGTCTCTCTCTCGTGTCGTCGCTCCGCGGGACGGCGCAGCTCATCGCCGTCGGGTATTTCCTGGGGGCGCTCCTCTCGGTGCGGCGGTTCGAGCTCGTCGTCGCGACGTTCCTGGTGATGCTCGGGGTCGCCGCTCGCGCCGCCGTGGACCGGCTGCGTCACCGCCTGCCCGGTCTGACGCTATTTGCGAGCCTCGCGCTCGCCACCGGGACGGTGCTCGGTGTCGTTTTCATGACCGCCGTCGTGGTGCAGCCGTCCCCGTGGTGGGATCCGCAGTACGTGATCCCGTTCGCCGGCATGCTCCTCGGCAACGCCATGAACGGTGCGTCCCTCGCCGGGGAGCGTTTCCAGGAAGAGCTCAAGAGCCGGAAAGGAGAGGTCGAGGCGCGACTCTCCCTCGGTCTGAGTGGGCCGGAGAGCGTTCACCCCTTGCTGCAGCGAGCGCTGCGAGCGTCGTTGATCCCGACCTTGAACAGCTTTGCCGTCGCCGGCGTGGTGCAGCTACCCGGCATGATGACTGGCCAGATCCTCTCCGGCGTGGCCCCGCTCATCGCGGTCGAGTATCAGATACTCATCTTCTTCCTGCTCATGACCTCGACGGCGATGAGCACGCTCGTGTTCTTGCTCATGCTCCGCTCGCGTTACCTGACGCGCGCGCACCAGCTCCGCGTCGAGCTACTTCGATAGCGCAAAAAGCTCCTCACCATCCGGACAGTTCGGGCAGAACGCTAAATGGAAAAGGTCAGCGTCATGCCGTGGTTCGTGAGGGGCGACATCGACGGATTCTTCGGGCTCGCGCTCGACAATCTCGTGCAGCTCCTCCTCATCGACTCGCTCTGCCGCGGCGTGCTCGGCTTTCCCGACGAGCTTCTATACGGGCGCGTGCTCCCTGGCGTCGCGGTCTCGCTCCTGGTCGGCAATCTCTTCTACGCCCATCAGGCGCGGGCACTCGCGGCGCGGACCGGCAAGGAAGCGTGCGCCCTGCCCTACGGGATCAACACCGTCTCGCTCTTCGCGCACGTGTTCCTCGTCATGCTCCCGGCGAAGCTCGCCGCGACGGCAGCGGGCGCGGCCGATCCGGCGCGGGTCGCGTGGCAAGCCGGGCTCGCCGCGTGCCTCGGCTCGGGCGTCATCGAGTTTCTCGGCGCGGCCGTCGCCGAGCGTCTGCGTCGTGCCGCCCCGCGCGCCGCGCTCCTCTCGACGCTCGCCGGCATCGCCCTCGGGTTCATCTCGCTCGGCTTTCTGTTCCGGACCTTCGCGCGTCCCATCGTCGGCCTGACGACGCTCGCCATCGTGCTCGTCACGTACTTCGGTAAGCGACGCTTCCGGTTCGGCATACCCGGCGGTCTCGTCGCAGTCACCGTCGGCACCCTCCTCGCGTGGGCAACCGGGATCGCCCCTCACGGCTCGCCCCCCCAGGGCGGGCTCTCGTTTCACGCGCCGCTCCTCGCCGTCGGCGATCTCTTCGCGTCGCTCGCCGCGGGACACGCGCTCACTTATCTCGGCGTGATCGTCCCGATGGGTCTCTTCAACGTCGTCGGCTCGCTGCAGAACATCGAATCGGCCGAGGCTTCCGGAGACACTTATTCGACGGCGCCGTCGCTCGTCGTGAACGGCCTCGGGTCGATCGCGGCGAGCCTCTTCGGGTCGTGCTTTCCCACGACGATCTACATCGGTCACCCGGGCTGGAAGGCCATGGGCGCTCGCGCCGGGTACTCGGTCGCGAACGCGGTCTTCTTCACCGTGATCGCCCTCACCGGCACCCTCGGTGTCCTCGCATGGGCAGTGCCGATCGAGGCGGGGATGGCCATCGTCCTCTGGATTGGCCTCGTCATCACGAGCCAGGCCTTCGAGGCGACGCCGCGCGCTCACGCGCCCGCGGTCGTGATCGGCCTTCTGCCCGGGGTCGGCGCCTGGGGCGCGCTCATGGCGAAGACCGGGCTCCGCGTGGCCGGCTACGGGAGCCCCGGCGGCCCGGTCTTCTCGGCGGCGCTCCTGCCCCTCTTCGAGCAGAGCGATACGTTCATTCACGGCGCGTTCGCCCTCGAGCAGGGCTTCATCTTCACCGCGATGATCCTCTCGGCGCTGACCGTCTCGGTCATCGAGCAGGAGTTCATCAAGGCCGCACTCTGGTGCTGGGCCGGTGCCCTTCTGTCGGCGTGTGGGCTCATGCACGCTTATGCCTTCACGCCCGGGGACGCCGTCGGAAAGGTGACACCTGCCCTCCCGTGGGCGGCCGCATATGCGCTCGCGGGCCTCGTTTTCGCCGTAGCGCGCTGGGTCACGGTACCCGGAAGCGACCCGCATTGAACGGCGTTTGTGGCTCTGGGCCCAGACGGTACTATTGAGGGCCCGCCGATGTCCCTGCTGCTCCTCACCCAGGGCGTGATCTTCGCGGGCGATTACGAGATCGTCGGCCTCCTGGCGGAAGGCGGCATGGGCGCGGTGTACGTCGCGCGCCAGCTCTCGACCGGCAAGGACCGCGCGCTGAAGATCATGCAGCCGTCGCTGATGAGCGACGAGCGCACGCGGGAGCGCTTCACCCGGGAGGCGCGCGCGGCGTCCCAGGTCAACAGCGAGCACGTCATCGAGGTCGTCGCAGCCGGCATCGACGCACAGACCGGCATGCCCTGGCTCGCGATGGAGCTCCTCCGCGGCGAGGATCTGGAGAGCTTCGCCATACGCCTCGGCCCGCTGCCGGTCGCGCAGGTACTCGAGATCTTCCGCCAGCTCTGTCACGGCCTCGCCGCCGCGCACGCGACCGGCCTGGTGCACCGCGATCTCAAGCCCGAGAACGTCTATCTCGCGACGGCGCGACGGGTCGGCGTTCCCTTCACCGTGAAGATCCTCGACTTCGGTATCGCCAAGATCGTCCACGAGACGAAGCGCGACGTGACCGACGCGGTCGGGACGCCCACCTGGATGGCACCCGAGCAGACCGAGGCCGGCAAGGCCATCACACCGGCGTCGGACGTCTGGGCCCTCGGGCTCATCGCGTTCCGGTTGCTCATCGGGTTTCCGTACTGGCGCTCGGCGAACGCTCCCGACGTGAGCGCGATGGCGATCCTTCGTGAGGTCGTCTTCGACACCCTCGAGCCCGCGAGCATGCGCGCTCGTGAGCTCGGTAGCACCCTGACGCTGCCGCCCGATTTCGACGCCTGGTTCGCGAGCTGCGTCGACCGCGAAGCGGGCAAGCGGCTTCAGAACGCCACCGACGCGCTCGCCGGACTCGAGCGCGTGCTCGGGCAAGCAGCGCCGGCGCGCATCGATCAGATGTACGCGCCGGTCGAGGCCGTCCCCGCGACCCGGGGCGAGCCGCACGGCGAGGGACCCGCGAAGAGCGAACCCGGAGCGACCCGCGTCGGCCCCTTCACGGGCGAGCTCCACCGGTATCCCGAGTCGGCGCCGCCGTCGGTAGACGTCGACACGTACGAGCGCGGTCTCTCGCGGGGCAAGGTGTGGGCGTGGGCCGCGGGCGGCGCGCTCCTCGTCGCACTCGGCGCCGGTGCCTGGCATTTCCGTGCACGGACCGGGCGGGGGGCACCGTTCACCGGCGTCGAGGCGGAGCCGAACAACCGCGCCCCCGACGCCAACCTCCTGCCCTTCGGCGAGAAGATGCGCGGCCAGATCGGTCAGCGACTCGACGCGGAGCGAAGCGACCGCGATTTCTTCCGCACCACCGTGCCGCCCGGCGCGAACGCCGTGCGAGTCGCGTTTCACGCGCTCCCGAACATCGCGCCGTGCATCCTCGTGTACCGCGGCGCGGGTGAAGAGCCGCTCCTCCGGTACTGCGTCGGCCAGCCCGCTCGGGATCTGGTGATCCCCGCGCTCCGGCTCGAGCCGAGCGAGTATCTCTTCGCCGTCCTCCAGGACCGCGAACAATACGAAGAGGCGCCGCCGCCGCCGGTGCTCGAGAACGTCTCGGACGCCTACGAGCTCACGGTCGGCCCCGGCACGCCGGAGCCCGACGCCGAGACCGAGCCGAACGACGGCCAGGCTTCGGCGAACATGGTGGCGATGGACGGCTCGATCCGGGCACGGCTCGCGTGGATGCGGGACGTCGACGTCTTTTGCACCAACGCGACCGAGCCCGTGCGCTTCGTCGTGGAGGACGCCTCCCCGCGCCCGCACGGCGCCGTCCTCGAAGTGACGCCCATCGGCCCGGGGGGGCCCGGCGACCCGGTGCGCGTCCACCACGCGGCGGCCAAGGGCAATGTGACGGAGCGCGACGTAAAGAGCCCGTATGCGCCGGCGAAGCACAAGGGGCATTCCACGCCGGCGACCTGCGTCTCCGTGACCCTCACGGCGGATATCTGGGCGACTCCCCCGCTTCCACGTGTCGCGCCCGCGGGCGATCAAGAGTACGTCGTGCGGGTCGAAAGCCTCGCCGGCGGTTGACCGGGCCCCGCCCGCCGTCGGCGCGCATCCCGCGCAACGAATGCTCTTACCGCTCCTCATCGCGTTTCTCGCGGTCGCCATGGGCACGGCGCTCGCCATCGTCCCGCGTGACGGCGCGCGCATCGTCAAGCCGATCCGGATCGTCGCTCTCGTCGCCGCGGTCGCCGTCATCGCGACGCATCTGCTCCCCGAAGCACTGAGCGAGCTCGGGGCGTGGGCCCTCGTCGCGTTCGCGGGCGGCATGGCTTTCCCGTGGATCATGGACGTTCTCGGTCACCTCATCGGGCGAAGCCAGGGGGATGGCGCGCGGTCGACGCCGCTCGCGACCCTCGAGGTGAGCTATGCGGGCCTCGTCGTGCATCGCTTCGGCGACGGGCTGTCGATGGGCGCCATCGCGCGCACCAGTGAAACGCCGACGGCCGCCGTCACCGTGCTGCTCGCGCTCGCCGCTCACATCGTGCCCGTCACCACGGTGATGGTCCTCGCCTTCGTCACCATGAAGGGTCGGCGCGTGGCGATGGTCCGAGCCGTGGGCCTCGGGGTCGCGACCATGGGCGGCGTCCTGGTCGCCGGATTCGCGCTCGAGCACGGCCCAAAGGACGTTTCCCCGTGGATCTCGGCGGTCGTGGCGGGCCTTTTGCTCCACCTGGTGGCGCCCGCGCTCCCGCGGAAATGCTAGAGTCTCGAGCCTCGTGGGCCGGAACGACGAACCGTGGGAAGACCAGCCGACGACGGTGCAGGACGTACCCGTCCCCGCGTCGGTTCGCCTGCGCGTGAAGAAGCCGTTCGCCCTCGAGCAGGTCGCGGGCCCCGGCGCGCCGCGCGAGCACCTGCTCGAATCGGACGAGATCATCGTCGGCCGCTCGCTCCAGGCGAACATCTCGATTGACGGCAACGGCATCTCGCGGACCCACGCCGCCATCCGGAAGAGCGGCCCCGAGTACACGTTCACCGACCTGAACAGCGCCAACGGTGTCTACCTGAACGGCATAAAGACTCACTCGGCCGTCCTCCGGGAGGGCGACATGCTCCAGCTCGGGGACGCCGTGTTCGTATTCCACGAGGGCAGCTGATGTCCGCGTTCGTGAAGTTCTGGGGCACGCGTGGCTCCATCCCCACGCCCGGCCACAAGACGCGCCGCTACGGCGGCAACACGTCCTGCGTTGAGGTGCGGATCGACGACACCGTGTTCGTCTGCGACGGCGGCACCGGCCTGCGTGAGCTCGGCGTCGATCTACAGAATCGCACCGACCGCGTGAACGCCCACATGTTCTTCAGTCACACCCACTGGGATCATATCCAGGGCTTCCCGTTCTTCCTGCCCGCGTACTCGCCGACGTCCGAGCTCCACGTCTACGACGTGAAGAAGAACGACCAGCGCGTGCAGCGGCTCCTCCTCGGGCAGATGCAATCCGAGTACTTCCCGGTGAGCTTCGGTGATCTCGGCGCGAAGATAAATTTCGCAGACCTAGACTCGGGCGAGAAGACGATCGACGGCACGCGGGTCGCTCATCTCGAGCAGACCCATCCGGGCCGGAGCTTCGCGTACGCCTTCACCAAGGGCGGCTGCAAGATCGTGTATGCGACCGACAACGAGCTCGATCTGGTGCTCACCAACCCGGTCGAAGCGGCGCGCGATCCGTTCACCCTGCGCAAGCTCCCCGAGTCCATCGTGCGCTTCGCCGCGAGTTCCGATCTGCTCATCGCCGACGGCCAGTACACCGACGAGGAGTACCCGAAGAAGCAGGGCTGGGGGCACGCGCGCGCGACCACCGCGGTGGACCTCGCGATCCAGGCCGGCGTGAAGCAGCTCGCCATCTTTCATCACGATCCCATGCACCCCGACGAGTACCTCGACGACATCATCGACGGGTGCAGGAAGCGCGCTGCGTTGCTCGGCTCGCGGCTCGTCGTCTTCGGCGCGCGCGAAGGGGTGGAGCTGAAGCTTGCTTGACACCGAGAGGGTCGGAACCTCGCTCGGCGAGTGGCAGCTCGAGGAGCTGCTCGGCACGGGCGGGATGGCCGCCGTGTACTCGGCGCGCTCGGCGACCGGCACCCGCGCAGCGATCAAGGTCCTGCACAAGGAGCTCGTGTCGAGCAGCGACGTCCGCTCGCGGTTCGCGCAGGAGGGAGCTGCGGCGAGCCGCGTCGGACACCCCGGCGTCGTCGAGGTCCTCGGCAGCGGTGAGGAGCCGGACGGCACCTGTTATCTCGTGCTCGAGCTCCTCGAAGGCGAGCCCCTCGGGCGCGCCCTCAAGCGAGGCGATTCGCTGTCGATCGCGCGGCTCCTCGACGTGCTCGATCAGGTGCTCGACGTGCTCGCCGCCGCGCACGCCAAGGGCATCATCCATCGCGATCTGAAGCCCGACAACCTCTTCGTCGCGCCGGACGGCCGCATCAAGGTCCTCGATTTCGGCATCGCACGCGTCCTCGACGCCGGTACGACCGGGCACATGACAAGAGCCGGGATAGCGCTCGGGACGGTCCCCTTCATGTCGCCCGAGCAAGCGCTCGGCAAACGTGACCAGGTGGATGGACGCTCCGACCTGTTCTCGCTCGGGGCGATGACGTTCCGGCTCCTCGCGGGCAGGAACGTGCACGAGGCGCCGACCGACGCGGACGTGCTCGTCGCCGTCGCGACCAAGCCCGCGCCGCCCCTTCTCAGCGTCGCCCCCGACGCGCCGCCCGCCCTCGCCGCGCTCGTCGACGTCGCGCTCGCGTTCTCGAAGGACTCGCGATACCCCGACGCACGCACGATGCAGTCCGACGTGCGCGCCGTGAAAGACGGCGGCGCGCCGCCCTATGCGACCCGTCTCCAGCGCGCGCGGGAGATGAGCACGCGCATCGATCTTCCTGCGCCGAAGAGCGCCGCGCCGCCGACGACGAAAGCCGCCGCGGAGGCGCCGGTTTCATCCGTCCCGAGTGGCGGCGCAGTGACGAAGCCGAACCCGGAAGGCGCACCCACCGTGGCGCGCTTCGTCTACGAAGCCGCGACCGCGCCCATGGGCGCACGGCCCGAGCTTCTCATCGACGGTCCGACGCTGCGTTCGTCGCCGCCGCCGGCCGGCGTCGAACCGAAGAAATCACCGACGGGCACCGCCGTGATGGCCGCTCCGCCGCCCCGCGCGCCGGTCGTGAACACGCCGGCATCCGCACCCGTTCCAGCGCCCGCACCAGCGAAACGAAGCGGTCTGATCTGGGTCGGCGCGGTCGTCCTCGCCGCGGGCAGCGCTGCCGCTGGCTATCTACTGAGAGACATCTCCGGTCCGGCACCTGCGCCGTCGGTCGCCGCCGCTCCGATGCAGACCGCCGTGCCCGTCGCGGCCGCTCCCGTCGTGACCGAACCGACGCCCGTGCCGGCAACGGCGGAGCCGAGCGCGCCCGTCGAGACGGCGGAACCCGCGATCGCGCATCACGCGGCGAAGCCGGCTGCGTCCGTTCACGCCGTGACTTCGGCGACGGCTCCGTCAGCTACTGCGACGGCATCTGCGGCGCCCGCGCCGGCGACCGCGCCGGCACCGAGCGCGGCGATCACGGCGACGCCTCATCCCGCGACGTCGGGCATTCCCGAATTCCGTCCGCGACACTGACGGCGCGGTTTCACCACTCGATCGCCGAGCCGTCGCGGAAGAATCCGCCCGTCGGTCCGTTGGGTCCGAGCAGCGCCGCCCAGACGATCCCTTTCGCGCCGTCCTCCAGACTTCGCGGCGCGCTACTCCCGCCCATGTCCGTGCGAACCCATCCAGGGCACACCGCGTTCACCTTGATCAGCCGCGGCGCGAGCTCCCGCGCCAAGACTCGCGCCAGCGCGTTCAGGCCCGCCTTCGACACGCGATACGCCGAGCTCGGCCATCCACGTTCCTCGTGACGCCCGAGCGCCACGTCCCGCACGAACTCCTGCTCGAGCCCCACCAGCGTCGTGCGCGTGAGGTCCGGCGCGAGGAACTGTGCCCGGAGCTCCGGCGTGAACGCCGACAGATCACCCATGCCGCTCGACACCATGACGATCGCGCCATCGTCGCGGATCGCCGGCCCGAGCATGTCCGTCACCCGGAGTGCGCCGCTGAAGTTCACCGCCACCGTGTTCTCCGCGACCTGCGCGTCGAACCCCTTCATCGCGATGCCGGCGTTGTTCACCAGCACGTCGAGCGCGTCACCACGGGCAGCGAGCCGCTCGGCGAGCGCGGCGACGCTTCCATCGTCGGTCACGTCGCATGGCTCGTACACCACGTCGAGGCGCTCTCGACGGAGGGCCGCCACGGCTTCGCGCCCCTCGCCCTCCCTCCGGCTCGCTGCGACGACCGACAGCCCAGCTCGCGCGAGCTGCCGGCAAACCTCGAGCCCGAGCCCCCGATTCGCACCCGTCACCAGCGCCGTCCGCGCGTTCATCGGCGGCAGTATGCCCTGCCCCGGAGCCGCGTCCGGCGCCGCCTCCATGACGTTTCACGCCGTCCGCGGCTCAAAGCGTGACCCCCCTCCGCGAAACGCCGATCGGCACGCCGATTTTCTTGAACCGGTCCCCCGAGATTGCTATGAAACCCGCCGCTTACCGCCTCGGGGTGGTAGTTAAGTTGGTTATAACGCCGGCCTGTCACGCCGGAGGCCGCGGGTTCGAGTCCCGTCCGCCCCGCTGAATGCTCGAGGCGCCCCTAAGACGGGCGCCTCGAGCGTTTTGATTGACGAAGCGGTTTGCCGGCGCAGCGTGCGCTTCGTCCTGGCTGCGAGTCGCGGAACGCCGCAGGTCGTTACGCCGCTTGTACGGGGCTGTGGTGAAGGACGAGCAGGGAGTCGGCCTCTATCGCGAGCGCGGCGTAGGTGCTGCCCTCGTCGTCGTTGAACTCTACTTCGAATACGTCAGCGGCGAGTTGCTCGACAATGGTGCCGACTTGACCGCGCAGCAGGCCGTGACTGGGTACGTCGACGAGCAGAGCGACGACGCCGAGAACGTTTACCGATTGCGTGGACATCACGATCGAGGCTCAGAGAACGTAGCAGCTCGTAAAACGCGGAAAATCTTCACCCGTCAGGACGGCAAACGGAATGCGTCCTGAAGCTCCTCGCGCGGAATTTCAATGTCTCGAATCTTCAAGAACTCGTCTTCGAGAACAGTCGGAGCGACGTTCATACGTTCACTCCCCGATACACGTGGTCATGACGCCCGGCACCGTCGGATCCGACAGCGCTCTCTCGGCGGGGTCGACCCAGACGAGGTTGCCCCCTGTGACCTGGAGCATGCCGGGACTCTTCAAGCCGCTGGCTACGATCGTGGGTTTTCCGCCGGCAATGGGGATGGACTCGACGTCGCCTGCGGTGAAGTAGAGGCGACCGTTCGCGATGGCGAGGGACGACGCGGTCGTCTCGAGCAGGTTCCCGCGCGATGAGCCATCGAAGTCGCAATGAACGATGTGGCTCGGGCCGAAGTCTTCGGAGTCTTCTACCCAGAAAAGACCGTCGTCACTAGCGATCAGGTTGAAGGGATGACCGATGCCCCAGACGAGCCGCTTGGACGGTCCCCCGTTCTTCGAGATGCGCTCGATGACGCCGTTCTGCCCGGAGCTGAGTGATGTGAGGTCGTCACCTGCGATGTACACCTCTCCATCGTGCACGGCGATGGCATTGATGAGGATGGATCCGTCCAGATCGAGCTCGACGGGGGTCGTCGACGGAGGCGTCAGCTTCAACACCTCGGCGTTGGCGCTGACGACGTCGAAGTACAGCGAGTCGTCGTCGACCGCGTGCGCCAGGGTGCCGGGAGTCATGCTCGGGATCGTCTGCGGCGTCCCGCCGTCGGCGGAGACGGATTGGAAGACGGACTCGCTCGACTGTTTGCCTTGCGCGTCCGGGGTTCCTGCCAGCTGCTCGGCGGTGAAGTACAGCGTGCCGTCGAGCGCGACGAGGTCGTAGGGGTCCTGCACCATGGCGATGTTGGTCGTCTGACCGGTGGACATCGCGACGCGCACGAGGCCGTCACCTTGCACCACGAGAGCGTCGCCGACGGCGACGAAGCCGGACACGTTGCCGCTGTAGAGCGTGGTGACTTGATGCCGCGGCGTCAGGCACGCTGCGGACTTCGTACCCGTCGCGGTCGGCTCGTGGCCACTTCGCGACGAGCATCCGGCGTCGAGCAGAACCAAGAATAGAAACGCCGCCCCGTTGCGCATCGCTCACTCCTCGCGCCGAAGAGTAGCGGTTCGCGCACGGATCTGCACCCCCTCGGGTTGAGATGTACACGTACCCGCACAGTCGAGCAGACGGACTCCGATTCTCGGAGCATATCGTCACGTTTTCACGCGCACGGTTCTTGCTCATCGAGTGACATTGGCGAGCTCGCCGTGATGGGTCGGCGAGAGTACGGCCACGTTTTGCGGACCAAGTGAGGAGTGGACGTGAATCGAAAATACTGAGTCTCTGCTCGGACCGGCTTGGCCGTGGTCACTGCGCTGGCTTCGCTCGGCGTCGCTGGATGCGGTGCGACGGGTGGTGGCGGCGCCACCGAAACCACTGACGCCGCGCAGGTTTCGTATAAGGTGCTCGCGACCACGACGACCCCGGGACGGGCACATCGTGAAGTTCATCGAGGTGGCCCCGGGCGACGTCGTCATCGAGCAGGGCTTCCCGGTCGGGATGAAGCCGCTCCTCGATGCGGCGGCAGCGGCGAAGCCTCTTGCCGAGATCTTCCGTTCCATCGAACCTGCTGCGCCGGTTCCGGCAGAGCTCCTGGACGCCGACGTCCGGGTGGACGAACTCCAGGCGAGCGGACCTCAGCCGTTCGTGGGCACCCCGCCGCCATCCGAACCCCGACCCGAGGAGGTTGGCGCGAACTTCTACACGGCCGGAGAGAACCAGAATTGGGCCGGCACCTATTGCAGGAACTGGGATGCCGGAAGCTCGGGCCAGCGCATCGTACTGGATTGTGAATTCAAGAGCTCATCCATCGTGGGTCCCTGGAACCCGGTCAGCTCTTTCGAGGTCGATGGGCTGGTCGGCAGTGAGTACACCTGCGGGAGTTCGAGCTGTCCCGTGACCTTCACGCTCGCTCAGTGGGTCTGCGACTCGAAGGGAAACAACTGCGGAGAGAAGTCCATCTATTCGACGAGCATGTTCGCCGGGTGGAACTGGGTGTGGCAACGAAACACCGGCGGCGCGCCTCAGTTCTTCCGCGGGCGCATGACGGGAGCGTCCTTCCCGACGAACGTCTTCAGCTTCGCAGAGAATGCGCTGTCGGGTATTTTCAGCAACTAGTGACTTGCCTCGCATCGTACTTCCCGCCCAGGCCGTTGCCGTTCCCGCCCGCCTGACGTTCGACGGCGGGCCCTGGCGGCTTCTCGTCACTGCGTTTCTCGTCGTGGGGTGCGGTGAACCGGCGGCGTCCGATATCCGCGCCGGTTCGTTCGCCGTCGTGGGCGGCGCTGCCGTCGACGCAGCGGAGTACCCAGCGACGGGCGCTCTGATCGAATGGCTCGCGACGGGTGCACCACTCCTCCTGTGCACGGCAACGCTGGTCGCGCCGCAGGTGGTGCTCACCGCGGGCCATTGCCTGGTCGGGCGCGCCGCGCACCTGCCGGATTTCACGACGCTGCCCGATATCGCCAGCGCGCGGCGCGAGAGCATCCGCCACGGAAGCCGCGCGCACGTGTATCCGGCATTCGATTCCACCGCGACGGGCTCCGTCCACGACCTTGCGTTGATGGAGCTCGATGCGCCGATGGAGGACGTCGCTCCGGAGCGGTTCATCGCTCCGGTCGACGCGAACGAGGTCATCGCCGTCGGGGACAACGTGGAGCTGGTCGGATACGGAAGCACAGCGACCGACGACACTCCGGGTCACGAGAGGAACGCCGGTGACGCACCGGTCTCCGCAGTCGCGACCGACGAGTTCACCGTCGGCGGCCGGGGCGAGGTGCAAGACTGCTTCGGAGACTCGGGCGGTCCGTCATTCACGATCGGCTCTGGTGGGACGCGACGCCTCGTCGGTGTCACCTCCCGCTCGGCGAACGACGCGACCGGGTGCATCGACGGCTCCATCCATACGCGCGTCGCGGCGTATGCGAGCTGGATGACGACTACGCTCCGCGCGATACCCGACGTTGCTCCAGCGCAATCCGCGTCTTGCTCCATGGCCTCCGCCGCAACGAACGGCGGACACTTCGCGAACGGATGGCTCCTGCTTGTCGCGGGCCTCGGCACCGCGGCGCGTCGCCGACTCCCTCACCGCAGCCGTCGTTGATCCTGCCGTTCGCGGCGTTCGTCGCGGCGTTCGCGGCGTTCTTCTTCGCGGGCACGGTCTTGCGGCATCGCCGGCGCGAGTGCGCTGCTCGCCGCGGAGGGTTTCGGCGCGGGCACGAGTGACGGCGCGGGCGCGAGTGACGGCGCGGGCGCGAGTGACGGCGCGGGCACGGAGATGGACGGCATGGCGACGTCTGCGATCGTCGCGGACGTCTCTGGGGGGGGCGCGGCAATTGGCGCTACCGCGGTGTTCGCCGGCGCATCCGCCGTGCTCGTGCTGCGGCGCGGCGAGACGGGGGCCGCCGCGCTGGCAGAGTGCGCCGTCGCGGTCGCCACTGCAGCCGAGTCCGCGACGGGAACCGTCGCTGCGGGTGCCCCCCCAATCTGAGCTCGTCCTTGCCAGCTTTCGCCGTTCCCGAGGACGGCTGGCTGCGCGTCGAGAGCGCGGACTTCGACGCGGCCGTGAGCTACGGCGACGGCGGTGAGATGGCCGCTGTCGACGGTGACGTCGAAGGCGGTGCCGCGGACCTCGACCTCGCCGTCGGGGGCGCGGACACGGAAGCGTTCGCCAGGGGCGAGCGGCGAGACCTCGACGTGGATGCGGCCCGCCTCGAGCACGACCAGCTCGTCGGGAATGCCGCTCGGGTGGGTGTAGCGTGCGCCCGCCGACGCGACGACCACCCCGTGATAGTGCGCGATCGACGCGGTGGGGGGATGAACAGGGTGCGTGAACCCGATGGCGAGTACTGCTCCGGCGGCGACCGCGAATGCGGCGAAAGAGGCTGTTCGCAAGCGAGCGCGACGTCGTGCGGCGGCGCCCTTCGCGACGATACGTTGCCGGAGCGCGAGCAAGTCGTCTTGGGCCGGAAGCTCGACTGGGATTTCTTTGGCGAGAGCCCGGAGGTCGGCCGCGTCGTCGGTCATGACCGCTCCTTCATCGCTGCGCGGAGCGCTTTTCGTGCGTCGTGCAGACGTCGCCAGAGCGTGCCCTCGGGGACACCGAGCAGGCGCGCCACCTCGGCGCCCGGCAGCTCCTCGATCTCGCAGGCGACGAACACCTCGCGCAGTGGTGCGGGCAGCTCGACGATGGCGCGCTCGAGGGCTTGCAAGAGCTCACGCCGCTCGGCGTTCTGGTCGGGGCGATCGACACCGGGGATCTGGGACGGGCGCTCGTCGCCGGGCTCGGTGATGACGCGCCGGCGGCGCGCGTTGCCACGTCGATAGTGACGGGCCATGTTGAGCCCGACGCCGAAGAGCCAGGTGCGCACCGATGCGCGGCCGTCGAAGCGCGACGCGGCGCGGGCGACCTCGACGAAGGTCGATTGCACGAGGTCGTCGAGATCGGCAGCGGTGGCGCCGGTGAGCCGCGCGAGAAACCGATACGTCGCACGGTGATGTCTGTCGAAAAGCACGCCGAGCGCGTCGCGGTCCCCGCTCGCGAACCGGGCCAGGAGCGCCTCGTCGGTGACGTCGCCCTCGATTCGACGTGCTCGGCCGAGGATCGCCACCGACAGGATCACAGCATCACCCGGACGCCGACGGAACCCCACGGCACGCTGAGCGATTCGCCCGTGCTGTCGCCGTCCCGCTGAAAACCGAACTGCGCCCACAGTCGGACGGGGTCCGACACCTTGAGCGTCGCCTTGACGGCGGTCAGCACGGAGTAGCCGGCGTTGTCGACGTAGCGTCCGTACTGCACGTAGGCGGTGAGCCTCACCGGACCGATGCGCTGACGCACCGTCGGACGAAGGGCCCACCGGAGCGGCTCGAGGGGCACGCCTTCGCTCACTCCGCCGCGTCCCAAGACCGACGGCCCGTAATATCCCGTGTCCACGGGATCGGCCGAGTACAGGTAGTACGTGCCGGTCAGACCCGCTTCGGTGTTCCGCCACAGGATCTCCGTGAAGCCGAGCGACGCGCGCCATTGAAGGAGCGACGACGGTGTCGCGACGAGCACGCTTGGCGTCCGCTTCGCGGCCCGCGAGCGTTGCGTGGTGTGGAACGAGGTGAGGCCGACATAGCCGTCGGCGATGGATTCGGCATCGCCGTCACCGGCGGTGTCGTATTCCGCGGAGAGTCCGCCGCCGATGAGCGAGCTGCGATAGGTGTCGCGAGTGCCGGTCGTGGCCCCGGCGACCGAAGCCGAACTCGGCGGTGAGCCACGCACGTCCGCGCCGAACGACAGATGCTCGTTAGGCGAGAAGTCCGTGGCGGCAGCGAGCTGGAGGATATTCTCGGCGGAAGCGCCCTTCGACTTGAAGTAGCGCGTGAACGTCGCGTCCGCCGAGACGTCGAGCTTGTCGCTCGCATCGATCGCGCCGCCGACTTTGTCCGAGACGAACGGCGAGCTCCCTCGAGCGCTGCTCGACGAGAGCGCGCCGGCACTGAGCTCGTCGGAGACGTCCGTCGCGAACGCCGTTCGCGGCATGGCAGAGGCGAGGAGCCATGCCAGGGCGGGAACGAGTCCAGGCGCATGGCTCCTCATCAGCGGGCTTCAGGAAAGCGTATCAGGGTTTTGCGCGGCGCTCTTCGTGGCGGTCGCGGCGCGCTTCACGCCGATCGGCTCGACGCTCCGCGCGATCGGCCCGAAGCTCGGCCTTGTCCTTGCGCACATCGTGCGCGTCGTGTCGGTCGGTCTTGCGATCCTTCGCGACGGACTTCTCGTCGTGATGAAGGGTCGTACGGTCCGCTTTTGCCGCGGTGTGATCGCCGCCTGTCTTGTCGCTGGCGAGCTTCGCCTTGTCGGCCTTGACGGTGGCCTTGTCCGTACGCGTCGTGGCGCGATCCGCCTTGTGCTCGGCCTTGTCCGCTTTGAGGTCCGTGCGGTCCTTGTGGATGTCGTGACCGTCATGGGCCGTGGCCGAGCCGGCAGCGGGTGGCGCCGCTGGTGATGCCGTGGGCATCGTTTCCGCCCGGGCGGTACCGCCGGCGAGCAGCGAGAAAAGCAGTGCGGAAGCGAGCGATACGACACGAACCTTCATGTTCCCGGACTCCTTTGCCCCCGGAACGGCGGGGGTTTCATGGTGAGTTCCCGGTCAGGGCGAAACCTTCGGAGAAAAGCGACGTCGTGGAGGGATCCGTCACTTTTGCGTGCTCGCGGCGGAATCGACGCGCCGGCAAAGGCTCGATCGCTACAGGCGATGCTCTGGCGTATACCTCGCGGCGTGTCCGGAGCCGCCACTGCCCTCGCGACCCGTGCCGTCGCGCTGGCGCCGATGGACGGCGTTACGGATCACGTCTTTCGCGAGCTCATGACGTCGCGCGCTCGGCCGGGCGCGCTCACCTTCGCCGTCTCGGAGTTCGTGCGGGTGACGGATCGCCCGGCGTCCATGACCGTGATCCGGCGTGCGTATCCGGAACTCGCCCGTGGCGGCACGACGCGAACCGGAACGCCGGTGCTACTGCAGCTCCTCGGCGGTCAGGCCGAGCCGCTCGCCGTGACGGCCAGGGCCGCGATTGCCGCGGGCGCGTACGGCGTCGATCTGAACTTCGGGTGCCCGGCGAAGCTCGTGAATCGTCACGACGGCGGCGCGTGCTTGCTGAAATCGCCGGAGCGGATCGAGAAGATCGTCGCTCGCGTCCGCGAAGCCGTGCCCGCAGATCGACCGGTGAGCGCGAAGATCCGGCTAGGATGGGACTGCCGCACCGACGTGGCCACGATCGCGCTCGCCGCGGAACGAGGCGGCGCGAGCTGGCTCACCGTGCACGGCCGCACCAAGGCCGAGATGTACGGGCCGCCAGCGGACTGGGCGTCGATCGGCGCCGCGCGCCGCGCGCTCGGGATCACCACGATCGCGAACGGCGATCTGAACACGACGAGCGCCGTGGAGCTCTGTCGCGAGCAGAGCGGTTGCGACGCGTTCATGCTCGGCCGCGGCCCGATGGGACGTCCGTCTCTTCTCTGCGGCGATCACCAGCGCGAAACGGAGCTCATCGCGGATCTCCTCCGCGAGTACGTGGAGCGGATGACCGAGGCCGGCTATCCAGAGGGGCTCCGCGTCGCGCGCGTCAAGCAGTGGCTGTCGCTCGGCACCAAGGTGAACGCCGAGGTCCGCCCGCTCTTCGAGTCCGTGAAGCGCCTCACGAACGTGACGGACGTCGCGGCGGCACTGCGGAACTGACGTTCACGGAAGGCGCGCACACCGGAAGCCGAGCTGATCCCAGCGCGCACCCTGGTCGATACCCTGACGGGACGCGCTGGTGGTGCCCGCGTTGTAGAGGTTTCCGCCCCGGACGGCGCGCGCCGTGGACGAAGCGGAGTAAGAGCAGTCGGAGCACGTTGTCTGGGCATAGGGACTGCTGAAGACGTCCATCGTCATCTCGTACACGTTCCCGATGAGGTCGGCCTGTCCCCACTTGCCGTCTCCCTTGGGGGACTTGGAGCCGACCGGCACCCATTGTCCGTTCGCGCCCGTCAGGTCCTGGAAAACGACGTACGTGATATCGACGGTCTTCGAGTCCGGCGGCGACGACCAGGGGAAGTAGCGCTGCTCGCTTCCGGCCTCCTCGGCGAAGTTGTACTGCGCGTCGGTCGGGAGCCACCCGTTGTCCCACGCGCAGAACGCCATCGCCTCGTACCAGTTCGGGCACGTGAGCGGATTGTTGTCGGCCTGAGTCGGATCGGCCGTCCACGACGGATAGGACTCGCAACGGAGCGCGGCGCTCAGCTCCGCGGTCGTCTTCGCGAGGGACTGGGTCCATTCGGGGTCCCAGCCGCTGTTCGCGACCCTTGGAAAACCGCCGGACCAGTCGGCGGGCGGGCTCGTCTGAGTGCCCTTCCCCGCGTTCACGAATGCACGGAAGCGTCCGACCGTCACCGGGTAGCGATCGAGCCGGTAAGCACTCAACGTCGCGGGGAACGTCGGGTTGCCGTCGCGATTGAACGTACCGCCGGGGATCGTGTTGCTCGCGCAGCAATCGTCGTTGCTCGTGCCGCAGGTGTTACTCGCACCCTGGCCGCCTTGCTGACAGCTCGGCGGGCGCTCTGCCTTGGCGCACACGTTGGGGATCCCGGTGCCGCCGCACACCTCGGGGCTCGTGCAATCGCCGCAGACGAGGAGGCCGCCACAGCCGTCACCGATCACGCCGCAGTTCTTCTTCTGGGCGTCGCAGGTCGTCGGGACGCAGCCGCACACGTTCGCCGTCCCGGAGCCGCCGCAGGTCGCGGGCGCCGTGCACGTGCCGCAGTCGAGCGCGCCGCCGCAGCCGTCGGGAACGGAGCCGCAATTCTTGTTCTCGGCCGCGCAGGTCGTCGTCGGGCAGCCGCAGACGTTCGCCTTGCCGGCTCCGCCGCAGACGTCGGGGGACTTGCAGGTTCCGCAGTCGAGCTTGCCGGCGCAGCCGTCGGAGACGCTGCCGCAGTCGTCGGCGAGAGTCGCGCAGGTGGACGCCGTGCACGCGCCGGAGCCGCACTGGTTCGCCTTGCCGGCGGCGCCGCAGGTACCCGTGGTGCACGCGCCGCAGTCGAGGAGATCGCCGCAACCGTCGGGGACGAAGCCGCAGCCCGCCCCGGCCGCGACACACGTCGTCTTGGTGCATCCGCACTGGTTCGCGTCGCCGCCGCCGCACGTCTCGGGCGCCGTGCAGCCGCCGCAGCTCAAGACGTTGCCGCATGAGTCGAGGACCGAGCCGCAATCCTTGCCCGAGCAGGGATTCTTCGCCGGTTTGCAGCCGCACACGTCGGACTGCCCTGCCCCGCCGCACGTCAGCGGGTCGGCGCACGCGCCGCAATCGACGAGGAGCGAGCAGCCGTCGGAGATCGTCCCGCAGTTCTTCCCCTGGGACGAGCACGACTTCGCGACGCAGGTCCCCTTGCCGCACACGTTCGCGATGCCGCCCCCGCCGCACGCCTCTCCCGTCGCGCACGAGCCGCACGCGAGCACGCCGCCGCAGCCGTCGTCGGTCACGCCGCAGTTCGCGGAGCGGTCCCGGCAAGTGCTCGGGATGCAACCGGCGTCGGAGCCCGCGACCGTCGTGCCCGGCGTGCGGCAACTATAGTTGACACATCTGTCACCCGCGTTGCAGTCCACGTCGCTGATGCACTCGTATCGGCAGAGCCCGGATTTGCAGGCGAAGGGCGCCGCGCAGTCCGAGTTGTACACGCACGCGGTACCCGACGTCCCGGTGCCGGTGCCCGCGTCGCTGGCGGCGGCCGCGCCGGCCGTGCAGACCTGGTTCACGCAGCTCTGCCCCGTAGAGCAATCGACCGACGTCAGACACTCCGCGATACAGAGCCCCGAGCGGCACACCTGCGGCGTGGGGCACTCCGAGGTGTAGCGGCAGGGCTGACCCGAGACGGGAAGGCCGCCGTCGCTGAACGTCTTCACCGGGAGCTTGCCGTCGGTGAGGTCAGCGGGATCGGCGCACGTCCCGGTCACGCAGAGCTGGCCCTCGACGCAATCGCGATCGGTGCTGCACTGATCGCGACACTGCCCGTCGATGCCGCATACTTCACCGGCGCCGCACTGGCTGTTGTACGTGCAGTCGCGCTCCGACGGCAGCTGGCACACCGAGAACGGCCTGTCGCTCGCCACGCAGCGCTCCGAATCCGGGCAGTCGCGCGTCGACGTGCAGGCGTTGTGACAGGCCTTGAAAGCGCACACGAGCGGCGAGTTGCAATCGCTGTTGATCGCGCAGCCGTCCGAGAGCCGCGCCTTCGGGGCGTCGCTCGAGCACGCGAAGGCGAGCACCAGTCCGATGAGCGAGACCCAGAGCGGACGAAGCCACGAAGCCATCGCTTCGCGTAATCCACCCGCGCGACGATCCGGTCAAGAGCACCAAAGGGCTCACGGGCGATGTCACACCCACGAGCGCAATGGCATTCACGCTCCCGTGGTTTGCGCACGTCGAGTCCGCCGATGCGCGAGGGGGTGCGGAGCAGTATTCCAATCCGGCATATGCCAGATCGGAATACTCGAAAAAGGTCACGAAAAGCCGCGCCGATCCGTGGCCGTTCCTGGACGAACCCGCGGTCCGATTGCTGCGCGGCTTTTCCCGGTCGGGCAACGCGGGTTTCGCTGTAACCTCGCGGCGTTGGGACGATTAGGAGCTTCGTTTGCCCTGGCGCTCACGGCGCTTTCGCCTTCGGGATGTCACTACGACGTGGGGTCCGTCCATGGACTTGCCGCCGACGGCAGCGCCGGCGAGGGAGCCTCCCCCATGACAACTCACATGGACGGAAGTATCGGCGGTAACGCCGGCGCGGGAGGCCATGGCAACGGCGGAAGCGGGGGCAACGCCGGGGCAGACGGAGGCAATGACGCGGGGACGGGAGCGAACGGCGGGAGCGCTGGGATGGGGGGAGCCCTTTCCGAGGGTGGCGTCGGCGGGACGGTGAGCGGGCACGTGTTGCGGGTAACGCCAGAGCCCGATGCGACGAAGGTCGACACCCGCGCGACGGTCGAGCTGGTCCTCGATCGTACGGCCCTGATGTCCGACGCCGCGGGCGTCGAGCTCCTCGCGGGCGGCACGCCTACCCCGACGACGGCAGAGCTCGACGGCAGCACCCTGATGCTCGTCCCGGACGACGCTCTTCGGATGAACACGACGTACACGGTGCGCGTCACGAGTCCCCTCGCCGCCTCCCCCGCTACCTGGACCTTCACGACGGCCGACGGCGCTTATCGCGGCGCGGAGGATCTGTTCTACGCCGGCAAGGATCCCTCGGAGACGAGCCGCGTGATCGTCGCAGACGTCGCCGCGCACGGCAGTGTCGTCGCGGCGGCGTATCGCACCGTAGGCAAGGTCCTCGTGCGACGAAGCCGCGGCGCGGGCGGTCGTCAGCAGCCGGCGATGTCCGACGCGGGCACCCCGGCGCTCTCGTGGCAGCCGGAAGAAGCCGTTGCCGACGGCGAGAGCGATCACCGGGTCGCCGGTGAGACGTCGCAAGAGGTGTGCGTCGGGATCGACGGCACCGGCGCTCTCGTCGTCGCGTGGGACGCGCCTGCAGGCAGCGCCGGCGCCTACTCGATCTACGCGGCGCGCTCCGCGGGCGGCAGCACGGCGTGGTCGGCGGCCACGCGCCTCGAGACGGATACCGACGCTTGCACCGCGGCGGACGCGCCGGGCTGTACGGCGAGCGAACCGCGGCTCGCCGTCTCGTCGAACGGCAACGCCGTCGTGGCGTGGGAGCGACATCAGGGAACGGCGAGCACGGTCTGGGCCGCTCTGCTCAGTGGCGGCAAATGGTCGACCGCGACGGCGCTGTCGGGCGCGACCGCGAGCGAGCCGTCGGTGACGATGAACGCGAGCGGCGACGCCGCCGTCGCGTGGATCGAGACGACGAGCGGGTACGATGTGACGAAGCTCCGGCGTTACACGGCCGCGAAGCAGACGTGGGACACGGCGCGGTCCCTCGTGTTCGGCAATCAGACGAATGCCCGCTTGCCGTCGGTCGCGCTGAACGACGCCGCGACGTTGCTCGTGAGCTGGACGGCGTGGCCTCCCGGAGCGCCCCGTGTCCCCGGACAGGGCGCGACGCGCATTTACTGGGAGAAGCCGGGCGCAACGGGCGGTCCGAGCGCCGGGCCGGTCGGCGCGGTGAACGACGGCTATCAGGGCGTCCTGGGCGCGAAGAACGACGTGCTCGCGGCGTGGGGCGCGCCGAACCCGAACAGCGTCAACGCCGCCGTGCATGCGCTGCCGGCAAGCGGCGCCGACGTCTGGCCCGTCGGAGTGACGATCAGCAAGGTGGAGGACTACGTCGCGCTCGCGGTCCCCCGTATCGACGCCCAGGGCCGCGGGCTCGTCGCGTGGCGCGTCGGCACCGACAAAACCGATCCGGGAATCTATTCGGCGCGCTACGACGGCAAGCAATGGAGCCCCGCTGTACCGGTCGTGCCGGGAGACGTGGTCGGGCCGCTCGTCGCGCTCGACGACGACGGGAGCGGTGTGATCGCGTGGATCCCGCCGGCGGACGGCGCGTTACAGGCGGAGCTGTTCCAGTGAAGCGGCGTCTCACCGAGCTCGCGGGCGGCCTCGTCCTTCTGCTAGCCCTCGGCGGCGTGGGGCACGCCGATCCGGCGGAGTCCGACGAATACCGCGACGCGATAGCGCGCGCCGTCGCGGCCTTCGACGCGTCGGATCTGGCCGCGGCGCGGGGGGCGTTCGAGCAGGCGCACGCGCTCTCGCCCAGTGCGCGGACCTTTCGCGGCATCGCGGTCGTCGCGTTCCGGCAAGGGGACTTCCTGACGGCGGTGACGGCGTTCCGCGCCGCCCTCGCCGACGCGAGGAAGCCGCTCACGCCGGAGCAGCACGCCGAGGCGACGGATCTTCTCACCAAGGCGGACCGTCACGTCGGGCACGTCCTCCTCGTTCCGGTGCCCGCATCGGCGACGGTGCGATTCGACGGCCGCGTCGAGGACTCCCGGGACGAGCTCGACGTCGCGAGCGGCACCCACGTCTTTCGTGCCGACGCGCCGGGCCACGAGACCGTGGAACGCGAGACCTTCGTCGCGGCCGGCATTCGCACGACGGTGAAGCTCGTGCTCCCCGTCACCGCCGCCACGCCGGCGGCCACCGAACCGGCACCGACCGACGTCACTCCGGCGGCAGCAGAGCCGTCGAAGGGCCGGCTCTGGACGTGGGTCGCCCTCGGCGCGGCCCCGGTGTTCGGCGGGGTCGGGCTCGGGATCTGGCTATCCGGCTTGTCGGACGCAAAGAGCATCCGGGACTGCACCCAGTGCAGCCAGGCCGAGGTCCAGCGAAGGCGCGACGACGCCGGGCTCGGCTGGAAAGAGACGTGGGCCACCGTCGCCGGCGTCGCGGCCGGAGCCGCCCTGGGCGGCGCGGTCGTCCTCTATTTCGTGGAAGGAAGCGGCACGGAGAAGCACACTCCGGTGGCCGTCGGGGTGTCCGGCACGACGGCCTGGGTAAAAGGCTCGTTCTAGGGCCGTCGGCCGGTGATTCCCTGAGCATGCGCTCCGTGTTGGTGCTATAGAGCGCGCCCTTTCGCTTCCCTTCTGGAAGCCGTTTGGGTACGGGGTCGCCTCCCCAAAACTTCCACAAGAGAACAGCACGTGGCAACTCGCATCCCCCTCGAGCGCATCCGCAACATCGGTATTTCCGCCCACATCGACTCGGGCAAGACGACGCTGACGGAGCGCATCCTCTACTACACCGGCAGGATTCACCGGATCCACGAGGTGCGCGGCAAAGACGGTGTCGGCGCCAAGATGGACTCGATGGATCTCGAGCGCGAGAAGGGCATCACGATCCAGTCCGCCGCGACCTACTGCGTGTGGAAGGGCTCGAAGGGGCAGTACGAGGACATCAACGTCAACATCATCGACACCCCCGGCCACGTCGACTTCACCATCGAGGTGGAGCGCGCGCTCCGCGTGCTCGACGGCGCGATCCTCGTGCTCGATTCCGGCAAGGGTGTGCAGAGCCAGTCGATCACCGTCGACAAGCAGATGAAGCGATACCGCGTTCCGCGCATCGCCTTCGTCAACAAGATGGACAACCCCGGCGCCAACTACGCGCGCGTCGCGGACATGCTCAGGGAGAAGCTCGGCCACCACGCCGTGAAGCTCCAGCTCCCGATGGGCGCCGAGGACAAGTTCGCGGGCATCATCGACCCGATCCTCGGCAGGGCGTTCTACTTCGACGGCGACAACGGCGAGATCATCCGCGAGGAAGAGATCCCGGCCGAGTACGCCGATCAGGCGAAGGAAGCGCACGACGAGATCGTCCAGAAGGTCGCCGACGTCGACGACATCCTCGCCGAGAAGTTCATCAACGAGGAGCCGATCTCCGTCGATGACCTCCGCGCCGCGATCCGCCGCGCGACCCTCGCCCTCAAGATGACGCCCGTGATGTGCGGCTCCGCGTTCCGGAACAAGGGCGTGCAGCTCCTCCTCGACGGCGTCGTCCTCTACCTCCCGAACCCGAAGGAGGTCGTGAACGAGGCCCACGATCAGGCGCACAACGAGGAGAAGATCATCCTCGAGTCGGACATCACGAAGCCGTTCGTCGGGCTCGCGTTCAAGCTCCAGCAGGATAAATACGGGCAGCTCACGTATTTCCGCGTCTATCAGGGCTCCATCTCGACGGGCGAAACCATCTACAACGCGAGCAACCAGATGCGAAAGGTGCGGGTTCCCCGCATGTTCCGCATGCACTCCGACGATCGCGAAGAGCTGCAGACCGCCGAGGCCGGTGACATCGTCGCCTTCTACGGCGTCGAGGCGAGCTCCGGTGAAACCTTCACCGACGGCAAGATCAACGTGACGATGACGTCGATGCACGTCCCCGCCGCGGTGATCTCGCTCGCCGTCGCGCCCAAGGATCGCAACGCGGAGCAGAACTTCTCGAAGGCGCTGAACCGCTTCACGAAGGAAGATCCGACGTTCCGCGTCCACCAGGACGAGGAGTCGCAACAGACGATCATCAGCGGCATGGGTGAGCTCCACCTCGATATCTACATGGAGCGCATGCGCCGCGAGTACGCGTGCGACGTCATCGCAGGCCAGCCGCAGGTGGCCTACCGCGAGACGATCACGCGCCGCTCCGACATCGCCTACACGCACAAGAAGCAAACGGGCGGCTCCGGTCAGTTCGCGCGCGTGAACGGCTTCATGGAGCCGTTGCCGTCCGACGCCGTCGAGAACTACGAGTTCGTCGACGAGGTCGTGGGCGGCTCGATTCCACGCGAGTACATCCCGGCCTGCGACAAGGGCTTCAAGGAGGGGATCAAGCGCGGTCAGCTCATCGGCTTCCCGGTCGTCGGCGTGCGCTGCACGCTGAACGACGGTCTGTCGCACGCGGTCGACTCGTCCGAGCAGGCGTTCCGCACGGCGGCCCTGATGGGCTTCCGCGAGGCGTACATGGGCGCGAAGCCGACCATCCTCGAGCCCATCATGAAGGTGGAGGTCGAGGCGCCGGTGGAGTTCCAGGGCTCCGTCGTCGGCCAGGTGAACCAGCGCCGCGGCGTCATTCAAGAGACGGTGAGCGACGAGAACGTCACCGTCATCGCCGAGGTCCCGCTGAACTCCATGTTCGGCTATTCGACGGACCTTCGCTCCGCGACCCAGGGCAAGGGCAACTTCACGATGGAGTTCGCCCGCTACGCTCCGGTGCCGAAGCAGGAGCAAGAAGAGATGATCAAGAAGTACAAAGAGAAGCTCGCGGCCGAGGCCGCAGCGCGCAAGTAGTTACTGACAAGGGGGGGCCTTGGCCTGATCATTGATCACAATCAGAGCGGAATTTGCCTTGATCGAAGTCGGAGCGCAGGCGCCAGCCGAGCATCATCGCTTGAAGCGTCAGATAGCCGTGGGCGAGGGTCTGCCAGCCTGGGCGTCCGTTGTGCTTGAGGT
>DATAZL010000053.1:0-282971 GCA_036272055.1 Polyangiaceae bacterium | reverse complement strand
GTCACCGGTAATCGCCTGCGAGCAAAGCGAGCGCGCCCGAAGGGCGGCGGGGGAGCGGGTCGCGAAGCGAGCCCGCGGGGGTCAAGACCCCCCCACAAACCAATCCCACGCCGTCAATACCGTCACCCCGTCACCGGTAATCGCCTGCGAGCAAAGCGAGCGCGCCCGAAGGGCGGCGGGGGAGCGGGTCGCGAAGCGAGCCCGCGGGGGTCAAGACCCCCCCACAAACCAATCCCACGCCGTCAACTCCGTCATCCCGTCAGTCGCTAAATCTCTCGCTCACTTCTTGGTGCGGCCGCGGAAGTGCACGAGCACCGGGACGTAGTCGAAGCCGAAGAATTTCCGGATCTGGTTCGCGACGAAGCGCTGGTAGCTCGCCTTGACGGCCTCCGGCGCGTTGCACATCACGACGAATACCGGCGGCGCCGTTTCGGCCTGGGTGACGTAGTAGAGACGCGGCGCTTTACCGCCGTGGGTCGGGGGCGGCGTGCGCTCGAGCACGTCGCGGAAGAATCGGTTCAGCTCTCCCGTGCCGACGCGCCGGTGGAATGCCTGATACGCGGTGACGATGGTCTTCTCGAGCTCGGCGACGCCCTCGCCGGTGCGCGCGCTGAGGAGCACCGTCGTCGCCCACGTCGCGAAGTGCATCGTGTCGCGGGCGGCCTGGGAGACCTTGCTGCGTGCGTCACGGTCGAGCAGGTCGGCCTTGGAGAGCCCGATGATCACGGCGCGCCCGCGGTCGGCGGCGAGACCGAGCAGGCGCGCGTCCTGCTCCGCGACCGGGAGCGTCGCGTCGCAGAGGACGACCACGACGTCGGCTCGGCCCACCGCGCGGATCGCGCGCATGACGCTCGCCGACTCGACGCCGGTGTCGACCTTCGTCTTCCTGCGGACGCCCGCGGTGTCGACGAGGATCGCCGCCTGACCGGCGAGCACGACCCGGGTGTCGACCGTATCCACCGTCGTGCCCGGCCTCGCGTCGACGAGCGCGCGCTCCTCGCCCGCGAGACGGTTGAAGAGCGACGATTTGCCGGCGTTCGGGCGACCGACGATCGCGACGCGGGGAAGACCCTTGTTCTCGTCGTCGCTCGGCTCGCCCGCGGGCGGCGGGAGAAGCGCGACGAGGGACGCCTCGAGCTCGTGGAGCCCGCGGCCGTGCGTCGCCGAGATCGGGAAGATGCGGTCCACGCCGAGCGTGTAGAGGTCGTTCGCGACGAGGGCCTTGTTCTGGTCGTCGGCCTTGTTCGCGGCGTAGAGCACGGGCTTCTTCGAACGACGGAGGAGCGCGACGGCCTCACGGTCGGCGGACGTCGGTGGCGCGGTGCCGTCGAGGATGCACAGGATGGCGTCTGCCTCGGCGATGGCCGCCTCGACGTGGCGCACGATACCGACGCCGAGCGGGTCCTTCGACAGCGGGTCGAAACCGCCGGTGTCGATCAGCGTGATGTCGCGGCCATGAAGATGCGCGTCGGCATAGTGACGCTCGCGGGTGACGCCGGGCTCGTCGAAGACGATCGCCAGATCTTGCCCGGCGAAGCGATTGAAGAGCGTGCTCTTGCCGACGTTCGGTCGGCCTACGATGGCGACGATCGGGGTCACGACCGGTCCCCGGAACCGTCGCCGCCGCTGTTACCACCGCCGCCACCGCCAGTGGGTCTGTCGTAGCCGAGCTCGGCGAGCTGGCGCGGCATGCTCTTCCACCGCGGCGTGACGCGCACGAAGAGCTCGATGTGCACCTTGCGTCCGAGGAGCTCCTCGAGCCGCTTGCGCGCGCCGATCCCGAGCTCCTTGATCTGGGCGCCACCCTTGCCGACGAGGATGGCTCGCTGCCCGTCCTTCTCGACATGGATCGTCGCCTTCACGATGACGACCTTCGCGGTCTCGCTCACTTCTTCCACCGAGACGGCCACGGCGTGGGGTACCTCACCCTCCGTCAGGTTCAGCACCTGCTCGCGCACGTACTCGCGGACGAAGAACGACGTGGGGCGGTCGGTCAGCGTCATCTCGTCGTAGCCGGCGAGCCCCTCCGGCAAGAGCTTCTCGATCTCCTCGAGCACCCGCTCCACGCCGTCGGCGGAGCGCGCGCTGATCGGAACGAGCGCCGCGAACGTGCGCAGCTCGCTCAGCGCGGAGAGCATATGGAGGAGGCGCGACTTGTCGCGCAGCAGATCCACCTTGTTGACGACGCAGATCACCGTCGCCTCCGGCGCGATGTCCTTGATGTGCTCGACGTCCTCCGGGAGCAGCGGCTCCTTCTCGGCCTTCTCGCGGGTGGTGGCCGTGAGGGACGTGACGTCGGTCATCAGCACGACGACGTCGGTCGAGCGCGCGGTGCCGCGGGCCGTCGCGTTCATGCGCCGCCCGAGCTCGGTCCTCGGCCGGTGAAGGCCGGGCAGGTCCACGAACGCGATCTGTGCCTCGGGCCGGTGTACGACGCCGAGGAGTGCGTCCCGCGTCGTCTGCGGGAGCCTCGAGACGATGGCGAGCGGCTCACCGAGCGCCGCGTTCAGGAACGTCGATTTGCCGACATTCGTGCGGCCTACGAGGGCCACGGTGCCGAATCGCATGATGCTTTGGATGGGGGTTCGAGCGGCCGCCAGGGCCGAATCGTGTGGTCCGTCTAGCACGTCCCGCGCTATAGCGGCTCCCAGTTGCTCGTCATGACCGAAAGCAATCCCGCCCCGGAAGAGCCCGCTGCCGTCCCCGCGACGGGCGACGTGATCGCCGCCGAAATGCCCGATATCGCGGCCGCTCCCGTCGAGCCCGCCGGGGTACCCGACGAGAACGTCGCTCCGGACCCCAACGCCGTCGGCGCGCGCCGCGGGCTCCTCGTGGTCGCCGCGCTCCTCACGCTGGGGAGCCTCTTCGGTCCCATCTCGGCGAGTGGCATCTGGGAGCCCTACGAGCTCAACGTCGCCGACCTGTCGCGCCGCATCGCCGTCACGCTCCTCGGCGGCAAGAACCTCATCATCGACGGCGCGACCAACTACGTGCCCACGGCGGGCGAGCTCGGCAGGGGCGAGCTCCCCTTCACGTCGATCGCGGTCGGCCTCCGTTTCCTCGGTCTCAGCGAGTGGGCGGGGCGGCTTCCGATGGCGCTGTGGGGCCTCCTCGGCGTCGCGGCGACGTACCTGTTCGTCGCGCGCCTCGTCGATCGCGTCACTGCCGCCTTCACCGTCATCGTGCTCGCGACGATGCCGCTCTTCTTCCTGGAAGCGCGGACGATCCTCGGGGACATCGTCACGATGTCGTCGGTTGCGATGGCCGTAGCCGGTCTTTCCATCGCCGTCTTCGACGAGCGGCCGAGCGCCGCCGCGCGCGGAGGCTTCGCGTTCCTCGGCGTGTTCGGGATGCTCACCGGTTTCGGCGCGCGGGGCGTTTTTTTTGGGGTAGCCCTGCCGGCGCTTTCCGTCGGCGTGACGTGGCTCGTCCGTCGTAGCTCGCACACCGTGGACCGCCTGGGCGGCATCTTCGCCGTGCTCGCGCTCGTCCTCGGCGTCGTCGGCACGGCCCTCGGGCTCAAGGTGCTCTTCACCCTGCCCGATCACCAGTTCTCGCGGCTCCTCGGCAGCACGCTCGACCGGCACCGCGCGATGCAGACCCACGATGCGATGGTGCTCGAGCTCGGACACGCGCTCTTCCCGTGGAGCGCGGTCGTCCCGTTCGCACTCGGCCGGCTCCTCCGCTCACCCGTCGGCGTTGAGGGCGTCCTGCTCGAGCGCGAGTCGAGCGCGCGCATCACGGTGCTGGTCGTCTCGGTGCTCTGCTTCGGCGGCTACACGGCGCTCGCGCCGCTCTTCGGCGTGCTCCCGTTCTCCGGCGTGTTCGCGCTCGCCGTCGCCGTCGCCGTCATGCTCCGTGACTTCGAGCGCGGCGCGCCGGGCTCGCGCACTCTCGCCCTAGGCGTGGCCGCGTTGCTCGTCCTCTTCCTGGGGGACTTCAAGAATTTCCCCGAGAAGGGGCTCAGCGCCTTCGTCGTCGACAACGCCAAGTTCCCCGAGAGCTTCAAGGACCTCGGGTTCATGATCCTGTCGGCGGGCACGCTCGTGAGCGCGGCGCTCTTCGGGCTCTTCTTCCTCGAGCGAGAAGAGGGCCAGAAGGTGTTCGACCGCGCCGAGCACCGGACCTTCTACAAGGAGCTCCGGCACGCCTACGACGGCAACATCGCCTTCGGGCTCCTCGCGCTCGAGGCGTCGCTCGCGGTGCTCGCCGCCGCGACCGTCATCAGCGACCACTTCGCGCACTGGCAGCAGCTCGAGTCGATGGCGCTACCGACCCGTCAGGTCGCGAAGTTCGGCTTTCTCCTTCTCCCGGTGCTCATCGTGTCACCGAGCCTCGTCATGCTCGCGCGCGACGTGTGCCGCGTCGTTCTACGGCGGCTCCGCGCCTCGCGCGCGACGGCGGCGATCGCCGCGATCGGTGCGTTCGGCGCGGCGCTCTCGTTCGGGTACTACCCGCTCCTCGCGCGGCAGATGTCGCCGAAAGAGGTGTTCGAGTCGTATCAGCATCTCGCGAAGCCCGGTGAGACGCTCGCGATGATGGGCGCAGGGTCGGGCTCCGCGAGCGCGCGCTACTACGCGCACGGTGACGTGCGCGTCTTCGCCGGCAGCCAGGAGGCGTTCAACTGGCTCGTCGAGCGCGACGATCAGCGCCGCTGGCTCGTCGTTCGGGCGAGCGAGATCGCACAGATGAACGCGCAGTTCCGCGCGCACCGTGCGCCCGCGAAGAACCTTCCCGTCCTCGACGCTCGCTCGAGCGAGATCCTGCTCGTGTCGAACCGGCTCGAGCCGGGCGAGACGAATCAGAACCCGTTCACGCGGTGGGTGCTCGAGGCGCGGCCCGAACCGCAGCGCAAGCTGGACGTCGACTTCAACGGGCAGCTCCACGCGATCGGATGGGCCGTGACGACGCCCGACGGGCAGCTCGTACCGAACGTGCGCGCGGGCAAGCCGTACCAGTTTCACTTCTATTACGAGGTGGTGCGTCCCATCTCGGGTGAGTGGCAGACCTTCATCCACGTAGATGGGTACCAGCGTCGCTACAATGGCGACCACGACACGCTCGAAGGGAAATATCCTTTCCATCTCTGGCACCAGGGTGACTTCATCGAGGACATTCACCCGTTCGAGCTCGAGCCGAATTTCACCGGCGGCACGTACACCGTGTTCTTCGGCCTGTTCCGCGGCGAACAGCGTCTGGAGGTGAAGCACGGTGCGGCAGAAGACAATCGCGTGAACGCGGGTCAGCTCGACGTGCGCTGACGCGCACGGTCGCGCGCGGTCGCGCGGGCCGAGTTCGTGCGTCGAAAAATCGGGTCGTGACAGGCGCTCGCCAAAGCGTTAGGCCTCGTTAGGTGAAGGACCGTCTATCCGACGACGCGCCGGACCTCGACTCGGCGGATGATCCGGAGAACCGACGTAGCGCAGACCGCTTCGCCGTCGCGTGGTCCGTCGATTGTGAGACGGAGGACACGTTCCTCTACGCCTCCATCCGGAACATCTCCGAGCTCGGCATCTTCGTGGCGACGCGAGATCCGCTCTCGATCGGGACGCGAGTGACGCTCAGGTTCGCCCCGCCGAACCTCGACGAAGCCTTCGTCCTCGGCGGCGTCGTGCAGTGGGTCAACCCGGTGCGTCTGCTCTCCGAGAACCGGAACCCCGGCATGGGGATCCGCTTCGTCGAGCTGATGCCCCCCGATCGCGAACGCCTCGTCGAAGCGATCCGAACGATCGCCTACGTCCGCGCCGAAGCTCCGAATTGATTTCTGACTCTCGTCCAAAGTTGGCCGGTCGGAATTTCGTGCCCCCACTTGGGTGAAGGCACGAAATTCCTTTTGGCCTGCGCCTTGATCTGACGAGGGTGAATGTCTCAGGACGCGCAACTTACGTTGCGCTATTTCGCTTCGCTTCTGGCTGGTGGCGGTGGACTGATGCGGAGCGGGACGGACGCTCGTGACGAGGGTTTGTGATTCGTCGTTTTGGGGACGGGCGGTCGGCGACGCGCGTCGGGGCGGCGCGCCGCGACTTCGGGGGACCGCGCGCGGGGCGGCGTCACGGCGTGGGTTTTGCGGCGGCGGGTTTGGCGGGGGGCTTGGCTGTGGCTCGGGGGGCGGCTTCGGCTACGCGGCTGTTCGATTCGGGGAGGACGTTGAGGGCGCGGCGTGAGGCGTCGGCGTAGGTCGGGTCGGTGAGGAGCACACGGTACGTGCGGCGCGCGGCTTCGGTGCGTCCCAGGCGCGCGTAGCACTGCGCGGCGGCGTAGCGTGCGGCGTTCAGCGCTGCGGCGGACGTCGCTGCGGGTGCGGCCATGATGCTCTCGTAGTGCGGCAGATCGGTCTCGCACCCTGCGGACGAGCTTCCCGTCGCGCTGCTTTCGTCGGCCTTGCCGGCGGGACCCGCGGCGACCGCGCCGGCACCTTGCGACGCCGCACCGAGATCGTCGCCGGGGTCGGCGTTCACTCCGTCGAGCGTCGCGACTTCGGCGGGAGCGGGCGCGGCCGCGGCGGGCGACGGTGCCTCCGTCGCGGCTGCATGCGGCGCGGGCGCGAACTCCGTCTTCGGCGCCTCGGCGCGCGCACGCGACGCGCGCGGCTGCTCCACGGGTTGATCGGCTCGCGGCTCGTTCATGGCGACGGGCGGCGCGGGCGTGACGGGTACGACGGTGACCGATTCCTTGTCCGATTCCGGAACGCCGCGCTCCGTCACCTGCACGGAGCTCGGCGCGCCGGGTTTCACGCGCAGCAGCAGCAAGCTCGACCCGACCATGAGAAGAAGCACCGCAGCCATCCCGAGCTGCGGGCGCATCGCGTAGCTCGCCGCGATCGACACGAATGCACCGAGCCGCTGGCCGAGCGGACGCGCACGCCGCGCGCTCTCCTCGGCCTGCATGATGCGCTCCTCGAGATCGTCCGGAGGTTCGACGAGCGGGAGCGTCCCCACCTCGCGCGTCGCGCGGAGCTCCGAGTAGAGCGCCTTGGCGCGGCCCGACTGCTCCATGTGACGGACGGCCGACGCGCGCGTCAGCTCGTCGAGCTCGTCGTATAGGAGGTCCAGGACGACCTTGTCGAATTTCTCCGCGTCCAAAGTTCTTCTCTTGCGTGGCGCTATCTCAGCGCTCGCGCGTACTCCTCGAATTCGGAAAGGGCGAGCCGCAGCCGCTCGAGTGCGTAGCGCATGCGGCTTTTCACGGTGTTCTCTGCGACTCCGGTCACCTCTGCGATCTCCTTGAAGGGGAGGTTCGCCACCTCGCGGAGTAAAAATACCTCCCGCTGGTCTTCCGGCAACGCCTCCACCGCCACGACGATGGAACGTCGCATCACCGTCCATTCGGCGGCCCGGCCTACGTCGGCTTCCGGCTTCGGATCCGGCAGCACCTCGAGCATCGGGCGCGCCGAGCCGTCGTCACTCGTCGCGGCGTCGAGCGAGGGATGACGGCGAAGCTTCATCTTCCTGCCGTGGTCGATGCAGAGGTTTCTCGCGATCGTGTAGAGCCAGGTCGTGAAGCGAGCCTCGTGCTTGAACTCGGCGGCGCGCTGCACGACGCGCAAGAACGTCTCCTGGGTGATGTCCTCGGCGCCGGTCGGCGAGCGCAGATAGCGGAGCACGAAGTTATAGAGAGGCTTCTTGTGCCGGCGGACGAGCTCTGCGAACGCGCGTCGATCACCGCGTTGATAACGCAGCATGAGCGCTTCGTCGGCGGCGACGCTCGGGACGTCGGCCACGCTCTATCGCTCCGCGGGGTCCGGGAGGGACGGCCCGCGAGCCCTCTTGAAGTGAATGATCCGGGCCAGCATGGCCGCCGTGAGGGCCGCCCGAGCACCTGGTGGAGTGGCGCGCGGAGGGGGCTGTCACTCTGCCAGGAAACACCACCCCGAGCGAGGGTTAACCCGCTCACCGCTGCTGCGATTTGCCACACTGGCTTATGAAAGTGCCGTGATTCAGGGCTGAATCCATCGTTATCTCGGCTCTCGGAGGGCATTCCGGACGTACTCCGTGGCCGCTCGAGACATGACGACCAGTTGGTTTGCCGGCGCACCTCTCATTGGACGTGTGAGCGTCCCGAGCGGTCTACCAAGTAGAGGGACGGGCACGCGGGCGTGTGGGCATGGGAGAGGCGCCCGAAACTCCGTCTCAAATCGGCCTGGGGGAATTTTCCCCCAGGCGTTCTTCGATTGCGACTAGCGCGCCGCATCCTGTTAATGTTGCCAGCGTCAAATCGGGCCGGCTGCCGGTCGTCTCAGCCACCGGTCGGCACCCATAAACTTACTAACTGACGGAGAGGGTTCGGTGATGAGACTTCGAAACGCTGCGCGAGGGATGCTCGCATCGCTTTTGTGGGTATCCGTGGCGTCTGCTCAGGGTGCGCCCGCGAGCAGCGCGTCAGCGAAGCCGCCAGCTGCTTCCGCCTCCGTCGGTGGGTCCGTCGCGCTACCGAGTGCCAACTCCGCGAAAGCGGCTGCACCTTCGGCATCGGCGAGCGCCACGACGCAGAGCGCAACAGCCGCGATGCCCGCACCGACGACTACACCGGCGCCGGCCAGTTCTCCGGCAACTCCTACAACCACGCCAGCGGCAACGGCTGCAACGGCAGCTGCACCGGTGGACGGTTCGACGTACGCCGTTCGTCTTCGTGATCTCGAGTCACGCGTCGACGAGCTGAAAGAGCAGATTCGACGGAGCCATACGCGGCTCAGCTTGCTCAGCGACACGATCCTCTCCGCAGGCGTCGGCGGCGCACGCGCAGAGATCAAGTTCCAGAACGACATGAGCAGTGCGTTCCGGTTGACGCGCGCGCTCTTCGTTCTCGACGGCGCCGTTCAGTACAACAAGGCCGACGACACCGGCGCGCTCGCGTCGCAGACCGAGATCCCGATCTTCAGCGGGTCGATCGCCCCCGGCGATCACACGCTGCAGGTTCTCGTTCAGCTGCGCGGTCATGGCTACGGCGTGTTCTCGTATCTCCGCGGCTACAAGTTCGAGGTGAAGTCGAGCCACGCCTTCACCGTCACCGAGGGCAAGTCGATCGATCTCGACGCCATCGCGTGGGAGAAGGGCGGCGTCACCACGCCGCTCGAGCAGCGTCCCGCGGTTCGTTACGTCGAGAAGGTGCGGAGCGGAGTGGGTGAGGGTGACACCGGTGGTGCGAAGCCCGAGCCTCCTGCTGCGGCACCCGCGGCAGCTGCACCCGCTGCTCCGGCAGCGGGCGCGTCCGGCGGCATCTCCATCGGCACAGGATCAAAATGACCAAGAGGAATGGCGCCCGTGGCGGGGCGCTTGCGGCAGCGCTCCTCGGCCTCCTCACGACGGCGAACGCGTTCGCCATCGACGGGGCCGAGGCGCGGGGCAAGGCGGAGACCGCGATCCGAGGGGCTGACGCCGACACGGGTTCGATCCAGGAAGCGATCGACAAGGCAAAGCACGTCTCGGATTCGCCCGAGAAGCGCATCGTCGCCGGTGAGCTGCTCATGCGGACCGGCGACTACGATCGCGCGATCTACGTCCTGTCGCAGGTGCTGGAGCTGTATCGACGCGGTCAGGTTCCGGAGCCGTCCTACGCGGACGCCCTCTTCCTGATCGGCGAGACGTACTTCAAGGACAACCAGCACCTCGCCGCGGCACGCCACTACAAGGAGCTCGTCGACAAGGGCATGCAGCCCCCGTACGACAGCTACGTCGGCTGCTCGCTGAGCCGCCTGGTCGACGTCTCGATCCGCACGCAGCACGGCGACGTCCTCGACTACGTGTTCGCGAAGCTCGCGCAGCTTCCGCCGTCGGACGCGAGCGGCTCGCTCCAGTACGCACGCGGGAAGGCGTACATCGCTCGCGGCGACTTCGCGAGCGCCCGCGGTGCGCTCGACACGGTTTCGAGCTCGAGCGAATGGATCCACCAGGCCGGCTACCTCAAGGGCGTCGTTGCCATGAAGGAGGCGCTCGCGAAGGCGCCGCCCGCGCCGGCGAAGCCTGCCGACAGCGCGACCGGCCCCGCGGCGACCACCACGACGCCGCCTGCGGCGACCGGGGGCGCGCAGGCTGCGGAGCGATTCGCAGCAGCCATCGAGCTGTTTCACAAGGTGACCCAGCTGCCCGCCGACACCGACGCGCATCGGCACGTCATCGATCTGTCGTGGATGGCGATCGGTCGCCTCTTCTACGAAACCGAGAACTACCTCGACGCCGCCGAAGCCTACAGCCACGTCGACCGCGGCTCGCCGGAGTTCGGCGACATGCTGTACGAGCTTGCGTGGGTGTACGTGCGCCTCGGCGACAACCAGCGCGCGCAGCGAGCACTCGAAGTGCTCAGCGTGACCGCGCCCGGGAGTCTGCATCTCGCGGACGGCTCGCTCCTTCGCGCCGATCTCATGCTGCGCTCCGGGATGTACGAACGCGCGCTGGAGCTCTACGAGAGCGTACGCAGCGAGTTCGACCCGATGCGCCAGAAGGTCGACACGTTCCTCACGAACACGACCGATCCGACCGTCTACTACGATCGTCTGGTGGAGGAGCAGCTCGACGACGAGCGCTCCGGCATTCCCTCCGTCGTCCTCACGTGGGTACGTGAGGCCGCCGAGGACGATCGCGTGTTCGGCGTCATCGACGACGTCACTCGCTCGCGCGACCTCATCAAGAAGTCGCGGGAGCTCGTGCGCAAGCTCACCGCCGTTCTCTCGTCGCCGACGCGCGCTCGCGCGTTCCCCGACCTGAAGGCGGGCCTCGAGAAGGCGCTCGGTCTCGAGAACAAGGTCGCGCTCGCCCGGCGAACGCTCGCCATGGGTCTCGACAGCGTGAGCGATGCGCCGCAGCCGGGTGAGACGGGCACCATCCGCGCCGAGCGGAAGCTCCTCATGCAGCGACTCGGATGGCTCCCTGTCACGGAGGGCGATTTCCTCCGACGTGAAGCGTCCGGAGAGCGTCAGTGGAATACCGTCTCGCAGAAGCTCCAGGGCCTCACGATCGAGGCCGACAAGCTCGCGGCGATGGTGAACGCGCTTCGCCGCGTGCTGTCCGACGCCGACAAGCAAGGGCTCACCAACGACGCGGCCGCCCGGCAGCGTCTCGGCGCCGAGCTCGAGGCGAACGAGCGGGATCTCAAGACGTATCGCGATCGCATCACCGCGTATCGTGAAGCCGTCGAGATGGGTCGCGTGCAGATAGGCTTCGGCGATCAGCGCTATGCCGACGACGACGACGTGCGCGCTCGCTTCCGTGAGCTCCTCGCTCGCGAGGTGCAGCTCGCCGCCGCCGGCCAGGCCGACGCCGACACCGCGGCCTACGCGCGGAGCATCAGCGGGCTCCTGACGAACGCCGACGCGGTCGACTCGCGGGTCGAGGGCATGCGCCGCGACATCGAGGCGAAGGTCAAGGCAGGGGCCGAGGAGCTCCAGCGCCAGGTCGACGCCGAGGCCGAGAACATCCGCGTGTACGCGGACAGGTTGGACACCCTCGATCAGAACGCGCGGCTCCTCGTCGGAGAGGTCGCGATGAAAAACTTCGGACTGGTGCGCGATCGCCTGAAGAGCATCGTGCTCCGGGCCGACGTGGGCATCGTGCAGCAGGCGTGGGAAACACGCGAAGAGCAACGCTTCAGGGTCAGGGACCTCCAGAGAGAGCGTGCACGTGAGGAACAGAACTTGAACGACGAGCTGCGTGAAGTGCTCGACGACGCCGGGGGACAGCAGTGATCGCTCGATACAAGAGTCCGCTCGCCTCTCTCCTCGTGCTCGTCATGGCGAGCGGCTCGGTCGCGCAGACGCTTCCGGCGGCGAAGCCCGCGGGCAGCGCCGCGCCGGCGTCATCGGCCAAGCCCACGCCTGCTCCGGCGTCCACCGCCGGAGCGACGGGCAAGAGCGTCCCGACCGGCGCGTCGAGCGCGACGCCGACGTCACCGACGACTCCGGTCGGCTCGGCGCTACCGCCGGTGCCCTCCACCGCTCCCGCTCCGTCGAGCTCCGCGGGGACGGCCTCGGCCGACGCTGCGACCGCCGGCGCCGCGCCGACGCTCACCCCGCCGAGCGCGGCGAGTACGACGAGCAAGCTCGGTCCGCGGCGCATGGCTCAGACGCTCCCGCCGCCCACGCCGCAGCAGCTCTCGTCGCTCGCGGCGCTGAACACCGAGCTCGGCGAGTACCAGGCCGCGGCCAAGGACTACCGCAGCACGCTCACGATGATCGTGCGCCACCACTACGACGAGAAACGTCGTCGCGTGCTGAGCGCGCTCGATCACGAGATCGACGTCGAGCAGAAGGGCCTCGCCGACGCGCGTGACGAGGCGATCCGTCGTCTCGAGAAGTTCGTCGAGACGTACAGCGGTGCGAACGCCAACGTCGAGGCGACTCCCGACGCGATGTACCGGCTCGCCGCCCTCTACGAAGAGCGCGCCCGCGCCGACTTCGAGGGCGATCTGTCGAAGACGCTTAAGCCCGCGATCGATCTCTATCGCCGCATCATCCGCGAGTACCCCAAGTACGAAGAGATCTCGGGCGTCTACTACTTCCTCGGTCACGCTTACACCGACTCGTCGCGTCTGCCGGAAGGGCAGCAGGCCTGGCGCGCGCTGGTCTGCAATAACCAGTATTCCGTCACCGACGATCCGACCGACTCGGACAAGATCGCGGTCCAGCCGCTTCCGCAGAACCACGACGAGAAGTTCTGGAACGACTGGTACAACCGTCACCCCGTTCCGCTCGATCAGGTAGGAACCGGCAAGCGTCGCGGCAAGGCGGCCTCGGCTCCCGCTCCCGCGGCGGCCGCGAAGGCCAAGGGCGGCAAGTCGAACGGCCTCGCGAAGGACAACGACGAGCTCCGCTACGACAGCCCGTATCCGGACACCTGCGAACCCGTGCCGCAGCACGTCGAGCCCGGAGACGACCCGAAGTACATCGCCGAGATCTGGTGGCAGATCGGCAACTACCACTTCGATCAGATCGACGTGGCCGGCGGCCCCTACGAGCTCAACCGCGCGATGAGCGCGTACGAGCACTCGATGAAGTACGAGAAGCCGCCGCTCTACGGCGTCGCCATGTACAAGCGCGCCTGGACGTACTTCAAGCAGCAGCGCTACAAGATCGCGGTCCAGTGGTTCGTGAACCTCCTGCACTACGCCGACGATCAAGAGGCGAAGACGGGTGATCCCGGCGCCGACTTCCGTCAAGAGGCGTACACGTACATCGCCGGCTCGCTCACCTACGTGGACTTCGACGGTCCGTCGGCGGAGCTGCCGAACATTCCGCGTAACGACGTCCTCGACGTCGAGACGAACCCCGTCCTCGCCGAGGACAAGATGCGCATCGCGATCGATCGCGTCCAAGATCCGGCCCTGATCCCCCAGGACAGGAAGTGGACGGTCGAGATCTACAAGGCGCTCGCGCAAGAGTTCATCGAGATCACGCAGAACCGAAACGCGATCGCGGTCCTCGAGCTCACGCTGAAGAAGTTCCCGATGGACCGGGATGCGCCCAAGATGCAGAACAAGATCGCCGAGCTGTACGACCAGCTCGCGCGACTCGCTCCCGATGGCTCCTCGGTGAAGGCCGAGTACGCGGGCAAGGCGCTCGAAGCACGCACCAAGCTCGCTGCCTACGTGGGCACCACCCCGTGGACGGACGCGAATCGCGACGACCCCGAGGCGCTCGCCGCCGCGGAAGAGCTCGTCAAGAACGGCCTCCAGCGCGCCGCCGCCGATCACACGAACTTCGCGAGGACGTACTTCCAGCGCGCGAAGGAGCTCACCGACGAAGGCGAGCAGCGGGCGCTCATCGAGAAGGCCGTGGCCGAGTACCGTCTCGCGGAGACGGGCTGGGGCGCGTACATCGAGCAGGACCCGACTGCCCTCGACTCGTACGAGAGCCGGTTCTGGCTCGCGGACGCGCGCTACTGGGTGGTCGTTCTCCAGATCGCCCTCGGGCGCACGCCGACGCCGCAAGAGATCCAGCGCGCGAAAGACGCGGCCATCGACGTTCGCGACTCGAACGAGGACGACAAGTACCTCCAGCCCGCCGCTTACTACCTCGTCTCCATCTCCGAGAAGGTGCTCGAGGACAAGTACCGGCAGTTCCAGGCATCCGGCGGAGCCGCCGGCATCGAGAAGCGGGACGAGGTCCGGTTCACCGGCGACGGCGAGAACCGCAAGATCGTCATCGATCCCGTGCCGCCCGAGGTCATCGACGCGATCAAGGCGCGCGACGACTACAACGCGCGCATCTCCGTCGACCGCGATCCGGAGAAGAACGGGCTCCTCTACGCCTTCCAGGCCGCGGACTATTACTTCGTCTACGGCCACTTCCCCGAGGCGCGCGCGCGCTACCAGCCGCTCTACGACCAGTACTGTGGTCAGAACGAGTGGGGTTACAAGGCCTGGGAGAAGCTCATCAGCATGAGCAACTTCGAGGGCAACGCGGCCCAGAGCCGGAAGCTCGCCGAGGCCAAGAGCTGCGCGTACAACGAGGACTCGAAGGCGGCTGAAGAGGCCCTTCGAAAGCCGGTCATCCAGGGCGTCGCCTACCTCGACGCGCAGACCCTCTACAAGCAAGCCGAGGCCATGGCGGACGGCCCCGAGCGCCAGAAGAAGTGGCGCCAGGCGGCTGCCGCGTACAAGGTCGCTCTCGACGCCGCTCCCGGCCGCGACGAGGCGCCCGAGGCGGCGATGAACGGCGCCTACGCTTACAAGCAGGTCGGCGAGTACGACAAGGCGATCGCCATGTACGAGCTTTTCATCGCCCAGTACGGGAACGAGAACAAGCTCGACGCGCTCCAGCACGGTGACACGAAGGCGCAACCGCCCGTCGCTGCCGACCCGAAGAAGTACGAGGACCGCGTCAAGTTCCTCAAGATGGCGTACGACGCCCTCGCGAACGCTCGCGTGCTGTTCTTCGACTATCCGAAGGCGGCCGAGACGTTCGACACCATCAGCCGCAACACGCACTTCCCGCAAGATCAGCAGCGGGCAGCGGCGCGGCAGTCTCTGAGTCTCTACGCGAGCCTCGGGGACACCGGCGGCATGACCCGGGCGCGCGAGCGCTTCCTCGCCCTCGGCGCTTCTCCGAAAGAGAAGGCGGAGGCGGACTTCATCGTCGCCAGCGCCGACATGAAGAAGTGGGACGAGTTCTCGCCCGACAGCGGCTCGAACGAAGCGGCGCGAAAGCGCGCCGAGGCGTCGATGAAGCTCTACTACGACCAGAACAAGAACAACGACGCAGCCGCGCAATACGTCGTCCAGGCGGCATACAACGTCGCCAAGTCGCAGCGCGCATCGAAGTCCGGCACCGTCAACGAGGCGTGGCAGAACACGATGCGCGCCTTCGACAAGTACAAGGCGGTCGCGCCGAAGGCGAAGGACGGCTCGAACAGCGCCGTCGGCTCAGCCGAGGCGGCGATGGCCGCCGAGGGCGCGTTCACCCTGATCGACCAGGACGTGCATTCGTCGTTCGACTACGACAGCGGGCATCACCACTACAAGGGCACCGCGGTAGAGGTCATCAAGAACTACCAGGGCGACGCCGTCGACGCGAAGAAGTGGTACGACAAGCTCCAGCACGTGGTGGACGACTACGCGGCGCCCGAGTGGGCCGCGGCAGCCATCGCGCGTCAGGGGTCGCTGTACGATTCGCTCCGGACCGGTCTCTACGAGACGCGGCCTCCGGCGCTGATCATGTTCGACAAGAAGACCGAACAGCTCCTCCATCAGGCGGAGAACAGCGACAACCCCGACCTTCAAGAGAAGGCGGACGCCGCGCGTACGAACGTGACCAACGCCTGGCGCGACAAGCGTGAGCAAGAGCTCAACAGCGCCGACAAGATCATGATCGATCGCTACGGCAACTCGGTCATGCTCGCTCGCCGGTACAACGTGTCGAACCCAGCGATCGTCCACGCCATCCAGCGACTCGCCTTCTTCACCGACGTCATCGGCGAGGCGAAGCTTCCGCAGTACGCAGCGGGCGTGAAGGATCTGAACTACACGCCGGGAATGTTCCTCCGGATCCGCCCCGGCCTCGATACGGCGCCGCCCGACAACGGGACCACGGCTCCGCTACCGGTGCTCCCGTGATGAGAGAGAGAAGCATGTCGAAGCGCGACGCGCTCGGGTTCGGCGCGGGCTGCCTCGCCCTGGTGTTGACGACCGCGTGCGGTGGGGGCGCCGGAGCGCAGACGCCCGCCGCCACCCCGCAGAACGCGCCGGCAACCGGTGCCGCCGCGCCGCCCGCGGTCGCGACGAACCAGGCCGGCGCGCAGTACGCGGTCGGCGACACACCGAACGCCAACGCGCCCGCGCAGTCGAACCGCCCGGCGATGAACTCGGCCGCGGCGCAGTCGTACCAGGCCGGCCTTTCCGCGTTCCAGAACGGCGATCTGCAGGGCGCGAAGACGCAGTTTTCACGCGCAGCGGACGCCGATCCGAACGCCTACCAGGCACAGCTCTCGCTCGGCGTCGTCCAGGAGCGCCTCGGGTCGAAATCCGCGGCGCTCGCGGCGTATCGCGCGTCGTACGGCATCGTGAAGGACTACGAGCCGGCGATCAGCGCGTACGCGCTTCTCCTCGCGCACACCGGGGACTCGAGCGAGGCGGAAGACTTTCTCAATCGCCAGCGCGCGATCCTCCCCACCAGCGCCGCGGTGCTCGCCGCCATGGCGGAGGTGAAGTCCATCGAGAAGGACTCCACCGCCGCGCAGCAGCTCGCCCAGGAAGCGCTGAAGAAGAACCCCGATTACCGTCCCGCGATGGTGACGCTCGCGCGCGATCACTACAGAAATCGCCGGCTCGATCTCGCGCTCTATACGCTGACCGCGATCCTCGACGGTTACGGCCCCGAGAACCCCCCGCGGGACAAGGACAACGCCGAGGCGCTGCTCCTCCGCGGCCTCATTTACAAGGAGCAGGGACGACGGCGCGACGCGTTCGCGGACTTCAAGCGAGCCATCGAGCTCCGTCCCGACCTCGTCGAGGCACGCCTGAACCTCGCGAAGTACATGCTCGAAGCCGGCAACGCGACGGAGGCGGTGCCGATCCTCGAAGGCGCGCTGAACTACGACGCGTCGAACCCGCTCGTGCACCTGAATCTCGGCGACGGATACCGCCTCCAGGGTCGTCCCGCCGACGCGCTGAAGCACCTGCAATGGGTACTCAGCAAGGACTCGAGCATCGCCGAGGCTCACTACAACCTCGGTCTCCTCTATCTCTTCTCGACCGGCGTTCCCGGCACCACGCCGACGAGCTCGATCGACAAGGCGATTTCGGAGCTCGAGCTCTTCAAGTCGATGCGCCCGCGCACCAAGGCCGGCGCCGGCGACGACACCGACGAGCTCCTGAACCGCGCGAAGAACAAGAAGGCCATCATCCAGGCCGAGGCGGCCGCACCTCCGCCCGACGCGCAGCCCGCGGCTGGCGCTGCGGCGCCGGCGACCACCGGTGCGAAGCCCGCAGCAGGCGCGCCCGCGAGCGGCGCGATGCCGGCTGCCGGTGCGATGCCGGCGACGGGCGCGATGCCCGCTGCCGGTGCAATGCCCGCTGCCGGCGCAGGCGGAACCAAGGCTCCTTCCACCGGGGCGACGACGCCGCCGCTCTCCGGCGGGAGCGCCGCACCCGCGAGCAGCGCCGCACCGGCACCCGCTGGTAGCGCAGGTTCGAAGGCCTCGTTCCCCGGTAAGTGAGGACGACATGATTCAGCACATTTCAGTTTTTGCAATCGGTGCGGCGCTCCTCTTCGGAGCCGGTACCGCCTCTGCTCAGGCCAAGGGCCGTGTCGTCACCATCAGTGAGGTCACGATCGTCGGTCGCGTGCAGAAGCCGATCGCCGCGGTCGACGTGAGCCGCATCCAGCCCAAGTTGACGCTCGCAGAGCTTCGGCAGCCGTTCCTCGAGCGCATCGAGAAGGCCATCTCGCGCGATCCGTTCTGAGACGTGCTCGGCGTTGGTCTCGCCAGCGCCGCGGCTGCTCTCGCGATCGCCTTGACGGCGCGCGCCGCCGTCCGTCTCCGCCGGCACGCGCTCTCCGATGTAGCGTCGGTCGAGAAGAAGCTTCGCGTCGGTGACGACACGGAGTTCGCGAGCGCGGTTCAGCATGCGTTCGCCGAGGCCGCGCCAGCGCTCCTCGACGCCTTGAACGAGAAGAGCGTCGCCACGTCGAACGTCGCCGCGGCAGCGCTCGACGAAGCCCTGGGCGATCTCGACCGCGCTCTCTCCGAAGGGAAGGCAATTCCCGGCGCGGCCGTGCGGATCGCTCTTCTGTCTGCAGGGCTCGGCGCGGTCCTCGAGCTCGTCCGGGATCTCGGCGGCATCACCGTCGCTCTGCCCGCGGCCGTCATCGGCGTGGCGGCGGCGGCAGTGTGTTTCGAGCTAGGACGGAATACGGCCCGGCGCGCGACGGAGCTCCGAGCCGAATGGGATCGAATCGCGGGCGCAGCTGCGACGCGGATCGGGCTGGGGAGGGAAAACCCCGGACGCCCGTCGGTTAGCAGGGCAGCGGTGGGAACCGCGGGAGAGGGAAGCGGCGTTGCTCGCGAGGCCGACCAAAGGCGGAGGCGCCGCCGCGGGTCCTAGCGTCGGGTCGCCCTGGTGCAAATCGCGACTTTCGATGCTTTCGATGCTTTCGATGGATGACGTGTCGCCTACCCGTTCAAAATTCCTCGGCTTGTGCGTTTACCAGGGGGACTTTCCTGGGTTAACCTGGCCGGCAGCGTGAGAGTGGTCTCATGCGGCCGGGGTGATCCGAGTCACCCAAGCTCGATCGGTTCTTCTGGAGGTTCGTCGATGACTCAGCAAACTCCTTCGGCCGCACCGGGTGGACGCCCCGGGCAGATGACCGCCGTCATGCGGGCGGTCGCAGCCACCGGCCCGAAGGTGCTTCGTATCGGTCTGGTCCAGTCGGGACGTGTCATCGAGGAGCGCATCATCAAGCAGCGCACCCACGTCACCGTCGGCCCGAACGAGAAGAACATGTTCGTGGTCACCGCCGGCAATCTGCCGACGAGCTTCCGGCTCTTCGAGCTGGTCGGTAACGACTACTGCCTGAACTTCCTCGAAGGCATGACGGGTCGCGTCGCGCTTCCGACCGGCATCTCCGATCTCTCGGTGTTGAAGGGGCAGGCGCGTCGCACGCAGGCGGGCGCCTATCAGATCCGTCTGACGGAAGACTCGCGCGGCAAGGTCGTCGTCGACGACACGACGTTCCTCTTCCAGTTCGTCGCGCCGCCGCCCATCCAGCCGAAGCCGCAGCTTCCCGTTTCCGTCACCCGCGGTGCGACGTCCATCGACTGGGCGACGACGATGATCGCCGCGTTCTCGTTTCTCCTGCACTTTTCCGCGATTGGCTCCATCTACTCGGAGTGGCTCGATCCCATCGTCGACTACGACGTGAACATCAGCAGCCTCCTCGACTCCGTCAGGAGCCTGCCTCCGCCGCCGCCCATCGAGGAGCCGACGGACAAGCCCGATGACACTGCGCCCGCCGACTCGAAGCCGGCCGAGGCGCCCAAGTCTGCGCAGAAAGCGGGCGGCGCTCCCGGCAAGGCCGGCGCGATGAGCAACGCTCAGGCCGCAGCGCTGAGCAATCAGCTCGATCAGATGGAGATGGCGACGCTCGGCGCACTCTCCGGCGCGGGTCCGGCGACCGAGGGCGTCCTCAAGACGGGCGAGGTTCCGACCGGCGCACTCGACAAGGCGGCCGCGAGCAGCGCAGGCGTCGGTGTCGGCGGTCTCAGCCTCGGTGGTGGTGGCGGGGCAATTCGTCCCGGCTCCGCCGGTGGCGGCCTCGGTACGATCGGTTCGACCGGACCCGGTGGCGGCAACGGCACCGGTGCCGTCCAGGAAGTGCATGGGCCGAAGGGCAACGCATCCACTGGTTCCGCAGCCGTCAGCGGCGGCACGGTGAGTAACGCTGCTCGCGTCGTGGCCGGCATGCGCGCCGGTTTCCGCAATTGCTATAACCGCGCCCTCGCACAGAACCCGGACGTCGAGGGGCGCATTTCGCTGTCGATCCGCGTCGGCCCCGGCGGCGAAGTGCAGGGTGTGACCGCCGCGCCGAGCGGAAATTTGCCTGACTCAGTGGTGAGTTGCGTGAAGGCTCGCGCACAGGCCGCTCAGTTCGATCCCCCCCAGGGCGGCCTCGCCGTCATCCAGGTCCCGGTCACCTTCGTCAAGCAGTGACGGGCCGCGGCGTGATGCCGCGGTGCGCGACCGCCGGCCGGGGCCAGCGCCCCCAAGGAGGCGCTGCGGCAACCGGCTACCCGGGGTGTCGCTTCCCCGTGAATTTCGGCGTGGTGCCCCGCATCGGACCCGTCGATGCGCAGCTACCCGACGCTTGCCGTAGAGCCGAGAAACCTAAAGGCTTTTCGTCGCGTTGGTCGCGTTGACACGAAAGATCAGGCTCTCCTATACTCCGGTCGACTTCGTCGCGACTTTGCCGAGGGAGGCTTCTGCCGATGCGCTTGATCAAGATGACTGGGCTGCTCGTCGCCGGCGCTATGACGCTAGGCGTCTTTAGCGTTGCCGCGGCGCGTACGGGGAGCGTGCTCAGTCCGACTGCCAGCCTCTTCGGCGCGCCCACCGCCGCCATAGAGGCACCTCGTGAAGTGGACCTTCCGCCCGAGCAGCAGATGACGCTCGCTCACGGATACATCTCTCGCATGGATCAGAGCGTGACGACGGTCCGCTCCGCGCTCGAGCAAGCGCGCGCCGCACGCGACGTCGTGAAGACGCTCTGTCTGAACGACAAGCTCAACCAGATCGATGTCGCGTCGCGCTCCGGCAAGGACCGCGCGACGACGCTCTCTGCCGCAGTCTCGGGGCACGATAAGGATCGCGCTCGCCACGAGTTCATGATCCTGCAGGTTCTCAAGGACCGCGTCGATCAGCTCGTGAAAGAAGCGAATCAGTGCATCGGTGAAGAAGCCGGGTTCATCGGCGAATCACAGGTGTCATTGACGATCGATCCGAACATTCCGGACAACAACACGGACCAGCTCGGAAACGATCCTGAGATCATCAGTGAGCCTCCAGTGCTCGCGAGCCCTCCGCTGTAAACAGCGGATCGCCATAAAAGCTTAAAAGAGCACTGGAAGGATCAGTCACGATGAAGCCCCGCTTCCTCATTGCGGCCATGGCACTCGCCTACGCCAGCCACGCCCCCACTACATACGCGCAGGCGTTCTTGTCCGATGCGCGCCTCGTCGAAGGACAGGGCGTCAAGACCGGCAACTTCGAGCTACATCCCGGCATCGCCGCCGAGGGTGGCTACGACTCCAACTACTTTCAGGCGGCCGGCGTCAACGCCAAGGTCCCAGCGCTTCCCGCGGACGGTGTCGCGCCCCGGACGGTGACAGTCGACGAGCCGGTGCTGGACGCGTTCCGTCTGCGCATCACGCCGTCCCTGTCTCTTCAGTCCCGAGGCGCCCGCGCGGGCGCGGAGGGTGGCGGCGCGCTCCCTCCGCTCACGCTGAACGCCCACATCTCAGCGAGCTACAGCGCGCTGTTCCCCGCCGGCGACGGTAGCTCGAGCAAGCTTTCGAATCAGGACGACGTCGCGGCGACCGCCGGGTTCATGTTGAACATCTTCCCGGGTCGGACCTGGGGGGGCGACATCTCGGCCGACTACAATCGCGTGATCGAGGCGTCCAACGACCCCGACACCGCGAACGCGTTCAAGCGCGATAACATCCGCGGCGGCGCAGGCATCAGCTTCCGTCCGGGCGGCGGGCTCTTCAGTTATCGCCTCGGCTATCAGGCGAACGCGACGATCTTCGAGAGCCACGACTTCACGATCCTCGACAACATCAAGCACACCCTCCAGCTCGCCGGCTCGTGGAAGTTCCTTCCCCGCACCGCGCTGCTCTATCGCGGCAACGTGAGCTGGCTCCGCTACACCGACTCGAACTCGCCGGCCACGCTCGGCGACGGCGAGACGATCGACAGCGAGATCGGCCTGAACGGCCTCATCTCGAACTACTTCGGTCTCCTCGGGATGATCGGCTGGGCAGGGACCTTTTACACGCCCAAGTCCGGGCCGACTCAGAATTACGACAGCGCCATCGGCCAGGCGCAGATCACGTGGTATCCGAGCCCGCAGAACAGCCTTCCGGTGGGCGGCGTTCAGCCGGCGGGGCTCTCGTCGGTGGCGCTCGGCTACACGCGGAACTTCGCGTCCAGCTACCTCGGCACGTTCTATCAGCGTGATCGTGGCTACGCGAGCATCGCCTACTTCTTCGGCGAGCGGTTCGTGCTCTCGCTCACCGGTGGTCTGAGTCACATCACGCGCCCGCCCACGTTCTTCGCGGCGCCCGCAGGCTCCACCACCGCGCTTCCGCAAGCGAACGGGGAAGAAGAGAACCGCGTCGATGCCGTCGCGTTCCTCGAGTACCGCGTCGCGGCTACCGTCGGTATCAACGCAACGTTCCGCTACGACGCCGAGCTCGAGCACCGCGTGTACGCTCTGGCGCCCGGGCCGGGGGACGGCGGCGGCGACGATCTCTATTTCAAGCGCTACCAGGTCTACCTGGGCGTGCGCTGGTTCCTGTAATCGATCGTGCGACGAATCCACCGGCGCCTTCTCCCGTTCGCTCTCGTCATCGCTCTTTCGGCTGCTAACTGCGGTCCGAGGATCGACAACTCGCGGGTGCATCTGCCGCCCCCGAGCGAGAGCACGAGCGTCGGCGCGGGTGACGTCTTCACGATGCAGATCATCGGTGAGCGAGATCTACCGACCGAGTATCAGATCGCGCCCGACGGCTTCGTGAACCTCCCGTACGTGCACCGCGTGCACGTGGAAGGGCTGGAGCCGCAGGAGATCTCCGATCTGATCCGCAAGCGGATGATCGAGGAGAAGATCCTCAGCGATCCGAGCGTGCTCATCCGCGTTCGCGAGTACTCGAGCAAGCACATCCTGATCCTCGGGCAGATCGCTCGCGTGGGGAGCTACCCCTTCTTCCCCGGCCTCACCCTAGTGCGAGCGATCTCGATGGCGGGCGGCTTCAGCGCGATCGCGAAGAAGGACCACGTGAACCTGACCCGGAAGACGAAGACCGGGCTGAAGACGGTCGTCATCAGCGTCGATTCGATCATGGAGGGGCGCTCGACCGACATCATGCTCCAGGCCGGCGACCAGATTTACATCGAGGAGCGCATCTTCTGAGGGGTGCGCCCACCGCGGCGAGTGCTCACGGCGTGGCGTCTGAAGGCGAGCTGGTCGGCAGCACGTAGCGGACGGTGAGTGCGAAGCGGTAGGAGGGCGTCGTCACGGACGCGAACGAATCGCTCGTCTTCGCGCCGGTAGCATCGACGCGGGTCTCGCTCGAGAGCGGGATCCCGGTGCCGCCTCCGAGTCCGAGCACGTAGTGATCGAGCCGCGTGCGCACGGAGAGCATCCATTCGGCGGGCACGAGCGTCGCGGCCTCGACGCGCGTGCCGTCGGGGAACGTGCGGCCCCGCGACGCGAGGTACGGCGCGACGTCGGCTTCGACGCCGACGCGCAGACGCTCGTGGTCGAGCACGTCGACGCCGACGCCGAGCGCCGACAGCCATTGAGTGCCGAGGAGCTCGCTGCCGAACGTGACCGGCTCGCGCAGGCGAACCCGCTCCTCCACCGAGGCGAAGAATCTGCCGCTCGTGAGTCCGACGTCCAGGGCGGGCTCGGTGACGACGGAACGCTCGCCGGCGAACGAGCCCGATTGCCCGGTCGGCAAGGAGAAGTCGAGACGGACGAGCCCGTTCACCACGGTGCTCCCTCCGTCGAGAAGGGCCTGAAAGATGTCGTAGCCGGCGCCGAACCTGAGATCGCGAAACGCGGAGCGGGGCAGGCCGGGGCCCGTCTGCGACGTGACGCCGGTGAGGCCGGTGCCGGTGCGATAGAGCGAGAACGGAAGAGCCGCGCCGAGCTCCAGATGACGGAGCGGCGAGCCCGCGACGGCGAGCGTTCCGTCGAAGAGCTCGCCGACCACGTCGAGCTCGCGCCCGCGTGGATCGGGGGAGGGGACGCGCAACGTGACCGGGCGATGGAGCGCCGTCAGATCGAGCCCGAGCGACCATGAGTTCGCCGCCATCGCTCGCGGCCTCGAGAGCATGAAGAAGTCGCTCGGCGCGAAGGGCGTCGCGAGCGTGTCGGCGTCGAAGCACGTCGACTGCAGCGTGCTCGGTGAACACCCTGCCGCTTGCGCGTCGCGGACGCCGGCGAGCAGGGCAAGGCTTGCCAGCATTGCCGCGCACGTTCTGGTCGACGTTCCGTTCATGCGAGGTCCGGGCAACGAGGACCTTAGAGCGACTCTCGGTAGCCCGGATAGAGCTCTATCGAGCTGCGCGGCGTCGCCCATCCCCGGGTGTGTCAACGGAGGCTTGCCGGCGCGACTTGTCCGGGCCAATCCTCCGGCCCCGGTCGCGTGCCGGCTCACGACGCACATGGTCATCTCGGAAGCGCATCCCCTGGTTCTCGGCTCCGGTTCGCCGCGGCGGCGTGAGATTCTCACGGGCCTCGGCGTGCCCATCGTCGTGGTCGTCGGCAGCGTGGACGAGACGCCTCATGGCGCCGAGGACACCGACGCGTACTTGTTGCGCGTCGTGCGCGACAAGCTCGCCGCGGCCGCCGCGAAGCTCGCGACACCGGGCGATGCGCCGGCGATCGTCGTCGCGGACACCATCGTCGTGGTCGACGGAGACATCCTCGGCAAGCCGCGCGACGAGGCCGACGCAGTCGTGCTCCTGTCGCGGATCGTCGGCAGAGCGCACGTCGTCCGCACTCGCTACGCCATCCAGGTGGGCGGAATCGCGGGCGGTAGGCTCATCGAGCGCACCGTGGACACGCGGGTCACGATGCGCGCCGCGAGGCCGGAGCTCGTCGCGCGGTACGCCGCGACGCACGAGGGGCTCGACAAGGCCGGCGCTTACGCCGCGCAGGGGATCGGCGCGTTCCTCGTCGAGAAGATCGATGGCTCGTTCTCGAACGTCGTCGGTCTCCCCGCGTGCGAGGTCGTGGGCGATCTCGTCGAGCTCGGTCTCTTACCCGGATTTCCACGAGCCGCGCGATGAGCGCGAACGACGTCCGGGCGCGCGCGGTCCGGCCGCCCGCGTTCGACGGCGTGACGGCGGCGGCGCTGGCACTCTCCGTGCGGCTCGTCACGGTGCTGTGGGCGAGCGGGCGTTTTCCGCCCGCCGAGGACGGTCGCTTCTACGAGATCGTGGCTCGACGGATCGCGCGCGGCCTCGGGTACACCTGGCTCTGGCCCGACGGCACAGTGACGTACGCGGCGCACTATCCGGTCGGCTATCCCGGTCTGGTCGCCGGGTTGTACGCGGTGTTCGGGGAGCAACCGGTCGCCGCGATGATCGCGAACGCACTGCTCGGTGCGGTGGCCGCCTTCGCCGTCCATCGCGTCGCAGCGACGGCAGCGTCGCGCGCCGGTGCCGCGACGGCAGCGCTCGCCTTCGCCTTGCACCCGGGCCTCGTACTCTACACGCCCGCCCTCATGACGGAGGGGGTGACCGCGTCTCTTCTCGCCGTTGCGGCGTGGTTCGTGGTCGGTGCTCGCGACGGCGGACGGACCCGCTGGCCGTATCTCGTCGCGCTCGCGCTCACCCTGGGAGCCGCGACACTGGTTCGTCCTCAGTCGCTCCTGCTCGCGCCGCTCTACGGCTTTCTCGCCGCAGGCGCGGACGCGCCGCGGTGGCGTGCCGTCGTGGCCGTCGCCGTCACCGCCGGCGCAGTCTCGGTGTGCCTGCCGTGGACGCTTCGCAACTGTGAGCGCATGCACTCCTGCGCCCTCGTGAGCGTCAACGCCGGGTGGAATCTGTTCATTGGGGCCGCGCCGGGCGCGACCGGCTCGTTCGTCCCCATCGAGAAGCTCGGGGTGCCCGCCGAATGTCGAACGGTCTGGGACGAGGCGGCCAAGGACGCCTGCTTTCTTGCGGCCGGCAAGAGAGACATCGCCGAGGAGCCGTTGCGCTGGCTGGCGCTGATTCCGAAGAAGCTCGGTGACACGTTCGACTACGCGGGCGCGGCCGGCTTCTATCTCCACTCATCGAACCCGGCGGCCTTCGACGAGCGCGCGAAGACCCTACTCGGCGTGGTCGAGACGCTCTTTCAGCGGCTCATCGTGCTCGCGAGCCTCTTCGCGCTGGCGCGTATTCCGGGCCCGCGGGGAAAGGCTCGCCGGACGGTGTCGGGAGCGTCAGCGGCCTGGCTCGTGGTGCGATCGGCGTGGATTGCCCACATGGGCGTCGTCGTCAGCGCGGTGATGCTCGGTCGAAAGCTGACGAACCACCCCGCCGCGGCGCTCGCCGCGAGCACCGTCTTCGCGACCGCACTTACGCATGCGGCGTTCTTCGGCGCGGGCCGCTACTCGCTCGTTTGCTTCCCGGCGCTCGTCGCGCTCGCGGGAACTGCTTTGACAGCGGAAGAAGAGACGGGGGATACTGACTCGAAGGAGCCGTAGTCGCATGCCATTGATCGAGACGGAGGAGGCGGCACGCCGCCTGGCGAGGGCCATCGCGAGTGATCTGTCGCTCTACAACGAAGAGAAGATCGTTCGAGGCATCGAGCACGACAACCTGTTCCAGGAGCTGACCGAGGAGATCGAAGAAGGCCGTGCGCTCTACAAGAGCCGCGTCGCGCCGCAGCTCTATCAGCGAAACTTCTACGATCGGGCGCTCGTCGACATCCTCATCAGGTCGAAAGCGCACATCAAGAGCAAGCTCTGGTAGGCGCTCCGATCCAAGTGCCGGAAATGCCGGGTCGCGTGGCTGCGCCCGTTCGATTCGTGGTGGCAGAAGGGCAGCGACGCTCCCGGATCGACAAGGTCCTGCCGCCGCTGCTCGAGATGTCGCGCGCCACCGTGCAGCGCTGGATCGAGGAGGGCCGTGTCCTCGTCGGCGGCGTGGTCTGTCGTCCGAAGGACGAGGTGCGTGCAGGCGACGTCATCGAGGTGGAGCCCGGCGCGCCGCCGCCCACCGACGTCGTGCCCGACGCGAGCGTCCCCTTCGACGTCCTCTACGAGGATGCGGAGCTCCTCGTCGTCGACAAGCCGTCGGGGATCGTCGTGCACCCCGGTCGCGGAAATTGGGACCGTACGCTCGTCGCGGGTCTCCTCGCGCGCGGCGGGTTCGAGCGCGGCGTCTTCGACGAACGCGATCCGATGGGGCATCTCCGGCCCGGCATCGTGCATCGCATCGACAAGAACACGAGCGGCGTGCTCGTCGTGGCGAAGAGCGATCGGGCGCGCGAAGGGCTGAAGACGCAGCTCGCCGAGCATTCCGTCGAGCGCGTCTACCGCGCGATCACCGTCGGCATTCCGGCGCCGGGTCGCATCGAGTCACTCCACGCCCGGCATCCGTCGGCGCGGAGAAAATTCACGAGCAAGACGGACCGCGGCCGGCATGCCGTCACTCACGTCGCGCTGGACGAGGTACTCGCGGGAGGCCGCGCCGCGCTGCTCTCGTGCCGGCTCGAGACGGGCCGCACGCATCAGATCCGCGTGCACCTGTCGGAGCAGAAGGGGACGCCGATTCTTTCCGACAAGGTCTACGGAAAGCTCCCTTCCGATCCGCGGCTCGCCGCCGTCGCGACGGAGCTCGGGCGGCAGGCGCTCCACGCCGCGGTGCTCGGATTCACGCATCCGGTGAGCGGGGAGCGGGTGCGCTTCGAATCGCCGCTCCCTGCCGACATGCAGCTCGCCCTCGAGCAACTGCGCGCCCCCTGGCCCGGCCTGCACGACCGCCGCGGCACGTAAAAACCGCTGCGCCGCGATACGTGCGCGGTGTTGCGCTAAACGACGGGCACGGCGCGCAGCACGGCGTGACGGCGTCGAAGAATCGCGAGCGCGATGAACCCGACCAGGACCGCCCACCAGAGCGTCGCGAAGCGGACGAGGATCATGCTCGACGTCGCGGTCGCTTTCGCGACGCCGCCGAGCACGACGAGTTGCTCGCGGAGCATCGTCTCGACGATGCCGAGACCGCCGGGCACCGGGATCAGCGCGCCGGCGAGCGACGCCGTCTCGTAGAAGAAGACCGAGAGCACGAGCGGCGCGGACGCCGAGAAGCCTTTCAAGAGCACCCAGAGCGCGACCCCCTCGCTCGACCAGGCGAGCACCGAGAGCACGAGCGGCGGCCCGAGCGTGCTCGGCCGGCAGAGCAGGCGCAGGCTCACGACGGCTTCGCGGAGCTTCGGTTCGAAGCGACCGAATTTCTGGTGCTTCTGTACGAACGACAGCGCGAGGTCGAGCGGCTTCTCCCACACGATGAGCGCCAGCCCGAAGAGCACCACGCAGGTGCCCGCGATGGCCCACGGCAACCCCGACGCGAACCCGGTGCTCCCGAGCACGATGAGGAGCACGACGCCGATGAGATCGGAGAGACGCTCCGCGATGACGATGGGTGCGGTGCGCGCGATGGGGATCCCGTGGGTCTGAGCGAGGATCGCACTCTTGAACACCTCGCCGACCTTGCCCGGCGTCACTGTCAGGACGAAGCCGGACAGGAACGCGAGCAGGCTGTCGACCTTCGGGATCTTTATCCCGAGGATCCCGAGGTAGATCTCCCAGCGCAGGAAGCGGAGCAGGTAGTTCAGGGTCGCGAGGCAGACCGCGAAGAAGAACGCGCTCCAGTGAAACGAGCCGAGGCTCTCGGCGATCGAGCTGAAGCCGGTGTACGCGATGTACGCGCCGTAAAGGAGCACGCCCAGGAGGAGCGCGATGACGATCTTGCGGGTCGCCCCGGTCATCGACGTACCCGACCGCGCATGCGCAACGCGAAGTAGACGAGCGTCCCGAACAGCAGGGCCGATCCGAGCCCGAGGACTGCCCACGGCGGGGCAGGGTAGTGGCCACGTGCCAGGCCCGGCGGCGGACGCTCGATCACGGTGTGGCCCGCCTCGTCGCCTGAACGCGGGTCGGCTCGCATGTTCGAGCGCTCCTTATACGGTCGCCCGGGCGCGCGCAAAACCATTCTTCGCGAGCGCCCTTGACCACCCGGGGCACCCTCGGTGCTAGGCTCGTCCGGCACCCGGGCCTTCGCCGGGATCCTCGCGCCGTGACCGCACCCGTCCTCGAAACGCCGCTCCGTCCTGCGGAACTGCTCGATCGCTGCGCCGCCGCCTGCTCGCGGTTGAAAGCTCAGGTGGCAGAGGTCGTCATCGGCCAGGACGAGGTCGTCGATGCGATGCTCGTCACCTTGCTGGCCCGCGGGCACGCGCTCCTCGTCGGCGTGCCGGGCCTCGCCAAGACGCTCATCGTCGCGTCCGTTGCCGATTCACTCGGGCTCACCTTCGGGCGCGTGCAATTCACCCCCGATCTGCTCCCCGCGGATATCACGGGAACCGACGTGCTCAACGAGGTGGAGGTCGGAGCCGGCATTCGTCGCGAGCTCCGCTTCCTGCCGGGCCCCATCTTCCACAACCTGATCCTCGCCGACGAGATCAACCGGACTCCGCCGAAGACCCAGGCCGCGATGCTGCAGGCCATGCAGGAGCGCTGCGTGACGGTCGGCGGGAGCACGCATCCGCTTCCCGATCCGTTCCAGGTCTTCGCGACGCAGAACCCGATCGAGCAGGAAGGGACGTATCCACTCCCCGAGGCGCAGCTCGATCGCTTCCTGCTCGACATCCACGTCGACTACCCGTCGGAGCTCGAGGAGCGCGAGATCGCGCGGCGCACGACCTCCGGTCGGCAGAAGAAGCTCGAGCCGGTGCTCACCGCGGCCGAGCTGCGGTCCTTCACCGATCTCGTTCCTCGGATCCCCATCACCGACGAAGCCATCGAGCTGTCGGTGCGGCTCTCGCGGTTGTCGCGACCGTCGTCAGCCGACGCGCCGGAAGAAGTGCGGCGCTACGTGCGCTTCGGCGCAGGACCCCGCGGCAGTCAGGCGCTGGTGCTCTCGGCAAAGGCGCGCGCCGCGTCCCGGGGAGAAGCCGCCGCCGACGTCGAGGACATCGCCGTGATGGCGCTCTCCGCGCTCCGTCACCGCCTGGTGCTCGGCTACCGAGCCGAGGCAGACGGCGTGAAGGACAGCGACGTCGTGAACGCGATCCGCCGCAAGGCGGGCGGCGTCTGAGCTTTCTCGCGGACGGGCAATGCCGAGCGACGACCTGAAGCTGGAGCTCAAGCGCCTCATCATCGAGGAGCTCGATCTCCGTGATCAGACGCCGGCGAGCATCGACGACGACGCCGCTCTGTTCGGCGAGGGCCTGGGGCTCGACTCGCTCGACGCCTTGCAGCTCGCCGTCGCCATCGAGGAGCGCTTCGGCATCGTGATCCCGGAGGACGATCGCGCGAAGGAGATCTTCGCGTCGGTGTCGGCCCTCGCGGTGCACGTCGCTGCCAACCGGTCGAGCGGATGACGACGGGGCGCATCGCCGTCACCGGAGTCGGAATCACGAGCGCGCTCGGGCAGAGTGCAGACGTCACCTTCCGGCGGCTTCTCCGGGGCGAGCGCGGCTTCTCCGAGGTGAGTCTGTTCGACACCGCGGGGCAACGGACCCGCGTCGCCGCCGAGGTCGTCGGTTTCGACGCGCGGCACTGGGAAGAGCGGGAAGGGCTCGGGCCGCTGTCGCACAGCGACGCGCTCGCGCTCGCGGCTGCGCGCGACGCGATATCGGTGAGCGGTCTTCCCCCGGGCCGTCTCGGCGTCGTGGTCGGCGCAACGACGGGCGGCATGCTCGAGGCGGAGCCCGTGCTCGCCGACGGCGCGGCACGACCGACGGCAGAGTCCGCGAGACGCCTCATCTCTTATCCGATGAGCAACACCGCCGAGCGTCTCGCGCGGGCCTTCGGCGCCGAGGGCCGCGTGGCGACGGTGTCGAGCGCGTGCTCGAGCGGCGCAGGTGCGCTCATCCAGGGTGCTCTCTGGCTGCAAGGCGGCGAGGTCGACGTGGTGCTCGCCGGGGGGACGGACGCTCTCTGCCGCCTGACGGTGACCGGCTTCAATGCGCTCGGCGCGACGGACATCGTTGCCTGCCGTCCATTCGACCGAGAACGCGGCGGTTTGACGCTCGGGGAGGGCGCGGCCTTTCTCGTCCTCGAACCGGAGGCGAGCGCGGCGCGCCGCGGCGCACGCGTCCTCGCGTGGCTCTCCGGCTGGGCGGAGGGAGCCGAGGCGCATCACATCACCCAGCCGGAGCCGACGTCGCGGATGCCGGCACGGCTGCTCTCGGAGGCGATCGCGCGCGCGGGCCTCACGCCTGCCGATATCGACTATCTCAACGCTCACGGTACCGGCACGTCGAACGATGCCGTGGAGTCTGCCGGGATCCGCGCCGCGTTCGGCGCGCAGACGGAGCGGCTGCTCGTCTCCTCGTCGAAGGGGCAACTCGGACACACCCTCGGCGCCGCAGGCGCCATCGAGGCGGCGATCACGGTGCTCGCGCTCGACCGGCAATGGGTCCCTCCGACCGGCGGCCTCGTCGAGCCCGACGTCGCCTGCGCGCTGAACCACGTGATGAGCGTCGGGCGAGCGGCGCGGCTCCGTGCCGCGGCGTCGAGCGCCTTCGGATTCGGCGGCGCGGGCGCCGTCCTGGTGTTCGAGGAAGCGAGCGCGACGCGTCGGGGTCCTTCTCGGCGAGAGCCGGAAGTGTCCACCTCGGTTGCCATTACCGGCGTTGCGACCCTGAGCGGCGCGCCGGACCTCATCGGCGCCCTCGAGCCGTCCCGCTCGCGGCGATTCGACGTGCAGACGGCGCTGGTGACGCTGGCCGCTGAACGGGCTCTGAAGGAGGCCGCGCTTTCGCCGGCGGGCGTCGGGCTCGTCGCCGGGGCCGCATTTGGCGCGGTCGAGCGCACGGCGTCGTTCCTGCGGATCATCGCCGAGAAGGGCATTCGTCGAGCGCCGCCCGCGGAGTTCCCGCATCTGCTCCCGTCGTCACCGCCGGGGAACGCGTCGATCTACCTCGGGCTCACCGGGCCGGTCCTGACGACGAGCGGTCTCGACGCGAGCGCCGAGCTATCGGTGCTCGTCGCCTGCGATCTACTCTCCGGCAGCATCGCTCCGGCCGTCATCGCGGGAGGCGTCGTGGTCGACGACGCGTTCTCTCGAGACGTGCTCGGCCCGGCTTGCGCCGCCGTCGCGCAGGGCCGAACGGACGCTGCACGCTTCTTCGTCCTCGAGCGCGAGGCGGACGCGCGGAAGCGACGTTGCGCGATCCTCGGGCTCGTCGTCGAGCGGACGGAGTGGCCTGCCGGCGCGGAGGCGAGTCGTGCATTCGCACCGCCGCGCTCCGGCGAGCGCGCGCTCATCGTGGGCGCGACGCCGGAGACGGCGGCCTTCGCGACGCGGTCGGGATGGTCCGGCGCGCGCACGCATTCCGATGGATCCGCCCCGTCGGATGGGCTCGGTACCGGGTTTGCCGTCGCGCTCGCCGCGCTCCACGCAGGTGAGGTGGACGATGCGCTGGTATTCGGTCGAACCGCAGCCAGGGTCTACGCCTTTCACCTGACGGGGGCGTCGTGAAGTCCGTCTCCATCGTCGCAGCCGCGGCCGAGTCGGCTCTCGGCAGCGGAAGAGCCGCGTACTCGGTCGGCGACGTCGGTGACGTGCCACGCTCGCGTATCGCCGAGGATGCGGCGCTCCGCGACGGCGGGTTCGCGAAGCCGTGGGTCGGTCGGGCACCGTCACTCGCCGATCTCGGTGCCGGCGTCGATCCGGCGGAGGCGCTGCTCGAACGCGTCACGTCGTCGCTCGCTGCCGATCTCGACGCCTGGCAGCCGAGCTGGCGACATCGCCGGATCGGCATCGTCGTCGGGACGTCGTCGGGCGGCATGGTGTCGCTCGGGCGGGTGCTCGAGGCGCGCGGCAGAGGCGAGCCGATCCCGGCCGAGCTCGCGGCGGGCGCGCCGTACTTCGGGCCGCTACGTGCGCTCCGGCGGCTCGGAGTATCGCCGCTCGCCGAGGCGCAGGTGCTCGCGGCGTGCGCGTCGTCGGGGGCGGCGATCGGGCTCGGCGCGCGCTGGCTCTGGCTCGGTCGCGTGGATCTCGTGATCGCCGGCGGCTACGACGCGGTCGGAGACGTCGTGGCGTCGGGCTTCGAGTCCCTCGGTGCGACCACGGGGCAGCCCCCCGCGCCGTTCAGGAAGCTCCGTGACGGCATGGCCCTCGGGGAGGGCGCGGCGCTCGTCGCGCTCGTTCCGTATGACGGCACCGAGAGCGCCATCGGCTACGTGCGCGGCTTCGGCATGAGCTCGGACGCGACGCACGTCACTGCTCCCGATCCCGGCGGCGCGGGCCTGGTGCGCGCCGCAAGGACGGCGCTCGACGACGCACACGTCGAGCCGTCCGAGGTCGATCTCGTCAGCGCGCACGCCACGGCGACGCCGCTGAACGATGCGGCCGAGGCGCGGGCGCTCGCGACGCTGTTCGGTGAGCGCCGGGTCGTCGTGCATCCGATGAAGGCGATCGTCGGACACACGCTCGGCGCGAGCTCGGCGCTCGAGGCGCTTGCGACGCTCGACGCGATGAAGCGCGGCGTGCTTCCCGCTGCCGCCGGCGACGGCGAGCTGGACGAGGCCTTCAGCGGCGCGCTCCTCGAGAAGAACGAGAGCGGCACGCCGCGCACCTGCCTGAAGCTGAGCGCGGCATTCGGCGGCGCCAACGCCGCGCTGGTGCTCTCCACCGAGCCCGGCGCCGGCCACGCGCTCCACCGCCGACACGTCACCGTCGTCGCTTCCGGCGAGCCCAGCACAGCGGCGAACCTGGTCGCGGCGGCGAGTGAGACCCGGCTCCCGCGCGCGGCCGTGTCGCGGCTCGATCCGCTCTCTGCCGCTGCCGTCGCCGCCGCGGCGAGCGCCCTCCGGCGCGCTCCGCCCCTCGCACGCGAACGGATGGGCGTCGTCGTGGGCACCGCCGCCGCGACGCTCGAGATCGACGCTGCCTACGACGCACGGCTCCGGGAACGCGGGCCGCGCGGCGTGGACCCGCGACGGTTCCCGTCGACGTCACCCAATCTGTGCGCCGGAAACTGCACGATCGCCTTCGGGCTGCTCGGCCCGTCGCTCTCGGTGGGCGCGGGGCCCGACGCGGATATCGAAGCGCTGATGGTCGGCTTCGACCTCGTCGCTGCCGGGGACGCGGACAGCGTGCTGGTGATCGCCGCCGAGCAGGTCGGGGACGTGGTCCGGGACGTCTGGGCCGCGATGGGCCTCTCCGCTCCCGAGGACGGGGCGGCGGCGATCATCCTCGCGCGCTCGGTCCTGGACGACGGACGGATCCTTGCCGCCACCCTGCGCGCCCGCGAGCTCCGGGCCCGACCGGGCTGGGATTCCACGATCCGCCGCGGATGGCCTGCATTTCTCGCCGCTCTCGGGCTCCCGGGCGTTTCCTGAGGCCCTCGGCCCGCGAAGGCTTGTGGGGCGGCTCGGGAATCTGGCACTGTCCGCCGCGGAATGGCTCAAGCTCGTCCGGCGTTCGCACTCGGGATGTCCCTCCGAGCTCTGTTGGTGTGCGCTCTGTTCGCGGTCTCCCTGGGGGGCTGCACGACCCACTACATCCCGAACACCGACGTCGAGGACACCGAGGACAATCGTCGCATCATCGATTTCTGTGAGCAGTACCGCCACGCGGTCGAAGCCCGGAACATCCCGATGCTGCTGAAGCTCGCCGACCCGCGTTACTACGAGGACGGCGGCAACGCCGACTCGTCCGACGACATGGATTACGACGGCCTGCGCGAATACCTCGAGGGGGAGTTCAAGCAGACCCGCGCGATCCGCTACGAGATGCACTACCGGCGCGTCCTTCCCGGCAAGAAGAAGACGCTGATGGTCGATTACACGTACACCGCGAGCTACAAGATCCCGTCCCCGAGCGGCGATCTGTGGCGGCGGCGCGTCGCCGACAACCGGCTCGAGCTCGTTCCGACGGGCGAGACGTTCAAGATCATCGCCGGCATGTAGTCAGGGGCCTCGAAAATTCTCCGACGGATCTGGAGCCAGGGGAGTAGCTCGCGTCAGCGGACGAGCACTGCGCACGACATCCCGTCGATCTGGCGCTGAGCGCTCTCGTTACCGTCGGTCGACATACGCCACACGGGCTTGTCGGCGATGCGCTCGTTGACGTCGTACATCGCGACGAGAGGCGGCGTCAGGCCAGCCGCTTCCGCGGCCTTCGACGCGACGTCGAGGAGGCAATTGGGTTCGAGCGCCGCACGGCCAGCGCCGGCGGCGGTCTCGTCCGTGGTCGTGCCGGTGCTCTCGAGCGAGATGTGGAGCCGCTTGCCGAGTACCTTCATGCCCGGACCGAAGCCTTCGCCGGTCGGCTTGCCGAACCAGAACTCGACGGTGCCGCCAGCTTGCACGTTCACCCGTCCGTCCGTCACCGGGCGAGCCCGCATCGCGACGAGGACGGCGTCCTTGCTCCACGCGAGGGCGCGGATCTTCGCGCGGCCCAGCACCTCGAGCGGATCGACGGCCCTGAGATCCGGCGCGCCGAGGTTGCCGGGCGGTGTTTCGACCGCGTCTTTCTTGGCGGCGGTCGCGAGCGGCGGTCGCGAGCCAGACGATAGCGTGTAGCCGCGCGGCCTGAGCAGCACGGCTCCGGCCGCAATGATGCCAAGGCCGACGAAGAGTGCGACCCACATCGCGACGTTCGACGAGCGGCCGTGGTCGCTGTCGGGATCGCTCGAGAGGGTTGCTCTGCCGCGCCGGTTGGCGGTCGCTGCGAGCTGTTCGGCGCCGCAGGTGGAGCATCGAGCGCTCTCGCCCGACACCAGTGTCCCGCATTGCCAGCAACTCGACGTCGGTTGCTGCATGCGCTCAGGGTAATCGAAAATCTTCGACGAGCTCCGCAATCTTGTAGCCGTTCGACGATGGCTTGAGCAGAAAGTCGAGCTCGCCGCCGAACAGCTTCGATGCCGTCTGCCCGACCGGAAAAACCTGGACGAGGATCTCGTCGCTCTTCGGTACGAGGGGGAGCAAGCGGGCCGCGCCGTCCGTTGCAGCGTCGTTCGCGGTGTGCACCTTCACGTCGCCGGCTCGATAGACGAGCTCGGTCGAGAGCGGCGTGTAGTCGAGCCGATCGAACCTTCGCCGCCACGACGGCAGCGCCGCCTCGGCGCGCGCCTTGGGGCTCGCTCGGGTGCGGGCAGCACGGTCCAGGAGCCGCTCGAGCATCTCCGGTGACTCGGCGCTCGCCGCCTCGAAGAAGTCCGCGACGACGCGCAGCGCAGGCCGCACGTCCAGGGGAGCGGTGAGCACGACGAGCCCGTTGTCGGACGTCCCGGAGGCGACCGCGGCGGGAAGCTCGAGCTCCGGATCGACCGCGACCCCGAGCCCGCGTCGCGGTGGCGCGTCCGGCCTCGGTGAACCAGAGGCAAGAGGAGCGCGGCTCGCCGCCGTCGTCGATGAGCTCGCCTTGCTCGCGTGCCCGGCACATCCCGCGACGGGAGCGAGCGCGAACGCGACCGCAAACGAGGGAAGAAGAGCGAGGCGCACGCCCTCGCCGTGCCGCCTCATCAGATGGGCTCGAAGGCCGGGTCGTTCGCCCGCGTCATCGTCACGAAGGCGCGATCCGTCACCGTGCTCCACCCTTGCGGAACTCGCTCGAGCCCGCTCGCGACGATGGAGAAATGCGTCGTGTCGACATTCGGGATGCGCGCTTGCTGCATGCCGTCGTCGCCGAGAAGCTCCTCGACGTCGTGGCGACCGTTCAGCACGCGGTAGGCCATCTGCTCTTCACCACGGTGCAGGCCGACCATGAACTCGCCGTTCGTGACGAGGAGATCGCCAGTGTTCTTCGGAAAGCCCTCTTCTGCGGAGAGTCGATCGACGAGGGAGATGCACGCGCGCAGGGCTGCGCGCAGATGTTCGGGCGCGACCTGACCGTCGGCGAGGTGACCCGCGTCGTGAAGGAACGAGAGGAACAGATAGAAGAAGAGCTCGCTGTCCGTGTCGCCGCGCACGTTGCGGCGCAAGAACTCCGGCTGCGACTCGAGCAGACGATCGCGCAGCTGCGCGAATCCGCCGATGGTGCCTGTCTGAGCGAAGAGCCATTGCCGGTAGCGGAACGGATGCGTGTTCTCGGTGCGCAACCCGCCGACCGTCGGCCGCCGCACGTGGCCGATGAGCACGTCGGTGCGAACGCCCTCGATCACCGGCGTGAGATCGATCGCCTCGCGCTCGTCGATCGGCCTGCGACGGAGGAGCACCTCGCCGGCCTGATAGAAACCGACGCCCCACCCCATCGGCCCTTGCGGTGACGCCGGCATCTTCAAGACGTCGGCGTGAAGCGCCAGGACGCGCGCGCCGAGATCGGCGCGATTGCCGATGAAGCCGAACATTCGAGCCATATATACCTTCTATAGGATAGTGCGCCGAAGCGCACCTCGCATCCCCGAAATCCGCGAGCCGCCAATAGGGCGTCTTTCCATCGCGTCATGTGCACGCGTCGCGGCGTCATTTCGCCCCCGTCGCCGCAACACGCGGCGTCGCGGAGCGTGTCCGCGATCCGACGGGACACGATTGCCGGCTGGGTCGAAAAGCACTGGGGAGTGGGTTAGTAGTTCCGCATCGACGCCACCGTCGTCCCCGAGGATCAAAGATGCGGAACTACGCGCGCGAAGCGAGCACGCCGAAGGCGGCGGGGGGAGCAGTTCGCCGAAGGCGAAGCTGCGGGGGGCCAAGGCCCCCCTTTGTTAGGAGATAAGCGATGTCGAGAGCATTCGTGGCGGGTGCCACCGGCTATACCGGTCGCGAGGTCGTTCGCGCGCTCGTGGCGCGTGGTGTGGAGGTAGTGGCACACGTTCGCCCGGAGTCGCGGAGTCTCGACGCGCTGGTGAGACAATTCGAGTCGGAGGGAGCTCTCGTGGACACCACACCATGGGAAGAAGGCGCGATCGCGGCGACTCTCGTCAATCACCGTCCCGACGCCGTGTTCGCGCTGCTCGGGACGACGCGTGCGCGCGCCGCCGCAGCGCGCCGCGCCGGCGCACCGCGTGAGTCCTACGATATCGTCGACTACGGACTCACGGCGATGTTGATACGTGCCTCGGTTGCGTGTGCTTCGCGTCCGCGTTTCGTCTATCTGTCGGCGCTCGGGGCTGGCCGGCCATCCGGCAATGCGTATCTTTCTGCGCGGTACAAGGCCGAGACGGAACTACGCGCAAGCGGGCTGCCGTACGTCATCGCACGACCGTCGTTCATCACCGGGCCCGACCGGAGCGAGTCGCGTCCCACCGAGCGCGTCGCTGCCGCCGTCGCCGACGCGTTGCTCGGCGTCGCGGGTCGGTTCGGCGGCGCGAGCGCGCGCGACCGCTACTCATCCATGTCTGCCGGGGAGCTCGGCGCCGCGCTCGTCGCGCTCGCCTTCGAGGAGGGAGCCCCGGCTCTCGTCGTGGAAACGGCCGAGCTGCGCCAGAGAGCCGCCCCGGCACGCCAGAAAGGCGCTGCAGGCTGACCTCCGGGGCGTCGGATTGCTGCGAGACTCGACGCAAATGGGATAGCCTCTGCGCCGATGAAGGCTACCTTGCTCCTGCCGCTTCTCGCGGGCGCTGTCATGGGCTGTGCGGCCGTGTATCCAGAGATCGCGCCGCCGCTGAAGCCGACCCCCGCGGGGCGCAAGGTCGAGCCGCCTCCGCCGAAGGATCTGCTCTACATCGACTTCACGAAGGCGGAGATCCCGTCGCGCACGCGCGACGGCCGCGCGTGGGACTCGCTCGGTGGCAGCCTGCCGGATCCGTTCGCGAAGCTCATCGTGAACGACCACGAGCTCATCAAGACGCCCATCCAGTCGGACACGCTCGCCCCGACGTGGCCCGATCAGCAACGAGCAAATTACTGGGTGCCGAGCGACGCGGAGGTCCGCGTCGAGATCTGGGACAGCAACCCGCTGAACAACCATCCGATCTGCATCAAGAAGCTCCGCGACTTCCACGAGCAGTCGGGGCCCATTCCCTACGACATCGATTGCGACAGCGGCGCGCACCTGACGATGCGTGTCGAGCCGGCGCATGGCCTCTGGGGTCTCGGTTTCAACTACGAGCTCAGCGCGAACGGCGCCGCCGTCTCGCACGTCTTCCCCGAATCGCCCGCGGCCCGCGCCGGCATGAAGGTCGGGGAGGACATCGTCGAGATCCAGGGCAAGAAGGTCGACAAGATGGAAGAGGGGGAGGCGCAGAGCCTCGTGAACGCCAACGCACAGGTGGGCGTCGACCTCGTCCTTCATGCAAAAGACGGCACGGAGCGCCACGTGATGCTCAAGGAAGGCATCGTGTACCCCGCCGCCGACGACGGCGTGTCACTCTGACCTTCGTTGACTCCGCGCCTTTAGGCGCCATCCTGACTCCCGTGTCGACCGATCAAGCTGCCCGTTCCGGCGCGCTCCTAGCGCCCAGTTCCACGCTCGGCACCCTGTCGGTGACCGGTCCCGATCGCCTGACCTGGCTCCAGGGCGTCGTCACCTGCGACGTCGAGACGCTGTCGCCGGGAGACGGCCGCTGGGGGCTCCTCCTGACTCGCCAGGGGAAGATCCTGGCCGACGTGCTGATCGTCGCGGACGTCGCCGCCGTCCGGCTCGGCCTGGTCGGCTCGGCGCTCGCCCGCGCCCACGACTATCTCTCGACGTTCCTGATCATGGAGGACGCCGAGCTCGTGGACGACACGGCGGCGCTCGCGTGGGTCACGCTGCACGGACCCCAGGCGGTCGACATTGCCGGGCGGGTCGTCGCATCGGTCGGCGGAGCGCGTGCGAGCATCGACGTCACCGGGCTCGGCGGGGCCGCGCTGGTCGTGCCGCGAGCGCAAGAAGCGACCATGCGGGAGGCCGCAATTCGGGAGGGCGCGACGGCCGCCACGCCGGAGGACTTCGAGCGGCTCAGGGTCGAGCGGCTCGTCCCGCTCTACGGCGTCGACATGGACGAACAGCGGAGCCCGCACGAGGTGTCACTCGAGCGTCGAACGGTGTCCTGGTCCAAGGGCTGCTATCTCGGACAAGAAGCCGTCTGCATGCAGGACATGCGCGGCAAGGTGAAGCGCCGGCTCGCAGTGGTCCGTCTCGAGGGCGAGGAAGTGCCTCCTTCGGGCGCGAAGGTGTTCGACTCGGCCGGCGCGCTCGTCGGAGAGACGAGAAGCGCCGCCAGGAGCACCCTCCTCGGGGGCCCCGCCGCGCTCGCGTTCCTGAGCGCTGCCGTGGCGATCCCCGGGACGGCGCTCCGCGTGGAAGGCGCGAGCGCCGAGGTCGTCGAGCCACGCTGACCGGTACCCGGTGTGTCCCGCGGCGTTGGTCGTCGGGGCGTCCCCGGGGTATCTTGCCGGAAGAATGAGTGCTCCTCAGGGCGGCGGCCGGCGTCCGCGCGACGGCAACGACAGCGCAGAACGCGTTCCAGCGATCGGCACCGAGGGCAGCCTCGGGCTCATCGGACGGACGCCGCTCGTGCGCCTCGGCAGCGTCAGCCCTGCGGACGGCGCGACCATCTGGGCGAAGGCGGAATTTCTCAACCCCGGTGGCAGCGTCAAGGATCGCCCCGCGCTCGCGATGATCCAGCTCGCCGAGCGAGAGCGCAAGATCGGTCCCGGCGCGACGATCGTCGAGGCGACGAGCGGCAACACCGGCATCAGCCTCGCGATGATCGCGTCGGTGCGCGGGTACAAGTGCGTGCTCGTGATGCCCGAGGACATGAGCGTCGCGCGCCGGCACATCCTCCGGGCCTACGGCGCGGAGATCATCCTGACGCCCGCGACGGAAGGCATGAGCGGCGCCGTGTCGCGCGCGCTCGAGCTGGTCGCGAACACGCCGGGCGCGATGATGCCGAGCCAGTTCGACAATCCCGCGAACCCGGAGAGCCACGAGCACGGCACCGCCGTGGAGATCCTCGAACAGACGAGCGGCATCCTCGACGCCTTCGTGACCGGCGTCGGGACCGGCGGGACGATCACCGGCGTCGGACGCGCTCTCAAGGCGCGTTTCGGTCGCGCCGTGCTCGTCGTCGCGGTCGAGCCGCGGGAGAGCGCGGTGCTGAGCGGCAAGCCGCCGGGGATGCACGGCATCCAGGGCCTCGGCGCGGGGTTCGTTCCCAAGATCCTCGATCGCTCCGTCATCGACGAGGTGATCACGGTGAGCGACGTGGCGGCCGAGCGCATGGTGCGTCGCCTGTCGCGCGAAGAAGGGCTCCTCGTCGGTCCGTCCTCCGGCGCAAACGTCCACGCGGCGACCGAGCTCGCCAAGCGGCTCCCGGGCGGCAAGATCGTCACCGTGCTCTGCGACTCGGGCGAGCGCTACCTGTTCTGAGCGCGACGTCGTGAACGTTACTTGCCCTTGAAGTCGGGCGCGCGGCGTTCGGCCCAGGCCATGACGCCTTCCGCGACGTCCGAGCTCGCGAGGAGCTCGAGCTGCTTCGTCTTCTCGCGAGCGAGCGCGTCGTCGATGCCGCCGGACGCGCCTTCGCGGACGGCCTGCTTGATCCGCGCGACAGCGAGCGGCGGGCCCTTTGCGAGCTCGGCCGCGAGGGCGGCTGCCGTCGCTGCGAGCCCGGAAGATTCGACCACTCGATTGGCCAGACCGACGTCGCGCGCGAGCTCCGCGTCGATGCGGGTGCCGAGCATCAGGTATTCCATCGCGCGCCCGAGGCCGACCAGGCGCTGCATCGAGAACGTCCCGCCGCCGTCGGGCATGAGCCCGATCTTGACGAAGATCTCCTGGAGGTATCCGCGCGTGGAGAGCACCCGGAGATCGCACGCGAGCGCGAGGTCACACCCGAAGCCCACCGCGGCGCCGTCGACGGCGGCGACGAACGGCTTCGGCGCGCGCGTGATGGCCCGGATGACGTCATGTAGCGCGTCGAGTGGACCGCCGACGTCACTGCCGCCGCTGGATAGCCCAGCCTTCAGATCGGCTCCCGAGCAGAATGCGCCGCCCGCGCCGGTCAGGACGACCGCTCGCACGGAGGGATCGGACGCCACCGCGGGGATCGCCTCACGGAGCGCCGTCACGAGCTCGGTGTTCAGCGCGTTCTTCGTGCGGGGGCGGTTCAGCGTGAGCGTCGCGACCGGACCGTCTCGGTCGACGAGCAAGACCTTCTCATCCATGGTGAAGCGCGAGCATACCGGCGTTTTGGCCGTGCGGGGCGCGCCGGCCGGGTTCTCCCTGCGAAGCTCGGTCGCCGTGCTATAGCGGCTCCCACTCGGTAGCCCGTCGGACCGGGTAGGACCCCCTGATGTCGCGCTCTTTTCAGGTTCCCAGGCTGCTTCCGCTCGCCGAGCAGCACGGCCAGACCTATCCGTCGCTCGTCGAGCTGATGGACATCTTGCTCGCGCCCGACGGTTGCCCCTGGGACCGCGAGCAGGACTACCGCTCGCTCCGGCAGTACGTGCTCGAAGAGGCGTGCGAGGTCATCGACGCGATCGATCGCGGGAACCCCGCCGAGCTCGTGGACGAGCTCGGCGATCTGTCGCTCCAGGTCGTCTTCCTCGGTGCGCTCGCGCGTCGCGACGGAGCCTTCGGTCCCGACGACGTGGTCCGCGCGATCTGCGAGAAGCTCGTGCGGCGCCATCCGCACGTCTTCGGTGACGCCGTCGTGAACGGCTCGGGTGAAGTGCTCGATAACTGGGACGCCATCAAGCAGAAGGAAAAGCAGAACCGGCCGCTGCTCGACGGCATTCCGCGCGCGCTCCCTGCGCTCCTCCGTGCAACGCGTCTCAGCGAGAAGGTCGGGCGCGTCGGCTTCGACTGGCCAGACGCACAAGGCTCGCGAGACAAGGTGACCGAAGAGCTCGGCGAGCTCGACGAGGCCGTCGCCGGCGGTGAGCCGGCGCGCGTCCGCGCAGAGCTCGGTGATCTCCTGTTCGCGATCGTGAACTTCGCGCGTCACCACGGCGTCGACCCCGAAGAGGCGCTGCGCGAGACGACGGATCGATTTCGCGCGCGATTCGATCACGTCGAGACGCGAGTGAAGGCCGAGCACGGCGACTGGCCGCGCGACGCGAAGGGGAAACCCGCTCACGGCGTCTCGCTCGAAGAGATGGATTCGTACTGGGACGAGGCCAAGGAGCTCGGAAAATGACGGAGCCGTTCACCGAGTTGCATCCGATGGCCCGGCTCCCCGCGGAGTGGGAAGAGCTCGCGGTGAGCCTCGGCGAGCGCGCGTTCCGCGGGCGGCAGGTGTTCAAGTGGGTGCAGGCGCGCGGCGTCACCGACCCGTCCGCCATGACCGATCTGCCGCCGGGCTTCCGCGAGCGGCTCGCCGATCCGCGACTGGCGATGCCGCTCACCGTCACCGACGTGCGGCGCGCCCGCGACGGCACGCGCAAGCTCGTCTGTGAGCTCGCGCTCGGCGGCAAGATCGAGTGCGTCGTCATCCCGATGTCCGACGATCCCGACGACGACCCGGAAGACGAGGACGGCAACTGGGATGGCCGGGTCACGCTCTGTATCTCGACGCAGATCGGCTGCGCGATGGGCTGCACGTTCTGCGCGAGCGGGCAGGCGGGGCTCGAACGGGGCCTGAAGGCGGAGGAGATCATCGCCCAGGTGCTCGTTGCCCGCGCCCACCTCGCGCCGGGCGAGCACCTCCGCAACCTCGTCTTCATGGGCATGGGCGAGCCGCTCCACCACTACGACGAGACCGCGCGCGCGATCCGGCTCCTGACGCATCCCGAGGGGATCGGCATGAGCCCGCGCCGCATCACCGTGAGCACGGTGGGACTCGTGCCCGGCATACGCCGCCTCGGTGAGGACTTCGACGGCAAGGTCGGGCTCGCGCTGTCGCTGCACGCGCCGAACGACGAGGTGCGAAACGCCATCGTGCCGATGAATCGTCGCTTTACGGTGCGCGACGTGCTCGACGCGGTGCGCGCGTATCCGCTGCCGAAGCGCCGGCGGGTGACGATCGAGTACATCCTCATCGCGGGCGTGAACGACGGCCCGGCACACGCGACGGAGCTCGCCCGCGTGCTCCGCGGTCTCCGCGTCAAGGTGAACCTCATCCCGATGAACCCGATCAGCGCCGCGAAGATGGGCTCGCCCGAGGCCGCGCGCGTGGAGACGTTCAAGGAATTGCTCGCGCGGGATGGGTACAGCGTCTTCGTGCGCAAGCAACGCGGCGACGACGTCGATGCGGCGTGCGGGCAGCTCGTCTTGCGCGAGAAGCTCGAGCGAAAGGCAAGGGGCAATGTTCCGACGGGTCCTGGTAGCGAACCGGGGTGAAATAGCGCTGCGCGTGATGCGCACGTGCAAGGGGATGGGCGTCGAGACGGTCGCCGTCTATTCCGACGCGGACGCGGCATCGCCTCACGTGCGCTTCGCCGATCGCTCGGTGCGCATCGGCCCTGCGCCCGTGAAGGATAGTTACCTGAACGCGGACGCGATCGTCGGCGCTGCTCGCGATACGGAAGCGGACGCGATCCATCCCGGCTACGGCCTCCTCAGCGAGAACGAGGGCTTCGCGCGCGCGGTCGCCGCTGCAGGCATCGTCTTCATCGGGCCGCCGCCCGCCGCACTCGACGCGTTCGGCGACAAGCTGAAGGCGCGAGCGCTGGCTCGCTCCGTCGGGGTCGAGCCGCCCGCAGGCTCCGACGGCCCGGTGGATCCGGACGACGTCGCGGCCCTCCGCGCCGTCGTCGAGCGCATCGGCCTCCCGGTGATCTTCAAGGCGGCCGGCGGGGGCGGCGGCATCGGCATGCAGCTCGTGCGTTCCCTCGATGAGCTCGAGAAGGCCGCGCGCGCTTGCTCCGATCGCGGCAAAGCGGCGTTCGGCGACGCGCGGGTGTACGTCGAGCGCTACCTCGAGAGCCCGCGCCACATCGAGGTGCAGATCGTTCGCGACCGGGCGGGCAATCGCGTCGCCTTGCCGGAGCGCGAGTGCAGCGTGCAGCGCCGGCACCAGAAGATCATCGAAGAATCGCCGTCCCCCGCCGCGTTCTTCCAGGGAGAAGACGGCGCGCGTCGTCGAGCGGCGATCGCCGCCGACGCGTTGAAAGTCGTCGACGCCGCGCACTACGAGGGCGCCGGCACGGTGGAGTTCGTCGCCGATCGCGCCGGGACGTATTGCTTCCTCGAGGTGAACGCGCGGCTCCAGGTCGAACATCCCGTGACGGAGATGATCAGCGGCGTGGATCTGGTCGCGGCGCAGCTCCGGATCGCGTCGGGCGAGACGTTGCCTGCGGAGCTCACCGCCGTCGTGCCTTCGGGGCACGCCATCGAGGCGCGCGTCTACGCCGAGGATCCGGCCAAGGGCTTCATCCCGCAACCGGGCCGCATCGAGCGGCTCAGGTGGCCGGAGGGGCTATCCGGCGTGCGCATCGACGCCGGCGTCGAGGAGGGCGGCGAGGTGACGCCGTACTACGACCCCATGATCGCCAAGGTGATCGCACACGGCGCCGATCGGCGTGAAGCCATCCAGCGTCTCGGCGCGGCGCTCGCCGCGACGGAGCTCCAGCTGATGGGCCCCAAGGGGCCGCGCGCGACGAACATCGCGTTCTTGCTCAAGGTGCTCGCCGATCCGCGCTTCGGCGCAGGCCAGTACGATACGTCGCTCGCCGAGGCCATCGCGAAGGGCGCCTGATGAGTCGTGACGACGACGCGCTGCTCGCGGAGGCGCGCGCCTGGGTCGAAGAAGATCCGGATCCGGAGACGCGCGCCGAGCTGTCCGCGCTCATCGACGCGTGGCGGCTGGACGAGCTCCGGGAGCGCTTCGGGGCGCCGCTCGAGTTCGGCACTGCCGGCCTCCGTGGCGTCGTGGGAGCAGGGCCGTCGCGCATGAACCAGAGCGTCGTCGAGCGGACGACGCGCGCCGTCGCCGCGCATTTGCTGGCGAGTCACGCCGACGCGACGACGCTGCTCGTCGTCGTCGGGTTCGACGCGCGCACGACGAGCCGTCGCTTCGCGGACGCGGCGATCCGTGTTCTGACGCTGGCCGGTATCCGGGTTCGTCATTTCGTCGAGCCGTGCCCGACGCCCCTCGTCGCGTTCGCGGCGCGCGAGCTCGGCGCGACGGCCGCGATCGTCGTGACCGCGAGCCACAACCCGGCCGAGTACAACGGCTACAAGCTGTACGGCTCGAACGCCGTGCAGATCGTGCCGCCCGTCGATGCGGACATCGAGCGACTTATCCGCGAGCGCGACGCGCCGCCCACGGCAACGGCACCCGCGACCGCGGAGCCGTTCGACGGCGATATCGTCGAGCGATACCTCGCGCGCCTCGACGAGGAGCGCCCCGGCGGCGACCGGGAGCGCACGCTCGCCATCGTGTACACGCCGCTCCACGGCGTCGGCGGCGTGCTCGCCACGAGTGCCCTCGCGCGCGCCGGCTTCACCGACGTCGCAGTCGTCCCCGAGCAGGCCGCGCCGGACGGCACATTTCCGACGGCGCGCTCGCCCAACCCGGAGGAGCCGGGCACCCTGGCCCTCGCCGTGAAGCTCGCCTCGAGCCGGGGCGCGAAGCTCGTGCTCGCGAACGATCCCGACGCCGATCGGCTCGCCGTATCCGTGCCGGCGGAGACGTCCGGTTACCGCGCGCTCACCGGAAATCAGATCGGCGTCCTGCTCGCGGATTTCGTGCTGTCGCGCACGACCTGGCAGCCGCGCCCGCTCGTCGTCACGACGATCGTGTCGTCCCCGATGCTTGCGGTGCTGGCGCGCGAGCACGACGCGCGTCACGAGGTGACGCTCACCGGGTTCAAGTGGATCTGGACCGCGGCGCTCGCGCTCGAGGAGCTGGAAGGCGTGCGCTTCACGTTCGGTTACGAGGAGGCCATCGGCTTTTCGGTCGGCCGCGGCGTGCGAGACAAGGACGGTATCGCCGCCGCGGTGTGGTTCGCCGAGCTCGCCGCGGACTGTGCTGGCCGCGGCGAGACGGTGCTCGACCGGCTCGCCGCGCTTCACCGCCGTCACGGCCTCTGGGCGAGCGCGCAGCACGCCATCACTCGCCGCGGACCCGGTGGCACGAGCGAGCTCATCTCCTCCCTCGACGTTGCGGTGAAAATGCCGCCCACGACGCTCGCGTCCCGAAAGGTCTGCAACGTCGTCGACTATCGCGACGGTGCAGAAAATCGTCCACCCTGGCTTCCTGCCTCGCCGCTCGTCCTCGTCGACCTGGGGACCGAAGGGCGCGTGCTGCTTCGTCCCAGTGGCACCGAGCCGAAGCTGAAGATCTACGCCGATCTGCGGCGTGACGTCACGACGGCCGACGACGCGTCGTGGAAATCGGAATCGGCACTCGAGTCGGACGCGCGCGCCGCTGCGCGCGAGCTCGCGGTACACGTCGGTCTCGAGGCGTGATTTTTCGGAGCCGTGTCGCGATCCGCCTCAGCTGGCGAATCGGCACCGCCGGCGCAACGTTGTCAGGACGCGCGGCATCCAGAGTGCACCGCGGCCAACGGAGGATTTCATGACCCAGTCGATACGCGTCGCGGTGCTCGTCGGAAGTTTGCGGGCTGCCTCGCTGAGCCGGAAGATCGCGAAGGCGCTCATCGCGCGCGCGCCGCGAACGCTCTCGTGCGACATCGTCGAGATCGGCGAGCTGCCGCTCTACAACGAAGATCTCGAGACGGACGCGCCGCCGGCGGCCTGGGCGAAGTTCCGCGCCGCGATCGCGAAGTCCGACGCGATCCTCTTCGTGACGCCGGAGTACAACCGCTCGCTCCCCGGGTGCCTCAAGAACGCGCTCGACGTCGGCTCGCGTCCGCCGAAGAGGAGCGTGTTCAAGGGGCTCCCGGCAGGGGTCGTGAGCGTCACGCCGTTCAAGCTCGGCGGGTTCGGGGCGAATCACGCCGTCCGTCAGACGTTCGTGTTCCTCGATATGCCCGTGATGCAGCAGCCCGAGATGTACATCGGCGGGGCCAAGGACCTTCTCGACAACGAGGGCGGCCTCAAGGATCCGGAGACGGCGAAGCTCTTCGACGGCTTCATGACCGCCTTCGAGAAATGGACGCGCACTCTGCGCGGGGCGAAGGCGCCCCCCTTCGCGGAGTTTCTCGAGACACGGAAGCAGGTCGCGACCGACTACGTGAACGGCGAGGCCGCGTCGCTCGATGCGATCGTGACGGCGGCGGATCCCGCGACGTTCTTCTCGCCGATGGGCGACGTCACCCAGGGCGCGAGCGCCGTCACCGCGCGCTACGACAAGGACGCGAGCTCGTTCGAGAAGGGCGGCTCGACGACGCTCGAGATCCTCCAGTCCGGTGCGAGTGGTGAGCTCGCGTTCTGGACCGGCTATCAGCGCGCCGAGGCGCGTCTCGCCGGTCGCGCCGAGGCGGCACCCATGGCGCTCCGCATCACGGAGATCTATCGAGTCGAGGGCGGCGAGTACAAGCTCGTCCACCGGCACGCCGACATGGGCAGCAAGCCGGGCAAGAAGGACTGAGCGCTCAGCCGTCGGTCTCGAACGGGATTATCTCCGTCGATTCGAGGCCGGGGATCACGTCCTTGATCGGCTGCGCGATCTCGCTCGCCGTTCCGACGACGGAGAGGAGCAGGTCGTTCGGCGTGATGCGCTTCCGGATCGAGGCGTTCACCTGGTCGAGCGTGATGGCACGAACGTGGTCCAGGTACTTGTCGTGATAGTCGGGCGGGAGATCGTAGAGCTCCTCGTCGAGCGTCTGGCCGACGCGCTTCGACGGGGTGTCGATGGCGAAGGCGTGCGAACGGACGAGGTAACGCTGGGCCCAGGCGAGCTCCTTCGCCGTGACGCCGTCGTCCCACCATTTCTGGAGGAGCTCGAGCTGGAGGGCGATGCACGGCGCGGCGTCGGCCGCCTTCGGGAAGGTCCAGAGACTGAAACCGCGCCGGTGACGGTCGTACGGCAGGCTCGAATACGCGCCGTAGGACCAGCCGCGCTTCGAGCGCACCTCGTTCATCAGCCGTGCGGTGAACGTGCCGCCGAAGATCGTGTTGCCGACGTGGAGCGCGATGTGATCGTCATCCCTCGGGTGCGTCCCCAGGCAGCCGATGAGGATCTGGGTCTGGGTTCGTTCGGGCTTGTCGACGATGACGAGCCTGCGCCCGGATTGCATGGTCGGCTCGGGCACGTCGTCGAGCTGCGGCTTGCCGGCGGAGAGCGCTCCCGCGACGGTCTGCGCGATCTTCGCGGCGCGGTCCTCGTCCACGTCGCCGGCGAAGGCGAACACGAGGTTCTTCGCGCACACGGTCGACTGGTACGTCGCGCGCACGTCGCTCGCGCCGACCGCTTCGACGCTCACCGTCGTGCCGCCCACCGGGCGCGCGAAGGTGTGACCACCGAAGAGCCGCTGGCGAAACCAGCGCTGCCCGAGGTCGCGATCCTGGTCCCGCATGTCCACGAGCTCCGCGACGGTCTCGCGCTTCAGCTTCGAGAGCTCCGCCTCGGCGAGGCTCGGCTTCCCGAGGACGTCGACGAGGAGGTCGGCAAAGGCGTCGAGCGAGCGCGTGATCACGGCGGCGTGGAAGGTCGCGGTGCTGTGCCCCACGTCGACCGACAGGGACGCACCGAGGGAGTCGATGCGTTCGTCGAGCGCCTCGGTCGTCAGGCCAGCCCCGGTGCGGCGCACGAGCCGGCACGCGAGGCGGAGCAGCCCTTCCTTGCCCACCGGATCGGCGGTCGCGCCGGCGCGCGTCGCGATCGTCATGGCGACCAGCGGGAGCGCACGGCTCGACTCGACGAGCACCGTGGGCTCGCCGGCCAGCTTCTTCACTGCGGGTGCGTTCAAGCAGCCGCTCCCTTCGATTCTTCCTGGGGGTGCACGAGGATGACGGTTCGCGATTCCTTCGCGAGGTACCGGCGTGCCACGCGCAGCAGATCGCTCGCGGTGAGCGACGCGGTCGCCTCGAGTCGCTCGAAGGCCGACGCGGGACGACCGATCACGGTGTCGTAGAACCCTATCGTCGACGCCTTGCCCTCGACGGTCTCGAGGCCTGCGACGAGAGAGAGCTCGAGCCGAGCCTTGGCGCGCTCGAGCTCCTCGTTCGGGATGGGCTCGCTGCGCGCGCGCTCGAGCTCTTCATCCACGGCGACGAGCAGCTCTTTTGCCGTCTTGCCGTCACGAGCGGAGGCGAACACCTCGAACAGCCCGGGATCGCGGAACGGCCCGACGAAGGCGTGCACGTCGACCGCGATCTCGAGCTGGCGGACGAGCCGCCGATGCACGCGCGACGCGCGGCCACCGAAGAGCACCTCCGACAGCAGGGACAGCGCGGGGTGATCGAAGTCGCCGAGGGCGGGAGAGTGATAGCCGATCACGAGCTTCTCGGTCGCGGTCGGCTTGGCGACCTCGACGAGCCGCTCCGCCGTCTGCGGCGGCTCGGGTCGGACGTCTTCCACCGGCAGAGAGGAGGGGGCGATGTTGCCGTAGGCGTTCACCACGAGCTCGAGCGCGCGCTTCTCGGTCACGTCACCGACGATGACGAGGGTCGCGTTGTTGGGTGCGTAGAAGGTGTCGTAGAAGGTACGGCAGTCGTCGGTCGTGAAGCCTTCGATGTCCGGCATCCACCCGATGGTCGGCCAGCGGTAGGCGTGCTGGTTGAAGGCCGTCGCCCAGAGCAGCTCGCTCACCGCGCCCTCGACGTCGTCATCCACCCGGTAGCGGCGTTCGTTCGCGACGACCTCTTTCTCGCTCGAGACCTGGGGGTCGCGGAGCACGAGCCGTCGCATCCGCTCCGACTCGAGCTTCGGCACCATGGCGAGGCGCTCGCGCGGGATCGCGATGTTGTACTGCGTCCAGTCGAGCCACGTCGAAGCGTTGCTCTCTGCGCCCGCCTCTTCGAGCTTACGGTCGAGCTCGCCGGCGGGCATCGTCTCGGTCTCGTTGAACATCAGGTGTTCGAAGAGATGTGCGAGGCCCGTCTTGCCGACCTGCTCGTGCCGTGAGCCGACCCGGTACCAGGTGTGATACGCCACGACCGGCGCGGAGTGATCCTCGCAGATGAGCACGCGGAGGCCGTTGCCGAGACGGAAAGCTTCCACCGTGAGGGCGGGACCGAACGGCACGCTCGCCTCGTGGGTGACGCCCGAGTACGCGCCGATGCCGGAGAAGGACGGGAGCCACTTGCCGCGACGGGCAGCGAGAACGGCGGGGGAGGGAGGGGTTGCCATCGTCAATCCAGCTTCAGGATGGCCAGGAAAGCTTCCTGGGGCACGTCGACCTTGCCGACACTCTTCATTCGCTTCTTCCCCTCTTTCTGCTTCTCGAGGAGCTTGCGCTTGCGGGTGATATCTCCGCCGTAGCACTTCGCGGTCACGTCTTTTCGCATCGCGCGGACCGTCTCGCGGCTGATGATCTTCGAGCCGATGGCGGCCTGGATCGCGACCTCGTACTGCTGGCGCGGCACGAGCTCCTTGAGCTTCGCGGCGAGGGCGCGGCCGCGCGCGTAGGCGGTCTCGCGATGAACGATGACGCTGAGTGCGTCGAGGGGCTCGCCGTTGACGAGCATATCGAGCTTCACGAGGCTCTCGGCGCGATAGCCGATGAGCTCGTAGTCCATGCTCGCGTAGCCGCGGGAGACGCTCTTCAGCTTGTCGTGGAAGTCGAGGATGACCTCCGCCAGCGGGAGCTCGTAGGTGATGACGACGTGGGTCGTCGTCCCGTAGTGGATGCCCTTCTGGAGGCCGCGACGGTCCTCGCAGAGCGCGACGACGGCGCCCACGTACTCTGACGGTACGTGGATCGTCACCTTCATGATTGGCTCCTCGATCCGATCGATCATGCCGACCTCGGGCATCTTCGACGGGTTCTCGACGTTGAGCTTCTCTCCGGCCTTGTCGAACACGTGATAGACGACGCTCGGCGCGGTGGTGATGAGGTCGAGGTTATACTCGCGCTCGAGTCGCTCCTGGATGATCTCCATGTGGAGCAGGCCGAGGAAGCCGCAGCGGAAGCCGAAGCCGAGCGCCTCCGACGTGTCCGGCTCGAACTGGAACGAAGCGTCGTTCATGTGCAGCTTGCCGAGCGCGTCGCGCAGATCTTCGTAGTGTGCAGAGTCGGTCGGGAAGACGCCGGCGAACACCATCGGCTTCACTTCCTTGAAGCCGGCGAGCGCCTCGGTCGCGCCCTTGGTCGCGGCGGTGACCGTGTCGCCGATCTTCGTCTCGCTGACGCTCTTGATGTTCGCCGCGACCCACCCGACCTCACCGGGACCGAGCTCGGTCAGGGTCATGGGGTGGGGGTTGAAGCAGCCGATCTCGACGACCTCGTAGACGTTGCCGGTCGCCATGAGCTTCACGCGCTCGCCCTTGCGAAGCGTGCCGTCCATCACGCGGAGCATCACCACCGCGCCGCGGTAGCTGTCGTACCAGCTGTCGAAGACCAGCGCGCGCAGCGGGGCCGTGGTCTCGCCCTTCGGCGGTGGGATGCGCTGCACGATCGCCTCGAGGAGCTCGGGGACGCCAACGCCGGTCTTCGCGCTCACGAGCTGCGCGCCGCTACAGTCGAGGCCGATGACCTCCTCGATCATCTCGACCGCGTGATCGACGTCGGCCGACGGCAGGTCCACCTTGTTGAGGACCGGAATGATCTCGAGGTTGTTCTCGAGCGCGAGGTAGACGTTCGCTACGGTCTGCGCCTGGACGCCCTGGGTCGCGTCGACGACGAGCAACGCGCCCTCGCAAGCCGACAGACTCCGGCTCACCTCGTAGCTGAAGTCGACGTGACCGGGCGTGTCGATGAGCTGGAGCTGGTACTCGCGTCCGTCCTTTGCGTGGTAGCGGAGGCGGACCGACTGCGCCTTGATCGTGATGCCCCGTTCACGCTCGATGTCCATCTTGTCGAGGAACTGGTTCACGCGCTCGCGGGCGGTGAGCGCGCCCGTCACTTCGAGGATGCGGTCGGCGAGCGTGCTCTTGCCGTGATCGACGTGCGCGATGATCGAGAAGTTGCGGATGAGCGCGGTGTCCGACGGCATGGTGAATGGCGAGTCGTGCGAGCGGGGCGAGGGCATACCACACGCACGCCCTCGTCCCGGCGATCCTGGAGGATGTGAGGAGCTGCCAGCGTGACAGCGCGGCGACGGCGCGTCCCTATTTGCGCGCGGTGGCCCGGGGCGGTGCGGTGTCGAGCGTCATCTGCCCCGGAAGCTCGTGCTCGTACCGCTTGAGCACGAGGTCGATGCCCTCTCGGATGTAGACGGCGACCGGAACCTTCGTGCGCTCGTGCAAGAGGTGCAGGCGCTCGTTTTGCTCCGGCGTGATGTAGACCGTCGTCGAGATTTTCTTGCGAGACATCGGAGCGCTTGGGGGCGGATGATCTGCCAGTCGTTACAATAGATTCCCATACGTATGGTGTCAATTCGAACCAGCGCGCAGCCGTCGATATTTTGCCATAGATTTCAGGAAGTTATCGGAATGCTGCTCGCCCGAGCACCGGAACGGGCGGGAGGTGTCTCCGGCCAGGCGTTCGGGTCGAACGGGCATTCGGGCTTGCTTGCCACGTCACGGCAAGCCGCCTACCATCGAGCCTCTCGGAGACGGGAGAAAACCGGGGCTCGCCCTCGGATTCCCTTCGTTTTCAGGGGTGGCCTTGCCGTCTCGTAGCGTCCTTTTCCTGGTAGCACCATGTCGAGCTTTTCAAACTGCTTTCGAGTGCTTGTGAACCCGTCGATGCACGGCGGGATCGGCGGTATCGCGCTCCTGGCCGCCGCCCTCTCGGGATGTGCCGGCGCGACGCCGCAAGCCGAAGGGCCGTCTGCTCCGGGGGAAGTGACGCATCGCGATATCCGGGTGTCCCACCAGCCCTGCGCCGTCGATAGCGCCGACGCCGAGAAGATCAACGTCGGCGGCGACGCGCGGCCGGACATCGTCATCGTTCGCTCCGGCGGGCGCGAGGTCTGCCGTTCCGTCGATATGAACTTCGACGGCATCGTCGATACCTGGATCTACCGGGACTCGAGCGGCGCCGTGAGCCGGCGCGAGAACGACTACGACCGTGACGGCCGCATCGACGAGATCGCCATCTACAAAGGTGGAGTCCTGGTCGAGAAGGAGCGGGCCACGACCCTCGTGGGGCGCCTCGACACCTGGCACTTCTACCAGGGCGGAAAGCTCGCTCGCACCGAGCGCGACTCCGACGGCGACACCCAGATAGATCAGTGGTGGGAGTACCCGAAGCCCGACCAGCCCGAGTGCCCCCTGATTCACTCCGACGTCGACGGGGACGGCCATCCCGACCCGGGCGCGACGGTCAACGTCTGCGATCAGTCGAGTGGTTACGTCCCGCCGGAGCGCGCGTCGGACAAGCCCGCGTCGGGGGCGTCGTTCGAGCGCTCCTCGCCGAACGACGTGCCGACCGAGGTCGAGCAGAAGCCGGCTGACGGCACCGAAGGAACCAAGAAGTGATGATCGGCTCGAAGCTCGGGTACAGGCTCGTCTCGCTGTCTGCGATCCTCGTCGCCACCGCCTGCGGAAGCTCCAAGTCGGAGGACGCGGCGAAGACGCCGGCGCAGCTCGCCAAGATCAACGATCAGTCTCGCTGCGACTACAAGGGCCGCGCCGATCGCGAGATCGTCGAGTCCAACGGTCCCGGGGCGACGGTGCCGAACGTCAGGCGCGTCTTCGGCATCCTGGGTGAGGGCGACGATCGGCGGCGCATCCTCTTTTGCCGCGAGATCGACACGAACCTCGACGGCATCAAGGACGTCGTCAGGAACTACAACGACAAGGGCGATCCCGTCGACGAAGAGGCGGACAGCGACTACGACGGCAAGATCGACACCTGGATCAAGTTCTCCGGTGGCCGCATCTCGAAGGAAGAACGAGATCGGAACCGCGACGGCAGACCCGACGAGACGCGCTACTACGTGAAGGGCAAGCTCTCGCGCGTGCAGCGCGACACCAACTACGACGGCAAGCCCGACGTCTGGGAGGTGTACGCCGACGGTCAGCTCGAGCGCATGGGTACGGACATCGATTTCGACGGTCACGTCGACCGGTGGGACCGTGACGAGATTGCCCATCGCATCGCCGAAGAGAAAGAGCGGCAGGACGACGAGAAGGCCGAGGCCGCGCAGAAGGCCGCCCAAGCCGCGGAAGCCGCCCCGCCGAAGCCGATGCGTCCTCAGGAAGGCGCTGCCCCGCGTCCCGGCGCCGCCCCCGCGACGTCGAGCTCCGGCGCGATGCCGGCGGCGACGGGCACGCCGTCCGCGACGAGCCCGTCGGGAGCGCTCGCTCCCGGCAAGCCGTCCGATCCGTCGAAGGCGAAGTAACGACTCGACGCGCCGCTCCGGCGCGTCGAGTACGCCAGCGCAAAGACGCGTCGGACTACGGCGCGTCCGTGCCCTCGCGACCGTAGGCGTCCTCGAGGCGTACGACGTCGTCGATCTCGGGAGTCGATACCTCGAAGACGCGCACGTCGGTGCGCCCGATCATCCGGTGCACGGTACCGGGCGTGCAGTGATAGGTGTCTCCCTGCTTCATCAAGAGCGGCTTGATGTCCGCGTCCTTGCCGAGCTCGAGCGTCATCTCACCGGACTCGACGAAGAAGGTTTCGTCCTTGCGACGGTGGTACTGCCGGCTCAGCTGCTGGCCTTGCTTGATGAACAGGACCTTCGCGACGTAGCGCTCGGTCTCTGCCCAGATGATCTCGTACCCCCAAGGTTTTTCGACGCGGCGCATACGGTCATGAGTTAGCGCGGTGGAACCACGCAATCAAGCCCGCACGAGGTCCACGCTCGGCGCAGTATCGGTGGAACCAGCGCTCTGGTAGAGCGCCCCCATCGTGGCACGTGAACGTCTGCAGAAGATCCTGGCCCGCGGAGGCGTGGCTTCCCGGCGAAAAGCCGAGGAGCTCATCCTTTCGGGCCGTGTGACGGTCGACGGACGTGTCGTCACCGAGCTCGGCTCGCAGGCGGATCCGGACGAGAACCGGATCGCCGTGGACGGTAGTCCGGTGCTGCGAGAACCCAAGGTTTACCTGGTGTTTCACAAACCGCGGAACGTGGTGAGCACCATGAGCGATCCGGCGGGGCGACCCACCGTCGCGGAGTACACGAAACGCGTCGGTGCCCGCGTCGTTCCAGTGGGGCGGCTCGACTTCGGCACGACGGGGACGTTGCTCCTCACGAACGACGGAGACTTCGCGCTCGGGCTCCTCCATCCGCGCAAGGCATCGCCCAAGGTGTACCTGGCTGCGGTCGACGGCGTCGTGGGAGACGCCGACCTCGTCCGGTGGCGAGCGAGCATCGAGATCGACGGAAAGCCGACGCGTCCCGCCGAGGTGACGCGACTCGGAGTCGAGGGCCGCATGACGACGCTACGGGTCGTGCTCCGCGAGGGAAAGAACCGTCAGATCCATCGCCTCGGCGAGGCAACGGGGTTCAGGGTGAGGCAGCTCGCGCGGCTCTCGTTCGCCGGTATCACCGACGAGGGGCTGTCGCCTGGACAGTTCCGCCACCTGACGCCGGTGGAGCTCCAGCGGCTGAAGAAGGAGTACGGGGTGCCGAAGGAGCTGCCGGCGCCGGAAGAGCGGGCACCGGTGCGCGAGGCACGCCGCCCGGCACCAGCACATCGCCGAAGCTCGGCGGGAGCGTCCAGCTCCGATCGAAATACCCGCCCCCCAGCACGCGAGCGTCCCCGAGCACCTGCTGACCCGCCGCGGGCGCGAGACCCGAATCGAAGACGATGAAGTCGGGGAGCGCGAGCGGCAGGGACATCGAGCGCCAGAGACCCGCAGCGGTCGCTGCTTCGACGACGACCACGTAGCGTCCGGTGTTCTCCGGGTTCGGATACACGGCGATGAACCCGAGCTCGCCGTCACCCGTCACCCGCGCGCGGCCGGCTCGCACCGCTCCACCGTCCATGCCGAGCGGCAGGGAAGCGTCGAGCTTTCGTACGAGCAGGTTCGAGTCGCGACTGCCGACGAGGAACAGCGAATGCGTGCTCGCGAGGTCCGCGGACACGGCGCGGTCAGCGAGCACCGGATAGCGGGTGTCGCCGGACCAGCGCGCGCGGAAGTGTTCGGCCACTTCGCGGGCGGCGCTGGTCTGCCGGCTATCGAGCGTCCCGTAGACGAACGCCATTGGCCCGTTCCAGGCGTCGCGGATCGGTCCCTCGAGCGCCGCACGCTTCGCGAGCGCGCCCGGTGGCGGCACAGGGCCGACCGTCCAGCTCCCGGCCGCGCGATGAAACGAGGAGGGATCTCGTTCTGCCGCCGCGAAGCTCTGGCCGTCGAGCTCGACCATCATCGGGCCGCTCGCGCCGGCGCTCCGGACGGCGAGGTCCAGTCCGTCGACGCCGCGGGTCTTCACCGACACATGGTCCTTCGCGAGCGTCGCATCGACCGTCGCGGGCGTCGCGCCGATGGCCGACACGTGCACCCAGGCCCGCGACGGATAACGGAGCGAGTCGGTCTTGAACGCGACGTGGGACGGCCGCGTCGCGAGCCGGCGCGCGGAGAGTGCCGGCCACATGTCGGCGTTCGCCCAGACGATGCGCCAGACGTCGTGGCCGATATCCGGGTACGTCTCGCGGAAGGTGTAGCCGAGCGCGCGGAAGCGTTCGGCGAGAGACTGCGAGTGCGCGAGCGGCAGATCGCTCGTCCCCTGTGCGACGAGGAGGAGCTCGTCACGGCCGTTCTCGGCGAAGCTCGCGGGAGACCACCGCGTGAGCTCCGTCAACTCCCATGGTCGGATCGGCCGCCCGAGCACGTCCCGCCGCACGAAGAAGCTCTGATAGCCGGCGAGGGCGCCGATGGCCGCGAAGCGGTCCGGGTACCTGAGCCCCATCTGCGCGGCCCCGGTGCCGCCCATCGAGTGCCCCGCGACGGAGATCCGCTCCGGATCGATGGGGTACGTCTTCACGGCCCAGTCGATCGCGTCGAGCACCTCGAGCTCGCCTGGACCGCGATAGAAAGCGTCCCCGTGCGCCGCCGGGGCGAGTACGAATCCGTCGACCCGCGGGTGCGGCGCGAGCGACTCGGTGCCGAGGAACGCATTCATGATGCGCTCCGGCGTCCCGTTGTAGCCGTGGAGCACGACGACGAGGGGGTACCTGCGCGACGGGTCGGCGCCGAGGCTCGCCGGCACGTGGACGCGCAGCGGGTCCGGCGCGCCGTCGATGCGCGACCGTCGCGCGAGCTCGAGCACGCCGTGGTCACGGAGCGGGTCGCCGCCGGACTCGACGCGGTCGACGAACGCCTCGAGACGTTTCGCCCGCGCTGCGACGCTCGCGTCGCCGCGGTTCTCGAGGACGGCGAGCTCGGCGACCCGCGCCTCCAGCGTCGCGATGACGGTCTCCGGATCCGAGACCTTGAGCGGCGGAGACACCTCGAGCCGCCGACGGAGCGTGAGCGCCCGCGTCACCGCCGACGCGGCCACGACGTCGGCGTGGAGCGGCAGGGAGCGGGTGCTCTTGCCGACGCGTACCTGCACCCGATCGGGACCCGGCGCGCCGTCGAGTGCGACGGCGGGCAAAAGCACGCTCTTCGGCGGCACGACCGTCGGGTCGGGACGGAGCTCACCGAGGGACGACGCCGCCGACAGCGGGACGCCGCGAGAAAAAACGGCGAGCGACGGCGTGACGTGGGTGCCGATCGGCGCGCCGCGGGGGAACTCGACGCGCACCTGCGGCTGGAAGCCGAAAGGGACGAGCCCGCTCGAGACCTGGATGTCGGCGAGATTGCCGGCGAGCCGCTCCGCGTCCTCGTCGGTCGCGCCGCGGAGGAGCAGCGCCGCTCCGCGTGGTGGGCCGAGGTCGGCCGCGTCGAGGAGCCGGAGCTCGGCGTTCCACGGCCTGCCTTGACGGCGGAGCTCGACGACGAGCGTGTGCGTGCCCCCTGCGAGGCTGAGGACGACCGGATCCCAGCCGAAGCCGCGGACGTGCGCGGCGTCCCGCACGAACACCGGGCGACCGTCGACGTGCACCGTCACCGCGCCGTCGATCGACAGGAGAAGCCAGCCCGTGAACGCCGACGGGAGCACGAGCTCACCGGCGAGCACGCCGCGGCTCGCCGTCTTGCCGAACACCTTGAAGAGATCGAAGGCGCCGGTGCCGCCGTCCGCGAGAGACCACGACGGCGAACCGACCTGCCCGGTGATGCGCGCGCCACGCGACGGAAGGAGCCGCGCGACGTCGAGCTTGCCGGTCGCGGGGAGCGGCCCCGCCGCGAACAGAGCTCCGATGTGCCCGTCGGCGGAAGGCGCGACGAGGACGTCAGCCGCCGCTGTCCGTGTGCCCGCGAGCAAGAGCAGAAGACCGAGCACGCCGCCGAGGCGTTTCTGCGACCACGACGGTTGCCGAATCGCGCGGCCCGCTCGCATCAGGTCTTGTCGTTGCTCGCTTCCGGTTCAGCGGGCGGGGGAGCGCTCTTGCGATCGCCGTCCGCCTTCTTCACGCGAACCCTCGAGCGAACGTCGGGCGTCGCGCCGAGGCGCGAGTCGTTCGGGATGAACCGCACCTCGGTCTTCACCTCGAAGGACAGCGTGGTGAGGACGCGCGCGACCTCTTCGGCGATGTTCGTCTGCTGCAGGAAATCCCGCGTCTCGCGCGCCACCACGCGGTAGAGGCCGCTCTTCGTCTCGTCGAGCTGCGACAGAAGGAGCGACAGGATCTCCTTCGGGAGCTTCATCTCGTTGACGAGGTTCCGCGCGTTCTCGGGGGCCTCCGCGAGCTTCTCGAGTCCGGTCTCGAGCACCCGCTTGATGACGTACGGGAGCAATCGCTCCAGCCGCCGCCGCTCCCGGTCCGTTTCGGTACGTTCCGATGCGGGGGGCGGATCACTTTGCACGATTTACCGAGTACCCTGGTGCGGTGCGTCAGTCAAACGCCCTGCCCGTTTTAGTTCTCCTCGGAGCGGCTTCCGGGTGCGGCGAAAGGCGAGCGGCCGGCCAGGAACACACCGCGCCGGTGGCCTCGACGTCACCGGCGCGCGGTGAGCCGTCGGTGTCCCCGAGCGCGCCACCGGACGTCGTACGTCCAGCGGCGAATCCAATGCCGGCGGCGCCGTCGGGCAGCGCCCCTCCGGCGACGGTGCTCGCGGCAGCGCCGTCGGAGCGACCAGAGCCGTCGGTCGCTTGCTATGCCGGCTTCACGCCGTCCGCGTCACCACGCGTGGACGTCGTCCGCCTCGGTGTGTCCTGCGGACCGCCTTCCGGCCTCACACAGATGGCGCGCGCCAGCGGCGTCGTCGACGAGACCGGCAAGGGACCGCCGTTACGCTGGCAGGCCGACCGCGGCGACTGCTTTCGTCTCTTCGCCGTCGCCGGCACGCCGGTCGAAGATCTCGAGGTGACCGTCGGTGGGAAGGGAATCGCTGCGAGCACGGTGACGTCCTCGAGTCGGCGGTGGGCCGTGGTCGGCGAGCAGGGCCTCTTCTGCAGCGAGCACGGCGGTCCGTTCGAGGCGACCTTCACCACTCACGCCGGCAGCGCGGAGCTCGTCGCGACGGTCTGGAGGGGCGCGCGGATGCTGAGCCGGCACCATCCCCGGGCGTCCGGCGACGATCCCCGGTAGTATTCGACGCGCATGGTCGATCCCATCTTCGCACAACGTCGTGCGGTCCTCCTCGACGCGATGGGCGAGGGCGTCCTCGTCCTTTTTGCCGCTGGCGCCGCCATCCGCAACAACGACGTCGAGCACGAGTACCGGCAAGACTCCGACTTTTACTATCTGACCGGCTTCGACGAGCCGGAGTCGGTGCTCGTCCTCAGCACGGTGCACGCGGACCGCTATGCGCTGTTCGTGCGCCCACGAGATCCCGAGCGGGAGACGTGGGACGGCGCGCGCGTCGGGGTCGACGGGGCCGTCTCCGAGCTCGGCGCGAAGGTGGCGTTCCCGGTCTCCGAGCTCGCCGCGAAGCTGCCCGACTGGCTCGAGAACGCCGAGCGGCTCTTCTACCGCATCGGGCGCGACCGCGACGAGGACGAGCAGGTGCTCCGCGCCATCGATCGCACGCGCCCGCGAGCGCGTCGCGGGGCGACGTTTCCGACGCAGATCATCGATCCCGCGACGCTCGTGCACGAGATGCGCCGCAAGAAGACGCCGGCGGAGATCGAGCTCATGGCGCGCGCCATCGACATCACCGGAGAGGCGCATGTCGCCGCCATGGCCGTCGCGCGCCCCGGCATGTACGAGTACGAGGTCGAGGCGGTGCTCAGGAACATCTTCCGCAAGCACGGTTCGGAGCGGCCCGCCTACGCGCCCATCGTCGGCTCGGGCCCCAACGCGACCGTGCTCCACTATCACAAGAACAACCGCCTCATGGAGGAAGGGGATCTCCTCCTCATCGATGCAGGCACGGAGTTCGGTTACTACGCGGCCGACGTCACCCGTACGTTCCCGGTGGGCGGCAAGTTCACCGAGCCCCAGCGCGAGATCTACGATCTGGTGCTCGCGGCTCAAGACGCGAGCATCGACGCAACCCGGCCCGGCGCGACCATCGAGGAGATCCACGCCGCGAGCGTCAAGGTGCTCGCCGAGGGTATGGTCACGCTCGGGCTGATCGAGGGGCCCGTCGAGGAGGCCATCAAGGACGAGCGCTACAAGCGCTACTACATGCACAAGACGAGTCACTATCTCGGCATGGACGTGCACGATGTCGGCCGTTACTTCGAGCGTGGAAAGCCGCGGCCGCTCGAGCCGGGAGTCGTGATCACGGTGGAACCCGGGCTCTACGTCTCCGCGACCGACGACCAGGCGCCGGCGCGCTATCGCGGCATCGGCGTGCGTATCGAAGACGACGTGCTCGTCACGGCCGAGGGTCGGCGCGTCCTCAGCGACGCCATCCCGCGTCGCACGTCCGACGTCGAGCGCGCCTGCCGTCCAAGCTAGAACGCCGTGGTCTCGACGCGCTTCTGGGCTGCGCTCGTCGCGGTCGCCTCGTGGTCCGCGACGTCGCGCGCCGCCGAACCCGGCGCGGAGCACGTCACGCTCCCGGAGGCGCCGTCGCCTTCGGCGGCCCGTGACGCCGACCAGGGTGCCCGCTTGCCGAGCACGCCGTTGCCGCCCCTCGGTGGCGAGTACCGTCTCATGGCCGGCGCCGCCGTCGGACGCGGCATTCGCTTCGAGAACCCGTATCGGCTGCAGACGGAGCTCGGCAGCAATGCCGAGTCGCTGTCGCTCACTGCGACGTACTTCGACCTGTCGCTCGGCGCGCTCCTCGCCGGGGGCGACCGCATCTTTCACGGCGTGGTCGTCCACGGCTCCTTCGCCCTCGACGGCATCACCCAAGAAGTCGTGACGCCCTCGTATCTCTTTCTCTACAGACCCGATCCCCGCTGGGCGGTGCTCGGGCGCGCCGGGTTCCCCATCGTCATCGAGCCCGATGCCAACGTCGGGTTCGAGGTCGCCGGGGGCGGCATCTTCTATCTCACTGCCGCGCTCGGGCTCAGCGCTTCGCTCATCGGCAGCATGTTCTTCGCTGCGGGGACGCTCGACTCGGCGCGCCCCGCAATCCCGATCCTGTCGATGGAGCTCGGTGCCGTGTACGACTACGAGGTGCTCCCGTGAGGGCTCGACCTCCCATGCCGGCAGCGCGGGGCACGCGGACGCGCCTCGGGAGTGCGATCGTCGTCGCGCTCCTCTGCGCGGCGCCGGTGCCGGGCGACATCGGCGCCTGCGGGCAGCCCGTCGAGCGGCTCGACGCGCCACGCTTCTTCACCGCCAAGCGAAACATCGACTGCAATCACTGCAGCTCGTGCGGCCTGCAATCGAAGGCGTGCACGGTCGCCTGCGGTACCGGACCGCTCCCGCTCACACAGTTCCCGGTGGGGTGCGTCCCGCTGATCCACGACGGCGAGGTGTGTCTGCGAAAGCTCCTCGAGTCGAGCTGTGACGACTACGCGCGATTTATCGACGACAACTCGCCGACCGTGCCGAGCGAGTGCGACTTCTGCCCGAGCGAGCCCTAGATGCGGAACGCGCTCCTCGCCCTCGCTCTCTGCCTCGTCGGTTGTGTCGAGATGGGGCACCGCACGGCGGTCGCGGTGGACGACTTCGCGTCGTATCGCCGCTTCCGGCTGGCACCGACGGTCGAGCAGAAGCTCGCCGCGAGCGTCGACTATCTGCGACACAATCCCGACGGCGGCTATCACGTCGAGGTGCTCCGGTGGCTCAAGCACGCCGAGGTCGGGTACGTCGTGCGCGCGTGGGACGACCCGCCTCGGCTGCGCGCTTTTCTCGAGGCAGTGCCGTCCGGCGCTTACTCGGGTCGCGCCGCCGAGCGACTCGTCGAGCTCGAGATCACCGAGGAATACCGGCAGAAGAGCGCCCACGCGTTCGACGTGAAGGCCGCGGCGATGGAGGTCAGGCTCGCGAAGGCCGAAGCGGGACGACGCGCGCTCCTCCGCGGCGTCGTCGGCTGGGCGCGGCGTCTCTCACGCCTCCGCAAGTTCGGCGCGCGCATCTCCGAGCTCGACGACGACATGATCTTCGCGTTCCGCCTCGACCCACCCGCGGCACGCTGCGACGACGTGCTCTGCACGAAGACGGTCATCGTCGACTACGACGTTCCGGAAGGTAAGGCACAGAGCGCGCGAGAAGCCATCTACGACATCGGCATGCGCCTCGACCACGGCGGCGTGCGCGCCGCGTGGCTGACCGGTTCCGAGCTCTTCACGCGCATCGGCGAGGCCGTGCGCGTCTCGGCGGTCGCGCCCACGGATCTCGGGGCGCGCGTCGAGGCCATCGGGCAGGCGACCCAGATGATCGCGCTCGCCGTCGAACCGGCACTCCCGGCGTCGCGCTGCGAGGCCGATGCGGTGAGCCCCGTCGTCCTCCGTCGCGTCTGCGACGGCGTGGAGCTACGCGTCACCTCCGCCCTCGAGCTCGGCGAAGAAGACCGCATCTCGATCGAACCGACGCTCGGTCCCTGAGGTCACGCGCGGATGCGGAGCGCGCCTCGCGCGATGCGCGCCTTGAGCGGCAGTCGTCCCGGCGTCTCCCCGTCGGAGTCGACGTAGACCGGCGCGGGCGCGAGCGGCTCCGCTTCGACCAGCGAACCGCGCGTCGAGAGCACCCGCGGCTCGGACAGGTGCTCGCCCTTGTAGACGGCGGGCGCGAGCCGGAGCGACTCGGCGAACGGGATGTCTCCCATGACGACCACGTCGAAGACGCCGTCGCCGGGGTCCGCCTCCGGTGCGATGTGCATCCCGCCGCCGAAGAAGCGGCCGTTCGCGATGGCCACGACCTGCATGCGGCCCTCGAACCACGGCTTCCCGTCGACCCGGACGGAAACCGGCGCGTTCCGGTAGGTGCTCATCGCGCGCAGCGTGCCGACGAAGAAGGCGAGACGGCCCCCCATCCACTTGGGGCTCTCGTTGACGAGGCGGTCGATGCGGCCCGAGATCCCGAAGCTCGCGATGTTCACGAAGGTCGTCACGACGGGTCCCCCGTCGTCGCCGCAGACCTCGAGGATGCCCAGGTCGAGCGGCCGAGGGGCGCTGTCGAGCATCCTCGAAACGGCGGCGTCCACGTCCTTCGAGATGTCGAAAGATTTCCGGAAATCGCCCCCGGTTCCTGCCGGAACGACCCCGAGATGGGGGCCTTCGAGCGGCGCGCCCGACTCGTCGACATATGCGCGACTGACCTCGTTCACGGTGCCGTCGCCCCCGACGACGACGAGCAACTCCACGCCGTCGGCTCGCGCCTCGCGCGCAAGACGAACGGCGTCGCCTGCGGCGCGGGTCTGCACGATCTCGCTCTGACGACCGCGACGTTCGAAGGCTCGCGTCAGCTCCGGGACCTTGCTTCCCGCAGAGCCGGCGCCGGCCTTCGGGTTCACGATGACTCGAATTTTCATGGCGACGAAGGCGCGTTTCGGGTTCGATGTGTCCCCCGGGTCCGGGTACCGGGGTGGGGGCGGGATGCTCTCACGGGGGAGCTGGGCGCAAAAGCTCGCCTCGAACCGCTTGACGGGTTTTTCGAAAACGATATCGTGAGCGGCCTCTAAGGGATCGAGCCGAGCCTGGAGAAGAAAGCCCCCGAGGGAGGCCGCGACAACATGGCGATCGACGACCGATGCAAGCTCTTCGTAGCGGGCTTGCCAGATTCGATCTCCGAAGCCGTGCTGCGTCAGCTGTTCGAAGCGACGGGCGGCACGGTGGTCGAGGTCAGTGTTCCGCGCGATCGTGCGACGGGGCGACCGCGTGGTTTCGGGTTCATCACCCTCTCGACGGAGGACGAGGCGCGGGCGGCGCGCGAGGTCCTCGACGGCTCGATGCAATCCGGCCGTTCCATCTCCGTGAGGCCGTTTCAGGCTGGTCCGCCGCGTCGCCCTGACGGCGTGGGCCCGCCCGGTGCGCCGCGTCCCGACGCGCCTGCGGTGACCGGCAGCGCAGAAGATCGCACGCTCTACCTCGGTAATCTTCCCTACGAGACGTCCGTGCAAGAGGTCGAGCAGATGCTCGGTCGCGCCGGCGTCGAGTCCGTCGTTCGCGTGAATCTGCCGCTCGACCCGGGCGGACGACCGCGCGGTTTCGGCTTCGTCATTCTCGCAAGCAACGAGGCCGCGCAGGCGGCAGTCGACGCGCTGCGAGAGGCAGAGCTCAAAGGCCGTCGCGTCTCGGCGAGCATCGCGCACGCGCGCGGCACTCGCCCGCCGCGCCCACCCGGAGGGCCGCCCTTCGGTGGCGGCGGTCCTGGCGGCGGGGGTGGTGGTGGGTTTCCACGACCCCCTCGCGGCGACGAGCCGCGCTGGGACGGCGGCGGTCCCATCGAGCCGCCCGGCGGCGGAGGTCCGCCCCCCGAAGAAGGGGGAGAGGGACGCGGAGACGGTCGTCGCCGCCTGCCGAAGGCCACCGAGAAGAAAAAGAAGGGGGTCAGGGGCCCCGAGCGTGGTCGAAATCGTCGTGACGGGGAGGGCCTCCGCGCGCCCCGAGCCCGCGGCTGGGTGGACAAAGACGACGAAGACTGAGCCCTGTGCACTGGCACTGCACGGGCAAGGTCCTTTGATTTCGAGGGGTTGACGCTGACCGAGACAGTGAGTTCGCCTTCGCGTGCGGGTCCGATTGCAACCGGCGTCTCCTACGTGTTACTCGTTCCGCCGCCTCGCGGGTCGAGCGGTTCCGTAACGCCTTGACGGCGTTCCACCGCACCCGGCTCGGAGTGAGTCTCGAATGATTTTCGACTGGCTCTACGGACTCTTTTCGAACGACCTTGCCATCGACCTTGGCACGGCGACGACCCTCATCTACGTGAAGGGTAAGGGGATCGTCAGCTGTGAGCCCTCCGTCGTCGCAGTGCAGCGCGACGCGCGGGGCGAGAAGAGCGTTCTCGCCGTCGGCCGCGAAGCGAAGGAGATGCTCGGCCGTACGCCGGGAAATATCCAGGCGATCCGGCCTCTCCGCGATGGCGTCATCGCCGACTTCGAGATCACCGAGGCGATGCTCCGTTACTTCATCGCGCGCGCGCACAATCGCCGCACGCTGGTGAAGCCGCGCATCATCATCTGCGTCCCCTTCGGCATCACCGAGGTCGAGAAGCGAGCCGTCAAAGAGAGCGCGGAGAGCGCCGGCGCGCGCGAGGTCTACCTCATCGAGGAGCCCATGGCCGCGGCCATAGGCGCGGGCCTCCCGATCACCGAGCCGAGCGGCAACATGGTCGTCGACATCGGCGGCGGCACCACCGAGGTCGCCGTCATCTCCCTCGCCGGCATCGTGTACTCGCAGAGCGTACGCGTGGGCGGGGACAAGATGGACGAGGCGATCGTCGCCTACATGAAGCGCAAATATAACCTCGCGATCGGAGAACAGACCGCGGAGCGCATCAAGATCACCATCGGCAACGCCTACCCGCTCGACGAGCAGATGACGATGGAGGTCAAGGGCCGCGACATGGTCGCCGGCATCCCGAAGACCGTGGTCGTCAACTCCGACGAGGTGCGCGAGGCGCTCGCAGAGCCGATCAACGCCATCGTCGAGGCCGCGCTCCTCGCGCTCGAACGCACCCCGCCCGAGCTCGCGGCCGACATCGTCGACAAGGGCATCGTGCTCACCGGCGGTGGCGCGCTCCTCAAGAACATAGACGTGCTCCTGCGCGAAGAGACTGGGCTGCCGGTGATGGTCGCCGACGATCCCATCAGCGCCGTCGTGCTCGGAAGCGGCAAAACGCTCGATCACATCGAGCTCCTGAAGGAAGTCGCGATCGGCTGACGCCCGGGTTCGGGCCGCCCTCGCGGCTTTTGTACAGAACGACGAACGGGCCCCGCTGGTGAATCGCTTCCGGCGCTACCGCGATATCGTTCTCGTCATCCTGTTGCTGGCCGTCCCGTTTTTCTTTCTACGGGCCAGCATCCGGAACCCCGAGAACCTGACGGCGATCGACCGCGCCCTCCTCAGGATCTCCGCGCCGGTCGAGTACTTCGTCTCCGCGGTGGCACGCGGCGCGTCATCTCTGTTGAGCGGGTACGTGTACCTGGTCGACGTGAAGCAGGACAACAACAAGCTCGCGTACGAGAACGCGCGCCTGCGCGACGAGGTCCGGCGTCTGTCGTCGGCCGAGTCCGAGAGCCGGCGGCTCCGTCGCCTCGTCGGGCTCCGTGAAACCGCGAAGGCCGAGACCGTCAGCGCCGTCGTCATCGGCAAGGACATCACCGAGTACTTCCGCGTCGCGCACCTCGTGCTCGACGAGCCGGCGCCGGGCATCCGCCCCAACATGCCCGTCATCTCCCTCGATGGTACGGTCGGCACCGTGCAGCGAGTCGCCGGAGAGCGCGTGGACGTGCAGCTGACCGTGGACACCGGCTTCGGTGTCGACGTCGTGGTCGAGCGCACCGGCGCGCGCGGCTTCGTCCGCGGCGTGGGCGATCTGTCCCGCTACGTCGTTCGCGTCGAGTACGTGCAGCGCACCGACGAGGTGCAGCAGGGGGACGTGCTCGTCACGAGCGGCTACGGCTGCCGCTTCCCGAAGGGGATCCCCGTCGCGAAGGTCACCGAGGTCGTGAAGCGCGATTTCGGCATCTACCAGCAGGTCGAGGCCGAGCCGCTCGTCGATTTCTCGCGCCTCGACGAGGTGCTCATCGTCCTCACCGACACCAAGGACTGCACGCCCGCGCCCGAGCGGAAGAAGCAGCAGCGTCCGGCGACGCCATGAGGAACGCGGCATTCCTGGCCTTCGCCCTGGCGCTGACGCTCCTCCAGGCGAACATGAACCGGCTCGTCGCGCCCCTCGGCCTCCACGGCTGGACGCCGAGCATGGTGCTGCCGCTCGTGGTGTTCCTCGGAGTCCACGAGCCGTCGATGATGCGGGGAGCGGTCCTCGCGTTCGTCATCGGGCACGCGCTCGACCTGTTCGCCTCGGCGCCGATCGGTCTCTTCACCTTCGTGTACGTCGCGCTCTTCTGGCTCGCCCGCGTCGTCGGCGTGCGCCTCGTCGCCCAGACGGTGCCGACGCAGATGGCGTTCGCCTTCGGCTTCTCGCTCGTGCAGAGCCTCGTCATTCTCGTCCTGCTCGCGGTGTTCGGTGCCGATCCTCAACGTCCGGTGGAGCTCTCGTCGGTCGTCCTGCCGCACTCGGTGGCGACCGCGCTCTTCGCGCCCATCGTGTTCCGGATCGCCGAGGCGCTGAGCCAGGCCGCCGCGCCGCGCACGGCGGAGGTCGCGCGGTGAGCTTCTTCGTCCAGCGGTCCGACGTCGGGGAATTTCGACGACGGTACAGCTGGCTCGTGCTGGCGGTGCTCGTCGCATTTCTCGGGCTCGTCGCGAAGCTCGTGCAGCTCCAGATCGTCGAGGCCGACGCGCATCGCGCGCAGGCGCGCCGCAACATCACCGGTGAGATCCGCCTCGCGACGACCCGCGGAGTCATCCGCGACGCGAACGGCAAGGTGCTCGCGGCGAACCGCCCGTCCTACAACGTCTACGTCGTCCCCGAGGCCATCGACCTGAAGACGACGTGGCCGCTCGCCGCGCAGCTCATGGTGCTCGGCCCCGACGAGAAGAAGACGCTCGAGGACAAGATCGCCGCGATCCAGGACACGCCGACGGCGCGCCGGAGCCAGCAGGTGCTCCTCAAGGTCGACGTCGATCGAAACGTCGTCGCAGCCCTGAAGACGCACGAGGACGATCTGCCCGGGGTCCAGGTCGTTCCGGTGCCGGTCCGCTTCTATCCGTACGGCGCGCTCGGCGCGCACTCCATCGGATACATGCGCGAGATCGACCCCGACACTCTCGCGAAGGTCGAGGACGAGGGATATCGCGCCGGAGATCGCATCGGCGCCGTCGGCATCGAGCGACGCTGGGAGAGCTATCTGCGCGGCGAGCGCGGGCTCAAACGGTTCGTGCACTGGCAGCGCGCGCACGGCAACCGCGAGGAGATGGAGAATCGGTATCTCGAGGAGCCGCGCACCATCGAGCCGATCCCCGGGCGAGACATCTCGCTCACGATGGACATCGATCTCGTCGGCATCATCGAGAAGGCGTTCCGCGGACAGCTCGCGGGTTCGGTCGTGATCATCGACGTCCGCACCGGACGGATCCTGGCGGCGCTGTCGAAGCCCGGGTTCGACGCCAACGTCGTCTCCGGCGGCAACGGCCTCGACGCGACGCGAGAGGCGTTCCAGAAGCTCTACAGCGATCCGCTGAAGCCGACCCTCGACAAGACGATCTCCGCCGCGTATCCGCCGGGTTCGACGTACAAGCCGTTCACCGCGCTCGTCGGCCTCGCCGATCACCTCATCACGCCGAACACCCGCGTCGACTGCCACGGCGGCTACGAGTTCGGCCGCCGCTTCTTCCGCTGCACCGGCGTGCACCGCAGCGTCGACCTTTATCAGGCCATCGTTCAGTCGTGTAACACGTACTTTTACTCCCTCGGCGAGCAGCTCCACATCGATCGCCTCGCCGAGGTCGGCTCAGACTTCGGCTTCGGCGTGAAGACCGGCGTGGGCGTGAACCCCGAGGCGCGCGGCCGCATGCCGACCAAGGCCTGGTACACGCGCCATCAGCAGGGCGGCTTCCGCGGTGGCTTCACGCTGCTCGCTGCGATCGGCCAGGGCGCGACGACCGTCAGCGTCACCCAGCTCGCGCTCGCCTACGCAGCCCTCGCAAATGGAGGCACCCTCTATCAGCCCCAGGTCGTGCGAAGCATCGAGACGAGTGACGGCGCGATCGTGCAAGAATTTCCGCCGCGCGTGCGTCGCATCATCGATCTGGACCCGGAACGGCTCGCGCTCATCCACCAGGCGCTCCACGGAGTCGTGTTCGAGAAGAAGGGGACGGCGAACAAGGAGAAGCTCCCCGAGGTGGACATGGCGGGGAAGACCGGCACCGCGCAGGTGAGCCACGTCACCCCGAAGGGCGTCGATCCCGACAAGAACTGGTACTACAACCGCGATCACGCCTGGTTCGCGGGCTACGCGCCGTCGGAGTCGCCCGAGATCGCGATCGTCGTCATGGTCGAGCACGGGGGCGGCGGTGGCTTGAACGCCGTGCCGATCGCGATGCGCGTCGTGCGCGACTGGCAGAAGCTCAAGGCGGACCGGATGGAGGCGCGGTCCGCGTCGGCGTCTCAATCGAAGACGGCGCCCGCGACCAAGCGGAGCCCGCCGTGATGCTCGGCGGCGGTGCGCGGGAGCGGCTCGACTGGCCGCTCTTCCTCGGCGTGGTGTTCGTCGCCATCGGCGGCGTCGTGAATCTGTACAGCGCGACCAGTCCGTACATCGGCGTCTCGGGCAGGGAAGGCATCGCCGACATCTACGTCTCGCAGGTGTACTGGCTCGTCGTGGGCGGCCTGCTCGCGATCCTGCTCGCCGCGATGGATTACCGCTTCTTCGAGCGGGTCGCGTACGTGCTCTACGCGGGCGGCGTGGTGGCGCTCCTCCTCGTGTGGGCGCTCGGCGCCGACATCCGTGGTTCGGCGCGCTGGATCCAGATCGGCGGCTTCAATCTTCAGCCGAGCGAGTTCATGAAGACGCTGCTCATCCTGGCGGTCGCGCGGTATCTCGCCGACGACCCCAAGACAGAGCCGCGCACACTGATAGATCTCGCGCCGCCGCTTCTGCTCACCGCGGTGCCGACGGTCCTCGTGATGGCGCAGCCCGATCTCGGCACGTCCATCATCTATCTGCTCACCGTCGCGGCGATGCTCGCCATCACCAAGATCCGCCGCTCGAGTCTGGTGTGGGGCTTCGCGACCATCAGCTCTGCCACGTTCGGCATGTGGAAGTTCGGGCTGCGCGACTATCAGCGCCTCCGCATCACGAGCTTCCTCGACCCCGATGCGAACCGCACGAGCTCCGGCTGGCACGCCTTCCAGTCGAAGACCGCCATCGGTGACGGGGGCTTCCTCGGCGCCGGTTTCCGTGAGGGGACCCAGAACCAGTTCGGCTTTCTGCCCGATCAGTTCAGCGATTTCTCGTTCGCCGTGTTCGCTGAGGACTGGGGCTTCATCGGCTCCGTCTGTCTGCTCGGGCTCTACTGCTTTCTCTGCATCTGGGCGATCAATATCGCGTCGCAAGCAAAGGATCGCTTCGGCGCCGCGGTCGCGGTGGGCGTCGGCGCGAACCTGTTCTGGCAGGTGTTCTTCAACGTCGGGATGGCCCTCGGCATCGTCCCCGTGGTCGGCATCACCCTGCCGCTATTCTCCTACGGCGGCTCCAGCGTCATCACGACGCTGACTGGCTTCGGCCTCCTGATGAGCATCTCGATCCGGCGGTGAGCTCAGGCCCGGCCCTGGATGTACTCCGTCATCTGCTCGATGTGACTTGCCTGCTCGCTGAGCATGCTCTTCACGATGTCGCCGATGGAGAGCACGCCGGCGATCCGTCTGCCGGACATGACGGGCAAATGGCGGATGCGCCGCTCCGTCATGGTCTGCATGCACCGCTGGATGGTGGTGCCGGAACTGACGGTGGTGGGATTCGCCGTCATGATGGTCGCGACTCTGGTCTCCTTCGACGTGCGTCCTTCCACGGCAATTCGCCGCAGATAGTCGCGCTCCGTCACGATGCCGACGAGCATGTCGTTCTCCATGACGAGGAGCGCGCCGACGTTGTGTTTCACCATCTTCTCGACGGCGGCGTAGACGGTGTCGTCCGCTCCTACGCAGTGCGCCGTGCTGCCCTTGACCGAAATGATGTCTGCGACGGTTGCCATGCGGCGGACGCAGCAGACGTCGTGCCATCGTGACAACTCGTGATCATGCGCATTTCACGTCGACCGGTCGGGGCGCTTCTCCACGACTGCGGCGACACGCATCACTCACGCGCCGAAGTCGCGGATATGTTGCAAATGTCCACGCCGCCGCGGACGCGATGCGTCGCTCTCTCACTCGACGCGGAACAGATCGTCCAGGTCTTCGCGGGTGAGCTTCTTCGCGCCGCCCGCGTCCTCGCTGAGCACTGATGCGACGAGGTCTTTCTTCTTCGCCTTGAGCTCGAGGATCTTCTCCTCGATCGTCCCGGCTGCGACGAGGCGGTAGATCGTGACGACGCGATTCTGCCCGATACGGTGGGCACGATCCGAAGCCTGGTCTTCCACCGCGGGGTTCCACCACGGATCGAAGTGAACGACGGTGTCGGCGGCGGTGAGGTTCAAGCCCGAGCCGCCCGCCTTCAGGCTGATGAGGAAGACCGGGATCGTGGGATCGGTCTGGAAGCGCTCGATGCGCTCGGCGCGGTCCATCGTGCTGCCGTCGAGGTACTCGTAGCGGACCTTGTCCTCGTCGAGGGCCTCTCGCATGAGCTTCAGCATCGAGACGAACTGGCTGAAGATGAGCACCTTGTGGCCGCTCGACTGGCACTCCTCGACGAGCTCGCGGAGGGCCATCAGCTTGCCGCTGTCCTCGTGGGAGAACTCGCGCGGCATGCCGAGGAGACGCGGATCGCAGGCCGCCTGACGGAGCTTGGTGAGGCCGGCCAGGATGTGAAGCTGGCTCTTGGCGACGCCGACGCGCTCGACCTCGCCCATGATCTGCGCGCGCACCTCGCGGAGAACCTGGAGATAGATGCCCTTCTGCTCCGGTGCGAGGTCGATGAACTTGTCGCTCTCGATCTTCGCCGGGAGATCCTTTGCGACCTCGTTCTTCGTACGTCGAAGGATGAAGGGATGGATGATCGCGCGGAGGCGCGCAGCCGCTTTCGAGTCGCCCTGATCGATGGGGCGAGCGAACTTCTCCTCGAACTTCGGTAGCGGACCCAGAAGACCGGGGCTCACGAACTCGAAGATCGACCAGATCTCGCTCAGGCGGTTCTCGATCGGCGTGCCGGTCAGCGCGAGCCGGTGTTCGGCGCGGAGATCCTTCGCGGCTTGAGCGGTCGCGCTGATCGGATTCTTGATGTTCTGCGCCTCGTCGAGGATGGCGTAGGTGAGCTTCAGCTTCTTCAGCAGGTCGATGTCGCGACGGAGGAGCGCGTAGCTCGTCACGATGACGTTGGCGCTCTCGAGCTCGTCGGCCTGCTCTTTGCGGCCGGCGCCGTGCCAGAGGGCGGTCGTCAGGGTCGGCGCGAAGCGCTCGATCTCGCGGATCCAGTTGGTCACGACGCTGGTCGGAGCGACGATGAGCGCGCGCACTTCTTCCTTGTCCTGCTTCAGGCCGAGGAGGAGCGCGAGCGTCTGGATCGTCTTGCCGAGACCCATGTCGTCCGCGAGGACGCCGCCCGACCCGATGTCGTGGATGAAGCGGAGCCACGAGAGGCCCTGCTCCTGATACGGGCGGAGCGTCGCCTTGAGCGCGCGCGGCTTCTTCGCCTTGCCGATCTCGGAGATGTTTGCGAGCTTCTCGAAGAGCTCTTTCGTCTGCGAGGTGACCTGCGACGTGTCCGCCTGCTGCAGGAGCTCTTGCACGCGACCGGCTTGCGACAGCGGGAGCTTCCCGGTCTTGCCGGCGGCGGAGAGGATCTCGACCTCGCGATCGATCAGGTTCTGCACCTTCGTCGCGTCGAGCGAGGCGTACGAGTTGTCCGACAACCGGACGTATTTCTGGCCCGTGATGAGACACTTCTCGAGCTCGGCGCGATCGACGGTGACGCCCTCGCTCTCCCACGAGATCTTCACGTTGAGCCAGTCCATGCCGCTCGAGACGCGGGCGCTCATCTGGAGCGGTTTGCTCCGCACCTGGACGCCGACGAGCTCTTCCGGCACGTAGAGCTCCCACGTCTCGGGAAGCGAACCGACGCCCTCCGACCAGAACCGGAGCGCGACGTCACCCTCCGCCTCGAAGCCGTCGCCGCTCTCGCTCGGCTTCAGGCCGAGCTCGAGGAGCTGTTCCACGGCGTGCTGCTGCGCGGGGATGTCCATGCGGATGCACGTCGCCCGCTTCTGGCCCTCCTCGGGCGGATAGATGATGACCGGCGGTGACATCCCGTCGGCGCGAACCTCGACGTCCGTGTCGCCGTAGAGCGCCTCGAGGGTGACGGTGACCTCGACGAGCGAGCCGCCCGCGCTGACCCGGAACTTGGGCTCGAGATCGACGACGTCGGCGACCTGCGACAGGTTCGGAAGATCCGCCCCGATCTCGAGGGCGACCTTCGGCAACGCTTGCACGATCATCTGGATGAGCTGCGACGCCGGCTCGGCGATCGCCGGGCTGCGGATGAGACGCCTCAGCGCCGCAGGAGACACGCGCTTGTCGAGCGGGCGCGCAATGCCTTCGCTCGTGTCGATGTGCCAGCCGGGCGCGCCCTCGTACCAGCCGCCGCTCGTCAGGTGGAACCTGCGGCCGTTGCCGCCACGCTCGAACGTCGCCTTCGCGACGACGGTGTCGCTGCCGACCATCTCGAGCTCGAACTTCGGCTTCAGAGGCTCTTCCACGAAGCGGAGCTGCATCAGCGCGGGCTCGAGCAGCACGCGCGAGTGACTCAGCATCGGCAGGAGATCCGACACGTCTTCTCCGCGGATGTCGACGGCGGGGTGACGCGGATTGCCGCTCTCGAAGCGGGTGAGCAGGCGCAGCGCGTCGCGATCGGTGGTCGGCGCGAGCGCCTGCCAGGTGAGGGCGATGCTCGGCAAGAGCGGCATGCGCTGATCGGTGTCGAGCACCGTCACCGTGAGGCCACCCTGACGGACGTGAACGCGGAACTCGAGGTTCAACCTGCGGACGGCGCCCTCTTGAGCGAGCCAGGCGCCGATACCGGTCGGTCGTGCGCTCGCGTCGGGGGCGGGGAGGGCGACACCGGGAGGTGCGGTGAGCTGTTGCACCTGCGAACGCCGACGCCGATCGCGACGCCGGCTCGCCTTCGAGTCGATGAGCGACTGGGCGGGTTGCGGCGCGGGCGGCGCGTGCGGTTGCTCGCGTCGTGGAAGCTGCGAGCGCGCCTGGTTTCTCACCGTGATGAGGAGCGCGGCGACGTGCTTGCAGTGCTGCCCGGTCTTCTTGAAAGCGGGGCAGGTACAGTTCGACGTGATGCCTTCACCGCCGAGCTTGATGGTCGTCTCGTACGGCTCGGGGTCGGAGCCTTTGACGCGCCCGGTCGCGCTCGCGTCCGCGATCGTCACGCTTTCGACGACACGCCGCTTCTCGTAGTCGAGGCCACGTAGGAAGGTCCGTGCGCCGAGCAAACGGCGAAGGCCGCGGTCGGAGAGCGTCGAGAGAGCGTCGGCTATCGAGGGCAAAGGGCCCCCTGTGTGTGGAGTGTCGTCATCTTGAAAGAAGCGGCGCGATCACGAGTGCTGCGGCCGCGAGTGCCTTTGGAAATGAGTGAGCAGCAGGGGCGAACATATCCCCGATGAAACTGCCGATCTGACCTGCGAAGGAGGCGTCGGCCGCGGCGGAGACTCCCCGGGGCCGGCTCTCACGCTGCGCCGCGCCGAGGACCGAGTGTGCCCCGTCGGTGGCGAGCGCCGTGGCGAGACCCGTCGCCGCAGCGATGACCACGAAGGCTGTAAGCCCCTCGGCGGCCAGGCTCGAAGACGTGTACAGCAGACGAAGGCCGAAGCCAAGGGTTGCCGGGGCGATCAGCCCGACGAGTGTGGGCCACAGTAAGCCGTCGGAAGCGAGGCGAGCGGCGAGCTCTATGAGCGACCGATATGAAGGTGTGTAGCCCTCCGGCACGACGACCCTGCCGTCGCGCTCGCGAGGGAAGGTCCGGAGCTGGCGCTCCACCTCGGCGATCGTTCCCCTTGTCGCGCGTGCGGCGATGTCGAGAGCGAGCCCGGCCATGAGCAAGACGAGACCCGCGCCGACCACTCCGGACCACACGACGGCGGGTTCGGCGAGGCCGAGCGGCGCAGACGTATGCACGTCGGGCTCCGCCACGAGCGGGATCGCGAGACCGGTGACGATCGACGCCGCGGCGCCGAGCGCGATGAAATACGGCTCCGCGACGCGTCCGCTCTCGAAGCCGGCGTCGTCCAGTACAGCGGTGCGACGGGCATCGACACGGGTCTCGTCGGGTTCGAGCGCCGCTATCGCCGCCGCACCCGACGCGATGGGTCCGAAGAGCCCGAGCGCGAGCATGTACCCGCTCGTCGCGAGAAAGCCGGTGAGCGCCATCGTCGTTCCGAGCAGGCCGCCACCCACGAGCGCGGTGCGTTCGCCCAGCTTGAAGCCGCTGCCGAGAGAGACGGCGAGCAGCGCGACCGGCAGCCAGATGCCGCGCGCGCCGACCGCGATACCGCGCGCGACCGTCGCGACCTGGCTCGTCCGCGCCGCCTCGAGCACGTCCTGAACGGCGCCGAGCCGGCGATCGACGTTGCGGCGCGCCGCGACCGTAACGCCGAAGCCGGCGACGATGCCGCCCGCTCCGGCAGCAATCGCCCACACACAGGTGGGCGGCCCGACGAGCCAGAGCGACGCGCCCGCGAGCCCGCCGAGGACGAGCACCGCGGAGCTCACTTGCCCGCGCAGGAGCGCGAGCGTCGCACGCTCGCCGTCCGTCGATCTGCCGGTGAGGAGCGCGATCGCGGAGCCCACCGCCCCCACGGCGCGCACGACGAGCGGCAGCGTCACGAGAGCCCACGCACGGCTACCGGAGGCACCGCCGTTCAGACGAAATGCGGCAACTCCGATGGTCACGGCGGCAACGTTGGCGAGGGTGGTTGCGGCGAACATGTCGACGGCGCGGCGAGCTCCGGTACCGACGTGATCGCCGACGAGGTTCGCGACCATCGACGGGTTGCGAGGGTCGGTCGGCGAGAGCCCGCCGGCGCCGAGCGCGCCGACGTTGGCGGCGACGCGGTACGCACCGCCGCCCGCGCCGAGGACCAGGGCCGCCGAGACGCTCCCGAGGCCGAGACCGGGAAGCACCGCAGCGGCGCGCTCGAGGAGCAGCGACGTCTCTCCGGGTGACGTAACCATCGTCCCGCCGCCGAGCAAGTAGAGGAGCCCGAGCAGGAACGCGATGGCGGCCGCTCCGAGGGCGTCGACGGCGAGCGCCGCGACGCCGGCGGCTCGCAGCGCGAGCGCCGTCGCGTGCTCGACTCCGAGTTCCGTCGCGCGCGCCGCGCGGAGCGTCGCGTGCAGACCGATCTCCGTCGCGAGATAGCCGCTGCCCGCGGTGAGGCCCGCGCCGAGGAGCGCCGCGAACCCCGTCCACAGCGTGGACGACAGCGTCACGCCCGGCGCCCGGCGGAGGAGCAGGTACCCGTTCGTCGTGAGGACGAGCAGGATCGCGGCGCCGGCACCCGCGGCCGCGAGCTTCCCTTCACGCAGAAGGAACGACTCCGCCGCCCGCGTCGCGGCGTTCACGAGGCGGCGCGCCTCGGCGCCGGCGGTGCCGCGGCCGAGAGCCCAGCGCCCGAGCACCACCGCAAAGGCGAGGCTCACGAAATCCAAGCACAACACCACTCCGAGTTCGGTCAGCACGAGTCTGTCCCAGGTCAGCGAGCCATCCGACGAGCCTGGCTTTCACGCCCGGTTATCGACGCACGACGAAGGCCCAGCAGGGCGGCCGCCACACCATCGTCTGGGGCTCCGACGACGTGCCTTCACGCGAACATCGTCGACGCTAGCCACTCCCAATGGCGCGACGAGCCGTAACCCGGTCCCGGTCGTAGCACGGGGTTTTGGAGCCGCGCAAGCGCTCCCACGCCCGCGGCCGGACCGGAGCTTCGCGGGCCGGCCCCTACAGAGGGCGTCCCTCGCGGCAGAGCCGCGAGGATGCACGTGAATTTGCGGACGGACTCCGAGCTTTCCGTCCCCGGACGCGCCTCAGCTCGGCCCGCCCTTCTTCGTCTGCATGACCATGAGATGGTACTTGCCGTACTCGTTCTGCCCGAGGGTGAAGAGCACCTCGATGAAGAGACGATACGGCGTCGTGTTGTCGGCGATGACGATCGCCTCGGACATGCTCGCGTCGAGGCCCTTTGCCTGACGCACGAGCTTGTCGGTCTTGCGCGCGGACTGGAGCGCGTTGCCGAGCGGCACGATGTAGAGGTCGTTCGGGCCGCTGCGCTTGTACTGCGCGCCGACGCCGGATTGCGCGAGCGACTGGCGGCTCGGCAGCGTCATGATCTTCTCGTCGCCGACGAGGATCTGCGTCTTCGAGACGGTCACGACGACGCCTTCCATGCTCGGCTGCGACGTGATGTACGACGTCGGGATCTTCAGGTCGTTGCTTTGCGGCACCGACGCCGTCGATTCACCCAGGGTCTTCAAGAGGAAGACGAGGATGATCGTCATGATGTCGAGCATCGCCGTGATGTTGAGGAAGTTGACCTCCGACTCTTGCGCGTTTTTGCGAATCGCGCGGCGGAGGGCAGCCTTGTACTTGGAGATCGGCGCGCCCTTGACGGGTGGCTTCACGTTCGGGTTCGAGCCCGGTCCTGTCGTCATCGAGGCACCTTGAAGTTCACGTCCGTGAAGAGCGCATCGCCCTGCCGGGTCGACCGGAGCGCATCGATGGTGCTGATGAGGGTCTGGTAGTCGGTACCGGGGTTCGCGCTGATGTAGACCTGCGTCTCCTCGGCGAAGTCGCTGGACGACTGCTTTAGCTTGGTCGCGCAGTCCATGAGCCCGTCGTAGTCGTACTTGCCGCTCTTGAAGGGAATGGCGAGCCCGGGACCAACGCCGTCACAACCCGCCGCGACGTTGCCGCCGGCAGCCTTGATCGAGAAGCCGTCGTTGACGATGAGCACCGTCAGGTTGAGCGCCTTGGTCTCGATCTCTTTCCGGACGCCGCTGCCGCCGCTCGCGGGGGGCTGCGTCTCGATCGTCGCCGTGAACGTCACTGCCACGGTGGCGAGCACGAAGATGAGGATGTTCACGATGATGTCCAGGAAGGGGACGATGTTGAGCTCGCCGCCCTCCTCGTCGGGGGCAAGCTCCCTGGGCTGGCTCAGTCGCCGGATCTTGGCGACCTGCGCAGTGCTAAGGCGTTCGTCCGCCATGTCGGCGCTGTGCCCGCCTCAGCCGCGCTGCTGGATCGTCAGCAGGTTGAAGGTCTTCTCGGAGGTGCTGTCGAGGTCGTGCTGGATCGCTTTCGCACGCGTGTGGAGAAGGATGTGGGTGATCATGCAGAACACCGCGATGCCGAGGCCGAGGGCGGTGTTGTACATGGCCTCGGCGATGCCGTTCGACAGCATGCGCTGCTTGTCGGCCTGCGAGAGACCGGGGGCGGCGATGGCGCCGAAGGTCGCGATCAGACCGCTGACGGTGCCGAGCAGCCCGATGAGCGTCGAGATGTTCGCCATCGACCAGAGAGCGCCGACGCGCTTCTCGGCCTGGGGCTTGAGCTCGCTCAGCTTTTCGCTGAGTGCCGCGTCGATCTCGTCCGGACCCTTGTTGGAGTGAGTCAGGCCAGACTTGACGAGCTGAAGGATCGGGTAGTCGCTGGCTTCACAGAGCTTGATGGCGCGGTCGATGTTTCCGGCCGTCACGAGCTTCTTGATCTGCGCGAAGAACTCCTTCGAGTTCACGCGGTAGCGCGTGAGCTGAAAGGTGAAGCGCTCCACGACGATCGTGAGAACCACCGCGGAGGCGCAAAGGTTCAAGACCATGAAGGTCGGATTGTGCTTGAACGCCTCGACTAACTGGCCTTCACCGGCGCCGCTGGCTTCTTGTGCCGCGAGAAGCAGAAGTTGCATTCCCCATGTCCCTTTCTGAAACTACCGTGCTCTATCTCGAATGCGAACCCCGACGCGCGAATCCGGGGCCTTTTACAAACTGGAGCCGACTATAGCCGTCGCCCGCGCGCGCTTGCAAGCGCAGCGAGGCCCTTCACTTTCCGGAAATCCGAGCGCTTAGATAGGCCCGCGCCTCGCGCCCACGCGTTCGCGCGCTGCGCGCGGCCGTTCACGGCGCCGCGCGCTCGGCGGAACTCTCCTTCTGCTGGCGCCCGCGCTGCCTGCACTGACCGCTCTGCCCGCTCTGCCCGCTCCGGACGGGACCGGGCACGCGGGCGTTTCGGAAAGTTCTCGACTCGTCTCACTCGTCTCGCCGCCGTTGCACGCTCGGTCGCGACGTCGCGAGTACCGGCCGCACGCTCTTCTCGTCGCACTCGTCGGCGAGCAACGGTCACTCGTGCTTCGTTCGTAAGCGGCAACTCGCTGGTCACGTCTCGCGCTCGGTCACGCACGTCGAAGTGAGGCAGATGGACACGCGTCGTCGGCGCTCGAGTACGAGAAGGTGGTCCACTGTCCGCCGTGAGCCGGTGCGGTCGCGGTGACCACCGCGAGCACCGAGGCAGCGCGCGCTCGCCGTCGGTTGGTGCAACCCATTACCGTGGCCGGCGGCGCCATCGAGGGCTGACGGTGTCAGCGGATCCGAACTCCTGGACGTTCTGTTGACACTGTAGAGCTGAGGCCGCGGCTCATGGTAATTTGCGTCCGCTGGCACTCGAAAAGCGCCGGTTTCGTCGCCGATTTCGCAGTATTACGAGAATTGCCAACCCTACCCAAAGCGCTCCTTCGTGGGAAAACGCGCCGTAATTATGGAACTTTTGGATACGGACCGAAGATGGGACGAAATTCCAATCTCTCTTGACGGGTCCGGGTCTACTTCGAGAAGATGACCCCGAACCCGACCCCCCATTTCGGAATGGTCGTGGGCTCGGAAGTCAGGGTGGGCGAGAACCGCTGGTTGTGACCGCCTCTCCCGCATCCGTGACTGAAACCGCTGAAACGGAGAAAAGGTAAAGGACGATGGCTGACCTCTGGCATCACTTTCAAGAGGGCGGTTGGGCCATGTGGCTCATTCTGTTCTGGCTGGTTTGCTCGATCGCGGTGATTGCCGAACGAGCCGTTTACTTGTGGGGCGCTTCCATCAACAAGGAAGTGTTCCTCGCGACGATGCAGAAATGCATCCTCGCCGGTGACGTGGCGAAGGCCGTCAAGATGTGCTCGGCGGCGAACGCCCCGCTCGCCCGTATCGTTCAGTCCGGCCTCGTCAAGGTCAACCGACCCGACGAAGAGGTCCAGGCTGCGATGGACGAGATGGCGCTCCAGGAGATGCCGAAGATCGCTCGCCGTACGGGCTTCCTCGCGCTCTTCGCGAACCTCGCCATGTTGAATGGCCTCTTCGGGACCATCGTCGGTCTCATCAAGGCGTTCGGCGCGGTCGGTGGCGAAAGCGTCGACCCGAGCCAGAAGGCGCGCATCCTCGCGGAAGGTATTTCCGAGGCGATGAACTGCACCGCGTTCGGTCTGATCTCGGCCATCACGGCCCTCGCTGGCTTCGCCATTCTCAACGGCAAGACGCAGGGGCTCGAGGACGACATCAACGAGGCGTCGGTCCGCGTGCTGAACCTCGTCGTTGCGAACCGCCAGAAGGTCAATCTGCAGGGTCTCGAGGGCTGATCTCGAGATTCTCCCAAGGGCTCGCTCGGGACTGCCCATCGAGCGAGCCCTGTTCGTGAAAGGTAAAGCTAGGAATGGCTGGCATTGACGTTGGTGGTGGTCACGGCAGGCGCTCCGTAAATCAGGAGCTGCCGCTTGTCCCGTTCATCGATTTCCTCCTGTGCCTCGTCATGTTCCTTCTGGTGACGGCGGTGTGGTCGCAGATGGCGCGTCTGAATGCAGACGCCCAGGTGCCGGGCCCCCCCAATCCGGACAAGGACATCGAGGAACAGAAGAAGGAGAAGACTCTCCACGTCGAGATGCACGGCGACAAGAGCTTCAATCTCGTCTGGAAGGAAGGCACCACGGTCGTGAACACGATCGAGGTGGCCAAGAAGCAGGTCCCCTTCGGCGAGGGCGAGTACACGTACCCGGATCTCGGCAAGAAGGTCGACGACGAGTGGAAGCAGAACGGCAGCCACCGTGCCCCCACCGACAAGAAGTTCGATCAGGCCGTGCTTCACACGGACAACACGACGCCCTTCGTGGACATCGTTGCCGTGATCGACGCAATCTACACGCCGAAACGCGAGTTCAAGTTCGGCAAGCAGCAAGAAGACGTGCCGGCGTTCAACGTCACGTTCTCGGTCAACTGAGGCCTCCCCAATGAGCGAAAAAGCGCTTTCGAGATTCCATCAGCCGATCTCCGTCCCCGGGCGGCGCCTGATGTATCACGTCGGCCTCGCCTTCGTGAAAAAGAAGGTCACCGGCGGCGGAAGCCGTGCCGTGAACCAGGAGCTGCCGCTGGTTCCGTTCATCGACTTCTTGCTCTGCATCGTGCTGTTCCTCCTCGCGAGCTTCTCCGCGACGGGTGAGCTCCCGGTCGACAAGAACGTCAAGCTGGCGAGCGCGATGAACGTGATGGACATGGTGGAGGCGCCGATGGTCGCCATCACCGGTTCGCAGATCCTCGTGGACGGGATCCCCGCGGGCAACACGCGTGCGATCGAGGAGGCGAACCGCCTCCAGCGCGTCGACGAGCTCTTCAACGTTCTCAAGAGCAAGCACGAGCTCTGGAAGCAGATGAACCCGGGCAAGAACTTCCCCGGCGTCTGCGTGCTCCAGGTCGACAAGCGCGTCACCGCGCTGGTCGTGAAGAGCGTCTTCCAGACGGCAGCGTTCGCTGGGTATCCGCAGGTGAGCTTCATGACGAAGCGCCTCGGCAAGCCCGGCGGCGGCGCGGGCTGAGCTGGCTTCCGCACCGGAGCGTCGGCAGCGCGGTCTCCCGTCGCTGAACGAAGCCCGTGAGCAGCGTCGCAGGGCGCTGGTCACGGGCAGGGCCAAGATCTACGGCGGCTCACCGACGTTCTGGCTCTGGACGGGCCTCGCCCTCGCGACGTTCGGCATCATCTACTGGAAGTACGCGCTCGGGCAGCTCGAGAGCCAGAAGAGCGCGGTGATGGCGAAGCAGCGCGCCGTCATGCAGGCGCTCGGCCCGAAGATCATCCCGTTCCGCGATCGCGTCGAGGCGTGGGTGATGCAGCTCGGCGAGGGAACGCTGCCCAACGTCGTGGCGCCGGGGACGAACCTCGACGCCATCGCAACGAGCCCGGGCGTGTATCTACGTCTCCGCGTCGCGAACGCGAAGGACGCGCCGACGTTGCGCGCCGCCGCTGTGAACTCACTCCGGGACGGCTTCACGTCGTGCCTCTTCGTCCGTCACGAAGAGACGAACGGCAAGGAGTGCAAGCGCCCGGTGGACTGCAGTGGCGGACAGATCTGCAACGACTGGGGCGTCTGTGCACGCCCTTCGCAGCCGTACAACCTGCGGCTTCTCTATCGAACCCTGCGCATCCTCTCATCGGAGTGGACCGACGACCTGCACCGCGCGTCGACCGACCTGCAGGTTCGCGCCTTCGAGCTCGAGCTCGACGCCATCACCAAGAACGACGTTCCCGTCTCCATCGAGCTGCTGTCGCGCGCGCGGTACTTCACCGCCGTGCTCGACGAAGATCCGCCGAGCGGCATCCCCGAAGCCCTGACCGACGACAAGGGCAAGGCGAACGAGTCGATGGAGGAGCGCGTCCAGCGCACTCCGCACCCGGCGCGCGTCGGCATCTGGGACCTGCGCGACAACAAGCTCGTGCTGAGGTTGCGGGCGACGGCGGGCGGCGACTTCGTGCCGATGGGCATGCGGTCAGCGGCGAGCCCCGTGACCGTCGCCGCCGAGCAACGTCAGGTGAACAGCTGCGCGCTCGCGCTCGACGTCAAGGACGCGATCGGCGCGGCCGTCGCCGCGCCCGCGCCGTAGCGGCAGAGCCTCAGCTCTTCTGCATTCCCTGTTCGATGAGGCGGCGCGCGATCACGCCGGCCTGGATCTCGTTGGCGCCCTCGAAGATGCTGAGGACGCGCGCATCGACGAGCAGACGCGACGCGATGTACTCCTCTGCGAAGCCGTTTCCGCCGTGGATTTGCACGCAGGCATCGGCGGCTTCCCACGCGGCGCGGGTGCCGAGGAGCTTCGCCATGCCGGCCTCGAGATCGCAGCGCTTGCCGCCGTCCTTGGTACGCGCGGCGTAGAAGGTGAGCTGCCGCGTCGCCATGATGCGGACGATCATGCGGCCGATTTTCCGCTGAACGCGGGGGAAGACGAAGAGCGGCGCGCCGAACTGGATGCGCTCGTTCGCGTACTTCATGGCTTCTTCGAGGGCGGCCTGCGCGACGCCGATGCCGCGCGCCGCGGTCTGGATGCGGGCGCTCTCGAACGTCGCCATGAGCTGCTTGAAGCCCATGCCTTCCTTGCCGCCGAGGAGCGCGTCCCCGTCGACCTTGAAGCCGTCGAAGCCCATCTCGAACTCTTTCATGCCGCGGTAGCCGAGCACCTTGATCTCGGTGCCGTTGATCTCCGCGTCCGGGAAACCCTCGTGCTCGGGGTTCGTCTCGCTTCCGCGCTGCTTCTTCGCGAGGAACATCGAGAGACCGCCGTAGCCGTCGTCGGCCGGGTTGGTGCGCGCGAGGAGCGTCATCAGATCGGCGCGCGTGGCGTGCGTGATCCAGGTCTTCGCGCCGTCGACCCGGTACGAGCCGTCGGGCTGCTTCGTCGCCTTGGTGCGGATGTGCGCCAGGTCGGACCCGAAGTTCGGCTCGGTGAACACTGCCGTCGACATCGTCTCCCCGGAGGCGAGCTTCGGGAGCCAGTGCTTCTTCTGGTCCTCGGTGCCGCCGCCGATGATGAGCTCGGCGGCGATCTCGGACCGGGTGCCGAGCGAGCCGACGCCGATGTAGCCGCGGCTCAGCTCTTCGGTGACGACGCACATCGCCACCTTGGTGAGGCCCTGACCGCCGAACTCCTCCGGGATGGTCAGACCGAAGACGCCCATCGCCGCCATCTTGTCGATGAGCGACATGGGGATGAGGACGTCCTTGCGGTGGACGTCCTGCGCGATCGGGAGCACCTCCTTGTCGGAGAATTTACGGAACTCGTCGCGGATGGTGTCGAGCGTCTCGTCGCCCAGACCCCAGGCGCCATAGGTGCGCTCCTCGAAGGCACGGCGCGCGATCTCGCAGATGACGGTCGACGACGCCCCGCGCACGATCGGCTCGAGGGCGGGGTTCCCGACGGTCTCCGCGAAGTCCTTCGCCGTCAGCCACAGATCCGAGGGCGAGATGGACTCGCACGGCCCGAGATTGATGCCGCCCTGAAGCTCCCGGATCAGCTCGCCGATGTACGCCTCGGCGATCTTCCGCTCGAGGGTCCCTGCGCCGGGGGAGACACGGTCCGTCCAGTCGCTCAGCTGGCGGGCGGCTTCCAGCTCTGTTGCAAGGTAGGCGAGGGCGTGGGCGGCGAGCTGATTGCTCTCCAGCTTTTTCCCAGAGATCTTCCCGCCTTCGCACACGTGCTCGGTGACGCGCGGCAGCGCGCGGCGATAGAGCTCCTCGATGGCAGCTACGGCGGAACGGAGATTGATTTCTGTGCTCACTCGGCGGCTCCTCGCCCGTGTGGCCCGGCCGGCCCGAAATTTCGTGGCGCAGCGACGGATCGGACGCGGCTCGCAAATAGGGGCAGGCGATTGCCGCGTCAACACCCGTTCATGCGGGTACGGCCGTACCGTCTTCCCGCGGCGCGATTCCTTCTACTAGGATGCGCGCCCGCAATGGCCAAAGAGATCTACGAACTCGGACAAATTCCTGAAGTTGGTGACGTCCCGCAGAAGATGTACGGGCAGCTCATTCGACCGGAACGCTACGGCGAGCCGAAGGATGCGTTCGAACAGGAAGCGATCGAGGTTCCCGAGATCGGTCCCCGCGAGGTGCTCGTCTACGTGATGGCCGCGGGCGTGAACTACAACAACGTCTGGGCCGCCCTCGGCATCCCGGTCGACGTCATCAAGGCTCGCCAGAAGAAGGGCGAGAAAGAGCCGTTCCACATCGGCGGCTCCGACGCGAGCGGCATCGTCTGGAAAGTCGGCAAGGACGTGAAGAACGTGAAGGTCGGCGACGAGGTCGTCACTCACTGCGGCTGGTGGAACCACGACGACCCGCACGTCGTCGCCGGCAAGGACCCGATGTTCGCGCCGTCGCAGCTCATCTGGGGCTACGAGACGAACTGGGGGAGCTTCGCGCAGTTCACCAAGGTGCAAGATCACATGTGCCTGCCGAAGCCCGCGCACCTGTCGTGGGAAGAAGCGGCGGCGTACATGCTGGTCGGCGCGACCGCCTACCGCATGCTCCACGGCTGGGCGGGGAACGTCGTTCAACAGGGCGATCCGGTCCTCATCTGGGGCGGCGCTGGTGGTCTCGGTTCGATGGCCATCCAGATCGTCAAGGCCGCCGGCGGTCGTCCGGTCGCGGTCCTGAGCGGTGACGACAAGATCGAGTACTGCAAGAAGCTCGGCGCCGTCGGCACCATCAACCGGAAGCAGTTCAGCCACTGGGGCATGCTCCCGCACTGGAAGGACGACGCGGCGTACGGCAAGTGGCTGAGCGGCGCGCGCGCCTTCGGCAAGGCCTTCTGGGAAGCCCTCGGCGAGAAGTCGAATCCGGCGCTCGTCTTCGAGCACCCCGGTGAAGACACCGTGCCGACGTCCTGCTTCGTCTGCGAGACGGGCGGCATGGTCGTCATCTGCGCCGGCACGACCGGCTACAACGCGACGATCGATCTCCGCTACCTGTGGATGCGCCAGAAACGCTTCCAGGGCTCGCACTTCGCGAACGACGAGCAGGCGAAGGGCATCAACGATCTCGTGATCGCCGGCAAGGTCGACCCCTGCCTGTCGCGCACCTTCGAGTTCGCGGAGACCGGTTCGTGTCACCAGCTCATGCGCGAGAACAAGCATCCGAACGGCAACATGTCGATCCTCGTGAACGCCAAGAAGCTGGGCCTCAAGACGCTCTCCGAGAGCCGCTGAGCGAGCAGAAGAACGATGACCACCAAGACCAGCCCCGGGAACTTCTTCGAGGATTTCAAGCAGGGTGCGAAGCTCGTCCACGCCGTCCCGCGAACGATCACCGAGGGCGACGCGGCGCTCTACATCGGTCTCACCGGCGACCGCTATCCACTCCACTGCTCCTCGGAGTTCGCGCGTTCGCTGGGCTACCGGCGCGAGACGATCAACGACCTTCTCACCTTCCACATGGTGTTCGGCAAGACGGTGAACGACGTCTCGCTGAACGCCGTCGCGAACCTCGGCTACGCCGCGGTGCGCTTCCTCGAGCCGGTGTACCCCGGTGACACGGTGCGCTCCGTCTCCGAGGTGATCGGCAAGAAGGAGAACAAGAGCGGCGAGAACGGCGTCGTCTGGGTGAAGTCTTCGGGGACGAACCAGCGCGGCGCGAAGGTGCTCGAGTTCTACCGCTGGGTGATGGTCAACAAGCGCGACCCGAAGACCCCGACGGGCGCGAACGACAACCCCGAGATGCGCAAAGAAGTGCCGGCGAGCGAGCTCGTCGTGCCGGCCCCGCTGCACCTCGAGGAGTACGAGCCGTGGGTCTCCGGCGGCCGCGCCTTCTTCGAGGACTACGAGAAGGGTGAGAAGATCGACCACGTCGACGGCATGTCGATCGAAGAGTCGGAGCACGCCATCGCGACGCGTCTCTACCAGAACACCGCCAAGGTCCACTTCGACGGATTCGCGGCGAAGAACACGCGCTTCGGCAAGCGCCTCATCTACGGTGGCCACGTCATCAGCCTGGCGCGTTCCCTCGCGTTCAACGGCCTCGAGAACGTGCTCTCGATCCTCGCCTGGAACGGCGGCGCACACGCGAACCCCACCTTCGCAGGCGATACCATCTACGCCTGGTCCGAGGTGCTCGACAAAGCCGAGCTCCCCGAAACCAAAGGCGCCGGAGCCCTCCGCCTCCGTCTCGTGGGCGTGAAGAACCTCGACCTGAAAGCCGAGCCCTTCCCCCTGAAAATCGAAAAAGAAGGCAAAAGCGTCTACCACCCCAACGTAGTCCTAGACCTAGACTACTGGGCTTTAGTTCCGAAGCGTAGGTAGCGCTCTGTGGGCACGAAGGTCCGCTTGCTTCGAGCACGGGCCGATCTGACCGCTCTCGGTGCTCGGCGTACCAGCGTACGCCTGCGCGCCTCACCCGGTCATCTCGACCCGCGGTCTTCGCAATCGAACCTTCGGGTGGATTGGAGCCGTGCCAGAGCGCGGAGACGCCGTGCATGCTTGGAGGCGAGGTTGAAGGGATTGCTTGCGCGCGTCTGAACCGTCGCGATTCACGACGATCGCCGACGCGCCAAGCGTCTCTCTGCGAACGCTCGGTGCGAGTCGTTGCGCGACCGCAGGTCGAGCCGTCCGGCTCTGCTCTGCTCTGCTCCGCTCCGCTCTGCGGACGCTCGCCGCGAGCCGTCGCGCGGCCGCGCCGTCGCGGTATGCGGAGGAAGACCCCGAGTTGCGATTGCGAAGACCGCGTGCCCAGATCGGTGGGTGAGGCGCGGAGGCGTTCGCATGCACGCTGAGCACCGAGAGCACCGAGGTGGGCGCGTGCTCGAAGCAAGCGCGACTCGGGCGCCACGACCCTTTACGGCGCGGCGTACCGCTCCTCAGTAGCCTTGCCCATTGTGTGGTAGCCCTTGTCGACGAAAAGGACGGTGCCGGTGATGCCGGCGCCCAGGGGGCTTGCGAGGAAGGCGGCGGTGCCGGCGACTTCTTCGGCGTTGAGGTGCTCTTGCAGGGGGGCGTTGGCGGCCGTGTAGCGGATGGTCTCGTCGATGATGCCGATGGCGGAGGCGGCCCGGGATGCCCACGGGCCGGCGGAGATCGCGTTCACCCGGAGGCCGTATTTTCGTCCCGCTTCGAACGCGAGAGTCCGGGTGTCGCTCTCGAGAGCGGCCTTTGCGGACGACATGCCGCCGCCGTATCCGGGGCACACCCGCTGCGCGGCGAGGTAACTGAGAGAGAGCACGGAGCCGTGCGGACGCATCAGGGGCGCGAGCTTCCCGACCAGCGCCACGAGCGAGTACGCGCTGACGCTGACGGCGGTGAGATAGCCGTTGCGGCTCGTCTCGAGCAGCGGCTTCTTCACCTCGGGGCCGTTCGCCAGGGAATGGACGAGGATGTCGAGCGGCTTGTCCCCGAAGTCGGCGTTGAGGCGCTCGGCGAGGCCCGCGATGGAGAAGTCTCCGGTGCTCGCGTAGCGGCGGTGAGAACGCACGTCCTCCGGCGCGTCGGCGAGCGTGTCGTACGCGGCGTCGAGCGGGTAGATCTTCTCGAACTCGAGCATCGTCCCGTCGTTCATCTTGCGCGAGTCGTCGAACTTGCCGCGCTCGAGCATCGTCCGGAAGATGTTCAACGCCGGTGGCCACGTGCCGGTGACGATCGTGGCGCCGGCCTCGGCGAGGGCCTTTGCGATGGACCAGCCGAACCCGCCGTCATCGGCGACCCCGGCCACGAGAGCGCGCTTTCCGCGCAGATCGATGCTCAACATTCGAGTGGAACCCTAACCTGGAAGAGCCCTCCAGCATACACGAGACGCACTCACGGAAAGGAGTGCGTGGGCGCCGTCCGTCCGATCGGCCCCTCTGTCGGCGTTGTGAGCTCGGCGGCCAGAATCCTGGCCTTTCATCCACGTCGCGGCGCGTGCGTGGTCAGGGCCGTGACGCGGCGCTCTCCGTCAGGACGCCGTGTTCGAGGTGGAGGATCCGATCGGCCATGCGCGTTGCCAGCTCGGGCTGATGGGTGACGAGGACCAGCGTGACGCGCCCGCGAGTGAGCTCCACGATCGTGTCCGCGACGCTCGCCGCCGTCGCCCGGTCGAGCGCGCTGGTGGGCTCGTCGAGGAGCAGGACGCTCGGACGCGGCGCGAGCGCCCGAGCGATGGCGACACGCTGGCGCTGCCCGCCCGAGAGCTGATGGGGATAGTCCGCGGCACGTTGCTGGAGCCCGACGCGTTCGAGGAGCTCGAGAGCATCTCGCCTCGCCTCGGCGGCCGTCCGGAGGCCCGTGACGCGGGGCGCCAAGCTCACGTTCTCGACGAGCGTCAGGTGAGGGAAGAGGTAGAGGTCCTGAAATACGAAACCGACGCTCTGTCGGAGACGCACGAGGTCCTTTCCGGTCGGACCGGGGCCCGCGCCGAGGTCGAAGCCCGCGATCTCGATGCGGCCTTCGTCGAAGCTCTCGAGGGCGTTGCAGCAACGGAGCAGCGTCGTCTTGCCGCTGCCCGACGACCCGAGGATCGCGACGGACTCGGCGGCTTCGATGTCGGTCGTGACGCCGGCGAGCACGAGCTGATCGCCGCGGCGTTTAGACAGGTTCGTGATGCGGATCATGACGAAGACTCTTGTCGAGGCGATCCGCCAGACGAGACAGCGGGTAGCTCATGGCGAGATAGAGCGCGGCACAGGCGAGCCCGGGTACGAGCCAGCCGCGCAGATCGACGGCGGCGATCGTCATGCGCTTCGTCAGCTCGATTACGGTGATGACGCTGACGAGCGACGAGTCCTTGAGGAGCGCGACGAAGTCGTTCGTCATGGCCGGGAGCGCGATGCGGAACGACTGCGGCAAGAGCACGTGGCGGAGCACCTGCCAGCGGCCGAGCCCGAGTGAGCGCGCCGCTTCCCCCTGTCCCCTCGGAATGGCGTTCAGCGCGCCTCGATGGATCTCCGCCTCGTACGCCGCATAGTTCAGCGAGAGGCCGAGGATGGCCGCCGACATCGCGCCGAGGCGGACCAGCGGCGCGAGCGCGAAGTACAGCACGTAGAGCTGCAAGAGGAGCGGCGTGCCGCGGAAAATCTCGACGTAGAGCGTGGAGACGAAGCGCACGGCGCGCCGGCGCTCGAGACGCGCGAGGGCGAGCGCGAGCCCGATGGGCAGCGCCAGCGCGAACGCACACGCGGACAGGAAGATCGTCACTGCCGCGCCCTCGAGAAAGAGTCGCGTATCGGCCAAGGTCCAGCCTCGCGGGGCGTCCGGGCTGCTCCCCGACGTTGCCGTGACGGAAGGCACGGACGCCGGTTCCGCGCTCCAGAGCCCGACCTGGCGCGCGTCCCAGAGCTTCCAGCGCGCGAGGATCGCCTCGAGTTCGCCGTTCGCGGCTAGACGGCGGAGCGAGTCGTCGATGGCGGCCTTCAGGGCGGTGTCCGAGCGGCGGAGGCCGACCACGTAGTTGCCGCGCGCGACGTCGCCCCGCACGCACTCGACGCCCTTTCGCGGGCAGCCGTAGCGGTCGGCGATGACGTGATCGAGGAGCACGCCGTCGAGCCGGCCGAGGGCGAGATCGGTGTACGGCTCCGACACGCCCTCGTAGCTCACCGGCTCGAATCCGCGGCTCCGTATGAGGTCGTACGCGAAGGACTGCGCGAGCGAGCCGATACGTCCTCCGCGGAGCGCGTCGAGGGAGTGGCGTGAGTCGCCCGCGTGCACCGCGAGCGTCTCGCCGAAAGCGAAGTACGGGATCGACAGCAGGAGTCGCGCCCGGCGCGCCGGCGTGTCTTCGAGGCCGTTCAGCGCGACGTCGAAGTCGCCGCGCTCGAGGCCCGGGACGAGATTCGACCAGTCCGATTGCCGGAAAACAGCCCGGACGCCGAGGGAACGAGCGAGCGCGTCGGCGAGCTCCACCTCGAAGCCGATGAGATGCTCGGGGTTCTTCGGGTCCTCGAAGACGTAGGGCTCGCCGCCCTGGACGTCCCCGCCCCAGGTGAGCTCCTTCCGCTCGCGCACCACGGCGAGGGTGTCGGCGCTCGCGGCCGACGGCGCGCCGAGCAGCGGGATTGCGGCGAGGAGCGGCGCGATCAATCGAAGTCCGTCGTGAGCTCGGGATGCGCGACGTGCTCGAACATTCGTAAAACCTGGCCGCGGGTGATGCGCTTGTCCGATAGCGGCGGCAGCTCGTCCTTGCCGAAGAACGCGATCTCGGTCGTTTCGTGGCTCGTCCTCGGTTCACCGGAGACCAGCTCGCAGAGAAAGACGGCCTTGTAGACCCAGAAGAGCTCGCGCGGGTGCTCGTGCTTCGACTTGTCGAGGAGCGCGAGGAGCTTCTTCACGGTCACGACGTAGCCCGTCTCCTCGAGCACCTCGCGCGCGGCCATCTCCGCCGGCGTCGACCCGATGTCCGCCCAGCCGCCGGGCAGCGACCAGAGCCCGTCCTCGGACTCGCGCACGAAGAGCAGCTTGCCGTCCTTGGGGACGACCGCCCGTACGTCCACCTTCGGTGTCGCGTAGCCCACCTCGGTGCTGAGCACGTCGAGGGCCGCGGTCACCGGCCCCCCGAGCGACCCCGCGGTGATCTCGGCGGCGATCTTCATGAGCTCGGAGTAGCGCTCGCGATCGTACGGACCCTCGGTGTACGTCAGGCCCGCCTGGGCGATGCGCTGCAGTGCTTGAACCACTTCGAGCCAATCCATCGCTCCGGAGCATACCGCCGTCCGTTGTGCGCGATCACTCGCTGATGTATCGACGTCGGGCGTCGGCGGCGAACATGACCGGGCTCCATTTCGACGAACGCTACGACGAACGCATCGACCTCGCGGACGGGGGCGTGCTTCGTCTGCGGCTCGTCGGTCCGGAGGACAAAGGGCTCATCCTGGAGGGCTTCGCGCGCCTCTCGCCCGAGACACGCTACCGACGCTTCTTCTCGACGAAGCGCGGCCTCAGCGCCGACGAGCTCCGTTATTTCACCGAGTTCGACGGCAAGAACCACCTTGCGATCTGCGCGGTCCAGGTTCGCCCCGACGGTTCGGAGAAGGGGATCGGCATCGCGCGGTTCGTGCGTGTGCCCGAGGAGCCCGTGGTCGCCGAAGCTGCGGTCGTCGTCGCCGACGAGTTCCAGAAGCGCGGGCTCGGCCGGCTCCTCCTCCTCAGGCTCATCGCCGCGGCGCGGGAGCGGGGCGTGGAGCGCTTTCGCGCGATGACCCTCGCGGAGAACCCTGCAGCGCGTGCGCTCATCACCGAGCTGGGCGGGCAGCCGCGTGCGACCCTCGGCGACGACACGCTCTCCGTCGAGGTGGCGCTACCGGACGCCCCGCGTGACGGCGCCGAGATGTCCGCGAGCAAGCTCTACCGGCTCTTCCAGGCCGTCGCGCGGGGGATAGCGGACGTCATCCAGATCCACGGATGAGTCTACGAGAGCTTGCGCGGCGTACGGACCTTCACGCCGCGGCCGCGCAGGTAGTCCTTGAGGCCCTGCACGGTGTAGTCGCCGTAGTGGACCATGGACGCGACGAGCGCGGCGTCGGCGTGGCCATCGGTGAGCACCTCGTAGAGATGCTCCGGCTTGCCGGCGCCACCGGACGCGATGACGGGGATATGGACGGCGTCGGCGATGGCGCGCGTCAGACGGATCTCGTAGCCCTCGCGGGTGCCGTCGGCGTCGATGGAGTTCACCACGAGCTCGCCGGCTCCGAGGCGTTCACCCTCGCGCGCCCACTCGATGGCGTCGCGGCCGACCGGCGTGCGACCGCCGTTGATGACGATCTCGTAACCCGACGGGATGAGCGCGGACGTCTCGGTCCGGCGTACGTCCATCGAGAGCACGACGCTCTGCGCGCCGATGGCGTCGGAGCACCGGCGAATGAGCTCGGGGTCCTTCACTGCGGCCGAGTTCACGTTGATCTTCTCTGCGCCCGCGAGGCGGAGCTTCGTCGCGTCGTCGACGGAGCGGATGCCGCCACCGACGGAGAACGGAATGAAGACCTGGGCCGCGACCTTCTCGACGACGTCGAGCATGATGCCGCGCCCATCGCTGGAGGCGGTGATGTCGTAGAAGACGAGCTCGTCGAGGCCGTCGTCGTAGTACTGCTTCGCCTTCTCGACGGGGTCGCCGATGTCCTTCGTGTCGACGAACTTGATGCTCTTGGCGAGCTTGCCGTCCCTGACGTCGAGGCACGCGATGACGCGCTTGCTCAGCATCTGCCGTCCCAGCGCGAGAAGCGCGCGAGCAGGTCGAGCCCGAGGGGCCCGCTCTTCTCGGGGTGAAATTGCGTCGCGAAGAGGTTGTCACGCCCGAGCGCGCAGCAGAACTTGCCGCCGTAGTCCGCGGTGGCGTAGACGCGCGCGCCGTCCGTCGGGTTCGGGTAGTACGAGTGCACGAAGTAGAGCTCGTCCCCGGGCTGCAGACCGCCGAGCACGGGGTGTGGTTTCTCGACGGTCACCTCGTTCCAGCCGATGTGGGGGACCTTGAGCCGCGGGTCGTCGAGCTTGAAGCGCACCGTCGTTCCCGGCAGAAGGCCGAGGCAATCGGTGTCGCTCTCTTCCGACCGGTCCAGGATGATCTGCGCGCCGATGCAGATCCCGAGGACGGGTGTGCCGCGCCGGACGGCCTCGCGGAGCGCCTCGTCGAGGCCGCGGTCGAGGACGGTGTCCATCGCGCTCCGCGCAGCGCCCACGCCCGGGAAGATCACGCGCTCCGCAGCGACGATGTCTTCCGGGCGCTGGGTGAGCACCGAGTCGGTCCCCGCAGCGTCACACGCCCGCTTCACGCTACGGAGATTCCCGGCGTTGTAGTCGACGATGGTGATCATGGGCGTGCGCTCTCTGCGGGGCGCCGCGTGCGCTTATGACGGGACCGCCACGGGCGCTTCGACGCGAGGCTCGATGTCGAACTCGACGCGGCCGTCTACCATGTTCACGATGACGGTACCGCCCTTGTCGAGCTTGCCGAAGAGGATTTCGTCGGCGAGTGGACGCTTGATCTCGTCCTGCACGAGGCGGGCGAGGGGACGAGCGCCGTTGTCGACGTCGTAGCCCTTCTTCGCGAAGTAGTCGCGCGCGGCGTCGGTCAGCTCGATGACGACGTTGCGCTCGGCCAGCTGAATGACGAGCTCCTTCACCGACTTGTCGACGATGTGATGCATCACGTCCGGCGTGAGCGAGTCGAAGCGGATGCGTGCGTCGAGCCGGTTCCTGAACTCGGGGCTGAAGGTGTTCTTGAACGCGATCTCATCGTCTCCGCGATCGGACTTCTGCGAGAAGCCCACCCGGATGCGTGCGAGATCGGCCGCACCGACGTTGCTCGTCATGATGAGCACGACGTGGCGGAAGTCGGCCTTCTTGCCGTTGTTGTCGGTCAGCCCGCCGTGGTCCATCACCTGGAGGAGGATATTGAACACATCGGGGTGCGCCTTCTCGATCTCGTCGAGGAGGAGGACGGCGTGGGGTGTCTTCGCGATGGCCTCGGTGAGGAGGCCGCCGCGGTCGTAACCCACGTAGCCGGGCGGAGCGCCGATGAGCCGCGAGACGGTGTGCCGCTCCATGTACTCGCTCATGTCGAAGCGGAGCAGCTCGATCCCCATCGTCTTCGCGAGCTGGCGCGCGACCTCGGTCTTGCCGACGCCGGTGGGGCCCGTGAAGAGATAGCTACCGATGGGCTTCTCGGGAGCGCGGAGGCCGGCACGCGACAGCTTGATGGCCGCCGTGAGCTCCTTGATCGCGCGATCTTGACCGAAAACGGTCGTCTTCAGATCCGACTCCAGGCTCTTCAGTGCGTCCTTGTCGGACGTCGAGACCTGCTTCGGCGGGACCTGGGCCATGCGAGCCAGGACCGCCTCGATGCGGCCTTCGTCGACGACCGCGCCCTCACCAAGGTCGAGCTTGGTGTCGGCGCCCGCCTCGTCGATCAGATCGATGGCCTTGTCGGGCATTCGTCGATCGTGGAGGTGCCGGGAAGCGAGGAGCGCCGCCGCCGTGAGCGCCTCGGGCGCGTAGGTGACGCCGTGAAACTCTTCGTACCGGCTAATGAGGCCCTTCAGGATCAGCACGGTGTCCTCGATGCTCGGCTCGAGCACCTCGATCTTCTGGAAGCGTCGCGCCAGCGCCGCGTCCCGCTCGAGGTGACGGCGGTACTCCTCGAAGGTCGTCGCGCCCATGCAGCGCAGCTTCCCGCCGGCCAGCGCCGGCTTGAGGAGGTTCGACGCGTCGAGGGTGCCGCCGCTGGTCGCGCCCGCACCGATGACGGTGTGGATCTCGTCGACGAAGAGGATCGCGCCCGGCTGCTTGTCGAGGCCCTTGAGGACCGCCTTCACGCGGTTCTCGAAGTCACCGCGGAACTTGGTTCCGGCGATGAGCGCGCCCATGTCGAGCGAGTAGATCACCGCGTTCTCGAGCGGCTTCGGCACCTTTTTCTCGGCGATGAGGGCGGCGAGGCCCTCGACGATGGCCGTCTTTCCGACGCCGGCGTCGCCCACGAAGATGGGGTTGTTCTTGCGGCGGCGGCAGAGCACCTGGATGCAGCGCCGGATCTCCTTGTCACGGCCGACCAGTGGCTCGATGTCGCCGGCCTTCGCGCGCTCGTTCAGGTTCACGGCGAAGCGCGACAGCGCGTCCTTCTCCGGAGACGCCTCTTCTTCGTCGTCCGTACCGGGGTTCGGCTCGGACATGTCGTCGTCGCCTTCTTTCGCCACCCCGTGGGAGACGAAATTGACGACGTCGTAGCGGGTCACGCCGGCCTCGTTCAGGACCTTCACGGCGTGCGAATCGAGCTCGGCGAAGATGGCCACGAGGACGTTCGGGCCCTTCAGCTCTTCCTTGCCGCTCGATTCGACGTGGATCGCGGCGCGGTGCAGCACGCGCTGGAAGCCGCGCGAGGCAGTCGGCGTCGCATCGACGCCCTCTGGAACGCGGGCGATGAAGCGATCGAGCACCTTTTCGAGGCTGCTCTTGATCTTGGAGACGTCGCCGCCCGATTTGCGCAGGACCCGGGCGGTCTCGTCGTCGTGGAGCAGCGCGTACAGCAGGTGCTCGACGGTGAAGAGGTCGTGCCCGCGCCGCTGCGCTTCGCGTGCGGCGAGCGAACAGGCGATCTCGACTTCTGCGCTGACTTTCATTTCGGTTCGGAAAACCCTTCTGGTTCAGCAGTGCATCTGAGCGGGTGACCGTGCTGCTTCGCGTAATCCATGACCTGGGCGGCCTTCGTCTCGGCTTCGTCGCGCGTGAAGGTGCCCACTATGCCGTAGCCCTTGTGGTGCACATGCAGCATGATCTGAGTCGCCTCGGTTTCGTTCTTATGAAAGAACTTTTCGAGGATGTGCACGACGAACTCCATCGTCGTGTAGTCGTCGTTGTGCAGCACTACCTGGTAGCGCCGGGGCTCCTTCGTGGTCGTCTTCTCGACCACCCCGAGCTCGCCCTCTTCTTTGTTCTTCTTGTTCGGGCTCTCGGCCATTCTTGAGAAAGAGACTTTGTACACGCTCACCCACTCTGTCGAGCCCACCCCCTGGGTGCAGGCCGTCCCGGGTGGCGCGAGCGGCCCGGCGAGACCCCCTCCGGACCCGGCAATGGCGTTCCAGTGCGGGCAGCCGCAAAAACGGGGCTGCTCGGGCGCCGGAAAATAGTAGGTAAGGGACCAGGAATTCCGCGTGAAAAAGAGAGACGCTGCCTGGATCATGCGGACGTACTCGGGGCACAGCTCCCCGAAGGCGTCCAACGAGCTCTACAAGTCGAACCTGGCGAAGGGCCAGACGGGGCTGTCCGTTGCCTTCGATCTGCCCACGCAGACCGGCTACGACTCCGACCACCCGCTCGCCCGGGGAGAGGTCGGGCGTACGGGCGTTCCGGTCTGTCATATCGGTGACATGCGCACCCTGTTCGACGGCATCGCCCTCGAGCAGATGAACACGTCGATGACGATCAACGCGACGGCCGCGTGGCTGCTCGCGCTCTACATCACCGTGGCCGAAGAGCAGGGGGCCGACACCAAGAAGCTCCGCGGCACGACCCAGAACGACATCATCAAGGAGTACCTGTCGCGCGGCACGTACATCTTCCCGCCCGAGCCGAGCATGCGGCTCATCGCCGACACCGTCATCTACACGGTCGAGCACGTGCCGGAATGGAACCCGACGAACATCTGCAGCTACCACCTGCAAGAGGCCGGTGCGACGCCCGAGCAGGAGGTCGCCTATTCGCTGTCGACGGCGATCGCCGTCCTCGACGAGGTGCGAAAGCGCGGGATCTCCGGCGCCGTCCTGACGGACACGTTCTCGCGGCTCTCGTTCTTCATCAACTCGAGCATCAGGTTCGTGGACGAGGTCTGCAAGCAGCGGGCCTTCGGCCGTCTCTGGGAGAAGCTCGGCCGCGAGCGCTATGGCATCACCGACACCAAGGCGCTCCGTTTCCGCTACGGCGTGCAGGTGAACTCCCTCGGCCTGACCGAGGCGCAGCCCGAGAACAACATCGTCCGGATCGTCCTCGAGATGCTCGGCGTCACCCTGAGCAAGGGAGCCCGGGCTCGCGCGATCCAGCTTCCCGCGTGGAACGAGGCGCTCGGCCTGCCGCGTCCCTGGGACCAGCAGCTCTCGCTCCGTACGCAGCAAATCCTCGCCTACGAGACGGATCTGCTCGAGTTCGGCGACATTCTCGACGGCTCGCCGGTCATCGAGGCGCGCGTCGGTGAGATCGCCGGCGCCGCCTGGGGCGAGGTCGAGGCCGTGCTCGGGCGCGGCGGCGTCGTCCCGGCCGTCGAGTACGTGAAGGAACGGCTCGTGGCGTCGCACGCCGCGCGCATCGCGTCGATCGAACGCGGTGACCAGATCGTCGTCGGCGTGAACAAGTTTGCCGAGTCGGCCCCGAGCCCCCTCACTGAAGAGGGCGGCGCAGACTCGATCATGCGCGTCGACCCTGCCGCGGAGCAGGAGCAGGTGGCGCGCCTCACCGCCTTCCGCGCCTCTCGGGACAAGGCCGCTGTCGAGCGCGCGCTCGCCGGCCTGCGCGAGGCGGCCAAATCCGGCCAGAACATCATGCCCGCGTCCATCGTTGCGGCGAAGGCCGGCGTCACGACCGGCGAGTGGGCCGGCGCACTCCGCGACGCATTCGGTGAGTACCGCGCTCCCACCGGCGTCGCCGGCGCTCGCGCCGTGACGGGCGATCCGGTGGCGCTCGAGGCACTCCGGGCCAAGGTCGTCGAGCTCGAGCAGACCCTCGGCAGAAGGCCCAAGATCCTCGTCGGCAAACCGGGGCTCGACGGTCACTCGAACGGCGCCGAGCAGATCGCGCTCCGCGCTCGCGATGCGGGCTTCGAGGTCGTCTACGAGGGCATCCGCGTCACGCCCCAGCAGCTCGCGCGAGCCGCAGCCGACGAGGGCGTGCACCTCGTCGGCCTGAGCATCCTGAGCGGCGCGCACCTCGATCTCGCAAAAGATTTCCTGCAGCAGATGAAGAAGCAGGGCCTCGACAAGATCCCGGTCATCGTCGGCGGCATCATCCCCGAGTCCGACGCGGTGGAGCTCCGGAAGTCCGGCGTGCGTGCCGTGTACACGCCCAAAGATTTCCGCATCGCGCGCATCCTCGAGGATCTCGTCGCCTACGTTCGCGAGGCGCACGCGGCGTGAGCGCGGTGAACGTCCGTGAGCTCGCGCTCCGCGTCGCGGCGCGCGAGCCGGGCGCCGTGGCGCGCACCATCTCCCTCGTCGAAGATCGGCGTCCTTCCGCCGAGGGAACGACGGTCGAGCTCCTCCGCGCCCTCACGGAGGCGTCGGATCCTTTCCGCGCGGCGCGGATCGGCATCACCGGGCCGCCCGGCGTCGGGAAGAGCACCCTGGTGTCGGCGCTGGCGAAGGCCGCCCGCGCGTCGGGACGCACCGTCGGCGTTCTTGCCGTCGATCCGTCGAGCCCGCGAAGCGGCGGCGCACTCCTCGGCGATCGCGCGCGCATCGAGATAGATCCGGCGGATCTCGGGCTCTTCGTGCGCTCCATGGCGTCGGGGGGCGAGCTCGGGGGGCTCGCACGCGCCGCCTCGGCGGCGATCGACGTGCTGTCCGCGGCCTATGACGTCGTGCTCGTCGAGACGACCGGTGTCGGTCAGAGCGAGACCGACGTGGAGCACGTGGCGGACACGGTGCTCCTCGTCATCCAGCCTGGCTCGGGCGACGTCCTGCAATTCCTCAAGGCCGGCATCATCGAGATCCCCGACGTGTTCGCGGTGAACAAGGGTGACCTCGGCGGCATCGCCGAGCGCGCACTGGGAGAGCTCACCGCCGCGCTCGCCGTCGCGCACTCCGTGAACGAGAGCGACATACCCCAGGTGCTCCTGACGAGCGCTTCGACGAACGCCGGCGTTCCGGAGCTGCTCGCCGTCCTCGACGGGCATCGGCAGGGGCTCGTCACCGCCGGCAAGCTCCGCGAAAGGCGCTACCGTGCCCTCGCCGCAGCCGCGTTCCGCCTCTTCGTGCACCGCTGGGGGGAGCAGGGGGTCGCCGATGTGGGCGGCAAGACGGCCCTGCTCTCACGCCTCGAACGCCGCGTCCGCGAGGGTGCGACAGCCGTCGAGGCGATGAGCGAGATGCGCCCCCGCTAGAGCGCCGGTCATCGGCGCCCGTCCGCTATCAGGTCGCCTTCTTCGCGGGAGCCTTCGGCTTGTCGGCCTCGGCGTGCTCGGCAGCGCGCTTCTGGGAGAAGATCGCGTTCTTCTTGGCGCGACGGCGTTTCTGGTGATTGCGAGTGCGGGAATCCTGGGGCATCGGGGCAGGCTCATACCGAATTTCGCGCGCGTTGTCGCGCTCGCGTCGTTTGGGCTCTTTTCCGCAGGTTTTCGCGGTATTCCGGCGCCCGGCGGGCTCGGGGGTGAGGCAATGACCCAGGGCGCTGCCGACCCTCCACCCTCCGTGGGCGCCGCGCTCCGCCGCGCCCCCTCCGGAACCGTGAGGGAACGACCAGATGCCGCAGCGGAAGTGGCTCCGAGGCGGTGGCACCTCGCTTGCTTTGACGACCCGCGCCGATGCACGACGTGATCGAGCCCGACGAGTCGATGGTGGGGAGCACGCTGTGCGACACCTACAAGCTCGTCGCGAGCCTGGGCACCGGCGCGATGGGCACCGTATACGAGGCCGAGCATCTCCGGCTCAAGCGTACGGTCGCCGTCAAGATCCTGGCGGAGCGCTTTCGTGACCACGTGCCGGCGCTGAAGCGCTTTCACAACGAGGCGCGCGCGCTGGTGATGCTCGACAATCCCCACGTCGTTCGAGTGCTGGATTTCGCGCTCTCCGGCGACGGACGTCCGTTCCTCGTGATGGAGCGGCTCCAGGGCACGACGGTCGGGAAGTACCTCGAGCTACGGAAGACGTTCTCGCTGGCGAGCACCATCTCCGTCGCGCAAGACGTGTGTCACGCGCTCGTCGAGGCGCACAGCAAGGGCATCTTTCACCGCGACCTGAAGCCCGACAATCTCTTCCTGGTCGACGTGCCGGGCGGCAAGGAGTTCGTCAAGGTTCTGGACTTCGGCGTCAGCCGCGTGCCGGATCCGGACGGCTCGCGCGTGACCTCGGAACGCGAAGTGCTCGGCACTCCCGAGTACATGTCGCCCGAGCAGGCCCTCGGGTTGAGCGACCGCGTGAACGGCCGCGCCGATCAGCACGGTCTCGCGCTCGTGATGTACGAGATGCTCTCCGGCGTCTCGCCGTTTGCCGCGGAGGACGTCGAGAGTGCGCTCGAGAAGGTGTCCTTCGAGATGCCGGCGCTCCTCGATCAGGTCGCGCGCGGCATTCCGCGTGGACTCTCGCGGGTGCTCCATCGCGCGCTCTCGAAGGATCCAGGGGAGCGATTCCCCGGTATCGACGTGTTCCTCGATGCGGCGCGGTCCGCGGCCCGCGAGGCCGAGCCACGCAGCACCGTCTACAGCACGATCCCCATCGCGAACGACACGGTCCGGGTGTCCATGCCGGTCGCGAAGGCGCAGGCAGGGAATGATCCGGTCCGCACCGTCGCGCTGCTCCTCGGCCGTACCCGCGCGGCGCTCCTCGCCGGAGACCTCGACACGGCCACCGAGCTAGCGAATGTCGTCCTCGACAGCGCGGCGCTCACGAGCGACGACGCCATTGGCGCGGTGTTCGAGCTCGGCAGGTCGCTCCTCGAGCAGGTCTTCACCGCCCGTCTCGAACCCGTCGAGCGGCGTGTCACGTTGCTCGGGCGAGGGAACGGGCTCCTCACCCAGGCGCAGGCGGCGTTGCTCAAATCTCCGAAGCCGAGCGCGACGATCGCCGAGCTCGTCCATTCCGTGCCGCTGCCCCGCGTGGAGGCCCTCCGGGCTCTGGTGGACCTCGAGGCCCAGGGTGCCGTCGAGTTCGTCGGCGTTCCGAGGCCGCGGTCCTTCGCTCCCGTCGTCCGATCCAACGCCCCACCCTCGGCGAAGGTCGCCGCGATCACGCTGAAGCGCGCGTAGGATTAGACTTGTCGATGGGTTGATGTAAATTTGTCAACATGAAGCCGGCGACGGGCCCGGGCATGCGAAACGCCGCGGTCGGGCATCGGCTGCGCGAGCTCCGGCTCGATCGCGCCCTGTCCCAGGCCGACTTCGCGCGACGGCTCGGCATCTCGCCGTCGTACCTGAACCTGATCGAGAAGGGACGGCGCGCCGTCCAGCTCCCGCTCCTCTGGAAGGCGCTCGAGCTCCTCAGCGTGGAGCCGGAGCCGTTCCTCGACAGCCTCGGCAAGCGACCCGTCGAACAGAGCCTCGCGCAGCTTCTCGACGAGCCGTTGCTTCGCACGTTGAACCTCGACCGCGACGATCTCGCCACGCTCGGCGCCGAGCCGATGGCCGTCACCACGATCACAACGTTATTCAACCTCTACAAGAACACCCGCAGCCAGGCGGAGAAGCTTCAGCAGCTCCTGTCACGTCACGAGGCGGGAGAGAAAGCGCGCGCGTCCCTCGAGCGTCACGGCGACGGCAGCGAATCGCCGCTTCACCTCGACTACTCGCCGCTCGACGAGGTCGTGGACTTCCTGCAAGCGCACAAGAACTACTTTCCGGGCATCGAGGAGGCAGCGGCGGCGACGGTGCGCGACTTCGGTCTCGACCGTCGCGTGCTCAGCGACACGCTCGCCGCGGTACTCGGCGAGAAGCTCGGCATCGAGGTGAGCGTGCTGCCGAAGGGGCACCCGACGAGCGTGGTGCGCTACTACGACCCCGCGTCCGGAAAGCTCGAGCTCTCCGCCGAGCTCTCGGAGGCGCGGCGCAAGTTCGATCTCGCGCACGTCCTCGGCCTTCGCCGGATCGAGGAGCTCGGGCTCGATCGCGAGATCGGCAAGACGCTCACGGCACGGCATCCCGAGACGCCGCGGCTCATCAAGATCCATTTCGCGAACTACTTCGCCGGCGCGCTTCTCATGCCGTACGGCGACGTCTTCGCCGAGGCACAGCGCACGCGCTACGATGTCGAGGGCCTCGCTGGTTCGTTCGAGATGAGCTACGAGGCCGTCGCGCATCGACTCACGACGCTCTCCGAACCGAAGCGCCGCGGCGTCCCGATGCACTTCCTGCGCGTCGACGTGGGAGGCAACATCTCCAAGCGCTACTCCGCGACGGGGCTCGGTTTCCCGGTGGGACTCGGCTCGTGCCCCAAGTGGGTCGTGCACACCGCGTTCCTCACGCCGAGCACGATCTCCCGTCAATTCAGCGTCATGTCCGACGGCTCGGCGTACTTCTGCTTCGCGAAGGTGAACGCCGCGCCCGTTCACGGCTCTCTCGTGAAAGGCACCGTCTATTCGATCGGTCTCGGGACGCACGCCGAGGACGCGCATCACCTCTCGTACGCGGACGACCTGCCGCGCTGGACCCCCGAGCGCGCGCCGCGCATCGGCGTCCCGGTCGGCATCACCTGTCGCTTCTGCGAGCGAACCGACTGCTCCCAGCGCGCCGCCCCGAGCTACAAATTTCAGTTCTCTCCCGACGAGAACGTCAAGAAGGACAACTTCTTCTCCCCGATCATGGACAGCGATTTCCCACGGGCGCGCCGCCCCAGCGATCCGCCCGACTCGCGCGACGCGAAGAAACGGCTCAGGCTTGTGTAAGCCCCGTCAGTGGCAGCACGTGATCTGCTTGTCGCCCTCGACGACCACGCACGTGCATCCCCCCATCGGATAGCCGGCGCACGACAGATTGTCGTAGCCGTAATCGCTGACGATGCAGTTCACGCGCGGTGCCCCGCACTGACCGGTGAACACCGGCGACGGCGCTCCGCGCGGCGCAGACGCATCTCCGGTGCCCGGACAGTGCGGCCACCCGACACCAGTGACGTCGCGGGTGTTGGCGGTGCCGGCACCGCTCTCGTTTTCGAAGAAGAAGTGGGTGATCAACCCCGTCGTCTTGTCGACGTCGAACACGAGATCGTACTTTGGGATTCCGGGGATAAAGACTCCGTCCGGGCCGGGTGAAGGATTGTGATCTTCGAAGTGCCAGCTCGTTCCCCGATCGGTCGGGACCACGAAGGCGGCGACATCCCCCAGATTGACCCCGCCGACGACGATGCTGTATTCCGGAGGGTCACTTGGCTCGACGCGCTTCACGCTCAGCGTCAATCGTTCGGCATCGACTTCGCAGCTGTTGGGTACGTCGTCGCTCGGCGCAAGCGGCGACAGATCGATCGACTGAGTGGCGATGATGGCCTCGAAGTCGTAGTCGCCCGCGGGGAAGTCGCCGTTCAGCGGGCAGCGGTCGACGAAGCCGCCGTCGCTCGCGTCCGCGCTCCCGTCGGCGCCGGCATCCAGAAAATCACTTCCGCCCGCGCCGCCGGTGCTCGTCGTTCCGCCGGCTCCCGCCGCGCCGCCGCTGCTCGTAGTGCCACCACTGTTCGACGCGCCGCCGGTGCTCGTCGTTCCGCCCGTACTCGTCGCGCCACCACTGTTCGACGCGCCGCCAGTATTCGTCGTGCCGCCAGCTCCGCCGGTGCTCGACGTGCCGCCAGTATTCGACGTGCCGCCCGCTCCGCCGGTGCTCGACGTGCCGCCAGTACTCGACGTGCCACCGGCTCCCGATGCGACGCCGCCAGCGCTGTTCGTCGCGCCGCCAGCCTCTGTCGTGCCGCCCGAGCCGTGCGATGCGCCGCCGCTCGCGTGTCCGCCGCTGCCGGACGCACCGCCGTTGCCGGCCGCGCCGCCGGCGACAGAGGCGTCCGGTGTGGCTCCCGCGGTACCCCCATCGGCGCCGCCGTGATTGTCACTGCCGCACCCGGGCAGCACCGCGACGCAGACCCCCGCGAAAACGCACCATCGGTCAAGTCGATTTCGTCGCACCCCTGCCTCCTTCAACCTGCGGCAGCGGCAAGCATACGACAGCAACGCGCTCGGGGGGCCTACCTTCTCGCTTCGAGACGACCGTCGCTCGAGCCACACGAGGGCCGGGCGCGTCGCGCTGCGGCTGTCAAACATGCTTCGCGCGAGTCAGGGACCGCAGCAGACCTGCTCGGGCTCGCCGTAGACCAGGCTGCAGGTGCACCCTGCTCCGACGTGGTGGTCGCAATTCGGAAAGAACGCCCCACGACGAACCCCTCCCAAGATAACCGCTCAAAGGGCCCCGCGCTCCCCGCATGCTCCGGCGAAGCTGCGTGCGATGCGAAGCAAGCGCCGCCCGCCTCCGCTCCCCTCTGCGTGCGATGCGAAGCAAGCGCCGCCCGCCTCCGCTCCCGCCACAAGGCAAAAGCAACGCGTCTCTCAAAACACCCGAAGGTTCGATTGCGAAGACCGCGGGTCGAGATGACCGGGTGAGGAGCGGAGGCGTACGCTGGTACGCCGAGCACCGAGAGCGGTCAGATCGGCCCGTGCTCGAACAAGCGGGCCTTCGTGCCCTCAAGTCACCACGACGCTTCTACACACTCCAGGTTTCGCCGGAGTGTAGGAGCTTTTCCAGACTACCTTTGCCGAGCTTTTCTCGGGCTCGGTTCTCTTGGACGACGAGCGTGCCCTCGTAGGTGGGGCGGGGGACGGCGTAGAGGACGCCCATGGCGACGGGGAACTGGGGCGAGGGCATGCGCGCGAGCATCGTCGCGATGGTGGCGTTCGTCTCGTCGTGGATGAGGACGTCGTTTTCCGTCACGCCGTTCTCGCCGAGGGTCACTACCTCGAGCGTCAGGGTGCGGGCGTCGATGCGGAGGCCCTTCGACTTGCCGGCGCCGAAGAGGAGCGGCTTGCCGTGCTCGACGAAGATCTGCCGTTCGTCCTTGGTGCTCTTGTCGGTGAACGACAGGAACGCGTCGTCGTTGAAGACGTTGCAGTTCTGGTAGATCTCCGTGAACGTGCCGCCGCCGTGGTCGGCTGCGCGGCGGAGTACGACGGCGAACTCCTTCGCTTGCACGTCCACCGTTCGTCCCACGAAGCTCGCGCCCGCGCCGAGCGCGAACACGCAGGGGTCGAGCGGGTAGTCGGCAGAGCCGAACGGCGTGCTTTTCGTGACCTTGCCCATCTCGCTGGTCGGCGAGTACTGGCCCTTGGTGAGCCCGTAGATGCGGTTGTTGAAGAGCAGGATCTTCACGCCGACGTTGCGGCGGAGGCAGTGCATCAGCTGGTTTCCGCCGATGGAGAGGCCGTCGCCGTCACCGGTGACGAGCCACACGTGGAGGTCCGGATTGGCGACCTTGATGCCGGTCGCGAACGCCGGCGCGCGCCCGTGGATCGTGTGAAACCCGTAGGTGTTCATGTAGTACGGGAAGCGGCTCGAGCATCCGATGCCGCTCACCCACACCATGTTCTCACGCGCGATGCCGAGCTCGGGCATCAGCCGCTGCACGTTGGCGAGGATCGAGTAATCCCCGCAACCGGGGCACCAGCGGACGTCCTGGTCCGTCTCGAAATCCTTCTTCGTCAGCTTCGGCGGGTCGATCGTTTCCGACATCGTCAGCTCTCCATGATCTGTCGGATCTTGTCTTCGACTTCGTCGATCCGAAAAGGCTGGCCCTGGATCTTCGGCATGGACTCGGCAGGGATCAGGTAGCGGCTCCGGATGAGCTGCACGAGCTGCCCGAGGTTCATCTCCGGGATGAGTACGCGGCCGAAACGCGAGAGAAGCTCACCGAGGTTCCTCGGCATGGGATTCAGATAGTTGAGCTGGGCATGCGACACGTCGAGGCCCCGCGCTCGACAGCGCCTGACCGCCTCGTGGATGGCGCCGTAGGTCGAGCCCCAGCCGAGGACGAGGAGCTTGCCGCTGTCGTTTCCGACGGCGATCTTCTGCTCGGGCACGTCGTTCGCGATGCCGGCGATCTTCGCCGCGCGCACCCGGCTCATCTTCTCGTGGTTCTTCGGGTCGTACGAGATGTGACCAGAGTCGTGGTCTTTCTCGATGCCGCCGATGCGGTGGGTGAGGCCCGGGGTACCGGGGATCGCCCAGTTGCGCGCGAGCGTCGCGGGATCGCGGACGAAGGGGTGGAAGCCCTCCGGATCGGTGCGGTACTTCACCGGGAAGTGCGGCAGGGTCTCGACCTTCGGAATCTTCCACGGCTCGGCGCCGTTCGCGAGATATCCGTCGGTGAGAAGAATCACCGGCGTCATGTACTTCGTCGCGATACGGCACGCCTCTATCGCCATGTAGAAGCAGTCACCCGGCGTGGACGCGGCGAGGACGCATACCGGTGACTCGCTGTTTCGCCCGTAGACGGCCTGGAGCAGATCGGCCTGCTCCGTCTTGGTGGGCATGCCGGTGCTCGGTCCGGCGCGCTGCACGTCGAGGACGACCAGCGGAAGCTCGACCGAGACGGCGAGGCCGATGGCCTCCATCTTGAGCGCGAGCCCGGGACCGCTCGTCGAGGTGATGCCGAGGTTCCCGGCGTAGGAGGCGCCGATCGCCGCGCACACGGCGGCGATCTCGTCCTCGGCCTGCACGGTGGTGACGCCGAATTGCTTGTAACGCGAGAGCTCGTGCAGCACGTCGCTCGCCGGCGTGATCGGATACGACCCGAGCACGATGTCGATGCCGCCGAGCTCGGTCGCCGCGATGAAGCCCCACGCCGTCGCGGTGTTACCCGAGATGTTCGTGTACTCGCCCTTCTCGACCGGTGCGGCGGGGATGTCGTAGCGCTCGTACGAAATCTCGAGCGTCTCGCCGTAGGCGTGTCCTGCCTTCAGCGCTTGCGCGTTCGCCTTCGCGACGTCGGGGCGCTTCTTGAACTTGTCGTCGTTCCACTGGAGCGTGGGCTCGAGCGGACGGCCGTAGATCCAGTACATCAGGCCGAGCGTCCAGAAGTTCTTGCAGCGGTGCGCTTCCTTCGTGGAGAGGCCGGAGCCCTCGACGGCGGCGAGGGTGTTCTTCGTGATGTCGATCGACATCAGGCGGAAGCTCGCGAGCGACCCATCGTCGAGCGGGCTCACTTCGTAGCCGGCCTTCTTCAGGTTCTGGGCGTTGAAGGCACCACTGTTGACGATGAGGAGACCGTTCGTCCGGAGGTCCTTCAGGTTGGTCTTCAGCGCGGCGGGGTTCATCGCGACCAGCACGTCGGGGGCGTCGCCGGGCGTGAACACGTCCTGAGAGGAGAAATTGATCTGGAAGCCCGATACGCCGTAGAGCGTTCCGGCCGGGGCGCGGATCTCGGCGGGGAAGTCGGGGAAGGTCGAGAGGTCGTTGCCGACGATGGCCGCGGTCGCAGTGAACTGCGAGCCGGTCACCTGCATGCCGTCGCCGGAATCCCCGGCGAATCGAACGACCGCACCTGCGAGGTGCTTCACGCCGCCATGCGGCCGAGTCGAGCCTGGACTCCCGGGCTCCTGGTGCGTCGCCATCTCTACGATTGGCCTTTCTTTAACCAACAGGAAATACGAGGTGTGCTCACTTGCTCCGACCCCGAACCGTTGTCAAGGCAGCGTAAGGGGCGCGCAAAGGCGTGCGCATGCCCTGACGCGGCGCAGCGCCCCCGCGCTGACCGCGCAAAGCCCCTCTATCCGCTATGCGACTACGACGTGAGGCGATCGAGCATGGCCCCGAGCCGCGGAACCGCAGCTTCGACCTGCTTTTTCGCCGAGGGTCGGAGCTTGTCGTACGTCGACTTGACCACCGCGCGCGACGCGCGCGCCGCCTTCTCGTCCGTGACGGCCAGGAGGGCGTCGGCGACGCGTGCCGAGTTCGCCTGGAGGTGTGCACTCGGGCGGACACTCTTGCCTACCGCTTCTTGATAGAGGGGATCGAGAACCCGCAAGAAGTCGTCCAGCAGGCCGTCGACGACGTCCCGGATGAAGCCCGGCTTGATGCCCTTGATGACCCCGAAAGCTCCCTTGATCGCAAGGCCGCTCAGCCCGCCCTTGTCGGCGACCTCCTGGTCGAGCACCTGACAAGCCTCGACGATGACCTGTTCGCGTTTGGGGGGAGCGCCGAGTAACTCGGAAAGGGATGGCATATCGACGTCGATACCACCGCTTCCGGGAGCTTTCACTCGAATGATGCTATAACTGATGAACTTCGAGCGCCCTGCACGCGCGCCGGCCAGGCCAGCCCTCGCGCTAACCGTCGCGAGACTCGTTGAGGGGCCAGAGCCAGCGAGAATGTTCGACGAAGCCTTCGACCGCGCCCCGGTACCCCAAGTCATCCTCGATCGATACGGCCGCGTCGCACACGCGAACGCACAGTTCCGAAAGCTGTTCGGCGCGAGCGCGGGTGTCGTCATCGACGACCTCCTCGGGAGCGCAAGCCCCGGCCTGCTCCGCCTGGTGACGACTCTCCTTACTGAGCGCCACGCGTTCAATGTGAAGGACATCGCGATCCGTCTGGCGAGCGGCCAGCAGATGAGTGTCGAGGCGTACGGCGCTCCGCTCGAGGGCGACCGGAGCTTTCTCGTCGCCCTCGTCGACTTCACCGAGCGAGTCACGCAGGCGACCTCGCGTGCCCAGCGAGAGCGGAGCGAGACGATCGCCCGGTTCGCGGGCGGGCTCGCGCACGATCTGAACAACCTGCTCGCCGCCATCGTGGCCACGGCGCAGGCCGGCTACGCCGACGCGCAGGAGCACACCGGAGATCCGTCCGCGGACTTCACCGCCATCATCGAGGAGGCCGAGCGCGGCGCGGCGCTCGCGCGGTCGCTCCGCGCCATCGCCTTCGACGAGACCGGGAGCTGGCGTCCGGTCGGCCTCGCCGCCGAGGTGAAAGCGGCGGCGGCGGTGCTGGCGCGCGGCTCGAACGCCGTGCCGATCGTCCTCGACATCGCCCACGACACGCCCGACGTCGTCGGAGATCGGGCGCGGCTGCACCAGCTCGTCCTGAATCTTCTCGTGAATGCGCGGGACGCCACGCGAGTGCACGCGGGAGGCATCGAGGTGAGCCTCGGTCCGATCGCCGGCGGGGGCGTCGAGCTCGTCGTGGCCGATCACGGCCCCGGTGTCCCTCTCGAGCTGCGCGAGCGGATCTTCCAGCCGTATTTCACGACCAAGCGCCGTCCTTCCGACGGCGAGAACGGCGCGGGCTGGGGTACGGGTCTGGGCCTCGCCATCGTCGACGCCGTGGCGCGCGCCACCGGAGCAGACGTCATCGTCGGCGATCGCACCGGGGGCGGCGCGGAGTTCCGCGTGCGCTGGCCGGCGACCGCCGTGGTGCGAGAGCAAGCGCCGCTGCCGCGCGAGCTGTCCGGAGAGGTATCGCCCGCGCTGGTGCTCCTGGCGGACAACGAGGTCGCGCTCGTCGGCGCCGTCGCTCGCCAGCTCCGGCGCATGGGTCACTCCGTATACGCGGCCATGAGCGCCGCCGAGTGCCGCCGGCTCTTCGAGCAATACCGCGACAGCATCGACGTCGCCGTCCTCGATGTGAAGCTCGGCGACGGCGACGGTCGCGAGCTCGCCGAGCAGTTTCGCGGTGAGCGGCCGGACCTCGGCATCGTGCTCATGTCGGCGAGCCGCACGGTGCTCGGCTCGACCGACCCGAGCACGCGCTCCCTCGTCAAGCCGTTCGACGTGCGCGATCTGACGCTCGCCATCGAACGGGCGCGCGCCGACGCCCGCGAAGCGCGCATCGTGCCGACGCCCTGAGCGGGCTATACGGCGGAACGCGAGCGTCGCCATAGGCCCGGGCGTCGAAGCGCTCGACAATAAGTACGACGGTGCGAGATCTGCTCGCCGCCGCGGATTCTCGGGATAAGCTCGGGGCGAGGTCCGCCGTAGCCTCCGGGCGCAGCGGAGCGGAGCGGAGCGGAGCGGAGAAGAGATGGGAAAGATCCTGGTCGTCGACGATCAGCGCAACATGCGCACGACGCTCGCGATGATGCTGCGAGGGTCGGGCTACGAGGTCGACGAGGCGGCGGACGGCACCGCCGGGCGTGAGCTCGGCACCACGGGCGCGTTCGACGTCGTCCTCACCGATCTGCGCATGGGCGGCTCCGACGGCATCGAGGTACTGAGCTCGATCAAGCATTCGCAGCCGATGACCGAGGTGATCGTGATGACCGCCTACGGCACCATCGAGAGCGCCGTGGAGGCGATGCGCCTCGGCGCGTTCGATTACATCCAGAAGCCGTTCACCGAGGAAGAGCTCCTCGTGAAGGTGTCGAAGGCGGTGGAGTCGCGCAAGCTCCACGGGCAAGTGCAGCTCTTCGCTCAGGAGTTCAAGGAGAAGTACCACTTCGAGAACATCGTCGGCCGGTCACAGGCGATCCGCGACATCCTCGGGCGAGTCGTGAAGATCGCGCCGACCGACGCGGTGGTGCTGATCACCGGCGAGAGCGGCACCGGCAAGGAACTCATCGCGCGTGCAGTTCACGCGAACAGCAAGCGGAGCGAGCTGCCGTTCGTCACCGTGAACTGCGCGGCGATCACCGAGACCCTGCTCGAGAGCGAGCTCTTCGGGCACGCGCGCGGCGCGTTCACCGGCGCGATCAACGCGCGAAAGGGCCTCTTCGAGGAGGCCGACGGCGGGACGTTCTTCTTCGACGAGGTCGCCGAGACGACCATGTCGTTCCAGGCGAAGCTTCTCCGCGCCATCCAGGACGGCGAGGTCCGCAGGGTGGGGGAGAACAAGTCGCTCAAGGTCGACATACGAGTGATCGCCGCCACCAACGTCGACCTCAGCACCGCGGTGGAGGAGCGTCGTTTCCGGCAGGACCTCTATTACCGCCTCAACGTCGCGAGGTTTCACCTGCCGCCGCTCCGGGAGCGCCCGGAAGACATCCCGACGCTATTTCAGTTCTTCCTCGACAAGTACAACCGCAAGATGAACGCGAGCGCGCGGCTCGCCGACGGCGTGATGGAGCGGATGATGGCGTACGAGTTCCCCGGGAACGTGCGCGAGCTCGAGAACATGGTCGAGCAGGCCGTCGCGCTCTGCTCGTCGAACATCATCACCCAGGACGACATCCTGCCGCAGGCTCCGGCGAAGCGCTGGCGTCCGACGGGAAGGACGCTCGCCGACATCGTGGACGAAGCGGAACGCGAGGCCGTCGAGTCGGCGCTCCGCGAGCACGACGGGAGCCGGGAGCGCGCCGCCGAGGCGCTGGACATCAGCCCGACGACCCTCTGGCGCAAGATGACGCGGCTCGGGATCACGTTCGAAAGCCGCTGATCGTTCCGGCGCTTCGCGTGCTACGGAGGCCGTCCGTGAAGACGAGCCTCCTCGACTACGACCTGCCCGACGCGGCGATCGCGCAGCGTCCGCTGGCCGATCGCGACGCGGCGCGGCTCCTGGTCGTGGGGCGAGAGGGCCCCCGTGACGCGCTCTTTCGCGACTGGGCGGAGCTCGTTCCCGAGGGGAGCCTCGTCGTGTTCAACGACACCAAGGTGCTCCGCGCCCGGCTTCTCGGCACGCGTCCCGGGACGGGCGGTCGCGTCGAGATTTTCCTCACGACGTGGGTGGAGACCGTCTCCGCCGAAGAGCAGATCTGGCTCGCCATCGGTCGCGCGAATCGTCCGCTCCGCGCGGGCTCCCTCGTCGACGCCGGGGCGCTCGCGTGCGAGGTGCTCGACTCGGACGAATCGGGGACGCTGAGGGTCCGCCTGACGGCTCGGGGGAGCGTCGATCTTGCCATTGCGATCCACGGGCACGTGCCGCTTCCGCCCTACGTGCGCCGCGCCGACGAGCCCGACGACGCCGAGCGCTACCAGACCGTCTTTGCGCGTCATCTCGGCTCGGTCGCGGCGCCGACAGCGGGGCTCCACACGACGGACGCGACGCTGTCCCGCCTCGCCGCGCGCGGCATCACGACGGGCTTCGTCACGTTGCACGTCGGCATCGGCACCTTCCGTCCCGTCAGCACCGACGATCTCGACGACCATCCGATGCACGAGGAGCACTACACGGTGACCCCCGAGCTCGCCGCGGCGGTGCGGGCGGCTCGTCTTCGAGGCGGCAAGGTCGTCGCGGTCGGCACCACCGTGGTGCGCTCCCTCGAGAGCGCGCGTGATGCGGCCGAGCCGCGCCAGGTGCTCCCGACCCACGGAGCGACACGACTCCTCATCCAGCCGGGGTATTCTTTCGGCCCCGTCGACTCCCTCCTCACGAATTTTCACATGCCGAAGAGCACCCTCCTCGCGCTCGTCGCTGCGTTCACCGGTCGCGAGCGCATGCTCGCGGCGTACCGCGTGGCCCTCGAGAGCGGATACCGGTTCCTGTCCTACGGTGACGCGATGTGGATCCCGGAGACGCTCTCGTGATCGCGTTCCACGTCGAGTCGACCTGCGGCAGCGCGCGCACAGGGCGCATCGAGACGCCTCACGGTCCGGTGCCGACCCCGGCGTTCATGCCCGTCGCCACGCAGGCGACGGTGAAGGCGCTCGACCCGCTCGAGGTGTCCGGCGCCGGCGCGCGCATGCTCATCTCGAACACGTATCATCTGTGGCTCCGGCCGGGCCCCGAGGTGGTCGCCGCACACGGCGGTCTACATCGCTTCATGAAGTGGCCGCACGCCCTCGCGACGGACTCCGGCGGCTTCCAGGCCTTCTCGCTCTCCACCCTGCGCAAGGTCACCGAGGACGGCTTCGAGTTCGCGTCGCATCTCGACGGTTCGCGTCGCTTCCTGAGTCCCGAGGAGTCCATGCGGATCCAGGGGCTGCTCGACTCGGACATCGCGCTCCAGCTCGACATCTGCCCGCCCGGCGGCGCGCCGCGCGAAGAGCTCCTTCGCGCGGTCGAGACGACCACGAAGTGGGCGGTGCGCTGCCTCGAGAGCCGGAAGCCGGGGCAGGCGCTCTTCGGCATCGTGCAGGGAGGCACCGACGTCGCGCTCCGGCTGCAGCACGCCAAGGAGCTAGCTGCGCTCCCGCTCGACGGCCTCGCGCTCGGCGGCTTCAGCGTCGGTGAGCCGCCGGCGGCCATGCACGCGGCCCTGACGGCGATCGTCCCGAATGTCGACGACAGGCGTCCGCGCTACCTCATGGGCGTCGGCACCCCGGTCGACCTCGTGCACGCCATCGGGCAGGGCGTCGATCTCTTCGACTGCGTGCTGCCGACGCGTAACGCGCGAAACGGTCAAGCGTTCGTCAACGACGGGAAGCTCGTCGTCAAGAACGCGCGTTATAAAAACGACCTGCTCCCCCTGGACCCGTCATGCACGTGCCCGGTGTGCGCCGCCGGGTATACAAGGAGCTACATCCGCCACCTTTACATCGCCGGGGAGATCCTGGCGCTCCGCCTCCTCAGCCTGCATAACGTGCATTTTTACCAGGAGCTCGTTGCCTCGGCGCGGCGTGCGATCGAGGCGGGGGCGTTCGAGCAATGGGCTGAGGGGCGTCGTGTCACACTCGAGCGGGCCGGTAGTCCGGCGGCCGAGCCGGATGCGCCCAGGTCCGACACCGAAGGTGAAGGTGAAGGAAGTCCGGAAGAGTCTAACGAAACCGCCGTGGAGCACGATTGACTTTGGCTGCCCGCCTGAGAGAGTTGCTAGCCGTGGGCCCGGCTATTTGGTCGGCGCGCCCGGCGAGTCATGGGTCAAGGTGACAAGAAGAACATCGGGCGCATCTCGCTGCAGCAGCGCCCGCTGAGCCCCGACGAGCCTGGCGTGAGGCCGGGCGGCGAGCGGCAGGACGTCGAAGAGCTCAAGTCGCTGAGCGAGAAGTTCGGCGTCCCGGCGATCGATCTCCGTCAGGTGTGCATCCGGCTCTCTGATCTGGAGCTCTTTCCGCTCGAGATCGCGAGAAAGCACGTCATCCTTCCGATCCTCGTTCGAGACGATCGCCTGTTCGTCGCGATGGCGAACCCCCTCGAGAAGAAGGTCATCGACGAGCTCGAGTTCGTCACCGACAAGAAGGTCTTCCCGTACGTCGCGCTCCCTGCGCCGCTCCGCGACGCGATCGAGAAGGCGTACGCCGCCCAGGGCAGGGAAGAGGAGTATTACCTCGGGCCGGACTGCCCACCCGACGTCGTCAAGAAGGCGGCGCTCGCCTCGCGTCCGCCCGGACCGCTCGTCGATGACGACTCGCAGCCGGTATCATCGGTGCCGATCGAGCAGCCCACCGTGGTCCTCGACGCGAAGATGGACCGCGCCCAGGACAGCGACTTCCCGGATTCCGGTTTCGGCGACCTGTCGAAGGAGCAGAGCGTCGTCACCGACCTGCCGGAAAACGCCACGCTGGCCAGGGCGCCCGGGGTGAAAACCGTCCTCGTCGTCGACGACGAACTCGAGATTCGCACGATGCTCGAGCGCCTCCTGAAGAGTAAGGGCTATCGAGTCGTATCTACTGACAATGGCCGGGCGGCTCTCGGAATGGTCAAGGAGCATGCCCCGGACCTGATCCTGCTGGACGCCATGCTGCCCGAGGTTCACGGCTTCGACATCGCTCGTCGGATCAAGGCGAGTAAGCGCTACGCCCACATCCCCATCGTGATGGTGAGCGCGGTCTACCGTGGCTGGCGCTTCGCCGAGGATCTACGTGAGAGTTGCGGGGTCGAGCACTACGTCGAGAAACCCTTCAAGATCGCGGACGTGCTGCGCGCAGTTGAAGCAGCACTCGAAGCAGAGGACGAGCCCACGAGCTCGAAGGTTCGCGAGATGTCGGCCGAGGCCGAGCGTGAGCTGACTGCAGGGGTATCCGCCTACCAGGAGGGGAGGCTCGACGACGCGGTCGTCCACCTCCGGCGCGGTATCGCCATCGATCCGCTGGCCTTCCGGCTGCACTTTCACCTCGGCCTGCTCTACGGCAAGAAGGGCCAGGTCTACGAAGCAATCAGTGAGCTCGAGCGTGCCGTTGAGATAAACTCGAGGCATTTCCCAGCTGTGAGGAATCTAGCAATCCTGTACCAGAAGGCCGGCTTTCGAAACAAGGCGACCGAAATGTGGGAGCGTGCGTTAAATGTTGCGCCCGACGATGTGACACGGCAGTCGATCAAGCAACACCTGCTCAGTCTGCTGTGAACGCCCCTTCGCCCCCCCTGTTCGATCGCACGTCGCGTCTTCGCCCGACCGCCGCATGAAGTTCCTGTGCCCCCAGTGCAAGGCGAAGTATCGCATCGCCGACGAGAAGCTCCAGGAGCGGCACTCGTCGCGCATGAAGTGTCGCAAGTGTGGGCACGTCATCGACATTCACAGCGCGACAGTCCCTGACGACTCCATTCCGCCGCCGGGCGTCGCCGCGAACGAGCCCGAACCGGTGCTCTTCTCGCCGCCCCAGGCCCAGCCGCAAGTTCAACCGAAGAAGACCGGGCCGGCGGTGCCACGAGTTGGCGCCGGCGCGGCTGCAGGCGCCTCGCCGGTGCGTCGTCCTACCGGAGCGGGGGTCGGTGCGGGCGCGAGTCCGGCGCTCCGTCGTCCGACCGCCGCCGCTGCCACCGCCACCGCCGCAGCGGTGAAGCGTCCGGTGCCGCCTCCGCGGCGTGGTGGTGCCGCCGTCGCTCAGGCCGCCATCGCCGAGAAGGCGGCGCCCATCATCGACGAGCAGGCGCTCGCGACGGCGCCGGCCGCGACGAAGCCGTCGATCACCAAGCCGTCCGCCGAGCCCGTCCCGAAGGCGGAAGAGATGGCGGCCGCCATCGTCGAGCCCGCGCCGAAGTCCGTCGCCGGCACGAAGTCCGACTTCGAAGAAGAGCCGACGCGCATCCACGACGGCAGCTCGCTCGCGGCAGCGTTCTCCAATGCCGCCACGCAGAGCGTCGCCGCGGCGAGCGTCCCCGTCGCCGTCGACGAGTGGTACATCGGCATCGACGGCACGCCGCTCGGTCCCGTCGGTCAGGCCGTCCTCCGGCAGAAGGCCGCCGAGCGAAAGGCGAACCTCGAGTCCCTCGTCTGGAAGGAGGGCTTCGAAGAATGGAAGGCGCTCAAGCACTTCCCCGAGCTCGTCGCGCTCGTCGAAGAGGCGCGGCGAGAGTTTCCCGCCGAGAGCGAGCCGCACACGATCCGGGCGCCGTCCGCGGTGGAGGCAGCCGCGGCCGCGGCCGCCGCTCCTGCGAGGGTCGCTGGTGCGTCGACCTCCGCCGTTCCGAGTGACCTGCTCGATCAGCTCGCGGCGCGGCCGAAGGGCGTCTCGCATCCCGCTGCCTGGACGGCCGTCATCGTCGCGATCGCATTCGGCGTGACCATCGGCGCCGTCCTCCTCAGCAAGACCGAGAAGCAAGAAGTCGTCAAATACGTCGAAGTGCCCGCCAGCGCCGCCGCGCCGACCGCGTCGACCACCGACCCGATGGTGCTCGAAGAGTCCACCGTGTCGGCCAACAGCACGAAGAAGGCCGTGACCACCGCGCAGAAGCCGGAGACGACCCCGGTGCCGACGGCGAAGACGGGCATGACCTCGCTCAACGGCCTCAACGGTCTGAACGGTCTTGGCCCCGCGACGGGCGGCCCCGACGTCGCGCAGAACCCGAACCCCGGCGGTCAGCTCGACGGAAATTCCATTCAGAGGGTCGTCGCGAACTTCAGCAACAGCGTGCGCCGTGGCTGCTGGGACGGCGCGCTCGCCGCGCGGACCCCGGACGCGCCAAGCACTGCGAGGGTCGGCGTCACGATCACCATCTCGCCGACCGGCTCGGTCGACAACGTGACGACCACCGGCGACCCGAAGGGGTACCCGAACCTCGCGCACTGCATCGAGTCGAAGGTGCGTGGCTGGCACTTCCCGCGCTCGAGCGGCACGACGACGGCACAGGTTCCGTTCGTGTTCGCCGCGCAGTGACCGGCGTCACCTCGTCGCTCTTCGAGAGCGCGATGCGGCGGGAAGACGAAAGCGAGCCGGCGAGGCTTTCGCCTCGCCGACTCTGCTGCAGCCGCCCGTAAGCCGGGTCCTGTTCCGCCTTGCGGCGGTGGCGGTCATTCCTCTAGGGCGCGCGTTGCCGCGTGCCTCGTGCGGCCTACCCTGGGGCTCGGGCGAGCAGCCCTCGGACGCCCCTTTACGTGGCCTTGCTCCGGGCGGGGTTTACCGTGCCACGACCGTTACCGGTCGCGCGGTGGGCTCTTACTCCACCTTTTCACCCTTGCCGTGCCTGAAGGCACGGCGGTCTGTTTTCTGTGGCACTTTCCTCGAGGTCGCCCTCACCGGGAGTTACCCGGCGCCCTGCTCTTTGGAGCCCGGACTTTCCTCTTCGACGGCCTTGCGGAGCCGAAGCGATCGCCTGTGCTGCTGCAGCGCCGGGGACGTTAGACCGACCCCGGCGGACCGCATACCCCAAAACCGCGAGGCTACAGCGCCGGCAGACTAGGGTGACGCCATCGGGTGACTCTGGAGCGCAGGCTCCGGAAGCCATGCAGGCTGCATCATTCGCGAAGCACCTGGTGCGACGTCGGCGACGTCGTCACGCGACAGGACCTCGAGACGGCCCTTCAGCTTCTTCTTCGCGCGCGCCTCGAGCTGGCGAGCGCGCTCACGCGACACGCCGAGCTGGCGACCGAGCTCCGCAAGGCTGAGCTCGTCTTCCGGATCGGCCATCAGTCGCTTCTCGACGATGAAACGCTCACGGGTGTCGAGCTCCTCGATCGCGTCCTTCACTGCGTCTCGCAGGCGATCGCGGAGTCCACTCGCCGCGAGCGATTGCTCCTGGTCCTGACCGGGGGCGATCAGCGTGTCGAGGACCGCGGTGCCCGAGTCGTCGAACACTTTGGTGTCCAGCGACACGTCGCGCGCCTCGAGGCGGCGGAGCATCCCCTGGACCTGGTCGCGCGAGAGGCCGAGCCGCTGAGCCAGAAGATCGTCGGCGGCTTCTCCGTCTCCGACCAGGTTCAGGACGCGCACCTTCTCGCGACGGAGGCGGAAGAACATCTTGGAGCGAAGGGCGCCGGAGCCGGCGCCGACCAGGCTCCACGAGCGGATGACGTAGTTCAGCACGTACGCGCGGATCCAGTAGGCGGCGTAGGTGACGAACCGGTTGCCACGTTCGGGCTGGAACTTCTTCAGCGCGTGGACGACGCCGAAGTTACCCTCGGCAATGAGCTCGGAGAGCGGCACACCGTAGCGCCGGTACTTGAGCGCGATGGCGACGACGTAGCGAAGGTGCGCTCGCACGAGCTTGTCGGCCGCATCCTGGTCCCCCTTCTCGGTCCACGCCTTGGCGAGCACCAGCTCGTCCTCACGGCTGAGTTGCGGGTAGGCCTGAACCTGCGTGATGTAGCGAGAGATCGTCGGGTCCGCGTCGTATGCCATTGGGAGCCTCTTCGGGGGCCTGTGGAGAAGACAGGCCGAGCGCGGCAGTCATTCCGGTTTCGGGGACCGTTTCGGTCCCGTTCGGAAGAGGTACGCGGCGCGGAGGCGAATGGTTGCGCGGGGCGTCGACGCGCCCGATTATTTAGACGTTGAACGAGGAGCCGCAGCCACAGGTGCTCGTCACGTTCGGGTTGCCGAACTTGAAGCCCGACCCGTGGGCGCCCTCGACGTAGTCGATCTCGGTGCCGTCCAGGTACTGGTAGCTCAGCGGATCCACGAACAGCGGAACGCCGTTGGACTCGAACTGTTCATCCATGTCCGCCGGCTTCTCTTCGAAGTAGAGGTCGTACTGAAAGCCTGCACAACCGCCACCGATGACCCTGAGGCGCAGCCCCTGGCCAATGAGGCCCTCTGCGGTGGCGATTTCGTTGACTTTATCGGCGGCGAGCTTGGTGATGGAAATCATGGCTTGCTGATGGCGGGAATGAGGACTCAATCAGTCCGCGAACTAGTATAGTCAGTCGATTCCGCGACGCTAGGGGAAGCGCGACGGAGGTGCGGGCCGGTCCGCCATGGGCGTACCCGGTGCCTCCCCGACGAGGGCGATGAAGCCCGATCGACAGAAGACGGCGAGGCGCGTCTTGCCGGAGGGGACGAACGCAATGGGCGGTCCGCACTCGGAGAGTGGCGTCGTGTGGACCTCGCCGGTCGGCAGGAGGACGCCGACGGTCGCCGACGGGGTGACGAACGCGACGGCCCCGGCCCTGTCGACCAGCGGGGGCAAGCTGGCGTCGGCATAGACGAAGGCAGGGAGCGTCGTCGACGGGATCATCGCGTGACGGAGGGTCTCCCGCGAGCTCGCATATCCGAGGAGCCAGCCGGCCCGGGTCGTGAGCCGCAGCTCTCCGGACGGCGTCACTGCCGGCGTGTCGGTGATCGTGTCGGGCGCGAGCGCCGCCAGCGTCGCGCGCGTGCCGTCGCGCGTACCTATCTCGACCAGTGACGCGGCGCGGATCGCAGCGACGAGCCGTCCGTCGTCCATCGCGACGAGCTCGCTCGTCGGCTTGCCTCCGAGGTTACCGACGGGACGAGGCGTCTCCGGCGGTGCCCACTCGAAGACGCGCCCCGTTTCCGTCGCGACGTAGAGCGCGCGTGCCGTCTCGGTGATCGCGACGACGTTCTCGTCGAGCTCGGCCTCAGCGCGGAGCTCGCCGTCGGAACCGAGCTTCGTCAGGTGCGAACCGAACGCCACGACGACGGCGCTGTCGCGCGTCGCGAGCGGCTCCGCGAGCACCGGCGCGCGCGAAGCGCCGAGCGGCGTCGTGAACGTGCTCGAGCCGTCGGGAGCGACACCGAGCGCGACGGAGTCGCGCGTGACGACGACGCGCGTGCCGTCGCTCGTGATGACGGGACCGAGGACGACGGGCGCGTCGAGGGTCAGGGTGAACGCGACGGCGCCGCTCGGCAGGATCTCGACGAGCTTGCCGTCCTTCGTGGCGACGACGAGGTGCTCGTGCGCGTCCACGACCGGGCCCGCTGCCAGGTCGGCGAAGAGCGGGATGCGCTTCGTCACGAAGGGGACGGTCGGGAACGACGTCGGGGTGCGTCCGGTGCGCGCGCCGTCTCCGCGCTGCATCGGCCAGAACCCCGCCGGCGCGCCGACGACGAGCCGGCGGGGCACCGTCGGATCGCGTGAGCCGGGTCGCGCCTCGAGCGTCGGGCTCGCGAGCGTCGCGGTCACCAGGGACGCGGCGAGGGCGCGCCACGAACGCGTCGTCACGGCTTCGACTTTTGCAGGAACTCGGCGAAAAGCTCGGGGATCCGCACGCCCGTCCGGGGTCCATCGACGCTGCCCTGGAGGTGTCCGTAGGCGGATACCGTCGCGCCCTTCTTGGTGTCGAAGCGACCGCCGTAGACGACCCGCGCGAGGCAGGGCGCCTGCGCGCAGCCCTTCTTGGCGTCGAGGAGCAGGACCGTCTCTTCCCCGTCGAGGCGCGCCTCGGTCACCTCGCCGTCGAGGACGGCGGCTTCACCGAGCTTCGGATCGGCGGCGATGATCGCGTAGTCGGCGATCGCGCTCTGACGGAACGTCGCGGCCTCGTCGCGCAGGCTCGCCACTCGCTTCACGCGCGCGCGCACCAGGCGCGGCGCGTGGTCCTTCGACTCCGCGCGCACCACGACCGTCGTTTCACCGATCGACGAGACGTTCATGAGCTGCGCGAAGCGGCCCTCGGCATCGACGGTGATGGGACGACCGGCGACGGTGATGCGTCCGTCCTTCAATGTGCGGCCGCTCAGCATGAACGTCTCACCGTCGAGCACGATGGAGTCACCGGGCGCGTACACCCGGAGCGGTACGATGCCGAAGCGCAGCGACACGTCGCCCTTCTTCGGCTCACCACCGGCGGGCGTGATGACGTACGGAAGCTTCTTCTCGAAGGGGACGATGGCATCGGCGGGTCCCTCGAGCTCCTTCGAGACGTCGAGGGAGTATTCGCCCTTGCCGGTCGCGTCGAGGGTCACCGGACGACCGTCGACGACCGCCGCGGCGCCCGGAGTCGCTTGCACCGCGACCTTGAGCTTCGGCGGATCCTCGCTGAGGCTCGTGAGCACGCCGCGCACCCGGTAGTCGATCGCGACGGTGAGGGAGATTTCCTCGTCGCGGCCGATGCCGGGTCGATGCACGGAGACGACCTGCTTGTTGCTCCCGACGTCGAGCGGCTTCGCGAGCGCGAGCTCTGCTTTCTTCCCCGCGAACGTCGCCTTGCTCGCCCCGATCGAGACGACGGTGCCGTCGACGCAGTCGTCGCACGTCAGCGCGAGCGCCTCGCTTCCGCGCTCGTCGAGGATCACCTCGGCGCGCATCGGGCGTGGTGCTTCCCAGAGGAACGCCACCACGCCGGCGGTGACGGCGAGCGCCGCCGCGACGCCGATGAGCACCAGCGCTCCGCGCGGGCGGCCGCGCTTGATGGGCTTCGCGTTCGACACCAGCCCGCTCTGTGGGACCGGCGGCGCGAAGGGGCGCGGCGCCTCGACCGGCTTCGGCGGCTCGACGGAGCTCGTGCCGGGGACGAAGGACTTGATCGGTTTGCCGGGCTGGAGCGGCGCGATACCGGGGCGGGCCACGCCGAGCATCGTCTGTTTGTGATTCGAGACGGGCATCGGCGCGTGCGGCTCGGGTTCCACCCGCGCGGGCTCGGGAGCGCGGTACGGGGACGCTGCGGGGTCGGCGTACACGAGGGTGCCGCCCAGGTTCGCCACCGGGGGCGTCTCGAGTGGCGGCGTCGCGACCGGAGGCGTGAGGGGAACGGTGTCACTCGGCGCGCCGGACGCTCCGGGAGCAGCGAAGCCGAGCATGGTGCGCTTCAGGCCGGCACCGCCCTGGGGCGGCGCGGCCGGCGACGCGACGGGCGGCGCCGTTCGCGCAGGCGGCGCGGCCGCCGGAGACGGCGGAGCGCTGAACGGGCTCTGCAGACCGAGCATCGTGCCGGCTCGCGCCAGGGGAACGGTGCTCCCCAGGTTCTGCGCCGGCCTCGCCGAGGGTTCAGGAGCTACGGGAGCCGGCTCCGGCTTCGGCGCGGGACGTTGAGCGGGGACGGACCCCGGCGCGATGCCGAGCATCGTCTGCTTCAGGTTCGCGGGCGCTGCCGGTCTGAGCGCGGTCGGATCGAGGACGGCGCCGCACGTGCCACAGGCCGCGGCTCCCTCGGGGGTTGGGGTGCCGCACCGCGGACACGCGCGCATTGCCAGGACTATAGCAAGGCGTGCCTCGCTGCGGCGAGCAACCCGGCGAGGCGAGAATCGGGCGCGCGGCCTTCCGGCGGAGCGGGCCGACCGCAAGCTCTTTGCCCAGATCGGACGTCCATCGATAAGGAAGGGACAGGGCTCGTGCTCCGCCGAGTGGGCGCGACGTTTCGAGCCAGGACCACCCCTCGATGTCCGTCACCGTATCGGAAGTGTTGATCGCCGCGCAGGGCACTCTCGCCGCTGTTTCATCGGAAACCGCCGGTTATCTGGTCCTCGGAACGGCCGATTGCCTCGGTGAGGGGCCGCTCGGCGTCGGTAGCGTTTACCTCGACGAGGACGGCGCGCTCCGTCTCGAGCGGCGCCCCGAGCCCGCGACCCACGATACCGAGGCGGCGCTGCGCGCCGTTCTCCGTCGTCTTCTCGAAACGGGGCGCTCTCCGGCTCCGGCACTTCTCCGGGTTGCAACGACCCAGGAAAAGCGCGGAATACGGCGGCTCGTGACGGAGATCGAGGCCGCGCTGATCCCGGTGAATCGCGCGGCTGCCCGGCGTGCCCTCGCTCGCCTTCATCGCGATGTCTCCCGCGCACGCGCCGCGAGCCCGCTCTTCGCTAACCCCTCGTCCGCGTTGCTCGCACCGGAAGCCGTCGTTTCTGCGCCCGAGGCAGCGCCCGCCGCACCCCGACCCGTCGTGGTGCAGACGGAGCCGGTCGTCGTTCCACTGGAGCCCGTCGTCGTGCCGCCGCCGGTCGTCGAACGGCCCCCCGTCATGCACGCGCACCCCGCGGAGGCGCCGCAGTCGCCGGGGAAGCGCTCGACCGAAGGTCCGACCCCCGTCGTGGCGGTGGCAGAGCCGTATCTCGTCGCGCCGGAGACCGTTCGACGGCCCGAACCCGTGCCGGCCGTCGCTGAATTCGTCACCTTCGAGCCCGCACGGGAAGAAGTGGCGATGCTTGCCGTCGAGCCGGAGCACACGCCGTTTCTCGGCTCGCTCGTCATGGCCGAGCGAGGAGTACCGGCCGAGGACGTATCGGCGAAGCACGTACCGGCCGCGGAACCGGAGCTCGTCGATGAGAACGAGCACGTCGATGAGGAGCCGGACACCGATCGCGTCCCTTCCGTCGACTTCGCGGCAGAGCTCGAAACTCCGGGCGGCAGCGGTGCGACCGTCGTGATCGGTAGCTACGGCAACGCCGTCATCGGGGTGCCGGCAAAGGCCGCGCTCTGGGCGGCGCCCGCGGTCGAGGCGCGCGCTTCGGAGCCAGCGCCTGAACCGGACTTCGTCGAGGTCGACGACGACGAGAGTGACGCGGTGCTCATCCCCGCCGTTGTGGTGGCGAGCGCCGTCGCGAGTGCCGAGCCGGTCGCAGAGCACGACGCGCTCGAGATGGTGCTCTTCGGCGGAGAGCCGCAGGAGCCTGCGCGCGCCGTGGACGAACCGGCGCTGCTCGACGCGAAGTCGTCACTCCCGGGCGACGTGAGCGTCGTGGCGGAACCGGAGGCTCCCCTGCAGGCGTTCGTGCCGATGTTCGAGCTCGAGCCGAGCGTGGCGCCGCCCGACGTCGCGCCCGACAGCGAGCCGTTCTCGCACCTGCCCCCGTTCCTGATCGCCGTCGCGGCATCGACGTCGTCCGTCAGCGACGCCGCCGTCGCGGACGAACCCGCCGTCGACGAACCCGCCGTCGACGAACCCGCCGTCGACGACGAACCCGCCGCCGTCGACGAACCCGTCGTCGTCGACGAACCCGTCGTCGCGGATGTCGATGACGAAGCCTGGGAGCCCTGTGCCGAGCGCGAGGCGGACGTTGCCTCGGCGGTTCGCGCCGCATCGGCGCTTCTCGCCACCTCCGACGCAATCGTCGAGGAGCTCGGCCTGGACGTGTCTCCGCCGGTTCGCGTCGAGACGTCGGTGCCCGTCGTCCCGGAGCCGTCGGTCGTCGACGAGACGTCGTTCTCGCACCTGACGGAGGCGCTGATCGACGAGGCGCTCGCGGTGCAGCCGGTGCGCGTCAGCGTCGCGCCGCCGTCACTCACGTCCATCCCGTCCTTCGACGGGGCGCCGATACTTCGCGCCGCGCCGCCGCGACACACCGAGACCGCTCCGGGCCTCGGCTTCCGGAACGTCGCGGTCGATGCCGCACCCCGCTTCGTCCCGGAGCACGTCGAGGAAGCCTCGGACGCCCGGGACGAGCACGACGTCGTCGCTGATGCGGAGCCGGACTTCGATTCCGAGCCCTTCGACGAGCGAGCCGAGCTCGAGACGTTCTCGCCGGAGGAGTTGCCGTACGAGAGCGAGCCGCCCCCGGAGTACGAGTCGCCGGCCAGGGACGCTTCGGTCGCGCCGGCGCCACTCGCATCGACGTACCGTCCGCGACGGAGCGACGTCGCGGACCTCGTCGCCGCGTTCGTCGTGGCGGAGGCGCGGTCGCTGACCGAGCTCGCGCGCGAGCTCAAGCGCATCGCCGGGATCGGCGCCACGCCGGCGCCGCCCGAGGTCGAAGCGCCCCCGTCTCGCCGCAAAGTCTCGTCTGTACGTTGACGCCCGGCGAGAGTGTGAGACTTTGCGGGTCATGCACGAGCAGGACCTCGCCATCGTGAAGGGACTCGTCAGCGTCGCCTGGGCCGACGGGCACGTGACCAGCGAGGAGAGTGAAGTCATCACCGCGCTCCTCGAGGCGTTCAAGGCGACGCCGAGCGAACGGCGCGAGCTCGAGCTCTACGCAAAGTCGCCGCGGACGATCGACGACGTGCCGATCACCGAGCTCAGCTACGACGACCGGCGAGTGCTCCTCCAGCACGCGGTCCTCGTGACGTACGCCGACGGCGAGCACGGCGACACCGAGAAGCGCATGCTCGAGTCGCTCTGCGAGAAGCTCCGGATCCCCGACGTCGAGGCGAGGGGAATCATCGACGTCGCTGCGCGGCGCGCCCGAGAGCTGCACGCGCGCTGAGCCGGCTGATGCGCTACGGCGAGAGAACGCTCAGCCGACGGCCTTCGCCGCGCCGCGATGCCGATCGATCTCCTTCAGCAGCGCCATCGGGCTGAAGGGCTTCGTGTAGTAGGCGGTCGCGCCGGCGGCCGCGGCCTTGGCGCGTGAATCGGGGTCGTCGAGCGCGCTGATGATGAGGATCGGCAGGGACTTCGTCTTCGGGTCGCTGCGGAGCCGCCGGCAGACCTCGAAGCCGTCGTAGCCGGGGATCATCAGATCGAGCAGGACCATGTCGGGCGGATCGGTGGCCGCGACGTCGATGGCCTTCGTGCCGGTGCTCACGGCCGTGACCTCGTAGCCTCGCGCACCGACGAGAGCCTCGATCATCCGTCGGATCGAGTCTTGATCTTCGACGACCAGAATCCGCATCTCGGTCAGAATAGCACTGACCGTCCAGAAAAGGGTCTCGCGTTCCGGCTCAGCCTGCGGCGGGGACGTGTGCTTCTGCCAGCGCACCTGCGGAATCGGACTCACCGAGCTTCAGCGAGCCACCCAGATAAGTGGCCACGACCTGTGCCACGAGGAGCGACGGCCCCGGCGGTCGTCCGAGCGACGCGGGATCGACACCGTGCTCGAGCACGTCACCGCGGGCAGAAGCGGGAACGACCGGACCCCCGTCGCTCACGCGCAAACGGAGGCCCCCCGCGTCTTCTACCGCGGAGATTGCGACCTTGGTCCCGCGAGGTGACGCGGAGATGGCGTGGTCGAGGAGCGTCCTCGCGAGGAGGGCGAGCGCCTTCGGGCGCGTCGAGAGCAAGAGCTCCGCCGGTGTCTCGAGGACGAGCCGGACACCGTGGCGCGCGGCGCGGGCGTCCGCCTCGGAGGCACAGTCTCGTAACGCCTTCGCCGCATCGACCACGTGGAATGGCTCCGATGTCGGGCAACTGGCTACACGTCCGAGCTCCCCGAGCAGCGAGTAGCCTGAGGACACCTGGAGCGCGAGCGCGGCCCGACCCTCGGTCGCGCCGAGCTTCTCGAGCTCTTCCTCGAGACCGTGGAAGACGGGAGAGAGCATGCGGTGAACCGCGGACGACAGCGCGACGAGGAGCCCGAAGCGTCGCACCGCGACGTCGGCGCGATCGGGCGGCGGCTCCGACTCCGGCATCTGCCCGGCGGCGAACACCGTCGCGAGCTCGCGCGCGTACGCCTCGCCGAGCTGCTGTGCCTGGACGAGCTCCTTGCGGAGATCGGCGACCTCGCTCTGATCGTTCGAGGCGTCGGCGGGCAGGAGGAGCGCCATCGTGCCGCCCTCCAGATCGAGCCGGCCGCCCATGCGCGTCGCCATGCGGCTCAGCCAGCGGCGCTCGAGCTCGGTGCTCGCGGAGACGTCGGGGCCGAGAGTCGCGGTGATGCGGATCCAGTCTGCTTCCCGGCGAATTCGCACCGCGGCGGCGCCTTCGTGCTGCGAACCGGCGGAAAAATTCGTCTGGCTGAGGAGCACGTTGAGCATGCGCCGGAGCTCGGACTCTTCGCCGAACACCTCGGTGCCGGCCCCCGGCTCGATGTTGATGCTCGCCGTCGGCATGAACTCCCAGAGGAGCGCCGCGAGATCGATGCGCCCGCGTCGCGAGGCGGGCTTCGAGCCCTGCGGGCCCGTCTCGAGCTCGGAGAGCATGTCGATCGCGTCGTCGAGCGCGTTGAGCGTCGAGTGAACCCGGATGTCGGGCATGACGACGTTGATCGACGCGTCGGCTGGTGGAGGCTGCGAGAGCAGCGTGACGTCCTGCCGGAGGATCTTCGCTGCACCCCGCGCTTCCTGTGCGAGAAGCCAGCCGAGCTCCTGTCGTGTAAGGCGTCCCGTCGTCACGACCGCCAAATATGCCATTCTCCAGCGACGCCTACCCACAAATCTTTTCCGAGAGGCTTGCTCGTGAGATCCGGTCCGCTGTCCCGCCTGTTCTGCCCGCTCCGGCCATATGGAATCTTCCGCGCGGTCTCGATCGCGCTCTCCCTGACGATTTGTGTTGCGGTGAGCGCGTGCGGCAGTTCCGAGACGCGTGATCCGTTCCTGCCGGTCGTCGAGGATGCGGGCGATGCGGCTCCTGCCGATCTGGAGGGTGGAACGCGTGTCGTGCTCATCGACGCGGGGACGATGGAAGCGTCGACCCCCGGTGAGTGGGGAGGTCCGTGTCTCGACGATGGTCAGTGCTCGGACGGCATCGATTGCACGTCGGACTCGTGCGACCCCGGGCGGAGCCGCTGTCACTTCGCCCCCGTCGACGCGACGTGTGACGACGGCGCGTACTGCAACGGCGTGGAGCAATGCGCGCCGGGGCTCGGCTGCCGGCCCGGCGCGCCGGTAGCGTGCTCCGACGGCACTGCTTGCACCATCGACGCCTGCGACGAGGGTACCCACGCCTGCACGCACACGCCGCGGGACGCCGACGGGGACGGCGACCCCGACGGCAATTGCCCGGGCGGCCACGACTGCAACGACACCGATCCCGCGGTGTCGAGCACTGCGACGGAGATCTGCGGCAACGGCATCGACGACGACTGCGACGGTCAGGTGGACGAGGCCGGCTGCAAATCGCCGAAGTACGACACCTGCGCGACGGCCCTGCGCGTCGAGGCGTCGGGGACGTTCATGCTCTCTCCCGACGCCGCGTCGCTCGACTACAGCGCCGGATGCGTCAAGTCGAATGGACGCTTCCGTGATCTCGCCGTGAACGTCGTGATCCCGAAGGGCAGCCCTGCCGATCTCGACGTCGTGCTCGGCTCCGCACCCGGCGGCGCGTCGCTCGGCCTCAGCGCGTCGACCGAGTGCGGGAAGGCCGCCACCGAGTTCGCCTGCGCCGCCTCGGTCGTCGCGTCGAGCGGCACCGACGTGGCGCGCCTCGCGCTGCACGCGCTCCCGCCCGGCACCTACTCGCTCCTCGTCTTCAGTGACTCGACGGATCCGGTGACGCTCTCCGTCGAATATCTCCCCGCCGGCTCGGCTCCGACGAACGAGACGTGCGGCACCGCGGCGCGCCTCGTCGAGGGCGAGCACGTCGTCGCACCGCTCGCGGGAACGAAGGCCGATTTGAAGACGGCGTGCGCGGGCGCCGAGGGCGACCTGCTCTACGACTTCGTGCTCGACGCTGCGCGCGACGTGCACGTCCACGCGACGGCCAGCGACGACTATGGCACGCCGATCCTGTCCTTGCGCGACGACGGCTGTGACGAGCTCAGTTGCCGGGAAGGACCGAACGACGACCTCTTCCGTCGGGCGCTTCCCGCCGGGCACTATTTCGTTGCCGTCTCGGCGACCGGCCCTGCCGATCTCGACGTGGTCCTCGAGACGTCCTCGCCGAGCACGCCGCCGCCTGGTGAGACCTGCGCCGGCGCGCCGGCTCTCGTGCCGGGTGAGACGGTGGTCGTCGACCTCGCCGATCACGCGGACGACGTCTCGCCCGGCTGTGCCGTCGGGTACGTCGACGCGGTGTACGGGCTCTCCCTGGCCTCGGCGTCCGACGTGCTGCTCGTCTCGTCGACGTCCGATCCGGATCAGGGCGCGATCGCGCTCCTCACGCCCGTGTGCACGGCCGCTACGGCGCTCGCGTGCACGGCGAGCTCCGCGTCGCCGGTCCGCGCGGCGGCGCGTGCCGTCGCGCCGGGCGACTACCGCGTCGACGTGGAGTCGGAGCTCGGGCTCCCGACGTCGGTCACGGCGCTCGTACGCCCCGCCGCTCCGGCCGTGCTGGTGCCGTTCTCGGACGACTGCGCCGGCACGCCGACGGAAATTCCCGCTGTGGGAGCCCTCTTTCAAGGCAACACGTCGAACGCTGCCGACGACTATTCCGCGAGCTGCGACGTGGGCGGCAGCGGTGGCGCGCGTGATCAGATGCTTCATCTCCACCTCGACGAGGCGCACCGGGTCGTCCTCGACGCGCGCGGGAGCGGCTACGCCCTCATCGTCGACGTGCGACAGGGAGCGACCTGCCCGGGGCAAGAAATGACGTCCGCGTGCTCGGCGGGCTACGTCCGTGATCGGAGCTTTCTCGACCTGACGCTCGACCCGGGTGACTACTGGGTGCAGATCGACGGCTACGACGGCGCCTCGGGGCCCTGGGTGCTCGACGTCTACGTCGTCGGGTCCGACGGCGACGGCGGCGCGCCGGCCCGGGTAGAGCCGGCGCGCGACGCGGGCTGAGCCGGGCTTCCCCCTTTGCCATCGGGGGATCGCCCGCGTAAAGTCCGGGGCTTCTCGTAACCGTCCGCTCCGATATTTCATGCTCACGCGCATCGGCGTCATTGCGCTGAACACCTACCGGGAGGCCGTCCGCGCCCGCGTGCTCTACGGCCTCTTCGCGCTGTCGATGGCGACCGCGGCGTACTGCCTGATCGTCGGCGCGTACTCGCTCAGGGCGATGATGCGCGTGGTGAGCGATCTCGGCGCGGCGAGCGTGTCCATCTACGGCATCATCGTGGCCGTCGTGCTCGGCGCGACGTCGCTCTACCGCGAGCTCGAGCTCAAGACCGTCTTTCCGATCCTCGCGCGACCGATCCGCCGCACGGAGTATCTCGTCGGAAAATTCTTCGGGACGCTCTGTACGCTCCTCGTGTTCGTGGCAGCAAACTGCGGCGTGCTGCTCCTGTCGCTCTCGGCGCTCGGTGGCGCGTCGCTCGCCGCGGTGCTGTCCGTCTTTCTCGGCAGCATCGTCGTCGCGCTCCTCGTGGCGTGGCGATTGCCGCGGCTCCGCACGTACGTGCCGATCCCGTGGGCGCTCGTGCTCACGCTCGGCGGCGCGCTCCTCGCCGGAGTGGCGCCGGACGAGCGGCGCGTCGTCCTCGCCGCTTCGGCGCTGACGCTGTGCGAGGTGTCGATCATCATCGCGATCGCGACGTTCTTCTCGTCCTTCACGTCGCCGTTCCTCACCGCGACCTTCACGTTCGGTGTCTTCGTGATCGGGCGCTCGGCGGACTCGCTCGGCCACCTGCCGCTGAAATTCTTCGGCCGCCTCCTGCACTATCTGGGGCTCGGGCTCTCGACGATCGTCCCGAATCTCATGCTCTACGTGCCGCCGCGCCCGCTCCTCACCGGGGAGGCGAGCGGGGTCGAGCTCGGGCCGTACATGCTCCTCTGCGTCGCGCACGCGATCGCGTGGAGCGCCGCGCTCCTGGCCGTCTCGAGTGTGCTCTTCCGTCGTCGCGACTTCTTATGACGGGCCGGACGGGATGGCTCCGCCGTGTCGCGCTCGGCATGCTGCTCTCGGTGCTGCTCTTCGCGGCCCTCACCGCACGCATCGTCGCCGACGGGGAGGCCGCCCTCGAGCGGAGCAACGCCGCGTTCGACAAGGGAGATCTCCGCGACGCGATCCTGTACGCGCGGCGTGCGGCGGTGCTCTATGCGCCCGGCGCGCCTCACGTCTCGGCGGCGTACGCGCGTCTCCGCGCGATCGCCCTCGGAGCGGAAGCGACGAAGGATCTCGAGATAGCGCGTCAGGCGTGGGGAGCGACGCGCGCGGCGGCGCTCGAGACGACGCACTTCGTGACGCCGCGCGAGCTCGATCTCGAGCGCGCGAACGCGAGCCTCGCGCGGCTCTCCGGTGACGGCACGAGCGCCGCGTCCGATCCCGCACGGGCGAAGATGGCCGCGGCGCTCGCGCGCGACGACGCGCCGCAAGCGGCCTGGGTTCTCGTCCTCGGCGCCGGCTTCGTCCTCTTCGCCGCCGGCCTCGTGCTGCTCGTCGTGAAGGGGGTCTCGGCGGAGGGCGAGGTGTCGCGCCGCGGCGTCGTCTTTTCCCTCGCGCTCACAGTCGCGGGCGTCGTGCTCTGGACCCTCGCGGTCTACCGGGCGTGACGCCGCTCAGGCCGTCATCCCGTCACAGGTAATCGCCCGCGAGCGAAGCGAGCGCGCCCGAAGGGCGGCGGGGGGAGCAGTTCGCCGAAGGCGAAGCCCGCGCAGGCGGCGGGGGGAGCAGTTCGCCGAAGGCGAAGCTGCGAGCGAAGCGAGCCCGCGAAGGCGGCGGGGGGAGCAGTTCGCCGAAGGCGAAGCTGCGGGGGGCCAAGGCCCCCCTTTGTTAGTTGTTGGACCCGGCGTCGGGGCTCGGCGTAAACCATCAGGCGTGGAAACCGCCGAAGCGCTCTCCGTCGATGCCCTCGGCCGGGCCACGGTGGCGTTCATCGATCACCTCGAGCTCGAGCGGCGCGCTTCACCGCACACGGTGGACGCCTACCGTCGCGATCTGACGGAGTTCGTCGCCCACGTGCGCGGCGCCGACGACGGACCCGCGACGCCGTCGGAAGTGACGCGGCTCGTGCTGCGCGACTTCCTCGGCACGGTCTCGAAGACGTGCACGTCGTCGACCGTCGCGCGGAAGCTCGCCGCCGTGCGCACGTTCTTCCGGTACCTGGTGCGCACCGGCGCGCTCGCGGAGAGCCCGGCAGAGCAGCTCGGGACTCCCAAGGTGCGGCGGCGGCTCCCGGCGATGCTCAACGTCGAGAGCGCGTCCGAGGTCATGGCCGCGCCCGCCGCAAACGAAGGGCAGGGGACGGAAGCGACGCGCCTGCGCGACGTCGCGCTCCTCGAGGTGCTCTACGGCTCCGGGCTCCGCGTGAGCGAATTGACGGCGCTCGAGCTCGACGCGCTGTCGCTCGGTGAGCTCACGCTTCGCGTCCTCGGCAAGGGCAAGAAGGAGCGCGTCGTGCCGCTCGGTACGAAATGCGAAGGCGCTCTCCGTGCCTATCTCGCCGTGCGCGGCGAGCTCCGGCATCCGAAGACCGGTAAGCAGGACCCGGCCGCGGTCTTTCTCTCGCACACCGGGCGGCGGCTCGGTGTGCGCTGGGTCCAGAAGCTCGTCCACCGCTACGGCGCGCTCGGGACGGGGCGTCCGGATCTGCACCCGCACGCGCTCCGTCACTCGTGCGCGACGCACATGCTCGAAGGAGGCGCCGATCTGCGCGCCATCCAGGAGATGCTCGGTCACTCGAGTCTCTCGACGACGCAGCGCTACACGCATCTTTCACTCGACCGGTTGCTCAAGGTCTACGACGAGAGCCACCCGCTCGCGCGCGCGCCGAAATGACGGTGGAGTACGGCGACGCGCGCGTTCCAGGGGACGCGCGAACCTCGGTATCGCCGCGGACGGTGTCGCGGCTCGTGGGCGCATGTGCCGGCGGCGTGCTCGGCGCGCTCGCGGCGTCGACCGCCGACGGCCATTTCGCGCATCACGCCGCGGAGAGCGCGGCGAAGCTCCGGCTCCTCGCGTCGGACGCCGGCCTGCTCGTCCCGGTCGGCCTCGTCGCGGGCGTCGTGACGGCGGTCGCCGAACGCGTGCTCTTGCCGGAGGGGCTCGCCGCAGCGCTCGCGACGGCGAGAGACGCGCTCGCCGAACCCCGGCGGCGCACCGCGGCCGCAGCGGCGTTCGCGACGGCATCACCGCTCACCGTCGTGGCGCTCGCCGCGCTGTCTCACGTCGCACGCTCGACGTTCTCGTCCGGCGCTCCCGCGATGACGAGCGGCGCGGTGGTCGCCCTTGCCGCGGCCCTGGTCACGACGGCCGTCGCGGTCGTCACGAGCGCCGCGAGCCGGTTCGCGGCGGAGCGGTTTGCGGCGCGCGCGCCGTCGGTCGCTCGCGGCGTCCTCGTCGGGGCCGGCCTCGCGGCACTGCTCGTCGCGTTCGGAGTCGTCTCCGGGACGACCAACGGCGATGGCGGCTTTCTGGGCATCCTCGGCGTGCTGAAACGCGAAGAGCTCGATCTACGCGGTGTCGCGCTGCTCGGTGTGGTGTTCGCGGGAGCGCTCGGCGGCGTCGCGTTCGCGGGCACGGCGCGGCTCGGCGTGCTCGTCCTCGCCGCCCTGTCGCCGCTCGCGCTGACGGCGTACGCCGCGACGACCGGGCTCGACGCGCGCGACGTCGCGCTCGCGGTGGAACGCGGCGCGCCACTCGGGGCGCGTCCGCTCTCCGTCTTTCGCCGTCTCACCGATCGCGACCACGACGGGCAGAGCGCGCTCTTCGGCGGAGGCGACTGCAACGACCATGACGCGCGCATCCACGCCGGCGCGGACGACGTCCCCGGCAATGGCATCGACGAGGATTGCTCGGGCGCCGACGACGTGGCGTCGAACGAAGCCGTGACCGCGCCGACTGCGGCGCCTGCCGACGGCGCGCCTGAAGCGTGGCTCAAGGCGCACTTCCCCGACGGACTCGACGTCGTGCTCGTCTCGGTGGACACCCTGCGGGCGGACCTCGGCTATGCCGGAAATCCGCGCCCGGTCTCGCCGAACATCGACGCACTGGCGGCGAAGAGCACCGTCTTCGACCACGCCTACTCGCTCGCGTCGTACACCGGCAAGAGCGTCGGGCCGATGTTGCTCGGCAAATATCCGAGCGAGACGCACCGTAACTTCGAACACTTCGATCGCTTCGACGCCGACGAGACGTTCGTGCAGGAGCGCCTCGAGCGGGCCGGCGTGCGGACGCTCACGGCGCAGGGTCACTGGTACTTCCGTCCGGACTCGGGCATCGGCACCGGCTTCGACGACTCGGACTACTCGGCGTCGCCCGCCGTGCCCCAGGCGGAGGGCGATCGCACCGTCAACGGCGACAAGCTGACCGATGCCGCGATCCGGCTCCTCGCGAAACCGGAGAACGTCGCGAAGCGTTTCTACCTATGGCTCCACTACGTGGACGTTCACGCCGCGTACGTGCCTCACCCGGACTTCGACTTCGGCTCGAAGAGCCGCGACCTCTACGACGGCGAGATCGCCTTCGTCGATCATCACCTCGGCCGTCTCCTCGCCGCCATCGCGGCGAGCCCGACCGCGGGCCACACCGCGATCATCCTGACGAGCGATCACGGCGAGGCGTTCGGCGAGCACGGGATGCTCCGGCACGGGCGCGAGGTCTGGGAAGAGCTCGTTCACGTCCCTCTTCTCATTTACGTGCCTGGTGTCGAGCCCCACCACGTCGCCACGCGGAGGAGCGCGATCGACCTGGTTCCGACGCTCCTCGACTGCTATTCCGCGCCTCGCCCCACGGGAGACGGTTCCGACTTCGTTTCCGGGCGCTCGTTGCTATCCGACGTCCTCACTCCGGCGTCCGTGAATCCCGCGCGCCCCGTCCTCGTCGACATGAGCGCCGGCCCTTACAACGAGGAGCGACAGGCGTTCATCGACGGCGACATGAAGCTCATTGCCACGAATGGGCGCCCGCTCGGGCTGTACGACCTGAAGCGTGACCCCGGTGAAACGCGCGACCTGCTCGGGGACGACGCGGCGTCGCAGCCGATACTCACCCACTTCAAGGCTTTCCGCCGCACACTGCGAACGGTTCCGGCGCGCCGCTGAAAGCGGCTTTCAACGTGCAAAACCGACACGGCGCGGTCCTGTGCGACCCGGCGCATGCTATACGGTCGAGCCGTCTATCTGCGCGAGACGATGAACGACGTTCAGCCGAAGAGCGAGCGCCCCGAAGCCGGCGAAGAAGAGTCGCCCGACGCTCCCGTCACTGCCGATGCCGCCGACGTTCCCGACGCGAACGGCGGAGACCCGGAGCCGGCCGAAGAACGCGCTCGGAGCCCCAACGCGCCGCCCGCCGACGCGCCGCTCTGGGGCGGCCGCTTCCGCATCGGTGACGAGATCGGGCGCGGCGCGATGGGATACGTCCTCCGCGCCACCGACACGACGCTGAAGCGCGATCTCGCGTTCAAGGTGTCGCCGCTCCCGAAGGATCAGCTCTCCCGGGCGGAGCTCGCGCGCTTCATCGAAGAGGCGCAGATCACCGCCCAGCTCGAGCACCCGAACGTCGTCCCCGTCCACGACATCGGGCTCGATCCCGATGGGCGCGCATACTTCTCGATGAAGCTCATCCGAGGGCAGTCCCTGGAGAGCATCTTCGACAAGGTGCGCGCCGAGGATCCGGACACGCTGGCGGAGTTCGGCCTCCGCCGCTTGCTCGACGTCTTTCTGCAGGCGTGCCAGGCCGTCGAATACGCGCACGCCCGCGGCGTGATCCACCGGGATCTGAAGCCCGCGAACATCATGGTGGGCGACTTCGGCGAGGTCCTCGTCATGGACTGGGGCGTCGCCAAGGCGATCGGCGGCGACGTGCACACGCCGAAGGACGACGCCGTGGACCGGATCTCCGCGAGCGACATGGACGCGATGCGCCGCCGCTCGAGTTACCCGGCGGCGGGCTCTGTTACGTCGATCCGGGCCGGCAAGCGTGGCCTTGCGACGCAGCGAGGCACGATCGTCGGAACGCCCGCGTACATGTCGCCCGAACAGGCCGCGGGCCTCGCCCTCGACGAGCGCACCGACGTCTACGCGCTCGGCGTCATCCTCTATCAGATCCTCTGCGGAGAGGTGCCGTTCGACCACGACGACCCGCAGGTGATCCTGTCGCTCCTCGCGAGCGAGCCGCCCCTGCCGCCCTCCGACGTGAGCCCGTCCGCGCCGCTGGCGCTCGAGAGCCTCGCGCTCCGCATGCTCGCGAAGAAGCCCGAGGATCGTACCCTCACCATCCCCCAGATCCGCTCCCACATTCAGGACTACATCGAGGGCTTCGGGCGCGGTCACGGCCGTGAGTCGCTCTGGACGACGATCCTCTGGACGGTGGGCGCGCTCGGCCTCTTTGCGTTCCTGGTCTGGTACCTGACGGGGCAGCCCATCGCGACGGTGCTCGCGCTCGGTCCGCCCTCGGTCTTCAACGCGGTCGGCTGGTTTCTCCTCGTGCTCTCGATCCGGTACCCGCTCTGGGCGGGGGTAGTGGCGTTCTCGCACGCGCGGTCGCACCACGACCGGTTCCGTCCGCCGACGAGCGAGGAGGTCTTCGTCTCCGGTTACATGGAGTACCGGAGCTTCGCCGCGGCGCTCGCGCCCGCGTTCCAGCTCATCTTCGTGGTCGAGCTCCTGAGCGTCGCGGCGTCGCAGGCGTTTCACGCCGTCGGTTCCGGCGTCCTCGTCGAGCAGATGGTGCTGGCGCTCAAGGCAGGGTGGACGAACGCGCTCATCATCATCCTGATCTTCCTCTTCGCGTATCTGCTCTTCCTGTCGGCAGAGGTGCGGTTCGCCCGGCGGATCGATCGCCATGTGCTCTTCGTCTATCGCTCGGCGTGGGAGTCGACCTGGCCGGTCTTCCTGATGCTCGTTCTCTTGCTCAGCATCAGCGTCAAAGGGCTCCTCGACTGGCGCCTTGCGCGGCAGACCTTCGACCCGCTCGGCTTTCTCTGGGAGCGCCTCATCACCGAGCCCCTGCACCCCTTCGAGATGGTGAAGACGCTCGTTTTCCAGGGGACGTTCCTGATGGGGCTCGTGGCTGCGAGCCTCGTGCTCTCGTTCCCGTTCGCCGAGATCCTCGCCTCGCTGCGCCTTCCGCAGCAGGCGGCGGACATTGCGTCCGTCGCGAGCCGCCCCCAGTATTTCCTCCGGACCATGGCGTTCTTCCGCATCGCGCGCGCGAGCTGGCTCTACGGCGGCGCGATGATCGGCTGTCTCACGGGCATCACGATCCTCTCTGCGAAGGGCCGGCAGCCGCTCGTCGAGCAGGTGCTCTACATCTCGGGCCCGTCGCTCATCGGCTTCATGGGCTTCTCGCTGACGCGCAGCTACGTGCTCAGCTATCTCCAGAATGCGCCCGCCGTGCGCCGGCTCCTCGACGAATCGCTCACCGAGGCGCGTCGTGATCAGACGCGAACGGACCGCGAGTTCGTGAAGGGCGTGTCGCTCCAGCGACGCCTCGGGGAGCTCTCGGTGCCGGTCGCTTGCGTGCTCGCGTACCTGCTCTGGACGGGCAGCGGCGTGGACGAACAGGCGGTGCGCACGCTCGTCCTTCCGGTCACGACGAAGGGCTGGCTCCTGATCTTGCCGTATGCGCTCCTCGTCATCGTGCTCCTCGGCCGCGACGGCATCGCGTCGTGGCTCGCACGCCGAAACGGCAGCGCACCGACCTGAACGACGACGCGTGCACTCCGCTGCACACGGGAAGTGCAGTGCACTGCACAGTATGGGTCGGCGTGAAACGCGGGAAGAAACGCGATGTCTTGCCCGTAGTACGCGCTGAACCGTGCTAGGAGCCCGGTCAGCGCGGGTGAGCGCGGTGAGGTTTTCGAGGCGTCGTCGTCTCGATGAGGAAGAAACATGAAAACTACTAAGAACGGGGGCCTTGCCCCCGCGGCTCGCTTACGCGACCGCTCCCCCGCCGCCTTCGGCGTGCTCGCTCCGCTCGCGCAGTTCTGCAGCTCTTTCGTCCTTCGGGGACGACGGAATCGGCGATGCGGAACTGCTTTGATCAGTCATATCGGTGTGACGTTGCTCGCGCTCGTCGTTGCCGAGGGTTGCAAGGTATCGACGACGAGTGACGACACCGACGGCGGCGCCGGCAAGGGCAGCGGTGGCCAGACCGCGAACGACGGCGGCGACAAGGGAGGCGCGGGCGGCACCGCCGGCGCTAGCGGCGGCAGTGCCGGCTCGGGCGGCGGCGGCACTGCAGGCGCAACGACGGGTGGCGCGGCGGGCGCGAGCGTCGGAGGCACTGACGGCGGCGGTGTCGACTCGGGCACTGCCGCGGGCGGCGCCGTGAATGACGGCGGTCCAGGCGGCGACGCGGGGCTCGCCGGTGATCCGTGCGGCACCGACGAGACGAAGCCCAACGACGATCGCGACCACCCGACGGCTTACGCCCTCGGTACCGATTTTCACGCCTGCCTGCAGAAGAAGGACGACGTCGACTACTACTCCTTCGACGCTCCCGCGGCGCCGGCGCAGGGCGGCTACTTCATCGTGTCCGCGACGGAGGTCGGCACCAACGGCAACGTGCGCATCACGCCGCAGGCCGTCGTCGACAACGGCGACATCACGAGCCCCTACGGCTCCAACGGCGAGAGTGTCTTCGCGTGGTTCAACGCGAAGTCGGGCGCGTCGTTCCACGTCAAGGTGACGGCTTTCACCGGTTCGGACACGCCGGTGCCGTACACGCTGCGCGTCGTCTACAAGGGCGTGCCCGACGCCAACGAGCCGAACGACACACGCGCCACCGCCACGCCGATGATCGCCGGCACGCCGATCCACGGCTACGAGTTCGCCGGCTTCGAGAACTCGACGAATCCGCCCGACGCCGCGTGGCAGGACTGGTTCAAGGTGACGCTCGGCGCCGGAACGGCGACGGTGACGCTCTCCGACGTCGGCGCCGACGTGAACGGCGACGTGACGCTGTACGACACGAACGGCTCGCTGGTCGCGCGTGAGTACGCGACGGAGCTGGGCGCGAGCGTCGTAGTCACGAAGGCCGTCACGGCCGGCGACTACTACGTGAAGGTGAATCCGTTCACCGACCCGGCGAACCACGGGACTACCTCCACGGTGCCCGCGTACCTGTCTCAGCCCTATACGCTGACCGCCACCGTGAAGTGAGAGGGAGGGGCAGGGCGGCGCGTCAGGCGATCAACACGAGTTTCGCGCCGCCCTCGACCGCGTCACCGGTCTGCGCGAACACCTTCTGAACCGTGCCGGTGATCTCGGCGACGAGCTCGTTCTCCATCTTCATTGCCTCGACGACCACCAGGGGGTGACCGGGTTCCACCGCGTCGCCCTCCTTGACGAGCATCTTCACGACCTTGCCGGGCATCGGGGACACGATGAGGCCGGCGCTGCTCGCCTTCGCGCCACCGCGGACGCTCGCTGCGGCGCGCGCGTGCGCGCTCTCCACCGTGACCTGAACGCGCCGGCCGCTCGCGAAGATCGAGAGGTTAGGGGCAGTGCCGTCGACCACGAGGTCGAACACGCGCCCGTCCACCCTCACGTTGAGCGGCCCACCGGGCGAGCTCACTTCCACGGCGAGAGGCACGCCCCGGGCCGAGGCATCGGCTCCGTCGGGAACCTTGCGGACATCGAAGCCACCGCCCGGTAGCTCCGCGACATCGATGACGTGCTCGGTCGCGTCGATCTTGACGAAGTAGCGCATTTTTCGCGGGCGGACCCTAGCGCAACGGGCGCCTCGAGGCGATGGGGGATTCTGTCAGGGGGGGATGCGACCCGTGAACGCCGTGGCTACTGTCGGAGAACGATGGAGCTTCTCGAAGACGTCGGCCCGTCTCTGCCGCGCGTCGCGCGCCGAGCCATCGGCGACTACCTGAGCGGCGACGGCATGGCGCCGTTTCCGCCGCGGGGTCCGGCGTGTCCCGTCTTCGTTACGCTGCGCGGCCCGGGCGGCGCTCTCCGGGGATGCATCGGCTCGATGGCGCCGTCGCGGGGCGACGTCGTCACCGAGACGGCGCGGAGCGCCGTGCTCGCCGCGACGCGGGATCCACGGTTCGACCCGGTCTCCGTCGTGGAGCTCTCACGCCTTTCCATCGAGGTCAGCGCCCTCGAGCCGGAAGAGCCGATCGCGACGCTCGCGGAGCTCGATCCGAGTCTCTACGGCGTGGTCGTCCGCGACGACGCGGGCCACCAGGGGCTCTTGCTTCCGGGCATCGACGGCGTGAACGAGGCCGCAACGCAGGTCGACGTGGCGCGCCGCAAGGCCGGGATCCCGGATGGCGCGCCGGTAAGTCTCAGTCGGTTCCGCGTCCATAAATGGACGGACGCGGCGCGCTGACTCAGCCGCGGCTCGCGTACGCGACGATGTCGAGACAGCGTGTCTCGTGCGAGCTCCGGCTCTCGTAGGCGTGCGGCACGTCGGCGTGGAAGAAGATGGAATCGCCCGGCGCGAGCTCGTGCGTCTCTTCGCCGACCGAGACGCGGAGCGCGCCGGTCAACACGATGAGCGTCTCCGTCGTACCGCTGGCGTGCGGCTCGCTCAGGAGGATCCCCTTGGGCGAGAACTTGAGCTCGTAGACGTCGACGTTCTGCGAGGCGCCGGCGGGTGAGAGCAGCCGCGACTCCATGCGCCCGTCCGCGGAGCGGAGCACCTGCGCGTCGCCCGCGCGAAGCACGCGCGTCGGATTGCCGTCGGAAGTGCCGAGCAGCGACTGAAACGGCACACCGAGCCCGACCGCGATCTTCCAGAGGACGCTGAGCGTCGGGTTCGTGCGCGCGCCCTCGATCTGCGAGAGCGCGGCCCGGCTGACGCCACTCGTCGCCGCGAGCTGATCGAGCGACATCTGACGGTTCTTGCGGAGCTTCTTCAGGCTCTCGGCGACGGTCCTGCCGAGGGCGGCGGCTCCGACCTCGTCCCCCGGTGATGCAGTGACGCGGATCCTCGTCGCGGCGGACTCACGGGGAGCAGAAGCGGCAGAGCGGGCTCGGGCCATGGTGCGGGTCGCGTGCGCGTCGTCTGCTCTTCGAACCGGGTTTCTGGTGGGCGCAGCAGGGATCGAACCTGCGACTTCGACCGTGTGAAGGTCGCACTCTACCGCTGAGTTATGCGCCCTGGCTCGGGAGGGAGCTTTTACCGCGAGGTTCTTTCTTTCGCAATCGGCCGTGGGTGATATATGAGCCCGTCCTGGTGGAACCCGAGAGCCAATCCCGCCGTCGCGACCGTGTCTTCGGCCTCCTCATCGTGGGGACGGCCTTCCTGGCCGCGCTCTGTATCTCGTGGTGGGCACGCGGCATCTCCTCGCCGAGCAGCGGCGAGGTTCCTGGGCCCCCCACCGCCGACGGGGTCGTCGGCTTCCCGAAGAAGGTCGACGTCGTGGCGACGCTGGAAGAGGCGCGCACCCTGACGAAGCGAAGCGACCTCCGGGGGATCTCCCTCTACGGCGTGAGCAGCGACGGCACCGTGGACGTGAGCGTGCCCGGACGGCTCGTCGGGTACGCCTTCACGAGCCGCCAGGGGGAAGGGCCGCAGCCCGTGCACCCGCCCGGCACGCTGCCGAAGCGGAACTTCTGCGGGAAGCAGAACGTCCGTATCAGTGGGCTCGGCATCTTCGCGGATCCGGACCAGGCCGGGCTGCCCTGTACCCAGACGAGCGAGGCGTTACCGAGCCCGCATTGTGGTCCGAAGCAGGTCTGGCAAGCCGCGATCCGTCACGGGATGCCCGGCGACCAGCTCGCGACGATCGCGTATTTTCGCGCAGTGGCGGGCCCGGCGTGGCGCTTCGAGCTCCCGGCGCAGCACCGTTCGCTGGTGCTCTACGGGGACTGCGAGCGCGAGCTCAACGGCGGAGAATCCGCCGACGCGACGCCCTGAGGGATCCCGGCCAGGCGCCGCACCTCGCGCCAGAGGTTCGCGTGCGACGTATGATCGTCCGCGGAGAACCCTGCGACGCGCGCGTTGAAATCCTTGGCGAGCCGCGCGAGCGCGGGCTTTCGCGCCGAGACCGGGAGCTTATCGAGCTTCGTCGCGACGAGCAGTGCGGAGACCGGACGACGTGACACGAGCGGAGGCGCCGCGATGAGCTCCAGCACGTCGCGATCGTCGTCCTCGACGCCGCGACGGATGTCGACGAGCACGATGACCGCGGTGAGCGTCGGTCTGCCGCGCAGATAGTCCTCGACGAGCTCCGCCCACGCGGAGCGCTCCGTCTTGGAGCGCTTCGCGTAGCCGTAGCCCGGCAGATCGACGAGGGTGACGATCGCGCCGTCGATCGCCTTCGCCTCGAAGACGATGAGCTCCCGCGTGCAGCCCGGCGTGCCGCTCGTTCTTGCGAGCCCCTTACGCTCGAGGAGCGCATTGAGCAGCGTGCTCTTGCCGACGTTGGAGCGGCCGGCGAAGGCGACCTCGACGCCGGTGGGCGGCGGGAGCAATCGCGCCTCGGGCGCGCTCGCGACGAAGCGCGCTTCGACGACGCGTTGACCGGCGCTGACACTGGACGGCATGGGTGCTGCTTATAGCGCCTCGCGGTGAACGTGGCGGTGCTCGGCGATTGCATTTCGGCGAGCACGAGGTCAGTGTTTCGGCCGCGGGGCCGTACCCCCGCCGGTTGCCTTCCGCGTTCGACGCGAGCCCGAGCTCCACGTATTCAGAGGTCATTTCAAATGCTTGCACGACTCGTCTGCGCCTTCACGAGCGCCCTCTCGATGGCCCTGTTCCTGCCCGCGTGCGGCAGCGACGGCGGTGGGGGAAATGCCGACGGCGCCGGCGGTGCGGGCGCTGGCGGCAGCGCCGGTACCGCGGGGACCGGAAACGGTTCGGCGAGCGACCCCGTGCTGCCTGCCGCCGCGGCGGTCTGCCCGGAGTTCCACGCCGGCATGACGACCATCAACTCGAGCGGCGTCGATCGTCAGTTCCAGATCTACATCGACGACGCCGCGGCCGCCGCCAAGGACGGCCCCATCGTCTTTTACTTCTACGGGACGCTCGGCACTCCGGCAGAGGCACAGACGGCGCTCACCGCCGACGGCGTGAAGCACGTCACCGACGCGGGCGGCATGGTCATCGCGCCGGTGCACGACAACATGGGCGTGTTCCCGTGGATCCAGGACACGGACATCAATACCGACTACCAGCTGATGGACGACATCATCGGCTGCGCGAAGTCGAAGGTCGGCATCGACGCGAAGCACATCCACGTCGTCGGGTTCAGCGCCGGGGGGCTCTTCGCAGCGGACGCGAGCTACACGCGCTCCACGTATCTCGCGAGCGTCGCGACGTTCTCCGGCGGCGGCACCGGGATGTTCGCGAACCCGTCGAACCTCTTCCCGGCGATGATCCTCTTCGGAGGCGCCAACGACATGCTCGTCCTGAACTTCCAGGATTCGAGCAAGATGTACTACCAGGCGCTCACCGCCGCCGGACACTTCGCGTTCGAGTGCAACCACGGGGGAGGGCATTCGCTCCCGCCCGCCGCCGGCGCGAGCGTCGTGCAGTTCTTCTTCGACCACCCCTGGGGAACCAACCCCTCGCCGTACAAGAACGCCCTCCCCGCGGGCTTCCCCTCGTACTGCACGCTCACCCCGCCGATGTGAGCTGCTTGCACGTGGTTTGGGTTTAGCCCTTCGCGACGTGGACGTCGGCGGCACGCCTGCGGGCGGAAACGTCAGTTTCACCGGAATCTGAGGAGGCCAGCCTTCCCGGTTCGTTAGTGGGGTCTCGAGGAAAAAATTGCGGTGTACCTCGCGAGTACATCGCCATTTTTCCGTGAGAACGGGCGTATGAAACGGACGCGAAGGGCGAGACGCGCGCGGTGAGCGGTCGCTCGGTCGGACCACGGCTCCCCGCTCACGCGCGACGTCGGCGGACGGCGGCAAGCACTGACGATAGCTCTTCGCTGCGCAGGATCAGGGCGGCGCCCAGAAAAACCGCCATGAAGGTGAGCGCGCCGCCGAGGCCCGGTACGAGGTGGCCGGAGACGGCGCGTTCGAGTGCCTTCACGACGAAGGTCGCGATGACGGCGGCGATGAGCGATGCCCCGAGCGTGCGCGCCGCGGAGCGCGCTATTTCCGCGAAGCGACGGCTGTCGAGGTGCTTTCCGAGCCGCCACCAGAGGAGCGTGAGCTGCACGGCGGACGAGCCGGTCACGGCCATCCCGATCCCGACGTGCCCGAACCTGTCGCGCAGGAGAAGCGCGAAGACGACGAACGCGACGAAATCGAAGAACGAGACGATGACCGGCGTCCGGGTATCGCCGCAAGCGAAGTACACCGCAACGAGCTGCCGCACGATGGCGACCATCCAGATGCCCGCGGCTTGCGCGAAGAGAGCTCGCGCCGTCTCGTGGGTGGCGTGTGCGTCGAAGTGCCCGCGCTGGAAGATGAGCGCGACGATGGGCTCGGAGAGCGTCATCAGCATCACCGTCGCGGTGATCGCGACGAAGAGCGTCAGGCGAACGCCGAATGCGTAAGTCGCTTCGAGCCCTTCACGGTCGCGGCGCGCGGCGAGGAGCGCGAGGCTCGGCAGGGCCGCGGTCTGGATCGCCATCACGAAGATCCCCTGCGGGAAATCGCAGAGCCGGAGCGCGAAGGCGAAGTACGTCTGCGGGCCCAGACCGAGTCCCGAGAGAAAACGGCGCGCGAGGAGCACGTCGATGAAGTAGATGCCGAGCCCGAAGAGCGTCGGCACCATGCGCTTGAGGGCCTCGCGCACCCCGGGGTGCGACAGATCGAGACGCGGTCGCGCGAGATAGCCGATGCTCTGGAGCGCCGGCCACTGCGCGATCACCTGGAGCACGCCGCCGACGAGCGCGCCGAGCGCCATGGTGAGCACCGGCTCGTAGCCCTGCGACGTGACCCAGTGCGGCAAGAGCAGCGCGAACGCGATGCACGAGACGTTGAGCAGCGCCGGGGCGAAAGCGGTGACGGCGAAGCGCTTCGCGGAGTTGAGCGCCGCGGCGCCGAGCGCCGCCGTCCCCATGAAGAAGATGTACGGAAACACCCAGCGCGTGAGGAGCGTCGTGCGCTCGAGCTGCCCCGGGATCACGTCGGCGTCGCCGGCGAAGAGGCCGACGAGGAACGGCGCGAACACGACGCCGAGGACGCTCACGGCGGCGAGCACGATGAGCGACAGACCGCGCGCCGCGGCGAAGAAGCGCTTTGCCGCGTCCTCGCCCTCGTGCTCGCGGGTCTTCGCGAGCACGGGAAGGACGGCGGTCTGCACCGCACCCTCGGCGAGAAGCTGGCGGAGGGTGTTCGGTATCGTGAACGCGACGGTGAAGGCGTCGGTCGCGGCGCGGCTGAACATGCCCGCGAGCACGACCTCGCGCCCGAGCCCGAGGATGCGGCTCACGAGGGTGCCCGCCGCGACGATGCCGGCGCGCGAGGTGAGATCGCGTCGTTCGGCGGCGCGCGCGGCCACCACGTCGCCGCCGAGCTGCGTCACACGACCCCGACGTGAGCGCGGAGCGCCCGCTCCACGAGGTCGAGCGCGACGTCGACGTCTTCCGCGGCGAGCGCACCCGCGGCGACCCGTGCTCGGGCCGCGCCCTTCAAGCGGAAATGCGCGCCGCCGCAGGCGCGGCATACGAGCCCGCCGCGCTCGGGATCCACCATCGCCGTGCGGCCCGGCTCACACTCGCGCCCGCAGCGCACGCACCGCGACAGCTCGAGCCCCCAGCCGAACGCCGCGAGGAGTCGCAACCCCTCCTCGGCGAGGACGAGACGCGGGTTCGTCTGCGCCACGTCGTCGAGGCGATCCATGAGCTGCTCGACGACCTGCCACACGCCGGGCTCGACGTGGCGCGGCGGCGCCGCGGTCCGTACCCACGAGAGCGCGCGGCCGGCGGTGTCCATCCGCGACAGGTCGCTGGTCAGGGTCGGGCGCATCGTCGCGATGCTCGCCTCGCGCAGGAGGTAGAGCTCGCCGCTCCCTGGCTCGTCCACGTCGACGAAGAGGGTGTGGAACGGCTCGAGCGCGCCGCCGAATCGCTTCTGGCTCCGGCGCGCGCCGCGCCCGAGCGCCGGAATGCGCCCGAGCGACTCGGTGAAGAGCGCGAGCACGAGATCGCTCTCGCCGTGCTCCGTGCGGCGGAGAAGGAACGCTCGAGTGCGGTGAGAGGGACGCGTCGACCGCGCGCGACTCACGCGACGCGCGTCGGCCCGGACGCTGCCACCGACGACAGCTCTTGCGGCATGTCGTGGCCGCGCGGCTTCAGCACGATGCTGAGGGCGAGCGTGAACAGGATGAGCAGCAGCACGAACGCGATGGCCACGCCGAAGCGCCGGCTCCTGGCGGGCTTGGCCGGCGCGGCGATCGGCAGCGGCGTCACCCAGGCGACGCGACGGCTCGCGGTGTAGCGCGCGAGGACGTCCTCCGGCGGAACACCGACGGCACGCGCGTACGACTTGAGAAAGCCCCGCACGAACACCTCGCCCGGCAGCTCGTCGAACTGATCGGCCTCGATGCGCGTCACGCTGTCCATCGGCACGCGCGTCGACCGAGCGATCTCTTCGACGCTCATCTGCCGCTCTTCGCGGCGACGACGCAAAAACTGCCCGACGGGTTCCATCGCTTACTTCAGCTTCCCTAGTAACGCGGTGCATTCTCTTCCAGCCGCCGTGCTCTTATCAAGCTGAACACAACGCTCGAGGTCGCTTCGCGCGTCCTCCGAACGGCCGAGCCGCATCATCGCCCGCGCGCGTCCGTCGTACGCGTCCTGGAGGCCTTTGCAGCTCGGCTGATCGGTTTCAACCGCGCGCGTATACGCCTCGACGGCGGCGGCCGGGGATTGTTTGCGTTCGTAGGCGAGCCCGAGCCGGAAATTTCCGACGCAGAAGTCCGGCTGCGCGGCGACGCTCCTCCGGAGCGCCTCGATGGCGCGGTCGAGATCGCCCTTTTCGAGGTAGGCCCAACCGAGATTTCCCCAGGCATTTTCGGGGGTTTGGTAGAGGATGTCCTCGGCAAGGGGGTGCAGGACGGCGATGGCATCGTCGTACTTCTTCTCGTGCACCAGGATGACGCCGAGCGTGTTCTTCGCCTCGCGAAAATCGGGCTTCACGTCGACCGCCTTCTTTGCGTACTTCTCGGCGTCCTTCAGCCGGCACTCGTCGACGCTCCGCCTGCAGAAATCGAGGTAGAGCAGCGCGACCAGGTGCTCGGCCTCGGCGTTCTCGTCGTTCAACTCGACGGCCTTCAGGGCGTGACCGAGCGCGAGCCGCGGCTCGTTCCGGCGTAGCCAGAGGTCCGTCGCGATGTCGTGTTCGGCAACGCTTTGACGCTCCGGATCCTGCGCCGGCATGCCCGTGTTCGCGCTGCTGTTCGAGCGACAGGCGCTCGCGGCCAGGCAGCCGAGCGCGACGAGCCCCACCCCGAGCCGCCTCAATCCTGCCTCCGGCTCGTGCGACCCGCTTCGTTCACTCCGGCGATTTCCTCTTTCATCTCGAGGAGCCGGCGGAGCTCGCGGAGGCCCTCGAGATCGTGGATCTGGATCTGCTCGCTCTCGATGACGAGGTGCCCGCTCTGGCGGAGCGTCTGCACGTTCCGCTTCACGGTTTCAACGTCGAGGCCGACTCGCGCCGAGAGTTCCATCGGGGAAACGGAGAGTACGACGGACTCCACGTCCTCCGGGCGGCTCCTCGCGGCTTCGTGGCCGAGCTGGAGCAGGGCCGCCGCGATTTTCACCTGCGAATCGCGGAGCATCAAGAGCTCGATCTGGTCGTCGGCGTCGCGCAGGCGCTTGACGAGCTGCTGCACGATCCTGAGGCCCAGGGTCGGGTTGCTCGTCAGGACGTGCTCGAACGTCTCGAGGTCGAGGCCGAGGGCTGCCGAATCGACCAGGGCGACGGCGGTCGAGGAGCGGGGAGTGCCCGAAACCAGGGCATATTCTCCGAAGAGGTCCCCCGGACGCACGACGCGCAGGCTCCGCTCCCGGGACCCGGCGCGCTTGATCAGCCGGGCCCGGCCTTCCTGGAGCAGGTAGGCCTCGGTCGACGGCGTGCCGGCCTCGAAGATCACCTCTCCCGCCTTGAACCGGCGGAGGTAGCGCGACAGGGGACGCCCCTCGTCGGGCCCGGCCTCGGTGCTCATGTGGTTTCGCCCGAAGATAGCGGAGATCGTGGGAGATTGGGGCGGATTGCGTCGGCGGGACGCACGTATTGGGCCTCGAGCAGGGCTCCGTCGAGCGGGAGGGCCGCTGCGACGAGGGCGACGCCGACGGCGTGCGGCAGGTCGGTGAGCTCGCTCCGGAAGACGTCCGACGCGTGCGCCGGCGCGAGCTCGCCGAGGACGACGCGTGGTCCCGCTTCGGCGAGCCACGCTGGGACGGCTTCTCGACGGAGCGCGATGGGCGGACGGCGCTCGACGTTCCCGGCGTCGTATTCGGCGCAGAAGAGCTCGTCACGGCGCGCATCGACGACGGCGCAGCGCGCTCCCGACGTCGAGCTCGGGACGGCGCGGGCCATCGCGCGGAGCGAGCCCACGCCGAGCACCGGCCGCTCGAGCCCGAGGGCGATGCCCTGAGCGAGCGCCATGCCGACGCGTATCCCGGTGAACGAGCCGGGCCCGGTGCCGACGGCAATGCGATCGAGCGACGTCTTCGGCCACCCCGCGGCGGCGAGGGCTCGGTCGACGAGCCCGAGCAGGTGTGGAGCGTGCCCCCCCGGCGCGTCCGTCGCGAGCGTCGCGACGACGCGGTCGTCCTCGAGCAGCGCGACCGTGCCGCGACGCGACGACGTTTCGATCCCGAGCACGCGCACGGGCCCGCTCGTACCACGGAATACGCACGAAGTGCGTCGGAGTCGCCGAAGCGCCCGGCTTGGCATAGGCTGGCGAGACGTGGCGCAGATCGTCCCCCGGTTCGACTTTCGCATCGCCTTCAAGGTCGAGGAGGACATCGGCCGGAGCCGCGACACGAACGAGGACGCGCATCTCGTCGATCCGGCGCTCGCGCTCTTCGCGGTCGCGGACGGCATGGGCGGTCACCCCGCCGGCGAGGTCGCGTCGCGCCTCGCGGTCGAGGAGGTCCGGAAATCGATCGGCTCGCCGCGCTCCCAGTCGACGATGGAAGCCTACGTGCGCGACCCCAACGTCGAGACGCGCCGCCAGGTGCTCCAGCGCCTCCGTCGCGCCATCGAGCACGCGAACGAGCGCATCCGCGACGAGGGACGTCAGGACCCCACGCGCGCCGGCATGGGCACGACGCTCGACGTCGTGTGGCTCGCCCGCGATCACGCTTTCATCGCGCACGCCGGTGACGGGCGCGTCTACCTCGCGCGGCCGAGCGCCGTGCTGCAGCTCACGCAAGATCACGTCGAGGCCGAGAAGCTCAAGGCGACCGGCGTCCTCAGCGCACACAACCGGCTCCGGCAGAGCCGCCTGATGAACGCCGTCGGCATCGCCGAGCACGTGGACGTCGACACGCTGTTCGTCGATCTCGGTCGCAACGACCGGCTACTCATCTGCAGCGACGGCGTACACGGCCAGATCGACAGCGAGGGCGAGCTCGCCGAGCTGCTCCGTACCGGCAATGCGGACGCCGCGTCGCGCGCGTTAGTCGCCCGGGTGGCGCAGCGCGGGCGTGACAACGCGACGGCCCTCGTCATCGAGATAGCCGACCGCTTCGTGCGTCGCAGCGATGACGATCGCGGATTCCGTGCCAAGGACGTGGAACGCGCGCAGCTCGCGCCGCTCTTCGCCGACATGCCGCTACCCTCCGTGATGTCGGCGCTCGCCGCCGCCGTCGAGATCGAGTTCGAGGCAGGGGCGCTTGTCCCGCAGGTCGTCGCGAGCGATCTCGTCGCGTACATCGTCCTCGACGGGCTGATCCGCTGCGAGGGCGACCGGGTCGTCACCGTCGGCGCGCTGCTCTTCCCCGAGTCGCTCGTCAGCGTGCCGGTCACCGGCGAGCTTCCCACCGCCGCCGAGCGCTCGCGTCTCCTCCGTCTTCGCGCCGACGACTTCAACGAGGTCTGCAAAGCCGACCGGCAACTCGCTTGCGAGCTCTACCGGCGCCTCGCGGTGCACCTCGCGCGCGCACGGCAGAGGACGATAATACGGAAGCCGCGCGAGAGCGCGCCGTAGTCAGTAGTTCCGCATCGACGCCACCGTCGTCCCCGAGGCACCAAAGACGCGGAACTACGCGAGCAAAGCGAGCCCGCGAAGCGGCGGTGGGAGCAGTTCGCCGAAGGCGAAGCGAGCCCGCGAAGCGGCGGTGGGAGCAGTTCGCCGAAGGCAAAGCGAGCCCGCGAAGCGGCGGTGGGAGCAGTTCGCCCGCGAGCAAAGCGAGCCCGCGAAGCGGCGGTGGGAGCAGTTCGCCGAAGGCAAAGCGAGCACGCGAAGCGGCGGGGGGAGCAGTTCGCCGAAGGCGAAGCTGCGGGGGGCCAAGGCCCCCCGTTGTTAAAAGCGCGCGTCAGCGCTTGAACTGCAGGAACTCGACGACGTAGCCGTCGGGATCTTTCACCATCGAGTAGCGGAGCGAGCCGGCGTCGGTCGCTTCTTTCACGACGACGATGTCGTCGTGCTTCGCGAGCTCACGCATCGCCCCGTCGACGTCCGACACGCGCACGATGAGCCGGCTGTAGCCGTCACCGAGCCGGTACGGCTCGGTTCGCTTCTCGTCCCACATCAGGATGAGGCTCGCACCCGGTGCATCGGCGAAGCCGACGACGATCTCGTGCAGCCCGTTGCCGAGCGCGAGGCGCGCTTGCTCCTTCATGCCGAGCACGCCCACGTAGAAACCGAGCGCGCGCTCGACGTTCGTGACGTGGTAGCTCAGATACGACAGGCGCGGCCTGAATGCGGCCAGTCCTTCTGCAATCGGGGCAACGGCAGTCGCGACTTCCTGAGGCGTCGTGGTGCTCATGAACGACGCTTGTACCAATCGACGGGGGAGGCGGTCCAGAGCCGCGGCCTGGACCGCCACCGGGGCGACGAGTGCGACCCTTCTGTCGTCGCGGCGCGATAGCGGGAGCTCGATCCGGCACCGCGCCGAACCGACAAACATTCTGGATTCATTTTTGATAATAAAAGGCGACCGAGGCGTAGTCGGTGGCGGCGCCGGGCGCGTGAGCGCCGTACTCGAGGGAGAGCTCGAGGCTATCGTCGAAGTCGACGGCGTCTCCGAGCGTCTGCCAGCGCACGGCGGTGATCTGACCGGTCGGCTGTGCCGACGAGTCGGTCTTGGAGATGAGCGCCGAGAACGGCGCGGAGTAAGGACCGTTCTCGAAGTACCAGCCGCCGTCGAGGAAGTCCTCGGTGCCGGTGCCGTTGCCGGCGAAGCGGCCGTCCACGCGGAGCACGTCGTCGCCCTCGAGAAAGTTCAACGGGTCGGGGAAGAGGGCGGCCGGATCGGCGTGACCCGTGAGAAAGAGAATGCTTCCCAGGTATCTGCCGGTGCCGGACAGCGACGCGACGGGAAAGCTCGCGTCGGTCATGGGTGCGTGTCGTTCCTGTGAATCGGCGTGGAGATGACCGGCGCCCACGACGTTCCCTGGTGCGCCGTCGATCTTTGCGTGCAGTGAATGCGAGACCGCGCCGAAATTGACGGCGTCGATGCGCGCGCGTGACGAGAACGGCATCGGGAGCGACAGCGTCATCTCGACGCTCCGGTCGACGAGGCGCACCGTCATCGGCAGGGTCTCGAACGCCGCCGGCACCGGGCGCTGCCCGAAGAGCCATGAGAGGGGCAGGGTGATGGCGGCGGAAGGCGCGTCGTCCCAGGTGATCCGGAGCTCGACGTCGCCGAGCGCGTCCGCGGTCGCATCCGTCGTGACGCGCAGCGAGCCGATCGTTCCGGTGCCGGCTCGATCGAGTAGATGCGCCGTCTCGCCGGCGGGCAGCGTGAAATCCGAGTTCGTCCAGGTGGTGCGGTCGGTACCGAGCTTGGCGTCGGTCTCCAGACGCGCGGCGAGACGCGCCACGCTCGGAAGCTTCGCCGGGTCGAAGGAGGCCGTTGCCTCGCTCGAGCGCACGTCCACCTGATAGTAGTAACCCGCCGTCGCGCTGAGATCGTCGAGGAGTACGCGCAGCTTCGACTGGTAGCTGATCGGGACGTAGCTCACGAGCGCGCCGGAGGTCCATCCGACGAGCGGTTCGACGAAGGGTTCGTTCACGCCGTTCGTCCAGTCGGAGAGCTTTCCGTCGTACGCAGGAACGTCGAGGTCGTCGACGTAGATGCGGATGCGTTCCTGATCCGCAGGCGCCTTCGTGTCGAGATCCATGTGCGTGAAGAAGATGCGCGAGACGTAACCGGGGCCCGCATCGTCGGCCGCGATGAGGTAGCCGTGCAGGCCCGGCTCGCAGCTGACTCCGTCCGTCTCGTCGCCGACGATGTTCGGCACGTCGCCGCAGCGTGCGAGCCAGTTGTTGAAGTCCTTGTTCCCCTTCGCGATGTATTCGTACGTGGACTCTTCGTTCCGGTCGTAGCTCGAGAAGATCCGATAGGTCGACGAACGGAGCGCGGGCAGCTCGTCCCACGAGAGGGCTTCGAAGCCGCGATCCGGAGGTGCACCGCCGCTCGCGTCGCCAGCGTCCACGGGAGACGTCGCGTCGATGGATGGTGACGCGTCGATGGACCGCGACGCATCCGCAGCAAGCGGAACTCCGGCGTCGAACGGTTGCGCTGGGGGAGACGCCGCATCTGACGGCAGGTCGGGTATCGGGGACCGGCCAGCACCGGCATCCAGTCGCGTCAGCGTCGGTCGATGCACGAGCTCCGGCTCATCGCTCGTGCACGCTGGCACGGCGACGAGGCAGAGCGAGCAGAGCGCGGCGCCACGCGTCCACATCATCCGGGCGGTCGCACACTAGAGCACCTCGACGAACCTCGACAACGCCCGTCTGTGCCCGGTGCGCTCGCCAAATCCACGTTGACGAGCAGATTGCCGTATCGCCGTCACGCGGCGCCACGTCAGGGGCCGGCTTCGACGTGATGGACGTTCTCGCCGCCCGACGGCTACATCACGTCGAGCTGCCCGCTCTAGACGACAATCGCGACTTTCGTTTGTCGGGCGCCCTTGTTAGACGGCGCAGGCCGTATGCCTGCCCTCAAAGGATCGCTCACGTACACGCGCCTCTTCGTCGACGGAGACCTTCCGAAGGACTTTCGCGACGCCTTCACGAAGTCGATTCGCCTCCGGGCGATGAAGCCACTCACGCCGGACGAGGAGGCGCCCGAGCGCTCCGGCTGGTGCACGCTCGGCGAGCCGTTCGACGTCGAGCCCGACTACGATGACGTCTTCTACAACGAGTATCTGAACCTCGGTTATCGCACCGACAAGTGGGTCATTCCCTCCGCGCTCCTCCGCGCGAAGGTGAGGGAAGCGGAGGCCGCGCTGCTCGGACGCAAGGGGCGGGAGCGCCTGTCGCGACAGGAGAAGACGGAGCTGAAGGAGCTCGTCGTGAAGCGGCTTCGCAAGCAGCTCGCCCCGGCGACGCGCGTGGTGGATCTCTCGTGGTCGCTCGACGAGGGCATCGTGCGGTTCTTCAGCCAGTCCGAGCGCTCCATCCTCGCGATGAGCGATCTGTTCCACCGGACGTTCGGGTTGAAGCTCGTCGAGGAGGCGCCCTACACGCTCGCCGTGAGGCTCGGACTGAGCAAGGCGGCGGAGACCGCGTGGCAGGCACTGCAAGCGACCACGGTCGCGGTGGAGGCGTAAGCCGTGCAAGAAGCCGATCGCAACGAGAAGCGCCGCTTCGTCGGGCGCGAGTTCCTGCTCTGGCTCTGGTTCGAATCGGAGGCGTTCGAGGCGACCCTGTCCACCAGGACGCAGGGGACGTTCGGTCTCTGGATCGAGAAGCACCTGGTGCTCTCCGTCGGAAAGGAAGCGACGCGTATCAAGGGTACGTTCCCCGCCGGGAGCCGTGAGGCGAAGGAAGCGCTCGCGCTCGGCAAGCTTCCGGAGGCGGCGGGACTGCACCTCTCGTGGGGCGATCGCGAGGTGACGTTCACGCTGCGAGCCGAGAAGATGGCGCTCTCGGGCCTGGTTCTTCCGACGGTGCTCGGCGATGAAGAAGAAGAGACGCCCGCGCTCGTTCAACCACCGCCACGGCGGAAGAAGGGCAAGCGTTCCACCGTCGAGGTCGAGCAGGAGCGCGTGAGCGACGAACGGCACGAGGCGTTCTACGAGCGCATGCTGCTCACCCGGGAGGTCGAGGGTCTCGTCGAGACTCTCTATCGCGACTTTCTCGCGCTGCGGCTCGGAGACACGTGGCCCACCGTCATCGAGCCCGCGCTCGCCGCCTGGATCCGCGGTGGAAAGATAGACGCCGAGCGCTATCGCAAGGCTCGAGACGCTGCGGTTTCTTCTCCGAAGCGTGCGGCGCCGGCGAACCGTCCCAAATCGAAGAAGCGCTGAGGGCGCGCGCTAGCGCTCGGAGCCCTCGGTGTCGGTCTCCGGCTCGACGGCGGGCTCGGTGGCGGGAGTCGCTTTCGCGGTGATACCGACGACCACGTGATCGTCCTCCCCGATCCTGGCCAGCGCTATCTGTTCCAGATCGTGCGGCCAGGACCGATCGATGCCGCGCATCGTCGGGCCAGGGCTGGCGACGAGCCACGTACGTGGCGACGTCGTGAGGGACGCGCGGACCTCGGCGAGGACGGGACGGAACCCGCCCTTCTTGCAGGTGACGTCGAAGCGACGTGCGAGTGCGTCGGCGAGCTTGTGCGAATACGTCGGGTGATACGTCGTGTAGTAGCGCCAGGGGTCGCACGTATTCTGGTCGAGAACGAGCTTCTCGCGCTGGCCGGAGAAACCCGGCTTTTGCAGTCGAATCAGCGTCTTCATCGCGCCGGGGTGGTCGGTCGTCATCGCGTCGACGGTCTTTCTCGCGTGCCAATCACGTTCGAACACGAGGAGCGGCGCGAACACGAGGCAGCCCGCAGGGACGAAGTCCGCCCAGGACATGCGCGTCGCTCGACGTTCGACGGCGAAGGCCGCGATCGCCGCCGTGTACCCGAGGGTGAACAGATTCGTTCGAAAGTCTCCGAGCGGCCAGAAGCCGAGCGCGTTGAAAACCACGGTGACGTCGAGAGGCAAGACGAGGAGCAACACCTCGCGAAATCTGCGCGTCCGCATCACGAACGTGAGCCCGGCGATGTGCAGCAGGATCCAGACGAGAGCGTCGAGCGAGCGCAGCTCCGCGATTCGAGCCGAGCGGTAGCGTTCGGACGCCCAGAGACTCCGGCGTGAACCGGGCATCGCCGCCACCGACGCATAGTGCTTCGCGAGCCACTCGAACTTGTCGTCCCTGGCCTTCTCGGGCGAGTAGAAGACGTCGTATTTCTTGCCCCAGTACGCCTCCTCTTTCGTGTGCTCGATGCGGCTCCAGATGAAGACGTAGGAGCTGACGACGATCGCGAGCGCCGCCGCCGCTGCGAGCGCCACGACGACGAGGTCACGTGTACGACGCGACTTGAACGCCGTATACGCGAGAACCAGGAACAGCCCCGGGTAAGCGAACATCGTGTCCTGCGCGAACAAGACGGACACGCTCGCGAGCGCAAGGACGGCCAGAAGATCACGCCACTTGCCGCTCTCGCAATAGGTGACCGCGAGCAGCGCAAGGCCGAGATGGAGCGCGAGCCCGAGCGAGTACGGCTTGAACTCTTTCGAGAGGTCTATCGCGGCGGGATCCAGCGCAATCGCCGATACGAACAGGAGACGAGCCGCGCTCTATCTCGAGGCGATCGAGCGCCTCGTCGGGTTCCCGGCGGTCTTCGCTCCCCAAGGTATCGGCGCTTCTGAAACGCACCGGAGTGCGGCGGATCGTGGACCTGGGCTCCGGTGCTGGCGGTCCGATGCGAAGGAGCCGCTCTACGTGTTTTCTCTTCACGCCGTTCGTCCGCCCGCTCAACGCGTGGCAGCTCGTCTTCACCTACGCGGTGCCGCTCCTGCCCTTCTTCATCGGCTGGGACGGCCTGGTCTCGACCTTGCGCACCTACTCCGTTGCCGAGCTCACCGAAATGACGCGAGACCTCCGCGACGACACGTACGAGTGGGAGATAGGGACCATCCCGGACCCGAGATTGCCGCTGAAATTTCCGTATCTCATCGGCTCTGCTCGCGATTGAGGCGCGAGCAGGGCGGGTGCTGGTTCACCACGGGAACCAGCCCTTATCTTTCATGATCTGGAGGGCGCGAGACACCCAGAGCTTGTGTCCGTCGAAGTTGAAGTGATGGTCGTCTTGCATTCCGAGGCCGTCGGTCGGCACGAGCACGCTGTTCGAGACGACCATCGGGATGGTCCGGATGTACGGCATGAAGGCCATCGCGAACGCCTTGTCGATGGCGAGGGAGCCGGTCGCCTCCTGCTCGTAGTCAGTGATGAGGACGGGCAGATCGGGGCGCCCCACGTCTTTTCGAATCGCGGTCACGAGCGTGTTGATGCACCCTGGGTACGCCTGATAGTCGGGATACGTGTGATGCTCGGTGATGCCGAGCATGATGATGATCGCGCCGAACGTGACGCGGTCCTTGATTGCCAGGGCAGCCTCCATCAGGGAGTCGTAGTAGAGGGCGCCGGGCAAGAACTGCGAGCAATACGCTCCTGATTTTGCGAACCCGAGTGAGATGAAATGCTTTCCGGGCGCGAGAGCCGCGGCCTCTTTCACGATTGCGGTGCCGGGTCCGCCATAATCGCCGGACAGATCATCGTCGGCCGTGAACGGTTCGAGCGCGGGCTGCGGCGGCGAGCCCACGTGATACATCCAGGCGTGCGGGTCGATGTCGGTGAAGAAGTAGGGGCGCGCCTCGGTGGGACCGACTGCACGTCCCGCCATGTTCGAGTGGCCGAAGTGGATGAACGCGATCGCCTCTTCTTTCGGTACGACGGTCGTCCCGAGGGTGATCGTGATGCCGGACAGCGGCGGCTGCTTGACGGCTCCTCCGGCGTCCACCGGAGTGACGCCACCGTCGTCGTGCGCGCGGCGTGCTTTGCCTCCGTCACCGGCATCCCCGGCGTCACCATCGCCGCCCAGCACGATGCTGTCGGGATCCCTCGAGTGTAACAGCGTCACCTTTCGCGGGTGCGTGTTGCCGGTGCCGACGGTCGGGCCATCGATCTCGGACGCGGGCGTCCCCGCCGCGTCCGACAGGGGACCGAAGTCGTTACTCGGATCGACCTGCGCCAGGCTTCGGCCGCCGCCGCGTGGATGGTCTTGCACGCCGCAGGCGCAGGTCGCAGCGACGGCGAACGCAGCCGCGATTGCCGCCGCTGTTCGCTCGGCGCGCCTGGTCGAATCCGTCAAAAGCGAGACTACTGGACTTGGATCGTCGCGCATCGCCCCCCCCGGGCACCTGAAGTGCTCTCAGCCCCTGCGTCGAACAATCGCTCCGGTTCACCGCGCGCGCAATGAGGATCCCCGGGGGCTTGTAGAAATACCTACGCTGCGAGTCGGCCCGTCCCTCCCGCCTCATACGAGGTTCTCGCGGAAAAGTTTGCGATGTACTTCGCAGGTACCACGCAAATTTTTCCGCGGGGCCCCTCTAGCAAACTGAACAACGTCGCGCCGCCGGACACGCACCAGGCGCGTCGCGCCGATGAACCCCGAGCAGCGGCTAGAACCGAACCGTCAGAGACGTCTTGATGTACGGCCCGGAGCGATCGAGGTGGCCGATGGATTGATACGTCGTCTTGATCCGGCCCTGATCGCCGGAGGGGGAGGGCGTGAGGTCGACGGAGCCGGCGAGGACGTAGCCCCCCTCCACGGCGAGGCCGGTGAGTACGCTGCGGAAGCCTCCGGTCCTGTTCTGGAAGGTGCCCGCCGGCGTGTGGACGGTGAAGCCGCCGCCGAGCGTCATGAACGGAGACGTGCCGTCGTCCTTCAGCGTACCGGCGCTGGAGATGTTCGGTTCCACCTCTGCGTGAACGAAGGACGCCCCGCCGGAGATCCGTGCTGCGACGTCGAGGATCGAGAGAAGATCCCAGCGCGCGCTCAGTCCGGCGTAGACGTTCTTGCTCGCGATGCTCGTGTGGCTGAGCGCGCCGCCGAAGAGGCCGGAGGCATCCTCGCTGTTTGCGCTGAAGCCGAGCTCCGGGACGAGCGAGATCGGTGCGGCATGAAAGACGGCGTAACCGACGCTGATTCCGGGGACGACGGACGCGTCGTGCGACGCGAAGAAGTCGAAGCTTTGCTTCGTGTACCAGACGGTGTCGAGGTCGAGCCGCACGTCGAACCGACTCTCCACGGGGCCGCTCGGGGGCGGGGGCGCTGCGTCTGCCACGGGCGGTGCAGGCGCGACGGCTACCGGTGCAGTGGTGGCGATCGGCGCAGTGGTCGCGACCGGCGTCGTGGTCGCGGCAGGTGCAGGCGCAGGGGTCGCAGCTGCGGCAGGCGCAGCGGTCGCGGCAGGTGCAGCGGTCGCGGCAGGCGGCGTCGTGGGCGTGGCTGTGCCGGGACTTGTCGCCGCGATCTGCGTCGCGACGGCGGCCATCGTCAGTATGAACGCGCTCATCGGCTTGCCCCCTGGAGCGTGCCCTGGAAGAGATAGTCGTCGACGGTGTACGCGTGTGCGAGGTTCGCGGGGTCGTTCGCGTCGAGGACGGTGAGCGAACCGATCGAGCTCGGGTGGGTGACGAGGATCTTCGGATTCGATTTCGACTGCGAGGGTACGGGCACCAGATGCTCGATGGGAGCGTCGAGCCGGACCTCGTTCGGGTGGAAATTCGACAGATCGAGGTATCCGAGACGATCGCCGACGGGGGAGAGCCAGAGCTTGCCGACGGTCAGATCGGGCACAGCGTTGACGAGGTTCGGTCCGGTGATGGGGCTCAGGGAGCGATCTCCGAGCTTGAGCAAGCTGAGCCCGTTGCTCTGGTTCAGGAGCATCACCGTGTCGTCGTCGAGGACCTGGAGTTTTGCGTACGGTGCCGACAGGGTGAGGAGCTCCGGATTGCCGGCGCGGTTGCTCTCGGTGCCGAACCCCGCGAGGTCGAGGAACACGACGCTCTGACCGCCCGGCGTGTAGAGCAGCGCGCGCTGCGCGGGCGTGGCGTCGGACGGCTTCGGACCGGTGTAGAGATGGATCTGGCTCGCGGGGGCGGGCAGCGTGACGCTCGTCGTGTCCCCGGTGTCGGCATCGACGACGATCGCGGTGCCATTGCCCGGACCTGCGACGAGGAGGCGCGTCTTGCCGCCGTCGTCGAAGAGCGCGAGGTCACTCGGCGCCGCGCCGGTTCCGGTGCCGAACTGGTTGAAGCTCAGCGCGAAGTCATTGTCGCCCGCGGCGGTCGTATCGGCGCCGCTGACGCTCCCTTGCGGCTCGATCGACACCACGAACACGTCGTCGCTCCCCGCGGCGCGGATGTAGATCTTCGGCGGCGTCTCTTCCGTGGAGAAGAGCACCTGCGCGGCGCTCACGGTGGAGGCCCCCGGCTTGGTCAGCTCGACGGTGTACTCGGAGCGCTCCAGGTGAGAGAGATCCACGACGGCGAAGTCCTTGTTCAGGAGCACCACGGCGAGGCTCCGCTCCGAACCGGCGATGCTCACCGGCTTGTCGGAAAACGCGACGGCCTGGGGTGACTGACCGAGGCTCCGGAGCGTCTTCAGCGCCGGCTTTCCGTTCTTCGCGTCGAGGTCGATGACGGCGACCTCGTTCGGGTTCTTCAGGATGTCGCTCGTGACGTTGGTGGGGTCGAAGAACAGGAACGCGAAGCGTCCATCCTCCGACTGGACCATCCGGTCGAAGGCACTGTCGTAGCGCCACGTCGTGCTCTTCCCGTCTGCACCGAGCAGCACGAGCCCCGGATCCTCCGGCACGACGCCTTCCACGTCGCGCTGGCCCGCGCAGAGCAAGAGAAGCTGATCGGCGTGACCGTTCCGGGGCTCGACGTCCGTCGCGTCGGGCACGATGGGGACGACGACCGGCGCGGAAGGCGCCTTCGATCCGGACACGTCGAGGAGCCGCGCCTCTGCGCGACCCGTGTCGACGAATACGACGTGATCGTCGACCGCGACGGGATCGAGCAGCTTCGGACTCACATCGAAGCGGGGTGAGCGGGAGCCGCAGCCGGCGACCAGCAGCGCGAGCAAGGAGCCCACGAAAGTCGTGCGGTTCATGATGGCGCTCACTGGCGGATCCGGCTGTTGAGCTCGAAACCGGTGACCGTCTGGACGACGTTGGTCTGGTAATCCACGAAGGAGATTCGACCATCCGGGTGGTCTTGCCCGACGAACGCGCGGGCCGAGCTCGCGACGGTGCCCACCGACGTCGGCGGACTGCCGAGCTCGATCGGAGTGACCCGGAAGCTGTCGAGCTCCACGTTCTGCACCTCGCGGATCGTGTCCTGGTTGAAGAGCACGAGCAGGTGACTGCCGTCCGGCACCAGCGCGAACGGGCCGAGTGGCGCCGCCGTGACCTGGAGCTTCACGAACCCGGAGTCGATCTGGACGAGGCTGTAGCCGAATTGCCGGTCGGCGCGGACTCCGTCGTCGATGCCGGGGTCGTCGGCGCTGCCGGGGAGCTTGACGCTCACGATCAGCGCCGTCTTGCTGTCCGGCGAGACGGTGACGGAGCTTATCGCCTTCCTGAGCTGCACGGTGCGCGGCGCGGGAGTTCCTGCGAGATTCAGGATCGTCAGTCGCTTCAGTGTGTCGGGGATCGCGGTCAGGGTCGGGTCGATGGCCGTGGTGTAGAGGAGAGCGCTGCTCTCGTCCGCCGTCAGGGTCACCGAGCCGATCGTCTCGTCCTTCACCGTGACGGCAGTGACGACGGCCGGATCGTCGAAGGCCTCCGGGATGGGGATGCGCAGCATCGTGCTCTTGTCGCGCACGACGGCGAGCGCGAAGCCACCCGACGGCGCCAGGTCGAGGTCGGTGATCGCCGCAACAACGGGCGGCGGCGTGACCGGCGGCGCGGTGGTGGTCGGCGCGGTCGTCGGTGCGGTCGTCGGCGCCGGCGCTGCGTCCTTGCCGGCGTCTACCTCTGCCGGCGCGCCGGCGTCAGGCTCTGGCGTTCCCGCGTCAGCCTCGTTCGACACGACCGTGGTCACGTCCAGCGTCTTGATGTCGCCGCTCGAGAGATCGAGCAGCCGGAGCTCGCTCTTGCCTTCCTCGCGGGCGAGTGCGTAGCGGCCGTCGGGCGTGACCGACACGTCGAGGGCGTTGTCCGTCTTCGCGTGGCCGAGCGAGACGGTGCGGGCGATGTCGGTGCCCTGCTGGCTCACGCCGGCTGCGCGCTTGTCGATGGCTCCGAAGTCGAGGATCGAGACGCCGTCGTCGGTGACGACGAACGCAGTCGACGAGTCGGTCGAGAAGAAGACGCGCGAGGCGTGATACCCGATGCTCATGTCGTTGTAGGTGTCGCCCGCCGGATCCAGGCTGATCACGGTGACGTCTTGCGGGCTCCCCGGTGATGCGGAGCCCGACGGTGACGACGAGTCGAAGTAGACGACGGCGTGGGTGCCGTCCGGGGACACGGCGATGGCGTTCGAGCCGGGCTTCACGAGCACGCTCGACGTCTTCGACGCGCCGGTCGCGTCGGTGCGGATGATCGTCGCGTCGTGCGAGCCCACGTTGAGCACGATCGCTGAGTCGGTCCCGGCAAGCGTCTGCAGGAACTTCGGCTGATCGCCGGCGGGGACGATCTGGATCGTCAGCTTGGTGGCGTCGATGACGGCGACCGTGTCGCTGTCGGTGTTGGCGACGTACACGAAGTGCTCGCCCGCGTGGGGGAGCTCGAAGCTCACGGTCGTCTCCTGCTCCGGGGGCAGCACGGGCCCGGTCGTCCCGCCGGCACCTGACGGAAACCCAGCACCGGTGCTGGGCCCCGACTGAGGTGTTCCTCCAGCACCAAACAGGTCCCCACCGCTGTTGGTGTTGGACGGTGCGTCCGCCTGCCCGCTCAGCGAGCTACAGCCCGCCGCGACGACGCTGACCGCCCCAGCACAAAATAACCGCCTCACTCGCCCCTTATGCATGTGCCACACAGTGGTGCACGGACCATTCCACGACTGGTCGAGAGGCCGGAACCCAGCGAAATCGACCCTCGCGCTGCGTGCAAACCGCGTGGATGACGACACTTCGATCATACCGCCAGGGTTGACTGGCACAGCTTGGGCGCGATCGCGGTATCGCAATCCGGTTCTCATCGAGCAGACTCGCGCGCCGTGCGTTTCGGCTTCTTCTGCAAGAGCTTTCGTCGCGACGTCACTCGCGTCGAGAAGCTGGTCGCGTCCATCGAACGCCATGTTGCGGGCGACGTCGCCGGCATCCTCAGCGTGCCCAGGGCCGATCTCGCGCTGTTCCGCGACCGCATCGGTTCGAGTTGCCTGCGGCTAGTCAGCGACGAGGAGATCGTCGGAAAGCGGCTCAAGCAGAACTGGCGCACACAGCAGCTCGTCAAGCTGTACGCGCACCGACTCGGCTTCGCGGATTTGTGGCTCGTCCTCGATTCGGACATGGCGTTCATTCGGGACGTCGGCGCGTCGGACTTCGTCGACGAAACGGGCAGCGTCGCCCTCGTCGCTTCGCGCTGGCTACATCTCTACGATCGCCACGAGACGGAACTCCGGGAGTACGTGCGCGGCCAGCGCGAGCTCGGCACGCTTTCGATCGAGGAAGCGCGAAGCCTCGCCGACGGCGCGCGGCCCGATGGAGAGATTCCGCTCTCGTCGCGTCTGGTCGATGCCGTCTGGTCGACGTCGCCCGAGGCGCGGATCGCTCGAATCCGCGCCACGTTCCCACGCTCGGGTCCCGAGCTCTTTTATCTTCCCGCCGCGGTGTGGACGCGTGAGAGCCTGAGGAGCCTCGAGACGGACTATCTCGAGCCGCGTGGGCTCACGTTCGACGACCTGATCCGGCACTCGCCGTGGGAGGGGACCTGGGTCGGAGAGTGGGAGCTCAGACGGCGCTTGCCGGGGCGATGGCCGGCCGAGTCGTTCTTCCTTCACTTCGCGTCGGACGACGCGATCGAACGCGCGCGGGCAGCGGGCCTCACCACGGCGGATTTTGCGAAACGCTACGTCGGGCTGCAGCTCGCCGCGGGGCACCAGGCCATCGAGGCGTATTAAGGCTTCGTTGTGCGGTTTGCGAGAAGCGTCCGCGCGGTTTGCCGGAGCTCTCGATCGACGGCGAGTGCGACCGCGACGAAGACGGCGAGCGCCGCGACCACGTACGCGGTGAGTGTGAATACGCCAGCGATTCGACCACTCGCGACGCGACCCAGGGCGACCACCGCGGCGGCGGCGAGGCTCACCCCGACCAGGCGCGCGAAGATGCGCAGCTCCGGCAGACGAGCACGTATCGCGACGTAGATCATCAGCGGCGTGAGCACGAACTGGACGAGATGACCGACCGCGAAAGAGAGGGGCGTCGGAATCCACGCAATCGCGAGCAAGGTCCCACCCCAGCTCACGAGTGCCGAGATAATCTTGATACGGAGGAGCCGCCCCATGTCGTTCAGGGCCGCCATCGCTGCGTCACCGATCCAGGAGAAGAACGAGAAGCAGAAGCCGAACGAATAGACGATCAGCGCCGGAACGGCCGCGGTCCACTTTCCGCCGTAAATGATGACCACTATGGACGACGCGGCTCCGGCGAAGAGCCCGAAGAAGAAGAGCGCCGGAGCTGCGCACAGGACGACCGCCTGCTCGAACTCGTGCTGGAACGCGACTCGGTTGCTCTCGAGGCGTGACAGGAACGGAAAGTACACGCGCCGCACGATGTTGACGATGTTGGACGGGAAGAATGCCGTGGTCTCCGCGAACTGGATCACTCCGAGGGCGTCGGCGCCGAGGCGAGCCCCGACGACCAGCGGCGTGACCGCGGAGTTGAAGAATCCGACGGCGTTGCTGGTCTGGAACGCAGCGCCGAACCTCAGGAGCCGACGGATGCCGTCGAACCGGAACCGCAGCTTCGGCTTCCAGGGCTGCGCGACGTTGGCGACGATCGACACCAGCGCGGCCTGACCGACACTCGCCCAGACGAGCGCCGCAGCTCCGGCGTGCCGCGCCGCGAGGAGCAGCGCCGTCCCGTAGAAGGCGAGGGTACCGAAGAACTCGAGCGTCCCCACCCAGCCGAAGCGCACCTGGCGCTCGAGCATGAGAAACGGGATCGACTGGAGCATCGTGAAGAGGAGCCCGAGGGCGAGACCGGGAAGGAGCCAGGCCGCCTGCGCCGGCATCGAGTGCCAGATGAACGGCAGAAATCGAGCAGCGACGAAGCTCGCCGCGGTGAGGACGAGACCGAGAAAGAGCTGGAGCCACCAGATCGTCGAGAGCTGCGTGTCGTCGGGCACCTCCGGCTGCTGCACGAGCGCCGCGCCGAGACCGGTGTCGGACAGGAGCCGAAAGAAAGAGAGCGCGAACTGGAGCATCGCGAAGATACCGAAGTCCGCTCGGTCGAGCCAGCGCGCCAGGTAGACGTTGGCGAGCAGGATGACGACGTTCTGGAGCGCCGAGCGGATGCCCAGAACCGCCATGCCGACCCGCGCATTGCGCTTGAGCTCGTGACTCTCGGGGTTTTCTGGGGGTTCGCTGGCCGGCACGGGGCGGCGGACGCTACCACGAGTACTCTGGAGGACGGCCTCGTCGCCTCGAAGGAAACGTAATGACCAAGCTCGCCGTCGCGTCGTGCGCCAAGTTGCAGCAGGTGAGCCCGCAACCGGGGTGGTCCAGGATACGCGCCGAGTCGCCGGACGGCTTGCTGCTCCTCGGCGACACCGTGTATCTCGACAACGACGACCACACCGAGCCTGCGGCGCTCGCGGCGGAGCTCGGAGCGCTCTACGCCGCGCAGTTCGCGGATCCGCATTTTGCCGGCCTGCTCGAGGATCTGCGCGCTCGCGGCGCGCCGGTCCTCGCCATCTACGACGATCACGACTTTCTCGGGAACAACTGCTGCGGCGCGGAGTTCAGTCCGGCCCTTCGCGACGCCGCCCGCGAGGAGCTGCGACGTGCCTTCGCGGTCACTCGCCCGGGCCCCGAGCTCTACACGCGACAGCGCATCGGCGTGGTCGACGTGATCTTGCTCGACGTGCGCTACCACCGTCGCTCTCCGCTCACGTCGCGCGACGACCCGAACGCCGTCCTCGGGGAGGCGCAATGGGACTGGCTCGTGCGAGAGCTCGAGGAAACGGATGCGCCGTACATCGTCGTCGCGTCGAGCACGACGTTTCATGCCTTCGCCGGAGAGAGCTGGGAAGGCTTCCCAGCCGCGTTCAGCCGGCTCCGCGCGCTCCTCCGTGGACGGCGCGGCGCGCTGGTCGTCTCCGGCGACGTGCATCGTAACGCGCTCTACGACGATAGCGGCGTCATCGAGGTCGTCACCTCCGGCGTCGCGGGCCGTGGCGCCGTCTTCGGCGTCGTCCGCGAGAACTACGGCATCCTGACGTTCGATGACGCCGGGCTTCGTATCTCGCTCCGCAGCCTGAAGGTCCACGGACGGTTCGACCTCACCGTGCCGCTCACCACCTGGGCATTGCCCTGAGGCTCAGGGCGACTCAGGGCAAGGAGAGGTGCACGAACGCGACGCTCAGCCAGACTGCGACGCTGAAATAGCCAGTGAGCCACGCGATCTCGGACTGCCAGACGGACCACTCCTTCGTCGGAATGCGACGATTCAGGGCGTCCCGCACACCGGCGCGCACGGTGAGAAACTCGCGCCGTTCACGGCGTGATTGGCGCCAGCGGCTCAGGTACATCGGCACGTCGACCAATGTCATGAAGGTCACGAAGCCGAGCGCCAGCACGGCTCCGCCGGACGTGAACTAGAACATATTGCCGTCGATGTGACCGGCCTAAACGGCGAGGCATACGCCGACGAGCGCCATCGTCCCTGTCCACAGCGACTCTTCGATGGCGTGGCCGAGGTGATTCAGCGTGAGCACGCTGTACCAGCAGAAACACTGTGCCAGCGCGAGCGGCGGCACGACCAGATACGACGCAGTGACGACCCACGGCAGGTGCGCGCTCATGCCGACCTGACGCAGACACAGCGCGACCTGCGCGGCGAAGCACACCTCGGCGATGGTCGCTGCGCTGCGGCCGATGAACATGCTCGAGAGCGGGCTATCGACGAGACAGTACCGCTCGAGATCCACGCGCGGCAGCGACGAGCGGAACGCACACACCGCGACGAACACCCCGGACAGCGTGACCTGCCACCCGAGCGCGCCGTGTTCGTAGACGTAGTCACGGGATGGACAAGACAATGTCACACAAGCGCCTCCGATTTGTTCGCGTCGCTTACTTGCTGTCCTGGTGGCAACCCGTGCAGATGTGGCCGTCTTGCATCCAGATCTTCGGGTCGTTGGAAGGGTCGTCGTCGGCGTAGAGGGCGGCTCTGGCGTCGGCCTTGTCGATGCGATCCTGGAGCGCTGAGGCGAACGGCCACTTGTCGAAGCGCGGGGCCTGGGTTGCCGCGTGGTACATCGTTCGCGCCTCGTCGGCGCCCTTGCCGGCCTTGAGTAGCAGGTCGCCGTAGTTGATGAGGAAGCCTTCCCAGACGTGGGGAACGATGCCCTCGTCGTTGCAGACGCGGAGAGCGGACGGCAGCGGGCCCTTCTCGTAGGCGTACTCGCCGGTCGAATCCTTCGTCGCCTTGCACGTGTCGAGGACGCTCTGCATGTTCGGCAGCACCGAGGCGAAGTCGTCACTGTCGGCGGGCGACTCCGCCGACGCCAGCGCTCGCAGGAAGTACGAGTACGACGGGAAGATGTCGATGCCGTGGTCGATGTCGCTCATGCCCTCCGACTGCATGTCGGTGTCACTGATGATCTTGCCGATGACGACCTTGGCGAGCCCACCGAACGCCGGGGCGCGCTGGTCGTTCGGAAGGGCGGCTTGCGCCTTCCGGAAATTGTCGACCGTCGTCTTGGCCTCGGTTAGCTCGTCGAGTGCATTCACCGGTAGCTGGATCTCTTCCCCGAGCTGCCAGAAACGCATGATGGCCGAGTAGAAGACGGCGCGTCCGTCGTCCGGGTTCATCGCGACGGCGTCGTCGACGCTCGCGATCACCTCGGTGACCTTGTCTTGCTCGCCGGCGGTGAGCGCTGCGTACGCCGCGGTGGTCGCGGACTCCTCGACGGCTGCCGGCGGCTTTGACTTCGAAGGCGTGGAGCTCGAGTCCGCGCCGCAGCCAGCGACGGCCAGCGACGAGAGCGCGCAGAACATTGCTTTCGCGAATCGCGGCATCCTTGAATCTCCTTGCGGGAGCTCCCGAGAGCTCAACCCGGCCTTCGCGACGAGCATAGGCCTTGGCAATGATCCCGGCTCATGCATTCTTCTAATACCATCTATGCAGCAGCGACATGCATCGCCCGACCTGAACCTGCTCGAGGCCCTCGACGCGTTGCTGCGCGAACAGAACGTCACTCGCGCGGCGGCTCAGCTCGGAATCAGTCAGTCGGCCATGAGCCACAAGCTCGCCCGTCTCCGTGATGTCTTCGGCGATCCGCTGCTCGTGGGCGGACGCGGTGGAATGGTGCCGACACCGGAGGCGGAACGCATCGGGCGGTCCATCAAACAGGCGTTCATAGATCTGCGCGCGGCGATGCTGGGCAACGAATCGTTCGACCCGGCGACGAGCAAGCGTCGCTTCGTCATGGTCAGCCCCGACTACGCCGCGTTCTCGTTCCTGCCCCGGGCCCGCGCGTTGCTGTCGAAGGAAGGACCGGCAACGAGCCTCGTCGTCCGCGAGCCGTGGCCCGGCATGGTCGACGCGCTCCGCGACGGAACACTGGATCTCGTCGCGGGCGCCGATCTTCCGCCCGCGGCCGGCCTCATCCGGACCAAGCTCTTCCAGGACGAGCTCGTGTGCGTCGTGCGTCGCGATCATCCACGGGTCGCGCAGTCGTTCGATCTCGAGACCTTCGCGGCGTTGCCGCATCTACTCGTCACGCGCGACCCGGAGGGCACCGGCCCCATCGACGTGGCACTCGCGACGCACGGTTTGCAGCGTCACATCGCGATGCGCGTGCCGTACCACCTCGCCGCGCCGTTCATCGTCGCGCGCTCCGACCTGGTCATGATGACGACACTGGCGCTCGCCAAGGACGCCGCGACCATGTTGCCGCTCCGCATCCTGCCGTGCCCGATCCCGTTACCGGTCCTCAAGGTCACCGTCGCGTGGCACGAGCGGAATCAGAACGACCCTGCAAACAGATGGATTCGCGACATCACGATCCGCTGCGCAACCGGCGTCCACGACGGCAGCTTCCCGAAAGCAAGGACGCGCAAGCGGTCAGCGAAGACGTCGAGCCCGTCGACGGCTCGACGTGGAAAGCGGAGCTGATGGGCGCGTCACCAGACGCTGCAGCGGTTCTTGGGCGCCATCTTCGCGCCGCGGGAACACTGAAACGCGCTGGCGAACTCCGGCAAGTTCTGCAGCACGCCGTTGACGCGGTATCGCGCCGGCGAATGAACGTCGGTGGCGAGCTGGCTCGCGAGCGCCTCGGGGCTCTCGGCTGCGCACCAGCTCTGCGCGTACGCGACGAAGAACGCTTGCTCGCGATCGAACTTGAGCGACGGCGAGCGATCCTCGGCGACCTTCTGTAGCGCCAGGTGCGCCAGCTTCAAGCCGCCCAGATCCGCGATGTTCTCCCCGAGTGTCGCGTTGCCGTCGACGTGCAGTCCGGGGGCCGGCTCGTACGCATTGAACTGATCGACGAGGCACGACTCACGCTGCTGGAACTCGGCGTCGGCGCTGTCGCTCCAGTACTTGCCGAGCTTGCCGGTGCCGTCGAACAGACGGCCCTGATCGTCGAACCCGTGCGTCAGCTCGTGCCCGATGACCTGGCCCAGCACGCCGTAGTTCGACGATGAGGCCCAGTCGCGTGAGAAGAAGGGGTCTTCGAGGATCGCGACGGGAATGGTGATGCTGTTGCGAAGCGGGTCGTAGAATGCGTTCGTGGTGTCCGGCGTCGCGGTCCACTCGTTCCGATCTACGGGGGTGGAGAATTGCTGAACCGCGTCCTCGATGCGGTCGTGTCGCGCACCCATGTAATCCTGCAGAAACGAACCCGATGGCGAAACCACCGGCTCCGGGCGGCCCATCCAGCCGTCGGGGTAGCCGATCTTCTGGATGAGCGCGTCGAGCTTGGCGAGTGCGACGGCCCGGCTGTCATCGTCGAGCCAGGAGAGGTCGCCGAGGTCGGCGGCGAGCGCCGCGCGGATCCGCGTCACGAAGCGGGTCGCAGTGTCCACGGTGTCGTCGCTGACGAACTCCTGCACGAAGGCGTGCGCCATCGACGTCCCGTAGTATGCGCGCGTCGCCGCCAGGCAAACGTACCAATCGGGTTGCGGTTCGGTCTGGCCATCGACGATGTAGTCGTGAAAGTTCGCTTCCTCGTGGATGGTCGCGAGGGACGCTCCGTCGGCCGTCGTCTCGAGCACGCGCCACACGAGATACTGCTTCAGGTGGTCGATGCTCTGCGACTCGAACAGCGCCTCGAGCGCGTCGAAATACTGGGGCTCCGTTACATCGACGCTGGAGACCCCGGTGAACCCTCGCAGCGCGAGGTAGCCGGCCCAGTCGAAGGACGAGACGCGCGTCTCGAGATCGGTGACGCTGGTCGGATTATAGGTGGCGGTCTCATCGCGGCTCATCGCCACGCTGAGGGACGCGCCAGCTATCTGGCTTTCCACGGCAAACACCACGGCGGGATCGAGCTTCACGCCGTCGTACAGGGCCGCGAGCGCCGTGATGTGACTCTCGTACTGGTCGGTCAACGGCGCGTATCTGTCGGGTGTCGGCAGGCTCCATCCGCTGCTGTAGAGCTGAACGATGTGCGACGCCGGATTGCCGCGGTCGATCCCGCTGGCAGCGCCGAAGAGCGCGGATATGCCGGCCTGGTGAAGATGCGCGACGACCGTCACGAGATCGGCCATCGTCTCGGCCTTCCCGATCTCGCTGACGAGCGCGTTCGGGGTGCCGAAATCGGAGTCGTCGCCGCCGCGGAGACTCATGCACGCTTCGTGGAATGCGATGGCGTTTGCGAGATCGTCCGCGGCGGAAGCCTTGCCGCCGAGAAGATCGTCGAAGTAAATGTCGTTGCGCTGATCCCCGTTGACGAAACGCTCATCGACGTAGCCTGCACCGGGATCGTGCTGCGCTATCCACGAGCCGCACGCATACTGATAGAAGTCGGTGCAAGGTTCGGCGCTCTCGTCGAGGAAGCTCTCGTCGACGCCGGTCGAGGTGGGCGGCGCTCTTCGGCCAGAGCCGTCGCTCGAGCACGCCGTCGAAAGGAGCGACAGAACCAGCACGGCCAGTGGTCTCTTCATCTGGTTGCACGCCCCCTAGTTCGTCCCGAGAACGCCCATGCAGGCATCGGGAAAGGGCGGGGACTCGCCCGCGCCCACGGAGCGGCAATCGACGTCGTCGATCGCCCGAAGGCAACCGGAGACCGAACGCGCCTCGAGGACGTTGCCGCAATCGAGCTGGACGTGCAGGGCGAACTCGCAGTCGCTTGCCTGCTCCGTCCGATCGGTGGTGCTCGAGCACTCCGCCGCCTTCGCACAATACGTGTCGATCATGTCTTCGCACTGCTGCGACGGTGAACGGCCGGATTCGTCATCCGACCCGCACGACGCGACCGACAGTACCGCACCCAGCCCCAGCACCAATCTGAACGCCACCCGGCTCCTCGTCATCCCGTCTCCCGACCCATCGGGGACGAGACGGCAGGATACACGAAGAGGGCCGACGTTTGCGCGCCTCTTACGAAAGCTCGCCGTAGTTGCCGAGGACTACTCGCCGTGCCACCTCGGCGCGCGCTTTTCGGCGAATGCCAGCGCACCCTCTCGCGCGTCCTTGGACGAGAGTGCGGGGCGCGCCAAGTCGCGGTGGGCGGGCCAGGCTTCGTCTTCGGTCCAGTCGATGGCGCGGCGGAGGATGCGCTTCGTTGCGGCGACGGCGAGGGGCGCGTTGGCAGCAATGACGTTCGCGAGCTCGACGGCATGAGTGACGGCTTCGCCTGGCGGGACGATGCGGGAGACGAGTCCGAGGCGGTGAAAGTATTCGGCGGACTCCGCGACGCCGGTGAGCGCGAGCTCCATGGCGACGTGATACGGGATGCGGCGGGGGAGGCGGAAGAGCGCGCCGCCCACGGCGACGAGCCCGCGCTTCACTTCGGGCAAGCCGAAACGCGCGTTCTGCGCGGCGACGATGAGATCGCACGAGAGGGCGAGCTCGAATCCGCCGGCCACGGCGTGGCCCTCGACTGCGGCGATGATCGGCTTGTCGGGCGGGACGGCCATGATGCCGAAGCCGCCGCGCTTCTTCGTGAAGGCGCGCTCGCCGCGAAGGAGCGCCTTCAGATCCATGCCGGCGGAGAACGACCCGCCGGCTCCGGTGAGCACCGCGACGCGCTGCTCGCTTGCCGCCTCGAAGGCGTCGAGCGCGTCGGACAGCGCCTCGCTCAGCGCAGCGTCGAAGGCGTTTCGTGCCGCCGGTCGGTTCAGCGTGAGCACGAGCACGTGACCACGCGCCTCGGTCGTCAGGATCGCTGCGTTGGAGTCGGTCATCGTTCTTCACTCACGGCATCGCGAAGCCGCCGCTCACGCCGAGCACCTGGCCGGTGATGTACTCGGCACGGTCCGACGCCAGAAACGCGATCGCATCGGCGACGTCGTTCGCTCGCGAGAGCCGCTCGAGACCGCGGCCGATGGGGTACGACTTGAAGAGCGCGCCGAGCTTTGCCTTCACGGTCTCGTCGGCCTCGGCGAACGTGATTTCTTTTGCGTCGACCGCTCCGAGCGCCACGACGTTCACGTTGATGCGGTGCTTGCCGAGCTCCCGCGCGATCGCCTTGGAAAAGCCGAGGATGGCGGCCTTGGCGCCGGAGTACGCCGCGAGCTTCGCTTCCCCGACGCGGCCGGCTTCCGACATGACGCTCACGATCTTCCCGGAGCGGCGCTCGACCATCTTCGCGAGCACGGCGTGGGTGCAGTTCATCGTGCCGTACACGTTCAGGTCGATGACCTTTGCCCAGCTCGACGGCTGGCTCGTATGAAAGTCTTCCCAACCTCCCTTGACGTCCTCGCCCGGTGTGCGCGCCGGGATGCCCGCGTTGTTCACCAGGATGTCCACGGGCCCGAACGTCTCTTGGGCGCGCCCCACCATTGCCGTGACCTGCGCGAGGTCAGTGATGTCGGCGCGCACCGCGAGCGCTTGCCCGCCGTTCGCGCGGATCTCGTCGGCGACGCGGACGGCGCGCTCCTCGTGGAAGTCGTTCACGACGACGCACGCGCCTTCTTCGGCGAGGCGCAAGCACACGCCGCGCCCCACGCCGCGTCCGCCGCCCGTCACGAGTGCGACTCTGTCCTTCAGATGTAAATCCATTTCAGATCGTCCTTCCCGCGGCTCTCCAGTACGGCTCGCGCAGCTCCGCTTTCAGGATCTTTCCTGCCGCATTGCGCGGAAGCTCTTTCACGAACTCGATCGCGCGTGGTCGCTTGTATGGCGCAAGCTCGTCGGCCACGAACAGCGCGAGTTCCTTCTCCGACACGCCGCTGTCAGTGGCGCGCTCCACCACCGCACGGACCTCTTCACCCCACTCGGGATGCGGCGCACCGAACACCGCGACGTCGAACACGCCGGGATGGCGCCGCATCGCCGTCTCGATCTCCGCGGGATAGATGTTCACCCCGCCGGCGATGATCATGTCCTTCTTGCGATCGAGAATGTAGAGAAAGCCGTCCGCGTCGAGGCGCCCGATGTCGCCGGTCGCGAAGAACCCGTCGACGAGCTCCTCCGGCTTGCCGCGATTCAGGTATCGCTCGATCATGAACGGCGTGCGCACGTGGAGCTCGCCGAGCGCTCCCGCCGCGACCGCGTGCCCGTCGCTCCCGACGATCCGGAGTTCGACGTTTTCGAGCAACCTGCCGCACGAGCCCGGCTTTCGCAGATGCTCGTCGGGTTGCATCCGCGCCACGACGCCCACCTCGGTAGACCCGTAGCCTTCGATGAGACAATCGCCGCCGAAATAAGCCAACACGCGTTCTTTCACCGCCTGCGGACACGGCGACGCGCCGGTGTGAATCACCTTCAGCGACCTGACATCGTGGCTCGCGAGCACGGCGTCCGGCAGCGCGACGAGGCGAGCCAGCATCGTCGGCACCAGGAACGTCGTCGTGATGCGTTCGCGCGAGATGATGCGCAGCGCCTCTTCCGCGTCGAAGCGCGGCATCAAATAGACGGTGCCGCCGCCGCCGAGCGTCGCGCGCGCACTCGCCTGCCCGGCAGCGTGATTCAGCGGCGCGCCGAGCAGATTGCGAGACGCGGTGGGAGCGGGAAGGGAGGAGAGGGAGGGTTTGCTGGTGCGACTTTGACTCGTCGCGCCCTCACTGGAGCCCCCTGACGGCCTGTCGCGCCGCCGAGTCCGTCCGAGCACGACGCCGCGCGGCCGCCCGGTGGTGCCCGACGTGTAAACGATGGACGCCGCTTCCGCCTGGGAGAACCGCGCCACGACGAGGCCGGCGTGCGTCGCTTCGGCGAACGAAACCACCGGCGGTACCGCGGCGGCAGTGACGCTCAGCACGAGACGCACGGAGGAGGGAAAATCCGTCTTCGGCTCATCCGTCCAGACCCGCGCCATGGCCTCTGCGTCGTCGGCGTCGAAGACGAACGCGACGGCACCGGAGTCGGCCACGATGTAGTGCACCTCTGCCGGCGTCAGCCGGTGAGAGATGGGCACGAGCGTCGCGCCGAGCTTCGCGATGGCGGCCTGCACGACGAACCACTCGAGCCGATTCGTCGTGCAGACGGCGACCCGTTCCCCACGCAGCACCCTGCCGCGCTCGGTCAATACTCCGGCAAGTCGATTGGCCGCATCGTTCAGCGCGCGGTACGTCAGCGAGCGGTCGCCCTCGCACAGCGCGAGATGCTCCGGCGTGCGCGACGCCCAGTCCTCGACGCTGCGAGGCCGCACGGATGCCACCGGCGCATCCATGTCGCCAGGCTCCGCCAGCGCGTTCATGCTGCCAGGCTCCGCCGGCGCGTTCACGCTGCCAGGATCCGCCGGTGCGTTCATGCCGCCAGGATCCGGCGCAGGTTCTTCTTCTGCTCCTCGTACGCGCCGGCGAGCGAGAACGCCTTCGGGTCGAGGAGCCACTGAAAGGCGATGCCGCGAATGGTGCCCATCATGAGCGCGGCCTGCGCCGCGGCATCCACGTCCTTGCGGATGGTTCCCGCTTCCATGCCGGCGTGGAGCACCGCCTCGATCTCCGCTCGGAACCGCGCGTGCAGCTCGCGAAACTCCGTCACGAGCTCCGGAGTCGGCCCGATGGACTCGAAGAGGAGCGCGTAGAACGCGCGGATGCCCCGGTCTTCTTCGATGGCGCGGCGGTGATTGTCGAGGATGTCGCACAGTGCGTCGACGCCGCTGTGGCCGGTGAGACCCTGCGCGCGCCCTTCCTGGTTCCAGACGCGGAGCAGCTGCTTCACGAGCGCCCACAGGAGGCCTGCCTTCGAACCGAATCGCTCGTGAACGAGGCCGCGGCTGTACCCGGCTTCTTCACCGATCGCGGCGAGGGACGTCGCGCGATATCCGCGCTCGCCGATGAGTCGCAGCGCGGCGCCGAGCACCTTGCGATCCGATTCCGCGACGCGTTCGCTCTGGCTACGGCGTGCCGGCCGCGCGCTGCCCGCCTGACGTCGAGCGGCCGCATGCGTGGAACTGGCCGTCGACTTCGCGTTGGTTACCGCGGACATACGATGCTCTTATCAACTTGTTGAACCGCCGACAAGTAAGTTATAGCCTCTCCCCCCGATGACGACCTTCGGCATGACCATCGACGGTGTGGAGACGAGCGGTGACGGCAGCTTCGGCGTCCTCAACCCCGCCACGGAAGACGAAGCGGGCCACGCGCCCACATGCAGCGGACGTCAGCTCGACGATGCGGTCGCATCCGCGAAGCGCGCGTTCCGCACGTGGAAGCGCGACGAATCAGCGCGGCGCGCGGCGCTCCGCAACGCGGCGGAGCTCGTCGAGGCGAACGCGAACGACATCGCGCGGACCCTGACGATCGAACAAGGTAAGCCGCTCTCGCACGCGACCGCGGAGGTGTATGGCAGCGCGGCGCAGCTGAAGAGCATCGCGGCGATGCCGCTCCCGCACGAGGTCACGCGGGACGACGACAAGGCCCGCATCGAGATCTGTTACCGCCCTTATGGCGTCGTCGGTGGTATCACGCCGTGGAACTACCCGATCCTCATCGCGATGGCGAAGCTCGCGCCCGCTCTCCTCGCGGGCAACACGATGGTGCTCAAGCCGTCGCCGTTCACACCTCTCTCCACCCTCGCGCTCGGCAAGGTGCTGAACCAGGCGCTCCCGCCCGGAGTGCTCAACGTGATCAGCGGCGGTGGCGAGCTCGGTGCACGCCTCAGCTCGCACCCCGACGTGAAGAAGCTCTCGTTCACCGGTTCCGTACCCACCGGCAAGAAGGTCGGACAAGCAGCGGCCGCGGATCTGAAGCGGGTGACGCTCGAGCTCGGCGGAAACGATCCGGCCGTCATCCTCGACGACGTGAATCCGGAGGCCATCGCGACGCAGCTCTTCTGGTCCGCGTTCACCAACGCCGGCCAGATCTGCACCGCAGTCAAGCGCGTTTACGCGCCGGAAGCGCTCTTCGAACCTCTGGTGAACGCGCTCGCGAACATCGCGCGCCAGGTGAAGGTCGGTGACGGCCTCGATCCGGACACGCAGCTCGGCCCCATCAACAATGCGATGCAACTCCAGCGCGTGACGGAGCTCGTCGACGACGCCAGAAAGCGCGGCGCGAAGATCCACGCCGGCGGAGAGCGGCTCGCGCGGAAGGGCTATTTCTACGCGCCGACGATCATCACCGGCGTGGCCGACGACGTCGCCATCGTCGCCGAAGAGCAGTTCGGTCCGGTGCTACCCGTCCTCTCGTATCGCAACCTCGACGAGGTGCTCGAGCGCGCGAATGCGACGAACTACGGGCTCGGTGCTTCCGTGTGGTCCACCGACGGCGCGCGCGCACGCGCCGTCGCGGAAGAGCTCGACGCCGGGACGGTCTGGATCAATCAGCATCTCGCACTGACGGCTCTCGCGCCGTTTGGAGGCGCCAAGTGGTCTGGCGTGGGCGAAGCGGGCGGGCGCTGGGGTCTGGCGTCGTTCCTGCAGAAACACGTCATCAACCAACGCATCGGCTGAACGAGAAGAGACGAGCACATGAGACAGGTTGCGGTCATCGGTGTCGGTCTCCATCCCTACGGCAAGTGGCCCGACGAGGAGCCGAAGCAGCTCGCGCACACCGCCATCGGCGCCGCGCTTTCAACGGCGGGTATCGGGTGGAAGGACGTCCAGACCGCGTGGTGCGGTCACACGAGCCTCGGCATGACCGCTGGCGCGCGCCTCTTCGCGCCACTGGGCCGCACCGGCCTGTCGATCACCAACGTGGAGAACGCATCCGCGACCGGCTCCTACGCCTTCCGCGGCGCGTACACCGACGTCGCGACCGGCGAGTTCGACATAGCCCTGGCCCTCGGCGTCGACATGCTCCCACGTCGCGACAAGGCGCCATCGGCGGAGTCAAAGCCGCCGGAGAAGACCGTGCGTCCGCCCACGGCGCCGATGCTCAAGTTCGCGAAAGACGCGCGCGAGCACATGGAAAAGTACGGCACGACGCTCGACCAGCTCGGGCAGGTGAGCGTCAAACAGCACTTCAACGGCGCGCGGAACCCCAACGCACAGTTCCAGAAAGAAGTGACGCTGGCCGAGGTCCACGCCGCGCGCGAAGTCGTCGCGCCGCTGACCGTCCTCCATTGTTGCCCCTTCGGCGACGGTGCCGCCGCAGCCGTCCTCGTCAGTGAAGACGTCGTGCGCCGCCTCGGCATAGAACAACCAGTGTGGGTAGCCGCCTCGGTGTCACAGAGCGCAGTGGGCTCAGAAGGCGATCTCACGGCGCTGACCGCGACGACGGCGCACGAGGCGTACCGCAGATCGGGTATCGGCCCGACAGAGCTCGGCATGGTGGAGCTCCACGACGCCGCGACCATCGAAGAGATCCAGTACGCCGAGGCGCTCGGCCTCTGTGCGGAAGGGCAGGGCGGCAAGCTCGTTGCAGAAGGCGCGACGGCAATCACCGGTCGCATTCCGATCAACAGCAGCGGCGGACTCCTCGCGATGGGGCATCCATTCGGACCCACCGGGCTCGGACAGATCGCGGAGATCTTCTGGCAACTCCGTGGTCAGGCCGGTGCAAGGCAGATCCCGGCGCGGCCGCGGACCGGATTGGCACACATGGTCGGACTGGGCGGGACCTGCGTCGTGCACGTGCTGAAACGGTAGGGGCGCCGCGGGATGGCGCGAAATGCCCTCACCGCTTCGACGACGACGGCTTCGACGACGACGGCACGCCGCTCGGGCGCGCCGCGAGCTGGGCCGACGCCCACGCCAGTGCTTCGGGTTGCGTCGTGAAGCACTCCGATGGGAAGCGCGGCGCCTTCAGCCAGAACACGGCGGTGATGATGCCGCGCACGAAGGCGTTCGGCGCGATGAGCGCGGAGCCTTGGTTGTAAGCGACGTCGTGAGGCTCGAAGCGCTGGAGATGGTCGCTGAAGATGCGACGCTGCGTGGCCGGAGCCTGGATGACGCCGGCGAGGTCGACCACCCATGCGACCTTGTACTTCGCCGTCACTGCCCACCGCTCGCGAACCTGACAGAAGGACGCGACTTCTTCGTCAGCGGCCTGCTGCGGGAACTGGATCGCATAGAGGGGCGCCCGCGTCCCGTCGATCCACGGGTGTAGCAGCTGAACCAGTTCCTTGGCCTCCTTCATCCCACGGTGCGCCGATCGTCCCGTGTTCGGGCGATCGACGCACGAGAATTCGCCGAGTAGACATTTTGAGCCATTTCACGGCGCAAAAGCGGGTGTGCGCTCACAACATCGGGCGCAGCGCTTCCACGACGAGGTCAGGGTTCGAGATGTAGGTGGCATGGACAGCGTCGTCCGCCGTCACAGCGCGATAGAGGAGCGCGCGTCGATCAAAGGTCAGATACGTGTACAGATCGGCGAGGTCCGCCGGTGGGACGAGCACGTCTTCGCTGAACGATGCGATGGTCGTCAGCGTGCCGGTGAACACCGAGAGCGCGCCATTGTTCACGGTGGGGCGGGGGATTGTCGTCGTGGTCGTTTCCCCGGTCGGGATCGGCGATTCGACGAGCTGGAGGAGCGTGGTGAGCGGCTCGGGACCGCTGTAGTGATTCGCCGTTACCTCGTCCGGAGTCGGCGCGTCGGACACGATCTGTCCAGCGGGCGTCGAGAGCGCCTGCGCGACGAAGGCCGCGGGGGGAAGCGACAGATAGCTGCCGAGCGTCGGATCATTCACGATGAACGGCGTCGAATCTCCCACCGCGGGGCTCCACGGACGGCCGTGGGGCGGCACCGGCGCAAGGAGGATCGCGCCGGTGATGCCGTGCGCCGCGAAGCTCGAGCCACGAGAGAGCAGCGTCTGCTGCGCCGCCTGCACCTCGAGGCCGCCCATGCTGTGCCCGATGATGATCCGCGGATAGAGCCGCTTCGCCGCGAGCCCGTCGATGACCTGCAGCAGCACATCGACGTTGTCCTCGATCTTCAGATCCCCGAAGTGGACGCCGGTCGGCAATCCGGTGGGAAAGCCGCTGTCGCCGTGCCCAGGCAAGTCGATCGCGACGATCCGACGCACGCGCCGTCCAGCGACCCGATCGGCGAAGATGGCCTGCGCCAGCGGCGCGAACGTGTACCCCGTCTCGGCGAGACCGTGAACCGCGAGCACATCGATCAGACCACTCGCCTTGTCGTTGACGAAGACGCTCGCGTGGATGGACACCGTTCCGGTGCCACGCACCTTCACGTCGAACGTGACGTCGTTACGAGTGAGCGTGCTTGCAGCGACGCCGACGGCATCGCCCTGCGAGGGCGCGCCGGAGCAGCCGGTCAGAGACGCAAGAGCAGCGACGGAAATGATGGACGCGAGCGCACGGCGTGCAGCCATTGGAACCTCCCTGTTGGAGGCACCTTGGTATCACGCGACCCAACGTCCGGGCGTCGATTCGTCGCTGATGACGCCACCAGCACGCGCTGTCCGATCGAGCGAGCGACTGCATTGTCTCAACGGGCAAGCGCAGAGGTGTTTCGAGTTAGTCCCGCGACACCGCCGGACTGATCACGCCGGTGCAAGCGCCCGATTCACGAGCACATCGATCGCGTAAGGGATGTCCGCGACACCGGCGAGATCCGCCAGCGCGTGAGCGATCTGCGCCCGACTAGCGCGCGACGGTATCCCCACCATCGCCCATCGCGCCCCGTCCCCGCCGCGAAGATCCCGCACGCACTCGATCCTCAGCTCCGCGTAGCGCCGATACACCGCGACGCTCAGCTTCCGAGGACGAAGCACGCGAATAACCTGGATCGCGAACGCCAGCCGATCGAACTCCTCCGTGTCAGTAGCTTCGAACGACCGAGAGCGGTCAGGCTCCGAGTAGAGGACGTTCACGTGCGCGGCCATGGCGGGAGTCTAGTACGGCTGGGCGAGCGCGGCGCTCGGCGCGCAGCGCCCCTCCGCGTGATGTTCCGCGACGCATTTCCGGTTGAGACGGTGCCGGCGAAGCGAGTGAAGAGGTGAGGAGATGAAGTGCGAACGATGTGCTGGTTCGCCGACTGTCGGCCAAGAGAACCACAGCTAACGGCGTCCGGCGTGCCTATCTCGTCGACTTCGGCGACGAGCTCCGCCACCGCGTGGAGGTCATCGCCGTCACGACAGACGGTCCAGTCCTGGTCGAACCAGTCCTCGTCGAGTCGGTCGGGAACACGCCGCCACAGTACATGGACGAAGGCATCGAGGACGACTCGTGCGAAGACGGTGACGACGGTGACGACGGTGACGACGACGATCGACCGCTGCTGCCTGCGAGCACCATCGCCAAGGGAGAGGTGCTCTACACGGTTCCTTGAGACCGCTTCACTTCCGGCGACCACGGCGGTAGACGACGACTCTGAACAATTCATCGACGCTGCGCGCAGAAGCGATTCGCTTGTGGGAGCAAGGCCAGGGCTTCCAGACGCGGCGCGAACTACCGGAAGCAATCCGGCTCTATCGCGAGTCGCTCGCGACATTCCCGACGGCGGAAGCCCACACCTTCCTCGGTTGGGCCCTCTCGTGGCAGGGAGACGTCGACGGCGCCATCCGCGAGTGCAAGCAAGCCATCGAGGTCGACCCCGATTTCGGGAACCCATACAACGACATCGGTGTCTACCTCATCGAGAAGGGCGAGCTCGAGGCCGCGATCCCGTGGCTCGAGCAAGCTCAGCGAGCGAAGAGATACGAGCCCCGGCACTTCCCGCACCTGAACCTCGGGCGTATCTACGCATCGACGGGAAAAGTGTCTCGCGCGATCGGCGAGTTCGAGCGCGCGCTCGAACTTCATCCAGGCGACCAGATGGCGCTGCAGGCACTCGCCAGGCTGCGGACGCTCAACTGAGCTCCTCTGGGCCGCACGCCACGTTGGCGCAGCCCTGCCTCGAGCTCCGGGACTTTGTGCGAATCTTCACGGGCGGGCCTTGCGTCTCGCCCATGAACGACCTACTTACGCGTCGACCCGTGACGTCGCCTCGTTGCGACGCGCTTCCTTCCGGACGCGCCGCAGCAGTCTCATTCGGGTGATATCACGTGAATCGTTTCGAATTTGCAGGGTTCTCGCTCCGAGAACCCGTTCGAAGCGAGAATGTCGCTCCACTCGTCCCTTTTCGGGCTTCTTCAAGTGTCGCGCCTGTCCTCCTCGTAAGAAAGCCCCGAAAGTAAACAAGTGAGCAACCGTCTTTATGTAGGCAATCTCTCGTACAACACCGCTCAGGCGGACCTCGAAGCGGCGTTTTCCGCTGTCGGTCAGGTCAAAGAGGTGGCAATTCCCACCGATCGCGAGAGTGGCCAGCCCCGCGGCTTCGCATTCGTCACCATGTCAGACGCCTCCGCGGCGAATGCTGCGATCGCTCAGCTCAACGGTACGATGCTGGACGGCCGCGCGCTGAAGGTCAACGAAGCCCAGGAGCGGCCCGCGCGTTCCGGTGGCGGTGGTGGCGGTGGTGGCGGTCGGCGCTACTGAGTAGCGTCACGACGACCGAACGATTCGCTTGCGCCCCGAGCTGTCACTCGGGGCGCGTTGCAATTTGTTGGAGCGTGCAGCCGGTCGGTAGCTGATGCCGAGGGTGACGGCCGCCACGTCGTCCGTGGTTTTCCCCGCGGATCTGCGCCGTCATTAACGGACGCCGATAGCCCGTCTTGTCCGCGTGTTGCCGTTCAGGTCGGGCGCCGGATAGACTGCGGGGTTTGTCGGCTGGAGCTTCTCAGGGATTGCTTGCGTTCGCGCGCAAGCTGCTTCCGGCGGCCACGTTCTCCGAGCTCCTCGTCGTCGCGCGCGAGGAGGTGCGCGCCGCGGTCGGCTACGAGCACGTCTGGTTCATGGTCGCGGACGAGGAGAATCCACACGAGCTCCATCTGATCGAGTACTCGGGCGAGAAGCACGCGGAGGTCTGGAAAGTCGCGCCGGTGCTCACCGTTACGGGTGACCTTTTCCTCGAAGAGGTGGTGCGAAGCGACGTGCCCATCGTCATCGAGGATGCTCGTACCGACCCTCGTACGAACAAGCAGATGGTCGAGACGCTGCAGAATCGCACGCTCATCAAGATACCGCTCAGGCTTCTGGACAAGCCACTCGGAGTCTTCGGCCTCGGAACGTTCGGCGACGAGGGCTGCCGGGCGCCGACGTCGACCCAGCTCGACTATCTCGTCGGGATGGCGAGCCAGATTTCGGTCGCAGCAGGTCGCATTCGCTTCATCGAGGCGCGGTTGCGCGCCGACAACGAACGCCAGGAACTGGAGCGGCGCCTGGCACAGAGCCAGAAGCTCGAGAGTCTCGGCATGCTCGCTGGTGGCATCGCGCACGACTTCAACAACCTGCTCACGGTCATACTCTCCGGAGCGGGCCTCGTTCGCGCGTCACTCACGGATCCCACGATGCGCGCGGATATCGACGCGGTGATCGATGCGGGTGACCGGGCGTCTCAGCTGACGCGCCAGCTCCTCGCCATGAGTCGCGACCAGGACCTCCGACTCGAACCGACGGACGTCAACTCTCGTCTGAGGAGTTTGCTCGACCTCGTGCGGCGCGTCTTCCCCGAGACCATCGAGCTCACGTTCGCGCCTAGCGTCGATCTGCCGATCATCGTGGCGGATCAATCGCAGCTCGACCAGGTGTTCATGAACATCTGCATCAACGCACGCGATGCGATGCCGGCGGGGGGGCGCTTCACGATCCGCACGGAGCAGGTCGCCTTGAACAGCGCGTTCGCACGGACTCACCCATGGACGAGGGGTGGCGACTACGTCCTCGTCTCCTTCGTGGACACGGGGGTCGGCATGCCCCATGAAGTCATGGACCGGATTTTCGAGCCGTTCTTCACGACGAAAGGACCGCTGACGGGAACGGGGCTCGGGCTCGCCGTGTCCTACGGCATCGTCCGCCAGCACCGCGGCGTCCTCCAGTGCCACAGCGAACCGGGCGCCGGAACGACCTTCAACGTGTACCTGGAGGCGACCCACCGGCTCACGCCCGAGGTCGCCGCGAAGCGCGTCGTCCGGATCCCGAACAAAGATGGGGTCGAACGTATCCTCCTTGCGGAAGACGATCCGGCCGTTCGTGAAGTCGCTCAGCGCATCCTCTCTTCTCGGGGTAACTACGAAGTCATCGCGGTCGAGAGCGGCGACGCTGCCTGCAAGCGCGCCGAGGACCAGGAGTTCGACCTGGTCGTTCTCGACGTCGTCATGCCCGGCATGTCTTGCCGAGACGTGGTCCAGCGGCTCCGTGAACTCCGCCCCGGCATTCCGATCGTCCTCGCGAGTGGCTACGCTGCCGGCGAGAACCTGGCGGAGTTGAGCCGCGACTTCGACGTCGAGTTTCTCCGCAAGCCATACGACCCCGACAGCCTCCTCGACGTGATACGCCGCCTCCTCGACGGCCCGGTCGCGTGACGCTGGTCAGGGGCTGAGACCCGCGCCATTCATCCAGTGGCGCGGACGTCTTCGTTGCCGAGAGTCTTCGCTGCGTAGGCGAGGGCCGCGAGCACGTCTTCTGTAGTCACCCGATATGCGTCGGCTACGTCTTGCGGGGTGAGTCCAGCTGCAAGCTGGCCCAGCACTACGTCAACCGGCACGCGCGTGCCCTTGATCACAGGACGGCCGGAATGTACGCCCTCGTCGACCACGATGCGGGGTGCGATATCCACCATGGCCCAACTTACCACGGGTGCGTCATCCACCCTGACCGAGCCGGCTCACGCGATCGCCCGATCCAATCGCCGCGGTTCCAGCCGCTTTCGCCATGGCGCCGGAATCCGCCGGCAAGGGGCTTGTGCGCCCCTGTTCTTGGATCCGCCCGATGCGAACGGGCGAGCCCGCGAGCGAGACCGAGCGCGTGAGTGCGCGGCGTGCCGTATAGCGATCGTTGGACAAGGTTCTCCTTTGCCCGGCGTGCGGCTGGGCGTAGCCCCCCGGCGCAGGATCCGTGACGCGCGCAAGCGTCCACTCACATTGTCACACGCCGCGTGCGGCACGGAGCGTGCGCCACGGCGAAGTCCGGCCGCACGCCGGGCGAAGGACCACGCCGTCGGTCGCGGGGCCGCGTCGCAGCGTCCGCGTGGTCCTTCGCCCGACGTCGCTGGGCCCTGCGTCTCTGCGCGTCGCTGCCCGCGGTTCGTCGCGACGCACCCACTTTCCCCCGCCGCGCGCAGCGCGTGCCGTTGCGGCAAGCGCGAGCACGGCGTTGGGGGAAGTCGGCGCCGCCTCCGGGCGGCGACGGAAGGGGGCAGCTAAATGATCGGGGCGGCCTTAGAACCGACGACCCTCAGACCCCCAGTCTGAGGGGGAGCCCCGCGAGCGCGAGATAAGCGCTGTCGGATCCGGCAGCGCCAACGCGAACTTCGACGTATTCCGCCAGGGCACGCGAGCAGCCGGTCCGGTGACGGCGCCTCACGGCGGAATGCAGTAAGCTACGTGCCGTGAGTCAGCCACTTCGCCTCGACGAGGCCGTTCGCGCCTTGAAGCTCGATCCGAGTCAGTCGGTGGTCGCTCGCGTCGATGACCTGACCGTCGAGATGCGGATTGCCCCCTCGGTCAACGAAGCGGCGGGTTCCGTCGACGAAACATCTGCCGCCGAGTTGCTGGTCGACCTCGGGCCGTGGGAGGGCGAATCGGACGAGGAGTTCGCCAAACTCTGGCAGAACGTCCGACAGAAGACGAACCGCGTGGTGCCCGATTTCGACCGGTGAAGTACGTTCTCGACACGAACATCGTCGCACTCTGGCTGCGAAACGACGACCGAGTCTTGGCGCGGCTCAAGACAATCAAGCCCGCCGATCTCGGTCTGCCTCTGATGGTGCTCGCGGAGCTCCTGTTCGGAGCCGAAAAGTCCGCGCGTCCGAAGGGGAATCGTGATCGAGTAGACAGACTTGCCGCGCGAATCGCCGTGCTTCCGATGACGCGAGTGACAATCGAGCACTACGCCGCCGAGCGAGCGCAACTCGAGAAGCGAGGACTGCCGAAGAGCGACTTCGATCTCATCATCGCGTGCACCGCACTGGAACACGGCGCAATCCTGGTCACGAACGACGGCAATCTGAACGACGGCAGCATCAAGCGTCTCCGCGTCGAGGATTGGCTCGCTCCGTAAGCTCGTTCGTCGTTTACAGCTCACTCGTCCCTCCCAACCGTGGGCGAGCCCGCGAGCGAGACCGAGCGCGTGAGTGCGCGGCGTGCCGTATAGCGATCGTTGGACAAGGTTCTCCTTTGCCCGGCGTGCGGCCGGGCCTTGCCCCCCGGCAGGATCCGTGATGCGCACAAGCGTCCACTCACCTTGTCACACGCTGCGCGCCGCACGGAGCGTGCGCCACGGCGAAGCCCGGCCGCACGCCGGGCAAAGGACCGCGCCGTCGCTCGCGGCGCCAACCGTCGCAGCGTCCGCGTCTCGGCGCCCGACGTCGCTGGGCCCTGCGTCTCTGCGCGTCGCTGCCCGCGGTTCGTCGCGACGCACCCACTTTCCCCCGCCGCGCGCAGCGCTTGCCGTTGCGGCAAGCGCGAGCACGGCGTTGGGGGAAGTCGGCGCCGCCTCCGGGCGGCGACGGAAGGGGGCACCGCCGCAGGTGTTTTCGGTCGGCTTCGCCACCCAAATGGTCGGGGCGGCCGGATTCGAACCGACGACCCTCAGACCCCCAGTCTGATGCGCTACCAGGCTGCGCTACGCCCCGATGACCAGCTCGAATACCGGGGGTACCGGTCCCGAGCGGGCGAGAACCTAGCCGTTTGTGCGGTGATTGCAAGGGGGTTCAGCACGGGCGGCCCCGACGCTTCGGGGAGCGGCGAAACCTGGGCGCCACGAGCGCTGGATGCCCCTGGGCGCCGAGGACGGGGCGCGCCTCCGGCGTCGGTCAGGGCTCTTCGCGCGGTCGGTCAGGGCTCTTCGCGCGGCGCGGGCTTCGTGAACGACACTCTGCAGCGCGCACATGCACGGACGACGTGTGTCGCGCGCGCGATGCGACGTCCGCGACGCACCCTGACGTTGCGTGGAGTCCGGTCACCGTTAGACTGAGAGAGGTAAACGTGGGTGCCGACCAAGTTGCCGAGCTCGAGCCGTCCGTCCAGGAGGTGTTCGAGATGGACGCCGCGGGCAGACAGTGGTGTGCGACGTTCACCCTCGAGGACGATGCGGATCGCTGGGTCCAGGTCACGCGCAGTGAGCTGAACTTCGCGTACCCGTACGACGGAGAGCCGTCGGCGTTCCTCGAGAAGGTCGAGCTGCCCGCGTGGGCCGCTCTGTCGCTCATCGACTGGGCGGCGCAGAGCTTCGCGACGTTCTCCTTTCCGGGCGGTCTGACCGCGCGCCAGACATCGGAGCTCGCCGATCTGCTCTTCACCGCCGTCGTCGGCGCGGAAGAAGACTACGCGCTAGACATCGAAGTCTTCGAGATCCCACCGCCGTCGCGGAAGTGAGCGCGCCGCTCACGCGCCGCTGTCTCAGAGGCCGTCGGAGGCGCGTCGAGCGTCCGCTTTCGCGGCGGAGGGCTGGCCGTGTGGCGGCAACGGCAAGACGAACACGGCGGCAGCGATCCCGAGCTCTTGCATGCGTGTGAGAGTCAGTCTGAAGAAGGGATGAAGATCCTCGACGAGTGCTGCGTCGGAGAGCCTTCGCCCGAGCCGGTCGGCGACGTCGTCGCGCCCGAGTTTCCGTAGCGCGGCACCGAGCACCTCGCGACTGGCGTCGAACTCTTTTCGACCGGCGCTGTCACGCGGATCGGAATACGCGATGAGCTTGATTCCGCCGATGCGTCCCGCTTCCGCGACCCAGTCCCCACCGGTGAGCATGACGAGCGCCGTCGCGTCTTTGATGGTTCCGACGCGGTGGCTCAGTACCAGCGGGCCGTACTCGGACGTGGTGAGGACTCTGAGCCCGCTCCGTTCCATCGCGTCGAGCAGGCCGAGGCCTTGCGCGCCGCCGTAGAGAGGGTCGAACCAGGTCACCAGATACGTGGCGTCGGCCTTGTACCACCGCGGATCGTGCAGGGCGGACGTGGTCTGCGCGGCCAGGTTTGCGAGCTGCAAGGACGCGACCGGCGTGCTCGAGCCGATGCCGCCGACGGACAGCGAGAGCCGGAGCGCACTGGCGGCGATGGCAGCGAGGACGACGTAGAGCGAGCGTCGCTCGGAGACGGCGACCCTTGCGCGCGGCGCCGCGAGGAGACCCCACACGGTTGCGAAGAAGAGCAACGCGCCGACGATCCAGCACGAGAAGAGCAGGTAGTGCCACGGGTCGCCGATGATGCGGCTGAGCGCGATCACCTCGACCGCCAGCGCCGACGCCAGCACGACGTTCAGCGAAGCGAGCGCGCGGCCGCCCGCCTTCCACGCGCGGATCGCCGAGGCGGCCCACACGAGCAGCACGACGAGTCCCCGCTCGGCGTCCGGTAGATGCTCGTGCAGCGCGCTCGTTGCGAGCACACCGGGTTGTCTCGTCCCATCGACGACCAGATGCCAGACGTCGAGGTGGGCCACGACGAGACGAATCGCCTCCGTGACGCCGACGAGCTTCGCCGGTGAGTTGGCGAAGTAGTCGAAGAGGAGCGACAGATTGCCCGGCTGATTCCGGAGCTCGTCGAGGAGCGGCGGCGCCCAGAGGACGGCGACGGTGATGACCGCCACCAGGAGCGAGCGCGGGTAGCGCTTCACCGGCGAGCCGTGCTGCTTCGCTCGCCTGAACGAGGCGCCCCACGCGAGCAGGGCGACGGGGCTCAATCCGCCGCAGACGGCCAGGTAAGGGATGTGAGTCTGTGCGCAGAGCGAGCCGGCGAAGGCCGCGACCGGCAAGAGCCACGGGTCGTCGTCGGCGACGGACCACACGGCGAGCATGAAGACGAGAAACCAGAGCACCGGCAGATTCGGATTCCACGGCTCGGTGAGCATGAGCAGGCCGAAGCCCGTCTCGAGCAGGGCGAGGCTCACCCCGACGCCGAGCATTCCGCGAGTGCCGGCGCGCCGGCGCGCGATCAACAGTGACGACACGATCGCCGTCGCGTGCAGCACGAGCGTGGAGATGCGGAGTGCCCAGAACGAACCGCCGAGCAGCCGGTACAACGGCGCGAGCAGGTAGAAGCTGAGCGGCCCCGGATGACTCGCGGCACCGCCGAGCCGCCCCGGAAGGCCGACGAGCGGCGTGTGCACGCTGCCCACGTCGCGGACGCGCATCTCGGTCAGCGCCAGATCGAAGAGCGGCGCGAAGTGATCTTGCGCGCGGAGCCAGCTACCGGCAACGACGAGCGAGGCGAGCAGCAAGAGCGCAACGGCGCCCAGCGGGCCTGGCCGCGGGACGAGCTTCGCGAGCTTCGCGAGTTGCACGGTGCTGCCCTTCATGAGGTTTGTAATCGCAACGGGACGCACCCGTCGTCATACCGTTCTCACGAGACGTTTTCGGTGATGCGAGTCGTTGACGGCGTTATCCCCGAGCGCCAGCGGACACGTTGCGAGCGCCGTCGTTTCCGGTGCGCATTGCCGGGCATCGCCCGCATGACTCCCCGCGGACATCTCCAGGCGAGTGGAGATGAATGGTGGGTTGGGTCGCCTATTTCGTCGTGGCCGTAGGCGGTACGTCGCTCCGCGAGCCGTCACGCTTCCGCGGATACCGGCAATTTATGCGAATCGCGTGCAGCTCATTGGTCGGGCAAGCAGCACGCAGCGCAATCATACGTCGCGAAAGCAGGCAGATCCGTGCACGCCGGCCCGCCGCACTGACCACCCCGGCTGCCACAGCTCGGCTCGCACGCGCCCTGGACGTCGATGGAGTGCGGAGGGTCACATACGGTGTCGTTTCCGAGCGGCTGGCTGCGGTCGGGCGCGTAGTAAAGGCGATCGAGCCCCGGGCCGTCGACGCAGTTGGCGATGGTGAGACGATGGGTGCCGGCGGACAGCGCGAACACGATCGGCACGCCGTAGTCGACGTTGTCGTGGAAGGCGTCCCAGTACCAGATGTCCCCCGTCGTGATGCGCCACTTGTAGAACGTCCCGTCGTCGACCTGCACCCAGAAGCGATTCACGGAGATGTCCTGCGCGTGGATGCGTCCCCACACCAGGTACATCCCCGTTTCGGTCGCGACGAGGTCGTACAGGGCGCGCGCGCTGCCCGGCGCGTCCTCGGCGCTCTCGCCCGTCTCGGAGTGGATGAAGAGACGACCGGAAGCCGCCCTGTCGTCGCTCACCACGAAGCCGCCGGAGAGCGTCCCCTCTTCGGCCTCGAGGTAGCGACCCGTGGTGGCGGGCGCGTCCGGCGTCGCATCGAGAGCGTCGTGCTCGGCGCCGATCGTCGTGATGCGCGGCTCGCACCCCGCGAGCGCCGCGAGAACGCCAAGCGCGATGACGGCGCGGCGCGCGCTCACGACGCCGCGGCGCGCGCTCACGACGCCGCGCCGCGCGCTCACGGCGCCTCGACGAACCGTTCGAGCTTCGCGTCGTGGGGGCTCCTCGGGTGAGCGGCGATGAAGGCCTGGGCCCGTCGCTTCGCGGCGGCCGTGTCGCCGTTCGCGGCGAGCACCTCGACGGAGAGCACTTCACGTTCCTGGGCGAGCTCGCCCGCGGGGAACGCGCTCTGTAACCGGTGGAGCGTCACCGCCGCGGCGTGGGGGTCGCCGCGACGAAGTGCGCTGCGTGCGCGCGCGAGCATCGACGCTTCTTCGTCGAGCTGGCTCCGTCGCAGGACGGGCGACGGCGCGCGCACGACGTCGCTCGGGGCCTCGTGAACCGGTGCCGTCACCGGTGCGACGGGAACCGGGAGCTCCGTGCGCGGCGCGACGTGCGGCGTCTCCGGCGGCGCGAGTGTCGTCTCGGGTATGCGCGGCGGATACGTGATTCTGACGACACCGACGCCGGCGAGACCCGTCATTAGAGCTCCGGCGGCGAGCTTGAATGTCAGGGCCTTCCAGGCGCCGCCTCCGCCGACCTTCGCGGCTTCGGCAACGGGGCTCACCGTCGCGGCGGCCTTCGTCGCCGTGGCCAGCACGGGGAGCGCCGCGACGCGTGCCGCCATCGGTCCCCAGCTCCGCGTTGCGGTACCCGCTTCCGGACGGAGATCGCGGAGACTCCGGAGGAGCTCGCGCACCTCGGGATCCGCGCCGTCGTCGTCGAGCAAGCGTTCGGGATCGCTCATCTCAGCGCCTGCTTTCTCGGGGCCTCTTCGTGAACGATGATGCGCTTGGCCTCGCGCGTGAAGACCTCTCGCGCCAGCCGGAGCCGGGAACGGACCGTCCCGAGCGAGATGCCGAGCAGCTTTGCGATCTCCACGCCGGACATCTCTTCGAGCTCGAAGAGGATGAACACGAGTCGTTGCGATTCGGGCAGCTTCTCGACGATCGCCTCGGCCAGCGCGAGACGTCGCTGCGCTTCACTGCGCTCGTGCAAGTCGTCCTGGAAACCGGAGAGGTGCGCCATCTCGGCCGGCTCGGTGACGACTTCACGCCGGATGGGCGCGGAGCGACGGTAATCACTCGCCGCGTTGATGCAGATCCGGAAGATCCAGGTCCGGAGCGACGACCGATTCTCGAACTGCGGCAGCTTCAGATACACGACGAGAAAGACCTTCTGGGTCAGGTCCTGCGCGTCGTGCTCGCGTACCCCGAGTCTTCGCAGGGCTCCCCATACGAAGTCGAAGTTCGCGAGGTAGAGCTCGCGAAAAGGCTGTTGTTGCGCATTCATGCGTGGGAGGAGAATTGCCGCGCCGTCGGACGGGTCGGCACACGACCTTTCGATTAGTGGGAGGGTCAGCCGCTACGGATCACAAATGCGTGAGGCGTTTTTCTCGGCCGATCGCGCTTGCCCGGGGCGGTGGGCACGGTGGTACGACGACCGGGATGACGGTGAGAGGCCGCCCGGCGCGGCCGCTCCACGCAGCGCCGTCGCGCTGGCAATCCCGTTCTCTCCGTGGCGCGTCGGGCGTCGTGCTGGCGCTGTTCGGGCTTGCGCACGCTGCGCGGGCCGAGACGCCGTCGCTGCCCGTCACGGTCGAGCGCGAGCCGGGTGCGGAGGAGTGTCCGGACACCGACGCGCTCGTCGCGCGCGTCGGTGCGCTCGTCGGTCAAGCCGGCTCGTACGACGGCACGGCGTATCGCGTCACGTTCACGCGCATCGGTCAGACGTTCGCGGCGGCAATCCGCTCGGAGAGCGACGGCGCGACGGTGCGACACCTGCGTGCACGCGACCCGGACTGCGACGGGCTGGCGCACGCGACGGCGATCGCCCTCGCCGTGCTCCTCGACGCGGGCCTCGCGGAGACGCTCGACGACTCCGACGCAAAGCCGCCTGACGTCGTTTTGCCTCCAGCGCCTTCACCGGTGGTCATCGTCGCGCCACCGCGGCCGCCCGTGAAACGATTGCACGTCGCGCCGTTCGTTTCCGTCGGCGGCGCGGCCCTCGTCGGCGTGCTCCGTCCCGTCGCTCCGGCGTTGCTCGCCGACGCGGGCGTCTCCGTGGAACGGTTCCGTGCGGCACTCGGCGTGCTCTGGGCGTTCCCGCAGACGCTCACGCTCGCGCCCGGTGAAGCGCGTGAGACGCTCGTCGCCGCCACGGTACGCGCGTGCTGGGACGTCGCTCGCTCCGATTCGCTGCGGTTCGACGCGTGCACGGGCGCGTTCATCGGCGTGGCCAGCGCGGAAGCGCGCGGCTTCGACGTGAACGAACGCCACAATGAGCTACATCTGTCGTTTCCCGTCGAGGCCGCGCTCGCGGCGCGAACCGGGCCCATCGCGTGGGAGCTCGGCGCGGCGGCGCTGGTGTCCGCGCCGCCGAACGAGTTTCGCGTGGAAGGACGCGGCCCGACGTATCGTCCATCGCCGGTGGGAGGGCTCTTCGCCGTGCGCGTATCGCTCGAACCGCGCTGATCGCGGTGATCCTCGTGCTGTCGTCGTCCCACTAAACGACGATGTACAAGCTACTCGGTACGGCGTTCGTGGTCCTCGGTTGCAGCAACGGCGACGCCGATTCGCGTGCGCAAGGTGCGGGCGGAAGCGCCGGAACGCCGAGCGCCGGCACTGGCGGACTCACGATGGTCACGGGTTCCGGCGGCATGCCGCTGGCGGCCGGTGGCGAGAGCGCCGCCGGCGGAACCAGTGCCGGCGGAAGCATCGGCGCGCCACCCGCCGTCGGCGGAAGCATCGGCGCGTCGCCCGCTGCCGGTGGAACGACGTCGCGCGACGCCAGCGCGCCCGACGCGGGCATGGCCGGCAAGGACGCCGGTCCGGCAAAGCCGCTGTGCGTGACGGCGGGCACCGAGCTCTGTGACGACTTCGAGAGCGGGCACATCGACGCCGCGCGCTGGCAGAGTCCGAAGCCGTCGAATGGCGTCACGCTGACCGTCGACGACGTGCACGCACACGGCGGCAAGTACGCCGTTCACATCCACGGCGTCGCGGACCAGATCAACAACGGCGTGCTTGCCGAAAATGTCACTTTCCCCGCGAAGAACAACTCGTTCTACGCGCGCATCTTTGCATACTTTCATCCGGATCTTCCCGCTGCGCCGGGTGGCGACTTTCACACGGGCTTCATCGTCGGCTCCGGCAAGAACGCACTCGGCGACGTTCAAGCGGGCATGGGGCTCATCGGCGGCGAGAAACAGTTCCTCGGTTACTCGATCTTCTACGGCTCACCGTCCTACGAGTTCGGGCCGTGGGCGAACACCCACGCGATGCCGGAGCGCTGGACGTGCCTCGAGCTCTTCGAGAACGGCGCGAACCCCGCGACGGAGATCCGCAAGGTCTGGGTCGACGACAAGGAGCTCACCGAGCTCGAGAGCGACTCGGCGAAGGCTGCGGGGTCGGAACACCCGAATCATCAGTCGCCGACGTTCGATCACGTCACGGTCGGGCTCTGGGAGTTTCACCCGAGCCCGACGCTCACCGACATGTGGGTCGACGACGTCCGCGTGAGCAGCTCGAAGATCGGCTGCAAGGACGTCGGGATGCCGTGAACGAACCGACGGCGCGTCGGTCGCGACGCGCCGTTGCACGCCGTCTCAGGCGGTGAGGCCGGGGAGGGGACCGGTGCAGACGCCGGGGATGCCGAAGGTCGTCACGTCGTCGAAGCCCATCGCGTTGCAGACCGAGACGAGCAGATTGTTGTGCGGCAGATCTTGGAACTGGAGTGAGCGGCCCATCTTGAAGTAGCTCGACCCTCCGGCGAGGAGCCAGGGGATGTTCTTGTAGTCGTGCGTGTTGCCGACGCCGAGCTCGTTGCCCCAGAGCAAAAGGGTGTTGTCGAGCATGTTCGAGCCGTCCGACTCCGTCGTGGCGGCGAGCTTGTCGAGCATGTAGTTCACCTGCTGGCCGTGCCACACGTTGATCTTCACGAGCTTCTCGACGCTCGCTGAATCGTCGTCGCTCGAGTGCGAGAGGCCGTGGTGCTCCTCGTCGACGCCGGCGAAGGGGAAATATTGCCAGCTATCGGCGTTCGCGAACATGAACGTCGAGACGTTCGTCATGCCGCAGACGTGCGCGAGCAGCATCATGTCCATCTGGACCTTGCAGATGGGCTCGAAGGTCGCCTGGTCGTTGCCGTCGTACTTCGACGGCTTGGCCGGCGGGGTGCAGACCGACGTCGCGCTCGTGAGCTGCTGCTCGATGCTGCGAATTCCCGTCAGGTGCGCGTCGAGGCGCGCGCTATCCTCGGCGTTCAACCGCGGCTGCAACGACGCGATGTCGCTCTGCACGAAATCGAGGACGCTCTTTCTGTCGGCGACGAGCTGCGCGAGCTGGGACGTCGACAGGTTGCCGTTCGAGAAGAGCCGCGTGTACATCTGCACCGGGTCGTCGATCGGCGGGTTCGGCTGGTTCGCGCCGCGATACGAGATCGTGTTGAGCGGCTCCCCGCCGCTGACGCGCGCGCCGAACTCGAGCGACGGGAACGCCGTACCCTTTCCGAGCCGGTTCGCGATGAGCTGATCGACCGAGATACGGTCGGCGTAGCCGGCGGGGCCGCCAGCTCCGGAAAAGCTTCCGGCGAGGAGCGAGCCGCCGGTGAGCATCGCGCCCGGGCCCTTCATGTGCGGTCCGCCCGGCTTCGTCGTCGTGCTGCCGAGCTGGTCGGACACCGTCGACACCATGTCGACGCCCTTCAGGACGAGCATCTGCGACGTGTGCGCCGCGAGCGGCGCGAGGATCCGTCCGAGCATGGCCGGGGCGAGCGGCGTGTCGCTCGCGGTTCCCTTCGGGAAGAACTCCGACGCGATGGTGCCGTTCGCGGAGAAGACGCCGATGAAGCGACGGAGCGGCTTCGTGCTGCCGTCCTTGCCGAACACCGTGGAGGGCCGCCAGATCGGGCTCGTGAGAGCCACTGTGAGCGCGCCGAGGCCGCTCAGGAGCCGGCGACGGCTGAAGGTCGTGCGATGGTCGATCGGACGTGAGCTCATGGCGAATCCTTGAAGTCGACGGGACGTCGGTAGAGGAATGCGTCGCTCGCGACGAGCGCCTGGGGGAGCGCGTTCAGGCTCGAACCGGCAGTTTCGAAGGCGTCGACGATGCTCTTCATCGAGCAGCCGTCCATGCCCTGTTCGTACCGGCTCGTCGTGAAGCGAAACCACTGGCGCGCGACGCATTGACGGACCTGCTCGCTGCTCGCGAGCTTCTTCGCGAGCGCAACGACGCCGTCGAAGTCGCCGTCCACGTCGGTACCGCCCTCGACATCGCCGGTCGCGTCGACCGGCTGATTGCCGTCGGTGGTGCGGTACCGCCCGATCGCGTCGTAATGCTCGAAGCCGAACCCGATGGGGTCCATCAGCGAGTGGCAACCGCTGCACGACGGATTGGTCTCGTGCTCGGCGAGCCGTTCGCGCGTCGAGACGCCGGCCTGCACCTCGGGCGGCTTCGGGATATTCGGCGGAGGCGGCGGCAGATCCTGGCAGAAGAGCGCCTCGCGCACGAACTTGCCCCGGTAGATCGGCCAGGATTGATCGGGTTTCGCCATGAGCGCGAGGAACGCCGGGAGCGTGAGCATCCCGGAGGCCTGGCCGTTCGAGACCGTCACCGGCTGGAACGCGCTGCCGCTCGCGGTCGTGCCATAGAAGGGCGCGAGATCGGAGTTCACGAACACCGTGTCGGAGGTGAGCAGCGAGTCGAGCTTGCCGCCCTGCTTCGTGAGCACGTCGGTGAAGAACGCGCGCGCCTGTCCGGTCACCGAAGCGGGGAGCGTCGAACCCGCGGCGCTCCACTGCGGATAGAGCGTCGTGTCCTTCACCACGCCGGCGACTCCGGAGAGCTGGACCAGGCCCTCGAGGAAGCGATTGACGAAATTCTTACCCCTCGCGTCCGCGAGCAGGCGCGTGAGCTGCGACGCGACCTGGTCCTTCGTGGCGAGCTGTCCGCCTGCGGCAGCGGCGACGAGTGCGTCGTCCGGCGGGGAATCCCACACGACGTAGGCGAGCCGCGTCGCGAGCTCGTACGGCGTGAGCTTCACGGCGCTCGTGCCGATCTTCTCCGTCGTTCCGATCTCGACGCGATAGAGGAAGCGGGGAGACTCGAGCATGCCGCGGAGCACGAGCTCGATGCCGTGGGCGTGGCTCACCTTCGCGCCCGTGTCGTAGAGCGCCATGTGCCGGGCGATGTCCGCCGCGTCCGTCACCGGCGTGCGGTACGCGAGCGCGCCGAACCTCTGCACGAAGCTCTGGGCGCACTGACGCTGGTCCATGCCCGACGCGCAGGGGACCAGGGTCGAAAGCTTCGCGCCGTTCACCGCCGCGGCGCCGACCAGCTCCGCGACCGCCTGAAATCCGCCGAGCTCGACCTGATCGACGTCGGGCTGAACGAGCCCGAAGGTCGTCTGGTAATTCGTGTCGGCACCGAGGGCATCGGAGAGATCCGGCAACGTCCCGAACAGCGCCTGCAGCGTGTTCACGTATTGCGTACGTGAGAGCAGGCTCATCGGCGAGGGACCCGGATCGGGAGCCGACGGCGCCGCGCACGTGAACGCCGCGGTCGACGTGGCAATGCTCCCGGCGCCCGTGCCGCCATTGCTCATGCCGGCGGGCGCCGTCGCCGACGGCGCGCCGCCGAGCGGATTTACAGGGCTCTGGCCGGTGCTTCCGCCGTAGCTCGGCGCGTCGTCGTTGCCGGCGCCCGGTGTGTTTCCATGATCACCCGCCGGCAATCCGCCAATCGTCCCGGTGCAGCCCGCGAGGGCGAACAGTAACCATGAGCATCTCCACGGGTCGGAGACAGCTCGCAGCGCACCCGTGTTCCTGGTCGCCTCGCCGCCCGTACTCGCAGTGGCCATCTGATGTTGAGCGGGGACGAGTGGTGGGTTGGATCACCTATTTCGTCTCGGCCGTCGGCGGTACGGTGTCCGCTGCGCCGTGAGCGCTTCCGCGGATCACCGGAATCTATTAAGAATCGGCAATCGGTCGTCTCGACCGATCTTGCTCGGGTAGGAAGCGCAGATGAGATCCCACGGACTGAACGCCGGCGCGGCGTGGCTCGCTCTGACGATTCTTTCGACGGGGTGCTCGAAGGACGTTGCCGTCAAGATAGACACGACCGTCGACGCGGGTCCGGCCCCGGCGTGGTTGAGCCAGGCGTACGACGTGCAATCGACCTGGCTGAACACGAACGAGTCGAAGCTCACGAAGAAGAACGTCGGAAGTCTCGTCGAGCTCTGGAACTTGCCGCTCGGGCTGAACAGCACCGTGACCGTGGTCGGCAAGCGTGTGTTCACCGCGGCGGCGTCCGGCATCGCGGCGATCGACGCCGACTCGGGCCGGACCCTCTGGCGACAGAGCGGGACGCAAGAAGCGGCGATCGGGACGTCCGCCTCGCCGACGTACGACGACGGCGTGCTCTACATCGACAACGGCGCGAACGGCTTCATCTACGCCCTCGACGCCGACAACGGGCACGTCATCTGGAGCAAGCAGGTGGAGATGCACCTGCGCTCCGCCGGCTACTCGACGCCGATCGTTTACGGCGACCGCGTCTACATCGGTATCTCGTCGAACGAGGAGTTCGGCACGACCGACAATGCGACGTTCAAGGGCTCCGTCGTCGCGCTGAAGAAGAAGACCGGCGACGTCGTGTGGCAGCACTACACCGCCGGCGATGGTGAGAACGGCTGCGCCGTCTGGAGCACCGTCGCCCTCGATCCGGCAGGGCAGACGCTGTTCGCCGCGACCGGCAACAACTACACCGGCGATCCCGGCCCGAACTCCGACTCCCTCTTCGCGCTCGACATGAACACCGGTGATGTGAAATGGCACGTGCAAGCGACGGGCGGCGACGTCTTCACCGTCAACAATCCGCGGAGCCCCGACGCCGATTTCGGCGCGAATCCCGTCGTGTTCGATCACGACGGCCATCACCTGGTCGCCGCGGGGGAAAAGTCCGGCGATCTCTACGTGTTCGACCGCGACGACGGGTCGATGGTCGCCAAGCGCGCGTTCGGCAATGGCTCGTCTTACATCGGTGGCATCTTCCAGGCGCTCGCGTGGGACGGAAAGTACGTCTACACGGTGAACAACCAGACCGCGAGCACCGGGGACAACAGCGAGGACTCGAACGGCGACAGCGCGACCACTTCCGTGCTCTTCGCGCTCGACCCGCTAACGCTCGACATCGTCTGGGAGCGCCAGCTTCCGGCGTGGGTCTGGGCGCCGATGACGCTCGTGAACGGCATGGCACTGGTGGGCCCCGAGACGCACCTCGAGGCGATCGACACCACCGACGGCTCGACACTCTTCGACTTCAAGACCGCGGGCAGCATCATCGGAGCGCCCGTCGTGAGCGACGGCCGCGTCTACGTCCCCTCGGGCCTCACTTATTACTACGGTCACTCTGACGACAAGCTGCACGCGCTGGCGCTGCCCGACGACCCCGCCGTCGGCCGGCACTACGATGCCGGGCCGCCCCCCGATCTCAGTGCGCCGACGTTCACCAACGTCTACAAGGCGATCATCTCCAAGACCTGTGCCGACGCGCAATGCCACGGCTCGAGCCGGCAGGGTAACCTCGACTTTTCGAGCCAGATCGCCGCTGTCGCGAACCTCGTCGCCATCCCGGCGTCCGGCACGTGTCCCGGCGCCGACGGCGGCCCGTCGAAGACCTGCGGCTGCGGCGCGAGCGGCAAGATCCGCGTCGTCCCCGGCAAGCCCGAAGAGAGCCTGCTCGTCGAGAAGCTCGCGGGAAATCCGTCGTGCGGCGACCGGATGCCGCCGACGTCAGAGCCCATTTCAGGCGACCTACAAGACCTCGTGAAGAACTGGATCCTCGCGGGCGCCTCGATCAACTGACGCCAGGGTGCCGGTGCGATCCGTCTCGACCTTCGAGCGCGTTCCGGGGTCCGCCCAGAGCCCCCGTCTCGCTCGAAGAATTCGACTGCAACTCCGCCGTGATCACGGCAGCGCCGCCGCGTCCGGCGCTATCCGGCCGGCAGGCGCGCGCGGCGAACTCTCGTTCCCTCGTGCGCCGCATCCGCGTTTGATGTACGCCTCACGCACGAATGGTGGTTCTCGATGGACGCCGTTGCTTGCTTCTGGCGCGCACCGTGGTCTGCGTGACGTCGCTGACGGTCGCGGCCTTTGCTGCCGTGCCGTCCCCGGCGCTCCGTCTCAAGGCGCGAAACCTGTACGCCGCCGGTGAGAAGGCGCTCGACGCCGGGAACGTCGACGAAGCCGAGCACGACTTCGAGGAGGCTTACCGCACGCTCCCGAACGCCGCCGTCCTTCTGAAGATAGCCGACTGCAAGGTGCGCCTCGGCGACGGGCCCGGCGCCGTCGACACGCTCCAGCGCTCCCTGACCGACAAGAAGACCGCCGCTGACCGCACACCGATCGAGACGCGCATCGACGAGATCCGGAAGAAGCCCGGCGTCGTCACCGTGACGACCACGCCGTCCGGTGCGGCCATCTGGGTGGACGGAGCCGACTCCGGCAAGACGACGCCGGCCGACATCGAGGTCTTCGCGGGCGATCACACCTTCTCCGCGCGTCTCCCCGATCACGAGACGGCGGACAAGACGCTCACCGTCGTGTTCGCGTCGCGCCCGACCGTCGATTTCACGCTCGCCGAGAAGGCGACGCCGGTCGAGTCGGCGCCCCCGGCGGCAACGACCCCGGAACCGACGGAGTCGAACGACACCGGCTATCGGCTCACCCCGGCGTTCTGGGTCGCGGTGGGCGGCACGGTCGTCGGCGCCGGCGTGATGACCGGCTTCGGCGTCGCCGCCCTCGACAAGCACTCCGAGTACCAGAAGAAGCCGTCGCGATCGCTCTACGACGACGGCCGTCGCGACGCGCTCATCGCGGACGTGGCGCTCGGTGTGAGCGCCGCTTCGGCGATCACCGCCGCGGTGCTCTTCTTCACGTCGAACGGAGACGAGAAGAGCGACGAGCAAGCGTTCGGCATCACGCCGACGTTCGGCTGCAGCGGCGGAGGGGTCACCGGCTATGTCCGCTTCTAGGCTTCTGCGTGCGGCGTTCGTGTTCGCGCTCTTCGCGCTCTTCACGGCCTGCGAGGTCATCGCCGACTTCGATTCGAGCAAGCTCCCGAAGAACGACATGGGTCGTATTCCGGACGCTGCCTTCGGTGGCGCGGGCGCCGCCGGCTTCGTGGGAGCGGGTGGGGGGTTCCCCATGGGCGGCACACCCGCCGGCGGAACGACCTCCGCGGGCGGTGCGCCGGACGGCGCAGGCGGCTTTCTGCCGGAAGTCGACGCGTCGTTCGACGCGAGCCTCGCCAGTGGCGGCAACGGGACGGGCGCGGGCGGCGCTGGCGGAGAGGGCGGCGCGGGCGGCCATGGCGGGCAGGGCGGGGAAGACGCCGGCCACGTCACGCCGCCGGTATGCGACGTGTCCACCAACGTCGGATGCGCCGCCGACGAGCTCTGTTGCGCGCTCGGTCAGGGCGTCACCTGTCGCAAGACGACGCCGAGCGAATGTGAGCAATGCGGCGTCGCGTGTCCCGCCGCTCTGACCTCGGAGTGCTCCGGCCGGAGCTGCGAGTGTGTGCAGAAGAGCGGGCGGGTCTGCTCCGGCCAGGACGCCGAAAAGTTCTGCAACGCGGGCCCGCCGATTGCCTGTGTGGGCTGTCGCGACTCGACGGACTGCGCGGGCCGTACAGACGGCAAGGGGCGCTGCGTGAGCGGACAGTGCGCCGCGTGCGATCCGATGCAGGCGAGCGCCGGCTGCAGCGGCAACACACCGATCTGCGACGCCACGACGCTCACGTGCAAGGCGTGCTCCACGGCCCCCAACAACTGCCCGGCGCCGCTCCTCTGCACGGCGGGCGGCGCCTGCGGTCACTGCGTGAGCGCGACGGACTGTTCGACCCTGACGTCGCCCATCTGCGATGCGACCACGACGCAGTGCCGTCCGTGCGCGAGCAACGCGGAGTGCGTCGCGGGACCGAAGCTCCCGTACTGCGTCACCCAGGTTTGCAGCAGCTGTAACCCGGCGAACGAAGCCGGCTGTACCGACCCGACGAAGCCCGACTGCCGCGGCGACGCCACCGGCGGCTACTCGTGCCAGCAGTGCGCGAACAACACCCAGTGCGCGGGTCACCCCACGACCCCGGTGTGCGACGCCAACTCCGGGCGCTGCGTGGTCTGCGCCGGTGACAACGACTGCAAGAACGCGAAGACGCCTCTTTGCGTCAACAACGCCTGCGTCGCGTGTGACGCGAGCTCCGGGGTGGCCCTCGTCTCCGATCTTCGCTGCGCGCTCAAGGCCGGCGGTCAACCCGCGTGCATCCGCACCGGCACCCAGAAGGGCCAGTGCGGCGCGTGCGACCCGAACGCCTCGCGTGGGTGCACCGCGAACCAGCTCTGCTGCGAGAGCGCGGGCGTCGCGGGCTGCGTCGCGACCACCGTCTCCCAGTGCGGCGCGTGCGGCGTTTCTGCCTGCGACCCGCTCGTCGCGAACGCCTGCTCAGGGCGCGCGTGCAAGTGCGGCACCGGCGCGCCGTGTACCGGCACCGGGACGTCGCGGTTCTGCGTCGGCACGGCGTGCGCCGAGTGCCGCGCCGACGCCGACTGCACGAACCCGGCGGCGCCGCTCTGCGAGGGCAACGCCTGCGTCGGCTGTGACGCGGCCGCGACGGGCAGCGCGCGCTGTGGCGTGAAGCAAGCAGCGACGGTCTGCGCCACCAAGGGCACCTTGAAGGGCCACTGCGCGGCCTGCGACCCGACGTCGAACGCCGGCTGCACCGACGCGACGTTGAACGCGTGTGATCCCGCGACGGCGACCTGCGTCGACTGCGTGGACGACACCGGCTGCTCGGGGACGTTCGACAAGTGCAACGTCGCGACGCAGAAGTGCATCGACTGCAACGCGACGGGCGGGTGCTCCGGGACGCTCGACAGGTGCAACCTGACGACCGGCACCTGCATCGACTGCGACGCGACCGGCGGCTGCACGGCGCCGCTCGACAAGTGCAACCTGACGACCAGCACCTGTGTCGACTGCGACGCTACTGGCGGCTGCGCGGCGCCGCTCGACAAGTGCGACCTGACGACCAGCACCTGCGTCGACTGCGACGCGACCGGTGGCTGCGCGGCGCCGCTAGATCGCTGCAACGTGGCGGCGCACAGCTGCGTCGACTGTGACGACGGCGGCGGCTGCGGCGACGTGCCCGCCACACCGGTCTGCGTCGCTGGCGTCTGCGCCAAGTGCACGACCGACGCCCAGTGCGTCGCGACGCCGACCGCGGCCGGGCCGCTCTGCACGAGCACCGGCGCGTGCGTCCCCGACGCCACCTGCGCCCACGACAGGGACTGCACCGACGGGGTCCACGTCGTATGCTCCGGCCTGCACGCCGACGGCGGGGGCACCGGTCGCTGCCGAGCCTGCGACCCCCTCACCAACGACGGCTGCACGGCCCCCCAGAAATGCAGCGCCACATTCGTGTGCGCAAATTGACCCCTCGCCCGCCGCTTCCGTCCGCGTGGTTTTGGGCCGCATCCACGTCGCGCCCGTCGGCGCGCACCTCTTAGGAACCGCCCGCCCACGCCGTGCGCGACGCAGCAGTGCATGTGCCCGCCGGCAACACACTCAGTCCGTTTCATACGCCCATTCTCACGGAAAAGTTTGCGATGTACTCCGCAGGTACATGGCAATTTTTGCGTTCAGCCCCCCCCAGAAAAATCGTGCAGCGGTGAGCGACGAGCAGTGCGTGATGAGCGACGAGCGATGCAATGCGTGACGAGCGACGAGCGACGAGCGATGCAGTGAGCGACGAGCGACCCGTTGCCGCGAGCGCGATTCCGCTGCTGGCGGAGCCAGATATCTGCGGTGGCGCCGTTAGCTGACCTGCGTCGTGTCCCGGCTGCGCTACGACGCAGTCGTGGACGCATCGCGCATAGTTCTGGAACTCTCGCGACATTTGCTCCTCGGGAGCCTGCTCGAAGAGGTGCGCCGTCGCTGGGGCGCGTACGAGCTCCTCGAGCACTGGAAGCAGGGGGAGTTTCACCACGACGTGGTCGTTCGCGTGAGCGCTGCCACCGCCGAGGTCGGAGGTGACGTCCTCGTCGTCGCGACGAACTGCAACGGCGGCGTGAAGGAGATGCTCTGGTTCGACACGGTGCCGGATCGGCTCGCGCTCTGGCATGCCCGCTGTCCCGATAATCCGGAGTTCGAAGGCGAGCCCGTCGCGCCGCTCTCGGTCGTCAGGACGGAGCACTGGTTCGACCCGTGCGAGCTGCTCGTCGCGGACGCGCGCAGCGAGTACCGCGCCGAGTACCGCGAGCGTCAGTGCGGCGGCGGCTGGCTCTTGCGCAAGCCTGACGACTGAAGCCGCCGTCGGCCGTTCAAGGTCGCCAGGCGTACGGTGGCGCGACGGTGACGTCCGGGGTCGTGCAGTTGTTCGTCACGGTGTCGTCGACGAAGCCGCAGTACGACCCGGACGACTCCGACTCGTTCGCGCCACGGAGCTCGAGATCGCCGAGGAGCGTCGCCGAGCCGGACACGGTTTGCGGCTTTTCGAACCAGCCCACGCCGTAGGGCCAGGAGAGCGCGACGCGGCCGGTGCCGTTCAGCGTCGCGCCGCCGCCGAAGACGGTGAGACCGCCGACGGTGCCGCTCGTCACGGTACCGGCGACGACGGTCGCGTGATCTTCGATGCGCGCCGTCGCGCCGACGGTCCCGCCGAGAACGGAGGCAAATGGACCGACGTAAGCACCTTGCGCCACGGTCGCTCCGGTCGCGACCCAGCCGCCGCCGTTCGACCAGCGCATCCCGTTCGCCGACGGATTGGGCGCGTTCGCCTGGAAACCCTCGGGCTTCGCGCCGTCGACCTGCACCATGTACGGATAGCGGTAAAGCGTCGGATAGATCTGATCCCAGTCGATGTGGGTGACGACCGACGGCGTGGCCGTCACGACGAGGAAGAGCGACTCGCCCGGCGAGACGCAGAACGTGACCGTTCCGTCGGTGCCGTGCGCGAGCTTGCTGTAGCGAGGCGTCGTGACCGCCGCGTCCGTCGCGACGAGACCCCAGCGGAAGTCGGAATGCGCCGCGTCCTGCACGACGCCGCGGAACGTGACGGTGACGCTCGTGGCGTTCTGATCGGGATAGAGGCGGACGATATCGTAGCCGTAGCGCTGCGGAGCCTGGAGCGCGGGAACGACGTAGCGGTTCTGCGCGGCGTCGAGCGCCTCGAGCCGCGTCGTGCGGAGCCTTCGCTCCGGCTTCGACGTGTCGGAGACGGTGCCGTAGTTCGAGCGGAAGAGCGCGCTCTGGTTCTTCCCGGCGGTGCTCTCGGGCGGCGGATCCTGGTAATCCCAGGTGACGTTGTGCATCGCCCACTCGCCGAAGAAGTCGTTCAGCTGTGACGGCGTCCAGCCGCGCGTCGAGGCGATGTTGTCGAACGGATCCGAGCTCGTCATCATCGCCGTCCAGATGTCGTTGACGGCGGAGTAGCAGTACTTGTCCTTCAGGAACTCCATGAACTGCCAGTTGCAGTACCGATCACGGGTCGAGCCGAGATAGAGGTGCGGCGCGTTCGCGAGCATCTCCGAGCAGTGGACGTTCGTGGTGTGATATTCGGGGAGCTGCTGCGAGCGCCAGTTCGCGTGGCTCTCGTAGATCCAGCCGCAGTAGTTCGAGGAACCGCCGCAGCTGAGCCCCTTCGTCGTCGATTGCACGGCGTGCATGAACTCGTGAGCGAGGCCCCAGTGATCGGCGGTGGCGCCGGGGCCGATCCACATGCCCATGTAGCCCGTGCCCCAGCCGCCGCCGGTGAGCCCCGAATCGCTGTGCACGACGATGCTCGCCTTGTACTTCTTCGCCGACGAGCAGTACGGCTCCGGGAAGAAGATGGGGGAGCCGAAGAGCGTCGGCCACACGATCGTCTCGAGGGTGCTCGTGGCGTCCGAGCACTGGGCGGCGGTGATGGTGCCCTCGGGTGCGTGCACGGCGAAGTGATCGCTCTGGCACACCAGCGGGTCGTTCGTCGTGGAGCCGGGATCGGTCCATGTTCCGGCCACGCAGATGGTCGCTGGAGCCGTCGGGCAACTCGACGCCCACACGGTGGGCTCACCGGGGTCGCACGTCGCGGCTCCGGCGTCGGGGACGGTCGCGCTGCCGCCGCTCGCGGTCCCGCCGTTGCTCGCGCCGGTGCCTCCGATGGCCCCGCCGCTTCCGGGACCGCCGCCGTTACCCGGCGAGGTGCCGCCGCTCGCGCCGCTGGTCCCAGCGCCGCCGCTGGACGCGCCCGCTCCGCCCGCGCCACCGCTGGACGCGCCCGCTCCGCCCGCCCCGTCCCCCGCGCTCGACGTACCCGACGAGCATCCTCCAAGGACGGTGTACGAGGCACAGACGAGGAGGCCCAGCCCGGCACGAACGAAAGAGCGGCTCACCCAGTCATGGTTCGCCCATCGTCGCTCTGGCGGCTCAGCAAAATGCCTTCACCCATCGTATGCGACCCGGGTTGCAACATTCCGTTCCAGGGTGACGCCGCCCTGACGCGAGCGGAGCGCCTTGGCCTCACCCTGGCTTCAGCGCGAGCGCACGCTTCACGGTGGGGCGCGCTTCGATCTCGTCGAGCCAGCGGCTCACGTTGGAGTACCGCCCGACTTCGATGCCCATGTGGAGCTTTGCGGCGCGGGGCCAGGTGAAGTTCTGGACGTCGGCGATCGAGAACTCGTCGTTCACGAGATAGCGGCTCTCGCCGAGGCGCCGCTCGAGCACGCCAAACTGTCGCTCGGTCTCGGTCGTGAAGCGCTCGATGGCCTGCGGATCTTTCTCCTTGGCGAGGAGCTTGTAGTACCCGAGCTGCCCCATCAGCGGCGCTCCGCCGGTGTTGAAGAACATCCACTCGAGGGCGCGATAGCGCTCGCGTCCACTCGCTGCGACGAGCTTCTTCGCCTTGTCGGCGAGGTAGAGCAGGACAGCACCGGACTCGAACACGATGATCGGCGCGCCGTCCGGTCCTTCGTGATCGACGATGGCAGGGATCTTGTTGTTCGGATTGACGGCGAGGTACTCGGGCTTCTTCTGCTCGTCCTTCCCGAGGTTCACCCACTTCAAGGTGTGCGGAAGACCGAGCTCTTCGAGCGCGATGAGTAGCTTCTCGCCGTTGGGCGTCGTCCAGACATAGGCGTCGAGCATGCGCCCGAGCGTATCAGGGGAAGTCGCTCATGCACCTGGCGAGCCCCGAATCGCGGACCGAGGGTTCGGTCAGGATCGGAACGTCGAGGTTTGCGGGGGAATCGAAGTCGAACACGTCGAAGAGCGCGTCGGAGTTCGCGTCACGATTCGTGAGCGCCGGCAGCCCGAACTTCGCCTCGATGAAGCGCAGGATCGACGTGTGACTGTGCACGACGTGGCTCACGAAGTGCCGTTTCGCGTACGGTGAGACGACCATCAGCGGCACGCGGAACCCGAGGCGGTCGAAATTGCCGAGCTCGGGGTTCAGCCGCGGCGGGGTGTCGTCGGGGGCGCATGCCGCGGGCGGCGAGACGTGGTCGTAGAGACCGCCGTGCTCGTCGTACGTGATGAAGAGCGCCGACGATTTCCATTCCGGACTGTGCACGAGCGCCTGCACCTGGTCGTAGACGAACTTTTCGCCGAGCTGGATGTCGGCGGGGGGATGCTCGTCGTTCTCGGTGTACGCCTTCTCGATGAAGATCGGATCGACGAAGGCGACCGAGGGGAGCGTCCCCGCCGCGGCGTCCTTCGCAAACTCGGTGATGTCCACGTAGTGAGCCGACTGCGCGGGGTCCGACGCGAAATCCGGGAAGATGAGCGTCGCGGCGATCTGCGACTTGTACTCCTTCCAGGTGACGTTCTTCTCGCTCAGCGTCTTGAAGAGGTTCGGTACGCCCGGCGGGGCCAGCGTGTTCGTGTCCGTCGTCACGATGCCGAACGACGACCCGGCGTAGAGGTACATCCGGTTCGGGTAAGTGGGCCCGAGCACCGAGCAGAAGTACCGGTCCGAGATCGCGAACGTCGACGCGAGCGAGTAGTAGAACGGGATGTCCGTCTCGTCGTAGTACCCGAGGGCGCGTGAACCCGACGGATCGGAGTCGATGCGGTTCGTCATCGCGAAGCCGTCGTTCTTGCCGCTATTCCACTGGCCGTGGCTCGCCGGCCAGCCGTGATCGGTGTCGGCGACGCAATAGGTCGACTGGTGGAACCATGGCGCGGTCGTTCCCGCGTCGGCGCCGGCGTCCACCGCGCCGATGGGGTTCGACGTGCTCGCCGGAGGCACGTCCACGTCGTCCTGCCCGTGACCAGGGAGGTGGCCGAAATAGTGGTCGAAGGAGCGATTTTCCTGCATGAGCACGACGATGTGCTCGATGGGGTTCTTCTTCGACGCGCAGGCGCCGAGGGAGTCGACCGGGAGCGCACCGGCCTGGAAGCCACAGGACGTGCGCCGCGCCGTCAGCGTCTCGTCGAGGCCGCACGCGGTTGAGCCGCCGTCGGTTCCCGTGCCCGCGTCGGGTACGACGGCCTTGCCGTCGTCCGAACACGCCCCGAGCGCGCTCCCGAGCAGAAACACCGCGAACCTGTGCCTCGCACCCAGGTGAGCTCCAAGCATGCGTCATGGTAGCGCGGGCGTCTCGCCTCGTACAACCGGCCGGGGACGCGAGCAGAGCGCCGCGATCCGTCGTACGCTGCGGCGTGGCTCGCGACGAACCTGCCGAGGTGCTTTCGCTCCACGGACGTGACGTGTCCGTCACACATCCATCGAAGCCGTACTTCTCGGTACAGACGAAGCTGTCGAAGCTCGAGGTGGTCCGGTACTACGTGGACGTCGCGGCGGGCGCACTCGCCGGGATCCGCGACCGTCCCGTCGTGCTGAAGCGCTTCGTCAACGGCGCAGAGGGCGCGCCCTTCTATCAGAAGCGTGCCCCCGAGAAGCGGCCGGAGTGGCTTCGCACGGTGACGCTCGCGTTCCCGTCCGGGCGCACGGCCGAGGAGGCCGTGGTCGACGACGTCGCAGGGCTCGCGTGGATCGTGAACCTCGGGTGCATCGAGCTACATCCGCATCCCGTGCGCTCGGCGAACCTCGAGCACCCTGACGAGCTCCGCGTCGATCTGGATCCGGGCCCCGGCGTGCCGTGGGAAGACGTTCGTCGCGTCACGCTCGAGGTGAAGGCGCTGCTCGACGAGCTCGGCCTCCGTGGATTTCCGAAGACCAGCGGCTCGCGCGGCATGCACGTGAACGTCCGGATCGAACCACGCTGGACGTTCCCCGAGGTGCGGCGCGCCGCGCTCGCGCTCTCACGCGAGATAGAGCGACGCGCCCCCACCATCGCGACGTCGAAGTGGTGGAAGGAAGAGCGGCACGGCGTCTTCATCGACTATAACCAGAACGCCAAGGACCGTACGACGTGCAGCGCGTACTCGATCCGCCCGATGCCCGACGCGCGCGTGTCGACGCCGCTCCGCTGGGACGAGGTGGCCGACTGTGACCCGGCGGATTTCACGGTGCTCACCGTGCCGGCGCGCCTCCGCGAATCGCGAGATCCGGCCAGCGACATGGACGCACACGCCGGCTCGCTCGAGAAGCTCTTCGAGCTAGCCGCACGTGACGACGCGAGCGGCCTCGGTGACGCGCCGTGGCCGCCCCACTACAAGAAGATGGAGGGGGAGGGGGCACGCGTCGCGCCGTCGCGGGCGAAGCGTGCCGCGAAGACGCCGCGCGAGAAGATGCCGCTCGTGACGGTCGCCAACTCGCCGGACAAGGCCGCGGCGCTCGCCGGGCTCGAGCGCTGGAAAGAGAAGCACCCCGGCGTCGCGCCGCTGCTCGCCATCGACGACGTGCTCATCGACGCGATGCGCGGGCGCTCCTCGACGTGGACGCGCATCCGCGTGAACCTCCGACACGTCCCCGAAGCGGAGCGGCCGCCGCAAGAGACGCCGGATCCCGACGACGATCCGACGCGCGAGTGGCGCAACGCCATCCGCCGCAAGAAGACGTGAGTGTCAGCGATCGCCCGAGAAGATCCGGCTCACTTCTTCGGGTGGCACCACCTCGAGCTGCGCGAAGGTGCACTCCGCGGGCGGCTTGTCGGTGCGGAAGCGTCGAAACTGCGCGGTGTGCCGGAACCGCGTCCCCTCCATGTGATCGTACGCGACCTCGATGACGACCTCCGGCCGAATCGGCTCCCACGACAGATCCTTGCCCTGACTCCAGCGGCTCTGGCCGCCGGGCATGCGGTGCTCTCCGCCTTCGCCCGTGCTCGCCGCGGCCCAGCTTCGCCACGGGTGCGCCTCGAGCGCGTTCTCTCGATACGGCTCGAGGAACGCAACGAGCTCCTTGCGCTTCACGTCGCTGAAGCTCGCGCAGACCCCGACGTGCGAGAGGCTCCCGTCGTCGGCGTACAGGCCGAGGAGTAACGAGCCGACCAGCGTCTTGCCGCCCTTCTTGTGCCAGCGAAAGCCGGCCACGACGCAGTCGCACTCGCGCTCGTGTTTCACCTTGAGCCACTCGCGCTTGTTCGGCGCGTACACGCCGGAGTTTCGCTTGGCCATCACGCCGTCGAGGCCCGCGCCCTCGAAGCGCCGGAACCAGTCCTCGGCGATGGCACGGTCGTCGGTCGCCGGCGTGAGGTGGACCGGTGGCGCCGCGCCGGACAGGGTCGCTTCGAGGAGCTTGCGCCGTTCCTCGAACGGCAGCCCGCGCAGATCGCGGTCCCCCTCGCACAGCAGATCGAAGAAGACGACCGACGCCGGGATCTGCTCGGAGAGCATCTTCACGCGCGACGCTGCCGGATGAAGGCGGAGCTGGAGCGCCTCGAAGTCGAGCACGTCACCTCGCGCGATGACGATCTCGCCGTCGAGGACGCACCGCTCGGGCAGCGCGGCGACGAGAGGCGCCGTGAGTTCCGGAAAGTACCGGTTCAGCGGCTTCTCGTCGCGACTCTGGAGCATCAGCTCGTCGCCGTCCTTGAACACGACGGTGCGAAAGCCGTCCCACTTCGGCTCGAAGGTCCACGCGGCGCCGTCGGGCAGCGCGCCGACCCGTTTCGCGAGCATCGGCGGCATCGGTGGATTGACGACCAGCTCCATTCCCCGATTCTTGCATCGGGGGCATGCGCGTGGCAGCTGCTGTTTTTCGCGGACCCGCGATCCGGCTAGAGAGCTGGGTACGCGTTCGTCATCAGTTCCTGGAACTGGGCGGAGAACCAGGAGCCGGCGAGGGGAGCGTTCGCGAGCGCGCCGCTCAGACTGTTCCCGTTGAGCGAGTTGCCGGTGTACGTCGGATCGCACATGCGGTCGAAGCCTTTGCCGTCGCTGTTCTGGATCTGCATGCTCGCGCCGTCGGACTCGCCGGGCGGCTTGATCCAGACGTAGGCGTGGATGCCGGCGGCGGGGTTCGCCTTCGGCCGTTCGCCGAGGCCCGCGCCGGATTGATTGCACCAGTTGCCGGCGTGGATGCGTCGATCGAGACGGGAGTCGTTCACGAACGTGTCGATGTCGGTCGACGTGCTCGCCGCGGCGGGACGCTTGGGGCCGCCCCAGCCGTTGCGGGACGTGTCGATGAGCATGCCGATCTTCGAATCGAACCCGTCTGCGATGAGCTTCGTGCGGAGGCCGAGCGCGTACGTCGACTCGTCCACGTAGTTGTTGAAATCGACCCACTTCGACATCTTCACCGGCGTGCTGCCGACCATGGTGTCGATCGTGAAGTATGCCTCGGTGAGGGTCGAGTAGTTCGCCGTGTTCGTGATGAAGCCGGTGACCGTCGAGAGGCCCGCCATCTTCGCGACCTGGGCGAAGAGATCTGCCGAGGGACCGATGTTCGAGTCCCAGCCGAGCCAGCCGTGATGGCCCGCGTCGAGATAGTTGTACACGTTCGGGATCGCGCCGAGTTTCTGGAGCGCGTAGGCGACGCCCTGCACGTAGCCGCCGTTCGACTTCATCGTCGCGCACTGGGTGATGCTGGTGTTCGTCACCAGGTTCGGGAGCGAGTCGGGCTCGACGATGTTGACGATCCGGATGCTCTTGTACTTCGCGTCGCCCTCGATGGCGGCGATCGGGTCGATGTAGTCCGACTTGTAGCGAGGCAGATCCGTCGCGGCGAGCTCGCCGTTCGACGCGAGCGCCGCACAGTCGCGCCCCGGCAGATCGTACACGACGAACTGGATGTACCCGGCGCCCTGGGACAGCGCCTTCTCGAGATGATCGCGGAGGCCCATCGAGCCGTTGGACATGCTCGTCGTGGTGCCCGCGATCGCCGCGATGCGATCGAGCCACACCGCGGTCGGCGTGTTCGCGACGCGGCTGCCCCCGGGCTCGGCCATCGCCTTCGCTTGCCACTCGGGGTTCACGTAACCCTTCGCGCCGTCGTACGGATTCTCGACGTGCATGGCGTCGTTCACGCCGCTCGAGCCGCCGGTGCCGCTCGTTCCCGCGGTGCCCGTCGCGCCGCCGGACGTCGCTCCGCCGGAAGAGCCGCTCGTTCCCGCGGTGCCGGTCGTGCCGGTGCCGCCGATGCCGGTGCCGCCCACGCCGCTGCCGGTCGCTCCGGCGCCGGGAGAGCCAGCGCTCGCGCCGGTTCCGTTCGCCGCGTTCCCGGTTCCGTTCGCCGTCGCGCCGCCCCCGGTCGTCGCGCCGCTTCCCGTCGTTGCGCCGCTTCCCGTCGCTGCGCCGGCACCGGATACGCCGTTGCCGTTTCCGCCTCCGTTCAGCGTGCCGTTACCGGCAAATCCTGCGGATCCGCCGGTGTCCCCCGGTGAATCGCTCGTTCCGCCGTCGGAAGAGCAGCCGAGTCCCCACATCGACGCGGTGAGACCAAGGAACGTACAAACCCCAGATCGAAAGAGCTTCGCCATGTCGTCCGCCGAGTAGTCGCGGACCCTCGTCCGGACGGCTCAGCGAACGTCCACGCCGCGAATACTCAGCGGTCCGCGTCGCCGGCCACTGCCTTGACCGGTGCCCAGTTGAGCTTGCGGTTCAGCCAGTAGTTCCATCCCGTCACGGCGACGATGGCGAGCGCGTTGGCGAAGTACCGGTTCAGGTGCCCGTAGTTGAAGAGGAGGTTCAGAAGGAGCACGTTGAGGAACACGCCGGCCGAGCAGATCGCGTTGAACCCGAGGAACCGCCGGAAGCGCTCCCGGCCTCCGGGGTGCGACAACGACGCTTGACGGAACGTCCACAGGTCGTTCAGGACGAAGTTGCTGACGATGGCGGTCTCTGCCGCGACGAGCTTGCTGCGGGTGAGGCCGAGGCCGAGCATCCCCGGGTCACTGAGGACGTAGAGCAGCCCCATGTCGACGAGCACGCCGCTCGCGCCGACGACGCAGAACTTGAAGAACGCCGAGTCCGGAAGGGTGACCATCCGGAGCTTCACGAGGTGCGCGAGGTACTGCACGTAAAGACGCGACGTGACCTTCGATTGCCCCTCGGTGCGCTCGCGGAAGACGTAGCCGACCTCGCCGATCCACGCCGGCTTCGCGCGAGCCACGACCTCGATGAGGATCTTGTAGCCGAGCGGATCGAGCTTTATGCCGGCGAGCTTCGAGCGGCGCACCATGAAGTAGCCGCTCATCGGATCGGTGAGGCGGCCGAGCACGCCCGGAAGGACGAGGAGCCCGAGGAGCTGCGCGCCGCGTGACAGGAGCCGTCTGAGGAGGCTCCAGTCGCTCACGCCGCCGCCCTCGACGTGCCGGCTCGCCGCGGCGAGCTCCGCGCCGCGATCGATCTCCGACAGGAGCGCGAGGTTCACCTCTGCGGGGTGCTGCAGATCCGCGTCCATGACGGCGAGGACCTCGCCGCGGGCGACCTGCCAGCCCCGGATGACCGCGGTGCTGAGCCCGCGCTCCGACACGCGTCGCACCACGCGCACCCGTGGGTGCGTCTCCGCGAGCGCGAGAGCGACCTCCCAGGTGCGATCCGCGCTGTCGTCGTCGACGACGATGATCTCGTACGATTCGCCGAGCACCGGACCGAGAAGCGCCTCGAGCTGTCCGACCAGCACGGGGATATTCTTCGATTCGTTGTACGTCGGGACGACGAGACTGAGCCGGACGCTGGGAGCGCCGTCCGGTGGCGCATGGGGGACGACGAGATCGCCGGTCGGCGTGGGAACGAGCGCTGTACTCACTGGGGTCGCTGGCTCGACGCGCCTGCGCCGAGGGCGCGCGAGCTTCGCACGACGGGTCCGAATTGCGAGTGAGGTTTAGCTGGTCATCCGTTCACGTCGAAGCCGTCGGCGGCACGACGGAGGACACCGCGCCGGAGCGCCTGGGATTGCATTCGATGTGTGTGACACACACGACGACCGCCAACATGACTAGCTTCAATGACCCACGACCAGTCTTCACCCGGCATCGTCGCGCCACCGCAGAGTCGGAAACTTTCAGTATTAATGAAACTGCTGAACGGTGCTGGATAATAAAGGAGCGCCAAAAGGATTGCCTGTGGCGCGAATTATTGGCCTTAGAGCTCTATGGCTATCCTGGGTAACCCAGTTGCACTAAGCTGTTAACTCGATGGCCAGAGCCGTGGAGCTTGCTCCCGAGCGGGCGACTGTCGCCGTAACGACATCGACCCCATTCATCAGACTTCTCGAAGCGCAAGGGCATGGCGCGGCGGAGGAGCGAAATCGAACGCTCCGAGCCCTGCTCGCGCGCTACGACGTGCCCGAGGAGACGCTGGCGGCGGAGAACGCTCGTCTGCCCCACGATCTGTCGCTCGAGGTGCTCGAGCGCTCCGCGTGGGTGCTCGGGACGAACGCGATCGCGCTCCGCGCCCTCGGTTACTGGCGCATGGGCGACCATGGCATCGGTGACTACCTCAACGCGACGTGCGCGAACCTGCGCGAGCTCCTCGACACGGTCGTGAAGCACGTCGCGCTCCTGCACGACGGGCTGCGCTTCTCGGTTCGCTCCGAGGACGGCCTGACGTTCCTCACGTGCGAGCTCCACGCCGACGTCACGCAGAACTCGTGGTTCGTCGAGAACTCGCTCGGCAAGCTCGTCATGGAGCTCCGTAACGTGTTCGGCGAGACGCCGATCCCCGGTCTCGTGCGCGTGCACTTCGCGCACACCGCGCCGTCCTACGAGCGGGAGTACGCCGCCGCTTTCCGTCTACCGGTGGACTTCTCCCAGGGCGAGAACGCGCTCGTGTTCCACACGAGCGGCCTCGACGTCCCGTTTCCCTCCGCCGACCCGGTGCTGCACACGCTCCTCCTCCGTCAGGCCGCGACCATGCTGCCGACCCGGCGGGTGAGCCGCTCGTTAATCGACCGCGTGAAGACCGTGGCACGAGAAGAGCTTTCGACGTCCTTCGGCGATCAGTCCCGCGTCGCCAAGCGACTCGGGATGAGCTCGGCGACGCTCCGGCGCAAGCTCGAGCAAGAGCACAGCGCCCGCTACACGAACATCCTGAGCGACATCCGTCGCGACATCGCCGTCACTTGCCTGGCAGAGTCGGCGCTATCGATCGACGAGATCGGGCGTCGCGCCGGCTTCTCGCAGAAGACCGCGTTCTACCGCGCCTTCAAGCGATGGCTCGGCTGCACTCCCGCCGAGTACCGGCACGCGAACCGCGTGCGCTGAGCCCGTCGCCCCGCGCGACCCGCGGGCGATTAACGCAAGAAAGTACAAAAGCGAGCCCGCCGTCGGGTGATATCTCCGAGCGGCATGTCAGCGCGCCGCGCGGAGGCCATCGCCCGAGGGATCGCGACGTTCGACGACGACGGGGCCCTCGCGTGGCTCGAGGGGTACGCGGCCACGGGCGGGCTCGAAGCGCTGAAGAGCGCGCTCGCCGTCGCCGAGGAGGGGTACCTCGAACGAGGAACGTGCGTCGCGCTCCTCGGGGCCGCCGAGATCGTCGCGGGCGCATCGACTGGGCCGCGACCCGGATTGCCGTCCGGCGCATTGCGAGCGATCTCCCGGCTCACGCCCGCGCAGGTCGAGCCCCTTCGCGAGCTCGCGGCGCGTCAGGTCCACCGTGTCCTCGGAGCGCACTCCGAGCTGCGCGAGTACTGGGACGAGCGCGACGTCGAGTTTCCACTGTGGCGCGCGAGCGTGCTCGAGCTCTGCCGGCGCCTAGAACGCGCGCGGCGCATGGTGATCGAGTAGGCCCTCGGAGCGAGGCATCTCGCATCATTTGAACGAGAATCCACTTGCGTCCGCGTCCCGGCGAATTTGGCGGTCTGCCTACACCGACGCTCCAAAGATTGTGGGCGATCGGGCCGGGAACACGCGGGCGCTGCCTCGCCCGCGGTGTTACCGTTAACGACCCCGCGATGGATTTCGAGACCCTAGCCGCGCTTCCCGACGACCGGATCGACGTACTGACGGGCGCCCTGCTCATCGCAAAGGACGAGTTTCCGAACCTCGACCTCGCGAACGAGAAGCAGCGCATCGACGAGATCGCCGCGCCGCTGGGCCGGCTCGACGACATGGACGCCGCCGATCAGGCGACGTTGCTCTCGGAGCGGCTCTTCGGCGACTGCGGGTTCCGCGGCAACGCGGACGACTACTACGACCCGCGGAACTCGTACCTGAACACGGTGCTCGACCGGCGCCTCGGGATCCCCATCACGCTGTCGCTCGTCTACACGGAGGTCGCTCGCCGCGCCGGCGTTCCCGCCAGCGGCGTCGGGTTCCCCGGCCATTTCCTGGTGCGGATCGAGACGGAATCCGGGGAGCCGCTCATGATCGATCCGTTCGGCGGCGGGCGCATCGTCGGCCGCGGAACCCTCGAGTCGCTCCTCGAGCGAGGGCCGAACAGCAAGCGATCGTCGCGCTCACTCCTCGCGCCGGCGAACCCGCGGACGGTGCTGGCGCGGATGCTCGGGAACCTGAAGGGCGTGTACGCCGCCCGCGGTGAGCTCTCGCGCCTCCTCGTGGTGACGAGCCGTCTCCTCGAGCTCTCCCCCGACTCCGCCACCGACGTCCGCGATCGCGGTCTCATCGCGATGCGCCTCGGCTCACCCCGCGTCGCGGAAGAAGATCTGGCGCGCTACCTGGCCCTCGAGCCCGAGGCGTCCGACGTCGCCGAGATCCGCCGCCTCGTCGGCCGTCTCCGCGAGCGCACGACGTCGCTGAACTAGCGCGCTACTTCTTCGCGCAGGCGTAGTCGCCGAAGAAGATGGCGCCGCGCGCGCACTTCACCTCGGTGCGGGTGCCAGCCTTGCCGACCTCGAACACGTACTCGTGCGAGAACGGCGAGCGCGAGAACTCGCGCATCTGCACGGGGCACATCTCCCCGCCGCACGCGGCCTTCGCCGCGAGCTGCTCGACGCCGGTCGCGTCGCCGTACGTGTTGAGAAGACCCGCGGCGGTCAGCCCGAGCAGCACGACGGGCAGGATCACTCGCCGGACGATACCGGTGTCCGCCACTACTTCGTGCCCCCGATTTCGAGCTCGTAGAACGGCGGTTCGCGATCCTTCGGCCAGTAGAGCCCGGCGCCGATGATTATCAGGTGCTTCGCGAGCAGCCCGCGATAGTACGAGCCGTTGCGCACGAAGATGTCCGAGTCGGTGCGCACGCGATCGGTGTTCTCGCGAAGATCGGCGCGCGTCGTGATCTCCATGTAGACGAGGCCCTTCGCCATCGCTGCGATGTTCGCCACGGCGGGAGCAACGTCGGGATCCGGCAGGTACTGCAGGACACCCTGGCAGATGATGAGATCGTATTTCTTACGGTCTCGCCATCGAGCGATGTCGCGGTGCTCGTAGCCCCGCTTCTTGCTCATCGCCTGGCTCACCTCGGTGCCGGTGTACTTGACGCCCTTTTCGTACTTGGCGATGTAATCCTGCCAGAGCCCGATGCCGGCGCCGATGTCGAGCGCCGACTTCACCTCGAGCTTGTTCCAGCGCGAGAACGCGAAGACGAACTGCGCGAGGTTCGCGTGCTCGTCCGCCGAGTGCACGCGGGTCTGCGGGTTTTCGTAGAAGCGATGATAATAGGCTTCGTCAAAGCGGCGAAACCGGTCCATGGCCGGGGAGTCTATCCTGAAGCTAGTCCGCAAGTGCCCTGCTGAATTGCGTGCGACGCGTTCGGTGGCGTCGGGTAGCCCTGCTCGAGGATGGTTCGAAGCGCTTCGTTAAGTCATTGATCGGACTGTATTTTGCGACTCATTGCGTTCATGCGAATAGACGCATATAATGTCTCTCGTCATGTCCACTTCGGTGGCCGGCGATCCGCGCTGGCATCTCTATCGACTCCTCGCCGACCCCGTTCGGCTCCGGGTGCTCGCGCTCTCTCAAGAGGCGGAGCTCTCGGTGGGGGAGCTCGCCGAGGTGCTCGATCAGACTCAGCCCAACGTGTCCCGGCACGCGGCGCCCCTCCGGCAAGCCGGTCTCCTGACCGATCGTCGTGACGGCACGCGGACGCTTCTCCGGCTCACCGCGGGTGCGGCGACCGACCCCGTCGTGGCCGACGCGCTGCTCGAGGGGCGGCGCCTTTGCGACGCCGAGGGGAGCCTCGGCCGCGTCGCGGATCTCATCCGCGAGCGCGACGCGCGGTCGCGCGAATACTTCGCGTCCGAGCACATCGACGCCGAGCCCGAGTCGGGAGATCTCGCGGCGTATCTCTTCGCGCTCGGCGCAGCCATCCCGCGCCAGGGGCTGCTCGTCGACGCGGGCACCGGTGACGGCACCGTGCTCGAGGCGGTCGCGCCGTTCTTCGAGCGCGTCGTGGCCGTCGACCGCAGCGAGGCGCGGCTCGAGCGCGCACGCCGTCGCACGACGGCGCGCGGCTACGCCAACGTCGAGTTCGTCAGCGGCGAGATCGACAGCGACGCGGTGAGAAAGCACGCGCTCGGCGCCGCCGATCTCGTCGTCGCGGGCAGGATGTTGCACCACGCCCCCGTTCCGGGGCGCACCGTGCGCGCGCTCGCCGATCTGCTCGCGCCGGGCGGGCGGCTCCTCATCGTCGACTACGGCTCACACACGAACGAGTCGATGCGCGAGGCGCAGGCCGACGTGTGGCTCGGGTTCGAGCCGAGCGAGCTCGTCGGGTTCGCCACCGACGCCGGCCTTTCGGCGGCAAAGGTGATAGAGATCCCCCCCGGCTTCTGGGCGGCGTCGCGCCGCGGGCGGGCAGAGCGGGTTCCGTGGCTAGTGCTCACGGCAACCAAGCCGAAGATTTCTGGAGACGAAAGGAAGAAAGCATCATGAGCGAAAGCACCGCAGCGAAGGTCACGAAGTCGAAGACGGCAGTCCCCACCGAGGACGCCGGTACCTATCACGTCGCCGATATCGGTCTCGCGGACTGGGGCCGCAAAGAGATCGAGATCGCCGAGACGGAGATGCCCGGTCTCATGTCGCTTCGCGAGGAGTACGGCGCGAAGCAGCCCCTCAAGGGCGCGCGGGTCGCGGGCTGCCTCCACATGACGATCCAGACCGCCGTCCTCATCGAGACGCTGGTCAAGCTCGGCGCCGAGGTCACGTGGACGACCTGCAACATCTACTCGACGCAGGATCATGCCGCGGCCGCCATCGCCAAGGCCGGCGTCCCGGTGTTCGCCTGGAAGGGCGAGACCGAGGCCGAGTACTACGAGTGCATCGAGCGTCAGCTCAAGGCATTCAAGAACGGCAAGCCGCCGAACATGATCCTCGACGACGGCGGCGATCTGACCGCCGTGGTGCACGACAAGCACCACTTCATGTTCGAGGGCACCGACCCCATCCGCGGCATCAGCGAAGAGACGACGACCGGCGTGCATCGCCTCTACGAGATGTTCCGCAAGGGTTCGCTCCGCTGCCCCGCGATGAACGTCAACGACTCCGTCACGAAGAGCAAGTTCGACAACCTGTACGGCTGCCGTGAGTCGGGCATCGACGGCATCAAGCGCGCGACCGACGTCATGTTCGCCGGCAAGGTCGCGGTCGTCGCCGGCTACGGCGACGTCGGCAAGGGCTGCGCTCAGGCGCTCCGCGGACAGGGCGCGCGCGTCCTCGTCACCGAGGTCGACCCCATCTGCGCGCTCCAGGCGGCGATGGAGGGCTACCAGGTCGTCACGATGGACGAGGCGGCGCCCCAGGCCGACATCGTCATCACCGCGACCGGCTGCCTCGACGTCGTCCGTGGAGAGCACCTCCGCGCCATGAAGAACGAGGCCATTCTCTGCAACATCGGCCACTTCGACATGGAGATCGACATGCGATACCTGGAGAACACTCCGGGCATCAAGGAAGAGAACATCAAGCCGCAGGTCGATCACTTCATCTTCCCCGACGGCAAGAAGCTCATCGTGCTCGCGCGCGGCCGGCTCGTGAACCTCGGCTGCGCCACCGGCCACCCGAGCTTCGTGATGAGCACGAGCTTCACGAACCAGGTGCTCGCCCAGATCGCTCTCTTCAACGACAAGCTCGCCCCCGGCGTGCATCTCCTCCCGAAGAAGCTCGACGAGAAGGTCGCGCGTCTCCACCTCGGCAAGCTCGGCGTGAAGCTCGACAAGCTCAGCACCAAGCAGGCCGAGTACCTCGGCGTCCACGTCGAGGGGCCGTACAAGACGGACCTGTACCGCTACTGAGCAGGTAACCCGGAGCACGGCTTCCGGGGCAGCGCGGGCGGTGGAGGCGAGTCCTTCACCGCCCGTCCGTTTTTTCGTAGGCTCCCGCGCGCCATGGCTCGGCCCGTACTCTCGATCGTCATCCCGGTCCTCAACGAAGAGGCCGTCATCGATGAGCTGTCTCGCCGCGTGATCGAGTTTCTCGGTCAGGTCGGCGTGACGTGGGAGGTGGTGTTCATCGACGATGGGTCGACGGATCGCTCGCGGGAGCTGCTCACGGCGCTCTGCGTGTCCGACGAGCGTTTCAAGCTCGTCTCCCTGTCACGGAACTTCGGTCATCAGCTCGCGATCACCGCCGGGCTCGACTACGCCGCGGGGGAGGCCGTCGTGGTCATGGACGCCGATCTGCAGGACCCGCCGGAGGTCGTGAGCGAGATGCTCGCGCGCTACCGCGACGGGTTCGAGGTCGTGTACGGCGTCCGCCGGAAGCGCCACGACGAGACGTGGTTCAAGCGCTTCACCGCGTCCATGTTCTACCGGACGCTGCACTCGATGGTCGGCGTGAAGATCCCGGTCGACGCCGGCGATTTTCGTCTGATGAGCCGGCGCGTCGTCATCGCGCTCCGCTCGCTCCGCGAGGCGCACCGCTTCGTGCGCGGCATGGTGGCGTGGATCGGGTTCCGTCAGACCGCCGTCTACTACGACCGCGCCGGACGACACGCGGGCGTCACCCACTACCCCTTGCGCAAGATGGTGCGCTTCGCGATCGACGCCATCACCTCGTTCTCGCCGGTGCCGCTCCGCTTCGCGACGTATCTTGGGCTGGTCGCCGGCTTGGTCGGCATCGTCACCGCGATGTGGGTCGCCTGGGCGAAGCTCTCCGGCGAGTTCGCCGTCCCCGGCTGGACGACGGTGATGCTCGCGGTGTCCCTCGCGTCGAGCGCCCAGCTCTTGATGACGGGCATCCTCGGCGAGTACGTGGGCCGGATCTACGAAGAGGTGAAGCGCCGCCCGCTCTACCTCGTCGCCGACGCCGTCAACACGCAACGCGACGACGACGACTGACGGTCACGGGATCTTCAGCGCGACGTGCATCGACTTGAAGTTCGCGGCGTCGGTGCCGCTGGTGTCTGCGCCGCCCGGTCCCTTGGGGAACTTCACCGAGGTCTGGATGGCGGTGCCTCCGAAGAACGGATTCGCATCGCTCTCGGCGAACGTGACATTGGCGGAGTATTGGCCGTCCATCACCGCGTTCTCCGAAACGTCGGTGCAGTCCCACTTTGCGCTCAATGCGCCGTGACCGCTGCGGGTCGCGCCACTCACGGCGTCGACCCGGTTGCTCGCGGACGACTGGGTCCACGCGGTGGCGTTGCTCAGGCGGATCGTCCCCCAGAGCTGAAGCGTCTTCACGAACTTGTTTGCGGAGTCGGTGATCCAGATCGCGCCGACGTTGCGTGGCGCGTACCTGCCGTTGGCGGTGACGGTGGTGACGTCGAACGTGAAGGTGCACTTGCCGGAGTTCCCGGTAGGGTTCGTCTGCCCGCCAGCGCCGTTCGTCGTGCCGCCCGACCCGCTGGTCGTCACCCCACCGGCCCCGAACATGCCGCCCGCGCCGGTGTCGAAGCCGCCCGCGCCGGTGTCGAAGCCGCCCGTTTCCTGCGGAAAAACGCCTCCGCTCCCGCCGCCGACGAAGCCCCCGGCTCCCTCGCCGGGCTCGTTGCCGGTCCCCGGCGCGGTCTGCCCGGCCGCACCGGTGGTCGGAGCGCCGCCTGCGCCGCCGGCACCGTCCGACGCGCCGGCGGACCCGGTCGACGACGGTAGCTGGAACTGAGTGCCGCCGAGATCCTTCGACTGAGTCCAGAAGGTCGGATCGGAATCCGCGACTCCGCACGCTCCAGCGGCCAGCGCGGTGAGCGTTGCGAACGTGAACGTGAACGATCTGGCGCGGTGCAGCGTCATGGCGAATTCTCCCGTCGACCCCGCTTCGAATGTCGCGCGTGCCATGAGCACATGCAAGAAGACATTCGCGCTCAGTATTCGAGCAGCCCGACATGCCTGCTCGCATCGAGTGCGGTTACTACTCCGTTCGAACCAGTCCACCGCGTGCAGGAGTTGCGTGTGCGCATCCGCACTCGGTCGAAAAATCGCGCCGCGCGATACAAGATCTACCGCGAGACAGAGAGAACAGGGACGAGGCAAAATGCCGGGCCGGAACGGATCGAGGCGACATGTCACTCGTTAGGGTCGGGCTGAGGGGCGCGCTGTGCATCGGCGCGCTTCTTTCACTCTGCGCCGTCGCATCCGGCTGCACCACGGTCGCTGCTTACGAGCGCGGCCGCCTCGCTCACCCGACGATGTCTCCTTCGGATGCGTCGAGCGTGGCGCGCGAGCACGTCTATGCCATCCAGGAAGGCGCGATGGGCGGAACGCTCGGCGTTGCCAGCGGGTGCGGATGCAACTGAGCGTAACGACGCTCCTGATGTTCGCCGGTCTCGCCGTCATGCTGCCACGCGAAGCTCGCGCCGACGAAAATCCGCACGGGCACGACGGGGCTGCGGGCCTTCCGACCGCCGAAAAACAGGTGGCGCCGGCGACGTCGCCTGGCTCGCCGAGCGACACCGTGGTGAAGGTGAAGGGCGAGTTCTCGGCGTACAGCGACACCGACTCGGTGAACGTCTTCACCCCCGCGGTAGAGGGCACGATCACGAACCCGCTAACCGGGTGGACGGCGAGTGGCAGCTACCTCGTCGACATCGTCTCGGCGGCGTCGGTCGACATCGTCTCGACCGCGAGCGGGCACTGGGTCGAGACACGAAACGCGGCGACGCTGAGCGGCAGTTACAAGCCGGGCAACGTCGGGGTGACCGCGGCCGGCTCGGTGTCGCGCGAACCGGACTACGTCTCGTGGACGGGCGGCGGCATCGTCAACCTGGAACTCGCCGACAAGACCGCGAACCCGAGCTTTGGTTACAGCTATTCGCACGACACGGCGGGGCGCAAATCGACGCCCTTCTCCGTGTTCTCGGAGAAGCTCGCGCGGCACTCGATGAACGCCTCGCTCGAGCTCATCGTCGATCCGCTCACGCTGGTTTCATTCAGTCTCGACGCGATCCTCGAGCGGGGCGATCAGGAGAAGCCGTACCGCTTCATCCCTCTGTTCGCTCCCGACATCGCGCCGACGATCGCTCGGGGCGCCTCGGTGGACACCGTCGTCCGCGCGGCGCAATCACACACCGTCGAGCACACGCCGGGCAGTCGCAACCGCGTGGCGGTCAGCGCTCGCGTCGCTCAGCGGCTGTCGGGTTCGACGCTCGTCCTGACCGAGCGCGTCTACGTCGACGACTGGGGGCTCAAGGCGAGCACCACCGATCTGCGCTTCGTGGTCGACGCGAGCCGTCGCGTCTTCATGTGGGCGCATCTCCGCGGCCATTTCCAGACCGGGGTGAGCTTCTGGCGCCGCGCGTACAGCGCCGTACTCGGGGAAGCGCCGAGCTCGGTGCCCACCTGGCGCACCGGGGATCGCGAGATGAGCCCACTCTCGGCCGGCACCTTCGGCGTGGGCACGCGATGGAACGTCGGGCCGTCGGCGCGCGCCACCGCGTGGAGCCTCGTCGCGCAGGCCGATCTGCTCACCACGGTCTTCAGCGACGCGCTCTACATAGAGAGCCGTCAGGGCTATCTCGGTGTCCTGCAGGTGGAGGCGGAGTTCTGATGTTGCTTCGCGCGCACCTCGTTCTCGTCGTGAGCGTGATGGCGACGTGGGCGTGCAGCTCGGATCCAGTCCGGTCGCACCTGGTCGATTCGCTCGGTGGAGAAGCGCCGGGCGTCCCCAAGGGCCCGCTTCATCGTCCAGGACAGCCGTGCCTCGCCTGCCACGGCGGCGACGGCCCCGGCGCCCCCGACTTCTCGCTCGCGGGCACGGTGTATCAGGATGCGACGAGCCTCCATGCGCTGCCCGACGCTCGGGTGCATTTCATCGATCAAAACGGCAAGACGTACGACACCGCCACCAACTGCGCGGGCAATTTCTTCGTGATGAGCTCCGACTACCGGCCGGCATATCCCGTCTGGGTGAAGGTGTTTTTCGGCACGGTCGCCGATCAACCGGTATCTCAGCCGATGGGTTCGCCGATCTACCGGGAGGGTTCGTGTGCGGCGTGTCATGGCGACCCAGCCGGCACCGAATCGGTGGGTCACGTCTATCTATCTCCCGTTCCGCTCGCCGTCCCGCCGTCCCCCTCGTGCCCATGAGCTCATTCGAACGAAAAACCATGAAGCGAACGTTGCGGCGCGGGCTCTCGCGCAGCGCGGCGCTCCTCACCGCTCTCGTCGCCGGCTGCTCTGGCCCGAAGGCGAGTCAGACGACGACCCTGTCGACTCCCGACGAGGCGACGTTTCCGCCCGTCAGCGACGCGCTCGAGGTGCGATGCGGCACGCTCGATTGTCACGGAAGCATCTACCGGAACCTGCGGATGTACGGGATCTACGGTGTCCGCGCCGATGCGAAGGACGTCACCGGGACGGGAGCGACGACCGCCGACGAATACGCGAGGAACTACGTGTCGTTCATCGGGCTCGCTCCGGAGGCGCTGAGCGCGATCGTGCAGACGCACGGGCAGGGCATCGAGCACTTCATCGTCATCACGAAGGGGACGAACGCGGAGGATCACAAGGGCGGGCAGCGAATGAAGAAGGGCGACTCCGCCTACCAGTGCCTCACGTCGTGGATCTCCGGCACGATCGACATGAACGCCTGCACCGATGCTTCCGCCATCACGCCGCCGGGCGGAGACGGTTTTTGACGATGGCGTCTCGGCGGATCGCGGCTGCGCTGTCTTTCGTCGCGTCGACGGCGCTCGCGGCCCCGGATGCGCATCACGTGAAGGAACAGGACGTCACCCTCGACGACGCGACGGACGACGACGCGCCAGCAGACGAAAAGCCCGTCCCCGAACCCGAGCGCGCACCGCGACCGAAGAAGGTCGACGACACGAAGGCCGACGTCGCCAGCGTCGTGAGCGACCCCGCGGTGTGGCTCTCGCTCGGCTTGATCGAGGACGCCGCGTTCGTCTCGGGCAGCGACGTGTGCACGGAGCAAAGCCAGGTCAGCGGCGGATACACGTGCACGCGGGCGTCCGGGAGCCAGTATCACGGCACCCCGCTCGCCGGTTCAGGCGGCAAGCTCGGCGGCGTCTCGCTCGCCGCGTCGCGCATCACGCTCGCTGCGACGTTCCGGCTCGCCGACAAGGTGAGCGCCGGAGCACGGCTCGGTTATGCCTTTCTCGGTCAGGGGCCGACGCCGGACGGCGGGCACTCGTTCCTCTCGTTCTCGGCCGAGGCGAACGGCGCGTACTGGCTCTCCGACCACGCTTTCTCGAGCCGAGCGGTGGGCACGTTCGTCGAGCTCTCCGCCGGCCTCGCCGAGCTCGATGGCAAGGGCAAGGTTACCGTCAAAGAGAACACCGCCGTGCCGCCCCCGGTGAGCCAGCTCGACAACAAGCCCACGCAGTCGCTCACGACGTATCAGAAGGCCGGCGCGGGCTTCGCCGGAGCAGGAGCGGGGCTCTACATTCCCTTCGGACGGCGCGCGGGGCTGCTGGTCGACCTCCGGGTGCTGGAGCTCTTTCCGACGTCGGGTACGGGGCTCTCGCTCGGCGTGTCCGGAGCTTTCGGGCTCTGAGCCGACCGGCCTCGTCGTTGCGCTCGATGCCCCATTTCCGGATGGGCACCGTGAGACCGTTTCCGGGTAGGATCGAGGGGAGGGACCTTTCGCATGCCGTCGAACCACCTGCGAGTCGCGACGCTGAATATCTGGAATCGCTCGGGGCCGTGGCCCGACCGTCTGCGCATGATCCGGGAGCAGCTCCGCGTGCTCGACCCCGACGTGCTCGGCCTGCAGGAGGTCCTCCGGACGGTCGCATCCGGCGCAGAGCCCAACGGCGCCTGGACCGCTCCCGCGACCGCGAGCCACGACCCGACCGCGGATCAGGCGAGCGCGATCGGCGCGGGTACACACCCGCAGATCGCCTACGGCGCCGCGATGGATTACGGCAGCGGGCTCCTCTTCGGCAACGCCGTCGCGACGAAGTACCCCATCGTCGAGACGAAGACCTTCGAGCTCCCTGGGCGCGACACGGGGGAGGCGAGATCGCTCCTCTATGCGCTCGTCGAGCATCCGCGCGGCAAGCTGCCGGTGTTCGTCACTCACCTGAACTGGAAGCTCCACCACGGCTCCGTGCGCGTGAAGCAGGTGCTCGCCATCTGCGAGCACATCAAGGAGCTCGCTCCGCTCGACGACGGGGATCACCTGCCGCCGGTGCTCATGGGCGATTTCAACGCCGAACCCGACTCCGACGAGATGCGCTTCATGCGCGGGCTCGCGACGATGAACGGACAGTCCGTCTACTTCGCCGACGCCTGGGTTTACGGCGGGGACGGGGGACCGGGGCACACGTTCGATCGACGTAACCGCTTCGCGGCGCTCGCGCACGAACCGCCACGGCGCATCGACTACATCTACGTACGCGGCCCCGACTCGAAGCTCCGCGGCGAGCCGATCCGCACCCGGCTCGCGTTCGCGACGAAGCACGACAGCGCCGAGGGCGACGTGTGGCCCTCGGATCACTTCGGCGTCGTGACCGATCTGTCCGCCGAACCGAAGTCGTGGGAGTAGACGGCGGAAGCGGCGGGGACGACGGCCTCGACGCGGCGGAGCCGCCCCTCGTCACCCCGCATTTCTGGCGCGACTCGTCGAAGCACTGGCTCACGCGCGGCGTGCTCCTTCGCGGGCTCGGCTTCGTCGACGCCGTCGCGTTCTGGTCGCTCTACCGCCAGATGGACGGGCTGCTCGGCAGCCACGGCATCCTGCCGATCGCGCAATACCTCGGGCGCCTGAGAGACGTGCTCGGCGGCGGCAAGGCGTTCCTCGAGCTGCCGTCGCTGCTCTTCGTGTCGAGCAGCGACGGCGTGATGCACGCGCTCTGTCTGCTCGGTCTCGCGCTGTCGCTCCTAGCCGTCGCCGGGTTCGCCAATGCGTGGACGATGGCGGTGATCTGCGTCGTCTACTCGTCGTTCGTCCACGCGGGTCAGATCTTCTACGGCTACGGCTGGGAGCTCCTGATGATCGAGGCGGGGTTCCTCGGGATCTTCCTCGCACCGCCGCGCGGATTGCGTACGGGCTCGCCGCTCCTCCCGCCGGTCGCCGTGATCTGGCTCTTCCGGTGGCTCACCTTCCGCGTGATGCTCGGCGCGGGGCTCATCAAGGTGCGCGGCGATCCGTGCTGGCTCGCGCTCACGTGCCTCGCCGACCACTATCAGACCCAGCCGAGCCCGAACCCGCTCAGCCCGTATTTTCACGCGCTCCCGCTCGCAGCGCACAAGGTGGGTGCGCTCTTCAATCACCTGGTCGAGCTCGTCGCGCCGTGGGGGCTCTTCGGCACGCGACGCATGCGGCTCGTCTCGGGGACGCTGATCGTCGTGTTCCAGACGATCCTCATCCTCAGTGGTAATCTGGCGTTCTTGAACTGGCTCACGATCGTCGTCGCGCTCAGCGCCTTCGACGACGCGGCGTTCGAGCGCATCTTGCCGTCGCGCCTCCGGGCCCGGGTTCGTGAACGCCTCGCCCGGCTCGGCGACGGTCTCGCGCCGTCACTCGCGCGCCGGATCACGCTCCGCGTGCTCGTCGCCGTCATCGCGTTCCTGAGCATCTTCCCGGTCGTGAACATGCTGTCGCCCGGGCAGGCCATGAACCAGGGCTTCGAGCCACTGAACCTGGTGAACACCTACGGCGCGTTCGGCAGCGTCGGGAAAGAGCGCTACGAGGTCATCCTCGAGGGCACCCGCGACGACGCGCTCGCCGGCAACGCGCACTGGGAGGAGTACGACTTTCCGTGCAAGCCGGGAAATCCGTATCGTCCTCACTGCATCGCGAGCCCCTATCACTATCGTCTCGACTGGCAGATGTGGTTCGCGGGCTTCGCCGAATCGGCGCACGACGCCTGGTTCCTGAAGCTCGTCTACGAGCTCTTGCGCGAGAACCCCGACGTGACCGCGCTCCTCGCACGAGACCCCTTTCGCGGCCACCCGCCGCGCTACGTCCGGGCGCTGCGTTATCGATACCGGTTCGCGCCGCGTGCTGCGCCCGAGTTCTGGCAAAGGGAGCTACTCGGCGAGTACCTGCGCCCGCTCTCGAAGGACGACTCCGAGCTCAGGGAGTTCCTGCGGCGGCGCGACTGGCTCTCCGACGAGTGAGCCGAATTCGGAGGCCGCCTGCGCCGGCATTCCGATATAGTCCCGGCGTGACACCGGGCGAGAAAGACGTCCTCCGATCCCTGGTCGCGGTAGCGTGGGCCGACGGTCGCCTCGCCGACGGGGAGACCGGCGTCATCCAGGGCCTGCTCGCCGGCTTCGACGCCACCGACGAAGAAGAGGACGAGATCCTCGAATATGCGCGCACCCCGCGCACCCTCGAGGACGACGTTCCGTTCGGCGCTCTCGACGACGAGCACCGCGAGCTCCTGCTTTCGAACGCCGCCCTGCTCATCCAGGCCGACGGCGTCGAGAGCGTGCGGGAACGCTCGCTGCTCGATCGTCTCATCGAGCTCCTCGGCTTCGACAGGGCAGAGGCGAACGCGATCGTCGCCGCCACGCGCGACGGCATTCTGAACTCCGGCAGAGAGCTGGACGACTGAGGAACATGACGACGAGTATCTTCCGTGACGGCATCCTCGAAGGGCGCGTGGCGCTCGTGACCGGCGGCGGTAGCGGCATCGGAGCCGGCATCGCGAAGCGGCTCGCCGCCCAGGGGGCGAAGGTGATGCTCCTCGGTCGCCGTCCCGAGATGCTCGAGGCCGTCGCCGGCGAGATCAAGACGGCGGGCGGCGTCGCCATCGGGCAGCCCACCGACGTCCGCGAATACGCCGACGTCGAGAAGTCCGTCGAACGTACCGTGCGCGAGCTCGGCGGGCTCGACATCGTCGTCTGCTCCGCGGCGGGGAACTTCCTCTCGCCGGCGGCGACGCTCAGCGCGAACGGCTTCAAGGCGGTCATCGGCATCGACCTGCTCGGCACGTTCAACGTGTGCCGCGCGTCGTTCGAGCACCTCGCGAAGCAGGGCGGCAGCATCGTCAGCATCTCGGCGCCGCAGGCCTTCGTGCCCACGGCGCTCCAGGTCCACGTCGGTGCCGCCAAGGCCGGCATCGAGAAGATGACCCGCGATCTCGCCCTCGAGTGGGGCGGCTCCGGCATCCGGGTGAACACCGTGGTCCCCGGGCCGACCGAGGACACCGAGGGCATGCGCCGGCTCGCGCCGGAGGATCCCGCCGTGCAGGCGAAGATGAAGAAGGGCATTCCCCTCGGGCGCTGGGGGAAAATCGACGAGATCGCCGACGCGGTCCTTTACCTGGTGTCGCCCGCAGCCGCGTACATCACGGCCACGACGCTGGTCGTGGACGGTGGGTCGTCGCTCATCTCATCGGGTCGGTTCGCGTTCGACTGAATTTTCCGCTGCGAAGCGGCTTTCGCTCGTGAAATTCGCTGGCGCGGGAGCCCCGATCCGGGAGTAGGCTCCCGCCCGATGAACGTCACCACCACGACACAGTCCGGCGCGGGAACGGCATCCGTCGCGTGGAACAAGGAGTCGATCCTCTTCTCCGCGTGCCAGGAAGACACGCGCTCGGAGCTCGCTGCGTTCGGCCCGCTCGAGGGCAAGCGGGTCTTCGCCGTCACGGCCGGTGGCGGTCGCGTGTTGAATCTCCTCATCGACCGCCCGCAGTCGATCACCTGCGTCGATCTGAACCCCGCCCAGAACGCGCTGCTCGAGCTGAAGATCGCCGCCGTCCGCGAGCTCGATCACGGCACGTACCTGCGGTTCCTCGGCGTGCGTGCGGCCAACAACCGTCTCGCGATCTACGAGCGCTACCTGCGGGAGCAACTCTCGTTCGGAGCCAGGCGGTTCTTCGACGGCAAGCCGAAGGCCGTCGGGGCCGGCATCCTCTTCCAGGGGAAAATGGAGAAGTATCTTCGCGTCGGCGCGAAGGTGCTGAAGCTCGGTCATCCCTTCGGTCTCAAGAACCTCCTCGACGCGCGTAACCTCGACGAGCAGCGGCTGGCGATGGCGCGCTGGGAGACGCCGTTCTGGAAGAGCGTCGCTCACCTGGTCGGCAACAAGCACGTCATCTCGCGCCTCTCGGGCGACCCGGGCTTTTACCGGAACCTGCCGCCGAAGCCGCCCCTCCACGAGGTGCTCTACGATCGCGTGCACCGTCACCTGAAGAACAACCTGCTCCGCGAGAACTCGTTCTTGCAGCTCGTGCTCCACGGTCGCTACGTCTACGAGGACGTCCTGCCGATCTACCTGAACGCGAACACGTTCGACCGGATCAAGGCCGCCCTCGGCGAGACGAAGATCGACATCCAGACCACGACGGTGACCGACGCACTCGCCGCCGATCGGAGCGGCTTCGACGCCTTCTCGATCTCCGACATCTGCTCCTATCTCGATCCGGAGCCGAATCACCGGCTCTTCGAGCTGGTCCTCTCGTCGGCGAAGTCGGGCGCGCGCCTCTGCTCCCGCTCGAACATCTTCCACAAGCCGCTCGCACCCGAGCACGCCGCCCGCGTGGTCCGCGATCCGGCGCTCGAGGCGAAGCTCTCACTCCACGATCACGCCACCGTCCACGAGTTCGTGGTCGGCGAGATCCTTCCCGCGATCACGTCGTAGAGCCACGCGACGAAGGCGACGACCCGCGGGTCGTCGCGGGGCCGATCACGCCGGCTTGAAGCGAAGGCCGTGGGTAAGGCGGCCGTAGAAGTTGAACCACGACTTCGCGTCGGGGTCGTCGGCGAAGGGGTACTCGGCGCCGAGCTGGCGCGCGACGGCGAGCCCGGAGAGAAAGCAGTGCTCCTGGCTGTTCACCGTCGTGTGCGCGCCGGCGTACCACGTGTGGTTACTGCCCTGCATCATCGGGAAGAGATTCAGGAGCACGACGGTGTGGAACACGTCGTGGATGACGTGCTGGAACCACCAGCGCTTCACGATCTTCGACTCGTCGATCTTCTGGATCGGATTGTAGGTCACCAGGCACGGCTTGTCGGAGCGCTTCGCCCAAGGCTGCTGGTTGTGCATGAGATACGTGATCTCGTAGTTGTCGGGGCGCGCACCGTAATGAAGGACGTAGTTGCTCCGGGTGTCGACGATCTTCGTCGCGTCGTCGGGGAGGATCGAGCCGTCGGTGTGCACTATGGCGTGGTTGTGTAGCTCGCTCTCGTAGCGCACGCGTCCGAGCGCGCGCCGCTCGGACGACGTCGGGTCGGCGAGCATCATGAGCGCCTGGTTCGCGTTGCAGGTGAGCACGACCTCGTCGAAGCGCTCGGTGTCGCCGTTCGCGAGGGTCACGAGCACGCCGACGTCGTCGCGGGCGACGCGCTTCACGGCCGTCGAGAGGCGGATCTTGTCGCGGAAGTCCTTCGACAGGTTCTCGTAGATGCGGCGGGTGCCGCCCTCCCAGGTCACCATCGGCGTCGCACGCTCGATGTCGAAGAAGTCGAGATAGCGCGAGAACATCGACGCCGGCATGTCGAAGACCGCCGTCGCGAGCACGAAATTGACGAACAAAGGCTTCAGGATCTTCACCCGGAACGCCATCGAGATGCCCCAGCGATCGAGCATCTGCCCCATCGAGACGTAGTTGAACGGGTTGGTCGACGCGAGCAGCATCGACGGCCTCGAGTTCAGCACGTTGAACCGCTTCAGGAACTTCAACAGTGCCTGAAACTTGTCGATGTCCGGCTGTAGCTCCGCCTTCAGCCTGGAGTCGAAATCGTGCGCGTAGACACCATCGTCGTAGTGAACGGAATAGCTGAAACGCGTCGACACCTGCGCGATGTCGAACCGCTCCATCAGCTTGACGTAGTGGTGATAGACGGACGGAATGAACGCCGTCACCGAGATGTCGACGGGGATGCTCGAGCCGTCGTTCTGCGGGATGTCGACGGTCATCGCGTTGCCGCCGAGCCGGTCGTTCTGCTCGAGGATGACGAAGTCGAAGAGCTCCGGGTGATGATGGAGACCCCACGCCGTGGCGATTCCGGAGACGCCTCCGCCGACGATGCCGATGCGGCGTTTCATGATTGCTCCCGGGGAACGTGCTTCGAACTCGTCATGGCAAACTCCGCCGGCATCGCTACACCGGCGCTAGGAGCCTGTCGGGCAAAGCCCGACAGCGCTCCGTCGTGATAGTCCTCGTTCGAGGGGAGCGAAGCTCCCCTCGAGCTCCCCTCTTTGAGAAGAGTGAGGAGGATCGGAAGCGGTCGATCAGCGATCGACAGCGGGCGAATGGAAGATACGTTGGGGCGCAATGGCGAAGGGATTTCTATCGTACCGACCCACCGGGCTTGCAACAACGCCCTGGCTGCCTTTCTAACCTCCGCTGGGGAGCTCGAGGGGAGCCCGCTCCCCTCGAACGATACCATCACGACGGAGTCCGTCGGGCTTTGCCCGACAGACTCCTAGAGCTTGTCGAGTCCGATGAGCCGCATCGCGTTCTTGTAGTAGACCTTTTCGAGCACGGGTCGGGGGAGCGCTATGCCGTCGATGGTCCAGCTCCCCTGGATCGGCGTCGGATGGGCGAAGCCTCGATCCGCCGTCTCGAAGAAGCGATGCGTCGCGCTGAAGAAGAGCTCTTGCTCGTCGGGCGTCGGCGGGTTCGGTCCCGACGAGCCGAGGAACAGTGGCTCGGGCTCCGGTCCCACGCCGAGGTCCGAGCCGTACACGATGCGGTCCTGGAACTCGTCGAAGAACGCGCGGAGCTTCTCGGGTGAGTGGCGCCCCATCTCGGGGATCCGCGCCGCGGTATCGATGTACATGTTCGGGTAGCGGCGCATCATCGCCGCGACGCGCTCGACGTCCTCCGCGCAGTTGCCGAAGTGCACCGCGATGAACGTCGTCTTCGGGTGCCGCGCGATGCGCCGCTCGAGCTGCGAGAGGATCTCGTCGAACGACGGAACCTTGCGCCCGTAGAGCGCCCATCCGGGGTGCGCCGTGAGCTCCGCGTAGCGCTCGTTCTTCAGGTCGATCGGCTGCCAGAACGCGCGCGGATCGCCGGAGTGAATGGCGATCGGCATATTGAGCTCTCCGGCCGTCTCGAAGGCCAGATCGAGCTCCGGGTCGTCGACCTTGAGGAGCTTCCCGTCGGGCCCCGGAACGCCGAGGCCGAGCGCCTTGAAGATCTTGAGCCCTTTCGCTCCCATGTCGTGGCCGATGCGGATGATCTTCGCCATGCGCGGCCCGTAACCTGGCGCTTCGGCCTGCTCGTACGGGAAGCCGCTGAAGACGGTGATCTTGCCGCCCGACGCGCGCGCCTCGGCGAGCTGGCCCTTCAGGTTGCCGAGGGGATGACCGCCCGAGAGATTCACGATGTGATCGAAGCCGTAGCGCTTCATCAAACCGAGGAGCCGCGGCACGCCGCCCGGCGACAGATGCACGTGCATGTCGACCATCGGCACTCGCCCGGCGGAACGCGGGGCGGGCGCGCTCGACGGCAGAGCGGAGACCGACGGCATGCTGGAGGACGCGGGCCCGGTCTTCGTCTGGTGCCCAGCCGCGATGGCGCCGACGACGAGCACCGCGAGGAACAGGCTCATCAACGCCGCGGTGAACGTTCGACGCGAGCCCACACGCGAACCTTACTCCGCAAGATTGCCCGACGCGATAGCCAGGGACCGTCTCCCTTTGCTACATGGGTGCCCATGAAATCGGCCCTCTCGACTTCATCGAACGCGTTCCTCGTTTTCGGCCTCGTGTTTGCCACGGGCGTCGCCTGCCAGCGCAAGGTGGAAGAGCCGGAGTCGCGCGTGATCGTGCCGGTTCCGTCGTCCGAATCGGCTTCGGCGTCGGGTTCCGCGGCCGAGCCGGCGAAGGCGCCGGCCGGTCTCGTCAAGGAAGACATCAAGGTCGGCACCGGCCCCGCGGCGAAGACCGGCGACCACGTGAGCGTGCACTACACGGGCACGCTGACCGACGGGACCAAGTTCGACAGCTCGCTCGATCGCAACGAGCCGTTCGACTTCGGCCTCGGCGCGGGTCAGGTCATCAAGGGCTGGGACCAGGGCGTGGTCGGCATGAAGAAGGGCGGCAAGCGAAAGCTGACCATCCCGTCCGAGCTCGGCTACGGAGCTTCCGGTTCTCCGCCGAAGATCCCGCCGAACGCGACGCTGATCTTCGACATCGAGTTGCTCTCGATCGGCGCCCCCTGAGCCGACCCGTCACTTGATACGGGGATAGCTTCCGAGCACCCGGACCATGTCGCATTTGCTCTCGAGGCGAGCGAGAGCACGCGTCACGCTCGGATCGAGGCGATGGCCCTCGAGATCGGTGAAGAAGACGTACTGCCACCGCTCGCCGGGCCGCGGACGCGACTCGATGCGCGACAGATTGATGCCTTCCTCGTCGAAGATCTCGAGCGCGCGGCGGAGCGCACCGCGCTCGTCGCGGGTCGAGAAGAGGAGGGACGTCCGGTCGCTGCCGGTGGGGGGCGCGTCCGTCTTCGAGAGCACGACGAAGCGCGTCGCGTTCTCTTTCCGGTCCTGGATGCCTTCGCGGAGCACGGTCAGGCCCGCGAGCTCGGCGGCGAGCTTGCTGGCGATGGCGGCGGCCGCGTCGTCCGACGCCGCTTCACGCGCGGCGCTGCTCGTCGAGAGAGAGACGACGAGCTGGGCACGCGGCAGATGCTTGAAGAGCCACTCGCGACACTGGGCGATGGCCTGCGGATGCGAATAGACGCGCTCGATCTGCGCGAGGTCGTCGTGCCGCCCGACGAGGCACTGCGAGACGTCGAGCACGATCTGGCTCCGGATCATGACGTCGGTCTCGAGGAAGCTGTCGAGCGTGAACGTCACGCCGCCCTCCGTCGAGTTCTCGAACGGCACCACGCCGTAGGTCGTCGCGCCGTGGGTGACGGCGTCGAACACCGCCGGGATCGTGGCTGCGTCGACGTAGCGGGCGGCCATGCCGAACGCGCGCTGCGCCGCCATGTGCGTGAACGTCCCCTGAGGTCCGAAGTACGACACGCTGATCAGCTCCTCGAGCGACAAGCACGCGCTGATCACCTCGCGAAAGACGGGGCGAACGCCCGCGACCGGGAACGCCGCGTCGCTCGTCTTGGTGAGCTTCTCTTCGAGGCGGGCGTAGATCTGCTGCTCGCGCTCGGGGTCGTGCATCGCGCGCGCGTTGTCTCGCTTCTTCTTCCCGACGTCGCGCACCAGGTTCGCGCGTTTGTCGAGCAACTCTAGCAGCTCGTCGTCGATGCCGTCGATGCGATCGCGCAGATCACCGACGCTCACCGTTTTGTCGTCAGCCTTGTCGTTCGGCAAGAATCGCCACCCTCACGGCATGAGCCGAGTGTCCGCGCGCCGCGTCGCACCAGCCGAGGATCTTCGCCGTCCCGTCGACGACGGCTGCCCAGGCGTCGGCCTCGCTGCGGAGGCCGCGTACGACCTGATGAATGACCGCCGGATCTTGCCGCGCCTTCACGCTGCGCGGCAGGCCGGCCCAGAGCACCTGGGAGCACTCGCCGTAGGCGCGCTCGAGCTCCTGAGCGGCTGTCGCGCGAATCGCGGTCCGCGCTTGCTCGACGAGGCCCGCGACGCGCGCGATACGCTTGTCCCCGACGCCGTCGAGCTCCCACGCCGCGTACGCGCGCTCGATGCACGCTTCGAGGTTGGGGGTCGCGATGCCCGAGCGGATGGCCTCTTCGAGCGCGAGGGTCATCCGGCGGGCGCGCTGCATCCAGCCGGGCGCGTCGTCGGGCAGGGCAGGGGTCGCGCCGAAGAGCCGGCCGTCATGGCTCGGCGTTCGCTTGCCTTCGGGGGGCCGCGTCCGACGGAGCTCTTCACTCCCGGGCGGGGGCGGATCGAAGTGCTGCATGGGGGGCTCGCCCGCCATCGAAGAACTCGGATCCGCACCGGGCACTCCGGTGGCCGCCGCCGGCGTGCCGGTCTGCAGCGTCTTCCTGAACTCCGCCATGGTGATTCGCCGCGTGCGAAAATACGCCGCGCGGCACCTTCGAGCATACCCGTCCTGGCCACGAAACCAACCGCCTCGACGAGCCGCCAGCGCTCATCGAGCTGCTCCAAACTACAAAAAGCACGCGGGCGCCGGGAGACATGCTCCAGGCGCCCGCTGATCCGTGAAACGGATTACTTGATCATGTCGGTGAGCTTCTGGAGCTTCATTGCGAGCCCCATGTCACCTTCGATCTTGAGCTTGCCGGTGAAGAACAGCTGCTGGCCGTTCGCGCGACCCTCGACCATGTCGACGTAGTCCTTCGCGGCCATCTTGATCGTACACTGTGCAGTGCCGTCGCCCTCGGTCACGCCGGGGTTGTCCTTCAGGTTCATGATGTAGGTGCCGCCCCCGTCACCGTCGAGCACGAACTTGTAGACGGCGCCGATCTGCCCCGCCTGCGCCTTGTTCGCCTCGATCTTCGTCTTTGCCGTGTCCATCAGTTCTTTGGCTGTTGCCATCTTCATTGCTCCTGTTGTCGGTTTCTTGAGGGGGGGACCCGGAGGACCCGAGGAACGCCTTCGAGCAAGTAGCTCTCCGGCGACGAATTCAGGCGAGGAGAGGCTGCGCTCTGCCGTGCTGTTCGATCAGATCGACGAAGCGCTGGTGGCGGAAGTGCCAGATCCAGCGGGAGAGCGAGCGCGCGCGCTCGGCGTCGCGCGCCTTGATGGCGTCGACGACGTGGTCGTAACACTCCACGATCGAATCAGTCGCGATGTAGAGCGTCTCGAGGAGAGGGGAGAACTTCACGAGTAGATCGCGAACCGAGTTCATGACGAGCCGCGGGACGATGTTCCCGGCGGCGCCAGCCAGGGCGGAGTGGAAGTCGTAGTCGAGGGACGCGATCTTCGAGAGTCGTTTCTCGATCCGCATCTCGGTAACGATGTTGCAGAGCTTCCGTAAGTCGCTGTCGTTCCGGCGCTCGGCGGCGAGTGCACAGACCTCGACGCTGAGCACGCGCGCCGCCTCGAGCAGGTGACTCACGACGAAGGGGTTCAACCGACCATCGGGCCCGATGACGAGATCCCCGAGGACGTCGATGCTGGCGTGCTCGTTGTAGTCGAGCACCACCGTGCCGGTGCCGGGGTGCCGCTTGATGAGGTGCATCTGCTCGAGCTTGTTCATCGCCTCGCGGACCGTGAAACGGTTCACGTCGAAGCGTGTCGCGAGCTCGACCTCTGGACGAAGCTTGTCCCCGGGCGCATAGATCCCCGATAGGATCTCGAGACGAAGTTGCTCGGCGACGCGGTCCGCCAGAGTCTGCTTCGACTTCTTCACCGGCACGGCAGAGTTTCTACGGGAGCTTTGTTGGACAATCAACTCACATGTTCAACAAATCGGATGACGCGATGCGGCTACACACCACACCGAGCATCGGTGTGCGGTGAACGACGCTGCCTCGCGTCCGGGTTCTGTCCGTCTCCTCGTTTACGGAACCTTGAAGCGAGGTTTCCCGCGAGCGGACCTGATGCAAGGCGCACGCTTCGATGGCGCCGCAGTGACGGCCAGCGGCTATGCGCTCCACGATCTTGGCGAGTATCCAGCGCTGGTCGTCGCGTCGGACGGCGTCGTGGAGGGCGAGGTGTACACCGTGACCGCCGAGCACCTCGACGTCCTGGATCGTTACGAGGGCTATCCGGACCTCTACGATCGCGTCGTGGTGAGCCTCGCCGATGGCACCGAGGCGGTCGCTTACGTCATGAGCGCCGCTGGCGTCCGTGGCCACCCGAGGCTCGAGAGCGGCTCCTGGCGTCGCTGAGTCGTCAGTTTCTGGGCCCGCAGGCTCCTCGTTTGGCAATCGTCTCTCATGCTCTTCAGTGCTCTCGGGCGAAGAGGCACGCTGCCGGCGCTGGTCTGCGCCGGGCTCGCGTCCGCCTGTGGAACGAAGGCGTCCCTCGGCTCCGAGGGGCCCGCGCTCATTCACGCCAAGCCGGAGAGTGGCGGCGCCGTCGTCGGCCCGCCCACCGCCGCGATCCCGGTTCCCCCCGAGGACGCCCCGAAGCTCGCCCCGACGGCGATGGTCGTTCCCATCCTCGCCGCGCCCGCTCGTGGCTCGCAGACCATCGGCTACCTGCGGCTCGGCGCCAAGGTGTCGCGCTCGAAGGACCCCGTCAGCCGCGACGGATGCCCCGACGGCTGGTACGCGGTGCGCCCCGCGGGCTTCGTCTGTGCGAACGACGGCGCGACCGTGAAGCTCGATCATCCGCTGGTCCGCGCCGTCGACGTCGAGCCGAACCGCTCGCGCCCGATGCCCTATAATTACGCGTTCGTACGCGCCATTGCTCCGAACTACCTGCGCATCCCTAGCAAGGACGAACAGTTCAAGTACGAGGCGAGACTCGAGCGCCATCTCCGCAGCTGGTCGAAGCTCGCGAAGAAATGGGACGAGCTCGACGTCGGCGCCAACGACGTCCCCCTCGATCCGAAGGGGCTCGCCGCGTCGGACATCCCGGACCACGCCGTCCCGCTCGATGTGAGTCATCGCTTCGGCGGCGACGGGGAAGACGCCGTGCCGTGGTGGCTCTCCGGAGGCCGGCAGATCCCCAACGTGTCGTCCTTCAAGGCGCCGACGTACGCCGTCATGGCGAACCGCATCAAGCGACACGCCGGCGTCGCGCTCGTCGGCACCTTCGTCGCGGGCGCCGAGGCCCAGAGCCGGCGCTTCGCCGTCACCACCGACGTGCGCCTCATCCCGGCCGACAAGCTCAAGGCCGACTCCGGTTCGCCGTTCCACGGCGCCGATCTCCACGGCGTCGGGCTTCCCGTCGCGTTCGTCTACGCCGACGACGCGAAGCAGTGGGACGCAGCGAGCGCCGGCCTCTCGGAGGGCGACGCGCTGCCGCGCCGTGAAATGGTGCCGCTCACCGGACGCGTGAAGATGTGGCGGAACGACCGCTTCGTCGAGACGCGCACCGGGCACTGGGTGAAGAGCGAGGACGTGCGCACGGCCCCCAAGCAGACCGACCTACCGTGGTTCGCCAAGGGCACGACCAAGTGGATCGACGTCTCCATCCTCGCGCAGACGCTCGTGCTCTGGGAGGGCGCGACGCCGGTCTACGCGACGCTCGTCTCGACCGGCAAGGACGGGCTCGGCGATCCGAAGACGACGCACAGCACGCCCACCGGCCAGTTTCGCATCTACCAGAAGCACGTGACCACCACGATGGACTCGGACATGGCCGATCACGAGTTCGAGCTCCGTGACGTGCCCTGGGTCATGTACTTCAACAGCGGCTACGCCCTCCACGGCGCCTACTGGCACGACGACTTCGGCAAGGCCCGCTCCCACGGCTGCGTCAACCTGGCCCCCATCGACGCCCGCTACGTCTTCTTCTGGGCCGATCCGCCGGTCCCCGACCACTGGCACGCCGCCTATACTGGCACCGCCCTGGGTAACGGCACTTTGGTAAATATTCACCCCTAGTCGGGTTGATGGCACGAAGGTCCGCTTGCTTCGAGCACGCGGCCATCTCGCTGCTCTCGGTGCTCAGCGTGCATGCGCACGCCTCCGCGCCTCACCCAGCGATCTGACCACGCGGTCTTCGCAATCGGACCTTCGAGTGTACTGAAGCCGTGGCTTGCTTTGAGGTCGCGACGGGATCGGAGTCGGGCGCTCGCTTCGCATCGCATGCGGAGGGGAGCGGAGTTGGACGGGCTCGCTTCGGATCGCACGCGGAGGGGAGCGGAGCCGGGCGCTCGCTTCGCATGCGGAGTCGCTTTGCGGCGTTGAACGGGGTTGAGATTTCGGGGTTAAGGTTCGGCGTAACCCGGCGGACTGGCGGGGGTTATTGGGGAGCCGTGCGCGACGCTGTCGTCGGCGGGCTACCGGGGTCGGTTAGCGGGTTCGGCCTAGGAGGACTAGGACGGCCAGGACTACTAGGGCGCTGCCGGCTAGCGCTAGCTGGGAGAGGGCGCTCACGGGATCCGTACGGTCTTCGAGACTCGGACGGACTCGCCGCCGAAGGGCGGGACGTGGGCGGCGCGGAAGATGCGCGCCACGCATCCGCCGAGCGCGCTGCCCGCGAAGTCGCCGGAGACGAGGGCGTTCGTTGCGCGACCACTGTTGGCGAACGTGACGGCGACCTTGCCGGTACCGTGCGGCCCTTCCTCGGTCGCGCACTGGCTCTCGGAGTTCGCCCCGGCGGTCGCCAGCGCTGCCATCGCCGCGTCCTTGTCGAAGTCGGGACCCGCCGCGGGCGCCTCGGGCTCGGCCGCCGCTGCCGCTGCCTTCGGCGTCGCGCTCGACGGCTGGGTCGTCTTCGGCTGAGTGGGCGTCGTTGCTCCCGTCGGCGTTGCCGCACCGGTCGCCGGCACTGCACCGGGAGCCGCAGCGGAACCGGACGCGCCCGGCGCCGCCGAACCCCCGGGGGCCGCTGCGGAACCTGCCGCCGACGCGGACGTGCCCGGGGCGCCGCTCGCCGCCGGCGTTGCGCCGGAAGTGGCCGGCACTTCGTTCGCCGCCGCCGAAGCGACCGGCTCGGTGGTCGCAGGAGCGGTCGGCGCCGCCGTCATCGTCGGCTCGGCGGTGGGCGCCGGAGTCGGTGTCGCTTGCGAGCGGGACAGGAAGTACGCGCCGCCGCCGCATGCGGCCAGTGCGGCGAGCACGCCGATCCAGAAGCCGGCACCGCGCGATCCCTTCTTCTCGGCGGTCGGCGAGGCCGAGTCGCGCCGCTTGCCGGGGGCGACCGACGGGGGCGACGGCGCCGTGAAGTCGGGCGCGGCCATGTTCGTCTGTCCGAAGAGCCCGCCACCGCCCATGTTGGCCACCGGCGCGCCGCCCGCCGATGCGGCCGTCCCGCCGAGCAGCAGCGCCGCTTCGTCGCGCTTCTTCGGCGTTACGGCTGATGGCTTGGCCTCGGGTCTCGCGAGCTGGTCGAGGGAGAACAGCACGGAGCTCTCGTTGCGAGCGCCGGTGCGGGCCTTCGCCTCGTCACTGTCGTCCGAGTCGAGCGCAGAGGACGGCTCCTCGTCGGCGAGGCCGCCGCGGGAGAACAGATCGCGTGCGGCGCCGGCGTCGGTCTCGTTCGTGCCCGACTTCATCTGGGCGCGCGGCGGCACTGCGCTCGGGGCGAACTGGAACGGCAGCTTCTCCGGTTCGCGCTCGAGGCTCGAGGCGAGCTCCACGATGGAGTCCCCTCGCGTCCCCTCGACGTTGGGCGCGAGGGGTGCCACCGGCGAGAGCGCCATCGGCACGGGTGCCTCCGCGTCGTCGTCGAGGCCGAAACCGAGGAGCTCCGGCGTGACGGCGAACGGTCCGGCGATGGCCGTCGGTTCGTCCGCCTTCGGGGCAATCATCGTCGGGCCGTCGTCGCTCTTCGGGCGGGCGGCGGTGGCGGCCTCCTCGGACGTCACGGCCTGGAGCAGCGCCCTGGCCTTCGGTGCCTCCATCGCGACGGTCACGTCGTCGAAGTTCGGCTCCTCGGGGGGCGAGGGCTCGTCCCGGTCCCAGCGACCTGGCTCGCGCCATGCACCGGACGCCGGATCTTCTCCGATGATCGGTCCGGCACCGAGCGCGCTCTCCTGCTGCGTGTTCGTCCTCGGCGTGAGCTTGCGTGCTCGGAGCGCGGTCGCGATCTCGGCGATCTCGAACGGCATGAGCCAGTCCTGCATGCCCTCGCGCCAGATGAACGTGTCGGCGTCGATCGACTCCGCCGCGTAGGCGTCGACGATCTGCGACAGGGCCATCTCGTGATGATCGTCGTCAGTGACGGCGACCGTCCATGTCCGTTCGGGGAGTGCACTCGGCGCAACCGCGCGCGCAGCAGCGGCTCCTGCGCGCGGCACGACGGCGCGTGCCGCCGCCTGTGTCGCGGTCGTCGCACCGACGCTGCCCGCACCACCGACGGCGGTGGGCGCCGCGCCGCCCGCGGTCGCCGTCGCGGCACCACCGATGGGCGTTGCCGTCGGGCCTCCCACGCCGCCCAGCGTTGTCGTCACCGGCGGCTGAGCCTTCGCGGCCGTCACTGCCGCGGTCGCCGACTTGCCCGGCGTCGCTCCGCCGACCGACGTAGTGGCGGCCTTGCCCGGCGTTGCACCGCCGCCCGCGGTGCCGGCCTTGGCCGTCGTTGCGGCCGCTCCGACCTTGCCGAGCCCCGCGAGCTTCCCGGTACCGCCGAACGGCTTCGGAAACGCCGCGGCCTTGTCTCCGCCGGTAGCGGCCTTGTCTCCGCCGGCAGCGGCAGTGTCCGCACCCGCGACAGGCTTTTCGACTGCACCCTTGTCGGTGCTGGCGACGGGCTTGTCCGCCTCGACCGTGCCCTTGTCTGAAGCGCCCTTGTCCGCACCGGCAGCGGCCTTGTCCGGACCAGCAGCGGCCTTGCCGAGGCTTGCGAGCGGCTTTGCAGCGGCGCCGAGCGGCCTCGCGGCGAAGCCCAGCGGCTTGCCCGCGGCGGTTGCCGGAGCGGCGCCGGCCTTCGGTACTGCGGCGGCTTTGACCTCGGCCTTCGGCGCGCTCGGGTCGAGGGCGGCGGCGTTCGGCGCAGCGAGCTTCGCGTCGGCGCTGCCCGACGCGAATGCGGCGGCTGCGGCGAGGTCACCGGGGCCTCCCATCGTCGTCGCCACGTCGTTCTCCGCATCGTGCGGCGCGCCGGGAGCAGTCGCGGCGTTGACGTTCACCTTCGCGCTATCGCCCTTGATTGCCGCGGCTGCGGACGCGGCCGCCGACGCTTGCCCGACGCCGGGAGAGGTGCCCGACGGAACCGGCGCGTCTGCGCCTCCGGCCATCGTGTTCTGAGGCGGACGCGCGGGTGCGTCGCCGGTGCCGGTGGCGCCGACCGCCGTGCCATCGACGATGATTGCTGCACCGCACCGCTTGCATGTGATGCGAACCTTGCGGCCGCGCACCTTCTCATCCGGGACGGCGTATTTGGCAGGACAACTGCTGCAAGCGATGTTCATGGATGGGAACCGAGAATCCTAACTCTACATCTTTTCCGCGTCCGGCACTCGATTCTCGGTAGCCCGCGTCATTCGACCCGGCACGCCGGTGCGCCGATGTAAGGCCACGGCCTCCCTCGCCGTTCACGCGGCGCTGGGCTGGGCTCCACGGCCGCAGAACGGGACGAAAAGCGGCCCAGCTCCCGCAGTCGCCGGGCGCGCCGGTCGCACGCCGGCGGCGCGATAGCGACGGGCGTGGAAAGTCGCGCCGACCGCTGCATATACTCCACGCGCGATCCGGCCCGCGCGGCTGGAACCGACGACCGATCTTCAATAACAGGACGCTGCGTGGCCCCCTCTTTCGATGTGCTCGCCCGTGCGGCGATGGAAACGCTTCGAATCAGCCTGCCGACCATGGTGCAGGCGGCTCAGGGCACGCTCACCACCAAGATCTGCGACGACCGCCTCGACTCGTGGTCGCGGGCGCTCGTGCAGCAGGCGGGCATCCGGCTCGACGTCGAGGGCACCGAGAACATCGTTCGCGGCGAGCCCTTCGTCGTGATGAGCAATCACCAGTCGCACTACGACATTCCGGTGCTCTTCCAGTCCCTCAAGATCCCTCTCCGGATGGTCGCCAAGAAGGAGATCTTCCGTATTCCGTTCATGGCCGGAGCGATGCGCGCCGCTGGCTTCGTCGAGATCGATCGGAAGGATCCGGCTAGCGCGATTCGCGCGCTCAAGCTCGCGCACACGCAGCTCGGCGACGCGGTGTCGCTCTGGATCGCGCCCGAGGGCACCCGCAGCAAGACCGGCAGTGTCGGTCGTTTCAAGAAGGGCGGCTTCCATCTCGCGATGGAGGCCGGGATGCGCGTCCTACCGGTTGCGATCGAGGGGACGCGGTTCGCGCTTCCGGCAGGGGGCGTCACCGTCACCCGCGGCGCCGTCGCCCGCGTCGTTGTCTTGCCGCCCATCGATCCACGCGACTACGCGGGACGCCTCCCGGGCTTCGTTGCCGCCGTCCGCGCCGCGATCGTGAAGGCGCTGCCGCCCGCGATGAACGGCGAACCGAGTCGGGCCCGCTCCACCGGTTGATCACGCGCGCTCGCGGATCAACGCGGGACGCCGGGCTTCGGTCTGTGACTAGCGCAGGACGCCGGCCACGCGTGGCGTCGTGAGCTCGGTCTGGCCGACCAGGTACTGGTCGATCCCCGCCGCGGCCTTGCGACCGTCGGCGATTGCCCACACGACCAGCGACTGACCGCGCTGCATGTCGCCCGCGGCGAAGATGCCCGGCACCGACGACATGAAGTCCCTGTCGATCTTCACGTTGCCGCGCGGATCGAGCTTCACGCCGAGATCCGTGAGGAGGCCCTCGTGCTCGGGAGACACGAACCCCATCGCGAAGAGGACGAGGTCCGCCTCGACGTGGAACTCGGAGCCGGCGACGGGATCGAACTTGCCGTTCTTCAGCTCGACGCGGACGCAGTCGATGCCCTTCACGTGTCCCTTGCCGTCGTCGACGAAGCGCACCGTGTTGACCGCGAAGTCGCGGGCCACGCCCTCGTCGTGCGACGACGAGGTGCGAAGCATCAGCGGCCAGAGCGGCCACGGCGTCATGGGGCTCGGATCGTTCGGCGGCTTCGGCATGATCTCGAAGTTCATGACGCTGACCGCGCCCTGACGGTTCGAGGTGCCGATGCAGTCGCTGCCGGTGTCACCGCCGCCGATGACCACGACCTTCTTGCCGCCGGCGAGGATGGCGACGGTGTCCGGCACCGTGTCGCCCGCGACGCGCCGGTTCTGCTGCTCGAGGAAATCCATCGCGAAATGGACGCCGTCGAGCTCGCGCCCCGGCACCGGCAGATCGCGCGGCTTACGCGCGCCGCCCGCGAGACAGACCGCGTCGAAGTTCTGCCGGAGCTCGCGCACCGTCATGTCCACGCCGACGTTGACGCTGGTGCGGAACGTGACGCCCTCACCCCGCATCTGCTCCACGCGCCGGTGCACGAGGTGCTTCTCCATCTTGAAGTCGGGGATGCCGTAGGTGAGGAGCCCGCCGAGTCGATCGGCGCGCTCGAACACCGTCACCGAATGACCGGCGCGAGCGAGTTGCTGCGCGGCAGCGAGACCCGCGGGTCCGGAGCCCACGACGGCGACCGACTTGCCCGTGCTGCGCTGCGCGGGCTTCGGAAGGATGCGCTTGTTCGCCCACCCTGCGTCGATGATGGAGCGCTCGATGAGCTTGATGCTCACCGGATCGTCGTTGATGTTGAGCACGCACGACGCCTCGCACGGCGCGGGGCATATCCTGCCCGTCACCTCGGGGAAGTTGTTCGTCGAGTGCAGGGAGTCGAGAGCGGCGGCGAAGTCACCCCGGTAGACGTGGTCGTTCCAGTCGGGGATGAGATTGCCGAGCGGGCAACCCGTGTTGCAGAACGGCACGCCGCAATCCATGCAGCGTGCGCCCTGCGCCTTCAGCTCGTCCTGGATCACCGGGAGCTCGAACTCCCGATAGTCCTTCACACGCTCCTGCACGGGCCGCTTCGACGGATCGAGCCGCGCATACTCCATGAAGCCGGTAACTTTTCCCACTGGATCTCTGTCTGCTGGTTGTGAGGGACGCGCCTCTCGGCGATGAACGGATCGGGCTCAGGTCGCGGCGGCCGCAACGCGCGACTCGACGTGTGACGTCTTCTCGGCGCGCTGCTTCTCGAGCTCTTGAAGGACTCGGCGGTACTCGATCGGGACAACCTTCACGAACTTGGAGAGCGTCTTTTCCCACTTCGTGAGGAGGCGCTTGGCCTTCTCGCTGCGGGTCAGTTCGTGGTGTCGCTCGAGCAGATCGGCGACGAACGCGGCGTCCTCGGCGTTGAGCGACTCGAGCTCCACCATTTCGAGGTTGCAGCGTTTCTCGAACTGCGAATCCTCGTCGAGGACGTAGGCGAAGCCGCCGCTCATGCCGGCGGCGAAGTTTCGCCCCGTTGCGCCGATGATGACGACGCGCCCGCCGGTCATGTACTCGCAACCGTGGTCGCCGACGCCCTCGACGACCGCGATGGCGCCGCTGTTCCTGACGCCGAAGCGTTCGCCGGCCTTGCCGTTCAGGAACGCGGTGCCGCCGGTGGCGCCGTAGAGGACGGTGTTGCCGACGATGATGTTCTCGTCCGCCGCGAACGTGGCGCCGCGAGGCGGATGTATGGCGAGGATCCCGCCCGACATGCCCTTGCCGACGTAGTCGTTGGCGTCCCCGGAGAGTGAGAACTCCATGCCGTCGACGAGCCAGGCGCCGAAGCTCTGACCCGCAGTGCCCTCGAAGCGGACGCGCACGGTGCCCGATGGCAAGCCGCGCTGGCCGAAGCGACGGCTGATCTCCCCTGAGAGCTGGCCGCCCGCGGTGCGATGCACGTTGCGGACCGGCATGGTGAACTCGACGCGCTTGCCCGTCTCGAGCGTCTCCTTGCAGCGCTCGATGAGCTGCACGTCGAGCGAGCGCTCGACGCCGTGGTCCTGCGCGATGGTGTGACACACCTCGACGCCGACGCCGCGATCGGCCGGCTTCAGCACATCGGAGAAATCGAGCCGTGACGCCTTCCAGTGCTGGATGTCGGTCCGCACCCGGAGCTTGTCGACGTGCCCGATCATGTCCGCGATCTTGCGGTAGCCGAGCTGCGCCATGTACTGCCGCGCCTCTTCGGCGACGTAGAACATGAAGCGGATCACGTGCTCGGGCGTGCCGGTGAACTTCTTTCGGAGCTCCGGATCCTGAGTCGCGATGCCCACCGGGCACGTATTCAGGTGGCACTTGCGCATCAGGATGCAGCCCGACGCGACGAGCGGCGCCGTCGCGAAGCCGAACTCTTCTGCGCCGAGCAGGGCGGCGATCACGACGTCGCGACCGGTGCGCATCTGGCCGTCCGCCTGCAGGATGGTGCGGCTGCGGAGGTCGTTCTTCACGAGCACCTGGTGCGTTTCGGCCAGCCCGAGCTCCCACGGCACGCCGGCGTGCTTGATGCTCGTCTGGGGCGAGGCACCCGTGCCGCCGTCGTGGCCGGAGATGAGGATCACGTCGGCGTGCGCCTTCGACACGCCGGCCGCGACCGTCCCGACGCCCGCTTCCGCGACGAGCTTCACGCTGATGCGCGCGCGGGGATTCGCCATCTTCAGGTCGAAGATGAGCTGAGCGAGATCTTCGATCGAGTAGATGTCGTGGTGCGGGGGAGGGGAGATGAGCGTCACGCCCGGCGTCGAGTGCCTGGTCTTCGCGATGATCGCGTCGACCTTGTGACCCGGCAATTGACCGCCCTCGCCGGGCTTCGCGCCCTGCGAGATCTTGATCTGCAGCTCGTCGGCGTTGACCAGGTAGTGCGTCGTGACGCCGAACCGCGCCGAGGCGACCTGCTTGATGGCGCTCCGCCGGTCGTCGGTGAAGCGCTCCTCGCGCTCGCCGCCTTCGCCGGTGTTGCTCTTGCCGCCGATGCGGTTCATCGCCTTTGCGAGGTTCTCGTGCGCCTCGGAGCTGATCGAGCCGTAGCTCATCGCGCCGGTCGCGAAGCGCTTCACGATCGCGGTCGCGGGCTCCACGTCCTCGATGGGGACGGATTTACCGCTCGTGGCAAACTCCCACATGCCGCGGAGGGTGAGCAGGCCGTCGGCCTGGTCGTTGATGAGCTTCGCGTACTCCTCGTAGCTCTTCGCGTCCTCCATCCGCACGGCGCGCTGGAGCGCCGCGATGGTGCGGGGGTTCCACAGATGCCGCTCGGCCTGGGCACGGTAGGCGTAGCTGCCGCCCACTTCGAGCTGCGACGTCGGCTGGGTGCGCGTGGGGAACGCGCGCTCGTGCCGCATCAGGCATTCCTTCGCGATGACGTCGAGGTCGATGCCGGAGATGCGCGACGCGGTCCCGGTGAAGTACCGATCGACGAGCTCCGGCGAGAGGCCGATGGCCTCGAAGATCTGCGCGCCGCGATAGCTCTGCAGCGTGCTGATGCCCATCTTCGCCATGACCTTGAGGAGGCCCTTGTTGATGGCTTTGATGTACTTCTGCTGCGCGTACTTCGCGTCGGTGATGCCGGGGTAGGCGCCGTCGCGAACCATGTCGCTCAGCGTCTCGAGCGCGACGTAGGGGTTCACCGCGCCGGCGCCGAAGCCGGTGAGGAGGCAGAAGTGATGCACTTCACGCGCCTCGCCCGTCTCCACGATGATGCCGAGCTTGGTGCGGGTGCCGTTGCGCACCAGGTGATGGTGCACGGCGGCCGTGCCGAGGAGGGCCGGCACCGGAGCGAACTCGGCGTTGGCGCCGCGATCACTCAGGATGATGAAGCCGTACTCGTTCTTCACCGCGATGGAGGCGAGACGACAGAGCTCGTCGAGCGCCTCTTTCAGGCCGTTCCCGCCCTCCGACGCCTTGAAGAGCATCGGCAGGGTAGGCGGCTTGCGCTGGTGCATGATGTTCGCGTGCCGGAGCTTCGCGACGTCCTCGTTCGTGAGGATGGGGTGCGGCAGCTCGAGCATCTGAGCCTGATCGGGAAGCTCGAAGAGGAGGTTCCCCTCCGACCCGATGTACGTCTTCAGGCTCATCACGAGCTCCTCGCGGATCGAGTCGATCGCGGGGTTCGTGATCTGGGCGAAGTGCTGCTTGAAATAGTTGTAGAGGAGCTGCGGCTCGTCGCTCAGCACGGCGAGGGGCGTGTCGGTGCCCATCGAACCGACGGCCTCGAGCCCCTTCTCGGCCATCGGCGCCATGAGGATGCGCATGTCCTCGAGCGTGTAGCCGTACATCTTCTGGCGGGTGACGAGCGGGAGCCGCTCGATGCTCGGCGGCGCGTCGTCCACCTCGTCGAGTTCGCCCAGGCTTATCTTGTTGTCCTTGAGCCACTTGCCGTACGGCTTCCGTGCGGCGAGCGAGTCCTTGATCTCCTCGTCCTCGACGATGCGGCCTTGCTCGAGATCGACGAGGAACATGCGGCCCGGCTCGAGCCGGCCTTTTCGCTCGATGTTCTCCGCCGGGATGTCGAGCACGCCGGTCTCCGAGCTCAGCACCACCACGCCATCCTTCGTGACGAGGTAGCGCGCGGGGCGTAGACCGTTGCGATCGAGGATGGCGCCGATGCTGCGCCCGTCACTGAAACAGAGGGCGGCGGGGCCGTCCCACGGCTCCATCAAGCACGAGTGGTACTCGTAGAAGTCCTTCTTGTGCTGGGGCATCTGCTCGTCGTTCTGCCAGGCCTCCGGGACGAGCATCATCATCACGTGGGGGAGCGAGCGCCCTGCGTGGACCAGCATGTCGGCGACGTTGTCGAGCATCGCCGAGTCGCTGCCGTTCGGGCTGATGATCGGGAGGATGTCGTGCACGTCCTCGCCGAAGATCCTGCCGTCGAACACCTGCTCGCGCGCACGCATCCAGGCGTGGTTGCCGCGGAGCGTGTTGATCTCTCCGTTGTGACAGAGGACGCGGAACGGCTGGGCGAGCTCCCACGTGGGGAACGTGTTGGTGCTGAAGCGCTGGTGCACCATCGCGAGCGCGCTCACGAACGTCTCGTCTTCGAGATCTTTGTAGAAGGCGGAGAGCTGCTCGGCGAGAAGGAGGCCCTTGTAGACGATGGTCCGCGACGAGAGGCTCGGCATGTAGAAGCGCTCGGCTTCTTTCATCCCGCTCTCGCGCATGGCGATCTCTGCCCACTTGCGGATGACGTAGAGCTTTCGCTCGAAGGCGGTCTGGTCGAGGCCGCCCGAGCCGACGATGACCTGCTTGATGACGGGCGCGCTCTGGCGCGCCATCGGGCCGAGCGCCGACTCGTCGACAGGGACGGTGCGCCAGCCGAGCAGGCGCTGACCGGCGGCGAGGACCTTGTCCTCGACGATGCGCTGACAGCGACGCTGCTCCTTCGGGTTCCTCGGCAGGAACACGCAGCCCGCGCCGTACTCGCCGCGCGCGGGGATCCGGATGCCGAGCTTCTTGCCTTCTTTGACGAAGAACTCGTGCGGCATCTGCAGCATGATGCCGGCGCCATCCCCGGTGAGCGGGTCGCAGCCGCAAGCGCCGCGGTGGACGAGATTCAGAAGGATCTCGACGCCTTGCCGCACGATGCGGTGCGAGGCGACCCCCTGGATGTTGGCGACGAACCCGACGCCGCAGGCGTCATGCTCGTGAGCGGGGTCGTAAAGGCCTGACCGGGGGGGCAAGCTCATGACTCTCGGGCTCCTTGAATGTCAGGAATACGCGCCGCCACTATCTCGAGGATTATCCTGGCGATTCGGGGGAGGCGCATTCAGGGGTCTCGGACACGCTGCGCCGCCCCCCGCGGGTCCCAGTAGGAGCCGGGGCAGGCGGAGCCGCCACGCAGGGGCCGTGGCAGGTGGGATTGTGTACGCAGGTACCTCTCCCCGCAAGCGGGATCGCAACGCGTCGCGTCCGAAACAAAGCCGTCACCGTGGACGAAACCTGCGCGCGACCGGCCCGTCTTCGCTCGTCGTGGACGGCGCGCGAAAACCGTCAGGGACGCGCGTCGCTACAGCACCGGAATCCGATCTCGTAGCCGTAGTCGGACTCGTCGTGGAACCGCACCGTGGGACGGCAGCGGTTACGCACCGGACCCCACCAGCCGCCCTTCAATCCGGCGCGGTGTGGGTACGGCTCGCCCGGCAGGTTCACCCACTCGTTCACGTTCCCGTTCATGTCGTACGCGCCGAACGGCGAGATGCACCGCGGGGACGACCCCGACGGCTCGCGCTGGTCGACGTGCGCGAACGCGGTCGCGCACTCGGGAGAGCCCATGCACGCGTCCCAGCGGTCGAGCACGTGCGGCCGCGGGATGTACGGCTTGTCGATCACGCACGCGGTCCGGTCTCGCTCGTAGCCGTTCACGTACGGCCGCATTTCCTCGCCCTCGCACGCGAAGAGCCACTCGTTCTCGTCGCAGAGGCGCTTGCCGGCGCCTTCACACGCGGCGCGTGCGTCGTGAAAATCGGCGAGCACCGCCGGGCGCTCGCCCTCACGGTTCGGCCATTCGTAGCGATCGACACAGAAGCGCATCAGCCGTCGCTTGCTCGACGCGCAGGTCGTCGGCGCGGTGAACTTCAGGCAGCGCTCGCTCGCGTCGGGGTTCCGGACGTACTCGGGGTCGTACGCTTCGCAGCGCTCGTCGGCGGCCGGGCAGAACCGTCCCTCCACGAGGACCATGTCGGCCCCGCACGCGGTGGGCTGGGCGGGGGCGATCTCGGGGGCTCGGGGCGCGGAAACGGCCGCGACGGGAGCGGCGCTCACCACGCTCGGGGGCGCGGGCGGCTCCGGCGTCGGTCCCGGCGGCTCCGTGCACGCCGTCGCTGCGGCGAGGGCGAACAAGAGGAGGTCCCGGCGCATCCGGGTCGCGAGCGTTACAGGGCGCGGTCCAAAGCCGGAAGTTTTCGGCCGGCGCGACGCCGGGGACGCCCTGGGGCGTACGGAAAACGTCGCTCGCCCGCGGGGTGGCGGGGTAGCCTGCCGCCGCTTTTGGGCCCCGCGAGCAAAATCCCGCCATCCGAGACCGTCGCCGCCGACTCCCGTCGCGCGCGCTGGCTGGGCATTCTGGTGCTCGTCGCAGGTTTCGTCCTGACGGTGGCGGCGTCGCGGGTGACTGGCCCGACCTTCGACGAGGAGCACCGGCTCCAGGCCGTACATCGCGCGACGGAGCTCGTTCGCGCGGTGACCGACTTCGGACCGAGCGCCCTCGGGTCTTCCAGCGCGGAAGCGATCTACGACGAGATGCAGCCGTTCGGCCCGCTCCCGACGCTCATTTCCGGCTGGTTCGGCGAGGTCCTCGCGGCCGCGCACCTGATGGACCGACTCGTCGCCGCGCGCCTCGGCTGGTTGCTCCTCACCGGAACGGCACCAGCGGCGCTCTATTTCATGGTCGTGCGCAGCCACGGCCCGCGCGTTGCGGCGCTCGCGGCGTGTCTCCTCCTCGCGATGCCGCGCTGGCTTCACGGAGCGGCGTCTGCGCGCGAGCCCGTCGTCGTCGCGAGCATCTGGCTCGTCCTCCTCGCTCTCTACGTCCAGTCCATCGCCCCCGCGAGGGCGGCGCGCCGGCGCGGCGTTCGGGCGCCGTTCCGTGGTGCGGCGTTCGTCTTCGCGCTCGCGCTCGGCCTCGGCATCTCCACGAGCCTCGCGACGCTGTGGGTGCTGCCGCTCATCGTCGTTCACTCCCTCGTGGCGCGTCCACGACATCTCCGGCGTTCGCTCCGACAAGGGATGTTGCCGCTTCCATTCGCGCTCCTCGCCATGATCGTCGTCTCGCCGGTCACCCTGGTCGCGGCGGGGCCGTCGCTCTGGCAGGGCGGCGCGCACGCCGCGGCGTGGTTCCTGTCTCCCCTCGCGCCGAGCATCGAACCCTTGCTCTACCGCGGCGGGCCCATCGTCTCGCCCCGTGACGTCCCGGGCGGCTACGCACTCCGCTGGCTCGTCGCCACCACCCCGGCGCTCGTCCTCGCGCTCGCCTTCGCCGGCGCGGGCGTGATCGCCGCCGAATACTGGGCGGCGCGGAGAGTGCGCCGTGACGACGCGGTCGGGCTCGGGTCGCTCCTCGTGCTCGCCGTCTTCGCCATCGTCTTCGGTCCGGCGCTGACGCCCGCCGTGTTCACCCGCTTTCCGCCGCGGGTCGAGGCGGCGTTGCCGTTCATCGCCGCCGCCGCCGCGATCCCCGTGGTGCGCGCCGCGTCGCGTGCGGTCGGCGAGCAGCGCGGCGTCTTCGTCGTGCTCGTCGCCGGCGTCCTGTTCGTCACCTCCGGGCTCATCGGCGTCCCGACCGCTTCCTCGTCGTTCGGACTCTTCGGCGGAGGCACCGCTCGCGCCGTCGAGAGCCGCATGTGGACGGTCGGCGACGGCAGCGAGGTCGCGCCGCTCGCCGCCGCGATCGACAAGCTAGGAATGCCGCGCCTCGCCATCGATGCGCCGGAGGTGCCGCGTACTTACTGGCAGCTCCTCCAGCGCGACGGACGGCTTCACACCCAGGTCGAGCCCGGCCGCGCTGGCGCGCTCACCGTCTCCGTGAACCGTGGACCGCACGCCGGAGCGCTCGCGACCGTCGCGCGCGACGGCGCGACGCTCTGGTCGCTCACCCGACGCTGACGCCTCGGCGCACCTGACGGCGAGCGGGCGCGTCGCTGGCGCTCGCCGTCAGGGCACGTTCAGGGCAGCGGATACTGCGCGTTCATCTGCGCGCCCACGGTGTCGAAGAACGATGCCGAGAGAATGCACATCTCGTTCTTCGCCGCCGACTCTCCGAACGCGAGCATCGAGCCGGTGTCGTTGTTGAACTCGCAGCTCCACGTGATCGTCGTGCCCGCGGGGATGGAGAGAGGGGGGTCGAAGAGACGTGGAATCGGCTCGTTCCACACGTCGCTGGTGTAAAGCATCGAGCCGTCCCCGGTGGTCGCGGCGAAGAGCGCGCCGTGCTGGTGCATGTGGCTCGACACGCGGAGCATCATCACCGAGCTCGGTAGCGTGAAGGTCGCCCGCTGGGTGCTCTTGCCTACCGGAACCTGGAGGGCCAGGTTGTTCAGGAACATCGACGCTGCCTTGCCGGGCACCGCCGTGGGAGCGACGTGCTCGAGCCCGAAGTCGACGCGGGCGACGAGGGGATCGGTGCCCGTGTTCAGGAGATGCAGCATGATACGAAAGCCGCTGCCCGACGGGAGCATGCGTCCGACGCCAGGCGGGTACGCCATGTGATCTTCCGGGAGCTGCGACGTGTGCAGGTACTCGTGAAACTCGACGCCGCCGTTCGGGCAGTCCGCGAGCGAGTCGTAGAGCGACAGCTCGTCGTTCGGCATCACGAAGGCGAACATGTGATGCGAGCCCGGCGTCATGCTCGACGTGCTCCGGACGATCGCCACGTCCTTGCCGTACGGATTCTGGAAGTCCTGACAGCCGTAGATCTCGGCGCCGGGCGGCACGATGCGATCGGACGTCGTCAACGTCAGCGTCTCGGACGCGGTACCCGTCGTCGACGGCTCTCCGTCGGTGCCCGTGCCCCCGTTCGTCGCGGAGAAATCCGTTGCGCTACCGCAGCCGGCGAGAAGGAGGGAAGAGAGCACTGACACGCACCAGGACGACTTCATGGATTCGCTTTCCGGCGTTCGCACGCGAAGGGCCTCCCTCCGCGATCTCGCCATCAGAACCTTGAACGACTTCCGGCACTCGCGCACGCACACGCCCTGCTCGTCTCGACCACATCGCCGTCGCACACGCACAGAGATCCACGCCCGCGTCGCCGGCACACACTGGCGTACGCGCGCGTGGTTCAGCTCGACGTCACGTCACGTCGCGCACGCGACGTCTCGGCGAACGCTACGTCGCGCGCGCGCCGTCTTCCGGTCTCAGCGCATCGGCCAGGCCGGAAGCGCGGGCGGCGGGGCGGCTCGTCGCTTCTCTCACCGCGGCGGCGCTGCCGTGCACGACGACCCGGCGGCGTGCGCGGGTGACGGCAGTGTAAAAGAGCTCGCGCGTGAGGAGCGGTGACCCGGGCGGCGGAAGGAGGACGACCACGTCGTCCATCTCCGAGCCCTGGCTCTTGTGGACGCTCATCGCGAACGCCGCCTCGTGGGGCGGCAGGCGCGACGGCGATAGCCGCCGCACCCGGTCCTCGCCGGGGAACACCGCGCGCGCCCCCTCCGTCCCTTCGCGAATGAGCACCCCGACGTCGCCGTTGAAGAGCCCGACCGCGGAGTCGTTGCGGTTCACGATGATCGGTTGCACGAGCCGGCCGGGCGACGACCGCGCGAGGGCGTCGCCGATCTGCCGGTTCAGCTCCTCCACGCCGAACGGGCCGCGGCGGTGCGCGCAGAGCACGCGGAACCGCTCGAGCGCGAGGAGCGCCGCTTCTGCCGAAGTCGACGCCGCGAGCTCCGCGAAGCCGCGGACCACGAGCGGCAAGAGCTCCCGGTTTGGAGCGCGGTCGCTCGCGGGTTCCATCAACGTCACCTCGCCGGACGCGGTGAGGAGGCGCATCACGGTGTCCGCGTCCCCCCGCTTGATGGCGAAGGCGAGCTCCCCGAGTGCGCTCGTCGATGAGAAGCGGTGGCTCTCCGTCAGGGTGATCACGGAATCGTCGATGCCGGGCGCGCCCGCGGCCTCACCGGGGAGGGACTCGCCGAAGGCGCGCTCGAACCGCTCGCCGAGCGCACTCGAGTGCCGCGGACCGGGCCGCTCGCCGCATACATCGGCGAGGACGGCTCCCGCCTCGACCGACGCGAGCTGGTCCTTGTCGCCGAGGAGCACGAGCCGCGCGTGCTTCGGCACCGCGTCGACCAGCGCGCGCATGAGCCCGACGTCGATCATCGACGCCTCGTCGACCGCGACGATGTCCGCGACGAGAGGGCGCTCGGCCGTGATACGGAATCGTCCCTCGCCGTCGGCCTCGAGCACGCGGTGCACCGTCGCGGCTCCGAGCGGGAGCGCGTCGAGCACCGCGCGCGGGACGTCGAGGGTTGCTGCCGCCTTTCGCGCCGATTCGGCGAGCCGCGAGGCGGCCTTGCCCGTCGGCGCGACGAGGAGCGCGCGCGGCGCGGGGTTGCCGCGGGCGAGCTCGTCGGCGATGGCCAGCGCGAGCACGCGCGTCACGGTGGACGTCTTGCCCGTCCCGGGGCCGCCGGAGATGACCGTCAGTGACGACAGGGCGGCGATCTGCGCCGCGACCCGCTGCCAGTCCGTGCCGCCAGCGCGTCGCGGCGGAAATAGCTTCGCGAGCAGCGCCCGCGACGCGGCCGGATCGGCGAGCTCGAGCCCGTGACGGCTTCGCTCGAGGAGCGCCGTGGCCAGCCGCTGCTCGTGTTCCCAGTGCCGGCGCAGATAGACGCGCGCGCGTCCGTCGAGCACCAGCGGCGTGTCGCTCGCTCCTGTTCCGACCAGTGGGCTGGTCGAAACCTGTGCGTGCCACTCCGCGAACGCCGGACAGGTGAAAACCGGCGTCTCGGCGTCGGCCTCGAGCGGGGTGCCGGCCAGCTTTCCGAGATCGACGCAGGTGTGGCCCTCCTTCGTTGCCTTGCTCGCGAGCGCGACGGCGAGGAGGACGTCCTCCCGCGACTCTGACGCGAGCGCACCGAGGTGGCGCGCAAGCTCCGCGTCGAGCGCGGAGAGCACGCTGGCCTGCCGGAGCACGTCGAGGAGACTCACGACGCCCTCCGGGTTCCGTCGAGTGCGCGCGACAGGCCCTCGATGGCACGCTCCTCGGGCAAGTCGTGGAAGATGCCGGTCTCCGGTCCTCGTTCTCGCGACATCCCTCTGAGGAAGAGATAGTACGCGCCGCCCATGTGCTTCGCGTACGCGTAGCCCGGCAGCTTCGCCCTCAGGTGGCGGTGCAGCGCGACCAGGTAGAGGTGATACTGCAGGTAGTAGTGATGCTCCGCCATCGGCTTGACGAGCGCGCGCGGCACGTAGCTCGACGGCGTGCCACCGAGGTGGTTCGACTTGTAGTCCACGACGAAGTACCGCCCGCCGTGCTCGAAGACGAGGTCGATGAAGCCGCGCAGATAACCGGAGAGCGGCGCGAAGCCGAGCGCCCTGACGCTCTCCGCGTAGCCCGCAGGGAGCGCCGCTCGCGTCCGTGACGCGAGGACGTCGGCGATCGACTCGGCGGTGAAGCTCGCCTGACGGCGGGTCCCCTTGTGCACGGTCCCCGCCGACAGGGTGAATTCCATCTCCGGCAAGCAGCGCGCGCGGGTCACGGTTCCGAGGCGAAGCGAGGCGTCGGTGCGCGAGAACGGCGTCTCGAGGACGTCGCCGAACGCCGCCGTGAGCGGCTCTTCCCAGCGCTCTCGATCGAAGCCGCGCCGCGACAGATGGTGCCCGACGAGACGCCGGAGCTCGAGCGGATCACGTCGCTCGAAATCGGTGTCCTCGAGGATCGCATGAAGGACGTCGCCTGCGCGCGGCCCGCGCGGAAATTCGTCGAGCGGCACGGGTGGCTCGGCCGGGGCAGGCGGTTCGATGACGGCCTCCGGCTCCTTCGGGTCGAGATCGCGCTCGACGTCCGCCGTGGGATCGCCCTGGGAGAGCGCGCTGAAGCTCGACGTCCGCCACGCGGCGGTGACGCGACGGCGCGCGAGCCTCGCGGTGAGGTCCGTGGTCGGCGGATTCCGCGGCGAAAAGCGCGGGGCTCTGTCCGCCGTGGCGAGCCGGACGCTCACGGAGCCGCCCGAGCGCTCGGCGAGCGCATGCAGATCGCCGAGCATGCGCTCATCGTCCATCGACTCGCGATCGTCTCCGAGGGTGGAACCTTCGGGGTGGAAGAGCCGCGCGAGCGCCGACTCGTACCATTTGTAGTACGCGCCCCAGAACACGATGCTCCGGTGCTTCGCGCGCGTCAGCGCGACGTAGGCGAGTCGTAGCCCTTCGGCCATCGTCTCTTCCTCGGCCAGCGCGAGCGGCTCCGCCTTTTGCTCGAGAGGACGCAGATCGAGCAGGAGCTCGTGGTTCTTCGCGGGGTCGTGATAGCGGAGCCGGCGCTTCTCGCTGTCCCACAGGTTTGCGCTCCGGAAGAGATACGGCAAGACGACGACGGGGTACTCGAGCCCCTTGCTCCGGTGCATCGTCGTGAGCTGCACGGCGCGCTCGTCGCTCTCGAGCCGGATCTGCTGCGACTCCGACGCGAGGGTGTCGCGCGCCTCGTCGTCGTGACGGACCTCGCCGAAGAACGACGACAGGCCCGCGACGCCGAGGTGACGATCCATCGCCTCGCGGTGACAGATCTCGATCAGATGGAGAAAGTTGGTGAGCTTTCGCTCGCCGCCGACGGTGCGGAGAAGGCGCGCGCTCGTGCGCCGCTCGCGCATCAGCCGGCGCATCGCCTGGAGAAAGCCGCGGTTTTTCCAGATCGCGTGCCAGGACGCGAAATCGTTCGCCCACTTCTCCCAGCCCGCCTCGTCTTCGCCCAGACGAACCAGCTCCGCCGCGTCGAGACCGAGGAAGCTCGTCGCGAGGGCCGAACGGACGGCTACGGTGCTCGACGGATCGGCGAGCGCGGCGAGGAGAAGGGACAGCTCCCCCGCCTCGTCGGTGTCGAGCACACTCGAGTCGCCGTGGAGCACGCTCGGCACGCCGAGCGCGCGGAGCGCCCGCTGCACGTTGCCGGCCTCGACGTTGGACCGCGTGAGCACCGCGAAGTCCCCCGGCTCGAGCGGGCGGAACCCGGCCTTGTCACGGAGCGTGACGCGCGCGTCCCGGTCGAGCATTCTCGCGATCTCGCCCGCGGCGAGCGCGGGAACGGAGTCCATCGCCGGCGAGAGCGGCCTCTTCCAGCCCTCCGACGGCGTTCGCGGCGAAAAGACGATGTCCATGCCGCTGAACGGCGCGTCGTTCCGGCGCAGCCGGTCTTCGGCGCCGGCGGGTGTGGCCACCGGTTCGAACCGGATCTGTTCGAGGAGAAACGGCGACGGCACACTCGACATGACGGCGTTCACCGCCTTCACGTAGGTCGGGTCGGAGCGGTGATTCGTGCCGAGCGTGAAGCGCGCGTCCGCGTCGGCGGCGGCGCTCAGGTACGCGAAGATGTCCGCGCCGCGGAAGGCGTAGATGGCCTGCTTCGGATCCCCGATGAGAAAGAGACTCGTCCCACGCGCGCGGTAGAGGGTACGGAAAATCTCGTACTGGACCGGGTCGGTGTCGTGGAACTCGTCGATGAGGGCGGCCGGAAATTTACGACGCACGGCAGAGGCGAGCGCGCGGCCACGACGCCCGCGAAGCGCGTCGCGAAACGACGTCAGCACGTCGTCGAACGACTGCAGGGCGTGCTCCCGGGCACGCTTCGGGAGCGCGCGACGCACGTGCTCCACGAGCCGCCGCTCGACGCCCTGGACCCAGCGCCCGAGCCCCTCGTCGACGACGGAGCGCGTCTCGACGAGCCGCTCGGCGAGGGTGAAGAGCATGTGCTTCGGCGGGACGCGTCCGGCCTTCGCTCCTCGCGCGAGGCACGCCGCGGACAGCTTGACGAGGTGCTCGCCGTAGCCGAGGAGCGACTCTTCCGGCGCGGCGAGCAGCGTCTCGACGGCTTCGACGGCGCGCGCGCAGATCGCCTGTGAGTACGTGTTTCGATTGAGCGCGGCCGACTCGAACAGCAGCGACGTCACCGTGTCCCGGCTCGCGGGCCACGCCGCAGCGAGGTTCCGGCGCGCGACGAAGTAGTCCTCGAGCGGCCCCAGCATGTCGAACGGCGCGTCGTCGGCCACGACGGGCGCGTCGGGTAGACGTGCGCCGAGGAGGCCGAGCTGGACGAGCTCGCTGACGCGCAGGCGGCCGCTGCGCGCGTACTCGACGGCGGCCCGCGGCGCGGTGGCGAACTCACGACTCACGAAGTCGTGCACGAGCTCGGTGACCATCGGACGGATGTCGGCGATGAGCTCGAGGTCGGGTCGCACGCCGCCCTCGAAGGCGTGCTCCGCCAGGACCCGCTGACAGAAGGCGTGGATGGTGTGAACCGCCGCTTCGTCCACCGAGGCGAGCGCGGTCTCGAGCCGCTTCATGTCGGCGGCGCGGTGCGTGCTTCGCGCGACGAGCTGGCGTAGCGCGGGATCCGACGCGGTGCCGGTCGCGAACGCAGCGCTCGCCTCGCGGAGCCGCTTGCGGATCCTGTCGCGGAGCTCTGCCGTCGCGGCGTTCGTGAACGTGACGACGAGGATACGATCGACCGGGAGTTTTCGCTCGACCACCAGCCGGACGAACAGTGTCGTGATGGTGTGCGTCTTCCCGGTGCCGGCGCTCGCCTCGATGAGCTGCACGCCGGTGAGCGCGACCGCGAACGGATCGAGCGGCGTCATCCGGGCACCCCGCGCGAGTTCCGGAGCAGCGGCTCGAACACGAGGAGCGCCGTCTCGGTGAACGACGGGAAGCCCTCGGTGCCTTCGGGGTCGAAGGGCGACACCGGCGTGAACGGATCCAGGTCGAGGAAGATCCGCTTCACGTAGGTGTCCTCGGATTCCGCGCCGAGGCTGCGATCGCCGAACGCTTTTCGCGCGAGGAACAGCGCCGTCCGCTCACGGTCGGGCTTGTCCGATCCGCCGACGAACTTTTCCGCGAAGGTCTTCGAGGCATTGGGAAAAAGGCAGAGCGGTGCGCGCTGCCCGGAGCGATAGAGGCGCACGAGCTCTCCGAGGTGCCGCTTTGCTTGCGCCGGGTCGAGTGCTTCGAAGACGCGGCCCTCGACCGTGTCGTCGTTCTTCGCCCGTCCGAGGACGAGCGTCCCGGCGCGCCGGCCGGCGGCGGCAGAGAGCGCGAGATGCCGCGTCCAGGCGGCGAGCTCGTTCTTCGGCTTGAAGCGCGCGAACCGCACGATGACCTGGCCCTTCGGGCGCACGTCGCGGAGGACGCCCGCGAGGCGCGCGCCCTCGAGCGGCAGATTGAACGCCAGCGGCGGATCCGCCTCTCCGTCGAGCCACGTGCCGGCTTCCTTCATGAGACGCTGCGCCATGTCGGTCGCTCGTCGCACGTCGATGTCCCCCGGCGTCCCGGGCGGCGCGAGCCCGAGCCCGCGTGCCCAGAGGCGCGCCGCGTCCTCACCGCGCCCCTTTGCGAGCTGCTCGAGAAGCCGCGCACCGAGCTCGTACGCCTCGAGCGGCGAGAGCTCCACCGGGTCGCGATCGGAGACGAGTGACGGCTCGTCCTCGAGCACCACGCCCAGCCGCCGCTGAAAGTACGCGCGCGCCGGATTCTCGAGGAAGCGCACCAGATCCGACAGCTCGATGACCTCCGACGACGCGTCGAGGAGCGGCGTCGAGGCGAACCGGTTCTGACCGACGTCTCGCGCGGCGAGGGCTCGCGCACCCTCTGCCTCGGCGTCGCCGTAGCTGAAGAGCCGCGGGTCGTCACTCGCGCCGAAGTAGCGCGCGCTGAAGGCTTGCAGCGGGTGCTCGACGATGGCGCGCCGTCCGAGCCCGTCGCGTGCGACACGATGGTCGTCCAGAGCGAGAGGCAACTGGCCCTCGCGCTCCGAGCTCGTCGAGAAGGTGCGGTCGAGGGTGTCTAGGAGCTCGGCGACGACGGCCGACGGCGCGAGCTGCGCGTTGTCCTGCGCCGCTCTCCCGACGAACGACAGGACGAAGCGCTGGCGCGCCGACAGCAGCGCCTCGAGAAAGAGCAGCCGATCTTCTTCGCGGCTCGAGCGGTCCCCGGGCTCTGGATGCTGCGCGATGAGGTCGAAGGCCGGCGCTCGATCGCGCCGCGGAAAAGCGGTGTCGGAGAGCCCGAGGAGATACACGATGCGAAAGGGAATGCTGCGCATCGGCAAGAGCGCGCAGAAAGTGACGCCTCCGGAGAGAAAGCTTCGCCCCGACGTCTCCTGATCGAAGAGACGCGCGAGCATCGCCCCGAGCGCCTCACGGTGTACGACCCCGGTGAAGCCCGCGGACTCGGCCGTGTCGGCGAAGGCGCCGATCGCGTCGCGGGTCGCCTGCACGAACGGCAGATGCTCGTCCTCCGACGACACCAGGAGCTCGAGCACGTCGTTCAGCGTCGCTGCCCAGTCCGCGGGCGTCTTCGGTTTGAGGAGCCGCTGGCGTACCTGGAAAATGCTGCTCGCCGCCTCGGAGAGCTTGCCGGCGAGCTCCGAAAGCTCGCCGCTCCCGAGCGGGAAGGGGAGGGTACCGGCAAAGGGCGTGTCGTCGGTTGCGAGCGCATGGCCGAGGAGGAGCCGATCGAGCCCGAAGCGCCACGTATTCTCCCGCGTCGCGGGTTGCCCGAGCTCTTCGCGATGTTGCTCGTCGATGCCCCAGCGGATGCCGGATTCCCGCACCAGCCGGCGCAGCACCGGTAGCTCTTCGGCGTCGATGTCGAGCCGATCGCGCACCGGCTCGAGCTGCAACAGATCGAGCACGTCGCTCGCCTTCATGCGACCGCCGGCGAGGTCGAGCACGCGGACTAACGCCTCCGCCGCGGGGTTCGACGCGCGCACTCGGCGGTCGGCGATCTTGTACGGGATGAAGCCGGGCTCGTCGAAGTCGAGGCCGAAGACGGCGTCGATGAGTGGCGCGTAAGCGTCGATGTCCGGCGCCATCACCGCGACGTCTTCCGGCACCAGCGTCGCATCCGCCTCGAACGCGGCGAGGAGCTGATCGCGCAGCACCTCGACCTCGCGGAGCGGACCGTGACACGAGTGCGCGACGATGGAGACGTCTCCTGCCCGCGCGACGGCGCGCGTCGCGACCTGCGAACCGGGTTCCCGCACCCTGCCGGCGAGGAGATCCGACTGCACGACCTCGAGCATCGAGCGCTTCCCGCCGTCCTGGAACAGATCGACCACCTTGGCGGCCTTATCTTCTTCGAGGAGCACTTGCTCGAATTCCCGTGAGAGGCGACCGAGTGAAGCCGCGAGCGGATTCGCTTCGACGGGGAACGGCGAGGCGCGGAGCAGGAAGAGATGTACCTGACGCTCCCGCGCGAGCCGTGCGAGCAGGCGGATGTAGAGCCGCGGCAGCGACGCCGCGCCGAACACGCAGATCCGCTCCGGGACCGAGGCGGGCAGGGGGTTCGAGAGGAACAGGGCCGCCCGCGCGGCGAGGTGCTTCGAGCCGTGGCGCTCGACCAGGGCTCGGAACAGATCGGGCTGGAAGCCGCGCCCCGCTCCGCGCTCCCAGGCGCGCACGAGCTCGGGGCGGTACACGACGTACTGGTCGAACGCGTTCGCGAGCTGCTGCGACAGCTCGAAGAGCTTTTCCCCGTGCTCGTCGACGGCGAGATACGACGCGACCGCCTCGGCGCCGGGGTTCTTCGAGACGTCGGGCAAGAGCGCGGCGATGGACCACGCAAGTGCATCGCGAGAGAACGGATCGGTCTTCGCTGTGCCGTCGGCGAGGAGCTCGCTCATGAACGCCCGCGGGAAAGGGAAGCGCGCATTGGCGAACACCCCGAGCCGCGCGGCGAGCTGCTGCGAGAGCCACCGCTCGATGCCCTGACTCGAGACGACGATGACCTCGGGTGACAGCGGCGAGGCGAGCGGCTGCCGCGCGACGTCGGAGAGCGCCTCCGCGAGCTGCTCCGTCCGGTTGCTGCGATAGATGAACAACTTCGACGGAGCTACGCCGCGCCGTCCTACCGATCAAGCACGAACAGCCCGGCCCGGACCGGCAATGTCCGAGCGGGCGGTTTTACACGCCGAGCAGGCGAGCGCTCAGTGGTTCTTCAGCTCCGACGCGTTCCTCAAACCGAGGACTGCGCGCGACGCGGCGTAGGCGGCCTCGCTCGTGGCGAGATGGTTCGGAACCGGGACCACCCAGTCGGGCACGATGAGAAGCTGCAGATCGAGGCGCGTGTTCTGATCGTCGATCTTCGAGATGTGGTAGCGCGCGTCGAGCCGCTTCACGTTGCCCTTGAGGAGCTTGCCGGTCACGACGAAGTCGTCTCCGGCGTCGTTCGGCTTCGGCGGATCGAACCTGATGACTGCCCACACCTTGGCGGCGCCCTTCATGATCGGCACCTGCAGGTACACGTCGGTCTTGTCTCCGTGGCGACCGATGACCTTCGCCTTCTCGAATTTCTTGATGTAGCCGGAGTAACCGTCGAAGTCGGTGACGATGTGTCGCACGACCTCGATCGGCGCGTGCACGGTGTCGCGCGAGCCACCGGCTTTCACTTCGCTCGCCGGTGTCTGGCTCTCGTAGCGCTCGGGATCGGGACGATCTGCGGCGGACGCCGGCGTCGCGCCAGCGAGCGTGAGAGCGATGAACGCGCCTGCGAAGAACGACTTGCGATTCATTGCATGTTCCAGTGTCACCAAGGAAGGCGACCCGCTGGAAGATTGCACCAAGCGTGCCGCGCTTTTCCGGCGACGCACTCGTCTCCGGACCATCTCAAAATGGGTCAGGATCCGCGCGGATGCAAGGTGCGCGCATGTCGGTTGCGACACGTTACGGAAGGTTTCGGTACGGCGTCACTGTGACGTCACTTCACAGGGCCGACATCTCGGTCGTGCTCGACCGCACCGCGTGCGGCCTCGAGCGGAGCCATCGTACAGCTCCCCGAGAACTGCACGCCCTTGTCCATGAACACCTCCGGCGAGTGCAGCGTCCCGGTCACGATCGCCGGCACGTAGAGCTCGATGGAGTCGCTGGCTCGGACGTTCGCGCGGACGACGCCGCCCTTGATGATGACGCTGGCGACGTCAATCTCGCCCTCGACCTCGGCGCCTTCCCCGATGACGAGCACGTCCGGGCTCGAGATTTCCCCGGTGAATCGGCCGTCGATCCGAACCCGGCCCTCGAAGTGGAGCTTGCCCTCGAACCGGGTGCCCTGGCCGAGAAGTGCGGTAATTTCCGTTGCGGGAAGCGGAGCTGCCATTCGGGCGCGATCCTAGCGTGGTTTGACGGAACGGGTGTGCTCGAGCGCCGATAACGCGGTGCGAGCTATGAAACGGCTGTCCAAAGGCACGGGCGCCGGTCCAGAATCCCGCCCGGATGCTCCTCCGGCACGCTGGCGCTGCCCGTTTCGCCCTCGTTCTCGGGGCAGTCGCTCACGGCGGCCTCGCTCTGGCGCAAACCGCGGATGCTGCGACGCCGCCCCCGGCCGAATCCGGCCCGGCGCCGGCCGTGACGCCTCCAGCGGTGACGCCTCCGGCCGAATCCGGCCCGGCGTCAGTCGTGACGCCTCCGCCGACGCCGGACCGACCCGCGCCGCCGACCACTCCGGCGGCCACACCCGAGAAGCCCGTCAAGCTCCGCTGGCGAGACACTTGGCTCATCTGGGACAACTCGGTGAGCTCGCAAACCGTCGGTTTCGGCAAGAATTACCTGAGCAGCGATCCGACCTACGAGATGAGCGGCTCCTTCCGGCCGCGCTACTACCTCTACGACGGTGAGCTCGACTCGTTCTTCGCCGCGGGTCGTATCGACATCGTGCGCGAGTTCACGAACAGCGACGTCACGACCGAGCGCGGCGAGACGACGCTGAGCGACGCGACCCTGCTCACCGGCTATCGCCGCACGCTCGCGTCGTCGCCCGGGTACGAGACGATCATGACGGCGAGCTTGCCGATCCTGACGTTCCCGACGTCCAAGTTCAGCATGGACAACGGCACGATCCTCGGGCTCGGCACCGAGGCGCGCCTCTCGCAGACCATGCCGCTCGCCGGCGAGAAGTGGACCGTCTTCAAGACGCTGACCGTCGGAGCCGTCGCCGGGTACAATCACACCTTCACGCGAGCCACGCAGGCGACCAACCCCGACCTCCGACGTGTACGTCTCGACCCGGAGGGGCGCACCGTTCCCGGCGATCAGCTCGCCGGCGCGGCGTTCCCCGAGCACGAGCTCCACTTCAACGCGCGGCTCATCGCCGACATCACCGAGAAGCTATCGCTGTTCCTCGAGGCGTCCTACCGACCCACGTGGAAGTACAGCTTCAAACCGACCAATATAACCGATCCGAGCGGCGGGGGCGGCCCGGTGCTCGATCCGACCGCACCGGTGACTTACGTGCCGGTCACGTCCTTCGAAGCCGACGTCTATTACGACGTGATCCCGGAGCTCAGCGTCGCGGTCGGCTACGTCAACGTCGAGGTTCAGCCTGGGCTCGACGGGCAGCGTCGCAGCATCTTCTACAGCCCGGGTTCGCAGTTTTACCTGTCGGTGATCGGGCACCTCGACGCGATCTATCTCGCGGCAACGGGGAAGAAGTCCGGCGCGTCGAACACCGTCCGGCATCTGCACCCCTGAAACGGCCGTGCGCGCCATCCGGTGGTTTCGGGGCGGGGGCTCCGCCGTGGTGGCGCTCTCCGTCACCACCGCCGCGCACGCTGCGGCCACCGACTCAGAGACACCGCGCGTCGAGTTCAGCGCGCAGCGACTCGAGCTCGATCCGTCGCTCGCGACGCTGCGTCTCTCGGGCAACGTGCGCGTCTCCGTGGAGCGCTATCGTCTTTCGAGCGACCACCTGACGCTCCGGACGGAACACGGAACCGTCCGGGTCGGCGGCCCTGCCGAGCTCGCGTTCTGCGGGTGTCCGTCGCCGCCGGTGACGCTGCGCTTCGACGGGGCACGCCTCACGAAGACCGACGCGATCGTCGAGAATCCGACGGTCCGCGCGTTCGGGGTGCCCGTGCTGTGGCTTCCCTGGCTCTGGTTCCGTGCGCCGTCGGAGTGGGGACTCTTGCCGTTCGAGCTCGCGTATCGCGGCGACGACGGGCTCTTCGTCGGCTCGGGCGTGCACGCGCCGCTCGGCAGAGGCGGGCTCGACGTGTCGGGTGGCGGCTACGTCGAGGGCGGCGCCGAGGTCAGCGCACGGCTCACGACGGACCGGACGTCGAGCTTCGTGAAGTGGGACCACCTGCACGACACGGCGCTCTCCGTCGATCTGCGTGGAGCTGCGAGCCCCGACGGCTGGGCGTCGCTCGCGTGGAGCGCCGATGCGCTCCGCGGCCCGCGCGCGCTCCGAGGGCCGTCGCTTCTCGAGGAAGTCGCGCTCCGCCAGGACCGCGCGCGCGGCGCGGCGGGCTTCTCCGACGGCGTGGCGACGGTCGGCATTTCCGTCGAGGCGGACGCGCCCCGCGGTGCGGCCCTGACGTCGTCCGCCGTAGTGGGTCCCGCGCTGTACGTCGGGTTCGGCGTGCCGCTCGGCGCGAACGCGACGGCGAACATCGACGTGGGAGCCGCGACGTGGGCGCGCCCCGATGCCGCGTCGCTGACGCTCCTGTCGTCGCGCGCCGAGCTCCGGGGAACGACCCACGCCGGTCCCGTCGTTCTCGACGTTTCGGGACGTACCCGCGCGCTGTCGACGTTCGACGAGAACGCGGCGGGGTATTCCGCGGCGACCGCGCTCACGGCGGAGCTCTCCGCGCCGTTCGTCAAGGAGCTCGGGACGCCGTCGCTGCTCGAGCACTGGGTCACGCCGTTCGTCGTCGCAACGGCGGGGGGAAGCGAGACGCGCGCGCCGTCCGTCGTTCCCGCCGTCGCACCCGACGGCGCGTTCCTTCTCGCCGCCGCCGGTGTGCGCTCCACCGTGGGCGAGCGGGCAGGGAAGCGCGCCGCGGTATCGGCGACCCTCCGTGCCGGATACGCGAATGACGGCAGAGGGCGCGGCGTTCCGCTCGCGACGTGGCGGGTGACGGGGCAAGCTCCGGCGTTCGCCGTCCGCGGCGAGGGCGTCTCGTCGTGGTCGACCGGCGACCGGGGGAGCGTCGTGCTGTCCGCGCTGAGACTCGGCCCGGAGAGCGGCGTGTTCGTGGAGGGACGCGCGGAGGGGATGTCCGGGGAAGTTCCGCTGCTCGCGCGGGTCCTCGCGTCGGGATTCGACGCCCCCTGGGCGCCATGGCTCACCGGAGCGGGATGGACGGCGGGCGGCCGGGTCGGAGTGCCGTGGACGCGTGCCGTCTCGTCCGACGCCGATGCCGACTACGACTTCACGAACCATGTGCTCCTCGGGGTCCGTGGTGGAGTTACATATCGACACCCCTGTGGGTGCCTATCGGCAACGGCGTGGGCCGGGCACCGGACCGCTCGCGTCGGCGCGGACGGCTTCCTCACGGTGAGCCTCTCGCCCTGAGGTCGGCTGAGGTTGGTAGAGCGTAACCGAACACCCAAGAAGAGTTGGGAAAGCGGTAGGTTCGCTCGCGAACCGTACCAGGGGGCTTTGGTCGGTTCCATCGACGAAGACGATGTGGGGAATGTGAAGCGAGCTCCCTGCCGTGCCCGCGAATTTCGGAAACGAGAAGGATGCCGAGACGAGGCTGTTGTCGCGACTGATTTGATTCGGGTATTCTTCTCGTTTCGTGTCGACCCTTTCGTCCGATTCGAGTGAGCTTGAGGCAACGCGTGGACTTGGTTCCCTGCTGGGCTCGACGATCCTCGTCGCAGACGACGATCGCCTGACGCGGGAACATACGGCGTCGCTCCTTCGTGCACAGGGCTTCACCGTCGAGGTCGTCGAGGACGGACAGCTCGCCGTCGAACGCGTCGCTCAAGGCGGTGTCGATCTGGTGCTGCTCGACGTCATGATGCCGAAGATGGGCGGTCTCGAGACGTGTCGCGTGCTGAAGAGCATGGCCCGCGATTCGTTCTTGCCCGTCGTCCTCGTCACGACGAAGACCGACTCGGCGAGCCGTGTCGAGGGCCTGAAGATCGGTGCCGACGACTACGTCTGCAAGCCGTTCGACGAGCAGGAGCTGCTCGCGCGCATCGACGCGATGCTACGCATCAAGAAGCTCCACGATCAGGTGAACAGCGCCCGTGCGCGCCTCGAGCGCGTCAGCGTTCACGACGAGCTCACCGGCCTCTACAACTACCGCTACCTGCATTCGCGCCTCAGCGAGGAGTTCAAGCGCGCCGAGCGCTATCACGAGCCGCTCGCGTGCATCGTGATCGACGTCGACGGCCTGAAGGTCCACAACGACGCAGCCGGCCGCGCCGTCGGTGACCGGGTGCTCGTCGACGTCGCGGAGGTGATCCGGAACACGGTGCGCGAGATCGACGTCATCGCGCGCTTCGGCGGAGACGAGTTTCTCGTCGCGCTTCCGAGCACGCATTTTGCCGGCTCGGTGGCGCTCGCCGAGCGGCTCTGGCGTGAGATCTCCGAACCGCGGCCCGGCAAGTCGTCCAGCTCCGGCCGACGCGTCTCCGTTTCCATCGGAGTCGCCCTCTATCCTTCCCGCGATGTCCGCTCGAAGGACGCGCTCCTGCGCGCGGCCGACTCGGCCCTCGTTCAGGCGAAGCGCGATGGCGGAAACCGCATTTGCGTGTTCCAGCAGGAAGGGTATCTGTACACGCCGGTGTCGGACTCCGACAGCGCCGTGCCGCCGCCCATCAGTCGCTCTGCGGCCAGGGGAGCCCAATGACGGGACAGCCGCCGACCGTGACGAACATCGAAGAAACGCCGGGGGTCGCGCCGGGACAGGCGACTCGAGTGCTCGTCGTCGACGACGAGCCGATGGTGCGGCGCGGCCTCGCGCGCATGCTGCTCGCCCGCGGGATGGAGGTGCTCACGGCCGACGACGGTCGCGCCGCCCTCGAGGTGCTCGGCAAGGAGAAGGTGCACGTCGCGCTCGTCGATCTGATGATGCCGAACATCGGCGGCCTCGAGGTGCTGCAGCACGCGAAGGCGCAGGGGCTCGAGGTCGAGATCATCATGATGACCGCCTTCGGCGACGTCGAGACGGCGGTGCAGGCCGTCCGCGCGGGGGCCTATCACTTCCTCACCAAGCCGTTCCGTTCGAACGACGAGGTGGTGCTCACGGTGGCGAAGGCCGCCGAGCGGCGGCGCCTCATCGATCGCGCGCACCTGCTCGAGCAGAAGCTCGAGCAGCAGGAGAAGTTCGGCGAGCTGATCGGTAATTCGGCCAGCATGCGCGAGGTGTACCGGCTCGCGGTCGGCGTCGCTCCGACGTCCTCGACGGTGCTCATCCTCGGCGAGAGCGGAACCGGCAAGGAGCTCACCGCGCGCGCCATCCATCAGCATTCGCCGCGCGCGGGCCGCCCCTTCGTGGCCGTGAACTGCTCGGCGATTCCCGTCGACCTCGTCGAGAGCGAGCTCTTCGGGCACGTCCGCGGGGCGTTCACCGGCGCGACCGCGACGCGCGAGGGCCTCTTCGAGGCGGCCAACCAGGGAACGATCTTCCTCGACGAGGTCGGTGATCTTCCGCCGCTCGCCCAGGTGAAGCTGCTCCGCGTCCTGCAAGAGGGGGAGATCAAGCGGGTCGGGTCGAACGACACACGGCTCGTCGACGTGCGCGTCGTCGCCGCGACCAACGTCGAGCTGCGTGCCCGCATCGCCGACGGCAAGTTCCGCGAAGACCTCTTCTATCGACTGAACGTCGTCGCCATCAAGCTGCCGCCCCTCAGGTCGCGGCCCGACGACATTCCTCTCCTCGCGTTCCACTTCTTGCAGAAGTACGCGGGTCGCACCGGCCGCGACATCCGCAAGGTGTCGCCCGAGGCGATGCGTCTCCTGCAGAACGAGCCGTGGCCCGGCAACGTGCGCGAGCTCGAGAACGCCATCGAGCACGCGGTCGTGTTCTGCCGCAAGGACACGATCTTGCCGGGCGATCTGCCGTTTGGGAAGAAGCAGGGGGAACCGCTCGCCCACGAGGACGAGCACGGGCCGACGCCCTCGCAGAGCTGGGACATGCCGGGTGGCCTCTCCGATCTGCCGTACCGGGACGCGAAGCAACGCGCCGTCGCGGCGTTCGAGCTCGCCTACTTCGAGGCCATTTTGAAGCGGACCCAGGGCAACGTTTCCGAAGCGGCGCGCCAGGCGGGCCTGGATCGCTCCAATTTCCGCCGGGCGGCTCGGCGTGCCGGCGCAAACTCCAGGGACTGACGCCTTTTTTTCGCCCCGCGGGTCCCCTGCGCGGCGCTAGGCTCGCGCACCCCGATGCGAGCCGGTCCGTCTCTCCTCGTCGCGGCGCTCCTCGTCGCCGGCGTCGCCGGCGCAGACGAGAACGGGGCCCCGGCGGCAGAGCCGTCGAACGAGGTCCGGACCGCTCCGGTCCACGTCAGGCACACGTACTCCCTGAAGGAGTGCCTCGGGTTCGCCGAGCAGAACTACCCGAAGATCCACGAAGCGGCGGCCCAGCTCTCGCAGATGCGGGCGCAGGTCTGGGAGGCGAAGACGGTGCCCTTCAGCCTCTTCACGGCGTCGGCCGGCGTGGTCCTCGCGCCGACCCTCTCCGGAACGGCGCTCTACAGCCCCAACACCGATGCCACGATCACGTCGAGCATGGCGCTCGCGTGGCGAGTGGGCGTCGAGGGCGCAGTGCCGCTCTGGACGTTCGGCAAGATCACGAGCGCCGTAGACGCCGCGGAAGCGCAGACGAAGGTCGGCGAGCAGAACGTCCGAAAGGCGAAGAACGAGGTCCGTCTCTCCGTTCGTCAGGCGTACTACGGCACGCTCCTGTCGCGTGACGCCCAGGCGCTCCTGAACGAGGCGCTCTCCCGCGTGAACCAGTATCTGCCGCGCGTCGAGGAGAAGGTCGAGTCCGGTGAAGGCGACGATATCCAGCTCCTCAAGCTGAAGATCCACGCCGCCGAGCTCACCGCGCGCCTGAGTGAAGCGCAGAAGCAGGAGCGCATCGCGCTCTCGAGCCTCCGTTTCCTCACCGGCATGGGCCCGAACCTGGACGTGCCCGACGAGCCGTTGCGCAAGGTGCCGCACACCCTCGGCCCGGTCGCGCAGTACCTGACTGCAGCGCGGCTCTTCCGCCCCGAGATCAACATGGCTCACGCTGGCATCCTCGCGCGCCGCGCCCTCGTGAACCTCGAGCGCGCGCGCTACTTCCCGGACATCGCGCTCGGGCTCTCGGCGTCCCGCTCGTACGCGCCCGAGGTCTCCGACCAGCTGAACCCCTTCGTGCGAGACGACGCGAACTACACCCGATATGGCATCGGCCTGGTGATGACCTGGAAGCTCGATTTCTTGCCGCGGATGGCGAGGGTCGCCCAGGCCGAGGCGCAGCTCGAGGAGATACGCGCCACCGAGCAGTATGCGCTCGGCGGCGTCGGGGTGGAGGTGGAGACCGCGTTCGCCGAGGCAGAGGACGCAGGGAAGCGGCTAGAGGCATGGTCGGACGCGACGCGGTACGCGCGCCAGTGGCTCGTCAAGGTCCAGCAAGGTATCGACGTCGGCACCTACGAGGACCAGGACATCGTCGATCCGGCGAAGGAGTACGCGCTTCGCCGGTTCGCGCAGATGAGCGCGACGATGGACTACAACGTCGCTATGGCGAAGCTCGCGCTTGCGACCGGCTGGGACGCCGTCGCGCCGGAGTGATTCACGGAAATTTCGTGCTGATCGTCGCGTTGGTCGTCGTGATGGTCGCGCCGGTGCCGATGTTGAGGCAGTTCACGACGTAGCAGCTCGGCGTCATCACGATGCGGCCTGCGACGTAGACCGGCACGAGGACGCAGCACGTCTGCGTCGCGGTGGCGTTGCTGCAGGCGCCACAGGCCTCTCCGTGCATCATCTGTGTCGAGGCCGGCCCCGACGACGTCGCCGTGGTGCTCCCCGAGGGCGCACTCATCGAGAGCGACTCCTCGGCGACGCCCGTCGCTTCCGTCGTGGCCGATTCGCCGCTCTTGCTCGCGACGTCTCCGGTCTCGCTCGCGTCGTCCGCGGCCCCTCCGCAGCCGACCAGGACGGCCGTCACCATGCACGCCGAGACGATCGATCGAATCATGTGGATGCTCCCTTCGACGAGTAGCGAGCGCCCGATGCGCGTCGCTTCACCGACTGCAGAGCAGGGCGCGTGCCAGCGGCGCTCCGCGCGCCGAAGGAGCGAAAAGCGCGGGAACACGCGACGCCGCCCGGCGTAAGAACGTCTACGCGCATCGGAGCGCGCCCGTCTTCATATCGCCCGGAGTCGTGGACTCATCCGGACGATATGAAGCGTCGTTTCAGCCGAAGGCGTGGAGCTTCGAGTCGCGCTCGTCGAGCTTCTTCTCGATGCTCGACAGGGCGTTCGTGATCGATTCGGTCACCATCGTGACGATGATCGGGAGCTGACCGCGAAGCGCCTCGTAGTAGCGCTGCCGCTCGGTCGAGTGGATGAGCGCGGGCGGACAGTCGGCACGCATCAGGAGCAGGTTCATGAACAGGCGCGAGACCTTGCCGCTGTCCATCGCGAAGGGGAACACGCGCAGGAGATCGTAGTGAGCGCGCGCGGCGATGCGGACCGTGTTCTTGATCTTCTTCGGCTCGGGGCCGTTCAACCAGTCGAAGACCTGACGGACCTTGTAGGCGATCTTGTCGGGCGCCGCGTACTCGTGGAAGTAGAGCCGGTGCTGCGGAATGTCCTTCCGGTACTTCACCGTCTTCAGATCGCCCTCTTCGGGATGCAGGATGAGATAGATGCGCTTCACGGTGTCGATGGTGATCGGCACCCGCTTCTTCTCGGCCTGTTCCTTGACGAACTCGATGGCAGCCTTGTGCCGGCGAATCTCGTCACAGACGGTCTGCATGCTCGAGTCCGGCACGACCGTGATGTTCGGATTGATCGCCATCCGGAGCTCGTCGTACGTGTAGACGACGCCCTCGAGCGCGCTGTCGTGATAGATCCACGACATCAGGAGGCTCTCGTCGTACTCGTGACGGAAGGCGTCGTCGGTCTTCTGTAGACGCTCGACGATGCGCGCGAACCGGTCCTCGATCTGCGCGGGAGGGGGCGGGGGAGGCGGCGGCGGCAGCGTGCGGACGATGGGACGCGTCGGTTCCCCTTCGGTCCTCGGGAGCGCCTTCTGCTGCCGCAGGTTCGCGAATCGATTCGCGTCCTCTTCTGCGTCGAGGGCGCGCCTCGTCCTCGACTGGTCGGGGATGGATGATGGCGTGTACACACGCGTCGTCCCGACGGCTCGGCCGCTCGCTGCGGCTCGGCTGGCTCGAGTCGCCTTCACGACGCGGCCTTCGAGGGCTCGCCGGGCAGCTTCACGCTCGGCACGAAGGCGGCCTTGCTCGGCCTCTTTTGCCTTCCGGTAGGTTTCGCGTTCCGCGTCGCGCGCGGCGCGCTCCTCTTCCTTCTTCTGTCGGACTTCTTCCCGGAGGCGGTCGCGCTCGCCTTCACGTTCGGCCTTCTGGCGCGTACGTTCGGCTTCTTTCTCGGCCTTTTGCCGGATGCGCTCGTCCTCTTTGGCCTTCTTCTCGGCTTCGCGCTGGGTGGCTCGCTCTTTCTCGACGCGCGCCTTCTCTTTTTCGGCGACCTTCTTGGCGAGCTCGCGCTCTTTGGTCTTCTTCTCGGCGTCCTTGAGCTTCTCTTTTTCGGCCTTTTCACGGGCCTTGGCCTTCTCGGCCTCGAGCTTCTCGCGGTCCTTGACGCCCTTCAGGCGCTCTTTTTCTTTCAGCGCCTGGGCCCGTTCGCGGTCTTTCTCTTTGAGAGCCAGCTGCGCGTCGCGCTCTTTCTGAGCCTTGAGACGGTCGCGCTCTTTTTCCTGCTTGGCCTGCTGCGCTTCGCGGTCCTTCTGAGCCTTGAGCTTCAGCCGGGCCTTCTCGGCCTCGACCTTCTCTTGCTCGCGCTGCTTCTTGGCAGCGGCCTGCTCGCGCTCTTTCTGGGCCTTGAGCCGCTCACGATCCTTGGAGACCTTGAGCCGCTCACGCTCTTTCGCGGCCTGCTCGCGCTCTTTCAGCGCTTCGCGACGCTCGCGCTCTTTGCGCGAGGCAGCAGCATTGGATTTTGCGGCGCGCGCCGAACTACCACTGCGTGAAGGCTTGGCCGCCTTGCTCGCGGAGGGTTTCTTCGACTTCCCGCCCTTGGCGGGTTTACGTTTGGGCGGCGGTCGCCGGGAGGCAGTGCCCTGACCCCGCCGCGGCTTCTTTTTCACGTGGGTTTTCCGGGTGTTCGGTTTGCGTTGGACCGCCATTCGTCACGTGGCCCCGACCCCTTGCAATAGTTGGCCCCACAGGGCCGACGCCTGCGCGGGCGCCTCCAGATAAGGCCTACACCCGACGGAGTCACCCGGCAAAATCGGGAGCCGCGAGGCTAGTCGTCTCCGATGCGATCCGTCAAGCGCGCTCGACGCTCCTTAGCGCGCTCGAACGCTTCTTCACCGGCGCTCCGACGCTCCGGTACGCCTTCACCCGCGTCTCACAGCACGAGCGATCGTCAGTCCGGCTCGCCGAATGCGAGATCCGACCAGCCCGGGTGTCTCCGATGGGGGGCTTCGATAACCGGACCGCGTCGCCGGGCATGACGGGAAACGGACGCGTCGCGGCCGCTATCCGACGCCGCGCTCGGTCCAGTAATTCGGGAAAATCTCACTGTTTTTGAGCACGCCGGTTCGCGCAGTGAGGATCTCGCAACCCGTGTCGGTCACTACCAGGGTGTGCTCGAACTGCGCGGACAGCTTCCCGTCAGCGGTGATTGCGGTCCACTCGTCTTCGAGGATCTCGACGTCGGGGACGCCCAGATTGATCATCGGCTCTATCGTGAACGTCATGCCGGCCTTGAGGCGGATTCCCCTGCCTCGCGTGCCGACGTGCAGAACCTTTGGCTCCTCGTGGAACTTGCGGCCGATGCCGTGACCCACGAAATCGGTCACCACCGAGACGCCGAAGGGCTCGGCGAATTCCTGAATCGCTGCGCCGATATCCCCGAGGCGCGCCCCGGGCTTCACCTCGGCGATGGCGAGATCCAGCGAACGCCGTGCGATCTCGGTGACCTTCTTCGCGTCCTCACTCGGGGTGCCGACGTAGAAGGTGGCGGACGTGTCGCCGTGATAGCCCTTATAGATGTGAGTGACGTCGACATTGATGATGTCGCCGTCCTTGATCCTCTGCGCTCCGGGGATGCCGTGGCAGATGACCTCGTTGACCGAGGTGCAGACGCTCTTCGGAAAGCCGAGGTAGTTGAGGGGGGCGGGCTTGCAGCCCAGCCGGAGTGTGTCCTCGTGCACGAACTGGTTGATCTCGTCCGTGGTGATTCCCGGACGGATGATGTCCGCGACGCGGCTGAGGGTCTCGGCCGTCAGGTGGCCCGCCTCCCGCATGATCTCGATTTCCCGTGGTGTCTTGACCTGGACGGTCTTCGGTCGGAAGTGCATTGATCAATCTCGAGTTTGCGGCCTGGCCTTGAGTTCGTCGAGGGCATTCGACCGCTCGACGGCGTGCTGAAAGGCCGGCGTATCACCTTCGCCGTGCCAGTGCAGCTCCGGCTCGCCGTCCCGTGAATAGCGCCTGACGAACAGCACGAACCGGTGCCCGACGAACTGCGAGCCCTCGGTCTGGATCTGGGCGAGCGACGGGCTGCCGCTCGTCAATGTGATCTCGACGGGGCTCTCCGGCGGAGTGCCGCGGACCGTCCCTGGCTCGACGGCCAGGGCCAGGCTGAACCCGCGCTTCCCGGCGAGCTCCTCTTCCGACACGGTCGCGACGCGGACCTTGACCACGCCGTCGGCGCGGCGAAGACGCTCCCCGAGCTTCGGGTCCTGGTCGATGGGCAAGTCACTCGGCAAGCCGAAGACCGAAGGCGTGAGCTCGTCTCCGAAGAGGGAGGCCTCTTCCGGCGTGTACTCGGGCAGGCCGGCGACCGCCGAGACAGCGCGGGGCGGAGCGCTACCGCAGCCGAGGGCGGCAGCGAGCGCGGTGAGGGCAAAAACATAACGCATTGCGCGGGCGTTCACCGTAGCCCAACGCGATGTCACAGTCGGTCGAATTCGCGAGCGCTCTTCCCTCCCGTCCAGTGACAGGGTAATTGCGGTCTCACGCCGCCGACGCGTTCGGTGGCTTTCCATCATCTGCTCTGGACCGCCGTCTAACCCAAAGCCGCCAGTCGCGCTCCCGCGGGGGCCCGGTGAAGCGGCGTCATTCTCTTCCACACCGTCTCCTTCAGGGGTTCCCATGAGATCGAAGGTCGCTGTTCTGGTGTTGAGCCTCGCCGCCTGCGCCGTCACCGAAGGACGCGCCGACGCGCACCCGATGCTGCTCGGAAAACCCGCCGCCAAGAAGGCGAACGAGCCGCCGCCGCCCACCGTCGACAAGAAGGTCAAGCTTTCTCCCGACGGCCTCAAGTTCGGCATGACGATCGAGGAGATCTCGAAGCTCTACGAGAAGGTGCTCGATGCCGAGTTCGTGCCCCTCTATCAGAGCGTCGAGCCGGGCCCTCGCATGAGCGAGCTCGACAGTGAGCTAGCGGACAAGAAGCTCCTCGTCATGCGCAACAAGGTCGAGTTCGGCAGCTTGCCGAGCGGCCTCGAGAACACCGCGCTCGCGGGCGAGTTCAGTTACAACAACGGTGAGACGATGACGCAAATTCCCCTGCGTTCAGGCGTTCACCGCTACATGTTCTTCTTCGGCAATCACCTGTGGAAGGTGTACGACGTCCACAAGCTCGGGAAGAAGAGCAAGCTCGGCGCCGACTACGCTGCGGCCGTCGACACGCTCACGAAGCAGCTCGGCAAGCCGCCACGCGTGCGCAAGCCGGACCCCGCCGCCGGGCGGAATCTCGATCAGTCCGACTGGCAAGACAAGGAGACGATCATCCGCGTGATCGATCGCGGTGACGGTTCCGCGGCGCTCTCCTACATCGATCGCAAGATCGAGGAGAACATCGACAAGTTCCGCCCCAACAAGGGCCCTGGAAAAGACGAGCTCGACCGCGACGTGTCGGACGTGACGAAGCACGAAGGCGACAAGCCGGTCGACAAGAACACCAACGTGACCGACGCCTACTCGAAGAAGAAGAAGTAGCGCGTGCGCGTGCGCGCTAGGTGATGAGCTCGGCGTCCTTGGGAACGAGGGCGCCGGAGCTGATCGTCACCTTCGCGCTCGGCGCGACGGCGAAGATCGCCGGCTCGATGACCCTGCGGGTCGCGAGTGTGTTGCCGGGACAGCCCGCGAAGCGGCCGGCCAGGTGCAGGTCGAGAGCGTCCTCTTGCGCCTTCACGACGTAAAGCCGGCCGCCGTCGGCCCGCACCAGGGGGGCCACGACTTCGCGGATGACCCTCAGCATTTCGTCGCGGGTGCCTCCCATGGGGTCCCTTCACGTTACCACGGGCCCACGGCTCTCCGCGAAGCTTCCGGGTTTCTCCGGGCGGGACCCTCGGAGCGGACGGGGCCGCCATGAGGGCATGCCGTGACGCGACCCGAGGAAATTGCCGTCTCTATGTTGTTGCCGAGGGGCGCTTAGTGATTTAGCTTCCGCGCCCTGGCCGACACCCGGCGCCTGGCGACGGGGTCGTGCACCCCGGTTCTGGCGTGAGCCTCGCCGAGTGCTAGCGTCGGACCCCCTTCATAGAAAATCTCTGCAGAGGACTCATGGCTGTTCACATTCGCATGTCTCGTCACGGCACCAAGAAGCTCCCCTTCTACCGGATCGTGGTGACCGATCACCGCAGCCGCCGAGACGGTCGGTTCATCGAGAGCATCGGCACGTTCGCGCCCGCGGGCGACGCAGCCGGCCTCACCCTCAACAAGGACCGCCTTGCGTACTGGCAGAGCAAGGGCGCGCAGGCGTCTCACACTCTCGTGCGCTTGCTGAAGAAGCAGCCCGTGGTCGCCGCGACTCCCGCGGCTTGATCGTCCGCTTCGAGCTGCGAGCACAAGCATGGCGCTCAAAGAGCTGATCCGGATCATCGCGGAAGCACTCGTGGACGAGCCTGCAAAGGTCGAGGTCCACGAGATCGAGGGCGATCACAACTGCCTCATCGAGCTTCGCGTCGCGAAGAACGACATCGGCAAGGTGATCGGCAAGGACGGGCGTACGGCTCAGTCGATGCGAGCGGTGCTGTCGGCGGCCTCGGCCAAGGCGGGCCGGCGCGCGCACCTCGACATCGTAGATTGACTCTGGTCGAGCTAGGCCGCGTCACCCGACCGCACGGCGTCCGCGGCGAGTTGCGCGTCCAGCTGCACTGGGCCGGCAGCGAGACGCTCGACCACGTGCGCGAGATCACGCTGATGCGCGGCAAGGAGAGCCTCGGCGTGCGGCGCGTGGAGAGCGCGCGCCGCGTCGACAAGGCGGTCCTGATGCGGATCCAGGGGGTGCGCGATCGCGACGCCGCGGAAGCTCTGCGCGGGCTTCTGGTGTGCGTCCCGCGAGACGTGCTGCCCGCGGCCGAGGACGGCGAATATTACCTCTGTGATCTCGTCGGAGCGACGGTCCGCACGCCGCTCCGCACGGTTGGCGAGGTCACCGAGGTGCGCGTGCATCCCTCGGTCGACACGCTCGTGATCCGCGCTCCCGACGGAACCGAGTACGAGCAGGTCATCGCCGAGCCGTGGATCGTGAACGTCGATCCGAGGGAGAAGCTCATCGAGCTGTCGTCCGAAGAGGGGCTCATCTGAGCATCTGAGCCGGGCGCCATGCACGTCAACGTCATCACTCTCTTCCCCGAGCTCTTCACGACGTTCTCCGAGACGAGCTTCGTCAAGAAAGCCATCGTAACCGGCGCGCTCACGCTGAAGCTCGAACCTCTCCGTGAGCACGGCCTCGGCAAGCACCGCAGCGTCGACGACACGCCTTACGGCGGCGGAGCCGGGATGGTGCTCAGGGTCGACTGCGTCGCGGCCGCCATCGAGTCGGCCGAAGCCGGTACGCGCTCGCATCGCGTGCTGCTGACGCCACAAGGGCGGCGATTCGTCCAGCCGATGGCACGGGAGCTCGTCGAGCGGGCGGCGGTGACGCTCGTGTGCGGCCGCTACGAGGGCTTCGACGAGAGGGTGCGCGCGCTCGTCGACGAGGAGATCTCGCTCGGCGATTTCGTGCTCGCGGGCGGTGAAATTCCGGCAATGGCGGTGGTCGAAGCGTGCATACGGCTGCTCCCCGGCGTGCTCGGCAACGAGGAGTCGGCGTCGCTCGAGTCGTTCAGCGACGACAACGCGGGGCTCCTCGAATATCCGCAGTACACGCGCCCCGCGACCTTCCGCGGCGAGGCCGTGCCGGACGTGCTCACGAGCGGGGATCACGCGCGCATCGAGGCGTGGCGGCGCAAGGCCGCGCTCGAGAAGACCCTCGCGCGCCGCCCCGAGCTCGTCCGGGACAAGGGACGCTGACGGTGCGCCGTGTCGCGCTCGCCCTCGTGCACCACCCGGTGCGCGACCGTCAGGACGCCATCGTGACCACCGCGGTCACGAACCTCGACGTGCACGACATCGCGCGGAGCTCCCACACCTTCGGCGTGAGCGACTTTTTCATCGTGCATCCCATCGCGGCGCAGCGCGAGCTCGTGAACCGGATCCGTAGCCACTGGGTGGACGGCAGCGGCGCACGCCGAATCCCCGACCGCAAACCGGCGATGGAAGTCGTACGCGTCGTCGAGACGCTCGACGTCGCGATCGCCGAGCTCGGGACGCCCGAGCTCTGGACGACCAGCGCGAGCGGCGACGACACGCTCGGCTTCGACGCGGCGCGGGAGCGACTGCGCGGCGAAGGCCCGCCGGTGCTCCTCTGCTTCGGGACCGGGTGGGGCCTCGCGAAGGAAGTCATGGGCCGCGCCTCGGCGCAGCTCGAGCCGATCCGGTCACCGCGCGCCGATGGCTACAATCATCTCAGCGTGCGCGCCGCGGCGGCCATCATTCTTCATCGATTGCTCGGCGTGTAGTCGCTCCGACGAGCTCCACGAGGGCGGGGGAGCGAACGCCCTTCGACGTCCATTCGACGAGAGGCGGTTCCACGACGAGGCCACGCGGCTTCGCACGCCGGAGCTCGACGAGCGCGAGGCGGGCCGGCGACGCGGCAAAGGCGTGCACGAACCGGAGACGCTTCGCGACGAGCGCTGCACGACCGGCGGCGTCGAGCAGCTCCGGCAGCGCGGGGGCGGGATAGACGAAGAAAGCGTATCCACGCCGTCCGAGCGCGGCCGCCGCAGCGACGAGGAACGGCCCGAGGGTGCCGTTCCTCGCTCCCCGCTTCGCGGCGGACGCGACGGTTCCCGTCTCCTCGGCGTAAAAAGGCGGGTTCGAGAGCACGACGTCGGCGACGCCGCGGAGCGATGCGGGGAGCCCGTCCACGGCGAGGTCGGCGACGCTGACCGTTCCGAGCGAGCCGGCTCCTTCGAGGTTCCGCGTCGCGAGGCCGGCGAGGGCCGCCTCGCGCTCGACCAGCTCGAGCCGCTCGGCGGAGCCGAGAAACGCGTAGGCGAGGGCGAGTGCGCCCACCCCCGCGCCGAGGTCTACGACGCAACGCGCCTTCGGCCGGGCGAGCGCCGCGAACTCTGCGAGGAGCAGCGTGTCGACGTTCACGCGATAGCCTTTTCGCGGCTGAAATAGCGTGAGACGTCCGCCGAAGAAGGCGTCCGCGGCGGCGTCGGACGCACCTGCTGAATCGCGCGCTGGTGAGGGCCGTCTCATGTAGAGTTTGCGTCTTCGGGTCGTGAGCGCGTGGCTCGCGCCCCCGGCGATCTTCAGGAATTCTACGACGATGTCACGGTTCACGAGACGCCTTCCGGGGTCACTCCTCGCTTCTCTCGTTCTCCTCGTCGCCCCGGCTGCGCGGGCCGACTCGGTCTCGGACGTCCGGGCGCGCGCCAAGGCCGCCACGGCTCCGGCCGACGCAGTGGAAGCGTCCCGCGCGCTCCGCCGCGCTGGTCTCCAGATGGAAGCGATCCAGACCGTCCAGCGGGGCTTCGGAAAAGCGCGAGGGGACGACGCGCTCGGCGATCTCCACCTGGAGCTTGCTCGCTCGTACATCGATCTGCGGAAGCAAAAGAGAGCGCTCAGTGAATGCGAGCAGCTCCACAAGCTGTCTCCGTACAAGGAGCAGATCTGCCAGGCAGAGGCGCAGCTGCTCACCCGCCGCGGCAGCGCGGCGCTCCCCGCCGCGGAGCAAGCGCTCGCGATCCAGGCGAACGACTACGACGCGCTCGTCGCCAAGGGCCGTGCACTCACGCAGCTCGGCAAGCCGTCCGACGCCGACACGGTGCTCGGCGACGCTCGCAAGCGCGCGCCGAATCGTCCCGAGGCGTACCGCTACCTCGGTGAGCTCTACATCGCCCAGGGCAAGCCGGTCGACGCCGCCGCGGTGCTCCGTGACGGCCGCAAGGTCGCGCCCGACGATCCCGACGTCCTCGATCTGCTCGGCGGGGTGCTTCCGCCGGCCGCCGAAGCGCGGGACGCACTGCAGCACGCGCTGACGATCCGTCCGTCGTTTCCATCGGCAGAGGCGCGCCTCGGTCAGGTCCTGCTCGCGCTCGGCGATCTCGACGGCGCCGAGCAGCATCTCGAGGCCGCGCTGAAGTCCGTGCCGCGGCAAGCCGACTGGCAAGCCGCGCTCGGTGAAGTGCAGGTCGCGAAGAAGCAACCCGATCTCGCGCTGAAGAGCGCCGAGGCGGCGCTGAAGATCGTCGGCAATCACGGCCCGGCAAAATTCGTCGAGGCGAAAGCGCTCGCCCAGAAGGGCGACATCGACATGGCGATCGAGGCGTTCCAGGCCGCCTACGGCTTCGCGCGCACCGATCCGACGGTGCTCGTCGAGGCGGCGCGCGCCTGCATCCACGCCAATCGTCCGACCACGGCGAAGGCGTTCGCCGATCGCGCCACCGAGGATTTTCCGAAGGCCGCCGCGTCCTGGGAGACGGAAGGCGACGTCGCGGTGGCGATGAAGGACGTGCCGTTCGCGAAGCAGGCCTACGGCAAGGCGCTCGCCGGCGACGGCCCGGTCGACAAGGACGGCGTTCGCCGGAAGCTCGCCGCGCTCAAGTGAACGTCCGCGGCGTGGGACTGCGACGGCTCGCGTACGCCGGCGCGCGCTACGGTCCTCGGTTCTGGGTGAAGTACAGCCCGACGTTGTTCGGGGTCGCGTTCGCGTGCGCGCTCCCTGCCGAGCGCGCGAAGATCCGGTCGAACCTCCGTCTCCTCAGGGGCGCGCGCGGCACCGTCGAGGAGAACGTCGACGTCGTGCGCACCTTCGTCGCGTACGCGCACTGTCTCGCGGAGTCGCTCGCCGGCGAACGCCCCGAGGCGAAGAATGCGACGCCCGTCGTGCGCGGCGCCGAGCACCTCGACGCGGTCGCCGCGGCGGGCAAGGGCGTCGTCCTCGTCACCGCGCATGCCGGCGCGTGGGACGCTGCGGCGCGGTTCCTCGCGCGCGACCACGCCGCCGACGTCCTCGTCGTCATGGCTCGCGAGGAGGATCATGGCGCGCGCGGGCTCCAGGACACCCTGCGAGAGCGTAGCGGCGTCCGCGTCGCGCACGTCGGAGGGCACCCTCTCGACTCGCTCAAGGTCCTGTCGCACCTCCGGCGGGGTGGCGTCGTCGCCGTTCAGCTCGACCGGATCGCGGGGCTCGAGGCGACGCTCCCGGTCTCCCTCGGGGGCGAGCCCTTCCGCGTGCCGGCCGGGCCTTTCCAGCTCGCGGCGCTCACGGGCGCCCCGGTCGTGCCCGTCTTCACTCGCCGTGTAGGGTTTTTTACCCACGAAATCGTCGTCGCGGAGCCCATCTGGGTCCAGCGGAAGGGGAAAAAGGAGCGGCTCGAGGCCGCCGCGTCGGCGGCGACGCAGGCCATGGAGGCGTTTCTCGTCGAGAATCCGACCCAATGGTTTCACTTCACGCACTAGCGCCTGGCGGAAACAGACCCCTCCCGCTGCTGGTTCCCGAGAGAACCAGTTGCCGAGCGCGGGGCTGTCCTCTAAATCAGCCGGCATCCGCGCCACGACGCCCCACGACCCATCGCTCCGCGCAGCTGAGAGCCACAACGGCCGACTCGAGCGTCGACATCCGGAGTCTTCTCGATCCGGATCGAGGTGAAGGAACGAATCTATGGAAACGGCCTCTGCAGTCCACGTCGGTAGACCCACGATCGAGGGCGCGATCGCGCGCTACGCGCGCGCCTTCGACTTCGTCGAGGTGATCGGCGAGCCGGGGCGGCATCCCAGGAGGCCCGGTCTGCTCGAGTGGCGACGGCAAGTTCCGGAGCGATTCGTCTTCAGCGTGGTCGTCCACTCGTCGCTGTCGTCGTTCGAGCAGCGACCGGACCGCGCCGAGCTCCTGTCGCATTCGAGGATGGTCGCAGACGCGCTCGCCGCCGACTGGTGGCTCGTCCGCACGCCGCCGAGCGTCACTCCGAGCGCCCGCGCGACACGCGAGCTCGAGGCGCTGATCGGCGAGCTGCGGGACGAACGCCGTATCGCCTGGGAACCGCGCGGCCTCTGGAACGACGACGACGCTCTCCGCGTCGCGGAGCAACTCAATCTGTATCTCGTGCGCGATCTCGCGAAGGAAGAGCGGAAAGACGAGCGGCCCATCGTGTACACGCGCCTCCGCGCGCTCGGCGAAGGCGCCCGCATCGGCGCCGCCGCGGCGGAGCGCGTCGCGGAGCGGCTCGCGGATTCGTCGGACTGCTATGTGATCGTCGAGGGCTCGGGCGCCGGACGCGTGCGTCAGGTCCTCCGCGAGATGGCCGGCGTTCCGCAGGACGACCGGGCCGTGGATGGCGACGATGTGCGCGTCTTCGGCGGCGAAGGGGACGAAGACGACGACGAGGACGACGTCGAGAATACCGACGACGAGGACGGCGGGGGGAGCTTCGACGAAGACGAAGGCAACCTGGAGGACGAGTGACGCTCAGAAGCGCAGTCATCGCCGACGACCCGGTCGCTGCCGAGGCAGCGGAGGACGTCTTGCTGGGAGGCGGCTCCGCGCTGGGCGCGGTGGTCGCAGGGTTTCTGGCTGCCGCGGGGGCGCACTCCGGCGTGCTTCTGTCGCCGATCACGGTGATCTCCGCCGGCGCGGGGCTCGGAGCGCGCGCCTTCGACGGACGCTGCCGTCAGCCCGGCCTCGGGACGAAGCGCCCGCGCGGTTTCAAGGACGGTGAGGAGATACCGCTCGCGGCAAGGCTCGCGACGCCGGCGGCGCTGACGGCGACCGCCGTCGCGGTTGCCTACGACGAGCAGGCCAAGATGAGCCGCCTCGTCAAATCCGGCATCCGTCGCGCGCGTGACACCGGGGCCGAGGCTCGTTCCGAGGCGCTCGAGCGGGTTCGCGCAGTCGGCGCCGGTGCGCTCACCGAGGCCGCGTTCACCCGGCCGCTCCTTCACGCCGGCGGAGAGAGCAACGGAGGCGTGCTGACCTCCGTCGATCTCCGGTCGATCGATCACATCGACGCTGCCGCCGAGATCCGTGAAGAGGGTGGCGCGCGCTGGGTCGTGGCGCCGTGGGCCTTCGCGGAAGGGCTCGACCCGGTCCCCGAGGAGCTCGGCCATGGTCACGCCATCTGCAGCGTCGACGTTCGCGGCGCGTTCGCGGCGCTCTCTTACCGGCGTGTCATGAACGG
>DATAZL010000052.1:0-136272 GCA_036272055.1 Polyangiaceae bacterium | reverse complement strand
CGCCGTCGCCGCAAGGGCGAGATTCCATCCCATCGCTGCTCCTTCGAAGACCGATGGAGCAGGCTTTCTCCTCGATGGAAAGGGGCCTCTTGATTCTTTAGCGATGTCGATCGCTTACGCGCCTAACCGATCGGCATTGGGCCTAAGGGCCCCCTTTAAAAGGATCTTTCGCCCCGGTCGCTCGTACGATGAGCCTGGGCTCGTCTGTGCGGTCGACACCTTCGACCCGGCCGAGCCGACGGAGCGTCGCATGGCAGGTTCGGACGGCAACGAGGCATCGAGCAATCTGACGACCGGAAGCGCGCTCGATAGCGCGATCGCGAGCGACCTCACGGCTCTCGTGCGCTTTGCCGTCGCGGCAGTCGGCGGCGGTGACGAAGCGGTCGCGCTCGTCGAGGAGACGTACGTCGAGGCAACGAACCTTCGCGCCGGCGGCGACCCGGAGGCGCTGTCGCGGCCACGGCTGTTCGCGAGCGCGCGCCGGCGTGCGCTACAGGTGCTCGAGGCGCGACGTCGCGCGAACTCAGCACGAGTCGAGACGGGCGCACTCTCGTCGCTTCATCTGGAGGACGTCCGTCCCACCGAGCGCGAAGCGTTGTTGCTCCGCTACGTCGGCGGGCTGTCGCTCGCCGACGCGGCGAGCGCGGCCGGCATCGACGAGACGGCTCTGCGAGTGCGGCTCGCGCGCGGGCTCGCGTTCGTCTGCCGGCTCGCGGCTCCGGTCGCGGACGTTGCCGACTCGTCACCGGAGGTGCTCGCTGGACGACGCGCCGTCGAGGAAGCGCTCGCGGATGCCGTCGACGGGCTTGCTCCGGATGCCGTCTCCGATTTCGTGACGGCGGACGACGTCTCGCGCGACCTCGTGCACGACGCCGGGCGCGTCGTCGAGAAGCTCCGTGCCTTCGACCCCCGTGAGCTCACGGAACGCGACGCGCTCGCAGCCCGCCTCCGTGCCGTCTCCCAGTCCAATCCCGCGACGCCGAACATCGACCCTCCAACGCCGCAGACCGACGTGACGCCGCAGACCGACGTGACGCCGAAGGCGAAACAGCGGAGACGGCTGGGGATTGCGGCGGCTATTGCCGCGGTTCTCGGCGTCGTCGCGGTGGTCGTCACGCGGGCGAGCGACGGCTCGGGGTACGCCGACGCCGCGTGGAGCGGGAAGCTCGGGATGGTGTCGCGTGCGTTCGGGGGCGGCGTCGGCGTGGAGCGCTGCAGCCCGGATCGGGCCGTCTGCAGTCGCATCGACGAGGGCGACGACGTGCCGGCAGGTTCGTCCCTGCGGACCGACGGGCAGACCCGCGTCGTCGTCGAGTTGCGCGACGGTACCCACCTCGTCCTCGACCGCGGCAGTGAGCTCCTGCTCGACGGCAACTACGCACGCCGTGCGCGCCTCGAGCACGGAAGCCTCGTCGCCGACGTCCCTGCGGTCGGTGCGAGCCGTGCACGCTTCGACGTCCCGCTCGGCTCCGTCGAGACGGAGAGCGTGAAGATCTCGCTCACCGCCGACCCGGCGCGAGCGGACGCCGAGGTGGCGCGCGGCTCGGTGCGGCTCACCGACGCGAGCGAGCGCTCGATCGCCGTCCACGCCGGCGAGGTCGGGCGCCTGAGCCCCGGCGCGACGCCGCTCGTCTTCCCGAGCGTCGCCATGGGAGACGGCTTCGGCTGGACCGAGCGAGCATTCACCAGGGCCGTCGAACCGGACGCGCCGATCCGCGGCCTCGGCGAGCTCGGCGCGAAGAAGCCCGGCGAGGACCACGAGAAGAAGGGGCTCGTGTCTCTCGCCTCCCATACGACGCGGGTGCGCATCGTGGGGAACGTCGCCCGGACGGAGATCGAGGAGGAGTTCACGAACACGAGCGACGACGTGCTCGAAGGCGTCTATCGCTTTCCGCTGCCCCCCGACGCGCAGATCGAGCGGCTCGCGCTCGACATGGACGGCAAGCTCGAGGAAGGCGCATTCGTCGATCGCGAACGCGCGTCGGCGATCTGGCGCGGAGCGATCGTCAACGCCGGAGGGAAAAAGCCGACCGAGGAGATCGTATGGGTCCCGGGTCCATGGCGCGACCCCGCGCTTCTCGAGTGGCAGCGAGGCGGTCGCTTCGAGCTCCGCATCTATCCGATCCCGAAGCGCTCGTCGCGCAAGGTGCTGCTCGCGTACACCCAGGTCATCGCGCCCTCCGGGGGCGTGCGCCGCTACGTCTATCCGCTTCCGTACGACCCCGCGGGCTCGACGCGGGTTGGTCGGTTCGACGTCGACGTCGAGGTGCGGGGGAGCGACGGCCAGGCCGGAGTGGTCTCCCGCGGGTACGATTTGCGACAACAGACGTTGCCGGACGGCGTCCGTCAGCTGTCCTTCAGCGCCCACGACTTCTCGCCGGCCGGCGATCTCGCGATCGAGTACTCGTTGCCCGACCCGGATCGGGAGGTGACGGCGTGGGCCTACCGCCCGTCGCCCGACGAGACCACGCCCGTCGCCGTCGATCGTGCCACCGCGCTCCCCGAAGAGTCTTATGTCGCGATCGCGTTGCATCCGAAGCTGCCGCGCAGTCAGGACGGCCTTCAGCGCGATTTCGCGCTCGTCGTCGACTCGAGCCGCTCGATGTTCGGTGAGCGGTACCGTCGGGCATCGGCGCTCGCCGAGAGCGTCGTGCGCGAGATGGACCGCGGAGATCGCGTGACCGTGCTCGCGTGCGATTCGACGTGCCGCGAGTTCCGGTCGGGCCTCGTCGAGGCGGGCCCCGACGCTGCGCGTGCGGTGGCGGAGTTTCTCCAGGCGGTCACCCCTGAGGGCGGCTCCGACGTGGCCGGCGCGGTGACCCGTGCGCGGGCCGCGCTCCGCGACGCTCCGACGGGAGCGGCGCGCGTCGTCTACATCGGTGACGGTACCCCGACGATAGGTCCCGTCGCACCGGCGTTCCTGCGCCGAGAGGTGGAAGCGGCCATGCCGCGCGAAGCGGGTACGGTGACCGCCGTCGCGATCGGCGCCGACGCCGACGTGGGCACGCTCGCGACGCTCGCAGACGCGGGCGGGGGCGTGCTCGTGCCCTACGTACCCGGGCAGACGCTCGTCGACGCGGCCTTCGCGCTCCTCGGCTCGACGTACGGAACGACGCTCGCCGATGTCCGCGTCGAGCTGCCCGAGGGCCTGACCGACGTCGCACCGGCACGGCTCGGGACGCTGCGCGCCGGCGGTGAGACGATCGTCGTGGCGCGGATGAGCGCGCCGTCAGTGTCCGGCACCCTGACGCTGCACGGCGAGCTCGGTGGCGCGCCCTTCGAGCAGCGCTATCCGCTCCACGTCGAGGCGACCACCTCGAAGGGCAACGCGTTCGTCCCGCGTCTCTGGGCGGCCGCGAAGATCACGGAGCTCGAGCAGCAGCCGGACCTCGCGAGCCGTCAGAGCGCCGTCGAGCTCTCGTCGCGCTTTCACGTCGCGAGTCGCTACACGTCGCTCCTCGTCCTCGAGAGCGCGGCGATGATGCACGCCTTCGGCGTCACGCGGGACGACCGCGCCGCGCTCTGGACGGGTGACAGCGCTTCCGAGAGCACGGTCGCCGAGGGCGAGAACGAGGTGACGGACGCCGACGACGGTCGCGGCGCGCTCGCCGACAAGATGCCGCTCGACCAGGACAGCTACGGCTCTGCCGGGCTCGGAGCCGTGTCGGCGCCCGCACGAAGATCGCGCGCCGCCGCCACTGCGACCGAGGAAGCGCATGCCACGCCGTCTCCGGCGCCCGTGGCGCCGAAGGCCGCGAGCGAGCCGAGCGGCAACGCCTACACCTTCGCCGACGACGAGGAGCGCCGTCCCGAGAAGAGCAAGAAGGAGGGCGGCTATGCCCCGCCGCCCTCCTCTGCTGCGCCGGCGACGCTCGGCCGGCTCGGAACCTCCGGCGGTGCCTACGCGCCCGAGCAGAAGGACGACATGTCCGGTCCTCCGCTGATGCAATCACCGTTCTCGCCGCGGCCGCCCCGGTTCGGACAGCGCTACGTGCCGATGAGGAAGATATGGGAACGCGTCGGCCACATCGTGACGCCGCCTGCGTTGCCCGGCGCCGTCGACGCGCCGGCTCTCGAAGCCGCCGAGCGAGCCGCGGCGGGCCCGGAGCCGACCCGCGAAAGTCTGAAGCGACTCTACACGCTCTATTTTCTCGGCGGTCGCGTCGAGCGCGCCGCCGAGATGGCGGAGCGCTGGTCGGCGAAAGATCCGCTCGACCCCGATGCGCTGACCGCGCGCGCCGATGTCGCCGCAGCTCGTGGAGAGCGCGAGCAGGCGATCCGCATCCTCGGCTCGGTCGTGGACGTGCGGCCCGGCGATCAGAAGGCCGTGTTCCGTCTCGCTCGACTACATCGCTGGTCGGGGAGCCCGGAGCTCTCGTGTCGGTTCTCGATGGCCGCCGCCGAGATCCGCTCGAGCGACGCGAAGCTCCTCTCGGAGGCGGTACGATGCACCCGCGATCTCGGGCGCGTGGACGTCGCCTCGGATCTGATGTCGCTCGCGGACGACGCGACCCGCCGCGCCGCCGACGCGCTGCTCTCCGCGAAGCCGGTGGATCCGTCTCTGCTCACCGGCGATCTGCGCCTCGAGGCGAGCTGGGACGGCGGAGACGATCTCGATCTGTCGCTCTTGCCGCCCGACGGCGCGCGCATCTCCTGGCTCGGCGCGCCGACTCGTGCCGTCATCTCGGCGCGCGACGTGCGCAGCACGAGCCGTGAGGGGCTTTCGCTGCGCGGCGGAGCGCCGGGCGATTACGTCGTCGAGGTGACGCGGCCGTCGGGACACCGGGGGGCGGTGCGCGGTTCGGTCATCGTCTACGCCGCCGGCGATCGTCGCGTCGTGCCCTTCGAGCTCGACGCGACGAGCACGCGGATCGCTCTCCTCAAGATAACGACCCGCCCGCGGCTGGTGCCGCTCTAGCTAGTTAGCGAGCTTGATCGCCGAGGAGACCGAGCTTCAGCTCGTAGACCATCTTTCCGAGCTTCGGATCGGTGATCGCTATCTGACCCTCGCTCGGCACCTCGATGGTGACCTCTTTGCCGCTCTTCGGGGTGACGGTGATGGTCTTGTCGGTCTCCTTGCCGAACTCGATCTCGACCTTGTGCTTCGTGGTCAGCTTGTCGCCCTTCCTGACCATCGTGATCCAGGTGCCCTTGTTGTCACCCGCCTCCTGGAACTGCAGCGCATCGCCGTCGAGCTTGGCGCTCGCCTTCGTCATGCAGTCGGCCTTCTTCTTGGGGTCGTCCTTGGCGCTCTTGGTGCACTTGTCGTCGGCGGCCTGATGCACGTCGGAGCTGGCGAACGAGAACACGAACAGCGCGCCGGGCGTCGTGAGGACGTCCTTCAGCGACTTGGTCGGCTTGGCGTCCGCTGCGGGCGCGTCGTCCTTCTTCGCGGAGTCGTCCTTCTTGTCGTCGCTGTCCGTTGCAGCGGCCTTGTCCGCGTCGTCACTCTTCGCGGGCTTGTCGTCGCTCGCGGCAGGCGCCTCGGACGAAGGCTCCTTCGGCTCGGGCTCGGAGCCGCCGCAGGCGGACAGGAGAAGGCTAGAAACACAGACGAACGCGAGTGCGCGGGATATCGATTGCACGGGCCGACCTTCCTTGGAAGATCCGGCACAGCTGCCGGATTTGCGCGGCAGCCTACAGCACCGACGCAGGATCGCGTCACCTCTCACGCCTCACCGGCCGATGATTCGTGAACCCCTGGAAAGATCCAGCGAGTCGAGATCAGTGACCGAAAGCGTGACCGTCCCAGTGACGGATGGTGCCTCCGGTGCCGACCAGCCACACGTCGGACGCGGTGCTTCCCCAGGCGGCCCAGAACGCCTCCGTCGTCCCCGTTGGCTGCTTCGTCCAGGTCTGACCGTCGAAGTGGTAAGCGGCGCCGGCGAGACCGACTGCCCACACGTCGGTCGAGCTGGAACCCCAGAGCCCGAGGAGCTTGTCCTTCGGTGAAGTCGGGGATTCGGTCCACTTCTTCGTCTTGCCGTCGTAGCTCCAGATCTGCCCCTCGTACGCGGCGACGAAGATCTGGTTCGGACCGGTTCCCCAGACGGAACGGAGCGAGCCGCCCTCGAACGGAGCACGCTCGAAATGCTTGCCGTTGCCCTGGAGCATGAACCCCTGACCCTTGTGGTCGGTGCCCACCATCCACACGTCGGTCGAGCTCGAGCCCCACGCCTCCCAGAGGCTCGTCGCTCCGCCCACGTCGGCGTCGTCCCACTTCTTGCCGTCGTAGTGACGGATCACCGAGACGTCCTCGTCGATACCCGACGCCCAGGCGTCGGTCTTGCTGCCGACCCAGAGCCCGAGAAGCGTCTGCGACTTGTTCTCCCCCGTGACCTTCCACGACGATCCGTCGAAGTGAAGGGTCGTTCCCTCGTCGCCGACGGCCCAGACGTCCGTGCGGCCCGAGCCGGAGATCGCCGAAAGATTCTTCGTCGTCGGGCTCTCGTTCGCGGACCACGCATGGCCGTCGTAGTGCGTGATCGCGCCTTTTGCGCCAACGGCCCAGATGTCCGACGCGCCGCTCCCCCAGACGGCCGCGAGCGACGTCTTCGGGAGCGCGTTTGCGGAGGACGCGGGCGACGCAGAGCTGGATTGGGCGACTGAACCGGATTGCCCGGTAGAGCTCGGCTCGTCGACCTTCTTACCGCAACCGAGAACGCCGATTGCGCAAACTCCTACGCACGCTGCTCGCGACATCGCGTGTCGGGTGTGGAGTCGGCCGTCGGGGTGCCGCATCGAGAAAATCCACGGAAGCATTTGTTGCAGCGGAATGTACGCGAGCGTCCTCCGTCGATCTAGGGTGGTGACACTTTCCGATGGGCTCGCAAAAGCGCACCCACGGCCTGAAAATCATGGAGGGGACCGCGCCGGCCCGTCGCCGGTGACGAGTGCGCAACGCCGTGGAATTGAGCGCCGCGCTTGCGCAGACGTGATACGTCGCGACCGATGCGAACAAAGATCCAGGCGGCCCTGGTCGCCGTAGTTCTGTCCACCACCGCGGTCGCTTTTGCGGACGACGCCGCGATGGGCGCGCCACCCGCCGAGGGCACGGCCCTCGTCGAGGCGCCGAAGTTCGCCGCCGACGCGCCGAAGCTCGACAACGGAACGCACGAGACGACGGCGAGCCTCTCGGCGGGTGGCCAGTTCTCGAGCGGCAACTCGAAGCTCATCGCCGCGACGGCGAACGGCAAGTTCGAGATGCGTCGCGGCTCCGACGGATTCGGCGCTGCCCTGCTCGCCAACTACGGCGAAGGCGCGCCTCCCGGCCAGTCCATTCAGACCACCGCGCAGAACATCCAGGGACGACTTCGTTACGACCGCTACCTGATCCAGAGCACGAGCCTCTTCTTGATCGGCACCGGGCGACACGATCGGTTCCAGGGTCTCGATTTCCGCCTCAACATCGACCCCGGCGCGAAGTACCTGTTCGTCCAGACCGACCCGACGTCGTTCTGGGGCGAGCTCGGTTACGACTTGCAGTACGACATCCGGCGCGACGACGCGCTGCAACCCGACCCGATGGTGGCGGCGCTCAGCAAGCACGCGACCGACCATTCAGGAAGGCTCTTTCTCGGGTTCAAGCACGCGTTCAACAAGGAAGTCACCTTCGCGACCGGCGTCGAGTACCTGCAAAGCCTCGTGAAGGGGACGCGGGCCAGGCTCAACTACGACGCGCTCTTCGCGGCGAACATCGGTGGCGGCCTCGCGCTCGGGCTCGGCTTCTCGGCGCGCTACGACCACGCGCCGCTGCCCGACAAGAAGAACCTCGATACCGCGACGACGGTGAGCATCATCTACTCGTTCAGCGACGCGCCCGACGTGGCGCCCGCGCCCGCCCCCGAGCCTCCGCCGGCGCCTGCTCCCGCGGCGCCGCCTCCAGTGGCGCCAGTGCCGGTCGCTCCGACCATGCCGGAGACGCCGCCTCCGACCCCCGACGCGAACACCCCGCCGCCGGCAGAGACGCCTCCCGCGACTCCTCCACAGTGATGGAGGGTCGAGGACGCGTGACAATCCGCCTCGCCACGCGCGAAATGGCCTCACCATCGGGTTGCCGGAACACGCAGTGGGGCCTGCAGGCTACCCCTCGCTGACCGAGCAATTTCAGTGCCTTCAGGTCGAACAGTGGAGCAGGCAGAGTCCGGCCGCTGTTGGCGTAAAAGTAGCAATTCATGTCCGCGAAATGAGCAAGCTTGGGCGCGGCGACTCCTGGTTCGGTCGGAGTTGTCTCCGGCCAGGGGTGCGCGCCACGGAAGGAATCCTGCCGCCCCATGACCAACCGCGCACGAGCGGATGACGCTCCCCCCGCGCGCGAGCATGCCGTGGATTCCAGCGAGGTGGGTGACATCAGCGGCGTCCAGATCCGGTCCTCCGACGTGACCGGAATTCCGATGCACGCCGGCGAGGTCGGCTCCTGGGACCGCTCGAAGCGCGACGAGCGACTCGTTCGCGTGACGTCGGCGATCGCCGAGGCGGTATCCGCCGATCAGGTCTACGCGGCCATCGTCGATCTCGCCGGCGCGGCCGTCGGCGCGTCGAGCGGTGGCCTCTGGCTCGGAGAGGACGAGAGCGGCCGCGCCAACCTGGTCCGCGCCTTCGGGTACTCGGAGGCCGCGATCCGACGCTTCGGCTCCGCCGCTTTCGGTGAGACGTCCCGGTTTCCCGTCCTGGACGCCATCACCCGCGCCGAACCGGTGTTCATCGCCACCCGTGAAGAGCTTCACGCGCGCTATCCGAACCTCAGTAGCTTCTCCGGCACCGCGGGAGGCCGGGTCGCGTGCTTCCCGGTCATCGTCGACGGTAGAACGCTGGGCGGCCTCGCGTTCACCTTCGAGCGTTCGACCGAGAACGAGGAAGAAGAGCGTCGCTTTCTGACCATGGCGGTCCGTTACAGCGGGCAGGCCATCGAGCGGCTGCGGTTGCTCGGGGCCGAGCAGCGCCGGAGAACGCGCGCGGAGTCTGCCGCTGCGCGAATGGCGATTCTCAACCGTGCGACGCGACGCTTCTCGGAATCGAGCACCGAAGTGCCCGTGTTGCTCGCGACGGTCGCCGAGCAGATCGCGACCGAGAGCGCCGACGCTTGCGCCGTCGCGCTCTTCCCCGACGCCGAGGTCGGACGACGCAGCGCCGCGTACCCGGAGGGAGCGCCGGTCTCCGAGCTCGCCACCGTGCTCTCGAGCGGCGGGACGTTGCCTGCCGGCACGGAACCGAGCGATCATCACGTCGCGCGTCTCACCGCGCGCGGCCGACAGATCGGCGTCGTCTGTGCGATCCGGGCCCTCTCGCGCGGCGCGTTCACGGACGAGGAGCGAGCCCTGGTGGACGAGCTCGCCGAACGCGCTGCAGTCGTCATGGAGCGCGCGCTCCTCTACGAAGCGAGCCGGCGCGCGCGCGAACGCGCCGAGCTCCTCTACGGGCTCGCGCGCGTGGTCATCGCCGCCGAGAGTGCCGAACAGGTGCACGAGGCGGCGCTCGACGCGATCGAGCAAGCCGTCAGCGCCCATCGCTCGGCAGTGCTCCTCTGCGACGCGGACGGCGTGATGCGGTTCTGTGCTTCACGCCGCCTGTCTGAGGACTACAAGGCTCGTGTCGAGGGGCACTCGCCCTGGGCGCGCGATGCGCGTTCACCGTCGCCGGTGTTGATTCCGGACGTCCGCCGCGACCCCGCGCTCGTGCATCTCCTGCCGACCATCGAGGCGGAGGGCATTCGCGCGCTCGGCTTCATCCCGCTGGTCGCCGACGCACGGTTGATCGGAAAGTTCATGGTCTACTACGACCAGCCGCACGAGTTCTCCGTGCAGGAGCTCGAGATGGCCGGGGCGATCGCGAATCACGTCGCGTCCGCCATCGCGCGCCTGAAGGCGCTGACCGAGCTCCGTGAGACCGTGCACTTCAACGAGATGTTCACGGCGATCCTCGGTCACGATCTCCGCAATCCGCTCGGAGCGATCATGACCGCGGCCCAGCTCGCAATGAAACGCTACGACGACGAACGACTGCAGAAGCCGCTCGGCCGCATCATGAGCAGCGGCCAGCGCATGGCGCGCATGATCGACCAGCTCCTCGACTTCACCCGGGTACGCGTGGGCGGCGGATTGCCGCTGACCCCGCAACCGTTCGACGTGTTGCCGCTCCTCCGCCGGATCATGGACGAGAACGAGCGCGCCACGCCAGGCTTCTCCATGTCGCTCGACGCCGCGGGCGACACCGTGGGCGAGTGGGACGCCGATCGGCTCGCACAAGTTTTCGTCAATCTCATCGGCAACGCCGCGCATCACGGTACGCCCGGGGTAGGGGCGAAGGTTCGCGTGGACGGCACCGATCCGGAGACGGTGACCATCGACGTCGTGAACGGCGGAACCATCCCGCGCGACCTCCTGACGAGGCTCTTCGACCCCATGACGGGCGGGGAGGGCCGGCGCGAGCACACGCAGGGGCTCGGCCTCGGTCTCTTCATCACCAGGCAGATCATCAACGCGCACGGTGGCACCATCGACGCGCATTCCTCCGAGGGAGGCGAGACGGTGCTTCACATCGCGCTCCCCCGTGTCACGCCGCGCCCCTCGGGGCTGCCTTGATGTCGGTGCTGATCGTCGACGACGACGCCGACATCCGCGACACGCTGAAGGAGCTCTGCGAGGACGAAGGCTACGACGTAGCCACCGCGGCGAACGGAGCCGACGCGATGCGGATCCTCACCGGCGCGATCTTGCCCTGTGTCGTCATCCTCGACCTCATCATGCCGATCATGACCGGCAACGAGGTCTTCGCGGCGATGCAGCAGGAGCCGAGACTCGCCAGGGTCCCGGTCATCGTCTCGACGTCGGATCCCTCGCGAGCGCCGAGCGGCGTGCTCATCATGAAGAAGCCGATCGACATCGACCGGCTCCTCGGCGCCATCCGGCGATACTGCGGGCCATCCTGACGGGACGGCCCACGAAGGCCGCTTATTTGTCGAGCTCGCCGCTGATGTCGAGCTTCACCTCGTCGGCGACCAGAACGCCGCCCTTGTCGAGCGTCTTGTTCCAGTTGAGGCCGAAGTCGTGCCGGTTGAGCTTCCCGGTCGCCTCGACGCCGCGGACCATCTTCCCCCACGGGTTTGCCACCGCATCGGTGAGCGTCACGTCGAGCGTCACGGGTTTTGTCTGATCGCGGATCGTCAGATCCCCGGTCACCTTGTACTTGTTCTTGCCGGCCGCCGTGATCTTCGTGCTCTTGAAGGTCAGGTTCGGGAACTTCGCGACGTCGAAGAAGTCCGGGCTCTTCAGGTGCTTGTCGCGATCGGCGTTCGCGGTGTCGATCGAGCTCGCTGCGATGGTGAACTCCACCGTGCTCTTCGGGAGGTTCTTGTCGTCCAGGTCGACGTTCGCCTTCACGTCGTGAAAGCGGCCGTCGACGGACGACACCATCATGTGACGGACGCTGAAGCCGACGCGCGAATGCGCGGCGTCGAAGGTCCAGGGCTCGGCGTGCGCTATGGTGCCGAGCAGTAGTAGAGCCGGCGCCAAGAATTTCAATCGCATGAAGACTCCTCGAGTGGACTCGCGGCATCCTTCCGCGAGTCGATTGCGGCGCATCTTCGAGTCAGGCTCGCATCACAGCAAGTGCCGTGGTCGCACAATACTGTTGTCGAATCCGCAATAACCGATCCTCGATCGAGGATTATCCCGCGAGATTCTCGCCTGTCACTCGGCGTCGGCGCGTGCGGCTTCGAGCGCTTCGTCGACGAGGCTCGAAAGCTCCACACTTGCGGCGTCACGCGGCCGCGGCGGAACGCTCTTCGTCGCGAAGAGATCCGCGGGAACATCGTCCGTCTCGTCGGCCGATTTCTTCTTGCTGAACAGTCTGAGAAGCCACGGCTTCGCTGCCTCGAGCGTGTAGTCACCTGCGGCGACTCGCTCGGGCGAGCGCTTCAGCCGCTCGCAGAGCCGGGGGTTCGAGCGCGCCCACTCCAGGGCTCGCGCGAGCGCGTCCGATTGCGTCGCGCCGAGGTGCTTGGTCGCGCGACGGCAATCGTGACCGTGCATCGTGGCGAACAGCGCGGTCAGGACAGAGAGCTCCTCGACGCCGGCTTCGGTCACCTTCGCGACGCGCGGGCCTCCACACCCCGACGAGTAAATGTATGCCCCTTCGAGCAACAGCGGTCCGAAGCCGAGCGCGACGGCCGCGTGGTCCGCGACGAGCTCCGATTCGACGACGCTGCCGGGTGGGAGCGTCTCGAGCAGGAATACCTGGCCGAGCACGCGAGCGACCATCGTCGTGAGAACGACGGGGTGGCCGAGCTCCGGCGACGGGACGTTCAGGACGAAGCCGTCTCCGTCGTCGAGCAACCTCGGGACGCCCGCTCCGCTCTCGAGGGGCACCGCGCAGCCGCTCGCGCATCCGCCCTCGTGGGGCGACTCCGCTTCGGTATCGACCACTCTCGTGGTCAGAGGCACGTCCTCCAGGCCGGCGTGCAGCATCATCCGCTTCACGAGGCGGTCGGCCGACGCTCGGTCGCCGGTGAACCTGTCGGGAAAGAACTCGCTGGTGGGGAGCACCAGGGACCGGACGCCCGTGTCTTCTCCCACCAGCGCGAGCAGGCGCGCGTGACGCTCGATGATCGACGAGAGGGCGCCGCGATCCTTTTCTTCGAACATCGTGTTGGGAAATGGTCCTCGACGGACTCTCGCTCGTCAATGGGCTGACGGCCCCGCGGGCGACGCTGACGGTCGTCGCGTCGGGCGGGGCGCCCCGCCCGACGCGATCGGCCGTGGTTCTGCGGACTTTGCCGCATCACGACCAGTCGCGAAGAGTCGCGGCATTCGGCTTGCAACGAGGCGCGCGACTCATGAATGTCCGCCGCCATGTCACGGCCCTCGCCGGCCTCGCGCTCCTCTCCGGTTGCTCGGAGGGCTTTCGCAGCGCGCCGGACGCGAAGACCGACGCGGGCGTCGTCCACGGTGAGTCGCCGTTCGGCAAGGTCGTCGTGAGCTCGCCCGTGGGCCACGCGAGCACCTCGGACGCCGGCCCCAGCGACGATGACGGCGGACATAAGCACGGAGCCGCGCCGGCGATCGTCAACGACGACGCTTCACCTGCGGCACCCGACACCGCGACGATGGTCAACGACGCCGCGCCGCCCGTCGATGCCGCCGCCGACGCGCACCCGGATCACGCGACGCCGTCGCCGGGAGCGTGCGACGCGGGAAAGCTCGGCCCGAAGATGGCCGCCATCACGACGCCGAACGGCGACTACTGCATCGACGAGACGGAGGTCACCGTCGCCGACTACTCGGCGTTCCTGGCGTCCCAGCCGGACACGAGCCTCGCGCCCGTCGCGGTCTGTGCGTGGAAGAAGTCGTTCGTTCCCGCGGGAACGTTTCCGCCGGCGGGTACGAGTGCGATCCCGGTCTCCAACGTCGACTGGTGCGACGCGGCTGCGTACTGCACGTACGCCGGAAAACGCCTCTGCGGCAGCGTCACCGGCGGCACGAACCCGTACACCGACTTCGCGAAACCCACGAGCGAGTGGTACTTCGCGTGCACGGCCGGCGGCGTCACGACGTTCCCTTATGGCAGCGCGTTCGACCCCTCGGCGTGCGTGGGAATCGACTACGACGGCGTGTCGGGCTTCCAGTCGGCCACCGACGTGCTCCGTGCGGTTGGGTCGGCGACGCGCTGTGAGTCGGCGACCGCGCCCTTCGATACCGTGCACGATCTCGTCGGCAACGTCGCCGAGTGGGAAGACTCCTGCGACTCGACCAGCGGCAGCGCCGACTATTGCCACGTCCGCGGCGACAGCTACCGCGAAGGGAACGCGACGACGATGTCCTGCGCCTACGCGCCCAAGATGACTCGTTCGTACCGCGCCGGGTACATCGGCTTTCGCTGCTGCCTGTGACGGTCGCGCGTTCGCGCGTCAGAGCCAGTTCTTGAGATCACCGATGGCGTTCGACTTCAGGTGGAAGTCCTTCATGTCCTCGTGACACGAGGTGCAGCGGAGATCGGTGCCTGCGGCCTTCGCCTTTCCGACGACGCCCTTCATGACGCCCTTTGCGGCCTTGCGCCCGCCGCTCTTGCAAGCGTTCGCGACCTGCGAATAGTGGAAGTTCTTCGTCTGGCAGGCGTCGTCGGCGGTCGGAGCGTCGGTCGGCGGAGGTCCAGGCGGCGGCTCCGCGGCGTGGTCCTTCGTGCCGTGAGCTGCGGCGTGCTTCGCCGTCGACGGCGCCGGCGTGCTGCTCGCGACGGCGCTCGGCGCAGGTTCGGCGGAAGCGGCCGTGGCCGGCTCGCTCGACGCGGGAGGTTCGGGCATCGCCGCCTCGGCGCTCGCGGTTTCGGCAACCGGCGTGGTCGCTGAGGGGGTCTCGGGCGGCGCGCTCGTCGGCGCGTCGGGTGGCGGAGCCGACGCCTTCTCGCAACCCGCGACGACCGAGACGACCAGAGCTCCGGCAAGGATCCAGGAAGACGTCGACATTCCGCCGAGAATCGCTCCGCTCCCGCCGGGACGGAAGTTCTTTCGTCGCGCTATTCCGGACGTCGTCGCCGTCGCTCGAGGTCGGACAGGCGCGTGACGACTCCTCGCGCGACGATCTCGAGGACGTGACGGACCACCGCTTGCCGCTCGTTCGGCGCGCCTCCGAAGGCGATGTGGCTCTTCGCGCCGTGGCCCTTCGGCAAGAACCCCGATGCGGAACACCGCACCCGGACCACACGCGGCTCCTCGGTTACCGACAATTCGTCGAGACGGAACCGATACTGGATCTGCGCCGCGTGTCCCGCCCCCCAGTCGGCGCGCTTCGCTTCCTCGGCGAGCGCCTTCCGCAGGAACGCCTCGTCGGACGCGGCGAGCGGCACCTTCGTGAGGTCGAGGCGATCGAGGGTCACCTTGGGGTGGCCGTGCGAGGGCGCCGCGGAACCTCGCTCCGCCGCGGCGGCCAGGCCCGGTGCGAGACACGTCCCGGCCGCGAGCACGACGGCGAATATCGCTGCGGGGCGGCTCGGACGCCGATTCATCTCGCGGAACGTAGGAGCGGCCGCCGGGCTGGGCAAAGAAACGAGGAATTTTCGCCGGTCGCGTTGGCCCTCGATGCACTAAAAGAGACGAGGAAGGTCCGGGCCAGAGCATGAAAGTCGAGCCGGCGTCGAATCGTGGCGACGTGGACGTCGTCGTCATCGGAGGCGGCGTGAACGGCACCGGCGTGGCGCGGGACGCGGCGCTGCGCGGCCTTCGAGTGGCCCTCTTCGAGCGAAACGACCTCGCCTTCGGTGCGAGCGGCAACTCGAGCGGCATGATCCACGGTGGCCCCCGCTACCTGACGTACGATCCCGACGTCACGTACACGTCGTGTCTCGACTCGGGGCACATCCAGAGCATCGCGCCGCACCTGCTCTTCCGGATCCCGTTCCTCATGCCGGTGCGGAAGCGCCTCGGCTCGAAGGTGGAGCTCTTCGCGCTCGATGCGTTCTTCGATCTGTACGACCGCTACCAGCCCCTGAAGCACGGCAAGCAACACGTGCTCCTCGACGAGGACGACGTGCGGCGGCTCGAGCCGGGCATCGTGGGGGAGCTCGAGGGCGGCGTCAGCTTCGACGAGTGGGGCATCGACGGCGCTCGTCTCTGTGTGGCCAGCGCAGTGGACGCACAGGAGCACGGCGCCGAGATCCGCACCCACTGCACGGTCACCGAGCTCCTTCGCGGGGCGGGCGGCGCCATCGCCGGCGTGCGTTTTCGCGATCGCCTGACGGGAGAGACCGGCACCCGGAACGCGCCGGTCGTGGTCAACGCGACGGGCGCGTGGGCGCCGCTCACGACGGCGCTCGGGGCGGTGTCGTCGCGCGCCGCCAGGCTCCGCCCCGGGAAGGGGATCCACGTGTACTTCGACCGGCGCCTGTCGAACTACGCGATCGTCTGCAGCGCCATCGACGGCCGTCAGGTATTTCTGGAGCCCTGGCAGAACATGAGCGTCATCGGGACGACCGACGACGACTACTACGGCGACCTCGACGACTGCATCGCGACGACCGACGAGGTGCGCTACCTCGTGCAGGCCGTCGAGCGAATATTCCCCTCGGTGAGGGGCGCACGCGCCATCGGGACCTGGGCCGGCGTCCGTCCGACGCTCTTCGAATGGGGTCCGAACGAGGACGCATTGTCGCGCGATCACCGCGTCGTCGATCACGCGGCCGACGGCATGAGTGGCCTCTACTCCATGGTCGGCGGCAAGCTCGCGAGCTATCGCCTCTTCGCCGAGGAGGCAACCGATGTCGTCGCGTCGCGCCTCGGGCGGAGCAGCAAGAGCACGACGCACACGACGCCGCTCCCGGGTGGCGACAAGGAGCTCGATCCGTTGCTCTTCGCGAAGGCTCATCACCTCGAGCCGATGGCCGCGGCGCGGCTACTCTACCGTCACGGCACGCGAGCGCAACGCATCATGGAGCGCGTCAAGAAGACGCCCGCCGAGGGCGCGACGATCTGTCCGTGCGAGCCGGTGCTCGAGGCGGAGGTTCGCTACGCCGTCGACTGCGAATGGGCGAAGAGCGTCGATGACGTGGCACGTCGCACGCGGCTCGGCCTCGGCGCGTGCGGCGGCATGCGCTGCGCGGCGCGCTGCGGCGCCATCGTGGCCGAGATGACGGAGCGATCGCCGGCCGAGGGGAGGGGACTCGCCCTGGAGTTCCTCGACCGGGCACGCAGAAAGCGTGCTCCCGCGGTCGGCCCCGAGCAGGCTCGTGAAGAGGCGCTGTCGCTCGCGAGCCTTCGCGCATCCCTCGGCGTGAAGGCCGTCACGGTGGTCGAGTGAGGATCGCCGTCATCGGCGGCGGCGTCGCGGGGACGGCCGCAGCGTGGGCCGCGCGCCGTGGCCTCGCCGACGTGACGGCCATCTTCGATCGCGCCGGCGCGAGCTCGCTCTACTCCGGCGCTCTCGACGACGTACCGTGGGAGGAGGGCGGCCTCGACGCGCCCCTCGACTCCGAGGTGCTCGCGTTCTCCGTCGCGCTCGACGCCTGGTCGGTCGGGACGAAGAGCGCCCGCGTAGCGACGCCCGACGGCGTGCTGCGCCCGGCTCGCGGCCGCGATTCGTCCCTCCTCGACGTCGCGGCGGTGACGGGAGGCCGCGTCGCAGTAGTGTCCACAAGGGTGGACGGATGGGACGCGCCGGTGCTCGCCCGCTCCCTCGCCGAGTCGGCGTGGGCCCGGCGTACCCGTACCCGCTTCGAGGTCGTCCACGTCGATGACGTCTTCGACGCAGCAGAGGGCCGCGCGAGCGTCCATGATCTCGCGACGCTTCACGACGATCCCGAGCGGCTGAAGCGCCTCGCCGCGCGCCTCCGCGAGCGGCGCGACGCGCCCGATGCATGGCTCTTCGGTCCGTGGCTCGGCGCCGCCCCCGGCGTCGGGGAAGCGCTCTCTCAGCTGCTCGGAAAGCCGTGCGGCGAGACGACGTCGCTGCCGGGCGGACCCGCCGGCGCTCGCTTCGACGTCTCCCGCGACGCGCTGCTCGCCAACGGCGGCGTGCAGATCCGGCAGGAACGCATCCAATCGCTCGAGCCGCGCGGCAAGCGCCACCTCGTCGCGGGAAGCGGTGGCGGCCTGACGACCAACGACGGCGGCTTCGACGCCGTGATCCTCGCCATCGGTGGCCTGGTCGGCGGCGGCATCGTGCTGAATGAGTCCGCGGTCGCGACCGACGACGCGGCTCTCGCCTCGGGGAGCCTGCACTGGGGTGCGTTTCGCCCGAGTGTCCGCTCGCGTGTCGAGATAGGTCTTTCGGGCCGCACGCTCGATCGCGCCTCGTCGGAGCGCGGGCTGGATCTGGCGGCGCTCGGTATGACGGCGCTCGAACGAGTCGGTATCCTCTGCGACGGCGCCGTCGCGCGCGGCGCAAGCTCCATCTTCGTCGCCGGCGACGTGGTCGCGGATCATCCCCGGACCGCACTCGGAGCGGCACGCTCGGGGATCCTGGCCGCGCGCGCCGCGCTTTCGCTCGCGAGAGAGGTCGACGGAGAGCCGCGCGCGGCGACCTGAGCGCGCAAGGACGCATCCCTGGCCCTTGAACGGCAGAGGTGGGAGGGGTACTGAACTCCCCATGGCGGATCGCTGTCTGGACTCCTTTTCGACGCGCTCGACCCTGACCATCGCGGGGAAGACCTACTCGTATTTCAGCCTGGAAAAGCTCGCGAAGTCCGCTGGCACCGACGTCGGGCGGCTTCCGTTCTCCCTCCGCATCCTTCTCGAGAACCTGCTTCGCTGCGAGGACGGCCAGGCCGTCACGAAGGCAGACGTACTCGGGCTGGCCAGCTGGGACGCGAAGGCGGAGCCGGACAAGGAGATCGCGTTTCATCCCGCGCGCGTGATCCTCCAGGACTTCACCGGAGTCCCCGCGGTCGTCGATCTCGCCGCCATGCGCGACGCCATGGCGAAGATGGGCGGAGATCCGGCGAAGATCAATCCGCTGTTCCCGTCGGAGCTCGTCATCGATCACTCCGTGCAGGTCGATTACTTCGGCACCCCCGAAGCGCTCGGTCTGAACGCGAAGCTCGAGTTCGAGCGCAACGTCGAGCGGTACCAGCTCCTCCGCTGGGGCCAGAAGGCGTTCGACAACTTCAAGGTGGTGCCGCCCGACCAGGGCATCGTCCACCAGGTGAACCTCGAGTACCTCGCGCGTGTCGTCTTCGACATGGAGGGCGTGCTCTACCCCGACTCACTCGTCGGCACCGACAGCCACACCACGATGATCAACGGCATCGGCGTGGTCGGCTGGGGCGTCGGCGGCATCGAGGCCGAGGCGGCGATGCTCGGGCAGCCCATCAACCTGCTCGTTCCCCAGGTCATCGGGTTCAAGCTGTTCGGCAAGCTGCCCTCCGGTTCGACGGCGACGGATCTCGTGCTCACCGTCACCCGCATGCTCCGCGACAAGGGCGTGGTCGGAAAGTTCGTCGAGTTCTACGGCGACGGCGTCGGCGGCCTGCCCCTCGCCGATCGCGCGACGATCGCGAACATGAGCCCCGAGTTCGGCTCGACCATCGGCATCTTCCCGATCGACGCCGAGACCATCAATTACCTCAACGCGACCGGCCGTGGTGAGCGGGCGGTCGTGGTCGAGGCCTACGCGAAGGCCCAGGGCCTGTTCCGCGAGATGGGCGCACGCGACCCGGAGTTCACCGATACCCTCACGCTCGATCTCTCGACGGTCGTGCCGACGCTCGCCGGCCCCCGCCGCCCGCACGACAAGGTGCTCCTCTCCGACATGAAGGCCACCTGGAAGAAGGCGCTGCCGGAGCTCATCACCGCCGCCAAGGGCGACCCGAAGGACCTCGAGAAGAAGGTGAGCATCACGCTCGACGGCGCTCCGACGGAGATCGGGCACGGCTCGGTCGTCATCGCCGCCATCACGAGCTGCACCAACACGTCGAATCCGTCGGTGCTCATCGCCGCCGGACTCCTCGCAAAGAAGGCGGTCGAGAAGGGCCTCACCACGAAGCCGTGGGTGAAGTCGAGCCTCGCGCCCGGCTCCAAGGTGGTCACGCAGTACCTCGGCAAGGCCGGCGTCCTAACGGCGCTCGAGGCGCTGAAGTTCAACGTCGTCGGCTACGGCTGCACGACGTGCATCGGCAACAGCGGCCCGCTCCCCGACGCGGTCGCTGGCGGCATCACCCAGGCGAACCTCGTCGCGTGCGCCGTCCTCAGCGGTAACCGTAACTTCGAGGGGCGCATCAACCCGCACGTCCGCGGCAATTACCTCGCGAGCCCTCCGCTGGTCGTCGCCTACGCCCTCGCCGGCAAGGTCGACATCGACTTCGAGAAGGAGCCCCTCGGCAAGGGGAAGGACGGCAAGGACGTCTTCCTGAAGGACGTCTGGCCGTCGGCCGAGGAGGTCGCGACGACGCTCGGCGGCGCGCTGTCCCCGGCGATGTTCGAGTCCGAGTACAAGGGCGTCTTCGAAGGCGACGAGAGCTGGCAGACGCTCTCGGTGCCCGAGGGCAATCGCTTCGGCTGGGATCCGGCGAGCACGTACATCAGGAAGCCGACCTTCTTCGACGACGTCGCGCTCGAGCCCGCTCCGCGCACCGACATTCATGGCGCGCGCGTGCTGCTCGCGCTCGGGGACTCCGTCACGACGGATCACATCTCGCCCGCGGGCAACATCGCGAAGGACTCGGCGGCCGCGCGCTACCTCGTCGAGCACGGCGTGAAGCCCGTCGACTTCAACTCGTACGGTGCGCGGCGCGGCAATCACGAGGTGATGGTGCGCGGCACCTTCGCCAACACCCGTCTCCGCAACGCGCTCGCCCAGGGCAAGGAAGGCTCGTGGACGCGACACCTGCCCGACGGGGAGGTCGTCAGCGTCTACGACGCGTCGGTGAAGTACCAGGCCGCCGGAGTTCCGCTCGTCGTTCTGGCGGGCAAGGAGTACGGCTCGGGGTCGTCGCGCGACTGGGCGGCGAAGGGCACGTACATGCTCGGCGTCCGCGCCGTGATCGCGCAGTCGTACGAGCGCATTCACCGGTCGAACCTCATCGGCATGGGCATCCTGCCGCTCCAGTTCGAGTCGGGCGCGAGCTGGGAGAGCCTCGGGTTGACTGGCGAGGAGACGTTCGACGTCGACGGCATCGCCGCGAACCTCGCGCCCGGCAAGCACATCACCGTGAGCGCGAAATCGGCGAACGGGCAGGCGAAGCAGTTCGCCGTGCTCACCCGCATCGATACCGTCGTGGAGCTCGAGTACTACCGCCACGGCGGTATCCTCCAGTACGTCCTCCGCCAGCTACTCAAAGCGTAGCGGCCGGGGCGAACTGCTCCCCCCGCCGCTTCGCGGGCTCGCTTTGCTCGCGGGGTGTCGCTTCTTTGATGCTTCGGGGAAGGGGCTGTTCGCCGAGAAATGTTTGCTACCGCTTCAGCGTGCCGCGGAGGAGCTGGTAGCCGACCGAGAGCGCGAAGTCCTTTCCCTTCGTGGGATCCTGGGGGACTTCGCGCGGTAGATCGAGGGGTTCGCGCGGTGCGCCACCGTCCACCGTGGGCTCGACGATGCGATCGTTCGGCTTCGACTCCGGAGGTGCAGCGCCCTCGGGAGCGAGATGATTCTCGAGATCGCTCTCGCGAACGGGACCGATGTTCTTGTCCACGACGCCGGCCTGGATGGTCACGTCGGGGTGGATGCCCTGAGCCTGGATCGCGTGACCGCCCGGCGTGTAGTAGCGCATCGTCGTGAGGCGAAGGCCCGCGCCGCCGGGTAGATCGATGATCGACTGCACGGACCCTTTGCCGAACGTCGGTGCGCCGACGATCGTCGCGCGCTTGTGATCCTGAAGCGCGCCGGCGAGGAGCTCCGCGGCGCTCGCGCTGTACTCGTTCACGAGAGCGACCATGGGCTCTCGGCTCAGCGAGCCACCCGCGCCGGCGCTCACGCTGTCCACGATCTCGCCGCGATGGCGCGTCGTGTAGATGACGCCGCCGGTGAGAAGCTCGTCCGCGACGGCGCTCGCCTCGTCGACCAGGCCGCCGGGATTGTTCCGTAGATCGAGGAGCACGCCGGTCAGCGCGCCGTGCGACTCGCTGCGAAGCTTTCCGACGGCGCGCACGAGCTCGTCCCGCGTGCCGGACTGGAACTGCTTCAGCTTGACGTAGGCGACGCCGCCGTCGAGGAGCTTCGACGCGACGCTCGCGACCTGGATGATCTCGCGCTTCAACGGATAGTGCAGGACCTTGTCGTCGCTGCCGCGGCTCACCGAGACGACGATCGGCGAGCCGGGCTTGCCGCGCATGCGCCGGATGAGATCCTGCATCGAGCGGCCGCGCACCGGGCTGCCGTCGATGGCGACGATGCGATCACCGGGACGGATGCCGGCGCGCGCCGCGGGCGAGCCTTCGATGGGCGCGATCACGATGACCGTCTCGTTACGAAAGTCGACCTCGACGCCGATGCCGCCGAACTCGCCCTTCGTGTCCGCCTCGAAGATCCGGTAGTCCTCTTCCGGGAGGTAGGACGAGTGCGGATCGAGCTCCGCGACCATCCCCTTGATCGCGCCCTCGAGGAGGCGCGTCCGATCGACGGGATCGACGTACTCGTTCTCGACCAGGACGAGGACGCGGGCGAGCTGGCGAACGAGGTCGTAGGGCCCCTCGCTCGCCCGGGCGAGGCCCGTCACGGCTCCGACTCCGACGACCGCAATGGCCAGAAAGACCGCGAGCATTCGCCGTCGCGATAGAAATACCCACATCCGCCTACGCGCCTGTCTGCCTATTGAAGCGGAAGAACCTGAAGACCCCGAGCAAATTCGCATTGTTTCGGACGATGCCGTGTGTTACCGATTGTAACTCAGGGTAGGTCTAGATGGGCGATAACCAGAGCGGCACTAAGGGCAGCGACAAGCGCAAACAGAGTCTCTACTTTCCGGAGTCTATGCTCCAGGAGATAAAGGACGAGGCGGCGCGGCTTGACCGGTCCCTATCGTGGATCGTTCAACGTGCGTGGAAAATCGCGCGGCTCGAGATCAAGAAGATCCCGAGCGTCAACGACATTGCGGACGACGAAGAAGAGGCTGAAGCCGGCTGACCGGCTAGCTCCGCGTCCTAAACACGGAGCAGCGTGCCCGATCTTCTCGACTCAGCGACTTTCGGCGAGTTGCTCGGGCTTCTCGCGCACGATCTTCGCAATCCGCTTTCCGCGTTGCATAGCAATCTCGGATTCCTGACGTCCATCGTCCGTGAGGACAAGGACGCGGTCGAGGCCGTGGCCGACGGCCTCGTGTCCTGCGAAGGACTCGCGCATATCATCGACAACATCGACCTTCTTGGTCAGTCGATGCGCGGGCTTCATTACGGCGATCGCTCGCGGATCGACGTGGCGCTCCTGGTCGCGGAGGTCGTGTCGCAAGCACGGCCGATGGCCGAGAGCCACAACGTCACCGTCGTGGTGAGGCCGTCCGCAGGAGAGCCCCCGCAGACGGAAGGCTCGCGTGAGCTCTTCGGCCGGGCAATCGGGAACCTGCTGCGGAACTCGATCCAGCACTCCCCGAGCGGCTCGACCGTCTACATCTCTTGCCGCAAAGAAGCCGCGGGCGCGGTGGTCCTGGTCGAGGACGTCGGGGTTTCGTTGCCCGACGCGATGCGCGCTAACGTCTTCACGCCCGCCGGCCAGATCGGCGCGAAGTCGGCTCCGGCCGGACGCTACAGCCGCGGTCTCGGTCTGCTGTGCGCGGCCCTCGCCGCCGCCGCGGGCCATGCAAAGGTGCGCGTCGTCGCGCCGCCGGAGAGCACGGGGAACGCCTTCGAGCTCCGGCTTCCGACCGTCACGGCTGAACGATGACGACCTCGTCCGGGTCGCGGTAGAGGATCTTTCCGCTCTCCCCCGGGCAGCCCCAGCAGGTGCTCCAGTGCACCCGCGGACGGATGTACCCGTTGTACGCGAGCGCGACGGGGCCGACCTCGTTCTCCATGATGAAGCTCGACGCGAGCTTGTAGGCGTCCTTGCCCATCACGTGGAAGACGACGACGAATGACGTCGACTCCCCTGAGCGACCGCTCACGACGAGGAATTCGGCGCCGGCGACGGGGTTCCACAGGAGCGGGGCGACCGTGAAGAGAAAGCCCTTCCTGTCTCCCGGGCCGCGCGACACGACCGTCTCGGCCGAGTCCGGCTCCTTGAAGAACCGGAGATCCTTGGCGAGGCGTTCCGTCTTCTTGTCTGCGCGGAGGAGCTCGCCGACGCGGGCCGGCGTGATCTGGGCCTGCACGAAGGTCTGGCCCGCGTGCGGCTCCTCGACGATGGCGGCGTTCTTCGGTCCCTTGCAGCAGCGAAACCCGAGGTCGTCGCTCTTCGTGTCGGCGCGCTCCCCGGTGCGCGCGTCACAGCGGTGGAGCTCCGCCGCTGCGAGGCCGTTCGCGCCGCGCACCGACGCCTTGCGCGCACTCGACTCGACCCCGACGTCGCTCGCCGTCCACTCCCGCAGTGTGCCCATCGCGAGCACGTCGAACCCCGCGGCGCACCCGAGCGGGCCCTTTGCGCAAGCGGCGCTCCACGCCTCCCCCGACGGGAAGAGATGATTCGACGGACCGCGGCACACGCGCTCCCACTCGAGCTCGGTGCAGAGGCGCGATTCGCGCGCCTCACAGAGGTGCTCCGCCTCGTCGCGGGGCACGCCGACCTTCGCGGGGAGCTTCGGGTCGTTCGGATACGGCAATCGGTCGATGCGGAACGGTCCGAGCTGAACCTCGGTACGTCGCTGCTCGACGTCGGGGTGACGCCCGGCCTCTCCAGGGATGCTCCCAGCCGTGAACGTGCCGCCCGGAACCTCGACGCGCTCCCCGGCGAGAGGCTCGGCGACGGCAGCCGACGGGGCAGGGCCGGGGAGGCCGCTCGCGACGGGGCTTCCTGCGGAATCGGCCTTCTGATGGCAGCCGGCACTCGCCACGAGCACGGCGGCCATCGCGGCGAGTGTTCGCACGGCCTTCGGCACGCGCGGTTTATATCGTATAGGGGGCGCTCCGCCCATGAGCACGCTCCTCTTGATACGACACGGTCAGGCGCGCGCCTTCGACGCCGATTCCGACAAGCTCACCGACAAGGGAATCGAGCAAGCGAAGCGCCTCGGCGATTTTCTCGTCCAGGCCGGCGTGGAGCTCGACGAGGTGCACACCGGCACGCTCGAGCGGCAGCGACACACCGCCGCGCTGGTCGGCGAGGTCTTCGTCGCCGCGGGCCGAACGTGGCCCACCGCGGAAGTCGACGCGCGCTTCAACGAGTACGACGCGGGCGGCATCCTCGGCACGCTGCTGCCGCTTCTCGCCGAGCGCGACCCGGGCGTGAAGCAGCTCGCCGACGAGTTCCAGGCTGCTGCCGGCAGACCGGATCGCAATCGCTACTTCCAGCGCCTCTTCGAGGCTCTGATGGACGCCTGGCAGAAGGGCGACGTGACGAGCCCCGCCGTGGAGTCGTTCGCCACGTTCCACGAGCGCGTCCGGGGAGTCTTCCAGTCCATCACGTCGCGCGGAGGCAGTCGTCGCGTGGCGGCGTTCACCTCCGGCGGTCCGATCGGCGTTTGCCTGCAAGAGGCCCTCGAGGCGCCGCCGCGGACCGCGCTGCGAGTCAACTGGCGCGTGAAGAACGCGTCGCTCACCGAGATGACCTTCTCCGAGGGACGCATCTCCGTCGACTCGTTCAACGTCGTGCTCTACTTCCCGCCGGAGCTCCGGACCTTCAGGTGAGTCGTCGTCCTCGTACGCGAGCCCCCACGGGGTACCAGGCCGGTCCCGGAACCGTCGTGGCGGTGCGCTACTCGCTCTTCGACGCCGAGGGCGAGCTCGTCGAGCAATCGTCGCCCGAGGCGCCGCTCGTCGTCCTCCTCGGCTACGGGGACGCCGCGCCTGCGCTCGAGCAGGCCCTCGGCGGCCTCTCCGTCGGTGACGAACGCGAGCTCACGCTCGACGCAGCCGACGCCTTCGGCGCTCGTGACGCAGAGGCAATCATAGAAGTGGACCGTGCCGACTTCCCTCCGGACCTCGCGCGCGGAGACGAACTTTCCGCCGATCGTGAGGACGGGACGGGCGTCGTGACGTTGAAGGTCCTGGAAATCCTGGACGACGTGGTCGTCCTCGACACGAACCATCCGCTCTCGGGGCAACGCATAAAACTGCGGCTTTTCGTGGAATCGGTCCGGCTGGCCTCCCCGGAGGAGCTCAGTGAAGCAGCCGAACGCCTGGCACAGTCCCCCGAAGCGCTTTCCCAGCCCTTGCTACCCGCCGAACGATTGCTTAGACGGGGTGGCACGAATCGTCCCCAGGGGGATGATACGCCCGCGCCTCGCAAGCCCCCTCCGAACGGGAGCGGGCGTGGGTCGCCAGACTGACTCTCACGGAGACTTCGCCTCAATGGATCTACCGGCCAACTTCAAGTTCGACGTTCGCGTCCGCCCCCGGCTCCTGGCCAAAGGCCACCTGACCGAGGCAGAGGTCACGAAGCACCTCGATGCGCTCGCCGACGCGCAGCCGCATTCGGACATGATCGATCTGCCGCAGCCCGCGCTCACCACCCCCGAAGAGCGTGAGCGCGCCGCCGCCCAGCGCCCGTCGGCGATGGCGCCGCGGCCCCTCGCGGAGCGCGCGCCGCTCTCCATCGCTCCCGCGGCGTCGCCCGTCGACGAAGGCTGGGACGAGGACGACGACGAGGATGACGAGGACGACGAGGACGAGGACGAGACTGCAAAAGCGAAGCCCGCTGTCGCAGCCGCTCCCGAAGCGGCTCCCGTGGCTGCTGTTCCTGCTCCCGTCGCAGCGGCTCCCGTGGCTGCTGTTCCCGCTCCCGTCGCAGCTGTTCCCGCTCCCGTCGCAGCGGCTCCCGCTCCCGTCGTAGCGGCTCCCGCGTCGGCGCCCGTTGCCGCGGTGCCGGTCGCGCCCGCCCCGCCGGCGTCGACCCCCGTCACGCCCGCGCCGGAGCCGGACGAAAAAGATGACGACGAAGACGAAGACGAAGACGGTGAGGAAAAGGGAGAAGAGGAAGAGTGACCGACAAGGACGGAGAGCAGAGCGGCGGTTCGGGAGCGACAGAGGAGCTCCCGAGCATCGATTTCGCCACCTTCGTCCTTTCGCTGTCGCACAGCGCGCTCATGCACCTGGGTGACGCGCCGGATCCGGCCGGGAAGAGCGCCCCGCCGGATCTGGAGATGGCGCGTCAGACCATCGATCTTCTGACTCTTCTCGAGCAGAAGACGCACGGCAATCTGACCGGGGAAGAAGAGCGCATGCTGTCGGCGGCGCTCTACGATCTGCGTCTCCGCTTCGTCGAGGTCAGCCGGGCGAAGTGAGCGCACGCCGACGCGGCCTTCTCGCCGTCGCGCTCGTCGTTGCAGGTTGCCGCGCGCGTTCCGTGCGGAGCGACGAAGCCACGCCGGCGCATTCCGGCGCCGCGTCCGCCGCGCCTAGCGTGTACGCCGAGGGCTCGGCGGAACCACCGCCCGTGGCACTCGCGCCGTCGACGTTCGCCGATCTCGCGGCGCGAGCCGATCCCGCTGTCGTCTTCATCGAGACCGAGCAGGCGATGTACGGCCGTGGCAAGCGCATCGTCGCTGGAGGTGTCGGGACGGGGTTCGTCTTCGATCCGAGCGGTCTCATCCTGACGAACGACCACGTCGTCGCCAACGCGACCCGCATCGACGTCGTCTTCGGCGAGGACGAGCGCAAGCGCGCCACGGTCATCGGCTCCGACACGCCGACCGACGTGGCCGTCCTCCGGATCGAAGGACACAACATGAAGTGCCTTCCGCTCGGCGACTCCGATCGCATCCGGGTCGGGGACTGGGTCGTCGCGATCGGAAACCCGTTCAGCCTCTCGCACACGGTGTCGGCGGGCATCCTGTCGGCGAAGGGGCGCACCAAGAGCGACGTGAAGGGCCTCGATCCGAGCGGGTACTACGATTACCTGCAGACCGACGCGAGCATCAACCCCGGCAACTCGGGTGGTCCGCTCCTCGATCTCACCGGGCGCGTGATCGGGATCAACACGGCCATCAAGCCCGAGGCGAACAGCATCGGCTTCGCGATCCCGATGAACATGATACGCGAGCTCTTGCCGACCCTCATCGAGCACGGCAAGGTCGCGCGGAGCGCGATGGGCGTGTGGGTCGCGTCGGTGAAGGACGAGGACATGTCGCGCCTCTCGCTGTCGAACAAGTCGGGGTCACTCGTCACGCGCGTGAACACCGGCAGCCCCGGCGCTCAGGCGGGTCTCGCCGTCGACGACGTCATTCTCTCGTTCGAGAGCACGACCAGCGTGAGCCCGAATCGCCTCCGCTGGCTGACGAGCATCGCCGGGATCGGCAAGAAGGTCCGGCTCAAGGTTCTGCGAGGCCAGAAGATCCTCTATCCCACCGTGGTGCTATCTCCCGCGGCGGAGCCCGACGAGGGCGGGGGCCACGGCCACGGGAAGGACGAGCGCTGACCGCCGTACCATCCTCGGTGCGACGGGCCGCGTCCGGTCTCCCTTGCGCCGGCTGGAATGCCACCAGAAACGGCGGGTTAGCGCCGTGGTTGCCCAGCTTCACGAGGGTAACGGAGTGTTTCCGACGTTCGGGCGGACCCCCGGTATGATCGATCGGTCAGGTCTCGTGAATACCGGGTCGCCCAAATCGTCGAAGGAGCAGGCCCGAAAAGTCGAGGCCGAAGAGGATCGTGCTCTCATCCTCAAAGCAAAGACCGGCGACCCGGGCGCTTTCCGCAAGCTGGTCGAACGACATCAGCGCCGCGCGTTCGCCATCGCGATCGGACTCGTGCGGGACGAGAACGACGCTCGTGAGATCGTCCAGGAGGCGTTTCTTCGTGTCCATCGCGGGCTCGAATCGTTCGAAGGCGGCTCGAGCTTCTTCACGTGGCTCTACCGCATCGTCGCGAACCTCTCCATCGATGCGATGCGCAAGCCGTCCCGTCGCGAGAGCGAGCCGCTCGATCCGGAGATCGGCGACGACGGCGTCGATCAGCCGCTCCTCTCGCGACTCGATGGCGCCGACCCCCTGGACGTCGTCCGCCGCGGCGAGATCCGGCGGCGCATCGAGGCGGCTCTCGACGAGCTGCCGCCGTACCACCGGGGCGTCATTCTGATGCGGGAGCTCGAGGGCATGAGCTACGAAGAGATGGCCGAAGCGATGGGCGTGTCCAAGGGCACCATCATGAGCCGGCTCTTCCATGCGCGCCGCAAGCTGCAGCGTGCGCTCGCCGACTGCTACGAAGAGCAGATCGGGCGCCCCCCGCTCGAAGAAGGGGACTCGCCGTGACCGCGCCGAGCGACGACCGGCTGATGCGCTACTTCGACGGCGAGGCCGACGAGGCCGAAGCCCGTGACATAGAGCTCTGGCTCGAGAGCTCGGAGCGCGGTCGGCTCGTGGTCTCGAGCTTCGAGCGAGTGGGTGACGCCGTGCGCGCGATCGGCACGGACCGCGGCGCGTCGTTCGACGTCGCCGACGCTGTCATGGCGCGCGCTTTCGAAGGCGCAGCGAGCGCGGGCGCGGTCGTCCCCCTGCAAAGGCCGTCCCGGCGCCGACGGTGGGCGTCCGTCGCGCCGGCGCTCGGCCTGTTCTTCGCCGCGGCCGCCGTCATTGCCCTGTATTTTCGCCCGAAAGCGCATCCCGCCGAAGTGGACACCGCGCCGTCCGTCGTCGCCGTCGCGTCGGAGCGGTCTCTGCCTGCGGCGCCCGAGGCGTCGGAGCAAGTGGCTGCGCTCCGAGGCGCGGAGTCGGGAGCCGCCATCGAGTCGGTGGATTTCGGCGCCGTCGCGGGCACGATCTTCATGGTTCCGAACGACTCGGGCGAAGGCGAACCGGAGACCCCCGTGGTGTGGTTGATGGACGAGCCCGCCGACAACGAGGGTAGGATGGCCCCACTATGAGGCTTCGACCTTTCGGGGCGCTGTCGTCGGGGCTCGCCATGCTCGCTCTGGGGGGACGCCCGGCGTTCGCCGACGGCATGGCCGATCAGCCCCCCGCGCACCCGAAGGACGCTGCTCCCGCGCCTTCCGCCGCGCCCCGTGCATACAGCACCGAGGTGCTCGTGCTCCACGCGACGAACACCAAGAAGGGCATCGACCCGCGTATCGGCGACATGCCGGAGCTGAAGAAGATCCCGTTCTCTTCTTACGACAGCTACGAGCTTCTCCAGCGCGTCCGCTTGCCGCTCAAGAAGGACGAGCCGAAGACCTTCGACCTCCCGAACGGTCGCGTGCTTCAGACGAAGCTCGTCGAGGTGTTACCCGACGGCTCGGTGCGTCTCTCGGCGAGCATCAATCAGCCGGGCGGGAAGACGTTCTTGCCGCTCCTCGAGGTGAAGGCGAAGGTCGGTCAGGCCTTCATCGTCGCCGGGCAGAGCTACAAGGGCGGCATCCTGGTGCTCGTCGTCCACGTGCTCGGCTGACGCCGGCACGAGCGCCTCAGCGCTCGCGTACCAGGATGAAGTAGTGGTCGAGCGAGGTCTCGACCTTGTAGGCGGCGCCGATCGAGACGTGCGTGGACGCCTTGCGCATGAAGTCGCGGGTCTTGTTGTAGACGTATTTCTGGAGCCCCTGGGTGTTGGGGATCACCGGCGGCCAGCCCTGTGCGACCGGCCCGTCCGGGATCTGGAAATAGTCGACGACCACGCCGCCGCGCTCCGCCCACGACGGGTTCGCGTCGGTCGCGACGGCGACGAAGAAGCCTGGTCCGATCAGTGGACGGAAGGGTGATTCGTTGTATCCGAAGAGACGGGCTGCCCCGTCTTTCGGCTTGCAGAATCGCTTCTCGAAGAGACGCAAGCTGCCGGGAGTGGGCAGCGTGTTGCGACCGAAGTGACGGACGGGTTCGACCGGCGCGCGATCGTCGGGGACGAAATGCGCGAGCGTGATGGGCGGCGAAGACTTCGCCTTGCGATAGAGCGCGCGCTGATCGGCGCGATCGAGCGCGCGCGTCGCCACGAGCCGCGCGTCCGGCGTCGCCGCGTCCAGCGCCGTCGCGACCTCCGCCACCGATACGCCGTCGTCCCAGATGAGCCGCTTCAGATCCAAGGGTACATTCTCCGACTCGGAGCATACCCCGCGGTCGCGGCGCGACGGAGCCTCACCTGTCCGGCGAGGGCAGCGGCAGGTGCACGGTGAAAGTCGTCCCTTCGCCCGGGGTGCTGGCAGCGGCGACGGCGCCGCCGTGGGATTCGACGATCTCCCGGACGATCGCCAGCCCGAGACCCGTCCCGCGGCCGCTCTCCTTCGTGGTGAAGAAGGGCTCGAAGATCTTTCCGAGGGTGTCGGGCTGGATGCCGACCCCTGTGTCGGTGACGTCGATGACCAGGCGCGAAAGCTCGGGCTCCTCCCGTACCACTATCGCGAGCCGCCCGCCCTGGTCGCTCATCGCGTGGGCGGCGTTCGTGAACAGGTTGACGAACACCTGCGTGAGCGGGCCGGAACGGCCGATGACCCGGCTCGGATGCTCGGCGCAATCGACGTCGACGTGAATGCCGTGCCGGTCGAATTCGTGCTGGGAGAACGCCTGGGCCTGGGCAATTACGTCCGCCACCGAAACGGGTGCGGGCGTCTCCCGCGCCGGCCGGGCGTAGTGAACGAGATCGCGGCTGAACTTCAGGATGCGATCGGCCGCGACACGGATGCGATGGAGGTGCTGCACCTCGTCCGGACGGAGATGCTCGCTGCCGCCGTTGCGCATCATGAGCTCGGTGCTCGCCACGATGGACGTCACCGGGTTCGCGAGCTCGTGGACGACGCCGGCGACGATCTGACCGAGTGTCGACAGCTTCTCGGCCTGGATGAGCTGGGCGCGGAGCTCGGTCATCTCGACCGAGACCGGCTTCGACGCCCGGAGCACGAGGGCGGTGCGAACGCCCTGTGCCATGGCGCCCGCAGCGCGCTCGACGATGGCGCGCTCCACGGCCTCTTCTTCGAGCCGCGCACCGGACGGCGCCACGTGCAGCGTCGAGCCCGGCAGTCCTTCGAGGTCGACGACCCACTCGCCGTCGAGCTCGGGGAAGAGCCGGGTCGGATCGCGCCCCGGCGCGGGCATGCCGTCCGGTAACGCGAGCTCCACGAGCGGCGCTCCGCTGTCGGGGAGCGCGAGGCACACCCCGAGCGCGCGGCCCGGAAGGATGGCGACGAGGCAGTCGAGGAGTCGCCGGGCAACGACGCCGGGCCCCGCGTCGAGCGGCAAACTCGAGACGGCGTCGAGCAGGGAGGCGTACGCCTCGCTCAGATCCGGTCCCCGGCGCACTCGCGTCGATTCGACGTCCTGCGAGACGAGCGACGCGGCGGGAGCGTTCATCGCGTGCGGCTTCACCGGAGCGCTCCCTTTCGCTCGGCGTCGCTCGTGGCCTTGTCGAGGTCGAGGATCTTCTGACCGCCGACGTAGCTCTTGGTCTCGTACTTGGTGATCTTGCCGATCTTGCGCACGATCTCCGCCATTCGTTCGGCCTGGGCGATGATGATGTCTGCGGCGTTGTGCAGCGGCGACTCCTTCTCGAGCCTCCGGCAGAGCAGCTCCGCGTAGCCGATGATGCTCGTCAGCGGCTGGTTCAGCTCGTGGGCGGCGGCACCGGCGAGCTCCGCCACCGCGGCGTGCTTCTCCCGTTCACGGAGCTCCTCCTGGGTGCGCAGGAGCTTCGCCTCCATCCGGAGCTTGTCGCGGATGTCGGTGAAGATACCGACCGAGCCGACGGCGTGGTCGTTCTCCATGATGAGCGCCGCGGAGAGCTTGACGGCGATGACCTCGCCGGCGGAGTTCAGCATGTCGACGCGGTAGTCCTCGAGCCGCGCGGGACCGCAGACGCCCGGGTCGCGGATCTTGCGCATCACCTCGCGCGCGACGCCGCCGGGATAGAGCTTCTCCACCGACATCTTGCCGATGACCTCGCTCGGTTCGTACCCGAACACCCGCGAGGCGGCACGGTTGAAGAGCAGGACCCGGCCGTCGAGGCTCGCCGAGACGATCGCGTCGACCGAGCTCTCGATCACGCGCTCGAAGAACTCCTTGGTCTGCTTGAGCTCGATCGCCGTCTTCCGGTCGCTCGTCACGTCGCGGAACGTGAAGAGCACCGCGCCTTCTTCGCGCAGCACGGAGCTGAAGTTGACGCTGAGCACGAGCTCCTCCCCGTGCTTGGTCCGGATACGGACGTCGACGCCTTGCGGGTAGATGCTCTCTCGAAAGCCGCGCGCGAGCCGGAGCGCACGCTTCTGCTCTTCTTGCGGGAGCACGTCACCGAGCTTCACCTCGGCGAGCTCGGTCTCGGAAAATCCGGTGATCTCGCGTGCCCTCGGGTTCGCGAAGAGGATACGCGCGGCCTGGTCGATGACGACGATGCCGTCGGCGGAGCTCTCGAAGAAGTCGCGGTACCGCTGGAAGAGCTGCATGCGGTGCTCGGCTTCCGCGCGCGCCTCCACGTTCTCTTGCGTCTCTTTTCTGAGCTCGGAGAGGATGCGCGCGTTGCGGAGCGAGATCGCCGTCGCGTGCGCCACCGTCTGGAGCAGGGTCATCTCGTCGGTCTCGAACGCGACGGGGCGGCGCGCCCGGAGGAACAGCACGCCCATCGTCCGGCCCTCGTGGACGAGGGGCAGGAGCGCGAGCGACGCGAAGCCCACCACGCCGTCCCGCTGCCTCACCGCGTCGAGCAGTGGGTGGCGAGTCGCGTCGCGAATGACGAGCGTCGCGCCCGACGAGATGGCCTCCTGGATCTCGGGGTACTTCGGCAGGCTGATCGGCAGGTCGCGGAGCCGCTCGTTGTCGCTGGTGGCGACGACGTAGCCGACATCGGAACGCTCCCCGAGGAGCACCAGGCTGCAGCGGTCCACCCTGGCGATGGCCGCGAGGCGAGTGACGAGGGTGAACAGGATCTCGCGGATGTCGAGGCGAGACGCGAGCGTCTGGATCAGCTCCACGACGACGCGGAGGTCGCGCTCGCGGTGGCTCAGGCGCTCGACGTAGTCGCGGATACGCATCTGACCGCGGACGCGCGCGATGAGCTCGGACGAGCGGATCGGCTTCGAGCAGAAGTCGTCGGCGCCCGACGCGAAGGATTTCTCGATCGCTTCCTCGGAGTCGAGCGCGGTGAGAACGACCACCGGCAGGTGCGCCCAGGCGTCGTTGTCGCGAAGCTTCCGGAGAAGCTCGTAGCCGTCCATGCCGGGCAGCATCACGTCGAGCAGCACGACCGCGGGTAGCTCGCCCTCCAGCCACTCGAGCGCGGTGGCCGCGTCGGAGACGGCGACGGCGTGCAGGCCCGCCTGCGCCAGCAGCGAGACGATGACCTCCCTGCTGGCCGCATCGTCCTCGACGACCAGGATCGGCTCGCTATCCCGCACGGTGGCGAAATAGTAGGGCCTCTATCCAGGTGTGCGCAAACCGAGGCGCGCTTTTCTCTCGTTGTGCAGGGCGTCAGTCCGTCAAAGCGTCAGGAGCCGCCTCGAGCGGCATATCCACCTGAGGCGCGATCTTCGCCTTGTCACCGACGACCACGATGACGGCGTGATCGGGATCGAGCCGCTGCGCTTCCTTTGCGATCGCCTGCGGCGTCGTCGCATCCAGCACAGTTGGATAATTCCGGAAGTAGTCGGCGGGCAAATCGTGGATGAAGAGCTCCTCGACGCGCTCCTCTACTTCTTCCGTGTGGGAGAGCGACGCGCCGAGGTGCTCCTCGAGCAGCGCGCGCGAGAGGGCAACCTCGCCCTCGGAGATCGGATGGCCGAGCGCCGGATCCCGCGCCTTCTTCAGCTCGGAAATGGCTTCTTTCAGCGCAGCGCCGGTGACGTCGGTGCGCACCGACGTCATCACGGCGAACGTGCCCCAGCCCCGCGTCGCGATGTCGAGCGACGTCGCGCCATAGGTGTAAGCGTGGGTCTCGCGCAGATTGAGGTTCAGGCGCGACGTGAAGACGCCGCCGAGGAGGCCGTTGAGGAGCTCGCGCGCCTCGTAGCCCGGCTCGGAGCGCTTCGGAAACGACTGCGCAATGAAGAGCGCCGACTGCACGGCGCCCGGACGATCCACGACGAGCACCTTCGCGGGTCCCTGCGCGAGCGTGTACGGCTTGCTGGTGTCGGCCGGGGCCGCCGTGGTGCGCAGCCCTCGGAAGAGCTCCGTCGCGAGCGGCTTGACGTCCTCGACGCCGACGTCGCCGACCACGACGAGGGCGAGGTTGCCCGCGACGAACGTCTTTCCGTAGTAGTCGACGAGGTCGTTGCGCTTGAGCGCCTCGACGTCGTGGCGCGAGCCGCTGACGGGGGCGCCCGCCGACGTGCCGAGGAGCACGCGCAGCCCGACGAGGGACGACAATCGCCCCGGGCTCTGACGTTCTGCCTCTATCGAGTCGAGCCACTCGTGACGGACGCGCTCGAGCTCCTTCGGCGCGAACGCGGGCGTCTTCACGACCTCGGCGAGGAGCGAGAGGCCGTCCTTGAGGTTCTCGCGCAGGGTCGTCATGCCGAGACGCACGAAGTCGCGGCCGGCGGATTGCTCGAGCGACGTCCCGAGCGACTCCACTGCTTCGGCGAGCGCGAGGGAGCTGCGCTTCGTCGTGCCCTCCGTCATCATGCGGACGGTGAGCGCCGCGAGGCCGCTCTTGCCGTCGGGAACGCGGCTCGCGCCGCCGAGCGCGACGACGGACATCGACACCACGCCGGCCGGACGTCGCACGACGTAGAGCGACAGGCCGCTGTCGAGCTTCGCCGTCTCGACGGCGGGGTACTCGTGTGCCGTACGCGGACCGGGCGACGGCTGCGTGTTGCGCCAGGCGTCGGGGCCCGGCGGCACTGCACTCGCCGTCGCGGTCGTCGTCGCGGCAGCCCCCACCGCAGGGGGCGGAGCGGCGTTCTGCTTGCTGCAGGCGAGGGCGAGCACGGCGAGGGCAGAGGCGTACTTCTTCACGGGGGTTCTCCGGATACCGCAGGGAAGGTTCATGGTGCGCTCCCGGGTCCGGTCGCGGCCGGCTCCTGCTTCGGTAACGTGGTGATGACGACCGCTGTTCCCGGCGAGAGGTACTGCCGCGACACGCGCTTCACGTCCTCCGCGGTGACGGCGTTCATTCGCTCGATGTACGTCGGGAGCTTCCCCGGATCACCGAGGTACTCGTTCATGCGCTGCAGGGTGCCGGCGCGGCCGGATTCCCCGCCGTCGCCGTCGAGGCGCTGTAGATCCGTCAAGACGTGTAGCCGGATCTGCCGCTTCGCGCGATCGAGCTCGGCCGCGGTCGGGCCCTTCGTCGCGAAGGCGACGAGAGCCTTGTTCAGAGCTTCCTCGGCGTTCTTCGGCGGCGTGCCGGCGGCGACGGTCGTGTCTATCTCGAACATGCTCGTCAGCCGGTTCGAGTCGAGAGCCGCGGACACGTCGGACGCGACCTTCTGCTTCACGACGAGGTTCTGATAGAGGGGCGTGGCCTTGCCGCCGGCGAGGAGGGTCGCGACCACGTCGAGGATCGTGTCGTCGGGGCTGTAGGCGGGCGGCGTGAGCCAGCCGAGCGCGACGCGGGCGAGCTGCACCGGCTCCTCGACGTTCTTCCTCACCGACGCGGTGAGAGGCGGTGTGAGCGACATACGTGTCGAGGGACGTGTCGCAGTGGGGAGCGTCGCGAAGTAGCGCTCGACCCAGCCCTTGGCCACCGCCGGATCGAAGTCTCCCGCGATCGCGAGGGTGGCGTTGCTCGGCGCGTAGAAGGCCCGGAAGAACGCCTTCACGTCGTCCATGCTGGCGTGCGACAGGTCCTCCATCGAGCCGATGACTGCGCCGTGATACGGATGATCGGGCGCGAAGAGAGACTCGTACATCGCGAGCTCGCTCGCGCCGTAAGGCGAGTTCTCGTAGCGCTGCCGGCGCTCGTTCTTCACGACGTCGCGCTGCACCTCGAGGCGCTCGGGGGTCAGGGCGTCGAGCAGGAACCCCATGCGGTCGCTCTCGAGCCAGAGCGCGAGCTCCAGGTTCTGGCGCGGCACGGTCTCGAAGTAATTCGTGCGATCCCAGCTCGTCGTGCCGTTGACGTTGGTGGCGCCGACCGACTCGAGCAGGTGATCGAACTCGTGCCCGACGTGCTTCGAGCCCTCGAACATGAGGTGCTCGAAGAGGTGCGCGAAGCCGGAGCGACCCTTGGGCTCGCTCGACGGCCCGACGTGATACCAGACGTTCACCGCCACGAGCGGCAACGACGGATCTCGATGAAGGATCACCTCGAGCCCGTTCGGCAGGGAGTACTTCTCGAAGGGGACGTCGAACGGGTTGGGCTTCGCGGAAGCAGCGGGCGTTGCAGCCGTGGGAGGAGCGGCCGCGGGGGCCGCGCGCAGTTGCGTCGCGATGAGGAGCGACGCGATGGCCAGAGGCAGAGTGCGCATGGGAGCCGGTGAGTACCATCCCCCTCGCCGGAGCGCATCGCTTCTCGCCTGCCGGTCGGGTCCCCCCGCCGAACGGGCGCCGGGGGTGCGCTCAGTGCGGTTCTTGGGTCGCTTCTTTCGGCTTCGGTGGGAAAAGCAGCGAGGCGGCGACGGTCAGGCCGAGCACACCGGCGATGATCAGGAGCGAGATGCCGGTCGGCACGTGCAACCACTGCTGCACGACCATCTTCCCGCCTACGAACGCCAGAATGATCGCGAGCCCCGTCTTCAGGTAGACGAAGCGCTGCACGATCGCCGAGAGCAGGAAGTACATCGAGCGAAGCCCGAGGATCGCGAAGATGTTCGACGTGTAGACGATGAAGGGATCCTTCGTGACGCCGAACACCGCGGGGATCGAGTCGAGGGCGAACAGCACGTCCGACGTCTCCACGAGCACCAGCACGGCGACGAGCGGCGTCGCGAGCCATTTTCCGTTCTCGCGCACGAAGAAGTGCGCCCCCCGCATCTCGGGCGTCGAGGGGACGTAGCGACGGAACAGGCGGAAGGCGACGTTCTTCTCGGGCTCCGCCGTATCGTCCTCGTCGCCGCGGAAGAGCTTCCACGCCGTGTAAAGGAGGGCGACGCCGAAGACGATCATCACCCACGAGAAGCGCTGCACCAGAGCGGTGCCGACCCCGATGAACGCGCCGCGAAGGAGAACCGCGCCCACGATGCCCCAGAAGAGGATCCGGTGCTGGTACGCCGCGGGGACCCGGAATGCCGAGAAGATGACGACGAATACGAACAGATTGTCGACGGACAGCGCCTCTTCGAGGAGATACCCGGCGGTGAACTCGAGCCCCGGCTGCTTGCCCACGAGCGCGTAGATCCCGGCGTTGAAACCTGCCGCGACCGCGATCCACACCGCGCTCCTGAGGAACGCCTCGCGAACGGAGACCTCCTTGACGGCCTTCCGGAAGACGCCGAGGTCGACCGCCAGCATGACCACCACCGCTGCCGCGAAGATCGCCCACAGGGTGGCGTTGCCGGAGGTTCGCATGGCGTGGTCGTGGTTCACCGCGAGGAGCGGCGAGCATCCGAAGGCTACCTCACCGCGCCCCGGTCAGCGCGACATTTGGCTGAGCGATTCTCTGCCTTGCCGGACCCGTCCCGCGCGAATAGCGTGATCGTCCGTCTTCGGAGCGGCGCGCGCCGGCGTGCTCCGTGCTCCAGACGAGAACCTTGCCATGACCGACTCCGTCACGCTCGTCACCGGAGGCTCCGGGTACCTCGGCGAGACACTGGTGAAGAAGCTCGCGGCGCGCGGCGATCGCGTGCGCGTCCTCGACCTCGTCGACAACGAGGACCGGCCCGCGAGCGTGGAGTTCGCGCGCGGTGACATCCGGGACGAGAGCGCCGTGCGTCGCGCGCTCGCCGACGTGCACATCGTTCATCACAACGTGGCCCAGGTGCCGCTCGCGAAGGACCGCGAGCAGTTCTGGTCCGTCAACGTCGAGGGCACGCGCACCCTCCTGGACCTCGCGCATTCGATGGGCGTGAAGAAGACGATCCTCGTCTCTTCGAGCGCCGTTTACGGCGTGCCGCCGCGCAATCCGGTGGACGGCAGCGTGTCACCATATCCGCGAGAGGCCTACGGCGCTGCAAAGCTCGCCGCTGAGCGCGTCGGGCAAGAGTACGTCGGTCGCGGGCTCGACGTGTCCATCGTCCGGCCGCGCACCATTCTCGGCCACGGCCGTCTCGGCATCTTCCAGATTCTGTTCGAGTGGGTCCGTCGCGGCCGCCCCATCTACACGCTGGGCGACGGCTCGAACCGTTACCAGTTCGTGCACGCCGACGATCTCGCCGAGATCTGCCTTCGCGCCGACAAGCTTCCGGGCTTTCGCGTGCTCCGCGCCGGCGCGGGCAGGTTCGGGACGATGCGCGAGCTCCTCGACGGGCTGGTCGCACACGCCGGCACCGGGAGCCCCATCCGCGCCCTCCCGTTCGGTCCGACGCAGCTCGCGATGGCAGTGACGAGCAAGCTCGGGCTCTCGCCGCTCGGCGACTACCACACCCTGATGTACGGCCGCGAAATGTACTTCGACATGAGCGAGACCGAGAGCGCTCTCGGATTCGTGCCGCACTACTCGAACGCCGAGATGATCGCCGAGTCATACGACTGGTACGTCGCTCATCGCGACGAGGTGCTGGCGCGCAAGGACGCTTCGCATCATCGCTCTCCGGTCCGGCTGGGCGTGCTCAAGCTGCTGGAGCTCTTGCCGTGACGTCGTCGGCGCTCCTCTTCGCGCTGTTCACCGTCGTGCTGAACGGCAGCGCGCAGCTCCTCCTCAGAAAAGCAGCGCTCACCGGAGCCGTCCCCACTTCACCGCTGACCCTGCTCAATCCGTGGTTTCTCGCCGGGCTCGCGGCGTACGCGGCGAGCGTGCTCACGTGGCTGTTCGTCCTCCGCAAGGTGCCGCTGTCGATCGCGGCGCCCTTCGTGGCGCTCGTCTACGTGCTGGTGCCGCTCGCGAGCCGCACCGTCTTCGACGACCGGATCACGTCGAAGATGTGGATGGGAATGCTCCTGGTCGCCCTCGGCGTCACCCTGGTAGCCCGGGGCGCGCCGAAGGCGGACGAGACGCCACTTCGTGGTTCGGTGGACTGACGCGGCTCAATGAACGCCTTCGCCGCGGTTCAGGCCGCGCGCGATGACGATCTGCTGGATCTGCGTCGTGCCCTCGTAGAGACGGAAGAGGCGGACGTCGCGGTAGAACCGCTCGATGCCGTAGTCGGCGATGTAGCCGGCGCCGCCGTAGATCTGCACGGCGCGGTCCGCGACGCGGCCGACCATCTCGGACGCGTACATCTTGCACGCGGCCGCATCCATGTTCACGTCCTTGCCGAGGTCACGCTTGCGCGCCGTCTCGAGCACCATGCACTTCGCCGCGAGCGCCTCGGTGTAGCTGTCGGCGAGCATCGCCTGGATGAGCTGGAAGTCGGAGATCGGCTTGCCGAACTGCTTCCGCTGGTTCGAGTAACGGACGGAGTCCGAGATGAGCCGTTCCGCCACGCCGACGCACACTGCCGAGATGTGAAGGCGCCCGCGATCGAGGACCTGCATCGCGGCCTTGAAGCCCTGACCCTCGACGCCGCCGAGGAGCGCGTTCTCCTCCACCTTGACGTCGTTGAAGATGACGTCGCTGGTGTACGTGCCGTGCTGCCCCATCTTCTTGTCGGGTTTGCCGATTTCGATCCCGGGGAGTCCTCCGGGGACGAGGAACGCGCTCAGGCCCTTCGCGCCGGCGACGTTCTCGTCGGTGCGCGCGAAGACGGTGAAGACGCCGGCCTTCGGCGCGTTCGTGATGAAGCGCTTGGTGCCGCTGATGACGTAGCCGCCCGGTGTTCGCTTGGCAGTCGTCCGGCACGAGCCCGCGTCGGAGCCCGCTTCCGGCTCGGTGAGCGCGAAGGATCCGATGATCTCTCCGGAAGCGAGGCCCGGTAGGTAGCGTTTCTTCTGGTCGTCGGTGCCGAACATGATGATGCCCTGCGACCCGATGCCGTTGTTCGTGCCGAGCGCGGAGCGGAAGACCGGCGACGTGCGGCCGAGCTCGAACGCGACGGTCACCTCTTCTTCGACCGTGAGGCCGAGCCCGCCGTGCTCCTCGGGGATGCTCATGCCGAAGAGGCCCATGCCCTTCATCTCGTCGATGACCTCGTCCGGTACCTTGTCGTTCTCGGCGACCTCGTTCTCGATCGGGACGAGCCGCTCCTTCACGAAGCGGGCAACGGCGGTGACGAGCTCATCGAGGCTTTCTTTGGACAGAGGCATGCGCGACTTTGTAGATGACGAGTGCCCTTTGAGCAACCAGACCGGAGCTCGGGCTCTTGCCGGCAGCGCTCACCGCTTCGCAGCCGCGCTCGCCGACCTCTGCGACGGCTCCCATTGCTAGGAGTCCGTCGGGCTTTGCCCGACAGGCTCCTGGCCGTGGACAGCGGAACGCCGTCGCGTCATGACCACGCGCAGCATGCAGCAGATCTGGATCAGGAAGTACGGCGGCCCCGAAGTGCTGGAGGTTCGGGAGGCGCCGGACCCCGAACCCGAGCCGGGACAGGTTCGCGTTCGTGCGCGTGCGGTGGGACTGAACTTCGCCGAGATCAGTGCGCGCCAGGGGCTTTACCCCGACGCGCCGAAGCCGCCATGCGTCGTGGGCTACGAGGGCGCGGGAGTCGTCGACTGGGTCGGGGAGGGCGTGACGCGCTGGTCGGTCGGAGATCGGGTCGTGTTCGCGTCTCGTTTCGGCGGCCAATCCGAGGCGGTATGCGTCGGGGAAGACCAGCTATTCCGGATGCCCGCGTCGATGAGCTTCGAGGATGGCGCGGCCATGCTCGTCAACTATCTCACCGCCTATCACATGCTCTTCGTCGTCAGGCGGATCCGCCCGGGCGACACGGTGCTGATTCACTCGGCCGCGGGCGGTGTCGGAACCGCCGTGCTGCAGCTCTGCGCCACGGTGGAAGGCGTGACGACCATCGGCACCGCGTCCGCGGGGAAGCACGACTTCGCCAGGATCCAGGGAGCGCATCACGTCATCGACTACCGCACCGAGGACTACGTCGCCGCGGTGAAGAAGCTCACGTCGGGCCGCGGCGTCGACGTCGTCCTCGATCCGCTCGGCGGTCCGGACTGGCGTCGTGGGTATTCGCTCCTCGCTCCCGGCGGCATCCTCGTCGCGTTCGGTCTCTCGAATGCGAGCGGCAGTGGAAAGCGAAGCCTCACTCGTGCAATCGGCGCGATCGTGCGGCAGCCGCTCTTCAACTGCATGACCCTGATGAACGACAATCGCGCCGTCGCCGGCGTGAACATGGGTCACCTCTGGGACGACGTCGACTTCATCGCGCGCGAAGCCGACGCGCTCGTTCGGCTCTATTCTCAGGGAAAGATCAAGCCCCATATCGGCGCTGTGTTTCCCTTCTCGCAGGTGGCCGCGGCGCACGCGGAGCTCGAGCAGGGGCGCAACGTCGGAAAGATCGTCCTGGTTCCGGACCGAGCGATGGGATCGGGCCAGTAACGCGCAGAACGTTGTTGCGGCCCCGAGCGCGGCGATGGATGCGTTCCGGCATGGTCTCCCAGATTTTCGACCCATCGCGCTGGACCGACGTGGAGGGTTTCGCCTTCACGGACATCACGTATCACCGTGCTCGCGAGCACGGCACGGTGCGCATCGCGCTCGCTCGACCGGAGGTGCGCAACGCGTTCCGCCCGCACACCGTGGACGAGCTTTACCGCGCCCTCGATCACGCGCGCATGTGGAGCGACGTCGGTTGCGTGCTCATCACCGGCAACGGCCCTTCCCCCAAGGACGGCGGATGGGCGTTCTGCTCCGGCGGCGATCAGCGCATTCGCGGCAAGGACGGCTACAAGTACGAAGGCGCCACCGGAGTGGACCCCGCTCGCCTCGGCAGGTTGCACATCCTCGAGGTGCAGCGGTTGATTCGCTTCATGCCGAAGATCGTCATCGCCGTCGTGCCGGGGTGGGCCGTCGGAGGCGGACACAGCTTGCACGTCGTGTGCGACCTAACCCTGGCGAGCCGCGAGCACGCGCGCTTCCTGCAAACCGATCCCGATGTCGCGAGCTTCGATAGCGGCTACGGTTCGGCGCTCCTCGCGCGCCAGGTCGGGCAGAAGAAGGCGCGGGAAATCTTCTTCCTCGGCAAGACGTACTCGGGCGACGAGGCCGCAGCGATGGGCATGGTCAACGCCTCGGTGCCGCACGACACGCTCGAGAACGTCGCGCTCGACTGGGGTCGCGAGATCAACTCGAAGAGCCCGACCGCGATGCGGATGCTCAAGTTCGGATTCAACCTTGCGGACGATGGGCTGGTCGGCCAGCAGATCTTCGCCGGCGAGGCGACGCGGCTCGCGTACGGCACCGACGAAGCCGAAGAGGGGCGCGATGCCTTCCTCGAGAAGCGTCCGCGCGACTACTCACGCTTCCCCTGGCATTTCTGACAAAGGGGGTCCTTGGCCCCCCGCAGCTTCGCCTGCGGCGAACTGCTCCCCCCGCCGCCTTCGCGAGCTCGCTTCGCTCGCGTCGTCCGTCTCTTTGATGCTTCGGGGACGGCGCTGTGCGCCGATGAACATCTATCAAGCCGAGTCACTAACCGCGGAGGCCAACCCGTCAGTCGAGACGCGTCGCGTTGAGTGCATGCGCGTCGAGGCAGCTGTCCGGTGATCCTGAATCAGGCGTGACAGCCCAGGGTACGAATGTCATCCTTCGCAGCGGAACGATCGGTAGTGCGGCCTGGAGTGACACTTACATGAACGAGATGGAATGGGTTGGGCGCGGCCGTGTTTGTTCGGCACTGACCCTTTTGTCCTTAGCCGTCGCGCTCAGCGGTTGCTCCGCGAGCACGGGCAAGAACGGCGGCGGCGGGGGCGGTGGCTTCACTGGCCTTCCACCCGCTAGCGGCTCGACTCCCGGGACAGGCAACGTAGCAAACCCCGGCGGCTTCCAGTCGCAGGGCGGCAACGGCACTGGCCTCAGCGGGGTCACGTTCGACACCGGTGGCAGCGCGGGCGCAGGCGCAGTTCCTGGCGCCGGCGGTGGTCCTCCGATGATGAGCGACGGCCACATCGGCCCGCCCTCGACGGATACCTGCATGGGGGACGTCGCGAAGTTCCAGAGTCCAGCGGGGGCGGTGAAGCTGCTCTATCCGTACGACGGCACCGTGTTTCCGCGTGGTCTCGGCGCGCCTCTCCTGATGTGGGACGCCAACGTCAACGCCGATCAGATCCTCATCCAGGCAGCGTCGAAGAACTGGACCTACACGGCCTGCCCGCTGACGCCGGACAAGGTGCGCTTCGCGCTCGACGACAACGTGTGGAAGGGCGCCGCGTCCTACAGCGACGGCCCTGCCGATCCGCTGACCGTCAAGATCACGATCCTGTCCGGCGGCAAGGTGATGGGCCCCATCACCGTCTCGCTGAAGTTCGCGCTCGCGTCGTTGAAGGGCGCCATTTACTACAACACGTACGGCTCCATGCTCGCCAACAACAACGGCGCGGTGTTGAAGCTCGTCCCCGGCGATCCGCAGCCCACGCTGTTCTTGACCGACAACGCGGTCGGCACCAGCGGTCCTTGTCGTTCGTGCCACGCCCTCTCGGCGAACGGCACGACGATGACCGCGAACCACCACACGTACCCCGGCGTCTACCTCAGCGAGTCGTACGACGTGACCGGTCCGACGCCGACGCTCGTGTTCAACAACCTGCCCGAGGCCGGCTTCGCGGGAATCTTCCCCGACGGCTCGCGCCTGATGACCAACGGGCCGCCGAACCCGTCGCTGAGCATCTTCTTCCCGACGGCGCCCGGTGATCTCACCGCGCTCGTGCCCTCGACGTCCGGGATGCTCGACACGAAGACCGGCATGCCGATCACGGCGAACGGATGGAACATCAAGCACGCGCAGATGCCCATGTTCTCTCCGGACGGGCGGCACATCGTTTACAACGACTACGACCAGGGTCCGCAGTCGATGGTGACGACCGATAACACCATGTATACGGTCGGCGGCCACTCGCTGTGGACACAGGACTTCGATCCGGGCACCAACACGTTCTCGAACCCGAAGCAGATCTACAGCGACCCGACGCTATTTCCGGCCTGGCCCTTCTTCACGCCGGACTCGACCAAGGTCGTGTTCGCGACCGACACCCGCTCCGACTTCGCCAGCCAGGTTCCGGACATCTTCGGTCCGCCGATGATGACGCCGACCGGCGCCGGTCATCTCGTGATCATCGACCTGGCCTCCGGCATGGTCACTGCGCTCGACGCAGCGAACGGTTACGCCAACGGCATGAGCTACCTGCCCGCCGGCGAGATGCGAGACAACAACCTCGAGTTCTTCCCGACGGTCAGCCCCATCTCGGGCGGCGGCTTCGCCTGGGTGCTCTTCACCAGCCGTCGTACCTACGGCAACCTCTGGACGCCGGGCATCGACGATCCCACCTCGAAGAAGATCTGGGTCACGGCCGTCAACATCGGCTTGCCTGCCGGGACGGACCCGAGCGCACCGGCCTTCCTGCTCCCCGGACAGGAGATCGGAAGCGGTAACATCCGCGCGTTCGCCGCGCTCGAGCCCTGCAAGGAAGACGGACAGACGTGCATGTCCGGCTCCGACTGCTGCAAGGGCTTCTGCTCGAAGATCGATCCCGCGACCGGCATCGGCATGTGCGGCAAGACAGTGGATCACACCTGCTCTCGCGTGGACGAGAAGTGCACCATGGACTCCGACTGCTGCACGGACGCGAACAACGGCGCCCTCGGCAGGCCGCTCTACTGCATCTCGACCGCCGGCACGGCGTTCTGCGAGCAGAAGTCCGTGAACTGACGAAAGCACACGGGCTCTTCGTTCCACGAGACGTGAGGACGAAGAGCCCGGCAACGCCTTCAGTCGTGCATCTGCTCGGACAGGTACAGCTCCGTACCGAGCTGACGGGCGAGGTTCAGCTGGGCCTCGAGCCAGTCGATGCCTTCCTCTTCTTCCTTCAGGATCGACTCGAGGAGCTCGCGGGTCCCGTTGTCGCCCTTGGCGACGGAGAGGGCGATGCCCTCGTTCAGGCGCTTGACGGCCTCGAGCTCGAGCGCGAGGTCGACCTCGTGCTGCTCGATGGGGGATTCCCCCACCCGCACTGGCGACAGGCGCTGCATGTTCGGCACGCCGTCGAGATAGAGGAGCCGCTGGATCACGCGATCGGCGTGCTTCATCTCCTCGATCGACTCTGATCGCTTCTTCTTGGCGAGCCGCTTGTAGCCCCAGTTCTCACACATCCGGTAGTGGATGAAATACTGGTTGATGGCGGTGAGCTCGGACGTGAGCACCGCGTTCAGCATCTGGATGACGTCGGGATCGCCTTTCACGGGAACTCTCCTGGCCGGGGGCAACGCGCCTGATGGACCCTCACCCCAGTGGAGGCGCGGCGGGCACGAATTCTGCTTTTACTACTGCTTTCAGGGAGATAGCAACGATACGCCGCGGCCGAAATTCGAGGAATCGACGCTATCGATATTGAAAGTCACTTTCAAGTTGCTACATTCTTGGAACCCGATGCTGGTTTGCCACTGCCTGGGAGTTTCCGACCGGACCATCCGTGAAGCCGTTCGCGAGGGCGCCGAGACGGTCGACGACGTTCACGAAGTCTGTGGCGCAGGGAGCGGCTGCGGCGGCTGTCGCGAGCTGGTGAGCGACGTCATCACTCAGGAGCGCGTCTGCGCGCGACGCAGCGACGTGGTCCCGACGGATCGGCTCTGCGGCCGCCGCTCGCCCGAGTCGCAAGCCGGAGTCTCGGCGGCCTGAATCAGCGCATCCGCGCGATGTGGCAGTGCGCCCGCAGCGCGAGCTCGGCCTGGCGGTCCAGGGTCAGAAACTGCAGCGCGAGACTCGTCGAGTCGGCGCGCACGACGCGGGCTTCGGTCTCGACGGCCACGCCGCTCGGCAACTCGAAGTAGACCTCGACGCGCTTGCCGATCGCCAGCATGGCACCGCATGCGAGCGCGACGCCGCTCACCGAGACATTTTCACAACGCGCGTTGTGATACGCGGCCAGTGCGTCCACCATCGCTGGCGTCGTCAGCGGGGCCCGGAAATGCACTCTGCGATCCGTCGCGGCCTGGGTGGCGGACGACGCGTGGGGTCGAATAACCGACTCCGTCGTTGGCATGTCGTTCCTACGCTGCACGGGCCGTACCAGGGGCCGGTCCGAGGAACATGACAGGGTTACACACATGCCGCGGCGCGTTTCTGCGCAAACGTTTCCGCATTGTGCACCGCTCGAGCATGTGGGCCGAAGTGCGTGACGCATCGCCGTCATGATTCGAGACACCCGGCGTAACGGATCGTGACGCGTTCAACGCGGACGTCCCTGTGCGATCCACGTCTCGACCAGCTGCACTTCTTCGGCCCCGACGGAAGGAAGCCCGAGTGGCATTCCGCGCACGTCGCCCGGGGCGCGCCCTGCTTCCTCTTCGCGGCGCGCGACGAGCGCGGCGACGAGCAGCGGCGTTCCGTCCTTCGTTCGCTCGAAGAGGCTGTGCCGCTCTCCGTCGCGTCCGAGCAAGCCGGCAGACGCGCTCCGGTAAGAACTCAGGTCGAGTCCCCGCGGCGAGAACCCGAAGCCGCCAGTGTTTCCGGGCCCACCGTCACCGCCGGCGACGTCCGGATCGCCATGACAATGACGGCAGGTGATCGCGAGAACCCGACGCTCGATCTCGGAGTAGGTGACGGTACGCGCGAGGAGCGGCAAGCGTTTCACCACCGGCGTGTCGTCGCGCGGAGCGAGCGGCGTCTCGAGGACGTACGTCGCGATGTCGGTCGCTTCTCGCTCGGTGAGGGAATGGGACGGCATCAACGTCGTGGGCTTCAGTGACGACGGCGCGAGCAGCCACGGCACGAGCGCATCGCGACGGAAGCGATCTCGCGTGTGCCGCAGATCCGGCGCGAGCTCCGCAGCCGTGCGGCGTATGGCGTCACCCAGAGCCGGCGTCGACGGCAACGCGGGCACGCCGCTGAAGACGTGGCAACCGCCGCAGCCCTTTGCCTCCATGAGCGCGCGCCCCGCCGCGGCGCTACCGGCGAGGGCAACGTCGCGCTCTCGCGGAGCGTCGCGGGTGAGGTACGCCGCGAGGTCCGCCGCTTTTCCGGCGTCGAGGGCGAGGCGCGGCATCGTCGCTGCGAGGTTCGGGCGCACGTCGTACGGTTCGTGGACGAACCGCGCCACCCATCCCGGCCGGAGCCGCTTCCCGAGGTCGTCCAGGGTGGGCGCGTGACGGTAGGGGAGCACGCTCCGCTTCCACTCCGCGATCCTCGGGGTGCCGGCGCCGAAGCGGCCCGTCGCGATGTCCTCGTGGCAGTGGGTGCAGTGACGCTCGGTCGCGATTGCCGGCTGCCCCGTGCCGTCGTGACACCGGTTGCACTCGTACTCGAGCACGAGCGCGCGACCGCGGTCCGGATCGCCGTTCGCTGCGGCTCCGACGGCGGTCGCGGGGTCCTCGGCGAGCGCACGCGACGTGGAACGCGCGACGTCGGTTGCCGTCGGACCGGCCGTCACTGCGAGACGCCCCGTGCCGGCTCCTTCGTCCCGCGCACCGCCACACGACGCGGCGAGCAGCGCGAGCAACGCCACGAGACATCGGAGAGCACGGGGCGTCATGTGACGGCTCAGCTCGCTCGCGTGTCCGCCCGGCATGCGGCGGCGTTCGGCGACATCGCCTTGCAACGGTCGAGGGCGGCGCGCCGTCCCTCGGCGTCGCCGTCGCGCTCGCGCAGCGTCGCGAGCACCGCGTAGCCGTCGGGGCTCGTGATGAGGTCCTTCTTCGCGAGCTCCTCGAGGATCCCGCGTGCTTCGCCCCTGGTCGCGTCGACCCGCGCAAGTCCCTCGGCGAGCTCGGTCCGCGCGGCGGGGTCGTCGTGTCGCGCGGACGCGATGGCGCGCAGGGTCTTCGTCGCCCAGTCGAGGTTCGCGCGACGCTGCGCGTCCGTCCGTCCGAGCCACGTCCCTTGCGCGTAGTACGGCACCTCGAGCGAGAGGGGGAGCGCGCCGTCGTAGCGCACGGTGGCGAGTGCGAGCACGCGGCTCGCCCGCTGGACGATCTTCGTCTTCGTCACATCGAGCTGTCGGATATGCGGGATCATCCGGATGACGGAGCCCGCCGCCGCGAGGGTCTTGCCCTCGTCGAGCGCATCCTCGGCCTTGTCGGTGCCCTGGATGCGCGGGTCGACCTGCATCATGGGGTACCACTCGCCGCCGCACGCGCGAGCATCGGCAGGAGCGAGCAACGTCGCGGCGAACACACCGGACGCGACGAATACGGCTGAACCTACGATTCTGGAAAGTGAGTTCATCTTCGGGCCTCCTTCGAACGACGTGGAGTCCCCGAGCAACGTCCGAGCCACGCGGAAACGGGCCTCAACGACGGGAAACGTCGCCACGCCCGTGGCGCCCGGGCCACGACGCCGTGTCTCGCGCGCCGCGGTTCATGGACGCGGCGCCGGGCGGACGCTCCTCGAGCACCCGCGTGGAACACGCGCGAGACGACGCGCCTTGGGTAGCGCGAGCTCTACGCTCGTTCGCGCAGGATGCGGAGCATCCGGCGGAGCGGCTCTGCCGCGCCCCAGAGGAGCTGGTCACCGACGGTGAACGCGGTGACGTATTCGGGGCCGATGCGCATCTTGCGGAGCCGCCCGATGGGAACCGTCAGGGTGCCGGACACCGCGGTCGGCGTGAGCTCGGCGAGCGTCGCCTCGGGCGTGTTGGGCACCACGCGCACCCACTGATTGCTCTCCGCGATCAGCGCCGTCACTTCTTCGATGGGGAGGGCGCGCTTCAGCTTGATGGTGACGCCCTGAGAGTGACAGCGCATCGCGCCGATGCGCACGCATTGCCCGTCCACCGGGATCTGCGGGGACTGGCCGAGGATCTTGTTCGTCTCGACGAGGCCCTTCCACTCTTCGCGGCTCTGCCCGAACTCGACGGGCTTGTCGATCCACGGCAGGAGGCTCGCGGCGAGCGGATGCTTGAAGTACTGCGTCGGCAAGCTCCCGTCGCGCTGCGCCCTGGTGACCGCCCTGTCGATGTCGAGCGCGGTCGACGACGGATCGGCCATGAGCGGCGCGGTGAGCTGCCCGAGCGCGGCCATCTGCGCGACGAGCTCCCGCATGTTGTTCGCGCCGGCGCCCGAGGCCGCCTGGTACGTCATGCTCGAGAGCCACTCCACGTGACCGCCCTTGAAGAGACCGGCGAGCGCCATGAGCATCAGGCTCACGGTGCAGTTCGGCCCTGCGTAGGTCTTGATGCCGTGGGACAGCCCGTCGTCGATGACGTCGCGGTTCACGGGGTCGAGGATGAGCACCGTCTCGTCCGCCATGCGGAGCGTGGACGCCGCGTCGATCCAGTAGCCGGCGTATCCGCGCCCGCGAAGCTTCGGATAGATCTCCGACGTGTAGTCGCCGCCCTGGCAGCTGATGAGCACGTCGTGCTTCTCGAGGTCGTCGAGCGAGTGCGCGTCGACGAGCTTGGTCGGCCCTTGCCCGACGTCTGGGCCCGGGGAGCCCGCGTTCGACGTCGAGAAGAACGTGCACGCGATCCCGTCGAAATCGCGCTCTTCACGCATCCGGTCCATGAGGACCGAGCCGACCATGCCTCGCCAACCGATGATTCCAACGCGCAACATGACGCCGCGAAAGCTCGCACGCAGCTTGCCCTCGCGCAAGAGCCGGCCCCGCTACTTGGCGGACGGCTTCGGCGTTTTCGGCCCGGAAGGGAAGGGTTCCGGCTTGTTCTGTACGCTCTCCGGAGGCGTCCCGGTGAGGCTCTTCAACCAGGCGACGATGGACTTCACGTCGTCGTCCCCGAGGTCCTTCGCGAGCTGATGAGATGCCATCGTCTTGACGGCGTCCTCGAGCGTCTTCGACGAGGCGTCGTGGAAGTACGGCGCCGTCCGCTCGACGTTCCGTAGCGAGCTCACCTTGAACATCATGTCGTCGGAGGGAGACTTCGTGACGCCGCTCCGTCCCTTGTCCGCCAGGTTCGGCCAGGGCTTCTCCTTGCCGAGCTTCTGGAACATCGTGGCCCCGACGAGCGCGCCGACGTGGCACGTCGGACATCCGACATCGACGAACTTGAGGAACCCCGTCTTCTGCTCGTCGGTGAGCGCGGTCTGCTCACCCTTGAGGTACTGATCCCAGGGGGAGGGAGTCAGGAGCGAGCGCTCGAAGAGGGCGATGGCCTTCACGGCTCCGTCGAGGGTGATCGGCTCGGGCGCGTCGGGGTACGCCTTCTTGAAGGCGTCGACGTAGCCGGGGATCGACTTCAGGGTGTCGACGAGGCGCGCTTCCGGCTCCGCCATCACCGCTGGATCGACGAGCATCGCACGCGTCGCGTCCTCGAGGGTCTCGTAGTGACCGTCCCAGTACTGGCTCGCCTGAAGCGCCGCGTTGAACACGGTCGGCGTGTTGCGCGGAAGCTTCTTCTGTCCGTCTCCCTCGGAGAAGTCCGTCCCGTCGACGCCGGTCTTCGCGAGATCGTGACAGCCGTTGCAGGAGAGCTTCTGCCCCTTCGACAGCCGGGCGTCGTGATAGAGCGCCCGCCCGAGGGCGAGCTTCTCGTCGGTGAACGGGTTGTTGCTCCCGGGCGCCTTGTCGGGGAGCGCCGTGAAGAGGGAGAGCTTCGCCGAGTCGACGGCGATGCCGGTCGGCGCCGGCGGTGCTGCGACGTGCTTCGTGTGCTTCACGGGTTCGTTCTCGCAGGCGACTGCGAGGACGGAGACGAGCGCGACCGGGACGAGTCTTGGGATCATGGTGAGCTTCTGCCTTTGCGATTGTCGGGCCGTCGAACGGAGCTTGTATCGTAGAGCGATATATTTTTGGGGCCGTCGCGGTCAAGACGCCATTTCCTTCGTCCGAAAAGAGGCGTCGTCGCGCAACCCACCCGGCCACGAGTGCGCACAAAGACCTATCTAGATATATCGGCTTGACGTATCGTCTAGATATATCTATACGATGTATCACGATGTATCGAGAGGGTCCTGCAAGGGACCCCAGAAGGGAACGAAAGTGCATCAAAATTCACATGATCCGTCATTCTGGTTCGTCGGTGCGCGGCGCGGTGGTCCCTGGGGCAGCGGCGGCGGCCAGGGTGGCGATTTCTCCGGAGGCAAGCCCGATTGGTTCGGCGACTGGTTTGGCGGCCCGCCGCCACGTGCCGAACGTGGAGAGGTCCGCTACCTGGTTCTCGACACGCTCGCGCAGCGACCGCGCCACGGTTACGAGGTCATCCAGGCCATCGAAGAGCGCAGCGGTGGCGCGTATCGACCGAGCCCAGGGGTCATTTACCCCACCCTCCAGCTCCTCGAAGAGCTCGGGCATGCCGAGCTGAGCAACCAGGAGGGCCGCAAGGTCTACGCGATCACCGACGCCGGCCGACGTGATCTGGAGGGTCACGCGGACGAGGTGCGCGACTTCTACGACCGCATCCCCGGAGATTCATGGGAGCGGTACGCCGAGGACTTCGGCGACGTCATGAGGCGCGCGGCGCGTCTCTTTCGCACGTTCAAGCGGAGCGCGAAGCGCGGCGGTATGTCGCGAAGAGCGCAGGCGCGGATCAGAGAGATTCTCGATCAAGCCGTGCAGCAGATAGAGGTCGTCCTTCAGGAGGACGAACGATAGCTCGCGCCGTCGCGAACTCGTCGTCAGAGGAGATAGTCATGGCGTTTACGTGCGCCGTACCCGACACCACGCGCTGGGGCTGAGCGGCGAAACCGCCGTACGGAAGGGGGAGCGCCTCGTTTCAGAGGGCCGTCTTCTTCCGCGGCGCAGGCGATGCGTTCCGTTCCCGTAGCTCTTCGGCCGAGGCCCTCGTCACCGCCGCGCTCTTTTTCATGAAGTCGAGAACCAGCGACAGCTGCTCCGTCGTGTAAGTCGAACAGAGCTCGGAGAGACGCGACGAGATGGAGTCGAAGAGTTTTTTCACCTCGTGGACTCGCCCCGGAAGGAGCCGCACGATGATGCGACGTCGATCGGAGGGGTCGTGCTCACGCACGACGAAGCCGGCATTCTCGAGTCGATCGAGTACTCCGGTGATCGCGCCGGTCGTCAGCCCCGTGAGCTCTGCCAGCCGGCCCGCAGTGAGCGGCTCTTCGGATAGGGCAACGATGTCCGCCACCTTGTGATCGGACGGATTCAACCCCAGGTGCTCTGCGACCGCAGTGTGGAAGAGAACGGTGAGCGTGCTGCTCAGCCGCGCCTGATGCTGGATCGCCTCGATGAGCTCTGAACGGTTTCCCGATGGCCTTGACATGAAAAAGTCTCAGCGCTAATTGCTCAATAACTAAGATATTCGAATTTCTAACGATTCTAATGTTCCCCCGGAGCCAGCGCAATGGATTCTCGCGGGGATGGGTCCTAGAACGGGGCGCGAGCGCCCCGAGGACCGGCTGAGAGAAAGGCAAAGCTTGCCATGACCAGCATCGTTTCCATCAATCAGGCAACCAAGGACTACCGCCTCGGCAAGGTCGTCGTTCAGGCTCTGCGCGGCGTCAGCATCGAGGTCGAAGCAGGAGAGTTTCTCTCCATCGCCGGCCCCTCCGGCAGCGGGAAGACGACGCTCCTGAACCTCATCGGTTGCGTCGACACACCGACCTCCGGCACCGTCGAGGTGGCGGGCAGCGACATCAGCAAGCTCAGCGAACGCGAGCTCACCGATCTGCGGCTTCACACCATCGGCTTCATCTTCCAGAGCTTCAACCTGGTGAACGTCCTCGACGTGTTCCGGAACGTCGAGCTGCCGCTCCTCCTCCAGCGCACGCTGAAGGCGGACGAGCGCAGTCAGCGCGTGATGAGCCTGCTCGAACGCGTCGGCCTGAAGGATCTCGTTCGCCATCGCCCGAGTGAGCTCTCGGGCGGCCAGCGCCAGCGCGTCGCCATCGCGCGCGCCCTCGTCACGCGCCCGAAGCTCGTCCTCGCCGACGAGCCGACGGCGAATCTCGACTCCGTCACCGGTCAGAACATCCTCGACCTGATGAAGGAGCTGAACCGCACCGAGAAGACGACGTTCATCTTCTCGACCCACGACGCCCGTGTGATGGCGCACGCGAGCTCCATCGTGCGGCTGGCGGACGGCAAGCTCGAGAACGGTGCGGCGGCGCGCCCCGCGCCGTCCCAGCCGGTCACCGCAGGCACCGGAGCGGACTGATGCTCGGCATCTGGGAAACACTCGGCGTCATCGCGCAAATAGCGATCAGAAACCTGTTCGCCAGCAGGTGGAAGACGCTCATCGTCGGCGGCATCATCGGGTTCGGCGCCCTCCTCGTCGTCGCGGGCACGTCGCTCCTCGACGGCGTGGACCACGCCATGAGCCGAAGCATCATCGGGAGCGTCGCGGGTCACATCCAGGTCTACTCGAACAAGTCGAAAGACGAGCTCGACGTCATGGGAGGCTTCAGCCTCGACTCGGGTGACATCGCTCCGCTCGATGATTTCGCGAAGCTCAGGGAGACGCTCCTCGCCGTTCCGAACGTGGACCGTGTGGTCCCGATGGGCATCAGCGGCGCGCTGGTGAACTCCGGGAACACCGTGGACCAGGCCCTCGCCGACCTCCGTGAGAACGCGAACAAGAGGCAGGGCGGGGAGAGCAGCGCCGCGGCGAACGAGCTCTATCAGGCCGAGAAGGGGCACGTCCGGCAGATCCTCAGCGTGCTCTCTCGTGACTTCGACAACGTGCGCAAGGTGGCGGACGAGCGCGCCGTCAGCGACGACGAGCTCGAGGCGATCAAGCGCGGAAGCTCGGACGATTTCTGGAACGACTTCGACAAGGATCCGTTCGACCACCTGGAATTCCTCGAGAACCGCGTCGCGCCGCTCGCCACCGACGCGGATATGCTCCAGCTTCGCTACCTCGGAACCGATCCCGCCGTGTTCGCGCAGGCGTTCGACCGCATGGTCATCGTCGACGGGACGGCGATCCCGCCGGGCCAGCGCGGCTTCCTCTTCTCCAAGTACATGTACGAGGAGCAGGTGAAGCTCAAGGCCGCCCGCGGCCTCGACAAGATGAAGGAGGGCCGCGACGTCAAGCACCTGACCATCGCGAAGGACCTCGATCTCCAGCGGATCGTGCGAGAGAACTCGAACGGCGTGCGCGAGCTCCTGCTCCAGCTCGACGCGATCAAGACCGCGCGCTTCCGCGGCAAGCTCCAGACGTTCCTGAGCTCGCAAGAGGCCGACGTCGGCAAGCTCCTCGCCGCGTTCTTCAAGATGGACGACGGCAACTTCGACGCTCGTTACAAGTTCTTCTACGACGAGCTCGCGCCGGATCTCGAGCTCTACCGGGTTCGCGTCGGCGATCGCCTGACGATCAAGGCTTACACGAAGAGCGGGTACGTTCGCTCTGCAAGCCTCAAGGTGTACGGCACGTACGCCTTCAAGGGACTCGAGCGCTCGCCGCAAGCCGGCTCGATGAACATGATGGACCTCGTGAGCTTCCGCGAGCTCTACGGCTTCATGACCGCGGAGCGCGAGAAGGAAATCGCGCAGATGCGCGAGTCGTCCGGCGCAAGGGAGATCGACCGGAACAACGCCGATGCCGAGCTCTTCGGCACCAAGGACACGAGCGACACCTCAACGGAGCCCGCGCCCGCCGAGGCGACGGCCCCCGGCGTCGCGAAGACGGCGTACGAGCGCCCGCACGCGAAGCTCCACCACGGGGCCGCGGCGAAGGCCGCCCCGACGGAAGCCGCCGTAGCGCCGGCGCAGGTCGAGGCGACCGAACCGCCCGAGCAGCGCGCGCGCACCGCCGCTGCGGACGACACCTACGACCCGAAAGACCTCGAGACCGGCGTGGTTCTCAACGCGGCCGTCCTCGTCAAGGACGAGCGACTCATCCCGCAGACCATGGCGGCGATCGAGCAGGCCGGCGTGCACGCCGGTCTCCCGCTCAAGGCCGTGTCCTGGCAGAAAGCGTCGGGTTTCGTCGGTCAGTTCGCGACGCTCATGCGCGTCGTGCTGTTCACCGCGGTGCTCATCATCTTCGTGGTCGCGCTCGTCGTCATCAACAACGCGCTCGTCATGGCGACGCTCGAGCGGGTACGTGAAATAGGCATGCTGCGAGCGATCGGCGCCCAGCGACGGTTCGTGCTCTCGATGCTCGTCGTCGAGGCGGTCGTCGTCGGCATCCTGTTCGGTGCGCTCGGGAGCGCCCTCGGCGCGCTGATCCTGTCCATTTTCGGCAAGACCGGTATTCCGGCGACGAGCGACGTGCTGACGTTCTTCTTCTCGGGCCCGAGGCTCTACCCGACCGTCGGCGGACAGAACCTGGTCTTCGCGCTCGTCATCGTGCTCGTCGTGAGCGTCGTCTCGAGTCTCTATCCGGCCTGGATCGCGACACGGGTGAGCCCGCGCGAAGCCATGCAATCGGAGGAATGAGCCCATGTTCGCATTTCTCGTGGACGCGCGTATCGCGCTCCTGAACCTCGTCGAGCACCGGCGAAGGACGATCTTCCTCGGCTCCGCCGTCGCCGTGGTGACGATGCTGCTCGTGCTCCTCACGGCGCTCTCGACGGGCGTACGTCAGACGCTGATCCACAGCGCGACGACCCTCTCGACGGGCCACCTGAACATCGGCGGCTTCTACAAGGTGACCGCCGGACAGGCGGGCCCCATCGTCACCGACTACGAGAAGGTGCTCGGCGTCGCGCAGAAGGCGCTCCCCGAGATGGACTTCGCCGTCGAGCGCGGCCGGGGCTGGGCGAAGGTCGTCGCCGATCGCGGCTCGTTCCAGTCGGCCATCAACGGCATCGATATCGGCGCCGAGCCGGCGTTCAAGAAAGCTCTCGACATCGAGAGCGGGAACATCGACGACCTCGCCAAGCCGAACACGATCCTCGTCTTCGAGGCGCAGGCGAAGAAGCTCGAGCTCAAGGTGGGGGACGCGGTGACGATCTCGTCGCAGACGACGCGCGGCGTCGCCAACACCATCGACTGCCGTGTGGCGGCCATCGCCCGCGACATCGGCCTCCTCAGCCAGTGGAACACGTTCATCCCGAACGAGTCTCTTCGCACGCTCTACCAGCTCCGGCCCGACGTCACCGGCGCGATCCAGATCATGCTGAAGCCCCAGTACGTCGAGCACCTCGCTCCGCTGGCGGCGCGCCTCCGCTCGTCGCTCGAGCAGGCGGGCTACCGGGTCATGGAGCCCGACGCGCGGCCGTTCTGGATGAAATTCCAGACCGTCTCCCGTGAGGACTGGACCGGCCAGAAGTACGACGTGACGACCTGGGAAGACGAGCTCCAGTTCCTGATGTGGACGCTCACCGCTTTGAATGGAATCAGCATCGTCCTCGTCGTCATTCTGATCGCCATCATGGTCACCGGAATCATGAACACCCTGTGGATCGCCATCCGGGAACGGACCCGCGAGATCGGCGCGCTCCGCGCGATCGGGATGCAGCGCGGCGCCGTCGCCCGGCTCTTCCTGATGGAAGCTTCGGCGCTCGGTCTCCTCGGCGGGTGTGTCGGGGTCGTTCTCGGGGCGGGAGTCGCCGCGCTGGTGAACGCGGCGCACATTCCGGTACCGAAGGCCGCCCAGCTCTTTCTCATGGCGGACACCGTTCACCTCGCCGTCGAGCCCGGCGCAGTGATGTTCGCCATCGTGCTCATCACGCTGGTCAGCGGCGCCGCCGCGCTCTATCCGTCGCTGCGTGCCGCCCGGCTCCGCCCCGTGGATGCCATGAGCCATTTCGGGTGAGAAGAACCATGAAGAAGAATCGCCTCGTCGCCGCACTGTTCCTGCTCGTCACGACGGCCGTCCTCGGACCGCTCCGGTCGAACATCGCCGTCGCCGCCGCGACGAAGCAGGAGATGGTCGATCTCCTGAAGGGCGTCGACGACCGCCAGAAGAACCAGGGGGACTGGAAGAGCGGCGTCTACATCGAGCAGAAGGAGAAGGGGAAGGTCGCCGTCGTGTACGACGCCCTCGTCTTCCGCCGGAGCGCCGACCAGAAGTTCATGATCCTCTTTCAGAAGCCGAAGGCTTCCGAGGGGCAGGGGTATCTCCGCGTCGACAAGAATCTCTGGTTTTACGATCCCGCGGTCGGAAAGTGGGAGCGCCGCACCGAGCGCGAGCGCATCGGCGGCACGAACTCGCGCCGGAGCGACTTCGACGAGTCCCGTCTCGCCGAGGAGTACGACCCCGAGGACGCGGGCACCGAGAAGCTCGGCGCCTACGACGCCCAGGTTATGAACCTGAAGGGCAAGGCCGGCCTCGACCTTGCGTTCCCCGTCATCAAGCTCTGGGTCGACCGGGACACGAAGAACGTGCTGAAGCGCCAGGAGTTCGCGCTCTCGGGCCGCCTGCTCCGCACGTCCTACTATCCGAAGTGGAAGAAGATCTTCAGCGAGTCGAAGAAGGCGGACATCTGGTACCCCCAGGAGATCCGCTTCTACGACGAGGTGGAGAAAGAAAACTCCACGCTGATCCTCATCCAGACCGTAGACCTGCACTCCCTCGAGCCGAACCTTTTCACGAAGGCCTGGCTCGAGAGCAAGTCGCGGTGAGGCGTGCGCACCGAGCTCATCGTGGTTGCCGGCCTGCTCGTCGCGGCCGGCGCAGCGGCCCAGGAACATCGTCCGAGCGAGGACGAGATGTTCGGCGCCAAGCCGGAAGCGCCGACGGCCGCGCCGTCGGGAAGCGCCGCGCCGGCAGAGTCGACGGCGCCCGCCGCTAGCGGAGCGCCGCCAGGCGCGCCTCCCGTGACGCCGCCTCCGGGCACGAATCCCGCTGCAGCGACCGAAGCGCAGGCACCCGCGCCGCCCAGTTCGGCACCGGCGGACAGCCGGGACGAGGCGGTGCTCGGCGGCCACGAGACGCAGATGTTCACCGAAGAGGCGGCGCCGTCCGATCCGCTCCGCATCGGCGGTCAGCTCTATCTGCGCGCGCAGACGACGGCGCTCGCCGGACAGCACCCGGGGAACTACTCGTTCAGCACGCCCGCTCTCGCCGACGTCTACTTCGATGCGCGTCCGAACGACCGTGTCCGCGGCTTCATCCTCGGCCGCATGATCTACGACCCCACCCTGCCGACCGACAGCTCGAGCTTCGGCACCGCAACGCTGCCGGCCACCGGTGGCACATCGGGAAGCGCGAACCTGTCGTCGCTCTTCGGTCAGCAGAGCCGCAGTCCGCGCCTCTTCCTCGATCAGCTCTGGCTCAGGTTCGACATCGCGCACACCGTGTTCGTCACCGCTGGCAAGCAGCACGTGCGCTGGGGCACAGGTCACTTCTGGTCCCCGTCGGATTTTCTGCATCTGACGTTCAGAAATCCGCTCGACGTCTTCGACGCGCGCACCGGCACCACGATGGTGAAGCTCCACTTCCCGGTGGAGAGCAAGGCGTGGAACTTCTACGCCTACGGCGTCACCGAGAACGCGGACGCCACGCCGACCGTGTCGCACGTCGCCGGTGCCGCCCGCGCCGAGTTCGTCGTGGACACGGCGGAGTTCGGCGTCGGTGCGTTCGTCCGGCGCGATCAGGATCCGAAGGTCGCCGCCGACGTCTCGTTCGGCATCGGGGACTTCGACCTGTACGGTGAGGTCGCGCTGAAGAACGCGAGCGAGATAGATCGCGTCCGGTTCACTCCCGACGCGCAGTTCACCGCGCCGAGTGGAACGACCCAGGACGAGTACCTGGCGAGCCTGAAGACGGCCACCGACGCGCTCTACCGTGTGTACCGCGACCACGACTATCGCCCCCAGATCGTCGGGGGGCTCAGCTACGCGCGGAAGTACAACGACAACGACACGTTCACGGTGGGGGCCGAGTACTTCTACAACGGGTTCGGTTACTCGGACGAACACGCCTATCCGGGGTTACTCCTCCCGCACACGACCGACCTCACGCAGCCGGCGCCGTTCTTCTATCTCGGTCGACACTACGGCGCGCTCTACGTCACGTTTCCGTCGCCGTTCAAGCTCGACCTTCACACCTTCACGCTATCGACCCTCGGGAACGTGTCGGATCGCTCGTTCATCACGCGCTTCGACTACTCGTACGTGCTGCTCACGCACCTGCGCTTCGAGGCGTTTGCCTCGGCGCGGTACGGTAACCCGCAGGGCGAGTTCCGGTTCGGCGTGAGCTCGCCGCTCTTGCCCCCGTCGTCGCCGGCCGTCTTCGACCTCGGCGTGGCGCTCCGGCTCGCGATCTGATTTTCGTCAGTCGGTCTGGTCTTCGGCGATCCCGCGCGCGAAGTGCGCGCGGGAAAGGCCGTCGAGGAACGCACGCAGATCGGCGTTCTTGGGCGGACGGACGACGGACCAGAGTCGGACGGCGGCGTCGGCGCTCGCGGACGCGACGGTGCGCCCGTCGGGCGACGCCGCGAGCCCGAACACGGGCGCCGCGTGGCCCTCGAGCACGCGCCGCTCCTTCGTCTGGAGGTCCCAGATCTGGACGGTGCCGTCGCCGCTCGCCGTGGCGAGCGTGCGATCGTCGATGAAGACTAGGTCGTGCACGACGGCGTTGTGACCGCGGAGCTCCGCGCATTCCTTCGTCGCGACCTCGCAGAGCCAGAGCTTCGGGGAGGCGCCGGCGACCGCGAGATGCGTGCCGTCGGGCGAGAACGAGACGATGTGAGCGCCGCCGAGCGACCCGATCCGAGCGAGCTCGGCACCGTCGGCGCTCCATACGATGACGGTGTCGTCGGAGCCGGCGGAGGCGAGGCGCGCGCCGTCCGGCGAGAACACGACGTCCCAGACCTCGTCGGTGTGACCGCGAAGCACCGCCTTGGACGCGCCGGTGTGGCCGTCCCAGAGCCTCACGGTGTGGTCGCGGCTCGCCGACGCGAGGAGCTTTCCGCTCCGGTCGAAGGCGACCGCGGTGACCTCGTGATCGTGCTCGAGCACGACGGGGGGACCGCCGTCGAGCGCCCAGAGTCGCACGGTGCGATCCTCGGAGGCCGACGCGAGCCGCGAGCCGTCCGGCGAGAACGCGAGCTCCTCGACGTCGTCCTTGTGCCCGGTGAGTACGCGCACGCGGTCGTCGTTGACCGACCAGAGGCGCACCGTGCGGTCGTCGCTCGACGACGCGACCCAGTGACCATCCGGCGAGAACACGACTTTGTAAACGTGATCGGTGTGACCGGCGAGGACGCGACTCTCACCGGTGTCCGGGTGCCAGATCCTGACGAGGTTGTCGTGGCCGCCGGAGGCGAGCAGCTTGCCGTCGGGCGAGAACGCGACGGTGCGGACTCCGACGGTGTGCCCGATGAGGATGCGCCGCTCGTGGGTGTGGTGCGCGTTCCACACGCGCACGGTCTTGTCCCACGACGCGCTCGCGAGGTGAGTGCCGTCGGGGGAAAACGCGAGCGCGACGACCACGTCGCCGTGACCGCGCAGCACGGTGCGCGCCTCGGTCCGTAGATCGTGAACGCGGACGATCTTGTCCCACCCGCTCGACGCGAGATACCGCCCGTCGGAAGAGAAGGCGAGGGCGGCGACGCGCTCCGTGTGCTCGCTGACGACGCGCGACGCGCCGCTCGCGATGTCCCACAGGCGCACGCGGCCGTTCATGCCTGCGGTGGCGAGGTGTTTCGCGTCCGGCGCGTAGACGACGAGCTGCAGCGGGCCGCTCTCGCTGCCGATGAGCTTCGAGGCACCGCCGGCGACCGGCCAGAGCCGGAGCGTGCCGTCCTCTCCCGCCGAGGCGACGGCGGTGCCGTCGGGCGAGAACGCGGCGCTTCGCACGCTGCCCTTGTGACCGGTCAGCGTGCGGACGGACCCGTTCGAGACCTTCCACAGATCGATCACGCCGGTATGGCTGCCGGAGAGGACGTAGGCGCCGTCGGGTGAGAACGAGCAGTAGAGCTCGCGGTCGGCGGCGGCGCGATGTGCGGTGAAGGTGCCGGTCGCGACATCCCATACGCGCACCTCGCCGTCGGTGTCGACGGAGCAGAGACGGCTCGAGTCCTTCGAGAACGCGAGCGCCTTCACTGCGGCGCCGTGCCCGGACAGCACCGCTCCCGGCTTTCCGTCTCGCGCGAAGAGGCGGATCTTGCGGTCGTAGCAGCCGGTCGCGACGAGATAGCCGTTGGGCGAGAAGACTATCTTCGTGAGCTTGTCGCCGTGTCCCTCGAGCTCGGTGGACGTCCAGCTCGCGGTGTCCCAGAGCACGGCGCGGTGATCCTCCCCGCCGGTGACGAGCAGCGTCCCGTCCGGCGAGTACGCGACGGTCGTCACCGCGGCGTTGTGACCGTGGAGGACCTGCTCGGCGATGCCGCGCTCCTCCGCCCAGGCGGCGATGGTCGCGGTCCCCTCCGGCGGCTTGTCGGGCGGCGCGACGTGGTTCTTCGGATCGCGATCCCGGAGCGCGCGCACTTTTTTCAGCTGGCCGATGCTGCGCGTCGGATCGCCGTCGAGGAGCGAGCGCGCTTTCTCGACGGTGAGCTTGTCGACGTTCTCCTCCGCTGTCTCCCGCGCCCGCATCGCGCTGTCGGCGCTCTGCTGGGCGTTGTTACGCTCCTCGGTGACGCGGCCGAGGCTCACCAGGCCGAACGCGACGAGCGCGGTGAGCGCGGCGACGACGGTGAGCACGATCCCGCGCTGCCGCTCGTAGAAGCGCTGGAGAAGCTCGAGGAGCGTGTAGCGGTATGCGCCGACCAGGCCGCCGGTGAGGTAGCTCCGTAGCTCTTCCGCCATCTCCCGCGCGGTCGGATAGCGGCCGTCCGCGTCGCGAGCCATCGCCTTGTGCGAGATCGCGACGAGATCCCTCGGCGCGTCGGGCACCAGGCGCTGTAGCGACATGGGCCCTCTGTCGCGTACGCGCGCCAGCACGTCGTCGCCAGCGTCGGCGTACGGGCTCCGGCCCGCGACGAGGTGATAGAGCATCGCTCCGAGCGCGTACACGTCGGCACGGCGATCGACGGGCCGTCCCGTCGCCTGCTCGGGCGGCATGTACGCCGGCGTGCCGACCACGACGCCGACCGTCGTCTCGTAGCTGCTCGTCGCGGGGATCGCCGCGAGGCGGTCCTCTGGTTCGTCGACGTGCTTGGCGAGACCCCAGTCGATGACCACCGTCTCGCCGAAGGGGCCGACCAGCACGTTTGCCGGTTTGAGATCGCGGTGCATGATCCCCTGGCCGTGCGCGTAGGCGAGCGCCTCTGCGACGTCGACGAGGACCGGCAAGAGAAGCAGGCGCCCGACGAGCCCCGGCGCTTCCGAGAGCGCGCGGCCGAAGGTTTTTCCTTCGACCAGCTTCATGGCGTAGAAGGGTTGCCCGTTGGGCCAGCGTCCGGCCTCGTGGAGAGGAATGATGTTCGGGTGCTGGAGCTGCGCCGTGATCCGGATCTCGCGCAGGAAGCGTTCGACGACGGTGGGGTCGTTCCGGTGCAGCTCCTTCAGTGCGACCTCGCGGTCGAGGCGGAGATCGTGCGCGCGGAGGATGCGCCCGATGCCGCCCCGCGCAATCTCCTCCTTGATGTCGTAGCGGTCCGGGAAGACGACGTTCTCGTGGTCGCCCAGCTGTGCGGGTGGCGGCGCGGGGTCGGCGGGCACGGCCGCGTCGTCCGCGATCGTGCCGGGCGGCGCGTCACGCGCGGTGCTCTCGGGGCCCTTGTCGCCGCCGGAGTTCGACGCGCCGTGCATGGTCGTCGTGTCTAGCCGAGCCGGTTTCGTGGGGCGAGCAGGGACACGCATTCAGGGCGAATCACGACAGGCGGGACGGAAATGTTCGCCGCACCGCGTAGAACGCCGGCGCAGAGTTTCGTGTTTCGGGGCATGTCGTCCCTTTGAGCGTTCTGTGGTTTTCGGCTATGCCTGGGTCGTGAGCGCGAGCGATCGGGAAACGCCGCCAGGGCCTTCGAGCGACAAGACGCCGCTCTCGTCCTCCGGCGTGGTCGTGAAGCGGGGCGAGGAGCACGACCCTGGGCCGCCGCCGAGCAGCTCGCCGGTTGCGCGTCGCGATTCGTACTCGGCGTACCGGCTGACGCCGTATCAAGCGCGCCTCGACGTCGAGATGGACGACACCGCGGTCAGCAAGGTGCGTGACCCGTCGGTGTCGCTCATTCTCGAGCCGTCCGCCGTCATCCGCTCGCCGCAGAAGCCCCCGAACGGCCGGCTCGAAGCCGTCGCGTCGATCGCGGTGGGCGCCGCCCTCGGCGCCCTCCTCGTCGTCGTGATCGTGCTGATCGCCCGCGCGCTCTAGAAGCCGCGCAACGCTGCGAAGCGTGCGCGGTGGAACGCGCCGTCGCCGAACGTGAGCTCGGCGACCTTGGCGCGCTTAAGGAAGAACCCGATGTCGTGCTCGTCGGTCATGCCGATGCCGCCGAACATCTGGATGGCCTCGTTCGCGATCTGCGACAGCGCGTCCGAGGCGCGGGCCTTGGCGACCGACACCAGCTCGGCCGCGGAAGGCGCGTTCTCGTCGACCGCGCGCGCGGCGGCCATCACCGTCGACCGTGTGAGCTCGATCTCGACGAAGAGACGCGCCGCGCGGTGCTGCAGAGCCTGGAAGCTCCCGAGCTTCGCGCCGAACTGCTCGCGCTCGCGGAGATAGGCGACCGTTCGCTCGAAGGTCTCGCTCATGGTCCCGAGCATCTCGCCGGCGAGCGCCACCGTCGCCCGGTCCACCGCGGCCTCGAGGACGGGCAGCGCGCCGCCGACCTTTCCGACCACCGCGCTTGCCGGAACGGAGACGCCCTGGAGGCGAACCGACGCGGCGTTGCGGGTGTCGACGCGGTTCAGCGGGACGACCGAGACGCCCGACGTTTTCGCCGGGAGGACGAACAGGGTGATGCCCTCCGCGTCGTCGTCCTTGCCGCTCGTCCTCGCGGAGACGACGAGCGTGTCGGCGCCGTGGCCGCCGAGCACCGGCGTCTTCTCGCCGGTGATGCGGAAGCCTCCGCCGGACGACTCCGCCCGGACGGTGACGTTCCGGAGGTTCGCCCGCGACTTCTGCTCCTCGCTCGCCAGGGCGAGGCGCGTCGTGCCCGCGATGGTCGGCGCGAGATACGTCTCCTTCTGTTCGGCGCTCGCCGCGAGGGAGAGGACTCCCCCGGCGAGCACCGCGCAGGGAATGAACGGCTCGGGTGCCAGGAGACGGCCGAGCGCCTCCGTCACCACCACGACGTCGGCGAGCCCGAGGCCGAGCCCGCCGTCCGCCTCGGGATACGCCATCCCCGTCCAGCCGAGGTCGACGATCTTCTTCCAGGCGTCGGGGCTGAAGGCGAGCGGGTCCTTGCCGTCCCGGAGCTTGCGAAGCCGCGCGAGGGGCTCCGTCGACGCGACGAACTCTCTCGCCGTCCTGGCGAGCATGGTCTGATCTTCGTTCAAAACGAGCAGCATCTTCGTGATCTCCGTCAGTCTGGAAGCTCGAGCACGCGCTTCGCGATGATGTTCAGCTGGATCTCGGACGTGCCGCCCTCGATCGTGTTCCCCTTCGAGCGCAGCCAGTCCCGCGTCAGGGAGAGATCTTCGGGCGCGTAGCCTTCGCCCTCCCAGCCGAGCGCTGCCTCGCCCGAGAGCGCGACGAGCAGCTCTTGACGGCGCTGGTTCAGCTCCGTCCCGTACAGCTTGAAGAACGACGTCTCGGGGCCGGGCTTGTGACCACGCAGCGCGCCGTCACGGCTGCGCTGCATCGTCAGCTCGAAGCAGGCCTGATCCATCAGCAGCGCGGCCACGCGGTCGCGCAGGACCGGCTCGGTGACCTTTCCGGAAGCGTCCCCGACGGCCTCGCGAGCCACCTCGATGACGCGGTCGGCACGCGGCGAGCGCTGACCGGTTCCGAAGACGGTCGCGATCATGGTGCGCTCGTGACCGAGCAACGCCTTGGCGACCGTCCAGCCGTGGTTGATCTCGCTGACGACGTTGCGCACCGGGATGGTGACGTTCTCGAGGAACGTCTCGCAGAAGGGAGACGCGCCGCTGATCAGACGGATCGGCTTGATGGAGACGCCGGGCGTGTCGAGATCGAGCAACACGAAGCTGATGCCCTGTTGCTTTTTCGCGGCGGGATCGGTGCGCACGAGCAAGAACATCCAGTCGGAGAGATCGCCGTAGCTCGTCCAGGTCTTCTGGCCGTTGACGTTGAAGGCATCGCCTTCACGAACGGCGCTGCACTGGAGAGACGCGAGATCGCTTCCGGCGTTCGGCTCGGAGTAGCCCTGGCACCACCTGATGTCGCCGCGGCAGATGCGCGGCAGGTGCTCACGTTTCTGCTCCTCGCTCCCGTACGTGAGCAACGTCGGGCCGATCATCATGAGGCCGAACCCGACGAGCGGCGCGGGTAGCTTTTGTTGCGCGAGCTCTTGCTCGAAGATCTTGCCTTCTTCGCGCGAGAGACCGGCTCCGCCATACTCCTTGGGCCATGTCGGCGCGGTGAGACCTGCCTCGGCCGCCCGCTCGAGCCAGGCTCTTGCGTCCGGTGTGGGATACTTCGCCTTCTTGCCGCCCCAGACTTGGAAGGCGGGGTCGGACGCCTTGCCGACCAGGCTTCGCGGGGCATTCTTATCGATGAAACCGCGCATTTCTGCGCGAAACTTCTCCAAATCGGCCACGGCACACTCCTTCGTCGGAGTGGTGGATACCACGCAAAGAGAAAGCATCATATCGTCTGATTGATGGGATCTCAGTCCGACGCAGCGCGGCTGCCGGAGCGCTTCGGTCCGTTCGTCCTCGAGCGCAAGCTCGCAGTGGGCGGAGCGGCTGAAGTTTTCGTTGCGCGACCCTCCGTCGGACAACGCCCCGCGCCACGCTTCGTGATCAAGCGTCCACTCCCTGGCCGCAGCAAGGACGACGATTTCGCGCTGCTGTCGCGCGAGGCCGAGCTTCACCAGGCCGTCCAGCATCCGAACGTCGTTCAGGTGTTCGGCGCGGGAATGGTGGTGGGGCAGCCGTATCTCGCGATGGAGTACGTCCAGGGCGTCGACGCGTTCCGGCTCCTCCGCGCCGTGGAAGCCGAGCGCCGGAAGCTTCCGCTCGGCGTCGCGGTCTACATCGGCCGCTGCATCGCGAGCGCGCTGGCCAGCGTGCACAGCGCGACGGGTGAGAAAGGGCCTCTCCGGCTAGTCCACGGAGACATCTCGCCGTCGAACATCTACCTGTCGCTCGACGGCGACGTGAAGCTCGGCGACTTCGGTATCGCGCGCATCGCCGAGCCTCCGGCGATGGACTCCGTCGCGACCGAGGTGAAGGGCAAGTGGGGTTACGTCGCGCCGGAGGTGCTCGAGGGGTTGCCCTACGACCACCGCGCGGATCTGTTCTCCCTGGGCGCCGTCATCGGTGAGCTCCTGCTCGGCGAGAGCATCTTCCCGGGCTCGAGCCAGCTCGCCGTCCTGCTCGCCATCCGCGACGCGAACATCGAGCCGCTGCGCCGTCGCGCCGCGGAGCTCCCGAAAGGGCTCTTCATGCTCCTCGAGAGCACGCTGTCTCGCGACCCGAACCGGCGTCCCGGCAGCGCCGACGAGCTCGCGCTCGGGCTCGCCGCGTTCGAAGAGATGCCGCTCCCCGAGCTCTGCGCGACGCTCGGGCAGTGGGTGGAATGGGCGAGCGATCCGGCGAGGCTCGCCGAGCGCATCGAGGGCAGGGTCCGCGAGTCGTTCGCGCGCATGCAGGCGACGCGGGCGGTGGTCATCTCCGAGCAATCGTCCGACGACCCTCCGACGAGCAAGCAGGCTCCGCGCTCGACCGGGTCGCACGTGCGCCGCCGCAACGGCGAGGTGCTCGAGAGCGTCCCTTTTTCGCAGATCATCGAGATGATCGCGACCGGCGACCTGGAAGGGGACGACGAGGTCGCTCTGATGGGCGAGCGCTACCGTCCGATCGACGCCATCGAGGAGCTCGCGCGGCATCTCTTGCCGTCGACGACCACCACGACGGGGATCCTCTTCGGCCCCGGGGTGCCCGACTACGCCGCGCAGCTCGACGAGACGCCGATGCTCGACATCCTTGCTCGCCTCCGCGAGCGCTCGGAGACGGGTGCGCTCTTCATCGAGCAGGTCACTACGGGCGGTCCGTCGTCGGTCCGGAAGGAAATCTACCTGAGCGGCGGTCGTCTCCATCACGTCGCGTCGTCCGCGCGTGAGGAGCTCCTCGGCGAATACCTGGTCCGGCGCGGGCGCATCACGCGTGCGCAGCTCGACGCCGCGCTGCTCGAGCTCGGTAACTACGGCGGAAGGCTCGGCGACACCCTGGTCGCGATGCGCCTCGTCGAGGTGATGGATCTGTTCCGCGCGATCCGCGATCAGGGCCGCGACCGCGTCGGTCAGCTCTGCGCGTGGAAGCAGGGCAGGGTCGCGTTTTATCGCGGCTCGGAGCCGGGCGCCGTGCAGTTCCCGCTCGATCTCGATCTGGCGAGCGCGATGATGTCGGGCGCCATTCTAGCGAGCGAGGGGAAGCCCGACTCCATCCTGCCGCCGGCCTGGGCGCGGCTCATCCCCGGGCCGCGCGCTTCCGCGGCGAACGACAAGCGCGAACGGGGGACGGCACCGAGCTCCCTCCAGCTCGTGCCGTCCCTGCTCGGTTCAGCGGAGACCCTCGACGACGCCGTCGACATGCTCACGTCCGCCAAGACCGGCGGTCGCTCCGTGAACGAACGTGAAGCCAAGGCTGCTCTGGTCGTCGCGATGTCGCTCGGCTGGATCGCCTTCGAGACGTGAGCGCACGGCGCGAGCGCGTCCTTCATTCCACCGACCAAGGCGCAGGCGGACGGCCGCGGCGTGCAGGGCTCCCCGAAGAAATTGGTGGTCGTTCGACCGCCTCGGGGCGCGCCCACGCGATTGCTGGCGACAACACGGCTCTTGCGCATCGGCTGGAGAAAATACTGCCTGATCGCGCCGGACGAAATGCCAGCCTGAGGTCGCGAGCGGCGCCGGCTAGGACTTCGACTTTTTTCCGCGCGTGTATCAAACGTGGGCGAACCGCGGAGTCAATCTGGCCAGCGCGTCTCGTACGACCCGTTCGATGTTCATCTCAGGCCTTCCAAGCTTGCAGGACTCGGCCAGCGCTCGGCGAGTCTCGCCCTCTCGGAAACCCAGGTTACGTAGCGCAGCGTCGCCGCTGCCGACTGCGTCGAAGCTTCACGCAGCAGGATGTCGAGCGGCGCAGTACCGGGTTTGCCGGAACACCTCGCTCTCGCGCCGATCATCTCACGAAACCACGTCAAGTCGAATCGTGGACCCGAACGCAATCGGCCGAGTGACCAGTGCGGTGGCCAAGCCCACGCCGGCGCCACGCTCGCCGCTGCCTCGGATTGATAGCGCCGAGCGAGGTGCCAGCGAGCGATGCGCCGGCCCGAACCGCCCGCACAGGTAGCATTGCGGTGAACGACGCGGAGGGCCGTGAGCTTCCACCGCGGTAGTAACTACGTGGACGGATGCTCCGGCGATTGCTCCGTCCGGTAGCGACTACCTGGACGGAGCTCCGGGCGAAGGATCCTCAGAGGCTGCCGGTCAGGAGCAGTCCGCCGTCGACGACGAAGGTCTGGCCGGTGACGTAGCCGGCCGCGTCGCTGGCGAGATAGACGGCCATGCCGGCGATGTCGTCGGGCTTGCCGACGCGTCGCACGGGGGCGGTGTTCGTCATGGTCCTCATGAGGGCGTCGTTCTGCATGAGGGCGCCGGCGAAGTGGGTGTCGACGAGTCCCGGTGCGATCGCGTTCACGCGAATGCCGGTGCCGCCGAGCTCCACGGCGAGGGTCTGGGTCATCGAGATGACCGCCGCCTTCGTCATGCCATAGACGCCCTGGGCCATGGCCGCGCCGATCCCGGCGATGCTCGCGATGCTCACGATGGAGCCGGGTGCGTCGCGCGCCGTGAGGTGACGGACGACCGCGCGGATCGCCATGAAGTAACCCTTCGTGTTCACCTCGAAGGTCTTCTCCCACGCGCCCCAGTCGATGTTCATCATCGGGCCGAAGTACGGGTTCGTCGCGGCGTTGTTCACGAGGATGTCGACCTTGCCGTAGCGGTCGACGGTCGTCGCCACCATGGCCTCGATCTGGTCTTCTTTGCCGGCGTGACAGACGACAGGGAACGCCTCGCCGCCGGCGGCCTTGATGGCGCTCGCGACGGGCGCGAGCCCGTCCATCTTGCGGGACGCGATGACGACCTTCGCGCCGCGCTTGGCGAAGGAGCGCGCGATGGCCTCGCCGATACCGCGACTCGCGCCGGTGACGATCGCCACCTTGCCGTCGAGAGACATGTCTGGATTCGATGCGGGGGTTTCCACTTTATGATCTCCGTTGTCGTGTAAGGGCGGCGGCGCTCAGGCGTACTTCGTCAGCTCGTTCTTCGCGATCGACTCGAGGTGAACCTCGTCCGGTCCGTCGGCGAACCGCAGGGTGCGCACGCCGGCCCATGCCGCCGCGAGCTCGAAGTCGCCCGACACGCCGGCGCCGCCGTGGACCTGGATGGCGCGGTCGAGGACGCGGAGCGCCATCGTCGGCGCGACGACCTTGATCGCGGCGATCTCCGTCCGGGCGACCTTGTTGCCGACGGTGTCCATCATGTGCGCCGCGTTCAGCGTGAGGAGCCGCGCCTGATCGATCTCGATTCTCGACCACGCGATGTCCTGGCGGATGCTGCCCATTTCGGACAGCCGCTTGCCGAAGGCGACGCGCGAGACGACCCGCTTGCAGAGTGCCTGGAGCGCGCGTTCGGCGACGCCGATGGTGCGCATGCAGTGATGGATACGCCCCGGACCGAGCCGGCCCTGGGCGATCTCGAAGCCGCGTCCCTCTCCGAGCAGGATGTTCGTCGCGGGGACGCGCACGTTGGTGAACTCGATCTCGGCGTGGCCGTGCGGCGCGTGGTCGTAACCGTACACGCTCAGCATGCGCTTCACGTTCACGCCGGGCGTGTCACGGGGGACGAGCACCATGGACTGCTGCCGATGTTTCGGCGCGTCGACGTCGGTCTTCCCCATGAAGATGAGGAGCTTGCAGCGAGGGTCGCCGGCGCCCGACGACCACCACTTGCGGCCGTTGATCACGTAGCTGTCGCCGTCACGGCGGATGCTCGACTGGATATTCGTCGCGTCCGACGACGCGACGTCGGGCTCGGTCATGCAGAACGCCGAGCGGATCTCGCCGGCGAGGAGCGGCTTCAACCACTGCTCCTTGTGCTCGGCGGTGCCGTAGCGCTCGATGGTTTCCATGTTCCCGGTGTCGGGCGCGGAGCAATTGAATACCTCCGGCGCGAAGGGCACCCGGCCCATGATCTCGCAGAGCGGCGCGTACTCGAGGTTCGTCAGGCCGGCGCCGCGTTCACTCTCCGGAAGAAAGAGATTCCAGAGGCCCTCGGCGCGGGCTTTCGCCTTCAACTCCTCGATGAGCGGAAGAACGCGCCAGCGATCGCCGGGTGCCCTGAGCTCCAAAGAGAAGCGCTCTTCATTCGGATGGACGTGCGCGTCCATGAACGACTTCAAGCGAGCCTGCAATTGTTTAGTTTTCTCGGATGGTTCGAATGACATCGTGGGTGCCTGTCCTGGAACAATCAGTTCGAAGTCGCACGTGCGGTTAGCAAACCGGCACGTGCAGCCAGTGATTGACGTTGGTGTACGAAGGTTGCGCAGATTCGCGCTTCTCTACTCGGACGTCGAGCGCTTTTGGCTGCAATGATTCGACGCCCAGTGTCAACGGTAAGAGCTTTACGGCGAACGTGAGAAGGGAGACAATCTCTTCACCATGCGGAGTTTGGGACTTTTGGTCGTCGCCTTCATCGCTCTCGTCGCGTCCGAGGGCTGCGGCTCGGACAGCAATACCGGGAAGAAGCCCGACGCGGGCGGTCTCACCGCGGCCGGCGGCGGAGGCGGCGGGAGTGCCGTCACCGGTGCGGGCGGCGGCGGCATCCCCTGTATGGCGTCGTACTGCCAGCCGGTGAATGGCGCGCCCGCCTGCTGCGTCAACAACGCCTGCGGGTACAACGCCGGCAACGGCTGCGTCCCGAGCGGCCTCAAGCCCGACGCCGGCGCTCATTGAGCTGCCGCGCGCTGCTGAGGCGCGCGTCCCTCGCGTGACGTGGAAGACGTCGCCTGCGCCGCTGCTCGTCAGCGGCGCAGCTGTTTGACGACGTTCTTCAGCAAGCCGAGCCCGACGTCCCCGTCCAGTGTGAGAATGGACTCGGGGTGGAACTGCACTGCGGCGAGCGGCAGCGTGCGGTGCTCGACGGCCATGATCACGCCGTCCTCGCTCTTCGCCGATATGGAGAGCACGTCGGGCAGCGCGCTCTCGATCGCATAGAGCGAATGATAGCGCCCCGCACGGAACGAGCGCGGCAGCCCCGCGAACAGCTTGCCGTCCATCACGTCGATGCGCGACGGCTTGCCGTGCACCGGATAGTCGAGGACGGCGAGCTTCCCGCCGAAGTGCTCGACCATGCCTTGAAGTCCGAGGCACACGCCGAAGATCGGGAGCTTCCTCGCGAGCGATCTTGTGATGGTTCCCGATACGTCGAAGTCCGTCGGCGTGCCGGGGCCGGGCGACAGCACGACCAGGTCCGGTGACACTTCGTCGAACGCCGTGTCGGGGAACCCGGCGCGCAGCGTGACGACCTCCGCGCCCGTCTGGCGGAGATAGTTCGCGAGGGTGTGCACGAAGGAGTCCTGGTGATCCACGAGGAGCACCCGACGGCCGCGTCCCTCGGTCCCGATGTGCTCCACGGACGCCGTCGCCGCGCGCGGCGCGTCTCCGCGGATCGCGTCGAGGAAGGCCGACGCCTTGAGGCGCGTCTCGCGCTCTTCCGCGTCGGGATCCGAGTCGTAGAGCAGCGTCGCGCCGGCGCGCACCTCGGCGATGCCGTTCTTCAACCGCACCGTGCGCAGGGTGAGCCCGGTGTTCATGCCGCCGTCGAAGCCGAGCACGCCGATGGCGCCGCCGTACCAGGCGCGCGGCGAGCGCTCGTGATCTTCGACGAACTGCATCGCCCACGCCTTCGGCGCGCCGGTCACCGTGACGGCCCAGGTGTGCGTCAGGAAAGCGTCGAGCGCATCGAACTCCGGCCGCAGGTACCCCTCGACGTGATCGACGGTGTGAATCAGCCGCGAGTAGAGCTCGATCTGACGGCGCCCGATGACGCGCACCGAGCCGGGGCGGCAAATACGGCTCTTGTCGTTGCGATCGACGTCGGTGCACATCGTGAGCTCCGACTCTTCCTTCGCGGACCCGAGGAGCTCGCGGATGCGCTCCGCGTCCTCCACCGGGCTGTTGCCGCGGGCGATGGTGCCGGAGATGGGGCACGTCTCGACGCGCTCCTTGTCGACGCGCACGTACATCTCGGGGGACGCGCCGACGAGGTACTCGTCCTCACCGAGGTTCAACAAGAGCGCATATGGAGCGGGATTACGCTCGCGGAGCCGTCGAAAGATGGTCGACGGCGGCGACGCGCAGGGCTCGCGGAAGGTCTGGCTCAGGACGACCTCGAACAGGTCGCCGCGCTTGAACGCGGCGCGCGCCTCTTCGACGCCGCGCGCGTACTCGCCCTCGGCGTGATCGGAGCCGGCGGTGACGCCCTCTGCAGGCACGTACGGCGCTTCGGCGCCGTCGCGCGGGAGACCGCGGGTCGACTTGCCGTCGAGGTCGAAGTCGTAGGAGTAGCGCATCGCGCGCTCCTTCCGGTGATCGACGACGATGAGCTCGTCCGGCAGGTAGAGCACCAGATCGCGCTGATCGGACGGGCGCGCGAGCTTCTGCCGGAGCGGCTCGAACTGGAGCGCGAGGTCGTAGCCGAAGGCCCCGTAGAGCCCGAGGTGAATGTCGTCGGTGCTCTTGAAGAGGGCGATGATGCTGCGGAGGAGCGAGAAGACCGTCGGCTGCGTGCTGCGCTTCTCTTCCGGCAATCGCTCGCCGGAGCTACGGAGGACGACGGAGAAGCCGTCGTCGGTGTGGTCCATGGTCTCGACTGCCGGGGATGTCGCCACGGCGCGCTCGATCGCCGGCATGAGCAGGCGCCCGCGCGCGTTCAGCGCCCGCGCCACGACGTTCCGCTCACGCGACGCGATCTCGATGGGGGGCGACGTGAAGCCGAGGTCCCAGCGCGTGTAACGGCCGGGGTAGTCGTAGCTCGACGAGAGGAGCACGCCCCGGCGGCGATCGAGGGAGTCGATGAGCGACTCGACGCAGGCGCGCCCGTCGATCTCTTCGGAGCTTCGATAAATGACTACGCCACCTTGCGTGGTGAATCGCTCATAGGCAGAGCGCGGATCGATGATGTTTTTCACGGCTGTCTCCAGGTTCTCGGGACCGCCTCCGGTGGCGTGGGCAGCGCATGAAAACGAAAAGAGCCGCCCAAGCGAAGGGGGCGGCTCGAATCGACGACGCTCGGACCGCTCCCTAGTGGAGGGGCCACCACCAACCGACGAAGGCGCCGGACGTGGTCTTTGGTACGAGCGACATGCGGGCACGAGGATGCCATGGCCGGCGACGACGTCAAGAGCCCGCATCTTTTGATCGCCGCTCGTCTCGAGGGTGCGCTAAAAATTGTGGTTCGGTTCATGAGGGTCCAGGGAGTGTTGACCGTGGTCGCGGAGATCGCGACGGAGCGCGCCAGCTCGTTAGTCGAGCTCCTCGCGGAGCTCGACCGCGCGATGTCGGGCGATGCGCTTCCGTCCTACGACTGCGCGGGAGAGCCGACGTTAGTGGGAAAGGCGACGAAGCCCATAGTCGACTTTCCGTCGCTCTCGACGGTGCACTTCGCGCGGTTCGCGGTGCTCGGCGCGAACGCCGCCGGCAAGCGTCACCTGCTCTTCTCTTCTGCCTACGACGGACCGCGCGCGTCGCACCTCGCCGAGCTCGTGGAGCGGGCGGGGGAGGGGCTCGACGCGGTGTTCGCGCACTGCGTCGGGTACGGTGCCGGCGCTCCGCGGAGTGCCCTCGTCCCGTACCTCGAGGCGAACGCGGTGAAGTACGGCGCCATGCACGTCGGCTACGTCGGCCGCTGCGTCTCGGACGTGCAGCAGGAAGAAGCGCTGCGCCGCCACGTCGGGCGCGTCCTCGACGAACGGAAGCTCTCGACGTTGCCTTCGCCGGAGCTTCCCGCGCGGGCGATCCGGAGCGAAATCATCCGGCTCGTCGCCGAGGGTGAGTATCGCTGGGCGCTCGAGCCGCGCGCCGCGTCGATCGCGCCGCGCTCCGTCGAGGGCTGGTGGAAGACGGGCGTCGTCGCCGCACTGGCGGTCGCAGGGCTCGCCGGCTCACTCGTCGGCGCGTTCGCGCTGGGCTTCGGGATCCCGTACGTCCTGCTCCTCGGTGGCGCGGCGGCCGTGGTCGTCGTCGTGCTCCGTCACCACGAGGACACCGAGCCCGCGAAGACCGACACCGACGTCTCCGGCGACGCCCTGGCGAACGCCGAGGACGAGGACTTCGGCATCACGAACCAGCTGACGCACGTGGTTGCGATCAAGCCGGGAGCGTTCCGCATGGCGGTGCTCCGCGTGGTCCTCTTCGCGATAGAGCTCCGCGCTCGGTTCGAGTTCTACAAGGGCGACCTCGGCGGCATAGAGACGATCCACTGTGCGCACTGGGCGATCCTCGACAAGGCAGAGCCGCGGCTTCTCTTCTGCTCGAACTACGACGGGAGCTGGGAGCGTTACCTGGGCGACTTCATCGAAGAAGCGGGGGCCGGCATGACCGCCGTGTGGAGCAACACCGTGAACTACCCACGCAGCAAGCTCCTCGTCGAGGAAGGCGCCAAGAACGAGCGCGTCTTCAAGGCGTGGACGCGCGACCACCAGGTGCGCACCGACGTCTGGTACCGGGCGAACCCCGACATCTCGTGCCGCAACCTGAACGACAACTCGCGTCTCCGGGACGGGCTCCGCGGGTACATGTCGGAAGCCGACGCGCGCGCCTGGCTGAGGTACCTGTGACGCAGCCCGGTTCGAGTCCCGTCGAGTGGGCGGAGGTGCAATCCGTCCTGCTCAGCGGGTTTCCGAAGCGCACCTGGGCGCGCTTCTTGATGCTCAGGCTCATCACGCCGTCCCTGGCGAGCGCGTTCATCGGCCGGCTCCTCGTGGAGCGCTCGATGCGCTTCGACTGGCGCGGCCGGCACGACGGCGAGTGCGTCGCCAACGTCGCCTTCACCCGCGAAGGGCTCGAGGCGCTCGGCGTCGACGACGCAACGCTCCAGGGTTTCTCGCCCGAGTTTCTCGAGGGGATGACCGATCCGTCGCGCGCACGGAAGCTCCGTGACGTCGGCGACAGCTGTCCGCCACGCTGGTTCTGGGGATACGACAAGACGCAGGTTCATCTCATCCTGATGCTCTACGCGTCGACCGAGGCGGGTCTCACGGCCTCCGTCGCGTCGCATCGCGCAGCGTTCCCCGCTTGCGGCCTCTCGGAGCTCGTCGGTCCGACCGGCGAGGATCTCGGTGTGACGGTGCCGCTCGCCGTTCGTCGCGAGCATTTCGGATTCGCCGACGGCATCGTCCAGCCGCGCTTCCGCGACGAACCCGAGGGCAGCCGCTCGCATCCCCCGCGCGAGGCCGATCGCATCGCCGCCGGTGAGCTCTTGCTCGGGTACGCGAACGAAGCGGGGATCTTTCCGCGGAGCCCGGTCCTCTCCGCCGTCGCGAAGCGGCGTACGTCACTCCGTACGGCCGGCGCCGACTTCGGACGCAACGGGAGCTATCTCGTGTTCCGCCAGCTCGAGCAGGACGTCGCGGCGTTCTGGAAGAGCATGGCCTGCGTCGGTCCGAACCCCACCGTGGACGATCGGGTGCGCCTCGCATCGAAGATGGTCGGGCGCTGGCCGGACGGCTCCGCGCTGGTGACGCGCCCCGAGCAGAACGGCCCGCGCGCCGCCCTGCCGGAGAACTTCGACTACGCGCACGACGATCCGCACGGCGACCGGTGTCCGTTCGGCGCTCATATTCGGAGGACGAACCCCCGCGCGACGCTCTCTCACGACCCCGCGGAGGGCCTCGCCAAGTCGAAGAAGCACCGGATCTTGCGTCGCGGACGGTCGTACGGAGCGCCGTTCGTTCCCTCGATGACGCCGTCCGAGCTCATCGAGGCCGCGGAGAGTGGGACAGGTCATCCCGGTCAGCGCGGGCTTCACTTCCTGTGCTTCAACGCCGACCTGGCCAACCAGTTCGAGTTCATCCAGCAGACGTGGATCAACGGCACCGTGTTCCAGGGTCTGCACGGCGAGGTCGATCCGCTGGTCGGAGATCCTTCCGCCACCGGTGGGCGCTTCTCGATCCCGAGCGAGCCGCTCCGGCGTATCGAATGCGTTCGCCGGTTCGTCCAGGTTCGCGGCGGCGCGTACCTCTTCTTGCCCGGCAAGGCGGCGCTCGAATACCTGGCCGCCCTGGCCTGAGGTAGAGTCATCGGCTCGCATGGCCGACGAGGTGCGTCCCCCGCGCGTGATGCCGGAAGGTGCCGTCGAAGAGCGCCTGCGAGACGCCGGAGAGATCGCACGCGGCGGCATGGGCTCGGTGCGACGCGTTCACGACACGTTGCTACGGCGCGACGTGGCGATGAAGGTGAGCGACCCGAAGAGCCCCGACTACGCCCAGACTGCCCTGCGCTTCATGGAAGAAGCGCAGATCACCGGCCAGCTCGATCATCCGAACATCGTCGCGGTCCACGACCTCGGGACGGCGACCGACTCGCGCGGCGTGTACTTCACGATGAAGCTCGTCGAAGGGGAGACGCTGACCGCGCAGATCGCGGCGATGCACCGCGCGGGCTACGACCATGTGGCGATCGAGCGCGTGCTCCGCGTGCTCCTCAAGGTCTGCGACGCGCTCTCGTTCGCGCACTCCCGCGGCGTCATCCACCGCGATCTGAAGCCGGACAACGTGATGGTCGGCAGCTACGGCCAGGTCTTCCTGATGGACTGGGGCGTCGCGCTCATCGCCGCCGGAGAGCGCACCGAGAAGGCGCCCGCGCGGGTCACGCTCTCCGACGATCTGGGCGATCGCACCCAGGACGAACATGGGTCCATCGCCGGCACGTTCGAGTACATGGCCCCCGAGCAAGCCTGGGGGAAGACGTCGGAGATCGACGCGCGCACCGACGTGTTCGGTCTCGGCGCGATCCTCTATCACCTGATGGTCGGAAAGGGACCGAGCGCCGCACCGACGGCGTTCGACGCGCTCCAGCGCGCTCAGCGCTCGGTCATCGCTCAGCCCGACGCGATCGGCGCGTGGCCGAATCTCCCTCCGGGCCTCTGCCGCATCGCGATGAAGGCGCTGTCGAAACGTCGCGAGGATCGTTATCCGAGCGTCGTCGCGTTCCGTGACGACGTCGAAGACTTTCTCCGCGGCGGCGGCTGGTTCGAGACGCGGGTCTTCCCTGCCGGCAGCGTGATCATGCAGCAGGGGGACGAGGGCGAGGTGGCGTACATCATCGTCACCGGCTCGTGCGAGGTACACCAGACGACGAACGGCGCGCGGTCCGTCCTGCGCGTGCTCGACGCGGGTGACGTGTTCGGCGAGACCGCGATCCTGACCGGCGAGCCACGGAGCGCGAGCGTCGTGGCGATGACGGAGGTCGTCACCAAGGTCGTGTCCCGGGAGGCGCTCGAGCAGGAGCTCGGCAGAGGGTCGTGGGCGGGCGCGTTCGTCAGGGCGCTCGCCGAACGCTTCCGCGACGTCGACGAGAAGCTCGCGAAGCTCCGCTCAACGAGCCGTTGAGCGACGCTCACGGAGACTCGGTGTAGACGATTTCTCGGGCGAGCTCGCGATACTGCGCGAGACGCGTGCTGTCGGCTGCCTCGAGCTCCGACTGAGGCGCGCTCTCCTCGTCCTCGATGGCGGCGTCGGGGTCGTGCGCGAGCAGGTTGGCGAGGTACACGGCGCGAGAGATCGTCATCGGTCCGGCGGGGAGCGCCGGCTCGCCGTGGTGGCCGAGCACGGCGTCGACGACGTCGAGAGGGAAACCCCAGATGCCGAGCAGGTACGCGCCTATCTCGGCGTGGGTCACGCCGAGCACCGAGCGCTCCGCGTCGGTGAGCGAGCCGCCGGACGACTTCTTCGCGGCGAGCGCCCGGGCGAAGAGCGCCGGGCACCGCGATACGAGGACGAGGCGTCCCACGTCGTGCAGCACGCCGGCCAGGAATGCGTCCTCGGCGTCCGCTCCCCGCTCGAGCATCCTCCGCGCGATGTGAGCGACGCGGAGCGAATGAGCCTGGAACGTAGTCGGGGAAAACCCCTTCAGTCCGGGAGCGAACACGGTGGCGAGCTCCACCGTCAGCACGAGCGTCTTCACGACGTCGATGCCGAGGTACGAGACGATGCCCCTGATTCCACGGACGCTCGCCGGGACCCGGAAGAACGAGCTCGAGCCGAGCTGCGCGACGCGCGCGGCGACGGCTGGCTCGCGCTCGATGAGCTCGACGATCTGAGTGAGCGAGACATCGTCGCGGGACAGGGCGCGCGTGAGTGCCGTGTAAGTCCGCGGCGTGGCGGGCAGCCGATTGTCGCTGCCGAGCGCCTTCCTGATCACCGGGCTCGCCACGAGCTCGCGGAAAACGAGTGCGCGGTCGATGCTGCTCACGAGCATCGCCGCTTCGAAGGGCTTCGTGAGAAATTGATGCGCGACGGGCACCGACCGGAAGACGAGCCGCGCATCCGACTGGCCGGAGAGGACGATACGCACGATCTCCGGGTGCCGTTCCTGGATCCGGCCGAGGAGCGCCGCGCCGTCCATCTTCGGCATGTGCATGTCGGAGACGATGACGTCGACAGGTTCGCGGTCGACGATGGCCAGCGCTTCCTCGCCGGTCTCGGCGAACAGGGGCTCCCAATCGAGCGCGCGCGCCGACAGAGTCCGGCGTAGCGTGCGCAGGACGAGTGGCTCGTCGTCGACGAACAGCACGCGCGACATTCTCTCTCCCGTGGGTCCCTCTTCAGCCATGAGCCCTCGAGCCCAGCGCTGGGGCCGCGAACGGCTTCGCGCTGGGTTCCGGACACGACGACTCGAAAGTCGGTCCGCCGGACCATGAATGATAACGCGGATACGGCCCGCGTGATCATTTCACGCGAAGCTTTTCACGTTAGCAATTCGCGCCGCATGCGCGCGCGCGCCATCCCGCCTCTCGCCCTTCGTTACTCTCCTCCTGCCGGCGTCAGCGGCGTCGCGCCCCTCGACCGAGCGCCAGGGTGAGCGAGTGAGTTCCGCGGCGCACGTGGCGCGAGAACGAGCTCGCGCCACGTCGCAACGTGCGGTTACACGCTACTTCTTCATCACCGGCGCGTCCGGCGGCGCCTTCATTGCCGGGGGCGCCGCGGGTGCGGCGGCAGCGGCCGGTGTCGCCGCAGCGCCGGTCATCGCCGCTGGAGGTGCTGCAGACGGCCCCTTCGTGGCCGCTTTTGGTGCCGCGGCTGCCGTCGAGGTTGGCATTGCGCCACTGGCAGCAGCCCCCGCTGCCGGAGCGACTGTTGCAGAAGGCCCCACTGCCGGAGGTTGAGCCCCCGGGAGCTTCTGGAGCTCGACGGTGTCGAGCTGGAAGAGCGGGATGAGAATCACGTTCCGCTTCGTGTCGAAACCGATATCCGCCGGCGACTTGACGTCGTGGACGATGGTCTCGAACGTGCCGCCCGGGGCGCCACGGAAGATCGCGGAAGCCGCCCAGCTCGTCGCGAGCATGGTGCCGTCGGTGAGCTTGATGAGCCCGTCGAGGGTGCCCGCGGGAAGCTTCTGGCCCGGCTCTTTCTTGCCGTTGAGGTCGACCTTGTAGAGCTCACCCGAGCCGAAGGTGACGACCCAGACCCCGGTCTCGTCCACCGCGAGGCCGTTCGGTCCGCCGAGCTCCTTGTCGGCGATGAGCTTCACCGGACGGTTGCCCTTCACGATCTTGTAAACGGAGTCCGTTCCCGACGGCGCGAAGCCGTCATTGCCCGCCTTCATGCCGCTGTCCGACACGTACACGGTGCCGTCGGGACCCGTCGCGAGGTCGTTCAGGAACGTCGAGCCGGGGATCGCGATCTTGCCCTTCGGCGCGCCCGTCTTGCGGTCGAACATGCGCACGAAGGTGAGATCGGCGACGTAGAGGGTGTTGCCGGAGATGGCGAGGCCCTTCGGAGCATTGAGCGCCGACGTCTTCTTGGATCCGTCGATCCACATGAGCTCGACGTTCTTGCCGTCGGGCGTGACCTTCGAGATGAAGCCGTTGCCGTCGACGGCGAGCGGGCTCCCGTTGATGTTGCTGACGAAGTACACGTCCTGTTCCGGATCCCAGAGAACGCTCTCCGGCGTCTTGAATCCGACGTCTTTGAGGACGATGGGCGGATCGAGCTGCGGCGCTTGCGGTCCGGGTGCCGGGGCAGGGGCGGCCGCGGCGGTGGCCGGTGCGGGCGGCGGCTCTACGATGACGGCCGCGGGCGCGGCGGGCATGCCGGGGGCCTGCGGCGCGGCGGGACCCGCGTCTTCCTGGTGGGAGCAGGCGCCGAGCGCGAGCACACATGAAAGCGCGGAAACCCGGAGCCCGTCGCTCGCGAAAGAAATACGGTTCTTCGACATGGAAACCTCCTCGCACCGGGTGCGACGTCTTTACCTGATAGGGCCGCGACGCTAATCGACGTGGGAGGATGAGAGCAAGGCTCTCGCTCGATGGTCGAACGCCCACTTTTTCAGCTTTTTTCTGGGCTCTCCGCGCGCGTCCCGCTGGCGTCGCTCGGCGAGTTTCCGACGCCCGTCGAAGCCCTTCCCGCCGTCGAAGCGGAGGCAGGCACGCCCCGAGGGCGTCTCTACGCGAAGCGGGACGATCTCTCGTCGCCGTACTTCGGCGGCAACAAGGTGCGCACCCTCGAGGTGTTCTTCGGAGAGGCGCTTCGTCTCGGCAAGACGCACGTCTTCTCCACCGGCGCGTTCGGTTCGAACCACGCCGTCGCGACCGCGGTTCACGCGCCCCGAGCCGGGCTCCTCGCCGGCGCGATGCTCTATCCGCAACCGCCGTCGGTGGAGGCGCTCGAGAACCTTCATGCGATCGTCGGGCTCGCCGCGCGTTTCATCGTGCTCCCGCACTGGTCCGCGCTGCCGCTCGCGATGCGCGTCGTGCCCGGCCGCGAAGAGCGACGCGGACATCGTCCCTTCTTCATGATCCCGGGCGGTGCCACGCCGGAGGGTGCGCTCGGCTACGTCAACGCCGCGCTCGAGCTCGCGACGGACGTCGCGCGTGGCGTGCTTCCGCGTCCGGTGCGCGTCGTCGTTCCGGGTGGCTCGGGGACGACGACGGCGGGACTTCTCGCGGGCTTCGCTCTCGCCGCGCGACTCGGCATCGGCTTCACGGAGACGCGCACCGGGCAGGTGCCGGAGCTCGTCTCCGTTCGCGTCACGCCGTGGCCGGTGACGAGCCGGCTCCGGCTCGCGCACCTCGCCGCGCGGACGTCGTCCCTCGTCGCGACGCTCGCCGGAGAGCCATCCCTGAAGAGCAGCGCCGCGGAGCTCGCGCGGCGCCTCGTCGTGGACGGTCGCTTTCTCGGGCGTGGCTACGGGTACGGAACGCCCGAGGGCGCCGAAGCCATGGCGCTCTTTCGTCGCGCCGGAGCTCCGTCACTCGAGGCGACGTACAGCGCGAAGGCGGCCGCGGCGCTCCTGCGCTCGCTCCGCGAGCGAGACGATGGGCCCGTCGTCTACTGGGCCACGCGCTCCGCCGCGAGCGCGCCTCTGCGGGGAGACGACGTTGCGCTACCGGCGGGCGTCGTGCGCTGGGTGTCGCGCACGACGCGCCTCGTCGGTCCGGCTCAGCCGTAGATGAGACGGACCAGCGTCTCTGCGACGCAGCCCGGCTTCGCTTCACCCTCGATCTCGACGGTGACCTTCTGCTTGAGCTGGATGGTGTTCGGCGAGACGAGCTCCGCCGACATCAGCTCGCGGCGCGCGCGCACCTTGGAGTTCACCTTGACGGGGTTCGGGAAGCGAACCTTGTCGAGGCCGTAGTTGATGCCCATCATCAGGCCTTCGTACATCGCGGTGTCGACCGGCTTGATGCTCGAGCCGAGGTACGGGATGAGCGACAGGGTGAGGAAGCCGTGCGCGATCGTCACCTTGTAGGGCGACACTCGCGCGGCCATCTCGGGATCGACGTGGATGAACTGCTTGTCCAGCGTCGCGTCGGCGAACAGGTTGATCTGGGTCTGATCGACCGTGTGCCAGTCGCTCGTGCCCTCCTCTTTGCCTTCGAACTTCTTGAGGACGGCCAGGGCGTTTTCTGCGTTGCTAGACATGGGTGTTCCTTCTTCGGGCTCGGATCGGCCCGGAGAGATAACCGAGGGCTAGGGGCGGGTAAAGGGGGACCTCCCGCGAGCAGCGCGAGCGCGCCCTCCCGCCGGAGGAGCGGAGGCCCGGCTCAGGTCGAGAAGGCCGCGGCGCCGCCGACGCTCGCGGCGATTTCGCTCGCGCCGTCGCTGATCTGCTCGAGCGCGCGGCTCATGGCGTGAAACTTCTGCGTGGTGCTCATGTCACCCCCGCCGGGGCGCATCACGTTGAGCATGTCGAAGTGCGCCTGGGCGAAGAAGGCGTCGACGGTGAGCCCCTGGTGGAGGACGCGGCCGGCTCCGGCCTGGTCGTTCTCGCGGACGGCGCCGAGGGCGTCCCGGAGCATCCCCGGCACGAGCTCCGCGAGCTTCCGGATGGAGGGGAGCTCACCGAGACGGGTCTCGGTCGAGAGACCGATGACGGAGCGGCAGATGATCGAGGCGAGATCCGCGATCTTCTCGAGCGACACCAGGAGAGAGACGTTCGCGGCGACGTCGGAGCGAACGCTCTGACCACCGAGGATGTCGGACCACGCGGCCTGGACGGCCGTGTCGCAGCGTGCGCGCTCTCCGCCGGCGGAGAGCAGGGCCAGGGCGAGGTCGGCGTCGCCATCGACGACTGCGCGACCGCTTTCACGAGTGAACGCGTCGACGTGCTCGGCGACCGGACGGAGCCGATCGAGAGCGCGCGTGGAGCGCGTCGATAGCGGAGACGCCGTGCTTTCTTCCTGCATGGGTGTGAGGCTCGTACCACGTGTCGAGCGGCCCTTGAACGCAAACGAACGCGAGATGAAATCGTGGTGTCACACGAATGTCACATAGCTGCGAGCCGCAGAATTCCTGCTGCGAGACTCTTCACAAGGCACAGAGGGCTTGACGGAAAAGTCTCACCGACCGCGAGCGGGAAGGCGGCGTGCAGACGTTTCGGCGGGTCGCGTGCGTACCTCGACGTTGCCGAGCACGGCGCTACCCGCGATGCGGAGAACGGGCTCGTCGGGTGAACGCTCCTCGGGCATGTGGTTCACGCCGGTGAAGGAGCCGAGGAGCCCGGTGCCCTCGCAGTCGACGATGAGCGACGGCGGCACCGTGATCTCGACGTTGCCGAGCACCGCGCGCACGTGAAGCGTCGTCACGCCGGGTGGAAGCTCGACGTCGCGGAGGTCGAGCTCGACGTTGCCGAGCACCGACAGCACGGCGTGCGAGCCGTCGATGTGAAAGCGCCCTCGCCGCTCGGTGTTGCCGAGGACGGCGATGGTGCGCGCGCCGCGCGCGAGCGCTTCACGCCGCCCGTCGTACACTGCGACCGCGGTCTCGAGTGACGGATCGCTGCGCGCCGGCACGATGGATCGCGGCGAGTCGTCGACGACCACGACGGCGGCCGTCAGATCCGACGTCAGCGCGTCGAGCTCTCCTTCGGAGCGGCAGCGGTACGCGCGGTCCACGCGCTCCTCGAACTCTTCGAGCGAGAGCTGGTCGGCGACGAACGCCGCAGTGAGCCGGTCGATCGCGCTCGTGCGCGCATCGCGGAGAGCGAGCTTCGACGGATGGAGGTCGCCTCGCATTCTCCTACCCTTCGATCGCTCCCTCGCCGGGCACGAAGCCGAGCTCCGTCAGGTAGGTCTTGTCGAGCTTCGAGCGGCTCCGCGCGAGGCGGCTGCGAGCGTAGAGCGCGAGACCGGCGGCGATCGCGGCGACGCGCCTCACGCCGGTGGGACGCTCGTCGGGGACGTAGCCGAGCCGCTTGCCCTGCTCGACGGCGCGTTGCTCGACGTGCAGGACGAAGCCGTCCATGTGCGAGAGCACCGGATGGCCCGCGGCCTGGCTCCGGAGCGCGCGCACGAGGAGCGGCAGCGTCGCAAGCTCGAGCTCGAGCAGGCCGAGGAACGGAAGGCGCATCCACGGCTGCTCACCCAGGATACGCGCCGTCTCTTTCTCGCCCCAGTCGACGTGCTCCGCCTCGTCGTTGCACACGACGCGGAGCTTCTTTTTTATCGCGGGGACCCGCGGATCGGAGTCGGGGAGCGTCTCGAGGAGCAGGTCCTTGAAGACGTCGAGCACCATTCCTTCGCCGACGGCGTGCTCGAGAAAGACCTTCAGCGGGTAGAAGTCGTTGTGCGACGACAGCATCCGGATGACCCAGTGCGCGGGCATCGGCGTCATGTCGAGCGCGCGGAAGACGTCGGCGAAGAGCCGGAGGTGGGCGAGCTCCTGACGTGCTTGCCGGACATAGAACTCTGCCGCCTCGAGCGAGCGCGCCGCATAGAGCGACCGACCGCAATAGACGCCGGTCGCCTCGCCGAACAGCGCCTGCGACAGGATGAAACGGACGATCTCCCTGTCTCGCGCGTCTTCGAGATTGAACACGGCGCCGCCGAAGTCGTAAGAGGGCCCACGGTCCGGCTCCATGGGAGTAGAGATAGCACCCGAGCTACCCCCGTCGTCGCCGTTTCCGGCCATGCGGCTTGCCGGTCGAGGGGCGGCCGTGGGTCGAAAATATCAAAAATGTTCGAACTCTTAGCCTCGCCGGCGCGCGAGGCTTTCTAAATCCTGAAACATATGTTCTTTGGACCTCCGGCGACTGACCGAGCAGCGACCGCGGGCCCGGGTCTGCCTTTCTCATGACCGGCATCGACGGGATTTACTCGAACCACAAGCCCGCGACCGATCCGCTGATCGGAAGGTCGCTCCTCGGGCGGTACGAGGTCATGGGGCTCCTCGGGGAGGGCGGGATGGGCCGCGTGTATCACGGCATCCAGCGCACTCTCGCGCGGCCCGTCGCGATCAAGTGCATTCATCCGCACCTTCTCTCGAGCGAGACCGTCGTGGTGCGCTTCCTCGAAGAGGCGCGCGTCGCGAGTCAGATCATCCACCCGAACATCGTCAAGATCTACGATTTCGGCCGCACCGAGGCGCCCGATCCCACGACGCTGTTCATCGTGATGGAGCGTCTCTCGGGGCCCGATCTCGGGAGCGTGATCGCGTCGAGCGGCCCCCTGCCGCTCGTGCGCGTACGCGCCATCATGCTCCAGGTCCTCTCCGCAATCGGTGAAGCGCACGCGCGCGGCGTGACCCACCGCGACGCCAAGCCCGACAACGTGATCCTCGAGCCGACGAGCACCGGCTGCGAGCGCGTGAAGCTCATCGACTTCGGTATCGCCAAGGTGAAGGGCTCGCCGGGCGTCACCGCGGTCGGGCAGTTCATCGGCACGCCTTGCTACATGCCGCCCGAGCAGATCCGCGGGGAGCGCACGGAGACGAACGTCGATCTCTACTCGGCGGGCGTCATGCTCTTTCAGATGCTCACCGGCAGTCTCCCGTTCCAGGGCAGGACGCTGATGGCGGTGCTCGAGCAGCAGCTCCACGCGAAGCGGCCCGATCCGCGCTCCGTCGCGCCGACGATCGACTGCCCCGACGCGCTCGCGAACGTCTGCATGCGGGCCATCGACGCCGACGCGAAGCGGCGCTACCAGACCGCCGATCTCCTCGCCGAGGCGCTCGAAGAGGCGTTCGTCGAGGCGTTGCCCCCGGAGAGCCGGCGTAACCCGTATCCCCCGGCGCCGCATTCGACGTCGCGTCCGAACGCACCGCTCGGGCTTCGCGATACCCTGCGCCCGAGCGCCGCGCCGCCGTCCTTCGACGACGAGGACCTCATGCCGACGTCCGCGCCGCTGAGGGCTCCCCCCATTCCCGATCTGGCTCAGGGCATCGAGGCGGCGTACGGCGCGTGGAGCCCCGGTAGCTCGAAGGCCCCGAGGGCGTCGAAGATCCCGCTACCGGTGCCGGCACAGGCGCGCGGAGCGGATCTCGGCGTTGCGGAGGCCATCGAGCACTCGGCAGACGCCGCGATCGCCGGCGATGACTTCGAGCGCGCGAGAGACGTGCTCTCGTCGGGGCTCGAGCTCGGGCAAGCATGGCTCGTCGCCGGCGAGCGCGAAGCCGCCGGTACCGCACTCGTCGTGTTCGGCAGGAAGCTCGGCGCCGTGATGCGCCACCTCGGGCGGCTCGACGAATCGGAAGAGGCGCTGAAGACGGCGCTCGAGTTCGCGGACGAGCAAGACACCGTGCGCGCGCGCGTGCTCGTGGAGCTCGTCGCGACGCTCGGCGACGCCGGGCGGGTGACGGAGGCTGAAGCTTATCGGCTCGAGGCGCTCCGCATCGCGACGCGGCAGTCGGATCGGGAGCTCACGGCGCGGCTTCGCCGTCAGGCGCAATCGCTCGCGCTCGCCCTGGCCACCGCCGGCGCCCCTCCGCCCGAGTCCAAGGACGAGGGGAGCGGCGCGCCGCCCCGGCAGCCGTCCGATTTTCGCATGAAGCTCGAACGCGACGAGGTCGGCGCGACTGAAGGTGTGAGCAGGCGCAGATAGTCGCTGCGCTGTCACCATGCCGTCACATTAGAGAGATACGAGTGGCTCCGCATGGCGCGGATTCTGGTCGTAGAGGACGAGCAAGACCTGCAGAAGGTCCTCGAATACAACCTGAAACAGGCGGGTCACGAGGCCATCGCCGCGATGCGGGGGCGTGACGCCCTCGAGTTGATAAAGGCGCGCCGCCCCGACGTGGTGCTGCTCGACCTGATGCTCCCGGACGTGCCCGGCACCGAGATCTGCCGCGCGCTCAAGGCCGATCCGGCGACTCGCTCCATCCCGGTGATCATGCTCACCGCGAAGGGGGAAGAGATCGACCGGGTCGTCGGATTCGAGCTCGGCGCGGACGACTACGTGGTCAAGCCGTTCAGCGTGCGTGAGCTACTCCTGCGAATTTCCGCGGTTCTTCGCCGGGGCGCCGCCGAGGCGACCGAGGAGACCGAGGGTCGGGTACAATTCGGCTGCTTGACGTTCGATCGCGCCGCGCACCGTGCCTGGGTCGAAGGGCAAGAGGTCGAGCTGACCGCGCTCGAGTTCAAGCTCCTCGTCACCCTCTACGACCGGCGCGATCGTGTGCAGAGCAGGGCCACCCTGCTCGACGACGTCTGGGGGATCACCGCGGACATCACCACGCGGACGGTCGACACCCACGTGAAGCGGCTCCGTGAGAAGCTCGTCAACGCCCGGGACTACATCGAGACGGTCCGCGGCGTGGGGTATCGCTTCGTCGCGGCACCCGTCGAGGCAACCGCTTGAAGCTTGGGATACGCGGCAAGCTCATCCTGATCTCGCTCGGGGCTTTGACCCCTGCGTTCGCGCTCGGGTACATCTACTTCCGGGGCGAGGTTCAGGAGGGGTTCGGGGTTCCGTCGGCGGACCTCGCGAATGCGCTCGAACGGCTCGATCGCATGGCGCTCGTCGCCGCGGCCCTCGCGTTCGGCGTCGCGTTCGTCATGTCGACCATCGCCGCGACGATCGCGTCCCGCGCGGCGCGCGCGCTCGCCGTTGCCGCACGAAAGATGGCGGACGGTGACCTCGGTGCGCGCGCCGGTCCCCACGGAGAGGACGAGTTCGGCGAGCTCGGTGCGGCGCTCGACCAGCTCGCTCGCGGCTATTCCGCGCTGCTCGCCGAGCACCGGCGCGAGCGCGACCGCATGCGCGGCGTCCTCGTCGGTATGCGTGAGGGCGTGCTCCTGCTCGACCGCGGCCGTCGGGTCACCCTGGTGAACCCCGCGCTCCGCGAGATGCTCCTGGTCGGTGCGGACGTCGAGGGCAAGTCGCCGCTCGAGGTCATCCGTCACGGCGAACTCGTCCGTCTCCTCGACGAGGCCGACGACGAGGACGCGCCCGCGACCGGCGAGATCGACCTCGGAGGGCTAAAGCCGCGCCGTCTGCTGGTGCACGTGGTGCGCATTCCGGGGCAGGAAGGTGGCCTGCTCGCCGTGTTCGTCGACGTGACGCATCTCCGACGGCTCGAGGCGCTGCGCAAAGACTTCGTGGCGAACGCGTCGCACGAGCTCCGGACGCCCGTCGCGGCGATCTTCTCCGCCGCGGAGACGCTTGAGACGACGATAGATGGCGACCCCGAGGCCTCTCGCGACTTCATCGCGATGATCCAGCGGAACGCCGCGCGTCTCCGCAACCTGGTCGACGATCTTCTCGATCTGTCGCGCATCGAGTCGCAAGACTTCGCCGTTCACCTCGAGTCCGTCGACCCGGCCGAGGTCGCGAGGGCGGTGGTCGATCTGTTCCGGGAGCGCGCCGTCAAGAAGCGCATCGAGATCGTCACCGAGTACGCGCCCGGCTGTCAGGCGCTCGCCGATCGGCGTGGGCTCGAGCACGTGCTCACGAACCTGATCGACAACGCCGTGAAGTACTGCCTCAAGGACGACAAGCTGACGATCCGCACCCACGCGGCCGAGGGCTCCATCCTCGTGGACGTGGAGGACGACGGTCCGGGTATCGAGCGCCAGCACCTGCCGCGCCTGTTCGAGCGGTTTTACCGGGTCGATCCCGGGCGGTCGCGGGAGATGGGCGGAACTGGCCTGGGTCTCTCCATCGTGAAGCATCTGGTCGAGGCGATGCGCGGCACGATCACCGTCGACAGCGAACCCGGAAACGGGACGAGCTTTCACGTGCGCCTCCGGGCAGCCGAACCGACCGAACGCGCCAACCCCACGGCGGCGTGAGGGTTTTCGGAATTTCCGGCGTTTGACACCGAACTGTCACGAATGTGTTGCGGGGGCGCCCCGCACCCGAACCGCCCCCTTGTTACACCGGCGCGAGCACATGAAAGACTTCAGCATCGTCACTTGGGTACTCGCGGGCCTTTCGCTCGTGGCCGTGGGCTGCAAAGGGGGAAGCGACCAGGGTGCGCCGCAGGCAGCGGCCTCGGGAGCGGCCGCATCGGAGCCGGCGAAGCCCACGACGACCTCGCTGAACGGTGCGGGAGCGACCTTCCCGAACGCGCTCTATTCGAAGTGGACGAGCGAATACAACAAGCTCCACCCCGACGTTCAGATCAACTACCAGCCGATCGGCTCGGGCGGCGGTATCGCGAAGATCCGCGACAAGACGGTGGACTTCGGCGCGACCGATTCGCCCATGAGCAACGAGGAAGCAGCGAAGGCGCCCGGGAAGCTCGTTCATCTTCCGATGACGATCGGCGCGGTGGCCATCGCCTACAACGTGCCCGAGGTGGCGGACCTGAAGCTCGAGCCAGCGGCGCTCGCCGACATCTATCTCGGCACCGTCACGAAGTGGAACGACCCGAAGATCGCCGCGAGCAACGCGGGAACGAAGCTCCCCGCGACGCCCATCGTCGTCGTTCATCGCAGCGACGGCAGCGGCACCACCGCGGTCTTCACCGGCTACCTCTCCAAGTCGAGCAAGGACTGGACGGACAAGGTCGGCGCCGGCAAGAGCGTCAAGTGGCCGGCAGGGCAGGGCATGCCGGGTAACCCCGGCGTCACCGGTCGCGTCAAGGACAGCCCCGGCGCGATCGGCTACGTGGATCTCGCGGACGCGGTCCAGAACAAGCTCTCGATGGCGTCTCTCAAGAACCCCGCCGGGAAATTCGTGAAGCCGGAGATCGCCGCGATCTCCGCCGCCGCCGCGGGCGTCGAGATGCCGGACACCCTGTACACGTCGATCATCAACGCGCCGGGTGAGACCGCTTATCCGATCTCGTCGTTCACCTACATCCTCGTGTACGAAGACATGCCCGACGCCGCGAAGGGCAAGGTGCTCACCACCTATCTGTGGTGGGCAGTCCACGACGGTCAGAACATGTCCGAAGCACTCAACTACGCGCCGCTGCCGAGCGCCGTCGTCGGCAAGGTCGAGGCGCGGCTCCGCACGCTCCACTCCGGAGCGACGGTCCTCTATTCGGGCACCTAGGACTAGGTGGGAGACAAGAACGAACTCTCGCTGATCCGCGCTCAGCCGCGGATCTTGCGTCGCCTGGGTCGCGAAGCGAACCCGGGCGACCTCGTTTTTCGCGCCCTGGCGACTCTCTTCGCGGCGACCGTCATCGGCGTGGTGCTGCTGATGGTCGCCGAGATGAGTCGCGCGTCGGTCGCGAGCATCAAGGCATTCGGGCTCGGCTTCATCGTCAGCCAGGAATGGGACCCGGTCCGCGAGGTCTTCGGTGCGCTCCCGTTCATCTACGGCACCGTCGTCTCGTCGCTCCTCGCGGTCGCCATCGCCGTCCCGGTGTCGCTCGGCGTCGCCCTCTTCCTGACGGAGCTCGCGCCGAAGTGGCTCCGCTCGCCGCTCGCGTCGATGGTCGAGCTGCTCGCCGCCGTCCCGAGCGTCGTCTACGGGCTCTGGGGCATCTTCGGGCTCGCGCCGTTTCTTCGCGAGCACGTCGAGCCGGTGCTCGCGAGCACGCTCGGCTTTCTGCCGCTCTTTCAGGGCCCGCACCAGGGCTACGGCATGCTCACCGGCGGCGTCATCCTCGCGATCATGATCTTGCCGACGATCGCGTCGGTCAGCCGCGAGGTTCTCCTCGCGGTACCCAATTTCTTCCGGGAGGGTGCGCTCGCGCTCGGCGCGACCCAGTGGGAGGCGCTCCGCGACGTGATCCTGCCCTATGCGCGGTCCGGGCTCATCGGCGCGGTGATCCTCGGACTCGGACGTGCGCTCGGCGAGACGATGGCCGTCACCATGGTCATCGGTAACAGCCCCGAGATAAAGGCGTCGCTCTTCGCGCCGTCCTACACGATGGCGAGCGTCATCGCGAACGAGTTCGCGGAGGCGACCGGCGATCTGCATCTCGCATCCCTCGCCGAGGTGGGGCTATTGCTCTTCGTCGTCACGCTGCTCTTGAACGTCGTGGCGCGCCTGCTCGTGTGGCGCGTCGCCGGTCCGACGGGGAACACCCGATGATCGAGGCGCGCGGCTATGGCTATCGGAAGGCGCTCAACGCCGGGTTCCGTGTCGCATCGGCGTTCGCGGTGCTGCTCGCGCTTCTGCCGCTCGTCAGCGTCATCTACTTCACCGCTGCGCGCGGCCTAGGCGGCGTGAACCTCGCGTTCTTCACCGAGCTACCGAAGCCCGTCGGAGAGCCCGGCGGCGGCATGGCGAACGCCCTCAGCGGCACAGGGAAGCTCGTCGGGATGGCCTGCGCGATCGGGATGCCGATCGGCGTCATGGCCGGCGTGTTCCTCAGCGAGTTTCGCGCGAGCAGCTTCGCGACCGCGGTCCGGTTCTCCGCCGACGTCATGTCCGGCATCCCGTCGATCACCATCGGCATGGTCGTCTACACGGTGCTGGTCCGCCCGATGGGCCATTTCAGTGCGTTCGCCGGCAGCATCGCCCTCGCGATCATCATGCTTCCGACCGTCACCCGGACGACCGAGGAGCTCCTCAGGCTCGTCCCCGCCACGTTGCGCGAGGCGGGCCTCGGCCTGGGCATGCCGAAATGGCGCGCGACGCTCCTCATCGTGCTCCGTACCGCGGCTCCCGGCATCGTCACCGGTGCGATGCTCGCCGTCGCCCGTATCGGTGGTGAGACGGCTCCGTTGCTGTTCACGGCCTTCAACAACCGCTTCTGGGGCCAGGGAATCGACGAGCCGGTCGCCTCCTTGCCCGTTCAGATCTACACCTACGCCGTGTCGCCGTACGAGGACTGGCATCGTCAGGCGTGGGCCGCCGCCTTCGTCCTCGTCATGATCACGCTCCTCCTGAACGTGACGGCGAAGTTTCTCGTCCGGAACCGATTGGATGCACGATGAGCCGAGAAGCCGACTCGACCATGCCACACCCGCTCATCGGGGAACGTCCGCTCACCCAGCCGCCCGCGCGTGCCGCCGCCCAGCGCCGTGCAGAAGAATTGATCCAGGCCGGCGGCGACGGCGTGAAGATCCGCGTCGAGGCGCTGAAGGCCGGTTTCGGCGCTTCCGAGGTCCTGAAGGGAGTGACGCTCCCGATCCGGGCGCACAAGGTGACCGCCATCATCGGCCCGTCCGGATGCGGCAAGTCCACGTTCGTCCGCTGCCTGAACCGGATGCACGAAGTGACGCCGGGCGCCCACGCGAACGGCCGAGTGCTCCTCGACGGCCTCGACATCTACCGGGAGGACGTCGATCCGGTACGGGTCCGGCGCCGCGTCGGCATGGTCTTCCAGAAGCCGAACCCGTTTCCGACGATGAACATCCGGGACAACGTCCTCGCCGGGCTCAGGTTGAACGGGCTCCGGGTCGAGTCGCCCGACGCCCTGGTCGAGCAAACGCTGCGCCGCGTCGCGCTCTGGGACGAGGTAAAAGACGGGCTTTCTCGGTCCGGAACGAGCCTCTCCGGCGGCCAGCAGCAGCGTCTCTGTATCGCCCGCGCGCTCGCCCTCGAGCCCGAGGTGCTCCTGATGGACGAGCCCTGTTCGGCGCTGGATCCGATTGCCACCGCCCGGGTCGAGGAGCTCATGCACGAGCTCCGCGACACCTACACGATGGTGATCGTGACACACAACATGCAGCAAGCTGCCCGGGTCGCCGATTTCACGGCGTTTTTCTACATGGGCGAGCTCGTGGAGTATGATCTGACCGACGTGATCTTCACGAGGCCCAAAGAGCGGCGCACCGAGGATTACATCACCGGTCGGTTCGGTTGATGTCAGCGGGAACCGTCATGCGACACACGGATCGGGAATACGAACAGGAACTTCAGAAGCTTCGCGACGCAGTGCTGCTGATGGGCGCGCGCGTCGAGGAGATGACGAAGAGCGCGCTCCAGTCGTTCGCGCGCCACGATACGGAGCTCGCGAGGTCCACCATCGCGATGGACTCCGAGATCGACCGGCTCGAGATGGACATCGACGAGCTCTGTGTTCGCGTGCTCGCACGCCGTCAGCCCGTCGCGTCCGATCTCCGGTTCATCACCACGACGCTGAAGATCGTGACCGACCTCGAGCGCATGGGCGATCTCGCTGCCGGCGTGTGCGAGCGCGTGCTCGACCTCGACGCCGATTCGTTGAAGCCCGTGCGCGCGTCCCTGGTGCAAATGGGACAGGTCGTCTCCGACATGCAGCACGAGGCGCTCGACGCCTTCATCCAGGGGGACGCCGCTCGCGCCGAGCGCGTCATCCAGCGAGACTCCGTCGTCGACGCGACCTACGCCCGGATCTTCCCGGAGCTCCTCGGGCACATGATGCAAGATCCGACGACCGTCTCGACCGCCCAGCGACTCCAGTCCATCGCAAAGAACCTCGAGCGCCTCGCCGACCACGCCACCAATCTCGGCGAGATGGTCGTCTTCATGGTTCGCGGCGAAGACAAGCGCCACATGGGCAAAGTCGCCCGCTAGGCGCCGCGGCTTCGCATCGACTTCGCAGGGATTGGGAGCCCTGCTCGGCGATTGACGTCGGCGGGGGTCTCTTCGTGGCGGGTGGCGTGGCGTTCTGCGACTTGGTCGACGAGCCGTTCGTTGGTTCTCGCCACGCGGGCGTGTGTGCGTGTCTATCGCGATTGTTTGCGTTTGTTGCGCAGACACTCATCGTCGCGCGCGCCCTCTACACTGACCGACGTGGCGAGCGAGTGCCCGCGATTGCGGGCAAGAGGAGCTGTGAAAACATGAAGCGGACTAGCGTCGGGTCTCACGGATTTCATCGAGGTTCGCCGTGGCGGCGAGAGGGCGCAGCGTGCGCGTTCGCGCTGCTGCTCGCCGCGTGCAGTAGCGACTCGAGCTCCACGACGGGTCCGGACGCCGCAGCGAGCACGACCCCGGACGCTTCGGTGACGACGTCCCCCGACGGGCCCACCGGCGGAGCGACGACCGACGCTGCGACGGCGGATTGCACCACCGAGACGACGAACTACGGGCAGGTCGTCTGTGCCGCGAACAATTTCCTCGCGACGCTCACGACGACGGAGAAGGCCACCGTCGTCTACGCGTGGACGGACAGCGCGGCGAAGACGGTGTGGTCGAATCTGCCGGGCGTCACGCGAAACGGCATGAAATTCGGGGCAATGACGACCGCTCAGCGCACAGCGGCGCTCGCGATCGCCAAGACCGTCATGTCGACGCAGGGCTACGACCACATGATCGGCGTCTTCGCCGGCGACGACTATCTCAACTCGCTCCAGACGAGCGGTATGACCGGTGGTGGTCCCGGTGGCAGCGCCTACTCGTCCGACAATTACTCGCTCGCATTCATCGGCACGCCGTCGAAGACGAGCGACTGGATGATCCAGATCGGCGGGCACCACATGGCGTTCAACATCACGTACCGATCGGGGACCGGCTACGCGACGCCGCACCACCTCGGCGTGGAACCGAAAGCCAAGTTCACGGTGTCGGGCAACTATGCCGGCACGTATCAGCCCCTGAACGACCGCGGTACGTCGATGTTCGCCGTGTTCACCGCGCTCTCAGACGCCGACAAGACCACGGCGTACCTCGACGGCCAGACCTTCGCCGACGTTCTCCTCGGCCCCGTCGAATACGGCACCGGCTCGCTCGCGAAGGTCGTCTATCCGACACAGACCGGCGTTCTCGTCTCGGGCTTGACCGCCACGCAGCAGGCCGCGGTGACGACCGCCATCGGCACCTACGTGAACGACTACGACTCGTCCATCTCGAGCTCCCTGATGACGGAGTACACGTCCGCGGCCGCATACGCGAAGACGTACCTCGCCTACGGCGCGCCGAAGGAGGGCGAGATCGACCCTGACGTGAACACCACGTACCTCCGCATCGACGGCCCGCGGCTCTGGCTCGAGCTGTCGTGCCAGGCCGGCGTCGTCATCCAGGGGATCTCGCATTTTCACACCATCTACCGCGACAAGACCGAGGATTACGGCGCAAGCCTGTGACGCGCTCCCGGCAATCTTTCGTTCGATTCGCGCTCGCGCTGGTCGTCCTGACCCGCGCGGGCGTCGCGGCCGCGCACGCGTCGGCGCCCACGTCTCTGGTCGTGCTGGACGTTCTCGCTCGCGACGTGAACGCGGAGCTCGAGTTACCCCTCGACCAGCTCGCGCTCGCGCGCGGAGTGGACGTCGGCCGGGGCAGGGCGCTCACGCCGGCGGAGACGGAATCGCTCCGCGTCTATCTCGGTGAGCACATCCGGCTCTCGTCGCCGGGTGGGCGCGCCTGGCGGAGCCGGTTCGGGGACTTCTCCGTTCGCGTGCGAGACGGCGTTCCGGCCGTTCACGCCTCGGCCGTGTTCGCACCCGAATCGGGTGCCGACACCGGGCAGCTCGAGCTCTTCGACGACGCCATCCTGCACCGCGTGGTGTCCCACCGGATCTACGTCGCGCTCCGTCGCGACTTCGGCCGCGGGCAACTCGACGCGCCCGAGCGCGTGATCGGCGTGTGTCTCTTCTCGCAGAAGACGATCGTCCTCGATCGCCGGGACGAGAGCGCATGGCGCGGCTTCGTCGCCACCGCGCGTCTCGGGATGCGACACATCGCCGACGGCGTCGATCACCTGCTCTTTCTGTTCCTCCTGCTGCTCGTCGCGCCCCTCATCGCGTCGCGCGAAGCCGGGCGAGTGCGCTGGAGCCAGTGGCGAACACCGCGTGATTCGCTCCGCGCCACCCTGATCGTCGTGACGGCCTTCACCGCCGGTCACTCGGTGTCGCTCGCGGCCGCCGCGTTCGGAGTCGTGCGACTCCCGGCGCGAGCCGTCGAAGCGTCCATAGCCGTCTCCATCCTGGTGACGGCCGTGCACGCCGTGAGACCGCTGATCCCGCGGGGCGAACGCTACATCGCAGCGACGTTCGGCCTGATCCACGGCTTTGCCTTCGCGGAGACCCTCGCCGCCCTCGGCTTCCACGGGCCCACGCTCGCGCTATCACTGCTCGGCTTCAACCTCGGCATCGAAGTCATGCAGCTCGCCGTCGTCGTAGCAGTCGTGCCGTGGCTACTGCTCATGCGCGACCGTCCCATGTACGCCTCCGTGCGCGTCACGTGCGCGAGCATCGGCTTCGCCGCTGCGAGCGCGTGGCTCGTCGAGCGACTCACCGGCAAAGAGAACGCAGCAAGCCACGTGCTCGCGCTCGCCGTTCCGCACGCGTGGATCGCCGTTCCCTCGCTCGCCGTGATCGCCGTCGTGACGAAGCTCGGCGCGAGAACAGAATCTCGAGCGCCTCGCCCGACCACGCGATCAACCTCGGGGAGAGTCAAGAACGAGAACGTCGAAGCGCGAGCTGCGAGCGAGCTCGGCGGAGTAGCTGCCGTCGGCGCGGGCAACGGAGAGTGGGTTGACTAGCCGAGGAACGCGAACGTGGAGCGGCCGGAAGCCTAACGGAACCCGCGCGAAGCGTACTGGCAGATCGCGCGACAATCTGGAATCTGATTGTCGCATGCACAAATCGGTATAGCTGTTGGGGTTGCGGGGCCGCAATCCGAGTCCGTGCTGCAACCCTTGCGACAAGAAATTCCGCCGCAGCCCGAGCCCGCGGGACAGTCCGCGTCTATCCAGCACGTCTGTGTCCAGTATCCGTTTGACGATTGATTGCCATCGTTGCCCTGGTCGCAATACCCGACCCCCGGCGGTAGATCCTCCGGACCATAGGGACCTGAAACCGGAATGAGTTGAATGGAGATGCCTCCATCAGGGAGCACTGTTTCGACGGAACCTCCGGTAGAGGTCGGCGGGCGGGTCCATCCATCAGCGGCGACGCAGGAGGCGCCTATAGGGTGAACCTGCAGCGGGGGGGCTGCGACTGCTGCCGACGAGCCGTCCGCACCTGGTGTCGATGAGGCATCAGCTTGCGCGGGTGAGGCTGCGACGGGTGGCGTCGCCTTGTGCGAGCCTTTATCAAGCGTGGCGTCGCCCCTAACCGTCTTCCCACTGCACGCGATGAGCCCGCTCAGAGCAACCAGTGCGAACGGGACGATTCGATCACGGATCATTTTGTGGTTCGCTTGAACCGCTCGCGGCCAGAGTGGTTCGATATGAGGAGTCCGCCCGAAGAACGATGAATTGTCCGGATCTTCTGGCTACAGGTAGCCCCAGTCCAGTGCCGCTTCCCCCTCACTCCCCCTTCGGCGCTTCCGGCTTTTCCGTCGTGGTCCGTGTGTCCGGCGTCTCCGGCGGCGGTACGTCCTCGTCGTCGTCGCTTTCGAGCTTCAGCACGTTGTCCGACGCGGCCTTGATCCGTTGCTCGGCGGCGGCGACGGCTTTGCCGGTCTGCGCGAACGTGACGCCCAGTGTTCCTGCGCAGGTCATTCCGAGAGCGAGCGAGATGAACCAGAGGCCGCGGCTTCCGAGCAAGAGCGCGATCGACGCCACGACGATCCCGACCTCGGCGGCGAGCTGGCCCCACTCGTAGTGCTCGGCCGCTTCTTGATGCGCCTCGATGGCGCCGTCGTACGCCTCGGCGTCTTCCTTCGCCTCGCGGTGATCACGGTCGTATGCGCGCGCGAGCTTCTTGAAGCGCCCGAGCTCTTCGGGATCCGGCGTCAGAAGATCGGCCATGTCCTCGGTCGACGACGCGATGAGATCTTTCAGCTCGGCGGTGTCCTCGTCATCGGACTTACCGGACGACGAGCGCTTCGCGCGGAGCGTCTCTTCGACCTTCTTGATCTCTTCCTTCTTCGGCGTGATCGACTTGAGGAGCTCGAGGTCGGCCTCGATGACGCGGAACTTCGTGGCCTCGGACTGCACGAGGCCCCACTTGGTCGACTGCTGCACCATGCTCTCGATGAGCTCGGTGCGCTGCGCGCCGACCAGCGCGGAGCAGAGCGCGAGCATCACACCGAGGCAAGCCATCGTGATGCCGATGTGCGTGCCCGACGCTTTGCCGCCGTGGTCGCCATGACCACCGCCGTGCGCCATGTGTTCGATCTTCTCGGCGAGCTCGTGGACTCCGCTCATGAACCACTCGAAAGCCAGAGGACCGCCGCGAGACCGAGGCCCGCGACGAGCACGAAGATGCCGCCGACCTTGCCCCAGAACGCCGTGTACGAAGACACCTCTCCGGCGACGTTGGTGTGCATACGCTCGAGGTCGACCTGCTGGGTGAGGCCACGACGGAACCAGCCGATGACCTGGACGCGGTCGTTCACGAGCTTCGTCAGCTTGCGGGACGCGAACCACCAGTTACCGAGGAACCCGAGCGGCGACTCGTAGTTGATAGGCATGAGCCCGCCGCCCTGATCCTCGAGCACGAAGTCCTCTCCGATGCGATTTCCCGCGTCGGCGCGACCGATGATCGCACCCTGGAGGGTCACCGGACGCCCGCGCAGAGGGGAGGCGTACGGATCGCACATGAGCTCGAGGACGGTGGTGAGCGCCGGCTGGGAGAGCGGCCCGAACCGATAGAAGCCCTTGATCGTCATGCCGAGGCCGATGGCAGCGACGACCACGCCGATGCCCGGGCCGACCATCCCTGCTCCGGCGAAGAACGCGAGCCCGAGGACGAGCATCAGCGACATCGCCGCCGTGATGTACGGCATGAAGTAGATCGCGATCTCGAAGAAGAACGTCCCGTACATCCGGCCCATGTCGAGGGCCTGGCCCGAGGCGTCGATGCGATCCATCGACAGCAGTGGCTGCTGTCCGCGCGCGGCGCCCTGCTCACCGAGCGCGCGGATGCGCTTGCCGGTGAGCGGGTGAGTCGACCCGAGCTCGAGCACGGTGGCCCACGGGTTGTAGAGATCGAACAGCATGACCTTCTCGGTCCGGCGCACGCTGTCGAGGAACGCGGGGACCTGCAGGGCCGCAGCGGACGACGTCGCTCCGTTGTGGCTGGCGCGCTGCTGGTCGAGCACCGCGGCGCCTCCGGTCGCCTGGAATGCGACGCCAGCGGCGCGGCCGCCCTTCGGGTCGCTGATGCCGAGAGCGCGGGTGCCGCCCATGAGCCGGACCGACACCGGCGTCGGCGCTTCACGCGTGAGGCCGTAGGCGATCTTGATGAGGGCGAGCGACAGCGCGTTCGCGTTGCCCGTCTCCTCCGCCGAGAATGCGTCGGCGTAGTACTCGCGCGAGCGCGACAGGAAAAGCAGCATGTACTGGCCGACCCAGTAGAAGGCGAGGGCGGCGAACGCGACCGGCATGAGCGGTCGCGAGTTGTTCTTGCCGCGCACGTTGCGCGACACGATGTAGACGTTCCACAGGATCTGGAGGAGCGTCGACGCGAGCGTCATCACGATGAAGTCGCGATGCACGATGTGGCCGAGCTCGTGCCCGTACACGGCCTTCGCCTCCTCGTCGTCGAGGTAGTGCAGGATGCCCCGGGTGACGACGAGGCGCGCGTTACCCGCGCGACTGCCGTAGCAGTACGCTTGGGGCGTCATGTCGTCGATCATCTTGAGGCGCGGAACGGGGATCCCGTGCTTCTGGCAGACGCTTGCGAGGAAGTTCGCGACCGCGGGGCGCTCGCGCCCGAGGTCGTCGAGCGTGATGTTGCGCGCCTTGTAAATCCATCGCTGGATCAGATCCATGATGACCGGCGAGATGAGCCACATGAGGAGCGACCACAGGCACGTCAGCCCGATGCTGAGCGCGAGGGCGATCGGGAGATCGAACTGTGCCGCCAGCGTCGCCGCGACCACCGTCGTGAAGACGGAGCCGAGCAAGAAGGTCAGCGTGACGATGGTGGCGAGAAGCGTTTTCTGCCGCATGATGCGTGTTCCTCGTTGGGGCGAGCCGGCAGCATAGCCCGACGTCGATCGACCCCGGCAGAGAATCCGTGTGTGTCGACCCCGTGTAAAGTCGCGCTGCTGGTGTCGAGACGGTCTCGCACGCGATGAGTACGACGACTTTCGCCTACTCTTCCCGATATACGGCTCGCATCTCGTCGGTCGCACTCCGTCAGTCTCGGAATGCGGCGAGTTTCAGCCGCGAATTGCTCACGACGCACACGGCGCCTAGCCTTCCCGGGCCGACATGGGACTGCCACGAACGACGGAGCTCGAAGCCGCGCTGGAGGCCGCGAGTGAGCGACACGGCCTCGCCTCGTACTACCGCGACTGTGTGAGGCCGCTCCTCGGTGCACCTGTTTCGCGCTGGCCGCGGTGCTGCGGCAGCGGCTGTGAACCCTGTGCGATGACGCTCATCGCGGTGGCCGAGACGGTCTATGAGCTGCTCGGTCTGGACGACGAGAGCGCGCAGCGGATCGCGCGTGAAGAAGAAGAGCGGTCCGCGTAAACCCCGGCTTCAGAGTTCGCAACCAACGCGCGTCCCCGACGCGCCTTCTCCGAAGCAGATGTCCGCGCCGTTCCCTCCGTCGAGGGTGTCGTCGCCGCCGTTGCCGTCGAGGGTGTCGTCGCCGGGGCCGCCCGAGATGATGTCCGTCGCGGGGCCGCCGTAGAGGACGTTCGGACCTGCGTTGCCGGTCATCAGGTTAGCGCCCGAGCCGCCGTTGGCGTTCTCGCAGTCGAGGCTGTCCGACTCCACCGGCGCGACGCCCTGGTCGCCGGAGTCGGCCATTGCGTCCAGTTTGATGGTCAGATCCGCGGTGCGGCTCGAGTAGTCGACGGTGTCGACGCCCTTGCCGCCGACGATGACGTCGCTGTCGAGCTCGCCGTTCACGATGTCGGTGCTCTCGTCGAAGATGTCGTCGCCGTCGCCGCCGGTGAGCTTGTCGTTGCCGCGGCCGCCCGTGATCCGGTTCGCGAAGGCGTTGCCGATGAGCTCGTCGGCGTACTGCGTGCCCTTGACGTTCTCGATGTCGGCCCTGACGTTGTCGCCCTCGGTGCCGGCCTGGCCGTCGTTGGCGGCGAGGCCGTCCATGGTCACCTTCACACCGACGCCGCCGGTGCGGCCCGAGTAGTCGACGGTGTCGATGCCGGTTCCGCCGTTGAAGATATCGGCGCCATTGGTCGTCGTGCCCTCGTCGAAGACGTCGTTGCCGTCGCCTCCGTTGAGGACGTCTGCGCCGCCGCCGCCCGCGAGGGTGTCGTTGCCGGCTTCGCCGTTGAGTATGTCCGCGGCGCTGTCGCCGGTGAGGGTGTCGTTGCCGGCTCCGCCGTTCATCGTCACCGCGACGCCGGTCGCGGCGACGAGCGTGTCGTCACCCGAGCCACCGACGAGGAGCTCCGTGTCGACGATGTCGTCTTGCTCGCCTCCCGTGTCGCCGTCGTCGGCGCCCGCGCCGAGCGTCACTGCCACAGCGTGGGTGCGCTTCGCGAAGGACACGGTGTCGGTGTCGCCCTCGCCGTGGAGCGTCTCGTTCGGCGTTGGGCCGGTGCCCTCGTCGAAGGTGTCGCGGCCGGTACCGCCGTAGACGGCGATCGGCTTGCCTCCGGCGTAGCGTGCGCCCGTGCCGTAGCCGCCGTCGGCGGACCACGTGTCGTTCCCGGCTCCGAGGGAGACGGTGTACGAGTCAGGCTCGTGATGCGCGAACGTGACGTCGGCGACCGCGTCGAGGTTCAACGCGATGCCGTGCGCGCCCAGGGTCACGGTGTCGGCGGCGCTCGTGCCGACCAGCTCGAAGACGTCGCCGCCCGAGCTGCCGCCCATGTCGACGGAGATCCCGCTCGTGGCGCTCGTGAGCGAGCCCAGGGCGAAGACGCCGTTCGCGAAGTTGACGATGACGGTGGAGTCACCGGTGTCGCCCGTGACGCGCAGCGACTTGAGCGACGCGGCCCGGGCCGGTGCGTTGCAGACCTCGTCGTTCTGCGTGATGACGCCGTCGGTCGCGCGCCGTGAGAGCAACGCCGTCTCGCCGCTCGCGACGGTGACGGTCATGAGCCCCGTCGCGGCGTCGAAGGTGCACGGCGTCGCGAGCGCGTCGGGCTGGGCGAGCGCGAAGGGATCGTCGGGTCTGACGCTCGAGGTCGGCGGCGTGTCGTCGTCGGTTCCACCGCAGGCGGACGATGTGACGCCGAGGGCGGTCGCGACGACCCAGATGGCCGCGCGCGAGCGAGTCTTTCCGAACAAATCCCTTCGCATCGTCTCCGGGCCGCGGACGCGTGTCCCGAGTACGGATGACCGGCGAAAACTGCTCGGGCTTGAGCCGTTCAGTGAGCGGAAGTGCGCTCGTCACCGATACCGCGAAATTGCGTCACGTCGTCGTCACGTGGACGGCGCGCGCTCGTACTCGGCGCGTCACGAAAAGTTCGCCGGATGGACGACGAGCTGTCTCGTCGGCCCCTTAGTTTCCGCCCTGCAGACGCACCTTCACACACCTGTGGACCGGTCTGCGCTTTCAGGAAGGAAGCATTTCATGACGAATCAGCGAAGCTTGCGCTTCTTAAGGGGTGGGAGGGGTCTGCTCGCGGCGAGCGCTCTCTGTCTCATCGCACCCGCCGCTCACGCGGACGACTGCAGCACGCTCTCCCACGTCGTGTACGTGGCGGGCTCCACGGCCGCCAAGCCGTTCATCGCGGCCGTCGCCGCGGCCCTCAAGGCCGAGGCGACCCCGATCAACCTCGTGTACTCCGGGCAGGGCTCCTGCATCGGCGTCGGCACCATGGCCGCGACGAACCCGGGCACGATCATGGGTACGGCGTCGACGTTCAGCGGCACCGGCATCGCGCCGGTCGAGAACGCGACGGGCTGCACGCTCGATCCCGCGGGCACCACCGTCGACATCGGCGTCTCCGACGTCTACGCGAAGACCTGCGAGCCGAGCATCGCCGTCGCGGCCGACGTGAAGGACTTTCACGGCCCCGTGCAGTCGATGAACCTCGTCGTCCCGAAGGACTCGACGCAGGTCTCGATCAGCTCCGAGGCGGCCTACCTCACGTTCGGCCTCGGCGCGGACGCGGGCAACGGCGTTCCGTGGAACGACCCGACCGTCCACGAGGTCCGCGGCGCCACCTCCGGCACGATGCTGATGACGGGCTCCGTCATCGGTCTCGCCGCCACCAAGTGGAAGGGCACTGCTCAGGCCGACACGGCCCACGTGCTCACCGCGCTCGGGACCGACGTGACGAACGGCAACACCCAGAAGGCGATCGGCATCATGTCGTCCGGCGACGCCGACAAGAACCGCAGCGCGGTCCGCGGCCTCGCGTTCCAGCCGGTGGGCTCGAGCTGTGGCTACACGCCCGACTCCGACTCGACCACGTCGTTCGACAAGGCGAACACCCGTGACGGTCACTACGTCATCGCGGGCCCGGCGCATCTCTACGCGCACGCCCCGAGCGGCACCGTCGCGAACGCCGACGTCAAGAAGGTCATCGACTACATCACCGGCGCGGTCGACCCCGACTTCGATCTGATCGCGGTCGAGGCGAAGGCGTCGGTCGTTCCGGACTGCGCGATGCGCGTCTCGAACACCGTCGATGGCGGCCCGCTGGCGAGCTACATGCCGCCGAAGAGCTGTGAGTGCAAGTTCGTCGCCGCGGCCACGGGGACCGCGCCCGCGAGCTGCAAGACGTGTGTGATGGATAGCGACTGCAAGAGTTCGTCGGCGCCGAAGTGCAACTACGGCTACTGCGAGGTGAAGTGATGGCACGGCTAGCAATGAACGGATTCACGGCCGCTGGCATCATCGCGCTCATCGCGGCAAGCGCGCTGGTCGCTGCCTGCTCGAGCGACAGCAACCCGAGCCCCGGCAGCGACGGCGGCAGTGGCGACACGACGTCGGCGGGCGGCAAGTCGTCGACCGGCGGCAGCAAGTCGACCGGCGGTAGCGGTGGCGGCAAAGCCGACACGGACAGCGGCACCGGCGGCTCTTCCAAGGGCGGCGCGGGAGGTTCTTCTGGTGGGAGTGCTGACTCCGACAGCGGCACCGGCGGTGGCGCGACGACCGACAGCGGCACGGGCGGGGACACCGGGGACACCGGCGCACCGAACTCGTGTGGCCCGACGTCAGCCGCCTTCTGGACCAAGACGTGCACCGATTCGAAGTGCACGCCCTTCGACAACTCGAAGCTCGAGAAGATCGCCCAGGTCGGGACTCTGTAGCGTGTGAGCGTTCACCGGCGCATCCGGCGGAGATTCGTTCTTCCGGTGCGCCGGTGACGTGTAACTGCATATGTCACCAAGCTTTCCAAAGTATTCCGTTTACGCCTTGTTCGTGATGGCGGAGCTCACGAGCTCCGTTCGTGCGAACGCACAGGACGTCGCGCCGCCCGCGCCGGCTCCCGCACCGACCACGTCGTCGGAGTCGCCGACCGTGCCCGCGCCGAGCGCGTCGTCGCCTGCATCGCCGCCGTCCGACGCCGACACCGACGTGACCGTCGATGCCGAGCCGTCGCCGAGCGCCGCGCCCCCCGCTCCCTCTCCGCCGCCTCCGCCGCAACCTGCGCCGGTGCCGACGGCAGTGACTCCTGTGACGGCGCCCGCCGTCGTCGGATCGCCCGTTCCCCCCGCCGCAGGTGGAGGCGCGACCGCGCCGCCGTACCCTGCGGAAGAGGTACGAAAAGAGCCGCCTCCCGGCATGTTCGGTACCGGGCTCGTCCTGTCCGGTTATTCGCAGGCTCAGTACGAGTCGCACCAGGATTCGAGCGACCAGCTCCGTCAGGGCGGGTCGCTCCTGAATCAGAACCGGTTCGTCCTTCGTCGAACCCGTATCCGCCTCGCGCGCGACTGGGACTACGCCGCGTTTCTTTTCGAGCTCGACGGCAACACCGTCAACGGCCCCACCGTCCGCGTCCAGAAAGCAGAGCTCTCGCTCGTCTACGGTCGCTCCAAGGAGAAGGGCGTCCCGCCGATCGGGCAGCTCACCATCGGCCAGTTCGATCTGCCGTTCGGTTTCGATCTCGTCCAGTCGCCGCGCACGCGCTGGTTCATGGAGCGCTCGACGGTGTCGCGCGCCCTGTGGCCCGGCGAGCCCGACGTCGGTGCACGTCTCTCGGGCGGTATCGCCTTCGCGCGCTACGCCTTCGCCGTCACCAACGGCGAGCCCCTCGACGAGAAGAGCGGCTTCGGTCTCCGTGATCCGAACGGCAACAAGGACATCACCGGACGTCTCGGCGCCGAGGCGAAGGCCGGTGACGACTTCGTCGTCTCGGGCGGCGTCTCGTACAACCGCGGCAAGGGCTTTCACCCAGGAACCGACGCGACCAAGAACACGACGACGTGGAACGATCTGAACGGCAACGGCGCCGTCGACGCGAACGAGCTCGTCGGCGTGCCGGGTCTCGCCGCGATCCCTTCCTCGACGTTCTCGCGCTGGGCCGTCGGCGCCGATCTGGAGCTCCAGCTGAAGACTATGCTCGGCTGGTCGATCCTCACCGGAGAGGTGATCGCGGCGAGCAACCTGGACCGGAACACGTTCATCGCCGATCCGCTCGCGGGTAACCCGGTGACCAACGATCCGGTGAAGGCGGGCGGCACGACGGCGGGGCCGGGTCTGCGCGAGCTCGGCTTCTACGTCGCGTTCACCCAGGAGATCACGCCGTACGGCGTGGTCGGCATCCGCTACGACCTCTACGACCCGAACTCCGACAACACCGATTCGCGTGGCGGCAAGCTCATCCCGCGCTCGCAGGCGATCAAGACGCTGTCGCCGCTCGTGGGCGTCACCTTGCCGGACCGGGCTCGCCTCGTCTTTCAGTACGACCACATCAGCGACCTGCTCGCGCGCGACGCGCGTGGCGTCCCGACCGACTTCAAGAACGACCAGTGGACCCTGCGCTTCCAGGTGATGCTGTGACGTCGCACGGGAACATCGCCGTGCTGCTCGCGACGGTCGTCACGACCGGGTGCTGGGGGAGCAATTCGCAGATCGGTAACGACGAGCCGTTCCGCGTCCAGAACGCGCAGTTCATCGAGGGCCGTCTCCTCGGCTCGCCGATCGAGGACGCGGGACCGAACCCGCCCGCGGCGCCGGACGACGGACCGCCGAGCACCACGTCACCGCGAACGACCCAGGGCGCGTATTTTCCGGGCCAGACCGGCGCGTCCTTCACCGGTGACGCGACGACGAAGACCGCTTCCATCGCGCTTTCTCTGGAGGGCGTCGGCAGCGGATACTGGGTGTTCCCGGTTGCCGGTCCCGATCCGGCGACGGGTCGTCTGACCTGGGCCGCGACGGCAGACTTCGGTCGTGGCCTCGCGCCGGGGCGTCGCAATCTGCGTGCCGTCGCCATCGACGCGCACGGGCGCGCGGGCGAGCAGACGGTCGTCCCGCTCTGCATCAAGGGCCTCGTGCCGGACAACCTCCAGAGCTGTTCGCCGAAACGCGAGCCGCCCCAGGCGGTGATCTCGCTGTCATGGGACGTGAACGCGGATCTCGACCTTCAGGTGATTGGCCCCGACGGTCGCGTGCTCGAGCCGAAGCGCGCGACGACCTCGAAGCTCATGGACGGCGGCGAGCCGGTGACGGCCGCTGCGTCGTTCGATCACGACTCCAACGCCAACTGCACCATCGACGGTTTTCGTATCGAAAACCTGGTGTGGGAGACGGAGCGTCCGATGGGCGCCTACCAGATCTACGCGAACCTCTTCGACTCGTGCAAGCAGCCCGCCGTTCACTTCGGTGTCGGCGTGTTCGAGTCGGAGCCGGGCGCAGACGGTGGTCCCTCGCACCTCGAAGAAAAGCTCACTGCGCGCGGCGAGTTGCTCGACATCTCCGCCAATGGCGGCTCGCAGCGCGGCCTGTTCGTGACCCAGTACGTGTTCCGTTGAGAAAGGGATCCTCACATGTTGGTAGAGAAATTGTTGAAGGTGGCCCTGCTCGGATCGAGCTGGGTCATGTGGCTACTCCTCGCGCTCTCGGTCTTCTCGTTCGGAGCGATGATCGAGCGCACCCTTTACTTCCGGAAGCGCAGCGACGACGTCGACGAACTCGGTGAGCGCCTGATCGGCCTGCTCGAGCAAGGTGACACCGACGGCGCGCGCGGGCTCCTCGAGAAGAGCCCGTCGGTCGAGGCGAGCGTGCTCGCCCCCGCCATGAAGTACATCGCTGCCGGCGCCGAGGCAGTCGCCGACTCGATCGAGAGCGGCATGATCCGCGCGCGCATGGATCTCGAGCGCGGCTCGACGCTGCTCGGCACGCTCGGCAACAACGCGCCGTTCATCGGTCTCTTCGGTACGGTCATCGGCGTCATCATCGCGTTCCACCAGCTCGGCACGAGCCAGTCGTCGGCCTCGATGAACGCGGTCATGGGCGGCATCGCCGAGTCGCTCGTCGCGACCGGCGTCGGCCTCTTCGTCGCGATCCCCGCCGTCGTCGCGTACAACCTCATCCAGAAGCGCATCGGCGACATCGAGAGCAACCTCCAGGCGATCGCCAAGGACGTCGCCGCGGTGTTGAAGTCCGGCGACTACCGCCACGCGAGCGGCGCGCCCGCCGCGATGACGCCTGCGTCACCGACGACCTCGACGGCCGGTCTCCGCGAGCTCGCGGCCGCCCTCGAGTCGAACTGAGGATCGGAGCATGGCAGCCTCACTCGGTGGTCGCGGCAAGAAGGGGATGATCGTCGGGATCAACGTCACCCCGATGGTCGACGTCGTGCTCGTGCTCCTCGTCATCATGATGGTCTCGGCCGTCTACATCGTCTCCCAGAGCCTCAAGGTCGAGCTCCCGAAGACCGCGTCGTCGGACGGCGCGGCGAACACGCCGCTCTCCGTCACCATCACGAAGGCGGGGGCGTATCTCTTCAATCAGAAGCCGATCGAAGAGAGTGCGCTCCGCGGCGAGTTCAAGAAGGCGAAGTCGACGAACAAGGACGCGAACCTCGTCGTCACCGCGGACCGCGAGGCGCTCCACGGCGACGTGATGCACGTGATCGATCTGGCAAAGGTCGAGGGGATCACGAAGTTTGCCATCAGCGTGGAACGCACCAACTAGGACCCGAGGACGATGGCACGGCGCAAAAAGCAGCGTTCGACGGTGTACATCGTCAGCGTCGGAGCGCACCTCCTGGTCGGCCTGGTGCTGGCCCTGATCCCACAAGAGAAGCTCCGCGAGGTCGTCGCGATCGCATTGAACGAGGCGAAGGAAGAGAAGAAGCCCGAGCCGCCGAAGCCGCCCGAGCACCACGCGGAGCGGCCGTCGCACGCGCCCGGTCACAACACGCGCCCGGTGGCGGCAGCGCATGCGGCGGAGGCGTCGGCGGTGACGGGGCCGTTGTTCACCGACATCGGCATAGCGCTCGACTCGAACTCGGCCGACGGCGTCGCCGTCGACATCGCGCCCCCGCCGATACCGGTCTCCGTCGCGCCGGTCGTATTGGCGAAGCCCAAGGTTCTCGTCGCGCAGCACACGGAGTCGGCATGCACCGAGGACATCGTGAAGGCTCGGCCGCTGTCGATGGTCCGTCCGTCGTACACCGAGAGCGCGCGTCACGCGCGCGTGCAGGGACGCGTGAAGATCGAGCTGTTCGTCAACGAGCGCGGCGAGGTGACGAGCGTCAAGCTGCTCGACGGACTCGGCTACGGGCTCGACGAAGCCGCGCTCGATGCCGCCAGGAGACTGCGCTTCAGCCCGGCCACACTCTGCAACAAGACAGTGGCCGCGCCGTTCGTGATCGCCATGCGCTTCGCTCTTCCCACATGAACCTACGGTATCGAGTCGCCGCCCTCATGGCGGCAGCAGCGGCGAGCTGGGGGAGCGCGTCGTTCGCTCAGAGTGCGCCCCGCGTCTCCCCGCCGGCCGAAAAAGCCGCGGGAAAGCTGACGAAGCCGCCGCATTTGAAGAAGTTCGTCGAGCCCGTTTACCCCGACTCCGAGAAGGCTTCCGGGAAGAAGACGGCCGTCGCGCTCTCGCTCTCCATCGACGCCGACGGCAAGGTCGTTGACGCGACCGTCGTCGGCTCGGCAGGAGCGGCCTTCGACGCGGCGGCGGTCGACGCCGCGAAGCAGCTCGAGTTCGACCCTGCCGAGATCGACGGCGCGCCGTCCGCGGTACGCATCCAGTACCGTTACGACTTCGAGCTGAAGCCGGTGGTCGTGGTGCCGACGACGGCCGATTTCGGCGGCGTGGTCCGCGACAAGTCCACAGGGAAGCCGCTCGCCGGTGTCACTGTCCGCCTCGACGACCTCACGACGAAGACCGACGGCGCGGGACTCTTTCGCTTTCCGGAGGCGGCTCCCGGCGTTCACTCGGTGACGATCTCCGGAGACGCCTTCACGCCGGTCGGCACCGAAGAGACGCTCGCGGTCGGGCACAAGTACGACGCGACCTACGACGTCGACGTCCCGAAGGAGCCGCTCGCGCCCGAGGAGCGGGTGGACTTCGAGATCGTCGTGGTCGACACCGAGCTCGAGAAGTCCGTCGCGGCCACGTCGGTGAGCGCCGACCAGGGCGGCCGCGTCGCGGGCACCGGCGGTGACGTCATCAAGGTCGTCGAGAATCTCCCCGGTGTCGCGCGCTCCACGGTGGGCTCCGGCGCGCTCGTCGTCTGGGGCGCGGGCGCGGCGGACACCCGCGTGTACGTCGACGACGTGCACATCCCGGTGCTCTATCACGAGGGCGGCTTTCGCTCCGTCATCCACTCGGACCTCGTGCAGAACGTCGAGCTCGAGCCGGGTGGCTATGGCGCTGCGCACGGCCGCGGGCTCGGCGGCCTCGTCAACGTCGGCATGCGTCCGCTCGAGGCCGGTCCGTATCACGGCAGCGTCTCGGTCGACGCCATCGACGCCTCCGCGAGCGTGCGCGGGTCCATCGGCGACAAGTTTCGCTTCGCGGGCGCGGTGCGACGGAGTCACCTCGACTGGGTGCTCGCGCGGGTCACGTCGCAGGACGTCGGTGAGTTCGTCCCCATCCCGCGCTACTGGGACAGCCAGCTTCGCTTCGCGTACGTCCCGCGGGACGGGGAGAGCATCGAGATCGGCGGCCTTCTCTCGTCGGATCACATCAGCCGCTCCCTCGTGGAAGCCGATCCCGCCGACACCAAGACCGAGGGCAAGGATAGCGGCTTCGAGCGCATCTACATGCGCTATCAGCGCCGCCAGGACGACGGCGGAACGGTGACCGTGACCCCGTATTTCGGGCTCGATCGCTCGAAGATATCGAGCCAGTTCGGCGCCGTCCCCGCGATTCTCCAGAACGACTCGACGCTCTACGGTCTGCGCGCGGCGTGGACGGGACAGCCCGTCGATTTTCTCTCGCTCGGTGCCGGCATCGACGCCGAGGTCGTCTCGAGCACGTTGCATCGTCAGGGCTCGGTGACGGAGCCGCCGCGAGAAGGCGATCTGCGCGTCTTCGGCCAGGCCCCGAGCGACAACGTGAACTTCGACGAGTGGAAGACGGTCGTCGCCGGCCTCGCGCCGTACGCGCAGGCGGACTTCTCCCTCGCGGGCGGCGCGGTTCATCTCGTGCCTGGAGCGCGCATCGAGCCGTCGGTCGTCGTGACCAGTCGCTCCGCCCTGCCGTCCGGTGATCTGCCGTCGCGCGGCACGTCTCGCGAGAACAGCGAGCTCGAGCCGCGGTTCGCCGCTCGCTGGTCGGCGACGAAGCGCATCAAGCTTCGCGCTGCGGTGGGCATCTATCACCAGCCGCCGCTCGCAGAAGATCTCAGCTCCGTGTTCGGCAACCCGACGCTCGGTCCGTCGAAGGCCGTGCATTATCTGGCCGGCGCTGCGTTCCAGCTCTCCAAGGCCGTCTCCGTCGAGATGACGAGCTTCTACTCGAAGCAGACCGATCTCGTGACGCGGAGCGCGCTGTCCGTCCCGGTCCAGGCGGAGGCGCTCATCCAGAGCGGGCTCGGTCGCGCCTACGGCACGCAGATCCTGCTCCGCCACGACCTCGTGAAGCATTTCTTCGGCTGGCTCAGCTACAGCTTGCTCCGCAGCGAACGCACCGACGCCGGCACCGACCAGTACCGGCCCTTCGACTTCGATCAGACGCACGTCTTCACGGCGCTCGCGTCGTACGATCTCGGCGCTGGCTTCGAGGTCGGCGGCCGCTTCCGCTACTCGACCGGCTATCCGCGGACGCCGGTGATCCGCGCCGTGCTCGACGCGCGGACGGACACCTACGAACCGGTCTTCGGCCCGCACAACTCGATCCGTATTCCATCGTTCTACCAGGCCGACGTTCGCGTCTCGAAGCGGTTCAAGTTCAGTGAGGACAGCGGCCTCGAGATCTACCTGGACGTGCAGAACGTCACCGATCACTCGAACCCCGAGGAGATCGTTTACAACGCCGACTACACGAAGAAGTCGTACATCACCGGGCTCCCGATCCTGCCCGTCTTCGGAGGGAAGCTCACGTGGTGACCCGGACGATGCGCGCCGTCGGCCTCCTGCTCGGCTCTGTGCTCGCGTTCGGCTGCAAGCCGAACATCGAGGGACGGCCGTCGCTCGTCGACCGCTCGCGGGTTCTCGCGGTGCAATCGGTGCCTGCCGAACAGGCCCCTGGCGACGAGGCAGGCGTCGACTATCGGGCTCTCTACGCCCAGGTGGACGACGACGGCGATCCGTCGAAGGTCGAGTGGGCCTTCTGCGCGATCAGAAAAGAGATCGCCGTCATCGGGCCGGCGGCGCTCGAGTGCCTGGCACCGTCGGGCAAGGCACTGGCGCAGCTCGGCGACGGTGCCGACGTTCACGCCGTCATCGACAAGGACGACTGCAGCGTCTTCGGTCCGTCGCCGCCCACGCCGAAAGAAGGCGAACCGGCGTCCCGGCCGGCAGATCCGGATACGACCGGCGGCTATTATCAGCCCGTCCGGTTACTCGTGCCGACCCACGAGGACCCAGACTACGTGGTCGGAGTGACGCGACTCGCCTGCGGCCTGAGTGGCGCGACGCAGGATCAATCCATCGAGTACGCCGATCGCTACCGCCCGAACGAGAACCCTGCCCTCGCGGAGATCGAGGTCACCCACTCGAACGGCAAGAAAGAGTCGTTCCCCGTAAGCAACGACGTCCCGAACGTCACCGTGGCGTCACGCGAGCGCATCACACTGCGCGTCACCTGGGCCGCCTGTCCCACGACGTCGACCTGCGGCGACGGGATCTGCGGCGCGGGAGAATACGCGATGGACCGCAAGGTGATGGGCGACGACGTCGCCGGATGCCCCGATGATTGCGCGACGCCGAAGGGCTGTACCGGTTCCGAGCCGTACGTCGAGCTCGACGCGGTGAAGCGCGCCATCGTCTCTCACCGCGAAGCAATGCGGGTTTCCTGGTTCGGAACGGACGGAAGCTTCGATCACGACCGCACCGGTCGGACCGAAGAAGAGGTGGGCGATGCGTTTTCCGAAAATGACTGGGTCGCTCCCGGTTCCCGAGGTCCCGTCCACATGTGGATGGTCCTCAGGGACGACCGAGGTGGAGTCGGCTGGACGGAACTCACTGTCGATGTCGGATCATGAGCGAGACCGCCCCGCTTCGCCCGAGGGAGCGGACGAGACGCTGGACGAGCCGGAGCTCGCGGTAGAGCCGCGAGCGCGTGTCGTTCTGGTCACTGCCGACGACGCGATCGGCCCTCCACTCGAAGAACCGTTGCGCGAGGCCGGTCATCGGGTGACCACGTTCCGGGAGGGCAGGGTCGCTCTCGCCGCGTTGAAGACCACGGCCGCCGAGCTGGTGGTCCTCGATCTGGTGCTCCCCGATGTTCAGGGGCTCGAGATCTGTCGCGCCCTCCGTGGCGATCGCGCGACGCGAGCGATCCCGATCCTCGTCGTGACCTCGCGAGCCGGGGAGATGGACCGCGTGATCGCGTTCGAGGTCGGTGTCGACGACTTCGTCGGCGCGCCGTTCAGCGTTCGCGAGGTGCTGCTCCGCGTTCGGGTGCTCCTGCGCCCGCGGCCGGCCGCGCGCACGCTGGCCGTGCTATCGGTGGGCGCGCTGTCTCTCGACGCGCGGTCGCACCGGGTCTGGGTCGACAAGGAAGAAGTGACGCTGAGCGTCCGCGAGTTCCGGCTCCTCGAGGCGCTCATGACACGGCGCGATCGGGTGCTCCAGCGGCAGGCCTTGCTCGAGATCGTGTGGGGCGGCGCCGACGTGGGCGCGCGCTCCGTCGACGCCTACGTCACGCGGCTCCGGCGCAAGCTCGGTGCGGCCCGTGACTACGTCGAGACCGTCTCCAGCGTCGGATATCGTCTGAAGAGCCCGAACGAGTGACGTCAGCCGTCGAGGCGCATCACCTGGCGGATGCGTTTCAGATCGACGCTGCTCCGGACCACGCTCGCCAGTCGATCATGGTCGTCGAGCGTCGTTGCGTGGGCGACGGGCGACGTGGCGATCCCACGTCGACGACGGAGCGCGCCGAGCAACGCCGCCCGTATCGAGTCGTTTTCGAAGAGGCCGTGGAGCATCGTGCCGACGACCATGCCGTCGGCCGACGCCGCGCCGTCGAGCTCCTCGTCGGCCTGGCCATTGCGGCGCTCGATGACGAACACCGGGCCGCCCGCGGCGCGTTCCACCCGTCCCATGTGGATCTGATAGCCGCTGAGCGACCCGCCCGCGTCGCCGGTGAGAAAGCAGGGAAGGACCGAGCGCGCCTCCACCTGGGCGGTGCGTTTCTCTCTGCCGAAGCGAGTGGACAGCGGGAGCAAACCGAGCCCGTCCGCGACGCGCACGTCGGATTCCACGCCGTCCGGGTCGGCGATGGTACCCCCTAAAATCTGGCAGCCGCCACACACGCCGAGGAGCGGCTCTCCGCGGCGCGCTCGCCCGAGTAGCGTCGTCCCGAAGCCCTCACTCCGGAGCCACGCGAGGTCGACGAGGGTGCTCTTCGTGCCGGGGAGGACGACGAGATCGGCGCCCTCGAGCTCGCGTGGCGACTCGACGAAGCGCACGACCACGCCGGGCTCGTGCTCGAGCGGCTGGAAATCGTCGTGGTTCGAGATGCGCGGCAGGAGCACGACGGCGATCTCGAGCTCGTCGGTGCGCGCGCGCCGGCGTCCGCGGCGGTCGTCGAGCGAGACGGAGTCCTCGTCGGCGATCGAGAGCGCGTGCACGTAGGGGACGACGCCGAGCACCGGCTTCTTCGTGCGCTGTTCGAGGAACGCGATGCCGGATTCGAACCGGCTCACGTCGCCGCGAAACTTGTTCACGAGGAGACCCGCGACGAGGTCACGCTCGTGCGGCTCGAGGAGCTCGAGGGTGCCGACGAGCGACGCAAACACGCCGCCACGGTCGATATCGCCGACGAGCACCACTGGCGCGCCGATGCTTTCGGCGACGAACATGTTCACGAGATCGCGTTCCTTCAGGTTCATCTCGACGGGGCTGCCCGCACCCTCGATGACGACGATGTCGTGCCGCGCGCGGAGGCGCTCGAGTGAACCGAGGACGACCCGTCGCAGCTCGAGCTTCTGCGCCTGATAGTCGACCGCGCCGAGGCTCCCGATCGGCTTGCCGAGCACGACGACCTGCGAGCGCGCGTGGCCCTCGGGCTTGAGCAAGATCGGGTTCATGTCGACGGTCGGCGCGACGCGCGCGGCGGCGGCCTGGACGGCTTGCGCGCGGCCTATCTCGCCGCCGTCGGGCGTGACGAACGCGTTCAGCGCCATGTTCTGCGCCTTGAACGGCGCGACGGAGTAGCCGTCCTGCGCGAAGATGCGGCAGAGCGCGGTCGCCACGAGGCTCTTGCCGACGGAGGACGCCGTCCCCTGGATCATGATGGTGCGCGCCGTCACGCGGCCGAGGCTACCCGGAACGCGTTCGCGTCACCAGCCGACGGCGATGAGCAAGTACTGGGGATTCGTGTGCGACACGTAGCTCGAATAGCCCCCGACGTCGTCGTACGGAAAGCCGTACGCCTTGCCGTCGAGCGCGTGCTGATGCCAGAAGCGCGCGTAGTAGTCCGCCGGCGCTGCGGTGTAGAACGTCGTCGCGTCGTCCCAGAGCTTCTTGTTCAGGAGCTTGCCGTTCGCGTCGAAGCTCCCCGCGACGTTGCCGACGTGCCGGTAAATCGCCGCGGAGAGATCGGGAAAGCTCCCGAGGCCGCTCCCGTTCGGTCCGGGCTTCGCCATCGTGATCCCGTTCGCCGACCAGATCGCGTCGATGATCGGACCGTAATAATCTTGGTTCGCGCCGCCCATGTCGAAGCCGCCGGCGCCAGGCTGCACGATGCGATACGGCGCGTGCGGAGCCTCGGCGAGCGGCTTGAACTCGTCGGGAACGGAGTCGATGAAGTTCTGGAACGTGACGGCGCGATCCTCCGCGAACGTCGCGTAGTCCTCACCCACTGCGCGGTCGAAAGCGTCTGCGCAGTGCAGGCGCATCGCGATCTTGAGCCCGAAGGCGTCCACCCGCGTCGTGTTGCCGTTGTACTGATGCGCGCCGATGGTGTGCTCGATGAAGTCGAAGTACTTGCTCTTCGTCGGATCGGCCGAGCAGGTCGCGTCGCCCTTCGCGCACAGATAGAAGTAGAGACGCCCGGAGGCGTTCGCGGGCATGTCGTACGTATCGAGGTCGGCGATGGAGTGAGTCTCCGAGACCCCGCCGTTCTTGAAGCTCCAGTACACCTCACCGTCGGCGTAATTGCCGTTGGTGCGATTCAGGAAGCGGAAGATCATGACGTTCTTCGCCGTGGGGATCGCGCCGGTGTCCCAGAAGCCGGCGGGCGGCGTGGTGCTGCCGCCCGCGCCGCCGGACGCCGCTCCGCCCGCGGTGCTCACTCCGCCGCTGCCCGCCCGTCCGCCGGAAGACGTCGAGCCGCCGGAGGCCGTCACACCGCCTGCGGACGTGGAGCCGCCTGCGGACGTGGAGCCGCCTGCGGACGTGGAGCCGCCTGCGGACGTCGAGCCGCCTGCGGACGTCGAGCCGCCGTTGCCGCCGTTGCCGGACGTCGTGCCGCCGTCGGTGTCGTGTGCGCCGCCGGAGCTCGACGAACAAGCAGCGAGCGCGAGCGCCGCGAACGCGAGAGTGACGTTTCTCGAGATGCTCATCGTGTGTCTCCGCCGCCTCAACGGCACGCGCCGTCGAGCCCGATGTAAACCTTGCCGAGGTCGGTCGGCGTGCCGTCGTCGTTGATGAGCTTCGCGTTCGGGATCGGCCCTGCGCTGAACCACGAGTAGCGGAACACGTGCGTGTTGCTCTCCAGGTAGGGGATCGCCGCGCGCATGTACTTCTCGTTGTCGGCTTCGGAGGAGCTGCCGTTACACGAGAACTCGGTGAGCCAGATCGGCTTTCCGAACTGCTCGAACCCTTCGAGACTGCCGCCGGGCTCGAGATAGTCCTTCAGCGACGGAAGGTCGCAGTTGTACCAGTGCACCGCGACGTAATCGACTTCACAGTTCGTGCACGCGGCGAAGAAGTCTTTCAGGTACTGATAGGGGCTCGTGCCGCTGTTGCACTGATCGGCGGGCCCGCAGAAGTTCACCGCCGGGGAAATGATGGGCACCTTTGCCGCCTTCGCGGCCTTGGTGACCGTCGGCCAGTCGCTTGCGGCTTGCTGCGCCGTGATGTTCGACTGCGCGTGGAAGTTGGGCTCGTTGAAGGTGAGCAGGTACTTCGAGCCGGCGGGGACGGCGGTGTTCAGATCGGCCGCGCCCCACATCATCGGCGTGAACTCGATGCCGGTGTTGCCCCCCGACGTCTTCATCGACCAGTCGTACCACCAGCCGATCGCGGGATGAAACGCGGCGCCCGGCGCCGTGTTGGCCGCGATGCCACGCTTGCACGTCGCACCCGTCCCCGCGCCGCCCGCGCCCGACGCACCACCGCTGCCGTTCGCCGCACCGCCGTTCGCCGCGCCGCCGCTGCTCGACTTGCCGCCGCTGCCGTTCGACGCGCCGCCGTTCGCCGCGCCGCCGCTCTGCGATGCACCGCCGTTGCTCGACGTGCCACCGCTTCCGTTCGCCGCACCGCCGCTCTGCGACGCGCCGCCGTTGTTCGACGCGCCGCCGTTTCCGTTCTGCGTCGCGCCGCTCGACGTCGCGCCGCTCGATGCGCCGCCGGCGCTCGTGTTCGTCGTTCCGCCGGCGCCCGCGCCGCCACCGTTTGCTGCGACGTCACCCGCGTTGCCCGCGGCGTTTCCGTCACCGGCCCCCCCGGTCGCCGCGCCGGCCTCGCCGCCCGAGTCGCCGCTACTGGAGCAGCCGGAGACCGTGAAGGAGAGGAACGTGACGAGCGTGACGGGAAGAAGCGACGAGATACGCGCTGCCATTGGCGTGACTCCGGGGAGCAAAGTTCTAAGTAAGCCGGAAAACGTCGGCTGCGTCGCCCTGCGCTCGGTCACGCGGGCATTGTTTAGACGCCACGCCCTCGAAATTTCAGGCAACGTAGTACCCACCCGGGTTCGGGGCGAAGCGTCACGAGGGACGAACACGCACATTGGACCGAAAGAACGCACATCGCGCGACGATCCGGGCCGTCATTCGACGAATGGCCATCGGCTCCGTCGTGGTCCGTGGTTGGTCCCTGCTCATCGTGGGCGCGCTCCTGTCGGTGAGCGCGAATCCACTTCATGCTCGGTTTGCGTGGCTCGCGCTCTTCATGGCCATCTGTTTCTGGACCATCGACGCTTATTTCGTGCGCCAGGCGCGCCTCTTCCGCAAGTTCGACGAGCGCGCGGAGCGTCTCGACGAGTCACAGATCGACTTCTCGCTCGACACGAGCGTCGTCGAGAATGAGGGCGACGCCTTCGGTACGGTGATGTTCTCGAGGACGCCGCTCGTGTTCTATTCGACCGTCATCCTGTTGACTGCCGGGACCCGTTTGTTCCTTCATTTTTACCTGTGAAGAGGTCTGGAGAGGAGGCGGAGGCGACAGTGACGCTCCTTGATTCGAGCGGAATTACCGCTCTATAGTTTTGCTGCAGGGCGGCTCCTGCTGCGCCGGCAATGACAGGACCACACATGGACGGGGGACGCCTGGCCTCACAGGGTGAGTGGCTCGTCGGTGGCGGCGAGATGGCAAAGCTCATCAAGACGATGGATTGGTCGAGGACCGCGCTCGGCCCGATGGCGTCCTGGCCGCAGAGCTTGCGCACCACCGTGAGCCTCGTGCAGGCGTCGAACTCGCCGATCTCGCTCTCGTGGGGCACAGGGCACGTGCAGATCTACAACGACGGCTACTGGCCGATCTGCGGCGCGAAGCACCCCGGTTCGATGGGGCAAGACTACCGCGAGTGCTGGGCCTCGGCGTTTCCGGTCATCGGTGATGCGTACGTCGCCGCGTGGTCCGGCAAGAGCGCGTACCTCGAGAAGATGCGCATGTTCCTCGATCGCTACGGCTTCCTCGAGGAGACGTGGTTCAACTTCTCGTTCAGCCCGATCACCGACGAGTCGGGGAGCGTCGGCGGCCTCTTCCATCCCGTGAACGAGATGACGAGCCAGATGCTCTCCGAGCGACGGACGCGGACCCTGCGCGACCTCGCGAACAAGACGAGCAAGGCGAAGACGGCGGACGAGGTGTTCGGCCTCTCCATCCAGATCTTCGACGAGTCGAACCTCGATCTCCCGTTCGTGCTCCTCTACCAGGTGGACGCCGAGCGAAGGGGCGCGACGCTGGTCGGTCACACGGGGCTCGGCCCCGGGACGCCCTTCAGCCCGACGAAGGTAGATCTATCGGCGAAGGACTCGGCGTGGCCGTTCGCGGACGTCGTTCGCTCGGGCGTCGCTCGCCAGATAGACAACGTGGATCTGCGCAGTCTCGAGCGGAAGGTAGGCCCTTACCCCGAGCTCCCGAATATCGCGTTCGTCCTTCCCATCACGCAGCCCGGCAGCGAGACGCCGGCGGGCGTGCTCATCGCTGGCATCAGCCCGCGTCTGACCCTCTCCGATCCGTATCGCGGTTTCTGTGATCTCGTCGCGGCGACGGTGAGCAACGCGCTGGCGAACGCGCGCGCTTACGAAGAAGAGCGACGGCGCGCCGAGGCGCTGGCCGAGATCGATCGTGCCAAGACGACGTTCTTCAGCAACGTGAGCCACGAATTCCGGACGCCGCTCACGCTGATACTCGGTCCGATCGAGGATGCGCTTTCCCGCGGCACTCGGGTCCTCGAGGGCGCCGATCTCGACGCGGTTCACCGGAACGCTCTCCGGCTGCTAAAGCTCGTCAACAGCGTCCTCGACTTCGCGCGACTCGAGTCGGGACGTATCCAGGTGTCGTTCGAGCCGACGGAGCTTGCCACCCTGACGGCCGGGCTCGCCGATTCGTTCCGCCCCCTCGTCGAGGGCGCAGGAATGCAGCTCGTCATCGACTGCCCCGCGCTCCCGGAGCTCGTCTACGTCGACCGGAGTCAGTGGGAGAAGATCGTCCTCAATCTCGTCTCGAACGCGTTCAAGTTCACGTTCGGCGGTACGATCACCGTCGCGACGAGGGCGACCGAGTGCGCCGTCGTGCTGTCGGTCGCGGACACCGGCACCGGTATTCCCGCACAGGAGCTCGAACACGTCTTCGAGCGCTTTCACCGCGTTGAAGGGGCTCGCGGGCGGAGCTTCGAAGGCACCGGTATCGGCCTCGCGCTCGTCCAGGAGCTCGCGAAGCTCCATGGCGGTCAGGTCACCGTGGAGAGCGAGGAGGGCAGCGGCGCGACGTTCAGCGTCACCATCCCGCGTGGCAAGGCTCACCTCCCGGAGGACCGGATCGGCGCCGAGCGACCGCTCGACGGCGCGACGCGCCCCTCGTCGCACGTCGTCGAGGCACATCAATGGCAAGAAGTCTCCGTGGATTCGCCGCCGGCGCACGTGCCGAGCCCCGCTCCGGTGACGGCAACGGGAGCGGTCGCGAAGGGCGGCGACATTCTCGTCGTGGACGACAACCGCGACATGCGCGACTACCTCGTCCGCCTGCTCGCCGAATGCTGGCACGTCGAAGCGGCAGTCGACGGCGTGGATGCGCTCGAGAAGATACGGAAGAATCCGCCCGACCTCGTGCTGAGCGACGTCATGATGCCGAGGATGGGCGGCTTCGAGCTGCTCGCCGCGATCCGTGAAGACGTCGGGACTCGCACCATCCCCGTCGTGCTGCTCTCCGCACGCGCTGGCGAAGAGGCGGTGATCGAGGGGCTCGAGAGCGGTGCCGACGACTACCTCGTGAAGCCATTCTCCGCGCGGGAGCTCCTGAGCCGCGTCCGGACGCATCTCGAGATGTCGCGAATGCGAAAGGTCGCGGAGCGCGGGGCGCTCGAGCTCGCACGCACGCGCGCGACGCTCCTCGCCGACGTCCGGCGAAAGAACAAGGAGCTCGAAGCCTTCAGCTACTCCGTCTCGCACGACCTGAGAGCGCCGCTACGAAGCGTCGACGGTTTCAGCCAGGCGCTCCTCGAGGACCATGCCGACCGACTCGATCCGAAGGGGCGCGAGTACCTGAACCGCGTACGCACCGCGGCGAAGCGCATGGGCGAGCTCATCGACGACATGATCAAGCTGTCACGCGTGGAGCGGGTGGAGATCCGCCGCGAGTGGGTCGATCTCACCCATCTCGCGCGGCGAGTGGCGCAGGTCCTCTCCAAGACGAACACCGAGCGCGAGGTGAGCTTCGTGATCCAGGAAGGGCTCTTCGCGGACATGGACCGCGGGCTCGCCGAGATCCTCCTCGACAATCTGCTCGGCAACGCCTGGAAGTTCACCGGCAAGACGGCGCGCGCGCGCGTCGCGTTCACCTGCAGCGAGGAGGACGGGGAGAGAGTCTTCCGGATCTCCGACAACGGCGCGGGCTTCGATCCCGAGCACGTGGGGCGGCTTTTCAACGCATTCCAGCGCCTTCACACGGACATCGATTTCCCGGGGACGGGCATCGGGCTCGCGACCGTCCAGCGCATCGTCGACCGGCACGGCGGTCGAGTCTGGGCAGACGGAAGAGTCGGTGCCGGTGCCACCGTGCACTTTACCTTTCCAACTCCCGGCAAAGAGAGCGAGGGTTGAGCATGCGCAGCGGCATCATCGTGCTGGTCGAGGACAGAGACGACGACATCGAGCTGACCCTCCGGGCATTCCGGAAGAGCAGCATCGGCAACGACGTCGTGGTGCTGCGTGACGGCGCCGAGGCCCTCGAATATCTCATCGGCGAAGAGCGGCAGGCCGGACGACTTCCGATGCCGGAGATCGTTTTGCTGGATCTGAACCTCCCGAAGGTGTCGGGACTCGATGTCCTGCGCAAGGTCCGGGCAGACGAGCACATGAAGCGCGTCCCCGTGGTGATCCTGACCTCGAGCAACGAGGAACGGGACATCGTGGCGAGTTACGATCTCGGTGCAAACAGCTTCATACAGAAGCCGGTGGACTTCGCTCAGTTCGTCGAGGCAACGCGGCAGCTCGGCCTCTACTGGCTCGTGCTGAATCGCGGCGCCCCGACCTGACCGGCGGCGAAAGTTCCTGAGCTCCTGGAATGGGCTGGCGGTACTAGTTCCAATCTGGAGGCCCCATGAATCATCCCCCTCGGCAGAGTCTCGCGTCGATGTTCGTTCTCCTGCTCGTCGCGGGTTGCGGCAGCAGCTCGAACGGCGACGAATCCGGCGCCGGTGGTCTCGGCGGCTCCGGCGCGAACGGCGGCGTGAGCGGCAGCACGGGCGGCGCCAGCGCAAGTGGCGGCACCGGGACGGGCGCTGCCGGCAAGGGCTCGTCCGGTAGCGGCGGCAACGTCACGAACGGCTCGGGTGGCGTCGTGTCGAGCGGCACCGGAGGCGACGTGTCGAGCACCGGTGGGACGTCCGGTGGGGGAGGGACGGCTCCGGGCGCAGGCGGTGCGAACAGCGGTGGCGCGAGCGCCGGCACCGGCGGACAGGGCACCGGGGGCGGCATGGTCACCTCGCCCGGCGATCCCGGCGCGCACGACGTCCTCTTCACCGTCGACACCACCGCGGCCCGGCACGCCATCTCGCCATACATCTACGGGACCAACCAGGGGAACCTCGCGGCGGAAGCAAAGGGCCTCACCCTGACGCGCGTCGGCGGTAACCGCCTGACCGCGTACAACTGGGAGAACAACGCGTCGAACGCCGGCTCCGACTACATGTACGAGAACGACACGAACATCAGCTCGAGCAAGACCGCCGGCGATCCGATGAAGCAGGCCGTCAAGACGGCGAGCGACGCGGGCGCGAGCATCATCATGACGGTGCCCACAGCCGGCTGGGTCTCGGCCGACACGAGCGGCCCCGTCACTTCACAGCCCGGAAGCGACTCCGTCATCGCGCAGCATTTCTTCCCGATCATCGCCAAGAAAGGGAGCGCGTTCGCCTACCCGCCGAACACCGGCGACTCGAAGGTGTACGCCGACGAGTTCGTGTCGTGGCTCGAGAGCCAGTTCCCCAACGCCCAGACGGACCCCGCGCGCCGGATCTTCTACATGCTCGACAACGAGCCCGACCTCTGGTCGAGCACGCACAGCGAGATCCACCCGAAGCCGGCGACGTACGCGGAGATGATCCAGCGCTCGACCGATTACTCCTCGGCGATCAAGGCCGTCGCGCCGAAGGCGCTGGTCTTCGGACCCGCGAGCTACGGCTGGGCGGGCTACGTCAATTTGCAGAGCGCTCCCGACGCGAACAACCGCGATTTTCTCGAGTTCTATCTCGACGGGATGAAGGCCGCCGAGCAGACGGCGGGCAAGCGCCTCCTCGACGTGCTCGACGTCCACTGGTACCCGGAAGCGACGGGCGACAACAAACGCATCATCGACGACGGCACGAGCGCGGGTGAGGTCGCCGCGCGACTCCAGGCGCCGCGGTCCCTCTGGGACACCGGCTACCAGGAGACGAGCTGGGTCGAGCAGAACGTCAACGGCCCGATCGAGCTCATCCCCCGGCTGATGAAGAAGATCGCCGACCACTACCCGGGCACGAAGCTCTCCATCAGTGAGTACAACTACGGCGCGGGCGGCGACATCTCCGGCGGCATCGCCCAGGCCGACGTGCTCGGCATCTTCGGCCGGGAAGGGATGTTCGCCGCCACGATGTGGGAGCTCTCCGGGAGCAGCGCCTACATCTTTGCCGGCTTCGCCATGTTCCGGAACTACGACGGCAAGGGAGCCGTCTTCGGGGACACCTCGGTCAGCGCGACCACGTCGGCGAGCGACAAGGGCAGCGTGTACGCCAGCGTCGCGAGCGCCGACGGGACGAACGTCGTCGTGGTCGCGATCAACAAGCAAGGGTCGTCCCAGAAGGCCGGCATCACGCTGAAGCACACCGCGTCGCTGGGGGGCGCCGACGTGTACGCCCTGACGAGCGGCGCGTCGAAGCCCGTGAAGGGCAACGCCCTGACGAAGGTGGCGACGAACGCCTTCAGCTACACGATGCCGGCGAACAGCGTCACCACGCTGGTGTTCCACCCGTAGCAAGCGCCGCGACGGGCCGTGCGCGACGAGCGTGCGGCCCTCAGCGGCTCGCGACCGACGCCCCCGGAGCGGTGAAGAGCTCGGAGAGGACCGCACCCGCGGGAGCGGCCTCGACGCCCGGGAGCCCGAGGACGCGCCGGACCGTCTGTCCCACGTCGGACAGGCGACGCGGAGCGGCGGACGTCGTCGCGCCGCGCGCCCGGATGCCGGCACCCGACGCCACCAGCCAGACCTGAGCCGACTCGGGGTGATCACCGCCGTGGCTCGAGAAGCCGTTCGCTCGGCCGTGGTCGGTAGTGACCAGCAGAGTGGACGGATGCCCGTCGCCGTTCAGGGCGGCGACGACGGCGGCGAGCCTGCCCACGACGGTGTCGGCGTCGTGGAGCGCCTTCAGGTAAGCGCGATAATCGCCCCGATGCGCATATTCGTCGGTCTCGCCGAGGCCCACGAAGAGGAACGCCGGACGGCGCGCCTCCAGGTACGCACACGCAAGCTCCCCGGTGCTCGCATCGAGGCGGAAGTCGTCCTCGCCTGGGCCGGGGCCGGCGGACTCGCCGTCGTGGAGCAGCGCGGCCACGTTGGGGTCGGCCTTGAACGCGTCGTCGTCGCCCCCGTGACGGCCGATGGACGTCGCGACGTGCCCGCGCGTGGACGTCGCGGCGTGCAGGATGCCCGGCCACGACGCGACGACGGCCGCGGTGCCGCCGTGGTCGGCGACGTCGTCGGCGATCGTCGAGAAAGGGACGTCGCCGCAGGCGTTGTTCGTGCAGCCCGTGTCGCGGCGACCGGTGAGCATCTCCATGTAGCCGGGCAGCGACACGAAGTTCGGCCCCGACGCGCGCATGGGCGCCGACGACGAGGGCGCTCCCACCACGGCACCGTCCGAGGTCATGAGTCGATGGAGATTCGGCACCAGGTGCGCCGCGTCGAGGCGCTCCCGTGCGTCGAGCCCCTTCTGATCGGCGAGCGCGACCTCGACGCCGCCGAACACCTCTTGCCACCTCACGCCGTCGATCGCGACGAGGACGGCCGTTCGCGAATCGAGGCCGGCGGTAGGTCGCGCGAGTGGCCGTGCCGCGGGGCGCTCGGCGCAAGCGGCGAGGACCGTGGCGACTCCCAGTGCAGCGAGCGAGAAGTGACGCGCGCTCTGGCTCCGGAACGACATGATCTACAGCGTGCCGGCCCCACGTGACGCGTCGCCGAACCTCCGGTGAACGCAAAGCAAAGACTCGGTGGCGTGGAAGTGGCAACCAGAGCGGCCGGACGCGTCACGCAGTGACGGGCATGCGCTCTCGTGCCCACCGCGAACCCGCGCCGGTGAGCACGAGAGCGCCGACGGCGATCCACGTCGCCTCGCGCAGTCGCTTCAGGACCACGAGGGACGCTGCGCGCTCGACGTCGCACCCGACGCCGGCGAGCAGCGCCGTGTAGCCGAGCTCCTGCACGCCCAGGCCGCCGGGCAGGAAGGGGAGCAGGTGACGTGACAGGACGACGAGCGCCTCGACGCCGACGGCATCGCCCCATTCGAGCCCCGCGCCGAGGGCACGGAGGACGAGCCAGGTCTCGGTCGCCTCGCAGAGCCACGCTGCGAGGCAGACGAAGACCGGGCGAGCGCGCTCGTGCCACGGCGTCCGGAAGAACGCGGAGGCGACGTCGTCGGTGCCGAGCGCGCCGAGACGTAGCCGCGTCGCGCGATCTGCGACGAACCGAAGGCGCGACGCAGCCAGACGGTCGACGAGCCCACGGAACGCGCCGCCGCGCCCGAGGAGCGCCGCCATCGTCGTCGCGACGCCCGCGAGCGCACACGCGGCGATCGGAGCGACGAGAGAGAGCGCCGGCATGCCCGTCGCGTGGGAAAATCCGCGCCGGAGCGCCTCGTGGCCGAGGATGAACGCGAGGGCCAGGTATCCGGCCTGCGACAGCACGAGGAGGTACTTCCGGATCGCGATCGCGGCGACGCCTGCCGGCATCGGCAGGCCGCAGCGGGTCGACAGGAGAGACGGCTTCAGCGCGTCCGCCCAGACGGCACCGAGCGGCAGAACGCCGCCGATCGACTCGCTCGCGACGCGAACGCCGAGCAGCGGCACGAGCCGCGGACGATGCCCGGCGAGCCCGAGGCCGGCCTGCCACGCATGCGACTCGAGCACGAGCGCCGCGAAGGACGGCAGGACGAGCAGCGGCGTCCAGAAGCCGAGCCCACCGAGCAGAGACACCACCCGGTCGAGGTTCACGTCGCGAAAGCTCGCAACGAGGAGCGCGAGCGACGCCGCGCCGCCCGCCGCCCAGGCGATGAGCGGAGAGCCACGCCGGGTCGTCGCGGGCGCGTCGGTCACCATGCCGCGTGAACGGCGTAGTTGCCGCGTGCAGGGTCGAGGCTGAGAAACGAGAAGCGCCCGTCGGCGCAGGAGCCGCTGTTCAGGAACAGCGCGTCCGGATGCTCGGTCCGGAGGGGAACGTGCGTGTGACCGGTGACGACGACGTCCGCTTGCCGGTGCCTCGCGAGAGCGACCGCCCAGCGCTGGAACGTACAGCGGCTCGGGTCGGGGGCGATGCCGGAGCGGAAGTGATCGAGCGCGTCGAACACGCGGTACACGGACGCGAGGCCGAGCCGCAGGATCCACCCGCCGAGCCACACCCCGAACTCCGAAGCCCAGCGTGCGCGCCGGATGAGCATGTCGTGGTGATGCCCGTGGGTGAGCAGGATGCGGGTCTTGCCGTGGGTGAGCACGACCTCCTCGGGCACGCCCTCGGACGCGCCGGCGACGATGTCGTGATTGCCGTGGATGTAGGTGTACTGGGGCCGCTCGAAGCGACGCGCGATCTCGGGGTGAGCCTCGCGAGCGCGCTTGAGAGCCTGGGCAGGAGTGCCCGGCCAGGTGTCGGTGAGCGTTTCCCAGATGTCACCGAGGAGGACGATGCGTTCGAACCCGCTCTCGAGAAACTGCAGGAACTTCAGAAACTCGGCGTCCTCGTGCCGGAACAGGTCGCTTCGGTCGCCAGGACCGAGGTGCAGATCGGAGATGACCGCTATGCTCATCTTGGTTGTGACCACTCTTTTGGTCGGACGCATTCGATCGCGCAATCCATGTTCGACATCGTTCGTGAGAAGTTTCCCGGCGCTTTCACGGCCGTCACCCACGAGCTACGCGGCACTGTGCGCCTGACACCTGGTCGACACCGGACCCCGGTCGCCGGAGCCAAGGTCACGTCATTGACAGTGAATACTGTCACGGTGTAAGGTGTCGCCGACAAATGGCCGGCCAACCCGAAAATGAGCCTGAAAACGCCCCTGCGGGCGCCTCGACGGGCGGCTACACCATCGACGAACTCGCCGCGCAGACCGGCGTCCCGAGCCGCACGATCCGCTTCTACCAGGCCAAGGGCGCGCTCGCGCCGCCGGTCCGGCGAGGGCGGATCGCGTACTACGACGAGTCACACGCCGAGCGGCTCCGCCTCGTCGCGCACATGCAAGATCGCGGGCTCAGCCTCCGCGCGATCCGCGATCTGTTCCAGCGAACCGAGGGCGGTGATGTGTCCGTCTCGGAGTGGCTCGGCGTCGGCGAGCAGCTCCGCGCGCCATGGACCGACGATCGGCCGCGCGTCTGCACCGAAGAAGAGCTCGAGCAGCTCCTCGGTCCGCCGATGCGTCCGGGGCTCGTCGCCGATCTCGCGCGCCTCAACCTGATCCGCCGGGAGACCGCGACGTCGCCGGTCACGTACTTCATCCCGAGCCCCGGCATGCTCCAGATCGCACTCGGTCTCGAGCGCGCCGGCGTGCCTATGGAGGAGGCGAAGATCGCGCACGAGATCCTGCGCAAGCAGCTCAGCCGCGCGGCCGACGACCTCGTGCAGTACTTCGTGCGGCGCGCCCAGGACGCCGAGGGACCCGAGCAGGTGACGCGCTCGCTCCTCGCTCTCCGCTCGGCGGGTGTGGACGCCGTGCGACTCGTCTTCGCTCAAGAGGTCGAGCGCTCGCTCCGCGAGGCCATCGAAGAGGGCCGCGCGCTACCACCGAGCCACCGCAAGAAGCGGCGCTGAGAACTGGACGCCGCCTGCCCTGCCTTCAGCGACAGACGAAGTAGCCGGGCGGCAGGGTCGAGCTTTGCTGGCAGCTCGTGGTGACCCCGCACGACGACGCTGCGCCGTCCGTGCAGAACGTCGCGGAGCCGGCGGTGCACGAGCTCGCGCACGTCAGGCTCGTGTACTTGACGCCGGCCATGGGCACGGTGCCGATGGAGCCGCAGCAGGTCTGCCCGTGGCCGCAGTCGGACGGCACGCTGCACGCGAGCGGCGCGTCGCACGCACGCGCGCTGCATGCGCTGCTCGGCATCGTCGGGGAGCTCGCGAAATCCATGCAGCAGTGCTCACCGTGGGCGCAGTCGGCGTCGCCGTCGCAACGGAAGACGCGGTCGCACATCGCGCCGTCCTTCTCGCACGTCGCGACGGGGCCACGCATCGCCGTGTCGCGGATGCAGCACACCTCGCCCGCCGTCTTGCTGCAGCTCGTCGTTCCACAGCGAACCATCGCGTCGTTCGGGACGCCGCCGGTGGACGGACCCGGTCCCGCGTCGCCATTGCCCCCGGCATTGCCAGCGTCATCGTCGGCTCCACTGCTGCCGCCGTCCGACCCGGCGTCGAGGGAGCCGCCGCCGGAGCCCTTTGCGCCGCCGGAGCCCTTTGCGCCGCCGCTCGAGCCCGCGCCGCCGTCGGAGCCGGGATTGACGAAACCGCCGGCGGACATCGTGCCCCCGGTGTCGTCTTGCTCGGAGCCCGCGCTGCCGCCAGTGGACGTGGCGCCGCTGCCGCCGGCCGAGGCGCCACCCTGCGGCTGCATACCGCCGCTCGCTTGGCCGCCGGAGGACGCGCTGCCGGCACCGCCGGCGGAGCCGACGCCGCCCGTGCCCGTCGGCTCTTCGCGAGAGAAGAGCGCGTCGTTGGAGTCGCTGCTGCACGCGCCCACCAGTGTGGCGGACACGACGAGGATCAATGATGCGCTGGTGACGCTGGTCCGTGCGAAGGACATGAAGCCGCAGCATAGCCGACGGGGTCAATGCTGTGACTACTCCATCGCCGTCACCCGCTTGGTTACTCGCAGCAATCGTCGCTCGCTCGCTCGCTCGCTCGCTCGCTCGCTCACGTGACGTCGTTCATTGGCCGCGACGCTCGACGCACTGCGAGAACGATCGAAAATTGATCAACGCGCATATTTTTCTGCTGCTGCGCGACGGAGCTCCTTCTTCTGGATCTTTCCGATGCTCGTTTTCGGCAGCGCAGAAACGAATTCCACGTAGCGCGGAGTCTTGTACTTCGCGAGCTTCGACTGACAGTGCTGGATGATGGCTGCCTCGGTGACGTCGGCGCCGTCCTTCTTGACCACATAGGCGCACACTTCTTCGCCCATCAGCGAGTCGGGGACGCCGACCACCGCCGCTTCGCGCACCGCGGGATGATGGTAGATGACCTCCTCGACGTCCTTCGGATAGACGTTGAAGCCGCCGCGGATCATCAGGTCCTTCTTGCGCTCGACGACGAACAGATACCCGTCTTCGTCGAGGTAACCCATGTCGCCGGTGAGCAGCCAGCCGTCACGGAACGCCTCTGTCGTCGCTTCGCGGTTCTTGTAATAACCGGGGCTCACGTTCTCGCCCTTGACGGTGATCTCGCCGATCTCGCCGCGAGACAGCTCGTCACCTTGCTCGTCGATGACGCGGATCGTCACTCCCTCGAGCGCGACGCCGGTGGAACCGGGCTTTCGCGGCATTCCCTCGCGCTCCACCGCGACGCCAGGGCACGATTCGGTGAGGCCGTAGCCGACGTACATCGTCCCGCCGAACTTGCGCTCGAACTCCTCGAGCTGCGCCATCGGCATCGGCGCCGCTCCGACGAGCCAGCGTTCGACCGACGACGTATCGTATTTCGACGCGTTCGGATGCGCGAGCATGTACACGAACATCGTCGGCACGCCGGACATGGCCTTCACGCGATGCTTCTCGATCAGCGCGAGCACTTCTTCCGCCGCGAACCACCGCATCAGGACGGCGCGGGTGCCGAACAAGTAACCGTTGAGCACCGCGCTCAGCCCGAAGGTGTGCGCGAGCGGCAAGACGAGCAAGCCCGTCTCGCCCGCGCGATGGGTCTTCGCGCTGTTCCAGCCGTTCATCGCGTTCGCGTAAAGATTTCTGTGCGTCTGCACGACGCCTTTCGGGCGTCCCGTCGTGCCGCTCGTGTAAAGGATCGTCGCGATGTCGTGGTCCTGCCGCGGCACGACCTGTTCGAGTGGCTCGTGAGCCGCGACGAGCGCGTCGAATCCGAGAGCTCCGGAGGGGAGCGCGTCGTCTCCGCCGGTGACGACGATGCGCACCGGTAAGCCCCGCGCCGCGGCGTGCACCTTCTCGAACGTCTCGGGCGACGTGAACACGGCCTTCGCCTCGGAGTCCTTCAGGATGTAGCGGACCTCGTTCGCGTCGAGCAGGAACAGAACCGGGATCGCGACTAGCCCCGCACGCCAGATGCCGGCGTACGACACGAACACCTCGGGACAGTTCGTCATCATGACGACGACCTTGTCGCCGGGCGAGAGCCCGAGCGCGTGCAGCGCAGTCGCGAGACGGCAGCTCCGCTCGTGGAGCTCGCGGTTCGTGTGGCCGCGGCCCTCGAAGACGAGTCGCTCGTACTCACCGTGCTCAGCGAGGTTCTGCTCGGCCAGGGAGGCCAGGTTCATCGTCTTCGTCTACCGCGGTCCAGGGACCGCTGCACGGCCACGTGATAGCGCGCGGCGCTCGATGTCTGCACGCTCGCGTTCGATGACGTCGAACGATATGCCCCTGGCGCTCACGGATGGCTCGCCGCGCTCACTTTCGCGAACGTCCGAGCTCGCTGCGCGAGGGCTGCTCAGCCTCTTACGCGTCGCGGTATGGCGGCATCGCCCTGCTCGAAGAAGTCGTGAACGAGTCGGTTCGTCAGCTCGGCGTGCTCGATCTGCGGGAAATGCCCGGAGTCCTCGATGAGGACGGAGCGCGCGTGCGGCACGGCTTCCTCGACGTGGCGCGCGAACGACGGAGGCACGAGCCGGTCGCGCTCGCCCCACACGAAGAGCGCCGGCACCGACAGCGCCTTGAGGCGCTCCCAGAAGCCCTGCGGACCGAAGGGACGTTCGAGGTAAATCTGTCGAGCGGCCTTGAAGAACGCGACGCGCGCCCGCGGCTCCTTGAAGACGCGCAAGAACTCGTCGACGGCGGCGTCGTACCAGCCGGCGTGAAGGCGGGCCGGGTTCGCGAAGAGCAGACGGAGCGCGTGGCGTACGTGAACGCCGAGCACCGGAAGGGGAACGACGGCCGCCTCGGGAATGGAAAGCCGCACGAGTGGGACCGCTTGTCGGTTCTTCCGGAACGCCATCGACGCGGCGAAGAGCGCGAGCTTCTCGACCCGGTGAGGAGCGACGAGCGCGGTCTCGATCGCGATGCGGCCGCCCATCGAGTTGCCGACGAGGTAGGCCCGGTCGATGCCGGTCGCGTCCATGAACGCGATGAGCCAGCGCGCGAAGAACGCCGGATCGTACGCGCCGTCGGCCTTCTCGGAGTCACCGAAGCCGGGCAGATCGGGGGCGAGCACGCGGTGAGTCTTCGACAGGGACATCACCGTGGAGATCATCGAGGCGTTCGTCATCGCGAGCCCGTGAAGGACGATGACGGGCGGTCCCTCGCCGATCTCGACGTAGAAGGTGTCGATCCCCGCCGCCGAGACGCGGCGCGGCTCGAGACGATCGACCGGACGCTCGCGTCGATCGAACACGCCGTCGAGCTTCAGCGCGAGCGAGAGGTTCCCGCGCACGTGAAGGCGGCCGCGCAGGTACGGCTCGATGCCGCTCCGCTTGCCGCGCACGATGCCGGCGAGGGTCAGCGGGTCGCTCGTGATGGTCGTCTCGGCGTCGCGGCTCCGTCCGGCCTCGAGCGAGAATTTCCCGCGGCGGATGCGCACCGTCCAGGGATGGCCGGTCCCGTCGTCGAGGACGACCGCGCTGTCGATCGCAGCTGCGGCGACGGGCGGCTTACCGTGGGCGAAGTGGGCGAACGTCTCGGCGAGTGCGGAGTGCAGGCTCGGTACGGCGGGCTTGCCCTCGGGTTCCTCGACGAGCCAGCGCTCGAGTCGGAGCATCCCTTCACTTTGTATCGACTTCACCCCGGAGGGAAAAATTATCGTGCGAGCACGAGTGAGCAGGGACGCGGCCGACTTCGATAGGCGACGCATGGGTTCATCTCGAGGAACGGCCACCACGGCCCGGCGCATGACCGCGTCGAATCACCGCGCCCTGCCCACCTCGGCACCCGCGAGCTCCCGTGATCCGAGCGCTTCACGGACATTTCCTCAAGTCGACGAGCGACGCTGCCGTTCTCTACGTGCGGGCGAATGCTCTTCAAACGCAAATCGGTAGATCCGCCTCCCGTCACCCACATGTCGGTCCCGGCGGCGAGCGCGAACGACTTCGATCGCGCGCTCGACACCGTCGCCGCGCTCATCAAGCGGTATGGCGAGCACGCCTTCGACGTCGAGGGACGCGAAGCGTCCCAGATCAAGGAAGACTGCGAGCGGTGGGCGTCCCAGCTCCTCGGCGGCGGGGACGGGGAAGGGAAGGGCGGCGCGCCGAAGCGCGACTTCGGAGGCGTCCGTCGCTTCTTCGAGGAGCATCGCCGGAACGAGTCGGTGTTCGTGCGCACCAGCATGGCGACGCTCCGCGGGGCCATAGACACCTTCGCGCGCTGCGTCCGTACGACCGTCGTCGACGACCGCGCCGCCGACGCGGCCGCCAAGAGCCAGCTCGTGCAGCTCTCCGATGCGCTGTCGTCGAACGACATCGGACGCATCAAGACGACCGCCACGAAGCTCGCCACGGTGGTCAACGCCTCGATAGAGAAGCGGCAGGAACGTCACCGGGCACAGATCGAGGCGCTCGCCGACCAGCTACGGAGCATCCGGGGCGAGCTCTTGCAAGCCCGCGAGCGCGCAACGATCGACGGTCTGACGCGTCTCTACAATCGCGCCGGGTTCGACGAGCACGTGACCCGGATATCGGATCTCGGGCTGCTCCTCGGCGCGCCGCCGAGTCTCCTCATGGTCGACATCGACCATTTCAAGCGCCTGAACGACTCCTACGGGCATCCGACCGGCGACGAGGCGCTCCGTCGCGTCTCCGAGTGTCTCCTCCGCACCTTCCTGCGCAAGGAAGACTTCGTGGCGCGCTACGGCGGCGAGGAGTTTGCGGTGGTGCTCATGGACGCGTCCCTGCAGGACGCTCGCGCTATGGCGGAGCGGCTCCGCAAGGCCGTGCGCTCGATGACCATAGAGCACCGCGGTAACACTTTTGCGGTGACGGTGTGCGTCGGCGTCGCTTCCCTCGTGCCGGGTGAAACTGCTGCGGCGTGGATAGAGCGCGCCGACCAGGCGCTCTACGTGGCGAAGAACGACGGACGCGATCGCGTCGAGATCTGCGAGCTCCCCGCGGCGTTCGTCTGAACAGCCGGAGCGCTGTGCAAATAGCGTCCATCACGACGCCGGTTGTAACGACGTTCCATCCAGTGACGCACAGCGTGTCGCCGTCGAGCAATGTGCCCACACTGCTTGCCGGATACATTTGCACTCACCGTGTCCACCCTCGGCGACTGGCGAACTACACGACGGGTGAGCTATCCTGATATTGCTTTCCCGGCGACATCACGTGACGGCGAGTCGTCACCAGTCGAACCGAGGAGCGCGGAGATTCGTGATGAAGCGGATGGCAGCGAAGTTCGTCGTTCTGCTCGTGGCTGGGTTCGTCGGACTGGGGGTCCTGTCGGCGTGCGCATCGGAAGACACGCAGGCGACGTTCAAGCAGGACGGAGGTTCGTGCAAGGCGAGCTTCTGTGCCTTCCCGGCTGGCGCGGTGGGTTGCTGTCTCACGGGCAACGCTTGCGGCGTGAACTTCAACAACACCGGCTGCGTGCCGTGGAAGAAAGACGGCGGCTCGCAGTAGTGGCGCGCGTGTGAAGTGGTTCCGGGCGCTCCCCCGCCGCGCCCCGCGCCGCTTCACGACTCGTCGGGAACGACGAACGACTTGAGCAGCGTCACCGGGTTTCCGGTGAAGGGCGGGATGCGCACCGACTTGAACTGCTGCGCGACGCAGTCGCCGACCGGCGTGCCGGAGAGCTTGCCCTTGATCGTCACGCTCTGGGTGGTGCCGTTCGGCGCGAGCGTCACGAGCGCGCGGCCCGCTCCGCTGTCACCGCCGGGACGGCGACAGACGCTGGCGAGCAGCGCGGCGTGCGCGAGCTGGGACGCCGCGGTCGCCTTGTCGTAGTCGCTCTCCTGCGCGGGCTGCGCGGGATCGGCGGTGCGATCATCGAGGTTCACGCCGTTGGCGATCGCGCTGACGCGCTCCCGGTCGCGCTCTTCGGTCAGCGTGACCTTCGCGGGAACGGCTCCCGACGGCGGGGCCGTCGTCTTCTGCGCTTCCATGTCGTGGACCATGCGTTCCACGCCGGCCGACTTCTGCGCGCCGGTGCCGGCGACGGCCGGTCGCGACCTGTCGCCCTGCGTCATCGGCTGATCGGACGGCAAGCTGTCGAGGCTCTGCCCTTCGATCTCCGGAGCAGTGCTCGGCGCAGTTCGCTCGGTCGCACGCGCCGCGGTGAGCTCGATGCCGCTCGACGCGGCTGCGACGTGCCCTACCTCGTGCACCTCGGGCCTCGGCGCGCGAAGCCTGACGAGGAGCACCGCCGCGCCGGCGAGGACCACGCCGAGCACCGCGCCGAGCAGGACGAACCTGTTCGGGCGCTGCGGCGGCGGTGACGGCTGGCTGAGCGTCTGCACGCCGCTCGTCGAGCCTTCGCTCGGAAGGAATGCGGCGCCCAGGCTGCCCGATGACGGGGAGCGGGGGTAACTCGGGTTGCTCGGCGGATCACTCGGCGCGACGTTGACGCTGATCACGTCGTCGTCTCCCATGCCGACGACGGTGTCTTCCGACACGAGGCTCGTCGCGACGTAGGCGGCGCCCTCGAGCGACTTGATCGCGCCGCGGATCTGCTGCCGGCGCTGGTCGATCCTGGCGCCGAGCACCCGCTTGAGGAGACCCTTCACGCCGGCGGCCGGGACGAGGATGCGCTCCTCGACGAGATAGCTCTCGAGCGCGTCGCGAAACTCCTCCGCCGTCTGGTAACGGCGCTCGATGTCGCGATCGAGCGCCTTCATGACGATCGTCTCGAGGCGCTCGGGGTAACGCGAGATGACCTGCGACGGCTTCGGGATCTTCCCCCAGGTGACGAGCTCGAGCGTGTGCCGGTCGTCACGGCCGCGGAAGAGGCGGTAGCCGGTGGTCAGCTCGAAGAGCACGATGCCGAGCGAGAACACGTCGCTCCGTCGGTCGAGCGGCTTCGCCTGCGCTTGCTCGGGCGACATGTACCCGAATTTGCCGCGGATCTTTATCTCGTCCTCGGTGTTGATGGTGTTCATCGCACCGGCGACACCGAAGTCCACGAGCTTCACGCCGCCGTCGAGGCCGATCAGGATGTTGTGCGGAGACACGTCGCAGTGGACGATCTCCTTGAGCTGACCGTCCCAGCCCCGGAGCTCGTGCGCGGCGTGGAGACCGGCGGCGGTGTCCGCGATGAGCCGGACGGCGACCTCCGGCGGGATGGGCCGTCGCTTGTTCGCCTCGGCGATCAGGGTGTGCAGGGAGTCGCCCTCCACCCACTCCATCGCCATGTAGAGGATGCCCTGCTCCTCACCGACGTCGTACACGCGCACCACGTTGGGGTGATCGATGCTCCCGACGATCTGCCCCTCGTCGAGGAACATGGACCGGAACTCGGTGTTCGACGCGAGCTCGGGCAGCATCGCCTTCACGGCGATGAGCTGCTGCGCCTCGTTCGGGTTCGGCTTACCGCGCGCAACCCACACGCTCGCCATGCCGCCCCGGCCAATCCGTACGAGCAGCTCGTATTCGCCGAGCGTGGAGCCGCGCTCTAACTCGAAGCTCATGTTCGTCGTCCGTTCGACCGGGTTCCGCGCGAACCGTGTCGAGAGAACTCTCGCCTAGCTTAGCCTCTCGCCACCTCGGTGTTGGCCTGAAATCCAGGTCTACGCGCCGCGTCAGGCCAGGCGCCGGAATCCGGACCTTTACCAGGAAGGGGGGCCTTAGCCCCCCGCAGCTTCGCCTTCGGCGAACTGCTCCCCCCGCCGCTTCGCGGGCTCGCTTCGCTCGCGTGGCTCCGTTTCTTTGATGCCTCGGGGACGACGCTGGCGTCGATGCGGAACTCCTATCGCCCCGGTGCGAAAGAGCCTAAGGAGCCGACCCATGAAGTCGGGGTGGACGCTCGATCCCACGGACATTATCGCCCTGGTTCTGATGGGGCTCTTCGCGATGCGGCGAATCAACATTCGCGGCACCGATCCCCGCGCTTTTCCACAGGTCCCCATCGGCGCCTTCCGGGAATGGCAGGCTCGCGCCGACCGAGCCAAGCGCATCTCCATCCACACCTGCTTCGCCAAGTTCGCCCTCAACTCGATCTGGTTCTTCATCATCGGGCGGCACGTCATTCGCCCCGTCCTCGCCACCGGGGGCTGGCTCATCTTCCTCGGGTGGTTCGGTGGGCTGATGTACGCCTGGTACCTCTCGTCGGCGGCGCAGGGTCTCGCCGAGGTGCTCGGCATCGTCCCCGGGACGCGCCTGCCCGGTCCCCCCATCGACGGCGAAGGCGGAGCGCGCGCCGAAGGCGAGGACGCCTCTACTAATGGGGGGCCTTAGCCCCCCGCAGCTTCGCCTTCGGCGAACTGCTCCCCCCGCCGCTTCGCGGGCTCGCTTCGCTCGCTGGCGAACTGCTCCCCCCGCCGCTTCGCGGGCTCGCTTCGCTCGCTGGCGAACTGCTCCCCCCGCCGCTTCGCGGGCTCGCTTCGCCTTCGGCGA